>NZ_JBIAVV010000009.1:0-517424 GCF_042894765.1 Streptomyces sp. NPDC001507
GATGGTACTGCAGGGGGGACCCTGTGGGAGAGTAGGACACCGCCGAACAAATATTGGGAAAGGCCCACGCCATTGGCGTGGGCCTTTCTGCGTTTGCAGGGTCGTTTAGGCTCGGGGTATGCGCTACGACCTGGTTATCTTCGACAACGACGGCGTCCTTGTCGACAGTGAGCCCATCTCCAACCGGCTGCTGGCTGCCTATCTCACCGAGTTGGGGCATCCGACCTCCTACGAGGACTCCATACGGGACTACATGGGGTCCGCGATGCACCGGATCCACGACCTCGTCCTGGAGCGTACCGGCGAGCGGCTGCCGGACGACTTCGACGATGTCTTCCACGGGCGGGTGTTCACGGCCTTCGAGGCGGAGTTGAAGCCCGTGGCCGGCGTCGCGGGGGTGCTGGAGCAACTGGCGGCGGACGGGGTGCCGTACTGCGTCGCGTCGTCGGGGAGCCATGAGCGGATTCGGGTGGGGCATCGGACGACCGGGCTGGACCGGTGGTTCGACGAGTCGCGGATCTTCAGTTCGCAGGATGTGGGGCGGGGGAAGCCGGCGCCGGATCTGTTTCTCCACGCGGCCGAGCGGATGGGGGTCGTGCCGGAGCGGTGTGCCGTGGTGGAGGACAGTCCGCTGGGGGTGCGGGCGGCGGTGTCGGCCGGGATGGACGTGTACGGGTTCACGGCCATGACGCCGGCCGACCGGTTGCAGGGGGCGACGCAACTCTTCTCCGACATGGGGCAGTTGGCTGACCTGCTGGAATGACCGGGGGCATGACGGCGGCGCTGACAATTGTCATGCCGAGCTCCGGACGTTCGTTTCTACTGGGGGACCTCGCTCGGACGCGAAGCTGAGGGCATGACGAAGACGACGAACACCGGGTCCCAGAGCAAGCAGCAGCCCAGCGTGCTGGAGAACCTCCGCCCGCTGATCGTGGACGTGGCGGTGCCTCTCGGGTCGTACTACTTCTTCAAGGGGGCCTTCGGGATGAGCACCTTCGCGGCGCTCGCCTGGAGCAGCGTGGTGCCGGCCGTACGGACGGGCTGGAGCGTGGCGAAGGAGCGCACGGTCAACGGGCTTGCGGCGCTGATCCTGGTCGTGAACGTGGTCGGGCTCGCGCTCAGCTTCGTCTCCGGTGACCCGCGGCTCATGCTCGCCAAGGACGGTGCGGTCAGCAGCACCATCGGGATCGGCATCCTGGTGTCGGTGGCGCTGGGCCGGCCGATGATGTCGGCTGGGCTGAAGCCGTTCCTGGTGAAGGGGAACGCCGGCCGGGAGGCCGCCTGGGAGCGGCTGGCATCCGGGACCGCGGTCCGGTCGGCGGAGTTCCTGCGCAAGGAGCGGGTCTTCTCCGTGATCTGGGGTCTGGTGCTCCTCACCGAATGCGTCGCCCGGGTCGTCGGCGCGTACACCATCCCCGTCGACACCATGGTCTGGCTGAGCTCGCTCCTCCTGGTCGTGGCGATCAGCCTCGGCATGGTGATCTGCGGTGGGGCGGCCGCCGAGCCCATGGCCTGCCTGATCACCGACGAGGTGAAGCGCCAGGAGGCCGCGCAGCCGCAGGAACAGGAGCTCGCGGTCGCCGCCTGAGCGGCCGGGAGGTAAAGCTGAGGGAAATTCATCTTTGGCTGGATCTACCCACGAGTACGCCGGGGCCCTACGCTCGCCGCCATGACAGATGTGCTGCGGCGCGGTAGGGCCTCGCTGGCGTTCAGCTTCTTCACCCAGGGCGCCACCTTCGCGCTGCTGGTGACGCGCATCCCCGCCATCCAGGACCGGTACGGCGTCTCCGACGCGCTGCTGCCGGTCTTTCTCGCTGCCGTGCCCATCCTGGCCGGTGTCGGCAGTGTCACCACCGAGCAGTTGGTGAAGCGAATACGGCCCAGCCGGCTGCTGCGCTGGTCCCAGCCCGTGGTGATGCTTGCGCTGCTGGGGGTCGGGTCCGGTGGGGTGATGGCGGAGCTGGCGGTGGCGCTTGCCGCGTTCGGCCTGGCCGTCGGTGCGCTGGACGCCTCGATGAACATGCTCGGGGTGAGTCTGCAGCGGACGTACGGGCGCAGCATCATGCTCAGCTTCCATGCGGCGTACAGCCTGGGCGGCATCCTCGGGGCCTCGCTGGCCTGGGTGGGGGCGCACTGGCATCTCGCGCTGTGGGTGTCGTACCTGCCGGTGGTCGCGGTGCTGCTGCCGGCTGCGCTGGTGGGGAGCCGGTGGTACGTGGACGGTGAACCCGCGCCGGTGGCGGACGAGGCGGCCGGTGGGGGCGCGGGCGGTGTCGTCTTCAAGGTGCTGCTGCCGTTGTGTCTGGTGATGACCTTCGCCTACATCGGGGACTCGACCGTCTCCAACTGGAGTGCGAAGTACCTGAAGGACGTGTTGGGGAGCAGCGAGCAGCTCGCGACCGTGCCGTACAACGTGTACATGGTGACCACGCTGGTAGGGCGGGGCATCGGGGACTTCGGGGTACGGCGGTTCGGTGCCGTGCCCGTCGTACGGCTGGGGGCGGTGGTGGCGGCCGCGGGGTTCGCGGTGGTGGCGGCGGCGCCGGGGGCGTGGGTCGGCATGGCCGGGTTCACTCTGCTGGGGCTGGGACTGTGCGTGCTGGTTCCGCAGACCTTCGCGGCGGCGGGGCGGCTGTTTCCGGGGGCTTCGGATGCGGCCATCGCGCGGCTGAACATCTTCAACTACGTCGGGTTCCTGATCGGTTCGCCGTTGGTTGGGGCGCTCGGTGATGCGTGGAGCTATCGCGGGGCGATGTTGGTGCCGATGGTGTT
The DNA here is from genome assembly GCF_042894765.1 of Streptomyces sp. NPDC001507. Lineage (NCBI taxonomy): Bacteria > Bacillati > Actinomycetota > Actinomycetes > Kitasatosporales > Streptomycetaceae > Streptomyces > Streptomyces sp. NPDC001507. The sequence continues at coordinate 2,773 of NZ_JBIAVV010000009.1, forward strand.
GGTGCTGGTGACGCTGGTGTACGCCCGTTCGTTCGCGACCAGGTCGGACCGATACGGTGGCGGGCATGAGCGGCCGCGCACAGCTGATGTGGGACGAGGCAGTAACGGGCTATGACTTCGGTCCGGGTCATCCGATGGATCCGGTCCGGCTGGCGTTGACCCGGAGTCTGGTCGGTGCCTTCGGGCTCGACCGGGCGATGGAAGTGGTCGCGGCGAAGCCGGCCGGGGAGTCGACGCTGCGCCTGGTGCACCGGGAGGACTACATCGAGGCCGTGAAGGCGGCCTCGGCGGACCCTGGGTCGGCCGACCAGTCGTACGGGCTTGGGACGGTGGACGATCCCGCCTTCGCCGGGATGCACGAGGTGTCGGCGCTGATCGCCGGGCAGTCGGTGGGGGCGGCGGAGGCGGTGTGGCGGGGGGATGCCGACCACGCCGTGAACTTCGCGGGCGGGTTGCACCATGCGATGCCGGGGGCGGCGTCGGGGTTCTGCATCTACAACGACGCCTCGCTGGCGATCGCGCGGTTTCTGGAGCTGGGGGCGGAGCGGGTCGCGTACGTGGATGTGGACGTGCATCACGGGGACGGGGTGCAGGCCGCGTTCTGGGAGGATCCGCGGGTGCTGACGATCTCGCTGCACGAGCATCCCCGTACGTTGTTCCCGCAGACCGGGTGGCCGCAGGAGGTCGGGGCCGGGGCGGGGGAGGGCTCCGCCGTGAACGTGGCGCTGCCGGCGGGGACCGGGGACGCGGGGTGGGTGCGGGCGTTTCATGCCGTCGTGCCGGAGCTGGTGGCCGACTTCCGGCCGCAGGTGCTGGTGACGCAGCACGGCGCCGACACGCATTTCGAGGATCCGCTGGCTCATCTGGCCGTTTCGCTGGATGCGCAGCGGGCGGTGCAGGTGGCGTGTCATGAGCTGGCGCACGAGTACGCCGGGGGGAAGTGGGTCGCGTTGGGCGGGGGAGGGTACGAGGTGGTGGATGTCGTGCCTCGGTCGTGGACGCATCTGGTGGGGGTTGCGGCGGGGCGGGAGGTTGCGCCCGAGACGCTGGTGCCGGAGGGGTGGCGGCAGGAAGTGTTTGCCCGGACTCGGCAGTTGGGGCCCGGGCGGATGACGGATGGGCGGTGGCCGGTGGGGTGGGCCGGGTGGGAGGCGGGGTACGACCCCGCTGATCGCTTGGATCAGGCCGTGCTGGCGACTCGGCGGGCCGTGTTTCCGCTGCGGGGGTTGCTGGCGTAGGGGTTTTCTCGCCCCCGCCGCCCCTACCCGTCCCGTCCTTCCAGGGGGTGCGCCCCCTGCGACCGCCCGTTTCGGGGGCTGCCGCCCCCGGACCCCCGCTTCGGCCTGCGGCCTCGTCCTCAAACGCCGGACGGGCTGGAGGGTGGGGGGTGCGGGCCGGGCGTTGTCCTCCGGTGCCGGACGGGCTGGAGAGTGGGGGTGCGGGCCGGGCGTTGTCCTGCGGCGCCGGACGGGGTGGAGGGTGGGGTGCGGGCCCGTCGTCGTCCTCAGGCGCCGGGCGGGTTGGGATGGGGTGCCGTTAGGCCGACTGTGCGGTTTTTGTCGGTTCTGGGGGTCTGGTGGGGTGGAGGGCGTCAGCATTTCTGTGTGGTGAGTGGTGGTGGGCTTCAGGGCTATTTGGTGGCTGCCGGGCTGGCGGGCGTGGTGGGGACCTCGCGGGAGCGGAGTCTGCGGAGTTATCGGCTGTTCGCGGCTCGGGATCCTCGGGTGTTGATCGGAATTGATCCGCAAGGGGGTTGGGGAGAGGCGGAGTTGATTCGGTTGATGGCTGCCAAGTGCGGGGTTTCGGACGATCCCCGGTGTGTTTCAGGGCATGATGTGATCGATCCTGACCTGACGATCGCGGGGCTGGATGCCTTCGCCGAGCGGGTGGGGGAGGCGGCCCGGCGGCGTGCCCCCGTGTTGTTCGGGACCGGGCATCCGCACCGGCTGATCGGGTTCTACGCCGGTCTCGCGGACGCGCTGTCGGCGGCGGGGTGTGAGGTCCTCACCCCCGCGCAGGGTCACTGTGTCGACATAACGACCCGGTTCGGCCTACGTACGTGCAGCCTCGATTACGTACGAGGTGTCGGGTTCATGAGAGAAGTGGGCCGTGAACGCCCCGGTTGTGCGCCGGGTGCGCACACGCATTCGCCGCTGCCGGTTCGGGTGGCGCTGGAAGCGGCGGCCGGGAGCGGCGGACCCCTGCCGGAGCTGGTGGTCGGGGACCATGGGTGGGTCTGCGGTGCAGGTCAGCTCGGGTTTGAGGCCATTGGGCTCGCGGATACGGATGACCCTGCGCTCTTCGTGGGGGAGGCCGAGGGGGTGGTGTCGGTGGCCGTTCCGGTTGATGACGGCGTGCGGTCTGATTGCTACACGCCGCTTACCCGCTACGTACTCAATCGAGCGTGTCTGTCACAGTAGGCCGCCGATGGGTGCACCTCTTCCCCACTCGCATCACCCGCCCCTACATTGGGGAGTGAGCACGCAACGACGAAGAGTCACCGGAAGGGGAAGCCGGTGGCCCGTCGAGTGCGGAAGGTTCAGGTGTGTCATGGCAGCTGGCGAGAGGCCTCTGAACGAGGTTGTGTTCCTGACCGTGGCGGAGGTCGCCGCGGTGATGCGAGTGTCGAAGATGACCGTGTACCGGCTGGTGCACAGCGGTCATCTGCCCGCGATCCGGGTGGGGCGGTCCTTCCGCGTCCCCGAACAAGCGGTACACGAGTACCTTCGCGAGAGCTATGTGGGGGTGGAGACCGCCTGACGGCCGTTCCGGGATTCTTCCCGGGGCACCTCGATTACGACCTCAGCGCTCGGGCGGGTAGGCTAGCCCCTCGTAGGTCGTATGGGCCCATGATGCCCAGCACCGAGTGATGAGAAGTGAGCGAGGGTAGTCGTGGGCTCTGTTATCAAGAAGCGGCGCAAGCGGATGGCCAAGAAGAAGCACCGCAAGCTGCTCAAGCGCACGCGTGTTCAGCGCCGTAACAAGAAGTAATTACGGCGCCGAGCCGCGAGAGCTTGTGTGTGGCCCCCCACCAGTACGGTGGGGGGCCACTGCATTTTCCGGCCGTTGCGGCTTGTCGTGGCCTGCTGGGGGTCATGCCAGCGCAACATCAACCCGCTAAGTTGGCCCGCATACGGGAACACGGAAGAAAGGCGCTGATCTTGGGGAAGGTCGTGCTCGTGACCGGAGTGGCCCGTCAACTCGGGGGCCGGTTCGTACGGCGTATTCAGCGTGACCCCGAGGTGGACCGGGTGGTCGCCGTGGACGCCGTGCCGCCGGAGCATCATCTGGGCGGGGCGGACTTCATCCAGACCGACATCCGGCAGCCGACCATCGCCCGGGTACTGGCCGAGAGCGGCGCCGACACCGTCGTCCACATGGACGTGACCGGGACACCGCTCGGCAGCGGGAGCCGGACCACCGTCAAAGAGACCAACGTCATCGGGACGATGCAGTTGCTCGGCGCCTGCCAGAAGTCGCCGAACGTCCGGCGGCTGGTGATCAAGTCCAGCACGAACGTGTACGGCTCCGCGCCGAAGGATCCGGCCGTCTTCACCGAGACCACCCCGCCGAAGTCCCTGCCCAGCGGGGGGTTCGCGAAGGACACGGTGGAGGTGGAGGGGTATGTGCGGGGGTTCGCCAGGCGGCGGCCCGACGTGGCGGTGTGCGTGCTGCGGTTCGCCAACATCCTCGGACCGACCGCGGACACCCCGCTCGCGTCCTATTTCGCGCTGCCCGTGCTGCCCACCGTCCTCGGGTACGACCCGCGACTGCAGTTCGTGCACGAGGACGACGTGATCGAGGTGCTGCGGATCGCCTCGCACGAGCCGGAGCGGGGGACACTGAACAGCGGCACGTTCAACATCGCGGGTGACGGGGTGCTGTTGCTCTCGCAGTGCTCGCGGCGGCTGGGGCGGCCCACCGTGCCGCTGCTGCTGCCGGCGGTCACCTGGGCCGGGTCCCTGGTGCGGACGCTCGGCATGAGCGACTTCTCCCCCGAGCAGATCCGGCTGCTGACGCACGGCCGGGTGGTGGACACCGTCCAGATGCGCGAGACGCTGGGGTTCCGGCCGAAGTACACGACGGCGGAGGCCTTCGCGGACTTCGTGCTCGCCCAGGCCCCGGGGCTGCTGCCGCCCCAGGCGGTGGCCGCGGCCGTCGACCGGATCGCCGCACTGCCCGCCCTGAGCGGCGCGCGGACGCCGGCGGCGGCCCCGACGCAGGACCCGACCCAGAGCGCCAACTGAGGAGCGCAGCAACGATGGCGGACGCCAAGGTCATTCCGTTCGACGACGACCGGTCCCGCGGGGCTGCCGTGCAGCGGCCGGCCGCCCGGCGCCGGGGTGCGGGGAGCCGGCGCAAGGGCGGCGGCGAGCAGGCGGCGGGGCGCGAGTCCGCGGTGGTGCGTGAGGTCCAGCCTCTCGCCGGGCGGATCCCCGCGCAGGAGGATGTGCATGTGACCCGGGAGAACCCTGAGACGGGCGTGAAGCAGCCGCCGCACGACGAGGCCGGCCTGGAGCAGCGTGTCGCACGCGGACTCGCGTTCCTGCGGCGGCGGCTGACCGGGGAGTACGAGGTCGACGACTTCGGGTACGACGAGGAGCTGACCGACCAGGTCCTGATGTCCCTGCTGCGGCCGGTGTACGAGAAATACTTCCGCGTCGACGTGAAGGGCGTGGAGAACATCCCCGCCCACGGTGGTGCACTGATCGTCGCCAACCACTCCGGGACGCTGCCGCTGGACGGGCTGATGATGCAGGTCGCCGTGCACGACCGGCATCCGGCGAATCGTCACCTCAGGCTGCTCGCGGCGGACCTGGTCTTCGTGCTGCCGGTGGTGAACGAGCTGGCGCGGAAGCTGGGGCACACGCTCGCGTGCGCGGAGGACGCCGAACGGCTGCTGGCCCAGGGTGAGCTGGTCGGGGTGATGCCGGAGGGGTTCAAGGGCATCGGGAAGCCGTTCAGCGAGCGGTACAAGCTCCAGCGGTTCGGGCGGGGCGGGTTCGTGTCCACCGCGCTCCGGCAGGGGGTGCCGATCATTCCCTGCTCGATCGTGGGGGCCGAGGAGATCTACCCGATGATCGGCAATGCGAAGACGCTGGCGCGGGTGCTGGGGATTCCGTACTTTCCGCTGACGCCGACGTTTCCGTGGCTGGGGCCGCTGGGGGCGCTGCCGTTGCCGACGAAGTGGACGATTCAGTTCGGGGAGCCGATCCCTACGGACGGCTATCCGCCGGAGGCGGCCGAGGATCCGATGCTCATGTTCAACCTGACGGATCAGGTGCGGGAGCAGATTCAGCACACGCTGTACAAGTTGCTGGTGCAGCGGCGGTCGGTTTTCTTTTGAGCACCGCTGCGGGTTGAGGTGCGATGGCCGGCGCGGCATATCAGATACAGCCCCGCGCCCCCAAGGGCGGCTTCGCCGCCTCGGGGGCGCGGGGGTACACCTCGTGATTAGTTGCTGCTGTCCTGGCTGTCGATGCCCAGGCCCGGTAGCAGCCCCGGCAGGAGCGGGGGCAGGGTGACGTCCGGTGCGCTGGAGGCGGACTTGGACGGGGACGGGGTGCTCGAACCGGTCTTCGGGGGGTCCAGGAGGCCGCCCGTGGTGCCGCCGATGAGGCCGTTGTCGGCGTTGCCGGAGGCCGAGCCGCTGGGGCTGCCGGTACCGGTCTCGTGGCCCGAGGAGGAGCTGCCGGAGGAGGACGGGGCCGTCGACCGGTGGCTGCCGGAGGAGCCGGTGGACGCCGTGCCGGAGTCCTGCCTGCCCGTGCCGTCGCCGGTGTTCTGGGACGGCTGGGGAAGCAGGGACTGCAGCGGGGCGACCTCTTGGTCTATGGCGTCGAAAACCGACGACACCTGCTGACTGACGTCCCCGAGCTGGACCGGCAGCCTCTCGCGCAGGGCGCCCCAGGCCTCACGGTGGGACTGGGCGAACGCGGACAGGGCCTGGATGGGCCCCAGGGAGTTCGGGTCGCGCTCGTATGCCTCGTGGAGCAGGCGGTGGCCCTCGGTGACGTCGTGCTGCATCCCGGACAGGGTGCGGCGGATCTCGCCGATCGACTCGTGGTCGAGGTGGCCGCCGCGGTCCCGCTCCATGAGCCGGCGGGCCTCCATCAACCGGGTCGAGGCCTGGTCGAGGTAGGTCTGGCCGCGCTGGTCGTCACCGTCGGACAGATAGTTGAGCTTGAAGTCCTCGATGCCGCGTTTGAGGCCGTACAGGGAGTCGCCGGGCAGGGCGTCGGAGCTGGCGGCGGCGACCCCGCCGAAGGCTCCGGCGGCCACGCCGACGCTCAGGCCGCCCGCGGCGAGCCCCTTGGTGAGCCGGGAACGCGGCCGCAACTTGCCCAGCGGGCTGGCCCGGTGCGCGCCCTTGCCACGGGACGCGCGCTGCTCGGGTACCGAAGCCTCCGCCGCCCCGCCCAGGGTGCCCTCCGCCAGCATGGCCTCCATCGCGGCCACCAGCTGGGCCCGCTGGACGACCTTGACCTCCGGGTCGAGCTCCGGCTTGGGCAGCGCGGCGAGCCCGGTCGCCAGGGCCAACAGCTCGCCCTGCTCGGTCCGTTCGGCCCGGTCCGGGGCGGCGGGTGGATCGCCCGCCGGTCCTCCGGACGGCTCGGCCGCCGGGTCCCGGTCGGGCTGCTCCTCCAGAGCCTGGGCGAAGGCGTTCGCCCGCCGGTGGGCCGATACGTTCGCGATCACTGGCGGCACCTCCTCTCGTCATGACGGTCGACTCCCCAGGGGGTCCTGAGGGTTGCACGCCCTCGGCCAGTCCACACGATCGGGTGATCGGGGGCTGGCCGGGCGTGACCACAGGGAGCCTGTATCCCGCACAACGAGCGGCTCGGTACTTGGGTTACGGACGGCCGGTGATCGGCTCAGAAAGGCAACGCGCTTTTACGGAGCGTGAGTTGAGCATCGCCCAGGGTGGCCGGTTCAGCGGGCGTCGTCGGGGAGGAGCCGGGCGAGAGTGCGCACGGCCCGGTACTGGAGGGTCTTGATGGCGCCCTCGTTCTTGCCCATCACGCGGGCGGTCTCGGCGACCGAGAGGCCCTGGAGGAAGCGGAGCGTCACGCACTCCTGCTGCTGGGGGTTGAGGCGTCGTACGGCGTCGAGCAGGGCCGCGTTGGAGAGGGACTCCAGGACGGAGTCCTCGGGGGAGCGCTCGACCTCGTTGGCGTCGAGCATCTCGCCCGTGGTGACCTCGAGGCGGAAGCGGCTCGACTTGAAGTGGTCGGCGACCAGGTTGCGGGCGATCGTGACCAGCCAGGCACCGAAGTCGCGGCCCTGCCAGGTGAAGGTGCCGATCCTTCTGAGCGCGCGCAGGAACGTCTCGCTGGTCAGGTCCTCGGCGGTCGCCTTGCCGCCGACGCGGTAGTAGATGTAGCGGTACACGGTGTCGCTGTACTGGTCGTAGAGGCGGCCGAAGGCGTCGGCCTCGCCGGCCTGGGCGCGCTCCACGAGGTCCATCATCCGGGCGCTGTCGCTGTCCGCGGCCGGGCGGCGGGTGGTGGTGCCGGTGCCGGTGCCGGTGGTGCGGCCGCGTCTGCCCACGCCCCGGCCGTCGCCGGACCGGCGGCCCTCGACGACGGCGCTGCGCGCCGGCACCTGTTCCATGCCGTCGGCCAGTGCGTAGCACGGGCCGACGGGGGCGGCGGTGGCGAAGGCGGGGACGGCGTACGCGGTCGGGGCAAGGCCGCGCAGCGTCTCTTTGACCGTCGCGACTGTTGCGCGCAGCGTAGCCAGGCCCGAGGCGTCAACCCCGACGTGTGGGTACACGGGACTCCCAGAGGCAGAGCTTCCATCACGTGCAGTACGGAACCTTTCACCCGTCGTAGCGACGGAGGGGAACCGGTTTGCGTCTGAGGAGAATAACGCTTCGTGCAGGCACTGCTACACCGAGTTGCTCAAATCATCGATTGCGTCGCTTCTGTAACCGTTTGGAGCCGCCTCAAGAGCCTTAGAGTGACCGGTTGTTGAACGAAAACGTGCGGGTTTCGGCGATGTGCGGGGCGTGTTGGGGTGACGGCGCGATAATTCCGGGCGCGTGGCGGCTGAGGGCCGGGGGTGGGGACGCTTGCAGGGTGCCGCCGCGCCCACCCGTGCCGCCCTGCGGCACGCCTGCCCGCAGCTTGAGGGAAACGGGGGAGTAGCGCCCCTTTAGGGGCGCTGGGGGTCCCCCCGGCCGAAGGCTGGGGGAGGAACTGCGCGATCAGCCACGATGCACCCGCAGCCGGGAACCGGCCTCCGGTGCTACGGCGGTGCTGCCCGGCCGACGCCGAGACGCCGAACTACCGACGCCGTCGGCTCAACGCGATCGCGGCCGCGGTGCCACCGGCCACCGCGCCGACGCCGGCCGCCGCCGGGATGCCGACCTTCGCCGCCTTGCGCCCCGTGCGGTAGTCGCGCAGCCGCCAGTCCAGTTCGCGGGCGTGTTTGCGCAGCTTGGTGTCGGGGTTGATGGCGTAGGGGTGGCCGACCAGGGAGAGCATCGGGATGTCGTTGTGGGAGTCGCTGTAGGCCGCGCAGCGGGAGAGGTCGAGGCCCTCGGCGGCGGCCAGGGCGCGTACCGCCTCCGCCTTGGCGGGTCCGTGCAGGGGCTCGCCGACCAGCTTGCCGGTGTACACGCCGTCCACCGACTCGGCGACCGTGCCCAGCGCGCCGGTCAGGCCCAGCCGGCGGGCGATCACGCCGGCGATCTCCACCGGGGCCGCGGTGACGAGCCACACCTTCTGGCCCGCGTCCAGGTGGGCCTGGGCGAGCGCGCGGGTGCCGGGCCAGATGCGCTCGGCCATGTACTCGTCGTAGATCTCCTCGCCGATGGTCTGGAGCTCGGCGACGCGGTGGCCCTTGACGATGGAGAGGGCCGAGTCGCGGGCGTCCTGCATGTGCTCGGGGTCCTCGACGCCGGCCAGCCGGAACCACGCCTGCTGCCAGGCGAACCGGGCGAGGTCGCGGGTCTCGAAGAACTTCCGTTTGTACAGGCCGCGGCCGAAGTGGAAGATGGCGGCGCCCTGCATGACGGTGTTGTCCAGGTCGAAGAACGCGGCGGCCTTGTCGTCGCCGAGCACCGGGAAGTCCGGCTCCGCGGCCTCGTGGAGGGGCGCGGTCGCTTCCTGGTTCTTGCGCGCGGCCTCCGCCGAGGCCTCGCCTGCCAACACGCTCCGCGCCGTGGCGGAGCGCCTACGGGGAGTGAGCCATCCGAGAGCGGCCATGTCGTGAGCATAGCCAGTTTGTTCGGGAGTTCCGGAGTCACGGGAGTTGGCTCGGTGTGAACTCTCCGCGACCGGGTCGTTAAACAAGGCGAAGAACCCGTGCAGAAGACGGCGGACATGCCCTCCCAGGGGCGGGACAATGGACGTCATGAGTCCCCTCTTTGGCCGGAAGGCGCCCGCGCCGAGTGCGCGATCGGTCACCCTCATCCGTAAACCCGGCTGCCATCTGTGTGATGACGCACAGGTCGTGGTCGAGAAGGTGTGCGGCGATCTCGGAGTGCACTGGGAGCAGCAGGACATCACCCAGGATTCGCAGCTTCACGATCTCTACTGGGAACAGATCCCGGTGGTACTCGTCGACGGCGAACAGCACACCTTCTGGCGCGTGAACGAGGAACGGCTCCGCAAGGCACTGACCGACTAGTCCAAACCGGCTGGAAAAGTCGCTTAGGATCGATGGCGGCTTGGTCTCGGGGGCGGGATGCGTGAGGAGTGTGTACGGTTTTGCCCCCAATGGAGAGGGAGCGCGGGCGCTTGTGCGCCGGTTCCGGACAGCTGCGCCGGGGGCGCGTGACCCCGGTCACGTTGGCCGGGCAAATCGGACACCATCTTTGTGCACGCGTTCACAAAGACATAGCCTGCTGTCGACGGGGCGGTCTGGGTACGTGTGACCGTCCGCAGCCCCGCTCAACCCGTTGGAGCACCGTGGCAACTGGCCGAACTCACCGACCGGCGACCCGCAGCCGAGGGATCCCCGAGGCCACTGTCGCCCGGCTTCCGCTGTACCTCCGCGCTCTGACCGCACTGTCGGAGCGCTCGGTCCCCACGGTCTCCTCGGAGGAACTGGCCGCGGCCGCGGGGGTCAACTCCGCGAAGCTGCGCAAGGACTTCTCCTACCTGGGTTCGTACGGAACGCGCGGTGTCGGCTACGACGTCGAGTATCTCGTCTACCAGATCTCCCGTGAGCTGGGCCTGACCCAGGACTGGCCGGTTGTGATCGTCGGTATCGGAAATCTGGGGGCCGCCCTCGCCAACTACGGCGGGTTCGCGTCGCGCGGATTCCGGGTCGCGGCGCTCATCGACGCCGATCCGGCGATGACGGGGCGGCAGGTCGCCGGGATCGCCGTGCAGCACAGCGACGACCTGGAGAAGATCATCTCCGACAACGGCGTCTCCATCGGCGTGATCACCACTCCGCCGGGCGTCGCCCAGCAGGTCTGCGACCGCCTGGTGGCCGCCGGGGTCACCTCCATCCTGAACTTCGCGCCGACCGTGCTCTCCGTCCCGGACGGCGTCGACGTACGCAAGGTCGACCTCTCCATCGAGCTGCAGATCCTCGCCTTCCACGAGCAGCGCAAGGCCGGCGAGGAGCACGAGGGCACGGCCGCGCCGGCCGCGGCGCACCAGGAGGCCGACGAGCAGGGACCCGACGGGGACGTACCCGCCGTGATGCCGGCATGAGTCTCCTCGTCGTCGGGCTGAGCCACCGCAGCGCCCCGGTCAGCGTCCTGGAGCGGGCCGCGCTCGGCGCGGACGCCCAGGTCAAGCTGGTCCAGGACACCGTCGCCGCCGAGCCGGCCACCGAGGCCGCGGTCCTCGCCACCTGCAACCGCATCGAGCTCTACGCCGACGTGGACAAGTTCCACGCCGGGGTCGCCGAGCTGTCCACGCTGCTCGCCCAGCACAGCGGGGTCGGGCTCGACGAGCTCACCCCCTATCTCTACGTGCACTACGAGGACCGTGCCGTCCACCACCTGTTCTCGGTGGCCTGCGGGCTCGACTCGATGGTGGTCGGCGAGGGGCAGATCCTCGGGCAGATCAAGGACTCCCTGGCCCGCGCGCAGGAGCTGCACAGCGCCGGGCGGCTGATGAACGACCTGTTCCAGCAGGGCCTCAGGGTCGGCAAGCGGGCTCACTCCGAGACCGGGATCGACCGGGCCGGACAGTCCCTGGTCACCTTCGGTCTCGAGCAGCTGGCGGCCGGCGGGGATGTGCAGGACTGGGCCAAGGGCAAGAAGGCGCTGGTCATCGGCGCCGGATCGATGTCCTCGCTGGCCGCGGCGACGCTGGCACGGGCGGGGGTGGCGGAGATCGTCGTCGCGAACCGCACGTACGACCGTGCGGAGCGGCTGGCGCAGATCCTGAACGACGCCGACGACACGGACGTGGTGGCCCGCGCGGTACCGATGAATGCGGTGCCGGGCGAGCTGACACGTGCCGACGTCGCCGTCTCCTGCACGGGGGCGACGGGGCTGGTGCTGACCGCGGAGGCGGTCGCGGCGGCCGTCGAGGGCCGTACGGGTGAGCCCGTCGCCGAGATCGACGTACCGCGCGCGCCGAAGCAGCCGTCGGCCGGCGCCGCTGCCGGACTCGGGAACGACGACAACTGCCCCCTCGACCTCACCGCCGCGCAGAGTGGCTTCTCCGTGATGGGGGAGGCCGCCGTCGCCGGGATGGCCGCGGCGGAGCTGGAGCAGCACGCGGCCTGGGTGGACAACGGGACCGTCGACATCCGGGAGACCGGACGTCGTACGCCCGAGAGTCCCGAGGCCCAGGCCGAGCTGATCGGGGCGCTGGCCGCGGCCGCCGCCCGGGTCGGCCGGATCCCGGAGCGGCGCAGGCCGGAGCCGGTCGCCGGCTTCGCCCGGCCCGCCCCCGCGCTCTTCCTCCTCGACCTCGCCATGCCCCGCGACATCGACGCGGCCGTGCACCGGCTGGCCGGGGTGCGCCTGGTGGACATCGAGTCGCTGGCGGAGGCGTCCGCGGACGCGCCGATGGCGGCCGACGTGGACCAGGTGCGGAGGATCGTTTCGGACGAGGTCGCCGCCTTCGGCGCGGCCCAGCGGGCGGCGCACATCACGCCCACCGTGGTGGCCCTGCGGACGATGGCAGCCGACGTCGTCGCGGGCGAGATCGCACGGCTCGACGGGCGTCTGCCCGACCTGGACGAACGCCAGCGCGGCGAGATCCGGCAGGCCGTGCACCGGGTCGTCGACAAGCTGCTGCACGCGCCGACCGTACGGGTGAAACAGCTCGCGGCCGAGCCCGGCGGCGCCGGGTACGCGGACGCGCTGCGGACCCTGTTCGACCTCGACCCCGAGACGGTGGCCGCCGTCTCCCGGGCCGTGGACAGCACAGACGAGAAGGACCGACCGGCATGAGTGACTATCCACTGAAGCCATTGCGGCTGGGGACCAGGCGATCCAGACTCGCCATGGCCCAGTCCGGGCAGGTGGCGGAGGCCGTACACCGGGTGATCGGCCGGCCCGTCGAACTCGTGGAGATCACCACGTACGGCGACACCTCCCGCGAGCACCTCGCACAGATCGGCGGCACGGGTGTCTTCGTGACCGCCCTGCGGGACGCGCTGCTGCGCGGCGAGGTCGACTTCGCGGTTCACTCGCTCAAGGACCTCCCGACCACCCAGCCCGCCGACCTGGTCCTGGCCGCCGTACCGGTGCGCGAGGACCCGCGGGACGTGATCGTCGCCCGGGACGCGCTGAAGTTCACCGACCTGCCGCGCGGGGCGCGCATCGGCACCGGTTCGCCGCGCAGGGCGGCGCAGCTGAACGCGTACGCGCGCTCCCACGGGCTGGACATCGAGACCGTGCCGATCCGGGGGAACGTCGACACCCGGATCGGATACATACACGACGGCGAGCTCGATGCCGTCGTGCTGGCGGCGGCCGGCCTGAGCCGCATCGGCCGCATCGACGAGGTCACCGACTTCCTGTCGGTCGACACGGTTCTGCCCGCCCCCGGCCAGGGGGCACTGGCGATCGAGTGCGCCGCGGACAACGCGGAGCTCATCGTCGCGCTCGGGGAACTCGACGACCCGCTCACGCGGGCCGCCGTGACCGCCGAGCGATCACTGCTCGCCGCCCTGGAGGCCGGCTGCTCCGCCCCTGTGGGCGCGCTTGCCGACCTGCTGGCCGACGGGCAGATTGTCAAGGAAATGCGCCTGCGGGCCGTCGTCGGCACGACCGACGGCACCCGTACGGTGCAGATGTCCACCACCGGTCCCGTGCCCGAGACATACGACCAGGCGACGGCGCTCGGTCGCGAACTCGCCACCGAGATGCTTGCCCAGGGCGCGGCCGGTCTGATGGGGGAGCGAGCACAGTGAGCCCCACCAACCTTCCCGCCGGCCTGGAACACGGGCACGTCACCTTCCTGGGTGCCGGACCCGGGGATCCGGGACTGCTGACCTTGCGTGCCGTGGAGGCACTGTCCAGCGCGGACGTCCTGGTCGCCGAGCACGAGGTGCTCGACGTGATCAGAAGCCACGCCAGGCAGGGCGTCTCCGTCGTGACCACGAATCCGGATCCGTTGTCGGACCCGTATCCGGGCACGGGCACGCCTCAACTCACGGTTGTTGACGGCGCGTCAACAACCGCTTCCCTCCCGCCCGTGCGGGATGCGGCTCATCTTGTCATGGAGGCCGCGCGGGGTGGCAGGCGGGTCGTCCGTGCGGTGTCCGGGGACCCGGGACTAGATACGTACGCGACCGAGGAAATGCTCGCCTGCGTCGCCGCGGGTGTGCCGTTCGAGGTCGTGCCGGGTGTCGCGGCCGCGGTGGGGGTGCCGGCCTACGCCGGTGTACCGCTGCGGGACGCGCAGGGCGCGGACGTCCGCTTCGTGGACGCCCGTACCGCCTCGGACCGCTGCTGGACCGAGGTCGGCGCCTCGGACGGCACGGTGGTCGTGTCGACGACCCTCGACTCGGTGGCCGCGGCCGCCGGGGAACTGGTCGCCGCCGGCCGCAAGCCGGACACCCCGCTGACGGTCACCGTCGCCGGTACGACGACCCGCCAGCGCACCTGGACCGCCACTCTCGGCACCATCGCGCAGACCCTGAAGCAGGCGAAGGTGCTGCCGTCGCCGGACGGCGGCCGGCCGGTGATAGCCGTGGTCGGTGAGCGGTCCGCCGCCGCGCAGCGCGACCAGTTGTCGTGGTTCGAGTCCAAGCCGCTGTTCGGCTGGAAGGTGCTCGTGCCACGCACGAAGGAGCAGGCGGCGTCCCTCTCCGACCAGCTGCGGTCCTACGGGGCCGTGCCGCACGAGGTGCCGACCATCGCCGTCGAGCCGCCGCGCACGCCCCAGCAGATGGAGCGGGCCGTGAAGGGGCTCGTCACCGGCCGCTACGAGTGGATCGCCTTCACCTCGGTCAACGCCGTCAAGGCGGTCCGGGAGAAGTTCGAGGAGTACGGGCTCGACGCCCGTGCCTTCGCCGGGATCAAGGTCGCGGCGGTCGGCGAGCAGACCGCCAAGGCGCTGGTCGCCTTCGGCGTGAAGCCGGACCTGGTGCCGAGCGGTGAGCAGAGCGCCGCGGGGTTGCTGGAGGACTGGCCGCCCTACGACCCGGTCTTCGACCCGATCGACCGCGTCTTCCTGCCGCGTGCCGACATCGCCACCGAGACGCTGGTCGCCGGGCTCATCGAGCTCGGGTGGGAGGTGGACGACGTGACCGCCTACCGGACCGTGCGGGCGTCGCCGCCGCCGGCCGACACCCGGGAGGCGATCAAGGGCGGCGGCTTCGACGCGGTGCTCTTCACGTCGTCGTCGACCGTGCGGAACCTGGTGGGCATCGCCGGGAAGCCGCACAACGTGACGGTGATCGCCTGTATCGGGCCCGCCACGGCCAAGACGGCCGAGGAGCACGGGCTGCGGGTGGACGTGATGGCTCCGGAGCCGTCGGCCGCGAAGCTGGCGGAGGCGCTGGCGGAGTTCGGCCTGCGCAGGCGCGCGAGCGCGCTGGAGGCCGGCGATCCGGTGACCCGGCCGAGCGAACGGCGGCCGGGGGCACGCAGGAGGCGTACCACCACGTGAGCCGCGCGAGCTACGCGAGGTGAGGGGGTCCGGGGCCTGCGCCCCGGACCCCCTTTCGCGTGTCGTCGGTCGGCTGCGGGTGGGCGGGGGCTGGCCGCGCAGTTCCCCGCGCCCCTTCGGGGGCGCTGTCGTCCGCGGGTGGGTGGGGCTGGGCGTGCGGTTTCCCGTGGCTCTTCGGGGGCGCTGTCGTCCGCGGGTGGGTGGGCTCGGCGTGCGGCCCCGGCAGCCGGAAGGGCGGGACGCGGTGCGGCGCGGGCCGGGGCTGCGGGCGGTAAAAGACCAAAGAACCCGGGGAAATAACCCACCAACCGACCAAACCTCGCCTTCGTCACACGGGCGGGTGAATCCGGCCGGTGTGGCTGGCGCGGCGGTGGCTCGGGCGGGCAGTCTCGCCGCAGGCAACATCCACAACCCCATACGTGCTTCGGCCCCCGCCGGGACTGGCATCCCAGTGCGAGGGCCTGACCAACGAGGAAGACAGGACCCTTCCCCATGGCTGAGAAGAAGCTTATCCCCGCGCCGCGCTCGAATCAGGACGTTCGACCGACGACCACCCACTCCGGTGTCACCCACGTACGCACGTACCAGTCGGGCCACTACACCGTCGTAGGCAATCACCTCGCCCAGCATCGCGAGCTGTCGCTGACCGCGATCGGACTGGGCACCCACATCCTGTCGCTGCCGGAGGGCGCCCCGGTCGACATCCGCGGTCTCGCCGACCGCTTCCCCGAGGGGCGGGACCGGATCGCCTTCGCCCTGCGGGAGTTGGAGGCGCACGGCTACCTGGAGCGGGTCCGGGAGCGTACCGAGGCGGGGCGGTTGTTCACCCGGACATATGCGCACCACACCCCCGGCGGGGCAGGCACGGCGCGAGGCCGGACGCGAGGCGTTGCGGCGGCCCGCCCCTCGGCGGACGACCGGCAGGCACCTCAGGAGGACGACCGAGACGGCGCCGGGCCGGCGGCCCACGACGCACCGGCCGTCTCCGTCCCTGCCGAGGCCGAGCCGGTGCTACCCGCAGGGCCCGAGGGAGGTCACGAGGCGGCCGACGACCAGTCCGTCGCGTGCGTTCCGTCCGCTGTGCAGACACATCCCGACGCACGTCACGAGAAGGCTGCTGCCCTCCTCGCAGCTCTGCGCCGCTCCGACGACCGCCTCACGCTCTCCCCACGGGACGTGCACCGGCTCGCCCCCGCTGTCACCGCCTGGTTCGACCGTGGTGTCCCGGCAGCCGTCGTGCACCGCGCCCTGACCGCCGATCTCCCCGTGGACATGCGACGCCCGGCCGGTGTGCTCGACTACCGCCTCCGTGAACTGCTGCCCGCGCCCCTGCCGGCGATTCCCGCACCATCCTCCGTACCGGCGGATGTCCGGGGCGGCCGACGCCGCACGCACCCCTTCCAGACCTGCGACGGCTGTGAACGTGCCTTCCGCGCACCGGCGCCCGGCCGTTGCCGTGACTGCAGGCATCGGCAGGCAACGCCCGCCGATGCCTGCGCGGCCTGAGCGGAGCCCGGCAGATGACCGCGACAGCTTCCGTTCGTTCGTTCTCGGCCACTCCTCGCGCCCGAGGGCGTTCCTATACTTGCGCCATGGATCAGGAGCTGGAGCGGGCAGCCGTCGTAGCACTGCTGCGGCGCGGTGATCGCTCCTGGTCCGAGCTGACCGACCAGATCGAGATGGTCGGCAGCGCCCGGGACGTCCTGAACGACGCGCTCGACGCGTCCGGACAGGCCGCGCTCTTCGATCCCGGCCCCGCCGTGGACCTGGACGGCATCGCCGACGAGGTCGCCGCCTGGGAACGGGAGGGGATGCGGTTGGTGACTATCCTCGACCAGGACTACCCGCTCTATCTGCGGCTGGTCCACCAACGACCTCCGTTCCTGTTCCTGCGGGGCACGCCCGTCGAGAACGATCTGCGCGTCGCCGTCGTGGGTACCCGCACGCCCACCCCCGACGGGATCGCTCACGCCCGCGCCATCGCGGGGGGCCTCGCCGAGCGGGGTGTCACCGTCGTCAGCGGTCTGGCCGCCGGGATCGACACCGCCGCGCACGGTGCCGCCCTCGCCGTGGGTGGACGTACCGTCGGTGTCATCGGCACGGGGCTGCGCCGGGTCTACCCCGCGCAGAACGCGCGGCTTCAGGAGGAGATCGCCGAGCGAGGATTGCTGATCTCGCAGTTCTGGCCCGACGCGCCGCCGTCGAAGGCGTCCTTCCCCATGCGCAACGCCGTGATGAGCGGGTACAGCCTCGCCACCGTCGTCGTGGAGGCCGCCTACCGAAGCGGCGCACGTGTGCAGGCACGACTCGCGCTGGAACACGGGCGCCGGGTCTTCCTGATGCGCTCCCTCCTGACCCACGAGTGGGCCAGGGAGTACGCGGGCAGACCCAACACCACCGTCATCGACGGGCCCGAGGACGTCTTCAGCCGGCTGGAGTCCCTCGTCCCCACCACGGGCGAGTTGACCTGGAAGTAGGCGGGGCACCCTATGGCCACTGTCGTAGAGCTGTCCGCCCGCTACGCGAACTTCCTCGTCCACCCGCCCTTCGGGGGCGCCGACGTCGAGTCGGTAAGGGGGCTGCTGTGGCGGGCGTAGCGTAGGGGGCATGACGAAGTACGGCTCCTTCCCCGGCACGCGGCCGCGGCGGCTGCGGACCACCCCCGTCATGCGGCGCATGGTCGCCGAGACCCGGCTGCACCCCGCGGACTTCATCCTCCCGGCGTTCGTCAGGGAGGGGGTGAGCGAGCCGGTGCCGATCGCCGCCATGCCCGGCGTCGTGCAGCACACCAGGGACAGCCTGAAGAAGGCGGCCGCGGAGGCGGTCGAGGCGGGCATCTCCGGGATCATGCTGTTCGGGGTGCCGGAGGAGGGGAAGAAGGACGCCCTCGGGACCCCCGGTACCGACCCGGACGGGATTCTGCAGGTCGCGCTGCGGGACGTGCGCGCCGAGGTCGGCGACGACCTGCTCGTGATGTCCGATCTCTGTCTCGACGAGACGACCGACCACGGGCACTGCGGGGTCCTCGACGCCGAGGGCCGCGTCGACAACGACGCCACGCTGGAGCGGTACGCCGAGATGGCCCAGGTGCAGGCCGACGCGGGCGCCCACGTCGTCGGGCCCAGCGGGATGATGGACGGCCAGATCGGCGTCGTCCGCGACGCGCTCGACCAGATCGGCCGCGAGGACGTCGCGATCCTCGCCTACACCGCGAAGTACGCCTCCGCCTTCTACGGCCCCTTCCGGGAGGCCGTCGGGTCCTCGCTGAAGGGCGACCGCAAGACCTACCAGCAGGACCCCGCCAACGTGCGGGAGTCGCTGCGGGAACTCGCCCTCGACCTGGAGGAGGGGGCCGACATGGTGATGGTCAAGCCGGCCGGGCCCTACCTCGACATCCTCGCGCGGGTCGCCGACTCGGTGGACGTGCCGGTCGCCGCGTACCAGATCTCCGGCGAGTACTCGATGATCGAGGCCGCCGCCGAGAAGGGCTGGATCGACCGCGACCGCGCGATCCTGGAGACCCTGACCGGCATCAGGCGGGCCGGCGCGCAGAACATCCTCACCTACTGGGCGGTGGAGGCCGCCCGGATGCTGGGCTGACCGGGGACGCCGGACCCGGGTGCCGGTCCCCGGGTGGGATCGGCGCCGGGCCGGACGCGGGCCGCGGAGGAGGACGGGCCCTCGTCGCGTACGCCCTGTCCGTCGCGGCAGCCGGTGAGGGCGGTCGCGGCGGCCAGCGCCAGGGCGGCCGCCGCGAGCAGGCGGCGGCGGCCGGCGGCCGGGGTGCGGTGCGTGGCGGACATACGAGGGCTCCCTTGACGATCTCGGCGCGGTCGGCGGTCCCGAAGCATCCTCAGCCTGTGGTGCGGCCCGGCCGAACCGCCAGACTTCACGGGCGATTCGGGACGCCTGAGCCCGGTCCACCCCGCTGAACTGCGCGGATCACGCCGCGTGGGACGGCGACACGGGACGACCAAGCACCCCGGAACACGGATCCGGCGCCGCTCGTCCGCATCGCGGAATCACCGGTGTAGACGGCACGTACCTCTCTACGCTCCCGCCAAGACGAGGATCAGCCCAAGGAGCCGTCCGTGACCCTCACCCCTGCCCCCGCCCCGCTTCCCCCGCTCGCCGCTCGGTCCCGGACCGTCGGCGGGTCGCCCGTGCGGGAGATCCTCGCGGTCACCGCCCGGCCCGAGGTGATCAACTTCGCGGGCGGGCTCCCGGCCCCCGAACTCTTCGACCGGGAGGGCATAGCCGCCGCCTTCCGCGCGGTCCTCGAGGAGGCGCCGGAGCGGGCCCTGCAGTACTCGACGACCGAGGGCGAACCGGCGCTGCGGCAGCGGCTCGCGGCACGCGTCTCCGCGCGGGGCCTGCCCACCGAGGCCGACGACCTCCTCGTCACCACCGGATCCCAGCAGGCCCTCTCCCTCCTCGCGAGCGCCCTGATCGACCCAGGCGACACGGTCCTCGTCGAAAGTCCCTGCTACCTCGCGGCACTTCAGGTGTTCGGGCTGGCCGGCGCACGCGTGCTGCCGGTGCCCGGGGACGCGGACGGCGTCGACCCGGCCGCCCTGGAGGAGCTCATCCGCGCCGAACGGCCCAAACTCCTCTACCTCGTCCCGACCTTCCAGAACCCCACCGGCCGCACCGTGCCCGCAGCCCGCCGCGCCGCCCTGGCCACGACCGCCGCCCGGCACGGCCTGTGGATCATAGAGGACGACCCCTACGGCGAACTGCGCTACGACGGCGACCACGTCCCCTGGATCGCGTCCTTCCCCGGCGCCGAGGACCGGACGGTCCTGCTCGGCTCCTTCTCCAAGGTCATGGCCCCCGGCCTCCGGCTCGGCTGGCTCCGCGCCCCCGGCGCCCTGCGCCGTGCCTGCGCGGTGGCCAAACAGGCGGCCGACCTGCACACCCCGACCCTCAACCAACTCGCCGCCGCCCGCTACCTGGACGTGCTCGACGCCCATGTCGCCAAGGTGCGCGCGGTGTACGGCGAACGCCGGGACGCCATGCTCGCCGGCGTGGCCGACGCCCTCCCGGCCGGGTCCACCTGGAACCGGCCCGAGGGCGGCATGTTCCTCTGGGCCAGGCTCCCGTCGTCGTACGACACCACCGCGCTGCTCCGCCGGGTGGTGGAGCAGAACGTGGCCTACGTCCCCGGCGAACCCTTCTACGCCGCCGACCCCGACCGCTCGACGCTGCGGCTGTGCTTCGTGACGCAGACGCCGGAGCAGATCGGGGAAGGGTTGCGGAGGCTGGCCAAGGGCCTGGGCAGCTAGCCGAGGCCGGGACTCAGTCCCACCAGAAGTGCCACAGCCGCTCCCCGACCAGCTGCTCGGCGTACGACGAGAGGGTGTCCTCGGTGTCCGGCAGCACGGCGTACGGGCAGAAGGCGAAGTGCTCGGCGGCGACCGCCTCCGCCTCGTCGAGGTCGGCGGGCGGGGCGGCGACGGACAGCGCGAGGTGGTCGAAGCCGAGCGCCACCAGCCGGACGCCGAACCGGTCCTCCCAGGAGCGCAGCACCGCGGACAGCCGGGCCACGTCCTCCTCGTAGTTCACCGGGCCGCTCCAGCCGATGGCCGCCGGTATGTCCGCGCTGCGCCGGGCGGACACCAGCGCCAGATGCGGCTCCTTCAGCCAGGGCCGCCCCTGGCTCAGTGCGTCGGCGACGTCCGCGGCACGCGAGTCCGGGTCGGCGACCAGCGCCGTGGAGGGAGCGAGTCCCGGCCACTCCTCGCCCTCCGGCGGGTCCTCCTCCCAGTAGTCCTCCAGCACCTCGTCGGCGTCGTGGTCCCCCGGGTACGACGTCTCCCCGGGGGCGAAGTCCCAGTCGTCGAGCTCGGACACGTCGATGAGCACCGGCAGCAGCCCCGCACGGGCGGCCGGCGCACCCAGCGCGGTCCAGGTCCCGGGCCCGGCGGGCTGCCCGGCGTACCACAGCAACGGCTGGTGCCAGGGGCCGTCGAGCGTGTCGTCGAGCAGTGTCCCGGGCGGGAGTTGGAGCCCGAGCGACCGACCACTCGGGTCGGTCGCCAGCTTGGGCAGCGGGTTGGGAAGAGTCGCCATGGCGATGACTGTAAGGGGCGTCACTGACAACGCCGTCGGCGACCGGGTGTCAGAGCCGCTCGGGCGTCCTGATGCCCAGCAGTGCCATGCCCCGGTGCAGGGTGCGGGCCGTGATGTCGCACAGGAGGAGGCGGTTCTCCACCTGCTGCGGGGTGTCGGCCTTGAGGACCGGGCACTTGTCGTAGAACGACGTGTAGAGGGACGCCAGCTGGTACAGGTACGCGGCCAGCTTGTGCGGGGCGTACTCCGCCGCCGCCTCGAAGACCGTGTCGCCGAACGCGTCCAGGTGCAGGCCCAACGCCCGCTCCGCCGCGTGCAGTTCCAGCTCCGGGTGGGCGGCAGGCCGGACCTCGCCCGCCTTGCGGAGGATCGACCGGATCCGGGCGTACGCGTACTGGAGGTACACGGACGTGTCGCCGTTCAGCGAGACCATCTGGTCCAGGTCGAACTTGTAGTCCCGGTTCGGCGACGTCGACAGGTCCGCGTACTTCACGGCCCCGATGCCGACCTGCTGGGCCCGCTCCTGGATCTCTTCCTCGGTCAGGTCCTGCGCCTTCTCCCGGACCACCTCGGCGGCCCGCTGCACGGCCTCGTCCAGCAGGTCCTCCAGCCGGACGGTCTCACCTTCACGCGTCTTGAACGGCTTGCCGTCCGCGCCCAGCACCGTGCCGTAGCCCATGTTGTGCGCGGTGACCTCGTCGGTGAGCCAGCCCGCCCGCCGGGCCGCCTCGAAGACCATCTTGAAGTGCAGGGACTGGCGGACGTCCACGACGTAGAGCAGCGAGGTGGCGTGCAGGTCCTGGACCCGGTTGCGGATCGCGGTCAGGTCGGAGGCCGCGTAGCCGAAGCCGCCGTCCGCCTTCTGCACGATCAGCGGGACGGGCTGGTCGTCCTTGCCCCGGATGTCGTCGAAGAAGACGACCAGGGCGCCCTCGGAACGGACCGCGACGCCCATCTCCTCCAGCAGCCGGGCGGTCTCGGGCATGCCGTCGTTGTACGCCGACTCGCCCACGATCTCGTCGTCCCGGATCTCCATGTCCAGCTTCTCGAAGACCGAGTAGAAGTAGACCTTCGACTCGTCCACGAACCGCTGCCACAGGTCGAGGGTCTCCTTGTCGCCGGACTGCAGGGCGACCACCCGCTTCCGCGCCCGCTCCTTGAACGCCTCGTCCGCGTCGAAGACCGCCCGGGACGCCTTGTAGACCCGGTTCAGGTTCGACATGGCCTGCTCGCCGTCCGTGTCGGTCTCCGCGGACAGCTCGTCCGGGTTCTCGATCAGGTGCTGGATGAGCATGCCGAACTGGGTGCCCCAGTCGCCGATGTGGTGCCGGCCGATCGTCCGCTCGCCGGTGAAGTCGAGCATGCCGCGCAGGGCGTCACCGATCACCGCGGAGCGCAGGTGGCCGACGTGCATCTCCTTGGCCACGTTCGGCTGGGCGTAGTCGATGACCGTGATGCCCGGGTCCGCCTTCGCCGCCACGCCGAGCCGGTCGCCGTCCGCGTACCGCGCGGCCAGGTTCTCGGTGATCGCCTTGTCGGAGAGGGTGATGTTGAGGAAGCCGGGGCCGGAGACCTCGACGTCCTGGATCAGGTCCGCGCCGGTGGTGATGTGGGAGACGACCTGCGTCGCCAGCTCCCGGGGGTTGGCCTTGGCCTTCTTGGCGGCGGCGAGGATGCCGTTCGCCTGGTAGTCGGCCCGGTCGCTGCGTCGCAGCAGCGGGTCGACGGTGGCCTCCGGCAGGGCGGCGGACAGGGCGTCGGTGAGCTGCTGGTTGACGGAGGCGCTGAGGGGCGTGACCGGGGCCATGGAGTGGGAGCCGTTTCTCCTCGTGGGGTTTGGTAGACGGGTCCAGTATTTCACGCGGGGTAAAGGGGTTTTCTCGGCTACGAGCTCGCGGGGGACCGGTGCGTGGCCGGGTGCGGGTGCGTCGTGGCTGGTCGCGCAGTTCCCCGCGCCCCTGACAGTGCGGCTGCGCCGCCTGCCATAACCCGTTTTCGTGGATTCGGTCTCGGCTGGGACAATGGAGCGGTCAGCCGTGCGACCGTACCGGCTGTCCCACGCCAGAAAGAAGGACGTGCCGATCGTGGCTCAGAGCACCGAGACCACCGACTGGGTCTCCCGTTTCGCGGATGAGGTCATCGAGGAGTCGGAGCGTCGGGCCCCGGGCAAACCGGTCGTCGTCGCGTCCGGTCTCTCCCCGTCCGGGCCGATCCACCTCGGCAACCTCCGCGAGGTCATGACCCCGCACCTGGTCGCGGACGAGGTCCGGCGGCGCGGGTACCAGGTCCGGCACCTGATCTCCTGGGACGACTACGACCGCTACCGCAAGGTCCCGAACGGGATCGCCGGCGTCGACGAGTCCTGGGCCGAGCACATCGGCAAGCCGCTCACCTCGGTGCCCGCCCCGCAGGGCTCCGCGTACCCGAACTGGGCCGAGCACTTCAAGGCCGCGATGATCGAGTCGCTGGCCGAGCTGGGCGTGGAGTTCGACGGGATCAGCCAGACCGCGCAGTACACCTCCGGCGTGTACCGCGAGCAGGTCCTGCACGCCATGAAGCACCGCGGGGACATCGACGCCATCCTCGCCCAGTACCGGACCAAGCCGAAGACCGGCAAGAAGCCCCAGCAGAAGGCGGTCGACGAGGCCGAGCTGGAGGCCGAGGAGGGCTCGGGCGCGGCGAGCGAGGACGACGGCTCGTCCGGCTCCGCCGGGTACTTCCCGTACAAGCCGTACTGCGGCGGCTGCGGCAAGGACCTCACCACCGTCACGGCGTACGACGACGGCACCACCGAGCTGACCTACACCTGCAACGAGTGCGGGTTCTCCGAGACCGTGCGGCTCAGCGAGTTCAACCGCGGCAAGCTGGTCTGGAAGGTCGACTGGCCCATGCGGTGGGCCTACGAGGGCGTGATCTTCGAGCCGAGCGGGGTGGACCATTCGTCGCCGGGGTCGTCATTCCAGGTCGGCGGGCAGATCGTCGGGATCTTCGGGGGCAAGCAGCCCATCGGGCCCATGTACGCCTTCGTGGGCATCAGCGGCATGGCGAAGATGTCGTCCTCGCGGGGCGGGGTGCCCACCCCGGCCGACGCGCTGAAGATCATGGAGCCGCAGATCCTGCGCTGGCTCTACGCCCGGCGCAGGCCCAACCAGTCCTTCAAGATCGCCTTCGACCAGGAGATCCAGCGGCTCTACGACGAGTGGGACAAGCTCGACGGGAAGGTCGCGGACGGGTCCGCGCTGCCCGGTGACATCGCCGCGCACTCGCGCGCCGTCCGTACGGCCGCCGGCGAGCTGCCCCGGACGCCGCGCCCTCTGCCGTACCGGACCCTCGCCTCCGTCGCCGACATCACCGCCGGGCACGAGGACCAGGCGCTGCGCATCCTCAGCGAACTGGACCCGGCCAACCCGCTGGGCTCGCTGGACGAGGCCCGGCCGCGGTACGACAAGGCCGAGGCCTGGATCAACACCCAGGTGCCGGCCGACCAGCGGACCATCGTGCGCGACGAGCCCGACGCCGAACTGCTGAAGTCCCTCGACGAGGCGTCCCAGCAGTCCGTACGGCTCCTCCTCGACGGCCTCGCCGAGCACTGGTCGCTGGACGGGCTCACCCACCTCGTCTACGGCGTGCCCAAGGTCCAGGCCGGGTTCTCCGCCGACGCCACCCCGAAGGAACTGCCGCCCGAGATCAAGACGGCCCAGCGGACGTTCTTCGCCCTGCTCTACCACCTGCTGGTCGGGCGGGACACCGGCCCCCGGCTGCCCACGCTGCTGCTCGCGGTCGGGCAGGAGCGGGTACGGGCGCTGCTCGGGGCGTGACGCCGGCATGAAGAAGGGGCCCTCCGCCGAGGAGGGCCCCTTCTTCACGCCGTACGCCGTGCGCGGCTCGCCTACGCGGCCTACGCGATGTGGTCGTCCTGCAGCTCCGCCGTGTGGCGGTTCGTGAAGCGGTTGACCATGCGGTCGGCCTCGCGCTGCGGGAGCGTGGTGCCGAAGGTCGCCTCCACGTCACCCCTGAACTGGCTGGAGCTGGGGTAGCCGCCGTCTATCGACTTCTTGAAGACCAGGTAGAAGTCCTCCTCGGTCGGCTCCGGCGGGCCGCCGCCCTCGCCGAGCTCACGGGTACGGCCCGGACCGGAGGGGATGGGGAAGCTGCCCGTCGTCTCCGACGGGGACTCCTCGGGCAGCGGCTGCTGCTCCTGGGGGAGCTGGTCCGGCGGGAACTGCTGCTGGAGCTGCGCCTGCTCGTACTCCTGCAGCTGGCGCTGGTACTGCTCCTGCTCCTGCTGGTACTGCCAGGCCGCGTACTGCTCCTCGGAGTACTGGGGCTCGTACGTCGGGTCGTAGTCGCCGTGGTACTCGATCTGCTGCGGGTTCCTGGCGTGCAGCCAGGGGTTGACCTCCGGGTCGGGCTGCGACGGCTCCGGCGCGGAGGCGTACACAGGCTGCTCCGGGCGGGGGCCGGGGACCAGCTCCGGGCGCTGCCCGCCGGAAGGCGCCGCCTGCTGGGGGGCGGGCGCCGCCCCGGCGGCACGAACGCCCGCAGCCGACTCGGCAGCGGGCAGCAGCGCCGGCAGGTCGATGCCCGCCGCCGCCAGGCCGTCCGGGGCCGTGTCCGCCAGCGGGACGCCGTACTTGGCCAGCCGCAGGGGCATCAGGGACTCCACGGGAGCCTTCCTGCGCCAGGCGCGGCCGAACCGGGAGCGGAGCCGCGCCTGATAGACGAGACGTTCCTGCTCCAGCTTGATGACCTGGTCGTAGGAGCGCAGCTCCCAGAGCTTCATCCGGCGCCACAGGAGGAAGGTCGGCACCGGGGAGAGCAGCCAGCGGGTGAGCCGCACCCCCTCCATGTGCTTGTCCGCCGTGATGTCCGCGATCCGGCCGATCGCGTGCCGGGCCGCCTCGACCGCCACCACGAACAGCACCGGGATCACCGCGTGCATGCCCACGCCCAGCGGGTCCGGCCAGGCCGCCGCGCCGTTGAAGGCGATCGTCGCGACGGTCAGCAGCCAGGCCGTCTGCCGCAGCAGCGGGAAGGGAATGCGGATCCAGGTCAGCAGCAGGTCAAGGGCGAGCAGGACGCAGATGCCCGCGTCGATGCCGATCGGGAACACATAGGCGAAGTTCCCGAAACCCTTCTTGATGGCCAGCTCACGGACGGCCGCGTACGAGCCGGCGAAGCCGATCCCGGCGATGATCATCGCGCCGGTCACGACCACACCGATGAGAACGCGGTGCATCCGAGTCAGCTGTATGGGCGCGGCCACCGGTACTCCCCTCCCCTTGCCAGTTGTTGCGCGCAACAGGGTGGCACATCAGTGCGGCGTACGTGTGGCCGGTCAGCTCTTCTTGGCTGACGACTTGGAAGGCGAGGGGGACGGCGAGGCCGACTTGGAGACCGACTTCGAAGGCGTCGCCGCAGGTGAACTCGGTGCGGGAGCCGCGCCGTTGGCCGTCGCCACCGACCCCACCGCCTCCGTGGCCGCCTTCTCCGCCGCCTTCGTCAGAGCGTCCGCGTCTGGCGCCTTCCCGCCCGCCAGACCCGCACCGTTGTAGTCGAGGGTGACGACGACGTTCGCGACCCGGGCCACGACCGTCTGCTGCTTGAAGGCGCCCTCCTTCTTCTTCAGGTCGTAGCGCACCGCCGTCGCCTGGTCCCCGGCCCCGGACACCGGCACCGACTTGGTGTTCTTGGCACCCGCCACCGACTGGGCACCCTGCACCTGGCTCGTGTAGTACGCCTCCGCCTGCTTCTCACCCGAACCCCGGCCTGCGTCCGAGTCGAAGCGCAGGAAGGAGATGTTGAGCCAGCGGAACTGCGAGCCCTTCACGCCGTTGCTGTCCAGGCTGCTCCACGAGCAGCTGCCCCGCGTGGCCACGTCGTCCGACGTGCCCTCCTTGCCCGACTTCGCGCCCTTCGGCACCAGCGAGGTGAGCGTCTTCTGCGACAGCACCGCACACGGCTTCGGCAGCTTCGCGTACTTCGCCGCCTGAACCTCCGGCGAAGCCGCCGAGGAACCGCCGGTGTCGGTCGACCCGGCGGCGGAGGAGGAGTCCGAACCTCCGCCCGTCCCCTGCGCGGCGGCGTCCGAGCCCGAGGAGCAGGCCGTCGCGAACAGCGCCACGGCGGGGACGGCGGCCGCGCAGACGAGACCGCGGCGCAGGCGCCCTGCCCGCCGCTGTGCCTTCCGCCCGTTCCGGGCACGCTGGTCGTCTGACTGGACTGCTACTCGCTGCATGGTTCCTTCACTCATACGTTCGGGGTTCCTGCGGTCGGATCGGGTCCGAGGGGCCACGGTACGCGGTGAGGAAGCTGTGCGGTTCCGGTTCAGGTCCTTTGCGGGCGGGGTGCGGAGGGCGTGCGGGAACCCTCAGCCGTTGAGGGCCTCGGCCAGCTGCCCGGCCAGATTCTGCGCCCTGTCCTGCATTTCCTTGCTGTCCGGCACGGTCCCGGTGGCCATCGGCTGCTCCTCGTACACGATGGTCACGACGACGTTCGACGTGCGGAACACCACAGTCACCGTCCGCTGTTCGGCCGTCGAACCCGAGCCGCTGAGCTGGTCGTCGAGATACGCCTCGTCGCCGAGATCGGAGAGGGCGCGCGGCTGGAGACCGGCCGGGGTGGCGGAGGCCGAGGAGGACGGATCGACGGATCCGCCGGGGGACCCGGACGGCGACCCGGAGGACGACGCGGACGACGACGAGGATGACGACGAGGATGACGATGAGGTCGCGGACGGGGAGTCCGACGCGGACGACGAAGCCGACGACGACGGCGTCGGCGACGGTGATTCCGTCTCGGCCGGGCTCGGGGGCGCGGACTCGGGGATGTCCGCCGCCGACTCCAGCTGCGTGTAGATCGTCTGCGCCTCGTTGTCGTCGCTGACCGCGTTGTCGTACGACACCACACGCTCGAAATCGACGGACAGCCGGTCCGTGGCGTCGGTGGACTCGACCTTCCAGCGGCAGCCGACCTTGCGGTCGGTGTCGTAGGTGAGCGCCGCGTCGCCCGCGTACGCCTTTTCGCGCTGCTGCTCGTCGGTGATCTGGGCGATGCCCGGCAGGAGCGAGTCGAGGGTGTCGTGGCTGACCGCGCCGCAGGCCTCCGGGAGGGTGCGGTACTTGCCGGGCTGGGCGGCGACGGTGGAGGTGCTGGTGTCCGCGTTCTTGCCGCTGGTGTCGTCGCCACCGCTGGAACCGCTCGTGCAGCCGGCCAGCAGGGCCGCGAGAAGGGCGGCGATGCCGGTTACGTACGCCTTCCGCTGCACGGTCAGGCTCCTTCCGTTCACTGGTCCGCTCGGTCCTGCTCCAGTGTCCCCGCTGGTTAATCGCTTGCCGCAGCGGGGCGCCCCCTGGAGACAATGTCTATCGCACGCACTGCTGTGAACGCCGGTCCCTTGTCTGGTTTCCGGACCTATGGCGCCGCATTTGCGTTTTGTTGGAATTAAAGCTTTTTGTCCTTTTTGTTGTGCTGTCCGCGGGGGAATGAGGAAGACATGTCGTACGTGGAGATGCCGGGCGCGAAGGTGCCGATCCGGATGTGGACCGACCCGGCGACCGTCGAGGACGTGGCGCTGCAGCAGCTGCGCAACGTCGCGACCCTGCCGTGGATCAAGGGCCTCGCGGTGATGCCGGACGTCCACTACGGGAAGGGTGCGACGGTCGGGTCCGTCATCGCGATGCAGGGTGCGGTGTGCCCGGCAGCGGTCGGCGTGGACATCGGCTGCGGCATGTCCGCGGTGAAGACGTCCCTCACGGCGAACGACCTGCCGGGCGACCTGTCCCGGCTCCGCTCGAAGATCGAGCAGGCGATTCCGGTGGGGCGCGGGATGCACGCGGACCCGGTGGAGCCGGGCGACTTCCACGGGCTGCCCGCGACGGGGTGGGGGGAGTTCTGGGGGCGGTTCGAGGGGGTTGCGGAAGCGGTGAAGTTCCGGGAGGAGCGGGCCGTCAAGCAGATGGGGACGCTCGGCGCCGGCAACCACTTTGTCGAGGTGTGCGTCGACACATCCGATTCGGTGTGGCTCATGCTGCACTCCGGATCCCGGAACATCGGCAAGGAACTCGCCGAGCACCACATCGGCGTGGCCCAGAAGCTTTCGCACAACCAGGGGCTGGTCGACCGGGACCTCGCCGTCTTCGTGGCGGACACCCCGCAGATGGCTGCGTACGAGCACGATCTCTACTGGGCTCAGGAGTACGCGAAGTACAACCGGTCGCTCATGATGGCCCTCCTCAAGGACGTGGTCCGCAAGGAGTTCAAGAAGGCCAGGGTCACTTTCGAACCCGAAGTGAGCTGTCATCACAACTACGTGAGCCGCGAGCGTTACGAAGGCGTGGACCTGCTGGTGACCCGCAAGGGTGCGATCAGTGCCCGAACCGGGGAATACGGCATCATCCCCGGCTCCATGGGCACCGGCTCGTACATCGTGAAGGGTCTCGGTAACGAGATGTCCTTCAATTCCGCTTCGCACGGTGCGGGCCGACGCATGAGCCGCAATGCGGCCAAGCGCCGTTTCTCGACGAAGGACCTGGAAGACCAGACTCGGGGCGTGGAGTGCCGCAAGGACTCCGGTGTCGTGGACGAGATCCCCGGCGCCTACAAGTCGATCGACCAGGTCATCGACCAGCAGCGGGACTTGGTGGAGGTCGTCGCGAAGCTGAAGCAGGTCGTCTGCGTGAAGGGCTGACATCTCGGAACCCTGAGGTGTCTCCCTGCTGGTGACGAGTTGGCAGCCGTTGCTGTGCAGGGCGGGCCGGGAGGCGAGGTGCCTCCCGCCGCCCTGTCGGCGACGGGTGGAAACGGTTCGGAATGCCGGGCATGACGATTTGAAGAGCACCGGCCGAGCGGCACTGGATGCACATGCCGGTCAGCCTGTGGGCAGGCCGATCTGATGGCGTTCGAGCACGGAGCGGAGCTCCGAAAGGACCTGTACGGCGGCCAGTCCTGAGGGGCCACCGAGGGCGCCTGCGGTCAGCTCGGCCAGCGTTTCGGTGAAGGTCGCCTCCGCCGCCTCGACGAGTTGCAGGCCGTCATCGGTCAGGTCCAGCAGTGACGAGCGACGGTCCGATGGATTGGTTCGCCGTACGACCCATGCCTGCTTCTCCAGACGGTCGATGCCCTTGCTGGTCGCACCGATCCCGATGGCGAACTCGGCGGCAACGTCCGCCACCCGGGACCCAGGGTGGTCGCGCAGGAAGCGCAGGGATTCGAACTGCGAGGTGACGATCCCGTGCCGCTCGCGAAGACGGTCGTTCAGCGCGTTGTAGAGGCGTGTCTCGCAGCGAACGAGGTCGGAGAAGAAGCCCGGGAGGTCGACCCGGCCACCGCTTGACTTAGATGCCATGGCATATATCTTAACACCCATACAGATGCCTTGGCATATAGTTCCTTGGCATGCACTGGCGGTGGAGGCGACAATGAGCAGGCAACAGCGCGCGAAGATCGACGCGATGGTCCGGCAGCCCCGGCCCGAGGGCCCTCGGTCGGTGGAGGAGCTCCGCGCCGGGTTCAGGGCGATGATGGCCGAAATGATCGTCCCGGCCGGGATCCGCACCCGGACTGCGACGCTCGGCGACCGGCCCGCGCTGCTCGTCGAGCCGGCCGGCACTCCGACGGCCGGGACGATCCTCTACTTCCACGGCGGCTCCTACGTGGTCGGTTCACCGGAGACGGCGATGTCGCTGACGGGGAACCTGGTGACCAGAACAGGATTCAGGGCGTTCTCGTTGGATTACCGGCTTGCCCCTGAGCACCCGTTCCCGGCCGCGATCGAGGACGCGCTGAGCGCCTACCGCGCCCTTCTCGACAGCGGCGAAGACCCTTCGGCGATCGCGTTCGCCGGGGACTCCGCCGGTGGCGGCCTCACCGCCGCCACCTGCCTCGCCGCTCGCGGCGCGGGCCTGCCCATGCCCGCCGCGATCGTGGCGTTCTCCCCTGGACTCGACATGACCCGGACAGGCGGGAGCATGGACGGCAAGGCGGGCATCGATCCGTTCTTCACGCGTGAGGGCCTGGAACGCACCGGAGCCATGTACCTTGCGGGACAGGACCCGCACCAGCCCATGCTCAGCCCCGCCATCCGCGCCGACCTGACCGGTTTCCCCCCGATGCTTCTGCAGGCGGGCACCAACGAAATACTCCTGGACGACTCCACACGCATGGCCGCCCGCGCCAGGGAAGCCGGAGTGGACGTCATCCTGGACGTCACCGCGGACGTTCCGCATGTCTTCCAGGCGTTTGCCGGCGTCCTGGACGAAGCCGACGAGGCACTGGAGCGCGCCGCTCTCTTTCTCCGTCAGCGCATCCGCAGCAAGGGCACGGCACACACGCCGGCAAGCTGAAGGCGGCATACGCCCTCACAGGCACGACGGCCCGCACCCCGGGCCAGTCCGCGTTCCAGCCGAATGGCCGACGGGATGAGACCGGCTCGCCTCGCTCGGAGAGAGCCGGCGCCCCAGGGACGGCTCCACTTCCGTGCTGGTCAGGCCCCCGGCGGGGCTGCATCCCTGCCGAGGGCCGTCGAGTTGACGGTGTGGTGCGAGCGTAGGTCGGGTGATCGATGACGTTCACCCGCGTGGGTTACTTCGCGTGCCGGACCGCGTAGATCATCACGAAGGCGATGACGTGGATGCCGAAGAGGAAGTAGGCGAGGAAGTACCAGACCTGGCGTTCGTTCTTCGTCTCCTGCCGCAGGCGGTCCTTTTCCAGCTGCCTTTCCAGGGCGGTCGTGGGGTCGTCCTCGGCCGGCATCAGAGGTCCCGGTGGACCTTGGTGTTGGAGGCCTGGGCGCGGGGGCGGACGACGAGGAGGTCGATGTTGACGTGGCTGGGGCGGGTCACCGTCCAGGCGATGGTGTCGGCGACGTCGTCCGCGGTGAGGGGCTCGGCGACGCCCTGGTAGACCTTGGCGGCCT
Source organism: Streptomyces sp. NPDC001507 (assembly GCF_042894765.1). Lineage (NCBI taxonomy): Bacteria > Bacillati > Actinomycetota > Actinomycetes > Kitasatosporales > Streptomycetaceae > Streptomyces > Streptomyces sp. NPDC001507. Next base: position 34,801 of record NZ_JBIAVV010000009.1, read on the forward strand.
TCTCCTCGTCGCCGCCGAAGCGGGTCAGCGCGAACTCGTCCGTCTTGACCATGCCGGGGGCGACCTCGATGACCCGGACCGGCCTGCCGACGATCTCCAGGCGGAGGGTCTCGGCGAGGACGTGGGCGCCGTGTTTGGCGGCGACGTAGCCTGCGCCGCCCTCGTAGGTGGCGTGGCCTGCGGTGGAGGAGACCACGACCACCGTGCCGTCGCCGCTCGCCTCCAGCTTGGGGAGCAGGGCCTGGGTGAGGTTCAGGGTGCCGATGACGTTCGTCTCGTACATCGTGCGCCAGTCGGCCGGGTCGCCGGTGGCGACCGGGTCGGCGCCGAGGGCTCCGCCGGCGTTGTTGACGAGGACGGAGACCGTGTTGAAGGCGGTGGCGAACTCGTCCACGGCCGCGCGGTCCGTGACGTCGAGGGGGTAGGCGGTGGCCTGGTGGCCGGCGTCGTTGATCTCCTTGGCCAGGGCCTCGATGCGGTCCTCCCGGCGGGCGGTGAGGACGACGCGGTAGCCGGCCTCGGCGAGCCGGCGGGCGGTGGCGGCGCCGATGCCGCTGCTGGCGCCGGTGACGACCGCGATGCGGGAGGGGGCCATGGGTTGCTCCTCGGCGGGGTGTGTTCGTGCGGCTTGCTCTGGTGAGTCTAGGCGCCGTGGCCGGCGCCGAACCGGGCGGCCGCGGGCCGGTGGGGGGTGTGCCACGTCAGTTTCTGGGTGCCCACATGATCACCGCCATTCCCGCCAGGCAGACCGCCGCGCCCGTGATGTCCCAGCGGTCCGGGCGGTAGCCGTCGGCGACGACGCCCCAGAGGATCGAGCCGGCGACGAAGATGCCGCCGTACGCGGCGAGGATGCGGCCGAAGTGGGCGTCGGGCTGGAAGGTGGCGACGAAGCCGTAGGCGCCGAGGGAGAGGATGCCGCCGGCGACCCAGAGCCAGCCGCGGTGTTCGCGTACGCCCTGCCAGACCAGCCAGGCGCCGCCGATCTCGAAGAACGCGGCGACGACGAACAGGGCGGCGGAGCGGAGGATGAGCATGCGTGCAGCGTGCCACGTGCGGCGGATGTCACCTGATGGGGGGCGCCTGTGGCCGGGTCCGGGTGGCATACATCCGTACGAGAGCAGGGTTACGGATGCCGGAGTCGGACGGGACGGGTGGCATGGCGATGCGTCGTGGTGGACCGGCGGTGGCCGGTGCGGTGGCGGTGGGTGTGCTGGTCGTGGGCGGCGGTGGTGCCGCCTGGGCCGGCAGCGCGGATCTGGAGGTGCACGGGTCCGCGGTGCTGAACGGGGACCTGGTGGAGGTCCGGGTGACTCCGCGCAACCACGGGCCGGACGGGGTGACCGGGGCCAGCGTGCGGCTGGCTTCGTCGGCGCCGCTGGCCGACTCGCAGCAGCTGCCGGGCGGGTGCGCGCGCACCGGTGACCGGGAGGTGGTGTGCGAGACGGGGCCGCTGGCGGTCGAGGTGCCGGGGGAGGAGCTGGTGGTGCCGGTACGGCTGCGGGAGCGGCCTGCGGAGGTGCGGCTGGCGGTGGACGTGGCGTGGGGCGGGGGCGCGGTGGACCAGGACCGCACGAACGACGAGCAGCGGGTGCTGGTGCTGGCGACGGGGGATCCGTACGCGTTCTGATCGGCGGGCGGCACCGGCCGAGCCGGGTCCGTGGGCGAACGTCTGTCGCCCGCCCACGCGTGCGCCGTCGCGTCGGCCGGGTCTCAGGGCCGGGCTCAGGCCAGTGCCGCTACGAGTTCCCGGGCGAGCGGGCCCGAGGACGCGGGGTTCTGGCCGGTGAAGAGGTTGCGGTCGACGACCGTGTAGGGCTCCCAGGCGGGGCCCCGCGAATACTCGGTGGGCAGCTTCTTCAGCTCGTCCTCCAGCAGCCACTTGGCCCTGTCGGCGAATCCGACGCCGGCCTCCTCCTCGTTGCAGAAACCCGTCAGCCGGTAGTTCGCGAAGGGGGTGCCGCCACTCGCGTCGCGGGTGGCGAGGATGGCGGCGGGGGCGTGGCAGACGATGCCGAGGGGACGGCCGGAGGCGAGGGCGTCCCGCAGCAGCGCGGCGGAGTCCAGGTCGGTCGAGAGGTCCTCCATCGGGCCGTGGCCGCCGGGGTAGTAGACCGCGTCGTAGTCCTCCAGGCGGATGTCGGTGAGGGGGACGGCGTACCGCAGCTCCTCCGCCTCCTCGATGACGGCCTCCTCGCGCAGGGAGTTCTCCTCGCCGCCCGCCATCCGGGGTCGCAGGCTCATGGTGTCCACGACGGGTACGACCCCGTGCGGAGTGGCCACGGTGACTTCGTGTCCCGCGTCGGTGAACACGCGGTAGGGAGCCACGAACTCCTCGGCCCAGTAGCCGGTGGGATGTCGGTGCCCGTCCTTGAGGGTCCAGTAGCTCGCGCCGGTCACCACACACAGAATCCTGGCCATGGCACGCTCCTCCGGGACGTTCATGGGGATGCGTTCAAATGCGCCCATCAAGTCTGGGCGGGTATTCCGGGGGCCGCAACTCAGGGCCGACGTCCGGGAAATGCGCCGGCCACCGCAGGTACCTCGGTCCGGTGCCGCCGCCGGGCAGCGGCCCGGACCGCTACTTCCTCGTGGTGCATGCCGTCGACGCCGAGGAACAGGCGCAGCGGCCTACTTCCACATGTAGTCCTCGGCGGCCTCGGTGATCAGGTCCTTGACCGCCTGCGGGTGGGAGATGAGCGACACGTGCGAGGAGTTGATCTCCACCGTCTTCCTGGCGTGCGCGCGTTTCGCCTCGAACAGTTCCAGGGCCGGATTGACCGCCTGGTCCTGCCTGCCGACGAGGGCGTACACGGGCTTGGTGCGCCAGGCGGCGCCGGTGAGCTTGTCGGTGAACGCCGACATCGCGACCGGGCGCTGGGTGGCTGCCATGACGGCAGCCTGGCTGGTGGGCAGGTCCGCGGCGAAGACCTGGTGCAGTTTGGCCGGCTGGACGTACAGGTCCGTGCCGGTGCTGCCGGCGCCGACCTGGAAGGGCACCTGCTTCAGGGCCTTGCTGAGGGGCGCGGGGGCGAACTTCGCGGCGAGGGTGGCCTGCGACTCTCCCTTGTCGGGCATGATCGCGTTGATGTAGACGAGGGCCTTGACGTTGTCGTTTCCGACGGCCGCCTGCGAGATCACCTCTCCGGCATAGGAGTGGCCGACCAGGATGACCGGTCCCGTGACGGATTTCAGGAAGCTCGCGAGGTAGGCCGAGTCCTGGGCGACGCCGCGCAGCGGGTTGGCCGGTGCGGCCACCGTGTAGCCGTTCTGCTGGAGCTTCTGCACGACACCGTTCCAGCTCGACGCGTCGGCGAAGGCGCCGTGCAGGAGCACGATGGTGGGCTTCTCCCGGCCGGGGTCGCCGGCCGGACCGCCCGCCTGTGCCGTCATGGGGACCAGGACCGAGGTGGTCCCCGACAGTGCCAGCAGTGCCGCGCCCCAGCGGGCGGCCTGCGCGGTGCGGCGGGGCCTGCCGGACTTGCGGGAGGCACGGGACGCGTGGGGGGAGCGGGATATGTGCATGCCGGTCCTTCGGGGCGGGAGCGTCGGGCGACGCCCGGGATTCCAGCGTCGAGGAGACCCGTCGGCGTGTCCTCGTGCGCGGGCCGTCCGGGTGAACGGCCGACCGCGCGCCGGGGATCCGCGCTCCGGCGCCGCCCGCCGTGCTCAGGTGGAGCCGGCCGTCGTCCCGAAGGTCACGCGGTAGTAGCAGGCGCCCTTGCAGGGCATGGTCGCCCCGTCGTCGAAGGCGTAGGAGTAGGCGTAGGGCTCGGCGCGCTTGAAGACCTGCGTGTAGTCGACGGGCCACTTGGCGGGGACGCAGTTCTCGCGGCCCGCCCAGGCGCCGCGGCAGCAGTAGGTGTCGCCGCCGAACGCCGCGCAGGGCGGCTTGCAGCCGATCTCCTCGCCGCCGGAGAGGGCCTGCATGGCCTTGGGGCAGTCGACGTCCGTGGTGCAGGTGCCCCGGTAGCAGCCGGAGGCGCTGACCGGGTCGGTGGTCGTGGTGTGGGAGACGTTGATGTACATGGGCAGGTTGGAGCCGTCGACCATGCTCACGTCGTAGAAGTCCATGCCCGCGTAGGCGTCGAAGGTGAACTCGCCGAGGGTGGTGGGCGGGTTGCCGCCGCTGCAGACGCTGGTGCAGTCGCCGGAGGCGCAGGGGCCCGCGGCCGTTCCCTCGGTGCATCCGGTGCGGCCCCAGATGCGGCCGCCCCAGTTGTTCGCGACGGTCACCGAGAGACTCTGGCCGGGGGCGAGCCTGCGGCCGGCCGGGTAGACGGAGGTGTTGGTGACGACCGCCCAAACCGTCTGCGGGGTCCTGTTCACGACGGTGATCAGGCGTCTGCCGACGGGGGCGGTGGTGGGCTGCCCGGCCTGGACGGTGGTCGCGGGGACGGCCGGGGTCTTCGCCGGCGCCGACGGCTTGGGGCGGGCCGACGCGGAGGGGGACGCGCTGCGGCTCGGCGACGGTGACGGCGAAGACGACGGTGACGAGGCGGGCGCGGTGTCCGACGGGCCGGTGGGGAGGGCCGCGGCGGTCCGGCGGTCCGGGTGCGCGGTGGGGGTGCCGGCGGGTGTCCACGTGCCGTAGGTGACGATCACGGTGGCGGCCGTCGCGAGGGCGGCCGCGCCGGCGTACCACCAGCGGCGTCGCGGTGGTCTCGCGCCGTGTCTCCTGCGTCCTCGTGCCATCCTGGTGCCTTCCTCGGGCGGTACCTGACGTGTGCCTGCCTCTCGGTGACCTCCTCGGTGGGGGGCGTACAACACAAATCGCGAAGCCGACTCGCCGGTTTTCTGTTGTCCCCGCGTCCTGCGCGGGGTCTCCGTTCCGACAGCCGGACTCTGCGCGGAGGAACAGACCCACATGACCGAGAACCATCGCAGCGGACCCGACCCCGGGGTGGTGACGGCCGCCCGCGCGGGGGACAGAGCGGCTCTGGAGCACCTGGTGACCGCGTGCCTGCCGCTGGTCTACAACATCGTCGGCCGGGCCCTGAACGGTCATGCCGACGTCGACGACGTCGTACAGGAGACGCTGTTGCGCATGGTGCGGGGACTGGAGAAGCTGCGGGACCCGTCCGCGTTCCGGTCGTGGCTCGTCGCCATCACGATCCGGCAGGTGCGCAACCGGGAGCAGTCGCGGGCCACGGACCGGGACCGCCGGGCGCGCCTGGACGACGCGGAGACGATCACCGACCCGGCGCTCGACTTCGCCGGGCTGACCATCCTGCGGCTGGGCCTGACCGAGCAGCGCCGGGAGGTCGCGGAGGCGACGCGCTGGCTCGACCCGGACGACCAGGAGCTGCTGTCCCTGTGGTGGCTGGAGGAGACCGGCGACCTGGAGCGTGCCGAACTCGCCGGTGCGCTGGGGCTGTCCGACCGGCATGCGGCGGTACGGGTGCAGCGGATGAAGAAGCAGATGGAGGTCTCGCGGGGGGTGGTGCGGGGGCTGGCGGCCGACCCGCGCTGCGCCGAGCTGGACGGGATCGCCACGCCGTGGGACGGCACGCCGAGTCCGCTGTGGCGCAAGCGGTTCGGGCGTCACATACGGGGCTGCGGGGTGTGCGCGGGCCTGGAGCGGGGGCTGCTGCCGATGGACCGGCTGCTGAGCGGCCTGCCGCTGGTGGCCGTACCGGCCGGCCTCGACCCGGCGCGGGTGCTGGCCCACGTGACCGGGCCCCATGCGACCGCATCCCATGTCACCGGGCCCCATGCGACCGCGCCTCATGCGACCGGTGCCGCCGATTCCGGTGGTGGGGGCCGTCGTCCGCGGGGTCGGCACGGTCGTGCGGGCAGGCGGACGGGCACGCGGGCCGGCCGGCAACTCGTGGGCAGGCAGGCGGTCGTGGGCGGTTCGGCGGCGGTCGCGGTCGTCGCGGCGGTCGCACTGGTCGCGGCCCGGATGACGGCGGGCCCGTCCACCCCGGCCGCGGACACGGCCCCGCCGCCGACGCCGGTGGCCGTCGTGGCCCCGAGCCAGAGCCCGAACCCGACGCACTCCGCCTCCCCTTCGCCCTCCCCCAGCCGCAGCGCGTCCCCGAAACCGTCGGCCAGGCCGGCCCCCTCGAAGCACACCGCGGCTGAGGTGCGGGTGGCCTCCGGCGCGAAGAAGGGCGTCGGGGTCTGGACGTTCAACGGCGTGAGCCAGGCCCTCGCGGCGAGCGGGGCGAGCTGGTACTACACCTGGAACACCCAGCACCAGGGCGTGACGACCCCGGCCTCGGCCTCCTTCGTGCCGATGATCTGGGGCTCCGCGTCCGTCACCGACGCCGCGCTGGCGCAGGCGCGGGCGGCGGGGCCGTACCTCCTGGGCTTCAACGAACCCGACATGGCGCAGCAGTCGAACATGACGGTCGACCAGGCGCTGGGGCTGTGGCCGAAGCTGATGGCGGCCGGCAAGGTGCTGGGCAGCCCGGCGGTGGCGTACGGCGGGGACACGGCCGGCGGCTGGCTGGACCGGTTCATGTCCGGGGCGAAGGCGAAGGGGTACCGGGTCGACTTCATCACGCTGCACTGGTACGGCGGTGACTTCCGCACCCCGCAGGCCGTGCAGCAGCTGACCTCGTACCTGGCGGCGGTGTACGCGCGCTACCACAAGCCGATCTGGCTCACCGAGTACGCGCTGATCGACTTCTCGCAGGGGACCCGGTTCCCGTCCGCGCAGCAGCAGGCGGACTTCGTCACCGCGTCCACGAAGGCGCTCGACGCGCTGCCGTACCTGCAGCGGTACGCGTGGTTCGGGCTCGGCGCGGACCCGGCCAAGCCGAGCAGCGGGCTGTTCACGAGCGGTACGGCGGCCACGGCGGCGGGCCGGGCCTTCCAGGCGGCGCGCTGAACGGAGGGGGCCGGTGCCGGCGACGACCGTACCGGCCCCCTCCGGGTCACGGGCTGACGCCCCAGGTGACGCGGTAGCCGCACTCTCCGGAGCAGGTGAGCACGCTGGTCGCGTCGTCGTTGACGTAGGAGTAGGCGAAGGGCTCGGCCGCCTTGAAGACCTTGGCCGAGTCGACCGGCCAGGAGGACGGGACGCACTGGGGGCGGGCCGCGTAGGCGCCGGTGCAGCAGGTCTGGTCGGTGTCGAAGACCAGGCAGGCGCTGAGGCAGGCGACGACATGTCCGTCGCGGACGCGCTGGAGCTTGGCGGGACAGGTGGCGTTGGCGTCCCGGGTGCAGCCGGCGGCCGAGCAGCCGTCGGCGTCGATCCTGTCCTTCGACGTGCCGCCGTAACTGTTGATCCACATCGGCAGGTTGTTGCCCTCGACCAGGCTTACGTCGTAGAAGTCCATGCCGTTCCAGGCGTTCAGGTTGAACTCGGCGAGGGTGGAGGGGAATTCGCCCCAGGTGGAGCCGCACTGGAAGTGGCCGCAGCCGCCGGTCAGGCAGTCACCGTCGCCCGCCGCGTCGAAGGAGCAGCCGGTGCGGGCCCAGAGGCGGACGTCCCAGTGGTCGGGGACGGTGAAGCTGAGGCTGGCGCCGGGGCGCAGGACCCAGCCGGTGGCCTCGACCGGGTGCTTGGGGTCGGCGGCGATGGCCGGCCAGATGGTCTGGTCGAGCCGGTTGACGAGGGTGACGGTGCGTTTGCCGGAGGCCGGGGCGGCGGTTGCCGACGGCTTTGCGGTGCGGGAGGGCGAGGTGGCCCTGGTCGTGGGCGAGGCACCGGCGTGCGGGGTCGCCGAGGCCGAGCCGGACGGTGACGGCTTCCCGGAAGGACTGGCGAGGGGGGTGGCGGCGGCCGTCGTACGGGGTGGGGCCGCCGGGCCGGCGACAGTGGTCCGCCGGTCCGCGGCAGGGCCCGACTGCATACGGGCCAGCACCACGCCGGTCACCAGGGCGAGACAGGTGAGGACGACGGCGGTGGCGGCGGCGGGGCCGGAGTACCGGCGGGGTCTGCGGCGGCGGTGGTGCTGCATGTCACGGGGCTCCTGTCCGTTCCCACGGGTGTGGGCTGTCGTAGGGGAGACCTGGACGGGGGTGGTGGGACAACGGAAATGCAAGGGGTGGCTGGTGGGTGTGGTGTGGCTGCGGGTTCGCTGTGGCTGGTCGCGCAGTTCCCCGCGCCCCCAAGGGCGCGAGCGGTGAGCGTGGGGAATAGGTGGCGGCGGGGTCTCGTTCTGTGGGTATAGTTGAATCGTAAACAACCTGGAGGGTGAGCGAGCATGCAGTTCGGGATCTTCACGGTCGGCGACGTCACGCCGGACCCCACCACGGGCCGGACGCCGAGTGAGCGGGAGCGCATCAAGGCGATGGTCGCGATCGCGCTGAAGGCCGAGGAGGTCGGTCTGGACGTGTTCGCGACGGGTGAGCACCACAACCCGCCGTTCGTGCCGTCGTCGCCGACCACGATGCTCGGTTACGTCGCCGCGCAGACGGAGAAGCTGATCCTCTCCACCTCCACCACCCTCATCACCACCAACGACCCGGTGAAGATCGCCGAGGACTACGCGATGCTCCAGCACCTGGCCGACGGCCGGGTGGACCTGATGATGGGCCGCGGCAACACCGGGCCGGTCTACCCCTGGTTCGGGCAGGACATCCGCGAGGGCATCAACCTCGCCATCGAGAACTACGCCCTGCTGCGCCGGCTGTGGCGCGAGGACGTCGTCGACTGGGAGGGCAAGTTCCGCACCCCGCTGCAGGGCTTCACCTCCACCCCGCGGCCGATGGACGGGGTGCCGCCGTTCGTCTGGCACGGCTCGATCCGCTCGCCCGAGATAGCGGAGCAGGCCGCCTACTACGGTGACGGCTTCTTCCACAACAACATCTTCTGGCCGGCCGACCACACCAAGCGGATGGTCGAGTTCTACCGGAAGCGGTTCGCGCACTACGGGCACGGCACCCCCGAGCAGGCGATCGTCGGGCTCGGCGGCCAGGTGTTCATGCGGAAGAACTCGCAGGACGCGGTGCGCGAGTTCCGGCCGTACTTCGACAACGCCCCGGTCTATGGGCACGGGCCGTCCCTTGAGGACTTCACCGAGCAGACCCCGCTGACGGTCGGCTCGCCGCAGCAGGTGATCGAGCGGACGCTGGGCTTCCGCGAGTACGCGGGCGACTACCAGCGCCAGCTGTTCCTGATGGACCACGCCGGGCTGCCGCTGAAGACGGTCCTGGAGCAGCTCGACATGCTCGGCGAGGAGGTCGTGCCGGTGCTGCGCAAGGAGTTCGCGAAGGGCCGTCCGGCGGACGTCCCGGAGGCGCCGACGCACGCGTCGCTGCGGGCCGCCGCGGCGGCGGAGAAGAAGGCCGACGAGGCTGCGGACGGTTCCGCCGCCAAGGCATCGGACAAGAAGGAGGCCGGGGTATGAAGCTCGTCGTCGTGTCGGCGGGGCTGAGCGTGCCGTCGTCCACGCGGCTGCTGGCGGACCGGCTGGCCGCGGCCGTGGGCCGGCAGGCCGAGGCCCCGGTCGAGGTCGAGGTGGTCGAGCTGCGCGACCTCGCGGTGGAGATCGCGCACAACTTCACCAACGGGTTCCCGGGGCGGAAGCTGGCGGCCGCACAGGAGGCGGTGACCGGGGCGGACGGCGTGATCGCCGTGACGCCGGTGTTCACGGCGTCGTACAGCGGGCTGTTCAAGTCGTTCTTCGACGTGCTCGACAAGGACGCGCTGGCGGGGAAGCCGGTGCTGATCGCGGCGACCGGGGGTACGGCACGGCACTCGCTGGTGCTGGAGCACGCGCTGCGGCCGATGTTCGCGTACCTGCGGGCGGTGGTCGTGCCGACGGGCGTGTACGCGGCGTCGGAGGACTGGGGCGCGGAGGGCCTGGAGGACCGGGTCGAGCGGGCGGCGGGGGAGCTGGCGAGGATGATGCAGGGGCTTCGCCGGAGCGTGCCCGAGCAGCCCGGGGAGCTGCCGGTCGTGCCGTTCGCGGAACAGCTGGCGAGGCTGGCCGCGAGCTGAGGTGGGCCGGGGCGGGGGTGGGGACGCCTACCGGCGCTTGCAGGGTGCCTCCCCCAGCCTTCGGCCGGGGGACCCCCAGCGCCCACCCGTGCCGCCCTGCGGCACGCCTGCCCGCGGCCATGTATGTAGGACGCGGCTGGGCAGCGCCCCGTCAGGGGCGCGGGGAACTGCGCGCCCAGCCCCCACCGGCCCGCAGCCGAAATCCGGTGCCCGGTTGCCTCTGTGACGGTGAGAGGCAGGTAAAAAGGGTGATCGTAGGCCCGCTCACCACGGCAGAACCGCCGGAGGCCTTGGCAGACTGGGGAGGTGCCCCAGACTGTGCTGCTCGCCGAAGACGACCGCGCCATCCGCCACGCCCTGGAGCGGGCCCTCACCCTGGAGGGTTATGAGGTGACGGCGGTCGCGGACGGTGTGGAGGCCCTGGCACACGCCCACCGCACCAACCCCGACGTCCTCGTCCTGGACGTGATGATGCCCGGCATCGACGGCCTCCAGGTCTGCCGCGTGCTGCGGGCGGAGGGGGACCGTACGCCGATCCTCATGCTGACCGCGCTGGTGGAGACCGCCGACCGGATCGCGGGACTGGACGCCGGCGCCGACGACTACGTCGTCAAGCCCTTCGACGTCGAAGAGGTCTTCGCCCGGTTGCGGGCGCTGCTGCGCCGGACCTCGCCCGTGACCACCGGCGGCGGCAGCAGCGGTGGTGGTGGCGGTATCGCGGCCGAGCCCGGCCGGGAGCCCCAGGTCTCCGACCGGCAGGTCGAGGCGGCCGGCCTGCGGATGGACCTCCAGGCCCGCCGGGCCTGGCGCGGCAGGCGCGAGCTGGAGCTGACCCGCACCGAGTTCGAACTCCTCGAGCTGCTCGCGCGCAACGCGGGCATCGTCCTCGACCACTCCACGATCTACGACCGCATCTGGGGCTACGACTTCGGCCCCGGTTCCAAGAACCTCGCCGTCTACGTCGGCTACCTGCGCCGCAAGCTCGACGAGCCGGGCGCCCCGCAGCTGATCCACACGGTCCGGGGCGTGGGATACGTGCTGCGGGAGGACTGAGTGGGCCCTCTCCAGCGGCTGGAGCGGCTCACGCGGGTGCTGGCCCGGCGCCGGCCGGGCCTCGTCTCCCTGCGGACCACGTTCGTCGTCTCCTTCGCGGCGGTCACGGCCGTCGTCACGGTCGTCGTCGGCATCCTGTCGTACAACGCCGCCGCCCGGCTGGTCCGCGTCGACCAGCAGTCGGTGTTCACGCAGGTCGTCTCCGACGTCCAGGACGAGGTCAAGCAGCACAGGATGGTGCCGGAGGACTTCTCCTCCTCCCAGCCCGGCCATGACCTGGTCCGGCCCGCGCGCACCGACGTCCAGGTGCTCGGCGCGCGGGGCGAGATCGTCGACCGCGGCAGCCCGGTGCTGCCCGTCACCGCCGCGGACCGGGCGGCCGCCACCGCCGCGGAGGCGGGGAAGACGGTCCAGCACAAGGACGTCCAGGCCGGCGAGGACCTGTTCCGGATCGCCACGGTTGCGCTCGGCGGCGGGCGGGGCGCGGTCCAGGTGGCGCAGGAGTTCAGCGACACCGAGGACCTGCTCAACGCGCTCCAGCAGCGGACGCTGCTGCTGATGGCGGCCGTGGTGGTGGCCGCCGGGCTGCTCGGCTGGTGGCTGGCCCGGCGGATCACCCGACGGCTGGTGATCCTCACCGCGGCCGCGGAGAACGTGGCCCGCACCCGGCAGCTCGGCATCCAGGTGCCGGTGACGGGACTGGACGAGGTGGGCCGGCTGGGCCGCGCCTTCGACCGGATGCTGGGCCGCCTCGCCCAGTCGGAGGAGGACCAGCGGCGCCTGGTCCAGGACGCGGGCCACGAGCTCCGCACGCCGCTGACCTCGCTCCGTACGAACATCTCCCTGCTCCGCCGGATCGACGAACTCCCGCCCGCCACCCGCGACGAGCTCGTCGCCGACCTCGGCCAGGAGGCGCGCGAGCTGACCGACCTGGTCAACGAGCTGGTCGACCTCGCCGCCGGGCAGTCCGACACCGAGCCCCCGCAGCACGTGGACCTGGCCGACATCGCGGAGGACGTGGCGGGGCTGGCGCGGCGCCGCACCGGACGCGAGGTCGTCCTGCGCGCGGCCGGCGACACCACGACCTACGGCCGGCCGGGGATGCTCCAGCGGGCCGTCTCCAACCTCGTCGAGAACGCGGCCAAGTTCGACCGTGACGGCAAGGCCCCCATCGAGATCAGCGTGACCGGCCCCGGCCGGCCGGGCACGGTCCGCGTCGAGGTGCTGGACCGCGGACCCGGTATCGCGGAGGGCGACCTGATCCGCATCTTCGACCGCTTCTACCGCGCCGCCGACGCCCGCTCCCTGCCCGGCTCCGGCCTCGGCCTCTCCATCGTCCGCGAGGTCGCCCTGGCCCACGGCGGCGCCCCCTTCGCCCTCCGCCGGGAGGGCGGCGGCGCGGTGATCGGCTTCACGGTGGGCGGGGGGATCACGGGCGGTCTGCCTCGCGGCTGAGCCGCCCGGCAGGGACCCGTCGGTGTCCATGCCAATTCGACACCATGTTCAATTCGCGACAGACGGTGAGGCTTCGGCAGGAGCTTGCCGATCAGTTCGTGCGCGAACTCTTGGGCCAGGACACGGCAGCGGAGATCGAAAGCCTCTGTCATCAGGTGGAGCGCGGGTCGCATCTTTACCTGTGGTTCCTGGGTGACTGATGCGATGGCCAACGGCGGGGCCCTGGTTCCCCGGGGGCGCCAGGCTCGTCACGACCCCCAGGGAACCGTGAGGAACCCCTCAGCGCGGGCGCTCGCCAGGCCGATGCGGGGGAGGTCGCTGGTCTTCGTGAAGAGGATGTAGCGGGGTTCCCACACCGGGCGGTACTTGGCGTTCGCGCGGTACAGGGACTCGATCTGCCACCAGCGGGAGAAGAAGGTCAGGGTCGCGTGCCACAGGCGCAGGACCGGGCCCGCGCCGAGGCGGGAGCCGCGTTCGAAGACCGAGCGGAACATCGCGAAGTTGAGGGAGACCCGTTCGACCTTCAGCTCGGCGGCGCGGAGGAGGAGCTCGACGACCATGAACTCCATCAGGCCGTTCTCGGAGTTGCGGTCGCGGCGCATCAGGTCCAGGGAGAGGCCCTGCTCGCCCCAGGGGACGAAGCTGAGGAGGGCGCGGGGGGTGTCGTCCGCGTCCCGGCACTCCAGCATCACGCAGCGGCCGTCCGCCGGGTCGCCGAGGCGGCCGAGGGCCATGGAGAAGCCGCGTTCCGTGGCGCCGTCGCGCCAGCTGTCGGCCCGTTCGATCAGGGTCGCCATCTCGTCGGCCGGGATGTCCTCGTGGCGGCGGATGCGGACCGTGTAACCGGCGCGGCGGACCCGGTTGTGGGCCTGGCGGACGACGCGCATCGCACGGCCCTCCAGGGTGAAGTCGGCGATGTCGACGATGGCCTCGTCACCGAGTTCGAGGGCGTCCAGGCCGTGCCGGGCGTAGACGGTGCCCGCCTCCTCGCTGGCGCCCATGACGGCCGGCGTCCAGGCGTGCTGCCGCGCCTCCGTCAGCCACGCGTCGATCGCGCCCGGCCAGGCCTCCGGGTCCCCGATCGGGTCGCCGGAGGCGAGGCTGACGCCGCCGACGACGCGGTAGGTGACCGCCGACTTGCCGGTGGGGGAGAAGATCGCCATCTTGTCGCGGCGCAGGGCGAAGTAGCCGAGGGAGTCGCGGGCGCCGTGCTTGTCCAGCAGGCACCTCAGCTTCGTCTCGTCCTCCGTGCTGAGCAGGCGGCGGCCGCGCGGGGAGCGGAAGCCCGCGTAGAGGACCAGGCAGAACGCGGCCGCGAGAAGGATGTTGATGATGATGTCGGCCCAGCGGGGCGCGTGGACCGCGGTGACGTGGTCGGCGAGCGGGCCGACGCTGACGCCCCTCAGGAGGGTGTAGGCGATCTCGTCGGGGAGGGTGGCGCCGGGGAGCTTGTTCGTGGCGTGGACGAGGAGCGTGCCCAGGCCGCCGGTCACCAGGACCCCGCCGGCGCCCACCGCCAGCGCCGTCTTCGGGTTCGACGGGTCACCCACCGCGTTGAACTCCCGGCGGCTGAGCAGCAGCGCGGCCACGAAGAGCCCGGTGACGGCCGCCGAGACCCAGTTGAAGAAGTGGGCGCGGTACTCGTGCTGGGTGAGGGCGAGGACGTAGAGGACGAAGAGCGGGGCGGACAGCAGCAGGTTGACCACCCAGGCCGCGCGCTTGCGGCGGCGCATCACCAGCACGAAGAAGATGGCGAGGGCGGCCGAGACCAGGCCCGCCGTGGCCAGGTACGGAGTGAAGAACTGGCCGGAGTGGTGCGCGTGCTGCCGGTGCAGGTGCAGGGTGATGCGGCCGTTGTTGTGCTCGTCGACCTCCTGGCGGAAGGGGAGCGACATCACCGCCACTATGTTCAGTACGGCGATCACGCGCAGGTACCAGACGGTGAAGTCGGCGGCCCGCCTGCGCAGGGCACCGCCCGAGGCGCCCGTGGGGGCGCGCAGGGCGGCGGAGACGCCGGACGGGATCAGGGTCGACAGCTGTGCGGGCATGGGGACCGGTCACCTTGGGGACGGGGAGCGGGTTGACGGAGGGCTGACCCTACAGTCTGTAGGGTAGCTGTGGGAGACGCGGGAGCGGTCCACCGTCGTACGGAATACGGTGTGAAAGGGTCTCCTGCTCTTACGGACGTGCGGGAGCCTGCGCCCGTTCCCGCTCTGCCCGCCGCCGGGCCGCCAGCATCCACGCCAGGTTGCCGAGCGCCGCCCCCGCCAGCACCGCCGCGACGATCACCCCGCCGGTCGCCAGCCCGTCGCTGAACAGGTGCGGGCGCCGGTCGAGAGCCTGCAGGCCGAAGCCGGACAGCTCGTACACGCCGACGGCCGCGACCAGCAGGCTCGCCACCAGCACCGCCACCGTGGGGGCGAGGCTGCGCCGTGCCTCCTGTGTGTCCGTGCCCTGCATGAGGTACCCCCGTGAGCTGACGAGCCGCAGTGGCCGATGGGGAACCTACAATACGTAGGGTCCGGATAGCCTCAGGACGTGCGTATCTACATCAGCGTGGACATGGAAGGCATCACCGGGCTGGTCGACCGGGACGATGTGCAGCCGGGCGGGCGGGACTACGAGCGGGGCCGGTCGATGATGGCCGAGGACGTGAACGCGGCGATCCGCGGGGCGGTGGCCGCCGGGGCGACCGAGGTGCTGGTCAACGACGCCCACGGGCCGATGCGCAACCTGCTCCCCGAGCACCTGCACCCCGCGGCCCGCCTGGTGCGCGGCAAGCCGAAGAAGATGCTGATGCTGGAGGGGCTCACGGCGGAGCACGACGCGGCGGTATGTGTCGGTTACCACTCCCGGGCCGGTGCCCTCGGTGTGCTGAGTCACAGCTTCATGGGTCACGAGATCGAGGACATCTGGCTGGACGGGAGGCCCGCCGGGGAGATCGGGCTCGCGCACGCCACCGCCGCGGCCCTCGGCGTTCCGGTCGTGGCCCTCACGGGTGACGACGCGGCGTGCGCCGAGATGACGGCCTAGGAGGAATCGGTGGTCGTGGTGCCCGTGAAGTACGCCCGGGACCGGTTCGCCGCGGAGCTGCGCCCGGCGGAGGAAGCCCGCCGGGCGATCGAGGAGGGGGTGCTCGCGGCCCTGACGCCCGTGCCGAAGCGGCCCGCCGGCCCCGAGAGCGAGTCGGTCCTCGCCGTGCGCTGGCAGTCCGCCTCCGTCCCCGCCGTCCTCCTCGGCATCCCCGGGGTGACGGCCCTGGACAGCCGTACCGTGCAGGCCCGCGGTCCGCTGCCCGCCCTCTACCGGCAGTTCGGCGTCTGGATGCGGGTCGCTTCCTCGCTCACCAACCAGCCGCCGTACTGCTGAGCCCCGACGGCGGGCTCAGCCGAACCGGCCGGCCACGTAGTCGGCCGTGCGCTGGTCCTGCGGGGAGTTGAAGACGGCCTCGGTGTCGCCGTGCTCGACGATGCCGCCCGGGGTGCCCTGCTCCGCCAGGAAGAACGCGCACTGCTGGGAGACGCGGGCCGCCTGCTGCATGTTGTGGGTGACGATGACGATCGTCACCTGCCCGGCCAGGTCCTGGATGGTCTCCTCGACGCGGCGGGTGGAGGTGGGGTCCAGGGCGGAACACGGCTCGTCCATGAGGAGGACCCTGGGCCGGACCGCGAGGGCCCGCGCGATGCACAGGCGCTGCTGCTGGCCGCCGGAGAGGGCGCCGCCGGGCTGGCGGAGCCGGTCACGGACCTCCTTCCACAGGCCGGCGCGGGTCAGGGACTCCTCGACCAGGACGTCCTTCTCCCGGCGGGTCACCTTGGTGCCGGTCAGCTTCAGGCCCGCCACGACGTTGTCGTAGATCGACATCGCCGGGAACGGGTTCGGCTTCTGGAAGACCATGCCGATCCTGCGGCGGGCGTCGGTTAGCCGCCAGGACGGGTCGTAGATGTCCTCGCCCTCGAAGAGCACCTCGCCGCCGAACTGCGCCGACGGGATCAGCTCGTGCATCCGGTTGAGGGTGCGCAGGAACGTCGACTTGCCGCAGCCGGACGGGCCGATCAGCGCGGTCACCTCGCCCGCGGGCATGGTCAGCGACACCTGGCTGAGCACCTGGTGCGAGCCGAACCAGGCGGAGACCGCACGGGCTTCGAGCGTGGCGGGCGCGGGGCCTTCCACCACGGCGGTGGTGGTGGCGGTGGGGAGTACGGCGGTGTCGGTCATCTCGGCGGTCTCGGCGATAACAGCAGTCACGGCGGTGTCGGTCGTTTCGGTCGTGTCGGTTGTCTCAGTCACTTCACTCACCTCGGTCACAGCAGGTTCGGCAGCAGTTCGGTGGTCCGCGTCGCGACCTGGAGGCCGAGCACCGCGACGACCGGGGCGAAGACGATCCACGTCTGGTGGCGGCCCCAGCGGTGCCAGGTCCAGACGGCGGCCACGGCGGTGAGGAGCAGCGCCTGCAGCCACATCACCAGCGGCCACGGCACCCCGGAGGGGCGGGCCAGCGGTTCCTCGGAGCTCGGCAGGGTGCCGGCCCGGATCACCGCCGACGGGGTCTGGAACGGCGTGGAGACCAGGTCGGCGTCGACGCGCAGGATCCCGGAGGGCATGTACTTCGGGCCGGTGGCGGTGATGAGGACGATCCGGCTCTTGCCCGCGGCCAGCGCCGTCGGCGCCGGGTCGCCGGCCCGCCGTACGTCGATGACCTGGAACTTCGCCTTGCCCTGGCCGGTGGTGACGGAGAACGTGTCACCGGTGGCGAGCCGGGAGAGCGTGCCGAACGGGCCGCCGTAGGCGGCCGCCCGGCCCATCAGCACGCTGGTGCCGGCCTGGCCGGGCATCGGGGTGTCCCGGCGGTGACCGGGGCCGTCCGTCGTCACGGAGGAGTCGGTGCCCTCCAGGACGACCTGGCTCAGGCCCAGCTTCGGTATCTCGACGAGCGCGACCGGCGTGCCGGGCGCCAGCAGCTTGCCGTCCTGCCCGGTCTGCGCCACCGGGGCGGTGCCGAGGGCGAGTTGCTCGCGCAGCTGGTCGAAGTCGGCGTGCTGGGCCGAGTTCTCCTGGGCGCCGCTGAGCACCAGCAGCTGGACGGTGATGCCGAGCAGCAGGGCGGCGAGGCTGAGCAGTCCGCCGCGCGAGAGGTGGCGGACGAAGGTGAGGCTGCGGACGGGCCTGCGGGGCACGGCCGGAGCCAGGGTTTTCGGTGTCGGTACGGCGACGGTCATGGCGGCCCGCCTCCTTCGGGGAATTCGGTGAGGGGCCGCCGGGAGCCGAACGAGGCTCCCGGCGGGCCCGTCAGAGGGTCACTTGCTGGTGATGGTGAAGTTGGCGCCGGCCTTCGAGTTCACGGTCGAGGAACCGACGTAGAAGGCGTGCAGGGTGTGCTTGCCCTTGGCCAGCTTCGGCAGGGTGATGGTGACCTTGCCGCCGCTCAGGGTGCCGGTCGCGATGACCTTGGTGCCCTGGTAGATGCGGACGGTGCCGGTCGGGGTGGTGCCGGACGCGGTGACCTTGACGGTGACCTTGGCCTTGGCGGTGTGGCTCACCGAGGTCGGGGCGGAGGTGGAGACCGACGCCGTGGCCTTGGTGATCTTCAGGGAGACGGTCGTCGAGGACGCGTTCAGGCTGGAGCTGCCCGCGTAGGAGACCGACAGGGAGTGCGTGGCGACCTTGAGGTGGTTCGACAGGCCGATGGTGACCTTGCCGGACGCGTCGAGGGTGCCGGTGCCGACGACGGTGGTGCCGTCCTTGACGGTGACCTTGCCGGTCGGCTTCACGCTGTGCGAGCCGGTGACGGTGACGGCGACCTTGGGGACCTTGCCGTAGGCGGTGGTGGCGGTGGTGGCCACGGTCTTGCTGGTGTACTTGACCGCGCCGGTCCAGGTGGCGGCCGCGCCGGTGCCGTTTACGTTGTTGGCGGTGACCGTGGCGGTGTAGGTGCCGGTGGCCAGGCCGGTGAAGGAGGCCGACGTGGTGGTGGTCGCGACGTCCTTCGTGGCGACGACGCCGCCGTCCGCGTCGGTCAGCGTGATCCGGTAGTCGGTCACCGGCATGGCCGGGACGGTGCTGCTCGGGGTCCAGCTGAGGTTGAGGCTCGCGTCGCCGACCGTGGACTTCAGGGCGGGCGCGTTCGGCACCGAGTGGTCGAAGGTGCTGGACTCCTCCAGGCCGCCGAGCTTGGCGTGCTTGGCGACGGAGATGGAGCCGTTGTAGGACTCGTTGACGAAGCCGAACTTGGCGATGACCGACTCGGCGGCGTCCGACGCCAGCTGCGCCGTGTGGCTGCCGCTGGTGACGAAGACGTCGTACAGGTCCTTGTCGTAGAAGATGCTGGTCGGGTCGATCGCCCGGCTCGGCACGACGTTGTAGACGTCACGGCCGAACGTCGCGTTCTCGTAGTAGGCGTTGACCGGGGCCAGCTTGCCGTTCACCGTGGTGACCGGGCTGGTGGCGCCGTCGTCGCCGGGCAGCTGCACGGAGGCCAGGTGGCCGCCGGCCGCGGCCGCCGTCTTGCTGTAGTCGGGAGAGACGCCGTTGTTCTGGGCGATCCAGGAACCGACGGAGAACGGGACGAGCGCGCCGTCCTCGGTGAGGGCCGCGTTGGCCTGGTTCTCCTGGACGACGCCGATGCTCGCGGGGACGTCGCTGTCGGCCACGCCGATCGCGTTCAGGAAGAACTTGCGGGTGCCGGAGCCGCCCTGCGGGATCTTCGGGTGCACGGTCTGCCCGTTCACCACGGTCAGGTGGCCGATGTAGATGTCGTGCAGCTGCTGCACGGTCAGGGTGTCCAGGCCCGAACCCTTGACCGCGACGCCGACCGCGTCACGCGCCATCGGGATGTAGGTGAGCGCGGAGCCGGAGGCGGACGGACCGCCGGAGGAGCGGGCGAAGTCGACCTGGCCCTTGACCGAGGCGCCGGAGGCGTCCAGGTCACCGGTGAGCGACTCGCTCAGGGCGGTGCGGCCGGCGCCGGAACCGTTCGGGCGCAGGAAGGTGGTGCCGCCGGTGCGGGTGGTGATCTTCGTGCCGGTGGCGCCGGTGCCGGGCTGGATGGCGTCGTACGACGCGATGCCCGCGCCGTTCGTCGACTTCACGGCGGTGGCGGAGTAGCTGGTGCTGTTGACGGTGTCGCCGGCCAGGGCGTTGAGCACGTCCTGGGTGGTGTCCGAGCCCACGCCGACCAGCTGGCGGAAGGTACCGGAGTCCGGGTCGGCGACCGCCGGGCTGGCGAGGGCGATGCCGCCGGCCACCACGGCAGCGGCGACGAGCGCCGCCGAAGAGCGCAGATTGCGCATCGTGAGTCTCCTGAGAAGAGCGAGCTGGGGTGTTGCTGAGGGATCTGGCAGGGTGGTACGGGCCGTCCGCCCCGACTGCCTTTCGGGGCGGGCGGCCGTCTGTGGGGAGCACATGGGCTCCGTGGGGCTTTCGAAAGCCCCTGGATGTGGCGCCCTTTCAGGGGCGCGGGGCTGTATCTGACGTGCGGCTGCCGCCGCGTGGGCGCGACCAGCCACGACGTACCCGCAGCCGGCGCACTGCCGCCGTCACGGCAGCCGTCGACAGCCGACGTCCACCCGCGAAGGGCGCCCCGGCCCCGGCAACCGCACCGAGCACGGCCCCCGCCGGAACGGCATAACGCAGAGGATTGGCCGGGTCGGCAGGTGTGTTGCCGGCCGCGGTGGTCTGCAGTGACTTGCCACCGTCGAACGACGCCGACGCACTCGGCGACGCGCTGCCACCGGCGCCGCCGGAGGCGTCCGTGCCGCCGACGGTGCCGGTGCCCCCGGCGGAGCCGGGTGCGCCGCCCCCGCTCGTGTCGGTGCCACCGCCGTCGGCCGAGCCGCCGTCGCCCGCAGAGCTCGGGCCGGTGTAGGCGAGCAGTGCGTCGGCCGCCTTGACGGTCTGGGCACGCAGCTTCTCGGAGAGCGGGGCGTACCCGTCGGGCAGCTTGCCGGGATCGGCGCCCGGCGTCTGGCCGGTGGCGACGGCATACCGCAGCAGGGCCGCGTAGTCCTGGCGGGCAGCCTTGCTCACCTTGCCGGGCCGGACCGCCGCGTAGACCAGCTCGGTCAGCGGGTAGGCGCCCTTCGCCGTGGCGTTCGCCGGGGTGATCTCGGCGACGCCGGAGCCGGTGGCTGCCGCAGCGGCCGCGGTCAGGCCGGCCGTGGTCGGGGCCACGTACTTGCCCGCGGAGTTCTTCAGTTCGGCCGTCTGGAGGCCGTAGCGGGCGGCCGAGGCGGCGTCCGTGATGGTGATGACGAAGCGCGAACCGACGATCTGCGGGCCGGCGGTCTTGTACGTGGGAGGGGTGGCCAGCGGGTCCCAGGTGGACTTCCACAGCACGTCGGTACGGCGGGCGTGCAGGGCGCCGGCGTGCATGTCCTCCACATAGGGGTGGAAGTCGATCATGCACTGCTTGTTGGTGTCCGGTGCGTCCGAGCCGGGCGGGACCGTGCACCACGGGTCGCTCTTCGGGTAGTCGTCGGTGTTCGACGGGTCGAAGGCGATGTGCAGCGGGTTCAGATCCGAGTTGGTGCTGTAGTACGGGTTGACCCGCATGCCGTCGTCGTCGGGGACACCGGCGAGGAACTGCCGGGCGTCCTTGTCGGCGTAGATCCACTGCCAGATCGCGCGGGCGGTGTCGGAGTGGCCGAGCGAGGTCAGCAGGTCGGTGTCGGTGGCCGGGGTCTCGGCGACCGACAGGTACGCGAACTCCGGGTTCAGCGCCAGGAATTCCGGGTCCGTGGCGAGCCCGGACGGGTTCTTCCGAGCCCAGCCGTATCCCTTCGCCGCCGTGCCGCTGATGACCGAACCCCAGGTGGAGCTGCGGTACGACTCGGTGAGCAGCTTGGCCACCAGGCGGGGGTTCAGCTTGATGGACTCGACCTTGGTGCCGTCGAGTTTCGCCTCGGACGCCGGCGCGTCGGACGAGGCTCTGCGTTCGATGGTGAACCCGATGACGGCTCCGGAGAGTGCGACCGGCGCGTACGTCGTCGTACCCGGGGGCGCCGGCGCGGCCGGATCTGCCCCCAGTTTCCGGGTGGTGAACGCCAGCCCGGAGGAACCGTCCGCGATCAGCCGGGACCGGCTGTCCGGCTCGCCGAACTCGGTGTAGCTGAACACCTTGCCGACCGAGCAGAGCCGGGTCTGCCAGCTGGTCATCGCGTCGGCGGCCAGCTCGCTGCCGTAGGTGGGGCGTTCGTCGGCGCCGAGGGCGCAGTTGTCGCCGACGCTGTTGAAGTCCAGCTTGACCGCGATCCGGTTCTGCCAGTTGGTGGAGGAGACCGGGGAACCCGCGTTGACCTGGCTCTTGTCCGCGTACGGCTTGCCGTCCAGGTCCAGGCGGCCCTGCGGGACGATCACCAGCCAGCAGGACCGGGGCTTGGTCACGCCGTCGGTGGTGACGGGGATGCCACAGCCGAGGTGGGGTGCCTCGTTGGCGGTCTGGACCTCGAAGAACTCCTTGCCGGTGCCGTCGGCTCCGGTCCGGGCGAAGTCGATCTCGTTGGTGGTGTTGTAGCTGTAGAACTGGTTGTTCTGGGTGTTCGTGGTGATCGTGGTGCCATCGACCGACTTGAAGGGGACCTCGCCGCCGGCGTTCGGGTTCGCGGCGCCGTACCGGTTGTCCTGACCGTAGTTGGTCGGGTCGGCGCTGTAGAAGACCTGCCGGGTGTCGTCCTGGCCGTTGCCCGGCCAGGTGGAACGGCCGGTGGTCGGGGAGGCACCGTACTGGCACTGGGTACGCGCCGGGCCCGGGTTGGACGGGACCGTGCCGTCGTCGTCGCCCCAGCACTGCATGATCTGCACGAAGTCGGTGTTGAACGACGTGCCCGCGAAGGTGGTCGGGGTACCGCCGGTCCAGCTGACCGTGACGGCCTGGCTGGTGAGGTTCTTGGTCTGGGAGACCGTGAACTTCATGTCCTTGAACTCGCCGCGCCCGGAGACGGTCACGGCGGAGTCGGTGGCCGCGGCGGCCGTGGGAGCGGTCTGGGCGACCGCGAGCCCGGCGAGGGCACCGACCGTGGCGCCGGCGAGCAGGCGTATCAGCGCGTTGCGTACACGGGTGCGTCTCATCGCGAACTCCCGTCCTCGGGGCGGCCGTTGCTGTTTCCGTTGCCGTCGGCCCTGCTGCCGACCAGGCGGGAGATCACCGAGGGCAGCAGGAGCAGGCCGAAGACCAGGACCGCGGCCAGCAGCATCAGCGTCTGGGTGCCGGTCCAGCCGTGTGCGGTGGCCACGGCGACGGGCTGGGCCAGGGCCACGGTGCCGTCGGCGCCCGCGCCGGTGCCGCCGGAGGCCGAACCGGTGGTGCCGCCGGGGGAGATGGTCTGACCGGTGTCGGGATCGACGGAGGGCTGGCCGCTGTTGCCGCCGGCCGAGCCGGAGCCGCCGCCGGTGGAGCCGCCGGCGGTGCCGGTGCCGGTGGAGCCGGTCGATCCGCCGGAGGAACCGCCGCTGCCGTTGCCGGAGCCGGTGGTTGCGCCGCCGGTGCCGGTCGTGCAGGGGGCCGCACCCTTCTTGTCACAGGCGGCCGGGTAGGGGGCGGTCTGCGCGAGTCTGTTCTGGCCGGTGGTGGTGAAGGTCGGGTTGTTGCAGTTCTTGATGTTGATGTTCTGTGCATGCACGCCCGGGATCCGGCGGATCTGGTCGAAGCCGGCCTGGACGAGGTTGATCGGGAGCGGCGAGTAGCCGAGGCCCGGCGCCTGTTGCTGGCCCTGGCACATGAAGTAGTAGGAGAACGCGCCGAGCGTCTTGCCCTTGGCCTCGGTGAAGGTGCCCTGCACCTTCAGCGGCAGGATCATGTACGAGTAGCTGGACAGCGGGTAGTTGCGCTTGTCGGAGTCGTTGTAGACGCCGTCGAGCTGCTGGGTGAGGTAGTCCGCCGAGTTCTTGTCGGTGTTGATCCGCGCCTTGAGCAGGGAGACCGCCACGTTCTGCGGGGTCGGCTCGGTGTAGTAGCCCGCGTGGTTCAGGACCTTGGCGACCGGGTAGTGCGCGTTGCGCGCGTACGAGTAGTTGACGTACCCGATCGCGCCCTCGCCGTAGTTCTGGGCGACGTAGCCGGCGACACCGAGGTCACCGGACTGGGCGATCATGCCGGAGACGGTGGGGTAGTACGATGTCTGCCCACAGGATCCCGCGCGGCCGACCTTGGCGCAGTAGGCGTTCCACAGGGCCCGGTGCTGGTTCACCATCCACATCGTGAACTGGGCGGTGGAGCCGGAGCCGTCGGAGCGGACGACGGGGACGATGGTGCGGTGCGGGAGCTGCAACCCCGGGTTGTCGGCCTTGATGACCGGGTCGTCCCAGGTCTTGACGACCCCGGTGAAGATCTTGGTGACCACGTCGCCGGAGAGGCGGAGGTTGGTGACCCTCTTGCCGTTGACCGTGAGGTGGTACATGAACACCGTGCCGCCGGCCACGATCGGCATGTAGGCGTACGAACCCTTCGCGGGGCGTTCGGCCGCGCTGCCGTCGGTGGGGTGCGTCTGGAACGGGATGTCGGAGACGGCGAAGTCGACGGTGCCGGAGAGGAACTGGCGACGGCCGTCCGACGAACCGCCACCGGCGTAGCTGATGCGCATGCCGTTCTTGTTGACGTCGCGCCGCCACTGGTCGATGGCGTTCTCGGCCCAGGTGGAGCCGGCGCCGGCGATGGGGGTGTAGCTGTCGGCGACGGCCGGGGTGCCGGCGAGGGTGCCGAGGATGCCTACGAGTGCGGCCAGGATGCCCAGCCGTCTCAGGGCGTTGATGACAAGGCTGGACATCAGTGCGCGTCTCCTGTAGCAGGGTCAGTGTTCCCACCCGCACCACCCGTGCGAGTTTCGTTGTCAGGTGCGGGTGGCCCCTGTGGGGGGCCTTCGCCGTCGGCGGGTGCCGGCGCGTTGTCCCCGGGGGACTGCTCGCCGTTGTCGGCCGCGGGTGCGTCGGGGCTGGTTGCGCCGTTCCCCGCGCCCCTGGGTCCGTTGCTCTCGCCGGAGTCGTCACGGTCACCGGTCTCGAACAACTCCAGACCCGGCGTGTGGAGTTCGGCGAACCTCGTCGTGTCCCGGCGGGACGCCCTCGCCGCCCTCCTCGCCTGACGCTTGTTCTGGTGGCCGGGGCCGCGGCCGCCGATCACGCGGGCGATCATGAAGAGGATCAGGACGAGAGCCATCAGGACCGCCGCCGCGCCGAAGCCGCGCGCGATCATCGTGGGCTCGGGGGACTTGACGAAGTTGAAGACGGCCAGCGGGAGGGAGACCATCGGGCCGTTCGTCGGGTCGGCGTTGAGCGCCGCCGTGAAGCCCGCCGTGAGCAGGACGGGGGAGGTCTCGCCGATGCCGCGGGCGGTGCCGAGGATGACGGCGGTGGCGAGGCCGGAGCGGGCGGTGGGCAGGACCACGTGCCAGACCGTCCGCCAGCGCGGCGCGCCGAGCGCCTCGGAGGCCTCCGTGAGGGTGCCGGGGACCAGGCGCAGCACGACGTCCGCCGCACGGATCACGATCGGCAGCATCATCACGCTGATCGCGAAGCCCGCCGCCAGACCCGACTTCTGCATCCCGAGGTTGAGGATCCAGACGGCGTAGACCATCAGACCGGCCACGATGGACGGCAGCGCGGTCATCGCCTCGACGATCGTGCGGACGAACCGGGAGAAGCGGCCGGGTATCTGGTTCAGGTACACGGCGCAGGCCAGGCCCAGCGGGACCGTGATCGCCAGTGCGATGGTGATCATGATGAGCGTGCCGAGCATGGCGTGCGCGATGCCGCCGTGGGGCAGCGGGTCGAGCGGGCCGGCCGCCTGCATGTCCTGGGTGAAGAAGTTGGCGTGCGGCAGGGCCTCCCGGCCGCGCCACGCGGTGAAGCCCACGACCATGGCGAGCGCGGCGAACATCAGGCCGCCCGCCGACCACAGGACAACGGTCATCACCCGGTCCCGTACGGCCTGCCCGTCCTCCTCAAGCCCTGTCAACACCGCGTAGATACCGAGGAATGAGAGGTATGCGGTGACGAAGAACCCCAGTGCGCCGGAGAACGGCGCGAGTTCCCCGAAGAGCAGGACGGCGACGCACAGCCCGGAGGCGGCGGCGCCGGACACCGACAGCACACCGGAGCGGGTGAGCCCGCCGATCCGGCGCGGCACGTCGGGGAACGTGACGGGGTCCGCGGCGAGGGAGGTCCTCGCGGCAGGGCTCACGGGAGCGCCCTGCGGGGCGTCCTGGGGGGCGCCCTTCTCAAGGTCTACGACGGTCATCGTCAGGCCTCGCTCTGTGCGCCGGACCGTGACCGCGCCACGATCGAGGAAGCGGTGAAGTTGACCGCGAGGGTGAGCAGGAACAGCGCCAGGCCCGCCGCCATCAGCGCGGACATGCCGAAGGTGGAGGCATCGCCGTAGTGCAGGGCGATGAGGGAGGAGACGGAGTTCGAGCCGGTCTGCAGGATGTGCGGCTGGATGGTGAAGACCGGGGAGATGATCAGGTAGACCGCGATGGTCTCGCCGAGGGCGCGGCCCAGGCCCAGCATGGTGCCGCCGATGATCCCGCCCAAGCCGTACGGCAGCACGACCGAGCGGATCATGCCCCAGCGGGTGGCGCCGAGCGCGTAGGCGCCCTCCCGTTCACCGGCCGGCGCCTGCGCGAACACCTCGCGCATCACCGAGCACTGGATCGGCGCGACCATCAGGGCCACCACGATGCCGGCCACGAAGGTGGAGGCGGTGTAGACGCTCTGGGAGGCGAGCGGTTCGCCCGGCTGGGTGCCGTCGACGTGCAGGAAGGGGACCCAGCCGAACCAGTCCGACAGCCAGCGGGAGAGGCCTATGACGTGCTGCTGGAGGAAGAACAGGCCCCACAGGCCGTAGACCACGGACGGCACGGCGGCCATCAGGTCGACCATGGAGACGAGCGTGCGGCGCAGCGGGCGGGGTGCGATGTCCGAGATGAACAGGGCGGTCCCGAGGGCCAGCGGCACGCTGATCGTGACGGCCACGGAGGCGATGAGCAGGGTGCCGGTGAGCACGGCCGCGATGCCGAAGCGGTGCACGTCCGGCTGCCATTCGGCGGTGGTGAGGAAGCCCCAGACCCCTCTGGCTCGCAACGCCTGCCCGGCCCGGAGCAGCAGGAACAGCCCTACGGCAGCCATGATGGCGAGGACGGTGACGCCGGAGGCCGTCAACTGGACCCGGAAGATCCGGTCCCCGAGCCCCCGGGCGGCCGTCAGCTGCCTGGGCACGGGTCTTTCGGATTCCGCCCCTGCGGAACCCTTGAGCGCGGACACCACTGTGCCCCCCCTATACGGAAACGAATGGCCCCCTACGCGGCTCCAACGGGTAGCCGCGCGGGTTGAGTCAATGGCCGGTTCCTTGCGCACCAACGCGTCGAATATGGAGAACAGGTGAACTGTTCATGCCATTTGGGTGGGGGAGATGTGGGTGCCTGTGTACTGGAGGGTCGGGCGGGGCGGATGACGCCGGACGCCCGCAGTGCCCAGAAGGCGGGCGGGCAGGGCGAGTTCGGTCAGGTCGCGCCCGGTGGGGCGGGGTGCGGGGCTGTCGTACCACCCGCGCAGCGGGGATGCGGCCGAACGTGGCCGGATGTGGCCGGGTGCGAGGAACCGGAGTGCAGGGTTCAGCCCCCGGCCGCGCGGTCCAGGGCCCGCTCGGCGGCCTGCTCGTCCTGTCCCAGCAGCGCCTTCTCCAGGCTGTGGTCGTCGTGCCGGGAGAAGCGCTCGCCCGCGGCGACGTCCTCCTTGCTCAGCACGCGTCCGCACCACTCGCCCTGGTCGCCGGTGTGGTCGTCGAAGGGCACGGCGGCGCCCTCGCCGAGGACCACCCAGCCGCCCTGGTGCCGGCGCAGGGCGAGCAGGTAGGTGTGGCCGGTCTGGAGGCGGGGCGAGTCGGTGGCCATCTCGGCGACGCGGGTGCCGGAGGACCGGTAGACCTCCCAGCCGGGGGCGACCAGGTCGAAGGTGGCGCCGAGGGCGTGCCGGGACGAGGGGCGCGACCACAGCGTGCGCTCGGTCCGGAAGGTCACCAGCCGGTCCGTCGCGTACGCCACGGCCCCCTTCGGGTACGTCCGCCGGTTCGTCTCCCGCTCCCCGGTCGGGTCGGCGACCACGACGTGGTCGGCGTACGACACCCAGTCCTTCGCGGTCTGCGACGGGTACAGGTCGCCGGAGCCCCCGCACCCCGTCACCGTCTCCAGCCCCGGTTGGCCGACCAGCACCCCGGCGACGACGCCGACGGCGGCCAGCAGTGCGGCCAGCGGCCGTGCCGACCCGCGCCGAGGCATGGCGAATCGTTCCCTCACGTCGGTGCAGCCCCCTGTGGTCCCTGTCTCCCCTGTGTGGCGGCGGCGGAGGTGGTCGGGCTCCGCGGGCCGCGTTGATCACTTTAGGCACGGCCGAACACGGGTGATCAAGGATCACCGTGACTCGGCACAGAACTGTGACGCGGGTCGGCGGGGCGCCGGTGCCGGGCGGCTCAGCAGCCCTCGCGGGTCGCGGTGAACTCCAGCCGGGCGTGGTCGGCCGCGGCCACGGCGTCGCCGTAGACCGAACTGCTGACCTGGTACCAGACGTCGTCGCGGCGCCGGTCGCCGTCCACGTCGTCCAGCTCCACGCACCACTTCTCGGTGCGCACGGTCTTCCGGTAGGTCTCGGTGCCGCTGCGGACCCTGGTGCAGGACCGGTACCGCTCGGTCGTGTACCAGGTCCGGGTCTTCCGCCTGCTGCCGGTGCCGCTGCCGGAGGTGTGCCGCTCCCTGCGCGTGGCGGTGGAGCACTTCTCGACCAGGTGGGGGCGGGTGGCCCGGGTGGTCTTCGCGGTGACGTGCCGGACGGTGTCCTTCAGCCCGTGGACCGTGTCCTCCTCGGCGGACGCGGCGCCGGCAGTGCCGGAGCCGGAGACGGAGCCGGAAACGGCCCCGGTGGCGTTCCCGTTCCCCTCGCCGTTCCCACTCCCGCCCCCGGCGCATGCGCCGAGCGTGCCGATCAGAATCGCGATGGCTCCGCCCACTATGAGCCGCTTTCCGAACATGAATCCCCCGCCTCCGAGAACCGTGCCGATCACCACCCGGTGATCGCGCCGATTCTGCACGAGCCCCGGTGCGGCGGCGGGGCGGGACAGGTATAGCGTCGCGCAGTGGACTGACCTGACCCGTTTCGTCCCCGACCGAAGGAAGAAGGAGGGTGAGCCGGATGGCCGAGCTGACCGTGGGCCGGCTGCTGACGTCGTGGCAGCCGGACGTGCCGGCGCTGCTGCTGGTCTTGGCCCTGGGCGGGCTGTACGGCTGGGGCGTGCGGCGCGTGCGGGCCGGGGGCGGGTCCTGGTCGCCTGGCCGGTCGGCCGCCTTCGCGGTGCTGGGCCTGGGCGCCCTGGTCGTCGCGACGATGTCGGGCCTGGCCGTCTACGACCACGTGCTGTTCTGGCCCGCGGCCGTGCAGAACATCCTGCTCGACCTCCTGGCCCCGCTCGGCCTGGCCCTCGGCGACCCGCTGCGGCTGGCGACGGAGGCGCTGCCGGAGGGCGCGGCGGCGCGGGTCCGCCGCGCGATGACCGGGCGCGTGATCCGCCTCCTGACCTTCCCCCTGGTCAGCACGGCCCTCGTCCTCGCCACCGAGCTGACGGTCTACTTCACCCCGTACTTCGCCACCGCGCTGCGGGTGGGCTGGCTGCACGAGCTGATGTACCTGCACCTGCTGGTCGTGGGCTGCCTCTTCGTCGTACCGGTGCTGACCCGCGAGGAGACCCTGCCGGCCTGGTGCACCCACCCGGTGCGGGCGGCCCTCGTCTTCCTGGACGGCGTGATCGACGCGGTCCCCGGGGTCGTCGTGATGACGCACGGCACGCTGATCGCCGGCGCGTGGTACCTGCACCACCACCCGTCCTGGGCCCCCGACGTCCGGCACGACCAGCAGATCGGCGGCGGCGCGATGCTGAGCATCGCCGAGCTGGTCGCCCTGCCGTTCCTGCTGGCGCTCCTGTTCCAGTGGGCGCGGGCGGAACGCGTCCAGACGGCGGTCCTCGACCGCCGGCTGGACGAGCAGCTCGCCGTGGTTCCGGCGACGGCCGGCTCTGCCCCCGCGTCCGACCCCGGCCCCGCCGCCGACCGGGTCCGTCCCTGGTGGGAGACGGAGGACAACGAGGTGGCCGCAAGGCTCCGCCGCCAGCACGGCGAGAAGTGACTAGCGCTGGCCGGTGCGGAAGGCGCCCGGCGTGCGGCCGGTCTCGCGGGTGAAGAACTTGCCGAAGTTGGTGGGTTCGGTGAAGCCGAGCCGGTGGCTGACGGCGGCGACGGGCAGGTCGGTGTGGGCCAGCAGCCGCTTGGCCTCCAGGGTGACCCGAGCGTCGATGAGCTGCTTGGCGGTGTGACCGGTGGCCCGCCTGCACGCGCGGTTGAGCGTCTTGAGGGAGTAGCCGAGCCGGGCGGCGTAGTCGTGGGCCTGGCGCAGGGTCGTGAAGGAACGCTCCAGTTCGTGCTGGAAGTGGCGGTACGGCTCCTGCGCGGCCGGCGGCGTCCGGGAGGCGGGGCCGTCGGTGCCGCCGGGCAGGCGTGCCATGCGCAGGAGCACGCCGGAGAGGAGCTGGCGGAGCAGCTCCCTGGTGATCTCGGAGTCCGCGCCGTCCGCGCCGTCCGCGGTGTACGCGCCGTACTCCTCGGCCAGTTCGGCGAACGCGCGGCCGAGGCGGTCCTGGTCGGCGGGGCGGAGCTGCCAGGCGGCCGGGCCGAACGGGTCGTCGGTGACACGGGCCGTCGCCGGGAGCCGGGGCGGGAAGTCCGGGGTGAACAGGACGAGGGTGGCGTCGAGGCCGGCGGGGGTGCCGTCGGCCGCCGTGGGCAGGCGTTGCACCTGGCCGGGGCGGATGTGCAGGAGGGTGCCCGGCCGGCAGGGGCGGTCGAGGAAGTCGACCATGGCGGTGCCGTGGCCGCGGCGGACCAGGGTCAGGTGGTGGAAGTCGGGCCGGTGGATCCGCCGGTACTCGTCGCCCGGCAGCCGGCGGCGCAGGTCGGCGAAGGGCAGCAGCTCCAGACCGAGTCCGGGCCGGGTGGGGTTGCGGTACCCGCGTTCGAGCACCGGGGGCGGCACCGGAGGTTGTCCCGTTTCGACCATGGTCACGCCTGACTCTACCGTGCGCGGAGCCGGGCCCGCCGGGAGAGTGGGGGCGTGCCGGCGGACAGGTGCCGGCGAGATTTCCCAGATCGGAGACATGGTCATGAGCAGCAAGGACATCGTCCTCAAGGCGGCCGGCGAGTTGTTCGGGGACCGCGACCCGGGCGCGGTGGACCGCTGGGTGGCCGCTGACTACCGTCAGCACAGCAGCCTGGCGGCGGACGGGCCGGAGGCGCTGCGCGCTCTGGTGGCCGGGCTGCCCGGGGACTTCCGTTACGAGGGCGCGCGGGTGATCGCCGACGGTGACCTGGTGGCGCTGCACGGCACGTACCACGGCTTCGGTCCCGTACCCCTGGTCGCGTTCGACCTGTTCCGGGTCGACGCGCAGGGCCGGCTGGCCGAGCACTGGGACGCGCTGACGCCGGTGGTCGCGGACACCGCCTCGGGCCGCTCCCAGACGGACGGCCCGAGCGCGCCGTCGGACCCGGACCGGACGGAGGCCAACCGGGCGCTGGTGGCCGAGTTCGCGCAGAAGGTGCTCGTCGGCGCCGACTACTCGGTCCTGACCGACTACATCTCCACCGACACCTACCGCCAGCACAACCCGGAGGCCGCCGACGGCCTGGACGGCTTCGGCGCGGCGGCCGCCCGGTGGGCGGAGCAGGGCAGGAACCTCGTCTACCGGACGGTCCACCGGGTCGTCGCCGAGGGCGACCTGGTCCTGCTCCAGTCCGAGGGCGAGTTCGGCGTCCCGGTCGCCTACTGGGACCTGTTCCGGGTGGCGGACGGCAGGATCGTCGAGCACTGGGACGTCATCGCCCCCGTCCCGGCCGAACTCCCGCACTCCAACGGGCTGTTCTGACCGGCCGCGCGCGGTCAGGCGGTCGCGAGGGACACCTCGGTCGCCTTGATCAGCGCCACGACCGGCGCACCGGCCGTCAGGCCGAGATCGCCGACCGCGTCCCTGGTGATCGCCGCGGTGAGGTCCTGGCCTCCGTCCACGGTGACCTTGACCGTGGCCATCGCCCCGCCGGTGGCCACGTCGCTGACGGTGCCGGGCAGCTGGTTGCGGATGGACACGCCCGGCACCCGGCCGGTGGCGAGCGCGACCTCGGTGGACTTGACCATCGCGCGTACGGCCGAACCCTCGGCGAGCCCCAGCTCCCGGACCGCCTCCAGGGTGATCGCGGCGGTCAGTTCCTGGCCGCCGTCGAGCCGGACCTTCACGGTCGCC
Source organism: Streptomyces sp. NPDC001507 (assembly GCF_042894765.1). NCBI lineage: Bacteria > Bacillati > Actinomycetota > Actinomycetes > Kitasatosporales > Streptomycetaceae > Streptomyces > Streptomyces sp. NPDC001507. The sequence continues at coordinate 66,522 of NZ_JBIAVV010000009.1, forward strand.
ATCACCTCGCCCGGGGTGACGGCGGTGACGGTGCCGGGGATCTGGTTGCGGATGCTCAGGCTCATGACGGGCCGCCTAACAGGGTGGGAAAAGGGACGGATTGTCAGGATTCGTTCCGACGTCGATTCAACAAGTTAGCCGGTCGGGCACGGCGCGCCCGTCAGGCACCGCGGGAGGCGGCCGTGCTGCGCACACGCCCGGGTACCCCCTGCGTACACGTCCGTGTACGCACCGCATTACCCCGGCCGTGCTGGGTACGTGCAGCTCATGAGAGTTGGCCTGGTGGACGCGGGTTCGAACACGGTGAGGCTGGTGGTGACCGATGCGACGGGCGGGGTGCCGCTGCCGGTGCACACCGCCAAGTGGAAGCTCCGCCTGTCCGAACAGGTCGGGCCCGACGGGCACTTCGGGGAGGAGGCCACCGAGCAGCTGGTCGAGGCGCTCCGCAAGGCCGTCGAGGTCGCCCGCGGGTGGGGCGCGCCGGAACCCCTGGCGTTCGCCACCGCCGTCGTACGCAACGCGCCCGACCGCGTGGCCGTTCTGCGGGCCGTGGCCCGGCGCACCGGGGTACGGCTGTGCGTGCTGCCCGGCGAGGTGGAGGCCGAGCTCACCTTTCTCGGTGTCCGGCGCTGGATGGGCTGGCGGGCCGGGCCGCTGGCCGTCTTCGACATCGGGGGCGGCTCGTTCGAAGTGGCCTTCGGACGGGGCCGGATGCCGGAGTTCGCGGTCGCCCTGCCGCTCGGGGCGGGCCGGCTCACCGACGAGTTCCTCGGCCACGACGGGCCGCCGACGGCGGACGAACTGCGCGCCCTGCGCCGCCGGGCCCGCCATCAGCTGCGCGACGCCACCTCCCGTATCCGCTGGGAGCACCCGCACACCGTCGTCGCCACCTCCCGCACCTTCCAGCAGCTGGCCCGGCTGTGCGGCGCGGCCCCGGGCCGCAACGGCCCGTTCGCCGAGCGGATCCTGCGCCGGGGCGACCTGCGCCGCGCGATCGACCGGCTGGCCGCCCTGCCGGCGACCGAGCGCGCCGGCCTGCCCGGCATCTCCGCGCCCCGGGCCCGGCAGAGCCTCGCGGGAGCGGTCGTCGGCCACACCGCGATGAAACTGAGCGGCGTGAAGACCCTCGCGATCTGCCCCTGGGCCCTGCGCGAGGGCATCCTCCTGCGCTACCTGGAGGACGGCGCCGACTGGTGGGCCGACATCGAGGCGACACACGACACGAACGGGGGCGGCGCGGTCCTGGACGGGGGGTGGGGCGGCGCGAGCCTGGACAGAGGGGAAATCGACGGGTACGGGAACGGAGACCGGGACAGTCCTGCCGCCAAGGCCGTCAGCCTGCTGCCACTTCGGAGCACCCCGCCGACGCCCACCGCCTGACACTGCCCGCCTGACCCCGGCGGTCTGCTCCCGACTGCCCGACTCTGGCCGCGTGGCCCCGACGGCCTGCGTCCGCCCGCCTGGCCTCGACGGCCTGCCCTTGCGCGCCGACCCTTGGCCGCCTGCCCCCGGCTGCCCGACTCTGGCGGCCTGCATGTGACTGCCTGACCGTGACTGCCTGACCGCCGGGCGGCCCCGGCCGCGCCCGGCCTGGCGGGACTGCGTGCCGCCTCGCCCGCCCCCCGGCTCCCCCCCCGCCCGGCTGCCCCGCCCTGCGGTTCCCCGGTTCAGCGGCGCAGCCCCAGTGCCTCGGTGCCTGCGTAGCGGGCCTGGGGGCCCAGTTCCTGTTCGATGCGGACGAGTTGGTTGTACTTGGCGGTGCGGTCGGCGCGGGACAGGGAGCCGGTCTTGATCTGGCCGCAGCCGGTGGCGACGGCGAGGTCGGCGATGGTGGTGTCCTCGGTCTCGCCGGAGCGGTGGGACATCACGACCGTGTAGCCGGCGCGGTGGGCGGTGGCGACGGTCGCCAGGGTCTCGGTGAGGGTGCCGATCTGGTTGACCTTCACCAGGACCGAGTTGGCGATGCCGTCGCGGATGCCGGCCCGCAGCAGGGTCTCGTTGGTGCAGAAGACGTCGTCGCCGGTGAGCTGGCAGCGGTCGCCGAGCCGGGCGGTCAGGTCGCGCCAGCCCTCGTGGTCGTCCTCGGCCATCGGGTCCTCGATCGAGGCGACCGGGTAGCGGTCGACCAGTGCGGCCAGGTACGCGGCGTGTTCGGCGGGGGAGCGGCGCACGTCCTCGCCCGTGTAGTCGTACACCCCGTCCCGGAAGAACTCCGAGCTGGCCGGGTCCATGACGAGGGTGATGTCGGTGCCCGGCTTGTAGCCGGTCTGCTCGACGGCGCGGACCACGAAGTCCAGGGCCTCCTCGGCGGTGCGCAGGTCGGGGGCGAAGCCGCCCTCGTCGCCGACGTTGACGCTGTGACCGGCGGCGAGCAGGTGGGAGCGCAGGGTGTGGAAGACCTCCGAGCCCATCCGGACGGCCTCGGCGAAGGTGGCCGCACCGATCGGCGCGATCATGAACTCCTGGAAGTCGAGCGGGTTGTCGGCGTGGGCGCCGCCGTTGACGATGTTCATCATCGGGACCGGCAGGAGCCGGGCGTCGACCCCGCCGACGTAGCGGTACAGCGGGAGCCGGTGGGCGGCGGCCGCGGCCTTGGCGGTGGCCAGGGAGACGCCGAGCAGGGCGTTGGCGCCCAGGCGGGACTTGGTGTCGGTGCCGTCCAGCTCGGTCATCGTGCGGTCGACGGCCGCCTGGTCCTCGGCGTCGAGTCCGACGACGGCGTCCGCGACGGTCTCGTTGACGGCGTCGACCGCGCGCAGCACCCCCTTGCCGTGGAAGCGGGACGGGTCGCCGTCCCTGAGCTCCACGGCCTCCCTGGCCCCGGTGGAGGCCCCCGACGGGACGGCGGCGCGGCCCAGCGAGCCGTCCCTGAGCTCCACGTCCACCTCGACGGTGGGGTTGCCCCGGCTGTCGATGATCTCCCGTGCGACGACGCGGCTGATGGCGGTCACGGTGCAACTCCTCACGCCTGGCCCGCGGGTCTTCGCACCGGCGGGCGCTAAGTTCCGTCCAGAAACAAAGTGAGTCCCGAAAGGGAACTTACTATGGGTGCATGAGGATGCACAACGCCGACGAGACGTGTGGCGTCGCCCAAGCCGCGCTGGTCCTGGGCGACTGGTGGAACGTGCTGGTGCTGCGGGAGGTCGCCCGCGGGCACGTCAGGTTCGACGCCCTGGCCGCCGAGATCGGCCTGTCCCGGAAGGTGCTCACCGAGCGGCTCGGCGGGCTGGTCGCCCAGGGCGTCCTGCGGCGCGCCCTGTACCAGCGGCGCCCGGTGCGCTACGAGTACCTGCTCACCGACGCCGGTACGGCACTGCTCCCGGTGCTCGTCGCCATGCAGGACTGGGGCGACCGGTGGGCCCTCGGCGACGGCACGCTCACCGCGACGGCGGAGGCCGACGGCGCCGAACACGCCCGCGTCCACGCCCTGCCGGGCACCCGCCTGCCGGAGGGCCTCGACCTCCCGGGAACGGTGGGGACCGGTCCCGGCGCCGAGGGGGCGGACCTGCCCCTGATCTCCCCGGACGCGTCCGCCACCGTGCTGTTCGCCTACCCCGGCACCGGCGTCGAATGGGGTCCGATCCCCGGAGCCGCCGGCTGCACACTGGAGAACCGGCTCTTCAGGGACGCCTGGCCCGACTTCCACCGCGCCGGCGTGGACGTACGCGGCACGAGCACCCAACTACCGCACGAACAGCAGGAGTTCGCGCGCGCCGAGCAGCTCCCGTACCCGCTCCTCTCGGACGCCGCCCACCAGTTGGCCGCGGCCCTGCGGCTGCCGGTCTTCCGCGGCGCCGGCCGGCTGCGGCACAAGCGCCTGATCCTGGTCGTCGACGCCGAACGGACCGTACGGCACACGCTCTTCCCGGTCACCGACATCCCGCACGCCGTCGAGGAGAGCCTGCGGCTGGCCACGGCCCTGCGGAACCCCGTTGCCCGGGACGACCGGAGCTGATTGGGTTCGGCCCATGGCGGATGACGAACCCACGCGCGCGGCGCGCCTGCTCGAAGCCCAGGACAAGGCCGTCCGGCTGTTCGCGGAGATCGAGGAGCGCGGGCTCGTCGCGCCCGGCGAGGGCGAGCGGGCGGTCAGCGACCGGATCCGGGACCTGGCGAACGAGATGTTCGGCACGACCCGGCACTGGCACAAGCGGATCGTGCGCTCGGGCCCGAACACCGTGCTGCCGTACCGGGAGAACCCGCCGGACCGGGTGATCGCCGCGGACGACGTCGTCTTCGCCGACTTCGGGCCGATCTTCGAGGAGTACGAGGCCGACTTCGGCCGTACCTTCGTCCTCGGCGACGACCCGGTCAAGCACCGGCTCCGCGCCGACCTCCCCCGGGTGTTCGCGGCCGGACGGCGGTTCTTCGAGGCCGACCCGGAGATCACCGGCGCGCGGCTCCACGCCGAGGTCGCCCGGCTCGCGGCGGAGGCCGGCTGGGAGCTGGGCGGCTGGCACGCGGGGCACCTGGTCGGCGAGTTCCCGCACGAGACGATCGACGGCGCCGACGCCGAGTCGTACATCGCGCCGGGCAACGACACCCCGCTGCGCCGCACCGACAAGGCGGGCCGCACCTGCCACTGGATCCTGGAGATCCATCTCCTCACCCCGGAGCGGCAGTTCGGCGGCTTCTACGAGGAACTGCTCGACCTCTGACCGGCCCACCCGCCGTGCCGCGGTCAAGTCGCCCCGTGCGCAGGGCAGATGAGACACCCGAGTACGATCACCACGACCTCGGACCCTCACCGTCTCCCCGGCGCGATGGAGTTTCCATGACGACCAACCCACAGCGGCCCCTGCCGATAGACACCAGCAGGGCACACCCCGCGCGGGTCTACGACTGGCTGCTCGGCGGCAAGGACAACTACCCGGTCGACGAGGCGGTCGGTGAGAAGCTGCCGCCCGAGGCGCGGGACGCCGCCCGGCAGAACCGCCAGTTCATGCACCGGGCCGCAGCGTGGCTCGCCCGGCAGGGCGTCGACCAGTTCCTGGACATCGGCACCGGCATCCCCACCGAGCCGAACCTCCACCAGATAGTCCAGAACGTCGTGCCGTCGGCCAAGGTCGTCTACACCGACAACGACCCGATCGTGCTCCGGCACGCCGAGGCGCTGCTGATCAGCCGCCCCGAGGGAGCGACCGACTACATCCAGGCCGACGTGCGCGACCCGCAGGCGATCGTCCGGCACGCCCGGCACGTCCTGGACTTCGACCGCCCGGTCGCCCTCTCCCTCATCGCCCTGATGCACTTCATCAGCGACGAGCACGGCGCCCACGGGATCGTCCGCGCCCTGGTCGAGACCCTGCCGTCGGGCAGCTACCTGATCCTCTCGCACGCCGCGTCCGACCTGTATCCGGAACTCGTCGAGCAGGTCGTCGCGGAGTACGCCAGGGGCGGCATCAGGCTCGCCTTCCGCACCCGCCCCGAGGTGGAGCGCTTCTTCGACGGCCTGGACCTGGTCCGCCCCGGCCTGGTCACCGCGACGGAGTGGTTCGCCGGCACCCCGGCCCCGGAACCGGAGGGCAGCGGCATCTACGCGGGAGTGGCCCGCATCCGCTGAACCTCCTTGCGGGGAACGGTTCTTCAGTTCACCCCGGCCGCGGTGGGTGCCGTGGCCGGGGTGGGTGCCGTCGCGGGGATGTCGCGCAGGCCGAGGCGCAGGTGCTCGACGTGGTAGAGGGCCTGCTCCAGGAGTTCGGCGACGTGGTTGTCGTAGAGGGCGTAGATGACCGAGCGGCCCCGGCGCTCGGTGGTGACCAGGCCGAGGTTGCGCAGCAGGCGCAGCTGGTGGGAGCAGGCGGACTGCTCCATGCCGACGGCGTCGGCGAGTTCGGTGGCCGCGCACGGGCCCTCCTGGAGGCGGGTCAGGATGCGCAGGCGCGACGGGGTGGCCAGCGCCTGGAGCGTGGCCGCCACGTCGGCGGCGCCGACGGCTTCCAGGCGCTCGCGTGCGGTGGCGGTGTCGGTGGTCCGTCCGTCAGCTCCATGACCCATGGACTTCATCCTACGGAGAACCATTCATGAACGCATGAATGAGTCTTCATCTGATCCTGTACGGTGGAGAGTGCGGTGCCGGGGTTCCGGTTGCCCGCAGCTCCGTCATGCCCTCGTGACGGGCCCGATCCGCCGTGCCGTCCGATCCGCCATGCCGTCGTGAAGGACCCCGATGACCTCCACCCTCGTCACCCCGCCGGTCCCGGCCGGCCGGACCGCCGATGCGCGCGGCGCCGCGGTACCCCGGCGCCGTACCCGGGTCCTCGCACTGCCCGAGGCGCGGTGGGCGCTGGTGGCCCTGGTGCTGTTCCTGGTGGCGCTGCCCCTCCGGCTGACCGGCGCCCCGGCCTGGACCTGGGGCCCGCTCTACGCGCTGACCTACGCGGCCGGCGGCTGGGAACCGGGCCTGGCCGGGCTCCGGGCCCTGAAGGAGAAGACCCTCGACGTCGACCTGCTGATGGTGGTCGCGGCGCTCGGTGCCGCGGCGATCGGGCAGGTGACGGACGGCGCGCTGCTCATCGTCATCTTCGCCACGTCCGGCGCCCTGGAGGCACTGGCCACCGCCCGCACCGCCGACTCGGTGCGCGGCCTGCTGGACCTGGCACCGGCCACCGCCACCCGGATCGCGGGCGACGGCACCGAGGCCGCCGTCGCCGTGGCGGAGTTGCGGGTCGGCGACACGGTCCTGGTGCGGCCCGGTGAGCGCATCGCGGCCGACGGCCGGGTGGTGGACGGGGCGAGCGACGCCGACCAGGCGACCATCACCGGCGAGCCCCTGCCGGTGGCCAAGGAGCCGGGCGACGAGGTCTTCGCCGGGACCCTCAACGGCACCGGTGCGCTGCGGGTCCGGGTCGGCCGCGTCGCCGCCGACTCGGTGATCGCGCGGATCGTGCGGATGGTCGAGGAGGCGTCGGAGACCAAGGCGCCCACCCAGTTGTTCATCGAGAAGGTCGAACAGCGCTACTCGCTCGGCATGGTGGCCGCGACCCTCGCCGTCTTCCTCGTGCCGCTCGCCTTCGGCGCCACCCCGGCCGGCTCCCTGCTGCGGGCCATGACCTTCATGATCGTCGCCTCGCCGTGCGCGGTCGTCCTCGCCACCATGCCACCGCTGCTGTCGGCGATCGCCACCGCGGGACGGCACGGTGTGCTGGTCAAGTCCGCGGTGGTCATGGAGCGGCTCGGAGAGGTCGACGCGGTCGCCCTCGACAAGACCGGCACGCTGACCGAGGGCACCCCGCGCGTCACCGACGTCCGGCCGCTGCCGGGCTCCGGTTTGGACGAGGCCGCGCTGCTCGCCCTGGCCGCCGCGGCCGAGCACCCCAGCGAGCACCCGCTGGCCCGCGCGGTGGTGGAGGCGGCACGGGACAGGGACCTCGCCCTGCCGGCGGCCGGGGGCTTCGCCTCGACGCCCGGGGTGGGAGTCCGGGCCACCGTGGGCGGGCGCGCGGTCGCGATCGGGGCTCCCGCGCGGCTGCTCGCCGGTGCCGAAGACGCCGACTCGGTTCGTGCGTCGGACCTGGGGGCCGAGCTGGAGAACGGCGGCCGGACCGCCGTAGTGGTCATGGCGGACGGCAAGCCCCTCGGGCTCCTCGGGATCGCCGACCGTCTCCGCCCGGACGCCACGCCCACCGTGGCCTCCCTCACGGCACTGACCGGAACGGCCCCCCTCCTGTTGACCGGCGACAATCCGCGCGCCGCGGCCCTGCTCGCCGCCGAGGCCGGCATCGCGGACGTGCGTGCCGGACTGCTGCCCGAGCACAAGGTGCGGGCGGTCCGGGACCTGCAGGCATCCGGCCGCAGGGTGATGGTCGTCGGCGACGGCGTCAACGACGCGCCCGCGCTGGCCGCCGCCCACACCGGTGTCGCGATGGGCCGGGCGGGCTCGGACCTGGCGCTGGAGACCGCAGACGCGGTCGTCGTCCGCGACGAACTCGCCACCGTCCCGGCCGTGATCGCGCTGTCCCGGCGGGCGCGCGGGCTCGCCGTCCAGAACCTGGTGATCGCGGGAGCCTTCATCGCCGCCCTGGTCGCCTGGGACCTGGCCGGGACCCTCCCCCTGCCGCTCGGGGTGGCGGGCCACGAGGGCTCCACCGTCGTCGTCGGGCTCAACGGACTCCGCCTGCTGCGCGAGGCCGCCTGGAAGCGGGCCGCCGGATGATCCGCCGCAGGACGTCGTCGGGCAGGTGGACGGGTCTGCCCTTCAGGGGCGGCTCCGGGGCCCCTTAGGGTCGGCGGCATGACGACATCCCCTGCCGGCAGTGCCTTCGACTCGCTCCGTCTCGACGCCGTGTCCGACCCGGAGGAGCTGCGCCGGGTCTACGCGCTCCCCGGCGCGGCGGCCGTACGCAAGCAGATGACCGAACTCACCGAGCAGACCCGGCGGTTGATCGCCTGCTCGTCGCTGGTGCTGGTCGCGAGCGCGGACGCCGAGGGCAACTGTGACGTCTCCCCGCGCGGCGGGCCCGCCGGCTTCGTCGCAGTCCTGGACGCACGGACGGTGGCGATACCGGACGCGACCGGCAACAAGCGTCTGGACACCCTGCAGAACGTCGTCGCCACCGGACGGGCCGGGCTGCTGTTCGTCATCCCGGGGCGCACCACGACGCTCAGGGTGAACGGCCGGGCCTGCGTCTCCACCCGGCCGGAGCTGCTGTCGCAGCTGACCGCCGTGGGCAAGCCGCCGGCCAGCGCGCTGGTGGTGGGGATCGAGGAGGTCTACCCGCACTGCCCCAAGTCGCTGCTGCGCAGCGGGGCCTGGAAGCCCGAGCAGTGGCTGCCGGCGGACGCCCAGCCGACCTCGGCCGAGGTGACGCTGGCCCAGCTGCGGATGCCGGAGCTGACGATCGCCGACATCGAGCGGACGGAGGCGGACTCGCTGAAGTACCGGTACGAGTGACGGACCGCGCCGGGTCCCTCAGCAACCCGGCTCGTGCGGCCCGCCGGTCTCCTCCTGGCAGGAGTAGCGCTGTGCCTTCCACGGGTCGGCGAGGTCGTGGCAGCCGCGTTCCTCCCAGACCCCGCGCCGGTCGGCGGTCACTCCCCGGGGCGCCGCGGCTTGCTCCGGTTTCAGCTATCGCTTCTGCGCCCGGTAGCGCTTCATCAGCGCCGTGATCCGTGCCTGGTCCGCCTGGCCGTTGAGTTCGGCCACGAGGTCGTCAGGACACAACTCGTAAAGGTCGCCCCACCACCGACGTCCTCGGTTGTCCCAGATCCGGTATCCACCCGGCGCGCCTCGGGCGACGTAGCGTCTCCTGCTCATGGCTCCCCGGGGGTCGCGTACCGTCACAGCCGAAGGAAAAGAGTAGAGAGGGCGCTCCCGACACGACCACCGCTTTCGGTGGCCGGCGAGCGGGCCTTCGCCGCACTCCACCAGATACCGGAGGAGGACCAGTGACCGCACAGGCGGCCCCCGCGCGGCAGATGTGGCCGCTGTACGCGTCGGGGTTCACCACTGCCTTCGGCGCGCACGGCATCGCCGCCAACCTCGGCGGCCGCGGCACCGGCGCTGTCACCTCGTTGCTGGTGCTGGGCGGTCTGCTCGCGCTGTACGACGGTGCCGAGGTGGTGCTGAAGCCGGTGTTCGGCACCCTGGCCGACCGGATCGGCGCGCGTCCTGTCCTGCTCGGCGGCCTGGTCGCCTTCGCTCTCGCCTCCGCGCTGTACGTCCTCGCGGACAGCCCCGGCTGGCTCTGGGCCGCGCGCCTCGGCCAGGGAGCCGCGGCCTCCGCCTTCTCCCCGTCGGCCTCGGCCCTGGTGGCCCGGCTCAACCCGGCGGTCAAGCACGGCCGGGCCTTCGGGAGTTACGGCTTCTACAAGTCCGTCGGCTACACCCTCGGGCCGCTGCTCGGCGGCGTCCTGGTCTGGGCCGGCGGCCTTCGCCTGCTCTTCACCCTGCTGGCGGTGCTCGGCGCCACGGTCGCGCTCTGGGCAGCGCTCGCCGTCCCCGACGTACGGCCGCTGCCCAAGGCCCGGCAGACACTCCTGGACCTGGGCCGCCGGCTGGCCGACCCGGTCTTCCTCGCCCCGACGGCCGCGCTCGCCACGGCCACCGCGGCGCTGTCGGCAGGCGTCGGCTTCCTGCCCGTCTCCGGCCGGGCCGCAGGGCTGGGCCCCGTTGCGACCGGGGCAGCGGTGTCGGTACTCGCCGGATGCGCGGCCGCCGTCCAGCCGCGGGCAGGGCGCGCTCTGGACGACGGCCGCCTCACCGCCCGGACCGGCCTTGCCGCGGGGCTGTCGGTCACCGCCGCGGGGCTGGCCTGCGCGATGCTGCCGGGGCTGACCGGCGTCCTCGTCGGGGCCGCCCTGATCGGCGCCGGTACCGGGCTGATCACCCCGCTCGGCTTCGCCGCGCTGGCTGCGGGGACCCCCGTCGAACGCCTGGGTCAGACCATGGGCGCCGCCGAACTCGGCCGCGAACTCGGCGACGCGGGCGGTCCGCTGATCGTCGCCGTCGTCGCCTCACTCGCCACGCTCACCTACGGCTACGGGGCGCTCGCGGCCCTGATCGGGCTGGGCGCGGTGGTCGCGCTCGCTCGCCGCCGCCGGGTGCCGGCCGTACCCGAACGCCGGACGTGACCAGTCCCCGGGTCAGTCCTGGTGCCGGCGGCGCCACACGTGCCGGAGGACGAGTGCGGCGACCAGGACCACCAGGGCGATGAGTGCGTAGAGCTGGTAGCGGCTGATCTCTTCGTAGATGGCGGTGATGTGGCTGCCGGCCACGTAGGCGAGGCTCGCCCACAGGCCGACCCACAGCGCGGCGCCGATGGCGTTGAAGACGAGGAAGCGGCGCCAGAGCATGCCGCTGGTGCCCGCGATGATGCCGTTGACCTGGCGCAGTCCCTCGACGAAACGGGCGACGACGACGATCTTGCCGCCATGGCGGGTGAAGAACTCCTCGGCCTTCTGGAAACGCTCCGGGGTGACGAACACGTACCGGCCCCAGCGGTGCACGAAGGCCCGTCCGCCGGTGTGGCCGATCAGATAACCGATGTTGTCCCCGACGACGGCGGCGGTGAACGCGATGACCGCCACGGCCACGATGTTCAGCTGCCCCGCCCCGGCGTAGATCCCGGCGGCGATCAGGATCGTCTCTCCCGGCGCGGGGACCCCGAAATCCTCCACCAGGACGAAACCCCCGACAGCCCAGTAGCCGTAGTGGGCGAGCAGCGGAGCCAGGTGGGCCAGGGGGCCCGGGAGCGGCGGGGCGGCCATGCCCCCACCCTACGGGGCGACCAGGGCCGGATTCCGTCAGCAGGGCAGGGCGAGGACGACGCGGGCCCCGTGCTCGGTGTTCTCGGCGTGTGCGGTGCCGCCGTGGGCGGCGGCCACCGCCTGGACGAAGGCGAGCCCCAGGTGAGTCCGCCGGGGGAGCGGGGGCGGTGCAGGGCGACGTCGAGTTCGGCGCGGATCAGGGTCAGCGGGGTGCGCAGTTCGTGACTGGCGTCCGCGACGAACCGCCGCTCGCGTTCGGCGGACGCCGCCAGGCGGTCGAGCATGTGGTTGAGGGTGTGGCCGAGCCGGGTGAAAGGACAAGCAGCCGGCCCCCTTCGTCCTGGACCCGGCCCTGCGCCCGGACAAGCACATCACGTCCGGCGCCAAGGGCCCGTACTCCTACCCCTCCCGGCACGCGACCCGCTCCGCCGCGGCCGTCACCTTCCTCAGCGTCCTCTCCCCGCACCGCGCCGCGGACTACCGGTGGATGCAGGACGAAGTCCTCTACTCCCGCCTCTACATGGCAGGCCACGTCACCAGCGACCTCACCGCCGGCACGCTCCTCGGCGACCTGATCGGCGACTACGAACTCGCCGTCAGCGGGCACTGACCTGGCCGGGGCGGCGGCAGCGCCGCGTCGGCTGCTGCTGGGCGTCCTCTCAGAGGCCGCCGGTGTTGAGCAGCCGGTTGGGGGTGTCGGATCGGATGCCGTGCAGGGCACCGCGGGTGGCCGTGTGGTCGAGCCAGACGTGGACCTGGTTGGCCGTGGCGTGGGGGTGGGCCGACAGGTACAGGGCGATCACGCCGGTCGCGTGCGGCGCGGCCCAGGACGTGGCGCCGTCGTTCTCCGTGGTCGTACCGCCGCCGGCGAGGGCGGCGGTCACCTTCTGGCCGGGGGCGTACAGGTCCACGCACCGCCCGTAACCCGATCCGTAGGAGCCGCCGTCGCTCCATGCGCGGTCGTTCGAGGTGGAGGCCGCGACGACGATCGTGCCGGGGACACCGGCCGGGGAGTGCTTGCAGGCGTCGTCGTTGAAGTTGCCGGCCGACACCACCGTCGGGATCCCCGCGTCGACCATCTGCTTCACGGCGGTCTCCAGGGCCGCCGACCGGTGGTCGAGGTTGAGCGACATGTTCACCACCGCGGGCTTCTGCGCGTGCGCGGTGACCCACTTGACCGACTTCACCAGGGCCGCCTCGGCCGCTGCCGGGGAGCCGCCGCCGTCGCTCTCGCACAGGATGCCCTGCACCCGCACGAGCTCCGCCTTGGGTGCCACCCCGTACTTCGCCCCGCCGATGATGCCCGCGACGAACGTGCCGTGGCCGACGCCCGCCTCGCTGAAGCAGTCACCGGAGTCCTTCGGGCCCACGAAGTCGGCGCCGAGGTGGGCGCGTCCGCCGAACTCCTTGTGGCCGATGTCCATCCCGGTGTCGATCACGTAGACGTGAACGCCCTTGCCCGTGGCGGTGGTGGTGAACTTCCCGTCCAGGGGCCGCGACCGTTGGTCGAGAATGTCCAGGTTCCACGGCACGTGCCGGGTGATGGGCGACGCTGCGGTCCGCGCGACCCCGGACAACGTCCCCACCGTGCCGGGAGACGTCGGCACCGAGCTGGACGGCGCCCGGTCCCCGGAGGGCGCCACGGACTGCGTCGTCCCGCGCGCGGGGAGCGATCCGCCGCCGCTCCCGGCGGCCGCGCCGGCTTCCCCGCCGCAGGCCGAGACCCCGACCACTGCAGCCACGGCCACCACCACGAGACGAGCCTTCGTCATGTTCCGCGCCACTACGTCCCCCACAGTCCCGCTTCGTACACAGTCAGCGCACAAGACGACCACAGGGGGCGGGCGGTTCCGGCGGGGCGTGCGAGTGGGGCGGCCCACGCGCTCGACGGAATCCTCTCCGGCCGCCTGACGGCCCCTCCCCGGCACCCGAAAAGGCGAGGCCCGAAGACCCCGCCCGCCACCTGTGAGACCTCAGCTCACGGCCGCACCAGCCAATAGGGCTGGTGCCCCGCCTCACGTGGGTCAGATCTGGCCGAGGTCGATCTCCACCGGGAAGGGGGCCGCTGCCTTGAGGACGCCGGTGAAGACGTCTCCGTCCCGGTAGGTCTTCGTCGCGGGGTCGAGAACGTAGGTGTACACGAGCGGAACGCCTGTGGCGGCCTGCTCGATCCGCCAGTAGAAGCCGATGCCTGCCTTGGCGTACTGGTCGACCTTCACGATCCGGTCGGTGGTCTCCGAGCCCGGCGACACCACCTCCGCGACCAGCAGCACGTGCTCAGGGCGGGTCGGGGTGATGTCGATCGTGTCTGCGCGGTACACGGCTACGTCCGGGTGGCGATTGGTGAGCGGGACGTCCTGGAGCCGGACGTCGAAGTCCGTGTCGGCATTCCACTCAGGGCCCGCGGCGGCATCCAGTGCGTTCGCGAGAATCCGCGCCAGTCGGTTGTGCCGCTTGGACGCGCTGGGACTCACGACGACCATCCCGTCCACGATCTCGATACCGGCGCACTGCTCCTCGGACCAGGACTCGTACTCCTCCGCCGTGATCTGCTCATGCATCCATGCCGGGGCCACCATCTCGGCCGTCATGAAGCACCTCCCGGACACAGCGCTGCGGGCCCGATCCCGCAGGGTTCAGCGTACTGTCTGCGACCCGTACGGCACGCTGATCTCGCACATGCCTCCTCCGCGCCAGCCGGCATCCGACCAGCGAGCCCACGGCAGGAGTGAGGAAACCGCCACGATGGCCTCGTCACCAGGGGACCGAAACGCCCGGCGGCACCACTGGCCCAGTGCGACAGTCGCCGCAGTACCGCCGGCGAGGATACGGCGCAGCGGGTGCCTCGTCCCGTTCGGCACCCGTCCGCTGCCCGAGGCGGTCGGGCGATCGAAGGCGCCGCCGGTCAGGGAAACGGAGGCGGAGGTCGAGGCGGAAGGCAACGGCGATCCACCCGCAGCCCAGGGCACATCAGCACACCCAGCGAAACCAATGTGCCCTGGCCGCCTGACGGCCCCTCCCCGGCACCAAAAAGGGCGAGGCCCGAAGACCTCGCCCGAAACCACCGAAACCCCAGGTCAGGGCCACACCAGGCAGTACGGCTGGTGCCCCGCCTCATGCAGCCGATGCGAGAAGTCCTGCCACTCGTGCAGCAGCTGGTACACGTTGAACGCGTCTCTCGGGCCGCCCCGGTCCGGGACCGTGGACCAGATGAAGGCGGCCGCGCCGACCGCTTCCTCGCCTATGCCGCGCAGGGGGTCGACCACCGTCATGGGGAGCTTCACGACCGCGTAGTCGGGGTGCAGCACCACCAGCTCCAGTGGCGGCACCTTGTGCAGAGGCACGCCTTCGATGCCCGTCAGCACCATCGCGGCCATCGTCTCCGGCTTGATCTTCGTGAACATGCCGTTCATGCCGAGCTCGTCGCCGCCGAGTTCCTCGGGGCGCATCGAGATCGGGACCCGGGCCGCGGTCGCGCCGTCCGGTGCGCCGAAGTATTTGTACGTCACCCCCACCCGACCACCATTCCTGCTCCCGGTCTGTAGACGGTCGATCCGCCGCTCGCTCCGCTGGCCACGATCCCTCTGATCGCGGTCCCGCTGATCGATACGTCGGTCGCGCCGGTCCGACTCACTCGGTACGCCCTGTTCCTGACGTGCTGCTTCCGCCGATTCCTCCGCGTCGCGCCGGTGCCTTCCCCGTTGGGCGCGTCGAGGACCCAGGTCATCGGTCCCCTCGCCCAGTCCGCCACCGCGATGCATATCTCCACCCGACTGCTTTTCTAGGACGCGTGGCCCCCGCCGCGCAACCCGATCATCGTGTCAGTGACCTCCCCCACGGCCGCCCGCCGAAACGTGCGTCGAAACATCAGTCCGCAGGATCTTTACAGCCTCCGGCCGCCTGCGTACCGGATGAGCTGGGTGTATCGGATCACAGTCTCGCAGATGCCCCGGCCGCTGTGCGGGGAGCGCGGTCCTCCGCTGCGAGGAGACCGCCGCCTTCCGCCTACCCTGAGGAGGTCACCAAGCATCCGGAGTCCGAGAAGTCGGAGAAGTCGCACGTCATGAGTGCCCAGAGCGAAACGCCCTATCCCTACGACGCGCCCGTCTCACAGGCGCTCTTCGACCGCGCCTCCGCCGTCACGCCCGGCGGCGTGAACTCCCCGGTGCGCGCCTTCCGCGCCGTCGGCGGCACCCCCCGGTTCATGGTCTCCGGCAAGGGGGCCTACCTGACGGACGCCGACGGGCGCGAGTACGTCGACCTCGTGTGCTCCTGGGGGCCCATGATCCTCGGGCACTCGCACCCCGAGGTCATCGCCGCCGTCCAGGAAGCCGTCTCCCGCGGTACCTCGTTCGGTACCCCGGGTGAGGGCGAGGTCGCCCTCGCGGAGGAGATGGTCGCGCGGATCGATCCCCTGGAGCAGGTCCGGCTGGTCAGCAGCGGGACCGAGGCGACCATGTCCGCCATCCGGCTCGCCCGCGGGTTCACCCGGCGCACCAAGGTGATCAAGTTCGCCGGGTGCTACCACGGTCACGTCGACAGCCTGCTGGCCGCCGCCGGGTCCGGCGTCGCCACCTTCGCGCTGCCCGACACCCCCGGTGTCACCGGTGCCCAGGCCGGCGACACGATCGTGCTGCCGTACAACGACCTGGAGGCGGTGCAGGAGGCGTTCCACCGGCACCCCGGGGAGATCGCGTGCGTGATCACCGAGGCCTCGCCGGGGAACATGGGGGTCGTGCCGCCGGGGCCCGGGTTCAACCAGGGGCTCAAGGACACCTGCGCCAGGAACGGCGCCCTGTACATCTCCGACGAGGTCATGACCGGGTTCCGGACCAGCCGGGCCGGGTGGTTCGGGATCGACGGCGTCGTACCCGACCTGATGACCTTCGGGAAGGTCATGGGGGGCGGCTTCCCGGCCGCCGCCTTCGGCGGGCGGGCGGACGTCATGGCGCACCTCGCCCCGGCCGGGCCCGTGTACCAGGCCGGCACCCTCTCCGGGAACCCCGTCGCCACCGCCGCCGGCCTCGCCCAGCTGCGGCTCCTCGACGACGCGGCGTACGACAAGGTCAACGCCGTGTCGGAGCAGATCCAGGGGCTCGTCCGCGAGGCGCTGAACAAGGAGGGCGTCGCGCACCAGCTGCAGACCGCCTCCAACATGTTCTCCGTCTTCTTCACCAACCGGCCGGTGCGCAACTACGAGGACGCCCGGGGCCAGGAGTCCTTCCGGTTCACCGCCTTCTTCCACTCCCTCCTCTCCGACGGCGTCTACCTGCCGCCGTCGTCCTTCGAGTCCTGGTTCGTCTCCACGGCCCACGACGAGCGGGCCATCCAGAAGATCGCCGACGCCCTCCCGGCGGCGGCCCGAGCGGCCGCGGAGGCCACGGCAGCATGAGCGAGCAGAGTGAGATGAGTGAGAAGAGCCGGCAGGGCGGGCAGCAGGACATCACCGTCGTGCATGTGATGCGGCACGGGGAGGTGGCCAACCCGGACGGGGTGCTGTACGGGAGACTGCCCGGCTACCACCTCTCCGAACTCGGGCGGCAGATGGCCGACCGGGTCGCCGAGTCCCTCGCGTCGCGGGACGTGACGTACGTCGTCGCCTCCCCGCTGGAGCGCGCGCAGGAGACCGCGACCCCGATCGCCAAGGCGCACGGGCTCGACCTCGCCACCGACGAGCGGCTCATCGAGGCCGAGAACATCTTCCAGGGCAAGACCTTCGGCGTCGGCGACGGGGCGCTGAAGAAGCCCGCCAACTGGAAGTACCTCGTCAACCCGTTCCGGCCGTCCTGGGGCGAGCCGTACGTCGACCAGGTCGTACGGATGAAGGGCGCGCTGGACACGGCCAAGGACCGCGCGCGCGGGCACGAGGCGGTGCTGGTCAGCCATCAGCTGCCGATCTGGATCCTGCGGTCGTACGTCGAGAACCGCAGGCTCTGGCACGACCCGCGCAAGCGGCAGTGCACCCTCGCCTCCCTGACGACTTTCACATACGAGGGCGACAGGATCGTTTCCGTCGGCTACTCCGAGCCCGCCATCGACCTCGTCCCGGCCCACCTCCGCGCCGGCGCCAAGCCGGTGAAGGGGCAGGAGAAGGCCTTCGGGGCGTGAACTCCGTGTAGGTCAAACCGGCTTCAGCCAGGTTCATGAGAATAGTCTGAAAATATATGGTTCCTTCTGGAACCTCCTTGTTCGTCCCGCCCTCTGAGTGGGTGACCGCCAGAGGACGTGACGAATCGGGGAACCATGCGGACCTTCACCCGAAGGGGAATGCTCGGCGCCGGCGCGGGTGCCACGGCCGGACTCGCGCTCGGCCTCACCGGCTGCGGCACACTCACCGGTTCGGACGGCTCGACCCATGCCGCCGGTTCCACCAAGGAGCCGTCGAAGAAGCCGTCGAAGACGCCGAACGCCCGCCCCCTCGGCGACGGCTCCACCGCCGACAGCGGCAAGCAGCCCCACCAGCCCGCCGCCCCCGAGCCGCTGGAGCCCGGCCAGACCCCGCCGCAGTTCGTGATCTTCTCCTGGGACGGCGCCGGCGAGGTCGGCACCGGCCTCTTCCCCCGCTTCCTGGACCTGGCCAAGGAGCACGGCGCGTCGATGACCTTCTTCCTCTCGGGGCTGTACCTGCTCCCCGAGTCGAAGAAGCGGCTCTACGACCCCCCGAACAACCCCCGCGGAGCCTCCGACATCGGCTACCTCACCGACGAGCACATCAAGGCGACGCTCGCCAACGTCCGCCGGGCCTGGCTCGAAGGGCACGAGGTGGGCACCCACTTCAACGGCCACTTCTGCGGCGGCTACGGCACCGTCGGCAACTGGACGCCCAAGCAGTGGCGCAGCGAGATAGACCAGGCCAAGGCGTTCGTGAAGGAATGGCGGACCAACTCCGGCTGGACCGACCTGCCCCCGCTGCCCTTCGACTACGACAAGGAGCTGGTCGGCGGCCGTACCCCCTGCCTGCTCGGCCAGAACAACCTGCTGCCCACCGCACGCGAGCTCGGCTGGCGCTACGACGCCTCCTCGCCCGGCGGCCGCCAGGTCTGGCCGGAGAAGAAGCTGGGCATCTGGGACCTGCCCCTGCAGCAGATACCGTTTCCGGGCCGCTCCTTCGAGGTCCTCTCCATGGACTACAACATGCTCGCCAACCAGTCGGTCAACTCGACCAAGGCCCCCGCCTACAACTACCCGCACTGGCGGACCCAGTCGACCCAGGCGTACATAGCGGGATTCCAGCGGGCATACACGACAAACAGGGCGCCGTTCTTCATAGGCAACCACTTCGAGCAGTGGAACGGCGGCATCTACATGGACGCCGTCGAACAGGCCTTCAAGCACATCGCCCGCGAGAAGGAGAAGGGCGCCGACGTCCGCATGGTCTCCTTCCGCCAGTTCGTGGACTGGATGGACGCAC
This sequence comes from Streptomyces sp. NPDC001507, assembly GCF_042894765.1. Classification (NCBI taxonomy): domain Bacteria; kingdom Bacillati; phylum Actinomycetota; class Actinomycetes; order Kitasatosporales; family Streptomycetaceae; genus Streptomyces; species Streptomyces sp. NPDC001507. Next base: position 85,141 of record NZ_JBIAVV010000009.1, read on the forward strand.
AGAAGCCGGAGGTCCTGACGAAGCTGCGCACACTGGACGTGGGGCAGCGGCCGGCCGGCGGCTGGAAGACCTTCCTGAAGCAGGGTGCGGCGGCCTGAAACGGGGCGAATCCCGGACCCAGGGGGGTGCGCAAGATCCCCAGAACGGGCATGCGAAACTTTTCACATGAGTACCCGTAGCCGCGCCCTCCTGCTCGGCGCCACGGCCGCCGCGGCAGCCCTGACCCTGTCCGCGTGCGGCAACGGCGGCACTTCCGGCGGAGGCGGCAACACCAACTTCGTCACCGGCAAGGACGGCATCGACACGGTCGCTCAGGGCCACCGCGCGGCGGCCCCCGACCTGTCCGGCAAGACCATCGACGGGGGCACGCTCGACGTCGCCGACTACAAGGGCAAGGTCGTCGTCATCAACGTCTGGGGCTCCTGGTGCAGCCCCTGCCGGGCCGAGGCGCCCAACTTCGCCGCCGTCTCCAAGGAGTACGCGAGCAAGGGCGTCCAGTTCGTCGGCATCAACACCCGCGACACCAGCACCGGTTCCGCGGTCGCCTTCGAGAAGCAGAACGGCATCGACTACCCGAGCCTGTACGACCCGACGGGCAAGCTGATGCTCCGCTTCAAGAAGGGCACGCTCAACCCGCAGGCCATCCCCTCCACCCTGGTACTCGACCGGCAGGGGAAGATCGCGGCGCGCTCGCTGGCGGCGCTCAGCGAGGAGAGCCTGCTCAAGATGGTCAAGCCGGTCGTCGCGGAGAAGTGACGTGAGCGCACTCCTCACGGTCGCGGCCGCGACAGACGGACCGAACACGACCGTCATGAACGGCGCCCTCCTGGTCGCCCTGCCGATCGCGCTGCTCGGCGGACTCGTCTCCTTCTTCTCGCCCTGCGTGCTGCCCCTCGTCCCCGGCTACCTCTCGTACGTCACGGGGGTCGCCGGCACCGACCTGGCGGAGGCCCGGCGGGGGCGGATGGCGGTCGGCGCCTCCCTCTTCGTCCTCGGCTTCACCGCCGTGTTCGTGTCCGGCGGGGCCCTGTTCGGCTACTTCGGCCAGACCCTCCAGGAGCAGTCCGGCGTCCTCAGCAAGGTGCTCGGGGTGCTGATGATCGCCATGGGCGTGTTCTTCATGGGCATGATGCCCTGGTTCACCCAGCGCGAGTTCCGCTTCCACAAGCGGCCGGTGGCCGGTCTGGCCGGGGCGCCCTTGCTGGGCGCGCTGTTCGGCATCGGCTGGACACCGTGCATCGGCCCGACCCTGTCGGCCGTCACGAGCCTGTCCTTCAACCAGGCGAGCGCCGGCCGCGGCGCCATACTGACCGTCGCCTACTGCCTGGGCCTCGGTGTTCCCTTCGTGCTCACCGCGGTCGCCTTCCGCAAGGCGCTCGGCGCCTTCGGCTGGGTCAAGCGCCACTATGTCTGGGTGATGCGCATCGGCGGCACGATGATGATCGTGACCGGTGTGCTGTTGCTGACCGGGGCCTGGGACAGCCTCGTGCAGGAGATGCAGGGCTGGTCCGACGGCTTCACTGTGGGGATCTGATCGATGAGCAAGACCGAAACCGACAACAGCGAGCCGGACCTCGGCGCGGCGGGCTCGCAGCTCTCCACCGCCCCGGCCGAGCCGCCGGCCGCCCCCGGGCTCGGGGTCGTCGGCTGGGCCCGCTGGTTCTGGCGGCAGCTCACCTCGATGCGGGTCGCGCTGCTGCTGCTCCTGCTGCTGTCGCTGGGCGCGATCCCCGGCTCGCTGATCCCGCAGTCCGGCGCCGACATCAACAAGGTCGCCGAGTTCCAGAAGTCCCACAAGACGCTCGCGCCGGTCTACGACAAGCTCGGCCTGTTCCACGTCTACAGCTCGGTGTGGTTCTCGGCGATCTACATCCTGCTGTTCGTCTCGCTCGTCGGCTGCATCATCCCGCGCGCCTGGCAGTTCGTGGGCCAGCTGCGCGGCCGTCCGCCGGGCGCCCCCAAGCGGCTGGACCGGCTCCCGGCGTACACGACCTGGCGGACCACGGCCGCGCCGGAGGAGGTCCGTGAGGCGGCGCTGAAGCTGCTGAAGAAGCGGCGCTTCCGGTCGCACCTCGCCGGGGACGCGGTCGCCGCCGAGAAGGGCTACGTCCGCGAGTTCGGCAACCTGGTCTTCCACATCGCGCTGATCGTGCTGCTGATCGCCTTCGCCTCCGGCCAGATGTACAAGTCGGACGGCACCAAGCTGGTCGTCGAGGGCGACGGGTTCGCCAACTCGATCCTGCAGTACGACGACTTCAAGTCCGGCTCCATGTTCAGCACCGACGACCTGGTGCCGTTCAGCTTCGACCTGAAGAACTTCCACGCCACCTACCAGACCAGCGGCCCCAGCAAGGGCACGGCGGTCTCCTTCGCCGCGGACGTCGACTACAGCGTGGGCGCCTACGGCAAGTCGAAGCGGACCACCATCAAGGTGAACGAGCCGCTGCACATCGACGACGCCAAGGTCTACCTCGTCAGCCACGGCTACGCGCCCGTCATCACGGTCCGCGACAGCAAGGGCAAGGTCGTCTACCGCGACGCCGTCCCGCTGCTCCCGCTCGACAGCAACGTCACCTCCCAGGGCGTGGTGAAGGTGATGGACGGCTACCAGGACGCCAAGGGCGTCAGCGAGCAGCTCGGCATCTCGCTGTTCTTCCTGCCGACCTACGGCGGCGGTTCCTCGGTGCTCTCCAGCTTCCCGGCGCTCGACAACCCGGTGCTGAACCTGACGCCGTACCACGGTGACCTGGGCGTCAACTCGGGCATCCCGCAGAGCGTGTACCAGCTCGACAAGACCCACATGAAGGAGTTCAAGGACTCCAGGGGCGCGCAGTTCCGGGACAACCTCAAGCCGGGCCAGACCATGCAGCTGCCGAACGGCGCCGGGTCCGTGACGTTCGAGAAGGACGTCAAGGAATGGGCCGGCTTCGAGATCGTCCAGGAGCCCGGCAGCGGCTGGGCGCTGGGCGGCGCGCTCGCCGCGATCTTCGGCCTGGCCGCCTCGCTGTTCATCCAGCGCCGCCGCGTGTGGGTGCGCGCGGTGCAGGGCCCCGACGGCGTCACCGTGGTGGAGATGGCCGGGCTGGGCCGCAGCGAGTCCGCGAAGGTGCCGGAGGAACTGGGCGACCTCGCGGGAATCCTCTACGACCAGGCGCCAGGGGCCCCCGACGCCGAAGAAGACGACGAACCCGTCCCATCCCCCAACCCCGAAGTCGTACCTGCCGAAGGGCCTGAGAAGCGATGACTTCCCCAGCCGTGACCACGCTCGCCGCGACCAACGAGCATCTCGCGAGCATGAGCAACACGCTCATCTACTCCTCGATGGCCGTCTACACGCTGGCCTTCTTCGCCTACATCTTCGAGTGGCTGCTCGGCAGCCGCAGCCGGGTGGCGCGCACCGCCAACGCGCTCACCACCGACGCGGCGGCGAAGAAGGCGCCCGCCGTGACGGTCAAGAAGGCCGGCGGCACCGCCGTGCTGGAGCGCCCGCAGGTCGTGGTCCGCTCCTCGGCGGGCTCGCGGGACGTGCCGGACGGGCCCGGTGCGCACGGCGGCGACGAGCAGGGCGACCTCTACGGCCGGATCGCGATCTCCCTCACGGTCCTCGCCTTCCTCGTGGAGCTGGCGGGCGTGGTCACCCGCGCGGCCTCCGTGCAGCGGGCGCCGTGGGGCAACATGTACGAGTTCAACATCACGTTCTCCACGGTCGCGGTCGCCGTCTACCTGACGCTCCTCGCCCTGAAGAAGAACGTGCGCTGGCTCGGCCTCTTCCTGATCACCACGGTCCTGCTCGACCTCGGCCTCGCGGTCACCGTCCTCTACACGGCGAGCGAGCCGCTGGTCCCGGCCCTGCACTCGTACTGGCTGTACATCCACGTCTCGACGGCGATCTTCTGCGGCGCGGTGTTCTACGTCGGCGCGGTGGCCACGATCCTCTACCTCTTCAAGGACGCCTACGAGAGCAAGCTGGAGAACGGCGGCAAGCCCGGCAGCTTCGCCACCTCGGTCCTGGAGCGCCTGCCCGCCTCGGCGTCCCTCGACAAGTTCGCCTACCGCGTGAACGCGGCGGTCTTCCCCCTCTGGACCTTCACGATCATCGCGGGCGCGATCTGGGCCGGCAGCGCCTGGGGCCGGTACTGGAACTGGGACCCCAAGGAGACCTGGTCCTTCATCACCTGGGTCGCCTACGCCTGCTACCTGCACGCCCGCGCCACCGCCGGCTGGAAGGGCCGCAAGGCCGCCTACCTGGCGATGATCGCCTTCGGCTGCTGGCTCTTCAACTACTACGGCGTCAACATCTTCGTCACCGGCAAGCACTCCTACGCGGGCGTCTGATCCCGCCAGGGGCGACACTGGTGCCATGACCGGTTCCATAGAACAGGGCACCAGTCAGACCCACGGGAGAACGCACATCCTCCACTTCCTGGTGCGCCTCCCGAAACCGGCGGACCGGGTCTGGCCGAGCCTGTCCACCCCGGCCGGCCTGGCCGCCTGGTTCACCACGGCCGACGTCCTGCAACCGCGACTGGGCGGCACGGTCACCCTCGGTGACCTGGGCACGGGCACGGTCACCGCCTGGGACGTCGACCGCATCGCCGAGTACACGGTGGAGGGCGGCGGCAGAATCCGCTTCCACCTGGAGCGCGACGGTGAATCCGGCAGCGCCCTGCGCTTCACCCACGAGTTCAAGGGCGAGGTGGAGACGGAGTCGGCGTGGCGAGCACGTTTCGAACGTTTGATCGAAACGCTGGGTCACTGACAGCGCCCCGAAGGGGCGCTGGGGGAACCCGGCCGAAGGCTGGGGGAGGAACTGCGCGACCAGCCCCCACCGGGCCCGCAGCTCACGACGGCGGCAGACACTCCGCACTCGGCGGCTTCCCCTCCGGCCACGCGATGGTCACGAACCGTGACCCACCCTCCGCACGCAGCTCGACGATCGGCACCGCCTTGTCGTACGGATTCCCGTGCGCGTCCAGGCAGATCCACCCGCTCGCCCCGTCCACCCGCAGCGACCCCTTCACCTGCGGCCACTGCAGCCCCACGTCGGCCAGCGCCGGCACGGACCTCCCCGCCGGCACCGCCTCGCGAATCCCGTGCACCGCGAGCCGCATCGCGTCGTAGGCGATGATCAGCTGCCCGTCCTCCAGGGCGACCGGCCCGATCGGCCCCACCGGCGCCTTCGCCGCGCTCTTCAGCAGCGCGGTGAGCGTCGCCATGTCCGCCTCGGAACCGCCCGTCCTCGGACTCCCCTTCCCCCACGCGTCCGGATGGGCGAGGGCGGTGTAGCGGACGGAGAGGTTGTGCCGCAGGGCGCTGCGGTCCAGCTTCGCCTCGCCGGTCAGGTACGACCCCTCGTCCCCGGTCAGCACCGTGAACTTCCGGTCCTGGCACCCCCGTCCGCCCAGCGCGTTGATGAACTGCCGCAGCTGGGTGTGGCGTCCGGCGAACAGGATCGTGTCCGTCGTCCGCGAGGTGTCGCAGACCAGGTTGGTGATCTGCCGGAAGGTGTTCGCGGTCGTCCCCTCCTGGCTGCGGTCGGCCGGCGGCGTGAACGGCTGCGGTTCGTACGGCGAGCCCTTGATCAGCGCCGCGAACGACGTCTGGAGCGTGCGCGTGTACGGGTCGCCCGGCTTGTCGTAGACGAGCAGCGCCCGGCCCGCGCTCACCTTCGCGAAGGAGGCCAGGGCGCGGGCCTCGTCGGTGTTGGTGGGGGAGACCCGGGCGAGGCCGGGGTAGGGGTCCTTGCCGTCCTGGCCGTTGGCGAGGTCGTCCGCGGTGATCGACGAGCCGACCACCGGGATGCCCAGCCGGGCCAGCTCCCTGACGGCCTTCTTGTTGTCGTCGGTGCTCTGCCCGACCCCGGCGACCGCCCGCAGCCGGTCCGTGCCGCCGGTCATGCCCGCCAGCTGCGTGACCATCCGCTGCCAGTACTGGCTGGTCGCCCCGGGGTTGGCCAGCACCAGCCGGATCGCCGGGGACTGGCCGTTGGAGTCGTGGTTGGCCTGGTACTGGGCCAGGTAGGCACCCTGGAGCTCGTGCTGGATGTCGGCGAGGCTGGCCGCGGCCGTCGCGGTGTAGGGCAGCATCACCGCGACCGTGACGTAACTCCCGGGCTTCAGGCGGGCGTTCTCGCGGGCGATCGCCTGCACGGTGTTCCGCAGCCGCGGATGCCCGAAGTCGTACGCGGTCGTCGCCACGCCCACGCACTCGTCGCTGCCCTCGGGGCGGGCCACCCCCGGCGCGCAGGACCGGTCGTCGTGGACGGCGGCCCGCACCCCGACGACCAGCCCGGCGATCACCGCGGCCGTGACCAGCAGGGCCAGATAGCGGCGGAGCGGAATCTCCCAGACGCCCTCACGCAACCACGTGCCCACGCCCCGCCCCGCCATCACGCCACCCCGCTCCGCTCGTCGTCGCCCGCGTCACCCTCGTCGTCCCCGTCGTCCCCGCCCGCCGCCGCGGGGCGTCCGGCCAGTGCGGCCGCCGGCCAGTCCCGGGAGGCCCGCCACAGCAGCGCGTTGCCGGCCGGCCGCAGGTTGGACAGCTGTTCCAGCTCGAACCGCAGCCGGTCGGCGACCTTCGGGTCGGGCAGCACCAGCGGGTCGGTCAACAGCCACACCGCGTGCAGCAACCGCCGTATCCGCAGGTGCAGTACGCCGTCCACGCCGTCCGGCACCCGCTGCTGGGCGTCCGTGCGGCCGAGCGCCACCGCCGCCCGCCGGTCGCCGTGGCCGGTGAAGTCGTGGCCCTCGGCGTCATGGGCGTGGAAGTAGGGGGCGGAGGCGACGAACCGCAGGGTGTGCAGCCAGCCGCGGGTGTCCAGGACCGGGAAGCCGTCGCGCAGGTGGGCGACGGCCGGTCCGGTCCGGCCCAGGGCCAGTTGGTGGTGGAGCCGGAAGCGGGCGTGCCCGTCCGGCCGGTCCTCGGTGTAGTGGGCGACCAGCGTCTCGTGGGCGGTGCGCCAGCCGCTGTGGTCGGCGTCCCGCAGGTGCAGCCGGAGCAGCAGCAGGGTCCGCACGAAGGGGTCCCCGACGAACTGGCCGGGCACGGTGGGCAGTCCCTCCCGGGCGAGCCGGTTCTGCAGCGCGCGCACGTCGGCCGGGCCGAAGTCGTCCGGGAGCAGCGTGGCGGCCAGCGCGCACGCCGAGTCGTGGTCGTGGGCGGCGGCGAGGACGGTCAGCTCGTCGAGGCGGTCGGCGGGCACCAGCCGGTCGAGGAGCAGGAGGTAGGCGGGGGCGGCGGGGCCGTCCTCGTCCGGCCGTACGTCCGCGGTGAGCAGGTCGGTCAGCGACCCGGCCCGCTCCGGATGCTGCGCCGCGGCCTCGGCGAGCAGGGCGATGCCCAACGGGTTGCCGCGGGTCAGCCGGTGCACGGCGTGCGGGAGCTGGGGTGCGGCCGGGGCGCCGACCAGGTGCAGGGTGTCGTCCGGGGTCAGCGGCGCGAGCGCGACCAGCAGTGCCCGCGAGGAGGGTACGGCCGGGTCCGGCGTCCACTCGCTGCGCCGGGCGACCCCGGCCAGCTCCCGCCGGGTGCCGCCGCGCAGCAGCTCCCGGCCGTCGCCGCGCAGTCCGGCGACGAAGGCCACCTGGTCGGCGACGCCCTCGGCACGGTCCCTGAGCACCGCGTCCAGCAGGCCGGGCCCCGGCCCGGTCTGCACGTTGTCGACGAGCACCAGCGGCCGGCCGAGCCGTTGCATCCGCGGCAGCACGCCCGCGTACGCCTCGGTCAGGTCGGCGAGCAGCGCCCGCACGAGGTACCGCTCGGCGTGCTCGCGGGAGGTGCCGCCCGCGCGGAAGTGCCCGGAGAGCAGGATCAGCCCGCGCTGGGCGTGCCCGCCCGCGTTCGGGTACGTCCGGTACCAGACCGACGCCTTCTGGTGGCGGCGGCTGGCGAAGCCCTCGGCGACCGACTCCAGGGTGGCCTCGATGGCGCCGGAGACCAGCGGCCCGGTCCCGGTCGCGGCGGCGACCACCTTCGCCGCCACCTTCCCGGCCCACCGCCCGGCGAAGCCGCTGATCCACGAGCCGCTCTCGTTCAGCAGCAGGATCCGCTCCACCTCGCGCCGGATCCGCTCCGAGTCCGCGTCGCCCCAGCCGCCCGCGGCCACCGCGACCAGGCCCGACATCAGCCGCGGAAAGGTGATCCGCCCGGCCCCGGTGACCGGTTCGGCGAGCTGCTCGGCGACGACCAGCAGCGCCTGCCCGACCGGCGACCAGGACGCGGCGGGCCGCTCCGGCGGCGGGGCCGCGAACTGCCCCTCCGCACAGTCGACGAGCGCGACCGGGGTGTGCCCCTTGTAGGCGTCCCGCAACTCGGCGAGCACCGCGCTCTTGCCGAGCCCCCGGGCCCCGGTCAGCACGACGAACGGCAGCTCACCGGGGTGTTCGAGGGGAAGGGCACGATGCTGGTACGGCCGTAACCCGACGATTCTCGGCACGAGCCCGGCCGGCTCGACGTCGAACAGCGCCCCGCGCCCGTGCAACCTTCTGTGCAAGGCAGTCCCCCCTCAACACGAGTGTAGGAAGGGGGAGTTGCTTCAGGCCAGATCGCGTGATGACTGTTGGGTCACGAATCCTGACGCTGTGAGATCAGCCGACGGTGATGGAGTCCAGCTTCTCCCGCAGGTAGACGTGCGAGTCGACCGGCGGGTACGCGACCCGGCCGACCGGCGCCGGGACGGACTCGACGAGGGTGCCCGGGGTGCACTCGCCGAAGTAGACGAGGGACATCAGCTCCTCGGCGGGCGCGTCGGTGGGCGGCGGCAGCACCCGGTGCCGTCCCGACCGCCACCGGTCGCCGGTCCAACGGGCCATCAGGTCACCGATGTTGATGGTGAAGGCGGCCGGGTCGAAGGGCGCGTCCTCCCACCCGCCCTCGTCGGTGTACACCTGCAGGCCGCCCTTGCCGGCCTGCCGGTCCAGGATGGTCACCGTCCCGAAGTCGGTGTGCGGCCCGATCCGGAACTGCCCGGGCTCGGGCTCGCCGAGCACGTCGGTGCCCGGGTACCAGTTGATGTTGAAGCCGTACGTCGGATGGTCCATGTGCCGGGAGAAGAAGTCCCGTTCGAGCCCGAGCGCGTACCCGAGCAGGGACAGCAGCTCCTTCTCGAGGTCGGCCATCCGGTCCAGGTACTCCTCGCAGAGCGTGCGCAGCTCCGGCACCTCGGCCGGCCACACGTTGGGCGCGTACCACTCCGCGTTGACCACCGGGTCCTCGAACGGCTCGTGGGTCGCGAAGGTCAGCGACTCCTTCAGGTCGGGCGGGGTCTCGGTGCCCTCCGAGTAGCCGTTGGCCTCCGCGCCGGGCCCGAGCCAGCCGCGCCCGCCGACCTTCGCCTCGTACGCCTGCTTGACCTCGGCGGGCAGCGCGAAGAACCGGCGCGCGGCCTCCCGGACGGCGGTGCGCAGCTCCGCGTCGACCCCGTGCCCGGTGACGAGCAGGAAGCCGGCGGTCCGCAGGGCGGAGTCCACGGTCCGGGCGAGGTCCTCCCGGGCCGCCGGGTCACCGTCCAGCCAGGGACGCAGATCGATGGTGGGGATACGGGGCCTGGACTCACTCACCGATGTCCTCATTCCACAGAGCCGGGTTGTTCTCGATGAAGTCGTGCATCAGGGCGACGCACTCGGCGTCCTCCAGCAGGACGATCTCCACACCGTGCTCGGCGAGCCACTCGTGGCCGCCGTGGAAGGTGGCCGCCTCGCCGATCACGACCCGGGAGATGCCGAACTGGCGGACCAGACCCGAGCAGTACCAGCAGGGCGACAGGGTCGTCACCATGGTGGTGCCCCGGTACGACCGCTGCCGGCCCGCCGCGCGGAAGGCGGCCGTCTCCGCGTGCATCGAGGGGTCGCCGTCCTGCACCCGCCGGTTGTGCCCGCGGCCCAGCAGTGCGCCGTCGGCGCCGTAGAGCGCGGCACCGATCGGGATGCCCCCCTCGGCGAGCCCCGCACGGGCCTCGGCGACGGCGGTGGCGAGCCAGGTACGGGCGGTACGGGCTTGCAGTTGATCCATGACGACACTCTCCCGTGGCCGAAACACGAGGGCAACGTGCGGAAAGTAGCCTCCGGGCAACCCCCGGCCGGACGAAATGTCAGCGGCCGTGCCCGTCCCCTGGAGGCCGCCGTGCCCGCACTCACCCTCCGCGAAGTCCTCGCCCTCGACCCCGTGCGGGCGGCCCGCCCCGAACTGCTCGCGGGTGAAGGCGCCCTCGACCGCCCCGTCCGCTGGGTGCACTCCAGCGAGGTCTACGAGGGCGCCAACTTCCTCGACGGCGGCGAACTCCTCCTCACCAACGGCTTCGGGCTGACCGACGCCGGCGACGAGGTCCGCCGCCGGTACGTGCGGGAGCTGGCGGCGCGCGGTGCGGCCGGTCTCGCGGTGGAGGTCGGGCGGGCCCTGCCCGGCATGCCGCCCGAGGTGACCGACGAGGCCTGCCGCCTGGACCTGCCGCTGTTCGCCCTGCACCGGGTGGTGCCCTTCGTCCGGATCGCCGAGGCCGCGAACCGGGCGATCGTGGCCCGGGGGCTGTCCGGCCGCCGTACGGTCGTCCGGCCCTGGGGCGACGACCACGCGGCGGCGCTGCTCGCCGACCTGGCCGACGGGCAGGCCCTCAACCAGCCCGAGGTGGAGGCCCGGGCCGCCCTTGCCGGGTTCCACCCCGGGCCCGGCTCCCGGCTGCTCGGCGTCTCGCTGCACGGCAGCCGGGGCGTGGGCGCGGTCGACCGGGCGGCACGGGCGCTGGGCGGGGCCGGAGCGCTGCGGGCCGTGTTCCCGGGGGACGTCCTGGCGCTGCTCGCCGTACCGGCGGCCGTCCCCGGCGATCCCGTGCGGGCCGTGCAGGAGGCGTTCCGGGGCGCCGCCGAGGCGGGGGCGACGGTCGCCGTCGGCCACGCGGTCGGATCCGGCGGCTGGCTGCACTGGAGCGAGACGCTGCGCGCGGCCCGCACCACCCTCGAACTCGCGCTGACCGTGCCGCCCGCCGAACCGGCCGTGCCCGAGGGACCGTCGGTGACCTCGGCGCGCGCCCTCGCCCTGGAGCGGGAGCTGACCCGGGGCGGCGTCGCCGCCAACCGCGACCGCCTCGCCGCGCTCGTCCAGCACACCCTCGGCCCGCTGCTGGCCTGGGAGGCCGCCCACCCCAGCGACCTGGTCCGCACCCTGGAGGTGCACCTGCGGCACGGCTGCTCCCCGACCCGCACGGCCGCCCTCCTGCACATCGGCCGCCAGTCCCTCTACCAGCGCCTGGAACGCATCGAGTCCCTCCTCGGCCTGGAGATCGACGACCCGGACCTGCTGGGCGAACTCCTGACGGCGACCTGCGCGCACCGGGTGGTGCGGCAGCGCCCCGAAGGAGCGCGGGGAACTGCGCGACCAGCCACGACGGTGCAGCGGTCGGCAGACGACATGGCGCGGCACCTCCGGCGGAGCGCCTAGGCGCGGGGCGCCGCGGCTGGGGGCCGGGCCTTCGCCTCGCCCGGACGGCCCGCACCTGGTCGGGGCGGCAGCGGGTGCGCGTACCGCGGGCCGCACGCAGGCTGGGAGCGTGGGCGACGGGATCAGCGGTGAGGGCGATCGATGATCGTGACGGTGGTGTCGGTGCCGGACGGGGGTACGACGACGGTCTCCGTGCCGGAGGCACGCCGGCGGCTCGCCACGGACCGGTTCCTCCTCCTCGGCGTCGAACTGCCCGAGGAGGAGGGCCCGGCGGAGGGCCCGGCGCGGGGCCCGGCCGAGGAGCCGCTGGTCCGGCAGCTCGGCCTTGACGACGAGGACCTGGAGTGGTTCGGCCGGCCGGGCGGGTCCCCGCGGGCCGAGTTCCTGGGCGACACCGCCGGGTTCGTCGTGCCGGTGGTCCGGGCCGGCCAGGTCCACCAGGTGCATGCCCTCGCCTCCGAGACCTTCCTGGTCGTCGTCCACTGGGGCCGCCGGGCCGGCCTGGCGGGGGACATCAGGGCACTGGTGCGGCGGGAGCGGCCACGCGACGCGGTGGCCGCGCTGTTCCTGCTGCTCCAGGAAGCGCTCTCGACGTTCCGGCGGGCCGCGGTCCAGGCGCTGCTCCAGGTGGAGGAGCTGGAGGACGACATGTTCGAGGCGCGGCGCCCCGAGCAGATCTACCGGCTGTCCCAGCTGCGCCGCCACTCCGCCGTCCTGCACCACGCGCTGCTGCCTTACCTCCAGGGGGTCGACGAGGTGATCACCCGCAGGATGCTGAGCCCCGACTTCCCGGTGGAGCGGCAGCGGCTCGCCCAGGAGTTCCAGCGGGCGGCACGCCTGGTCCTCGCGGACATCGAGTCCCTCCAGGACGCCACCCGCCGGGCCTTCGCCAGTTACGGCTCCCTGGTCGCGGGCGAACAGAACGGCGTGATCAACCGGCTGGCCATCGTGTCGGTGATCTTCCTGCCGCTGTCGTTCCTGACCGGGTTCTTCGGCATGAACTTCGAGTTCCTGACGAACCGGCTGGAGACCCGCGACGAGTTCTGGCTGCTCGCCGTGGGTCTCCAGTTGATCGCCGTTGTCGGATCGCTGTTCCTGCTGCACCGGAGCCGGATCTGGCGGCGGCTGCGGGACGACGACTGAGGGTGCCGGGGGTACCCCCAGCGCCCCTTACGGGGCGCTGCTAGTGGGCGCGCTTTCGAAGGATCCGAAGGGCCGCGTACAGCAGCGCGCTGACCGCGAAGCCGATCAGCGGGGTGATGTCGCCGAAGGACGGCCAGTGCTTCGGGACGTAGCCGACGTAGTCCTCCTGGTTGGAGAAGAGGGGGACGGAGACCGCCACGCCGATCAGCAGGGCGGCCAGGCCGGGCCAGTTGGTGAAGGTGCGGTCGGTGAGGCGGGCGGAGAGTTCCGCGTCCGTGGCGGTACGGCGCTGGAGCCACCGCTCCACCAGGACGACGCCCAGCCAGGGCGCCACCCAGTAGGCGATGACGAGCAGGAACGCCTCGTAGGCCGCGCCCGCGTCGTCCAGCGAGGCCCAGGCGGCGGCCGTACCGGCGATGCCCGAGACCACGACCAGGGCGCTGCGGCTCAGCCAGGTGGGGAGCTTGAGGCCGAAGGAGGCGATGGAGATCGCGCCGGAGTACACGTTGAGGGCGTTCGCCGAGACGCCGCCGAGCATGATGGCGAGGAGGACGAGGTCGCCGAGCCAGCCGGGGAGGTGGCCGGTGAAGGCGGCGGTCGGGGTGGCGTCCTTCGGGGCGATGATGGTCGCCGAGGCCGCGCCGATGACGGCGACGATCGACACCGACACGAACAGGCCGACGGCCGGCCACAGGACGGTCTTCGCCTTGTCCGCGGTGCGCGGCAGGTAGCGGGAGTAGTCGGTGGCGTACGGGTTCCAGCCGGCCGCGTAGCCCCAGGCCGCGCTGAACGCGAGCAGGAAGCCGCCGACGCCGCCGCCGGAGCCGCCCCCGCCGAGGTCCGCGTCCTTGAAGGTCCACACCCCGGCCAGCAGGAAGATCACCGCGAGCGCCGGGAACGCGTACTTCTCGAAGGTGTGCACGAAGTTGTGGCCGATGAAGCCGATCAGGATCTCGGCGACCACGACGAGGAGGAGGGAGGGGAGCGGGCGCAGTCCGGTCAGGGTGTTGAGGGCGAAGGCGGCGCTCACGCTGTTCACGGCGAACCAGCCGACGCCCGCGAGCAGGCCGTTGGCGGCGGAGGGCAGGATGTTGCCGAGGAAGCCGAAGGAGAAGCGCCCGATCACCATCTGCGGGACGCCGAACCGCGGCCCGTCAAGGGACAGCACGCCCTGGGTGACCGCGCCGATCGCGGTGCCCAGCAGGATCGCGGCGGTCGCCGTCCAGAAGTCCAGGCCGAAGAAGAGGACCGCGATCACGCCGATGTAGACGGTCGCGAACTCGATGTTGGGAGAGGCCCAGGTCCACAGCAACTGGAGCGGGCTGCCGTGGCGTTCGGCGTCGGGGATCGGTTCCGAGCCCGCCGCCTCCACGGCGATGACCCGGTCGCCGTACTCGGGCGCGATGCTGGTGGTGGAACCGGCGGGAGCAGTCGTCATACGAGGTAAGTGTCGGGATCGCTCCCGGTGCGGCCCAGGGGCGCACTGTCCGCTTCGGGCGGCTCACCGGCGTACAACCTGCACGCATGCGAGGAGTTCCGCAGGCGTGGTGCCTCCGGAACTCCTCGGACGATACCCGCGACGGGCGGGCTCGGGTCAGCCGTTGATGCAGGCGTTGGCCGCCGCCGGGTTCAGCACGCCGATGACGTCGACGCTGTCGCCGCACACGTTCACCGGGATCTCGACCGGGACCTCGACGACGTTGCCCGACAGCACGCCCGGGCTGTTGGACGCGGTACCGGCGGCGTCGGCGCCGTTGTCGGCGAACGCGGCGGTGGCGCCGCCGAGGGCGAGGGCGGCGGCGAGGGCGCCGGTGACGGCGAGGGAACGAATGCGCATGCCAGTCTCCAAGGTGTCTGGACGTCAGAACGCGTCCATCACAACCGCCCGCCACCGGGCCCGCACGCGGTGCTGGTCCGATCGGCGCAACCGGCCCCGGGGCCGGTGCTCACGTCACGCGGCGAGGCGGTCCGCCAGCTCCTTCGCCTTGCTGGCCGCGTCCTGGAGGGCACGGTCGCGGGAGGCCTCGTAGAGCGGCACGAGCTCGGCCATCGCCGGGTTCTGCGGGGCCATGGTCAGCTCCGGCACGATGAAGTCGACGTCCAGGCCGAGGCCGTCGCCGAGCAGCGCGGTCAGGTAGTTCTGGACGTACTCGAACGGCTCCCGCGGGGTGCCCGGTGCGTACGAGCCGCCGCGGCTGGCCACGACGGTGACCGGAGTGCCCTTCGCGGACGGCGTCTCGCCCATCGTGCGGTTGAACAGGACCACGTTGTCCAGCCACGCCTTGAGCGTCGAGGGGATCGTGAAGTTGTACATCGGGGCGCCTATGAGCACGGCGTCCGCCTGCTCCAGCTCCTCGATCAGCCGCACGCGGGCCGCGAAGGCGTCCGCCTGCTCGGGGCTGTGGGTGGCGGGGTCGGCGAAACCGGCGGTGTGGGCGGCCGCGGTCAGGTGCGGTACGGGGTCGGCCGCGAGGTCGCGGTAGATCACCTTGCCGGCGGGGTGCTGCGCCAGCCAGGCCGTGCGGAAGGCGTCGGTGACGGCACGGGAGGAGGAGGCCCCGCCCGGGAGGAGGGACGAGTCGATGTGGAGAAGCGTGGCCATGAGAGGTCTCCGGATACACGGGCCCAGGGCAGAGCCGCAGGGGCTGAGAATTCGTACTCAGCTATAGATAACACAGGTGCTTACTTTTTTGCAGCTCCTTCCTTTCGGTGTGGCTGTACTCTGATGCCATGGCGGTGGAGCAGGTCCATGACCCGGAAGCGTGCAAGGGCGTCGACGACGGCATCACGCGTGTCTTCCAGGTGCTCGGCAAGCGCTGGAACGGCCCGATCCTGTCCGTCCTGCTGGACCAGCCCACCCACTTCGCCAGCCTGCGCCGCGCCGTTCCCGGCATCAGCGAGCGCATGCTCTCCGACCGGCTCGCCGAACTGGCCATGGCGGGACTCGTGGTCCGCGAGGTCGACGAAGGCCCGCCCCTGCGGGTCTCGTACCGGCTCACCGCGTCGGGCGCCGCGCTGGAGCCGTCACTGAAGGCGCTGGGGGAGTGGGCGCGGGAGCACCTTCCCGACTCGCCCTGCTGACGGTCGGCCACGGGGCGCCCGTCCTCGCGGACGCCGCCACTCGGGCGCCGGTGACTTCGTCACCCGGCTCGCCGAGGTGACGCTCTCGGCGCGGGCGGGACGGGCCGGGTCCTCCTCGGTCGTTCGCCGGGCGGCCGACCCGTTGCCGTGAAAGTGATCCATGTCGAACTCGTCGCGGAACAGGCGGAGTTCAGATCGAGGTTCCGGCGCGAGGTGAAGGCCGCGCGCAAGGTGAGCGGTGCCTTCACCGCACGCGGCCCGTGGGCAGCCCGTCGGCGGAGCCGCAGCACAGACTGCCCCTCACCCTCCGGTGAAGTAGGACGGCTGACGAACGCTCATGCTCCGCGCGATCGAGGTCAGCACGGCCGCGCTCACCGGCGGCGATGTCGCCTGGATGTCCGCCACCGTGTCGCCGACCCGGATGTAGTAGGAGACGTACTGCGAGTTCCCCGAACGCCACACCCCCGGTGCGACCGCGGTACAGGCGGGGGCTGGGACGGGATAGCTGGAGTTGATCGCGGCGCAGTGCGACGGTGGGGTGAACTGCGGCTGCACCGGCGCCACGATGACCTGGACCTCGCGCTGCAGCTCCGCCATGGTGGTCGCCTGCCGTCCGTCGGGGGCGAGACGGTAGAAGAAGGTGGGCGCGGTGAGGGTCTCGGTCCCCACACCTTCGATGTGGTAGCCGCTGGGGACCTGCGGTCCGAGCAGCGGGACCCGGCTCGCCGCCAAGGCCGCATCCTGCTGGCTGTCGTTGACCCGCGAGACGGCGAACGTGTTCACCGGCACCACCAGCGCAAGCGCCACCACCGTCGCCACGCGCGGCAGCCACGGGCGCGGAGACGCGGTGAACCACGCCGCGAGGGCGAAGGCGGCAGTCGGCAGCGCAAACCGGACCCAGCTGACGCCGCCCGGGAGCGCGGGGAGGGTGTCCACCGCCGTCAGATACCGCAGCAGGTACCAGCTCAGACCGGTGCCGAGCAGCGCGGTGAGCCACGCCGGGCGCACCCCGAGCATCCGCAACACCGGCCACCCCACGATGAGCAGCACGAACGGGGTGGCGTAGCCCCACAGCACGACCACCCCGACGCAGCCCCAGTCGGGGGCGTTCCGGCAGGCGGAGGAAGAGACCAGCAGCCACTCCGCGAGGAACAGTGCCACCGTGAGGCCGAGCCCCACGCCGGCCGCGCGCAGCGTGCGCGCGCTCGGCCGCCGCAGGCCTGGTATCGGTTCAGCTGCCCCCGCGCTGGTCACTGCGCACCCCCGTGATCGTCCTCCGCAACGGGAGCACTCTGCCTCACCTCGCCCACCCGTCACCTGAGCACGCGTACTCAAATGAAGGGCGCTCCCTGCGAGACGAACCTTCGGCATCCCGACCTGGCGCCGTGGCGTAAAGCCCGGAAATTAAGAACACCAGCTGATCGGTAAGTCGACTTGAGGTAAACCCGTTTGGTGGTGGCACTCGTGTCTGCCTTGACAGTGAGCTTCCGCTCCTTGTAGAGAAATATCTCCGAACGGCTCTGAAGCGAAGAGCGCACTCTGGCCCGGGGGGAGTAGCGCTCTTCCCTGGGGGTGCGCCTTCCGGGATAGGTACGTGTATGCGAATCACTAGACGGCTGGACAATCCGGGGCAAAGCTGCGTCGGTGACGTGAACTGTCCGGCAGTATTCTCGACGTCGACGGGTGATGTGGCCTTCATCGGACGTACTGCATCACCTGAGATGCGGGAATCCCTGCCCGTCGGCTCGGGGCTGGGCGAGGGAGAAGAGCTCGTCGTCGTCCCGAGAGAGGTTCTCATCAACGCCGGTTGGAATCCGCCCGGCGCGTGATCCTTGGCGGCGTGGCCGAGCAGGTGACCCCTTATCGAGCCACGCCCCGCTCCTCGGACTGGCGAGCGTAGGAGAGCTCCGCGAGGTCATAGAACTTGCGCATGTGTCCCCCGTGTGGAGTAGTACGGTTCCGGCCCGGCCGTGACGCCTTCCAGAAGTTGCGCAGTATGTCGTTGCTGAAGGCGTGGTAGAGCGACTCCTCCAGTTCCTCGTCGGTGACGTATTCGAGCTCGTAGCACATGTAGTGGTGCGACATGATCAGGTTGCAGTAGAGGTACTGCTTCCTCTGCTCGTCCGTATCCGCTAATCCGTAGATCGGCCAGCATTTCATCAGCGCGGGATCATTGATGGCCATCTCCAGAAGCTGGATGTGACGAGCGCGTACCGCTGCCTCCGCCGAGCGTCGTACGGTCTTGTGCTGTCCCTGGGTGCTCTCGCGTTGCAGGCACAACTCCGCCGTCTGGGCCTCCAGCACTTCCCGGTGCATTCGGGCCTCGTCGTTCTGGTGCCGGAATGTGCGGGCTATGTAGATGAGGACCACGACGGAGGTGGCGGCAGCCGCGGCGCCGTACGCCTGGCCGGCGTTGCTGGTCGCCGGCGACTGGATGGCGGGAAGGCTGGTGAGCAGCATGGTGAGGCCGGCGGAGCCGGCGCATGCGGCCAGGGTGGTGATTCCGAGTATGCAGGCTTCTCGCATATGGCTCGACATGGCCATGGTGTCCTCCGCTGCCCCCGAGGCGTGCCCGACGCCTCTCGGAATGGATTTCCCCCGGGGCAGATGGCAAAAACCGTCGATGTGAAGCACGCAAAGGGCGCACGAGGGGGCATGCCGTGAGGGAAGATCAGATCAGCCGCGATGACCTCTGAGTGGCTCCTGGGCGGGTATCAGCGCTGTCGTGCAAACTGCGAGCGGCACTTCGTCGTTGACGATCGGCTCGCCCGTGGAAGCCTTTGTCCGGAAAGCCGATCGGCCGAACTCCGTGTCGGCCCGGGTGACCGACGGCCATGCATCGGCGCGCCCGCCGTGCGCCGTTGCGCGAACACCGAGGGTGCTTCCGCACCCTCGGAACCGGAAATTACTCTTCCCTTTTACCGTCGTCGCCGATATCGGTGTGTCGGCTCATTCAACGGGCGGTGCGGACGTTCTGACAATCAGTCGGTGCGCGGATCGTCCGGTTTCAGGGACTTCAGGAACTCCGGGTTGTCGTCCGGGGCGACCCAACGCTCGCGCGGCTGCCGGGTCCTGCCCGCCACCAGCCAGGCCACCGGGCCGACCAGGACCTCGCCGAAGAGCAGGATGATGAACACCCACGCCAGCTTCGGCAGGGCGCGGACCTCGTCCTCGGGGGTGTTCAGGCAGTCCACGAAGGCGTAGATCCACAGGGCGAGGACCAGCAAGTAGGGCAGATACCTGAGCATGGCGGCCAGACTAGCGGCTGCCGACGGCCCCGGACCGGCACCCGGGCATCAGCGGCGGGTGCGCGTGGGCGGCTTCGCAGGGGGCGGTGGCCGGGCCCGGACCCCGGGTGGCCGATACTGGGACACATGGCTTACGACGATCTTCGTTCCCTGCTCCGGGCACTGGAGCGCGAGGGAGACCTCAAGCGTGTCAAGGCCGAGGTCGACCCGTATCTGGAGGTCGGGGAGATCGTCGACCGGGTGCAGAAGTCCGGCGGACCGGCCCTGCTCTTCGAGAACGTGAAGGGGTCGAGCATGCCCCTCGCGATGAACGTGTTCGGCACCGACCGGCGGCTGCTCAAGGCCCTCGGCCTGAAGTCGTACGGGGAGATCTCCGACAAGATCGGCGGGCTGCTGCGCCCCGAACTGCCGCACGGCTTCGTCGGTGTGCGCGAGGCGTTCGGCAAGCTCGGCGCGATGACGCACGTACCGCCGAAGAAGGTGAAGTCCGGGGACGCTCCGGTGCAGGAGGTCGTCCTGACCGGCGACGACGTCGACCTCGACCAGCTGCCGGCGCTGTTCACCTGGCCGCAGGACGGCGGCTCCTTCTTCAACCTGGGGCTGACCCACACCAAGGACCCCGAGACGGGCATCCGGAATCTGGGCCTCTACCGGCTCCAGCGTCACGACAAGCGCACCATCGGCATGCACTGGCAGATCCACAAGGACAGCCGCAACCACTACCAGGTGGCGGCCCGCAGGGGAGAGCGGCTCCCGGTCGCGATCGCCTTCGGCTGCCCGCCCGCCGTCACCTACGCCTCCACCGCCCCGCTCCCCGGCGACATCGACGAGTACCTGTTCGCCGGGTTCATCGCCGGCAGGCGGATCGAGATGGTCGACTGCAAGACCGTTCCGCTCCAGGTCCCCGCCAACGCCGAAGTCGTCCTGGAGGGCTGGCTGGAGCCCGGCGAGATGCTGCCCGAGGGCCCGTTCGGCGACCACACCGGCTTCTACACCCCGCAGGAGCCGTTCCCGGCCCTGACCATCGACTGCGTGACGATGCGCAAGCGTCCGCTGCTCCAGTCGATCGTCGTCGGCCGCCCCCCGACGGAGGACGGCCCCCTCGGCCGCGCCACCGAGCGCTTCTTCCTGCCCCTCCTGAAGATCATCGTCCCGGACATCGTGGACTACCACCTCCCCGAGGCCGGCGGCTTCCACAACTGTGCGATCGTCTCGATCGACAAGAAGTACCCGAAGCACGCGCAGAAGGTCATGCACGCCATCTGGGGGGCGCACATGATGTCGCTCACCAAGCTGATCGTGGTCGTCGACTCCGACTGCGACGTCCACGACCTGCACGAGGTCGCCTGGCGGGCCCTCGGCAACACCGACTACGCCCGTGACCTCACGGTCGTGGAAGGTCCCGTCGACCACCTCGACCACGCCTCCTACCAGCAGTTCTGGGGCGGCAAGGCGGGCATCGACGCGACGAAGAAGTGGCCCGAGGAGGGCTACACACGGGACGGGGGCTGGCCGGACATGGTCCTGTCGGACCCGGATACGGCGGCTCTCGTGGACCGCCGCTGGAAGGAGTACGGCCTGTGAGCTCCGCCTCCGCAGCACTCCCGCAGCCGGGACGCACGAAAGCCTTCCTTCGGCTGGTGATGATCGAGCACTCGGTCTTCGCCCTGCCCTTCGCGTACATCGCCGCGCTGACCGCGATGTTCGAGCTGGACCGGAACATCCACTGGGGCAGGCTGCTCCTGGTCACGATCTGCATGGTCGGCCTGCGCACCTTCGCCATGGCCGTCAACCGGATCATCGACCGCGAGATCGACGCCCGGAACCCGCGCACCGCCCACCGCGAGCTGGTCACCGGCGCGATGAGCGTCAGGCACGCCTGGACCGGCGCACTGATCGCGGTCGCCGTCTTCCTCGGCTCGGCGGCCCTCCTGAACCCCCTCTGCCTCGCCCTGGCCCCCGTCGCCGTGATCCCGATGGTGGTCTACCCCTACGGCAAGCGGTTCACGAACTTCCCGCAGGCCATCCTCGGCCTCGCCCAGGCCATGGGCCCGATCGGCGGCTGGCTGGCGATCACCGGCGAGTGGTCCTGGGACGCGGTGATCCTGGGCCTCGCCGTCGGCATCTGGATCGGCGGCTTCGACCTGATCTACGCCTGCCAGGACGTCGAGACCGACCGCGAGATCGGCGTCATGTCGGTCCCGGCCCGCTTCGGCATCCCGGCGGCGATCTGGGGGGCGCGGGTCTGCCACGCGGTGGTGACCGGCCTGTTCGTCTGGTACGCCGTGGCCACCCACGCCGGCGCGTTCTTCTGGCTGGGGCTGGTGATCGTGGCGGGCGCGTTCGCCTACGAGCACTCCATCGTCCGCCCGCACGACCTGTCCCGCCTCAACCGCGCCTTCTTCAGCGTCAACGGCTTCATCGGCATTGCCCTCTTCGTGTGCGCCTTGCTGGATCTCCTCGTCCGGGGTCTGAGCGTCTGAATACGGTGCGGCCTACCATCGAGGGCAGGACCCCAGGGAGGCCGCCGTGACCATCTCGGACCTTGATCGCCTGCACTCGCAGCTGAGCAGGCTGGAGGACATGTTCCCCGGCTATCGCACGGAGATTGTCGAGGGCGACATCATGATGAGTCCGGTCAAGCCCCACCACGCGGAGACCATCCGCCTGGTGTGGAACGCCCTGCGCGAGCAGGTGGCCGACGAATGGGGCTTCACCAGCGGCGTTGCTTTCCCCTTCGACGGGGACAACGAGTTCTGCCCCGACCTGGCGATCATCCCCGCGTCGGAGGTGGCCAAGAACGAGGGCGCGTACCCGCCCGATCTCATCGAGCTGGTGGTGGAAGTCGTCTCAAAGGGCAGCATCCGCCGCGACTACGAGGTGAAGCCCCGTCGGTACGCATCCCGAGGCATCGCCAACTACCTGATCCTCGACCCGCTCCAGGCTCAGGCCACGACGCTGTGGAACCCGGGACCGGAGGGCTACCGCGGCCGTGACACCATCCCCTACGGCCCGGACCTGACCCTCGACTCCGCCCTCGGCAAACTGACGATCGCCACCGGCCGCTTCCCCGTCGACCCGAAGGCCCCCCACCCGGCCTGAACCTCGGTCGGCGCGCCGGTACGCTCAAGATGTGAACGCAGGAGAAACGCAGCGCGTGCCTTGGATCGTGGGGGTGTCCGGGGCGTCCGGAACGCCGTATGCCGCTGCTGTGCTGCGTGCCCTGCTGGACGCGGGGGAGAGCGTCGACCTGGTGGTCAGCCGGGCCTCGCGGCTCACCCTGCTGGACGAGACCGGGATCTCCTTCCGGGACGCGCACTGGCGGGACGACCTGGGGGAATGGCTGGCGCGGGGGGCCGACGGCAAGCCGGGGACCTTCCGGGTGGACCTCGCGCGGGTGCGGTACTGGAGCGCCGGGGACCTGGCCGCGGGGCCGTCCTCCGGGTCGTACCCGGTGAAGGGCATGGTGATCGTGCCGGCGTCCACCGCCGCCGTCGCCGGGGTCGCGCTCGGCCTCTCCAAGGACCTGCTCCAGCGGGCGGCCAGTGTCACCCTGAAGGAGCGCCGCCCCCTCGTCGTCGCCGTCCGCGAGACCCCGCTGAACGGGCAGACCCTGCGCCACCTGGTCACCCTGGACGACCTCGGGGCGGTCGTCGTCCCGACCTCCCCCGCCTTCTACGCGGGCGCGACCCACATTCAGGACCTGGTCGACTTCGTCGCCGGGCGGGTTCTGGACGCGGCAGGCGTCGGGCACCGGCTCTACCGCCGCTGGGAAGGGGACCTCGGCGGCGGAAGCAAGTAGCGGCATCCCCCGGTACCACCCCGGCAGCACCTCTGCACCACCTCTCATCTACTTCGGGAAATCTTCAGCGGAAGGCTTCGATCGCATGGACGCCGTGGACAGGCAGCTCATCCAGGCCCTGAGGGAGAACGGCCGGGCCTCGTACGCTGAGCTGGGCCGCCTCGTCGGACTGTCGGGACCCAGCGTCACCGACCGCATCAACCGGCTGGAGGCGGCCGGGGTCATCACCGGCTACCGCGCCACCGTCAACGCGGCCTCGCTCGGCCTCGGCGTCACCGCCCTCATCGGCATCTCCCTCTCCGACGCGGCCGACCACGAGGACGTGGCGCAGCGGCTGCGGGATTTGCCGGAGATCGAGGACTGCTGGTTCATCGCCGGCGACGACTCCTTCATGCTCAAGGTGCGCTCGTCGGACGTGGACGGCCTGGAGAAGACCATCCGGCGGCTGTCCGGAACCAAGGGCGTCTCCCGGACCCGTACCACGATCGTGCTGTCCACGAAGTGGGAGAACCGGGTCGGGGAACTTCCCGAAGAGGCGTAGAAGTACGGTGGTCGGAGTTGTCGTAGAGAGGTGTGGGCATGGACGTCGGGCTCAAGCGTGAGCTGGAGGAGAAGGTCAGGGCCGGTGAGCGGCTGACCCGCGAGGACGGCATCGCGCTGTACGAGTCGGACGACCTGGCCTGGCTGGGCGGCCTCGCCCATGAGGTGCGGACGCGCAAGAACGGCGACGTCGTCCACTTCAACGTCAACCGCCACCTCAACATGACGAACGTGTGCACCGCGTCCTGCGCGTACTGCTCGTTCCAGCGCAAGCCGGGCGAGAAGGACGCGTACACGATGCGTATCGAGGAGGCGGTGAAGCTCGCCAAGGCGATGGAGGGCGAGAACCTCACCGAGCTGCACATCGTCAACGGGCTGCACCCGAACCTGCCGTGGCGCTACTACCCGCGGTCGCTGCGCGAGCTGAAGGCGGCTCTCCCGAACGTCTCGCTGAAGGCCTTCACGGCGACGGAGATCCACCACTTCGAGACGATCTCCGGGCTGTCGGCCTCCGAGATCCTCGACGAGCTGATCGACGCGGGTCTGGAGTCGCTGACCGGCGGCGGCGCGGAGATCTTCGACTGGGAGGTCCGCCAGCACATCGTGGACCACCGCACCCACTGGGAGGACTGGTCCCGGATCCACCGGCTGGCGCACGAGAAGGGCCTCAAGACCCCGTGCACCATGCTGTACGGCCACATCGAGGAACCCCGGCACCGCGTCGACCACGTGCTGCGCCTGCGCGAACTCCAGGACGAGACGAACGGCTTCCAGGTCTTCATCCCGCTGCGCTACCAGCACGACTTCGTGGACGTGAAGGACGGCAAGGTCAGGAACCGGCTCCAGGCCCGGACCCAGATGGCGACCGGCGCGGAGGCCCTGAAGACCTTCGCGGTCTCCCGTCTCCTCTTCGACAACGTGCCGCACGTCAAGGTCTTCTGGGTCATGCACGGCGTGCAGACCGCGCAGCTGGCGTTGCAGCACGGCGCCGACGACATGGACGGGTCGGTGGTCGAGTACAAGATCACGCACGACGCGGACAACTACGGCACGCCGAACAAGCTGACCCGCGAGGACCTCCTCGACCTCATCCGTGACGCGGGCTTCCGCCCGGTGGAGCGGAACACCCGCTACGAGATCATCCGTGAGTACGACGGCCCGGACCCGGCGCGCAGGGAGTCCCCGCAGCCGATGCGGGTGTGAGGCCGCCGACGGTGCGTTGTCGGGTGCGGGTGCGTGGGGGCTGATCGCGCAGTTCCCCGCGCCCCTAAAAGCAGGGGCGCGCGCGGGGAACTGCGCGACCAGCCCCCGCCGGCCCGCAGCCGCGAAACGGTCCTACCCACCCCCCCGTCGTAATAGATACGATCCCGCCATGCCCCTTACCTTCACCCTCGACCCCGCCATCACCCCCGCCCTCCGCGACGGCATCCTCGACCTGTGGACGGACGTGACCAACGCCGGCGGGGCCGTCGGGTTCGTCGCGCCGGTCACGGCGGAGGAGATCCGGCCGGAACTGGTGCGGCACCTCGTCGCGATGGCCGAGGGCAGGCACCGCCTCCTCGTCGGGCACGACGAGGCCGGGGAGGTCGCCGCCACCGCCTTCTTCTCCTTCAACACGCACCGGCTGATGACGCACTGGGTGTGGCTGTACACGGTGATGGTGCACCCGAGGCATCAGGGCCGGGGCTACGGCCGCGACCTCCTCGCGGCCGCCGCCGACGCCGCCCGCGGCTTCGACGGCATCGACGCCATACGGCTCAGCTGCCGCGGCGGCCTCGGCCTGGAGAACTTCTACGGCTCCTGCGGCTACAAGGAGGTCGGCCGGGTCCCCGCCGCCGTCCGCGTCGCCCCCGGCGACGACCGCGACGACATCACCATGCTGCTCCCGCTGACCTGACCCGCCCCGCCCGACCCCGGTGCAAGATCGGCCCCACGGCGTGCTTCACTGGACGGTGCCCCTTTTCGTCATCGGAAGACTGGATTGAGATGCTCCGCTACACGCTGATGCGCCTCGGTATCTTCGCGGGCTGCCTCCTCGTCGTCTGGGGCCTCGTCTACGCCGGCGCGTTCCCGCGTGGCTTCGGCGACTCCAACTTCCTGTGGGTCCTGCTGCTCTCCCTCGTCCTGTCGGCGCCGATCAGCTTCGTCGTGCTGCGCAAGGAACGGGACCGCGCTTCGGTGCAGGTCGCGCAGCGGGTCGAGCGGATGCAGGCCAACATCGAGGCCAACCGCAGCCAGGAGGACGCGGCGGTCGACGCGGCGGACCAGGCCCAGACCTCCTCGTGAGCTCCTGAGCGGCTCCCGCGGCTGCTGCCCCAACTAGGCTTTGTCCCATGGGGACCGTCAAGACCAAGCGGATGCCGCGCGCGGTACGTGAGCGGCAGATGCTGGACGCCGCCGTGCGGACCTTCGGCCAGCACGGCTACATGGCCGCGTCGATGGACGAGATCGCCGAACTCGCCGGTGTCTCGAAGCCGTTGGTCTACCTGTACCTCAACTCCAAGGACGACCTGTTCACGGCCTGCATCCGCCGTGAGGCCGGCGCCCTGACCGAGGCGGTCCGCGCCGGCGTCGACCGCGCACTGCCCCCCGACCGGCAGCTCTGGGACGGACTGCGGGCGTTCTTCACGTACACCGCCGAGCACCCTGACGGCTGGTCGGTGCTGCACCTCCAGGCCCGTACGCACGGCGAGCGGTTCGCCTCCGAGGTCGTCGCGATGCGCGAGGAGATCGTCGCGTTCGTGACCCAGCTCATCGTCGCCGCCGCCCGCGCCGCGCACCGTGATCCCGACCTGGCGGAGGGCGAGGTCGCGGGCCTCGCCGAGGCACTGGTGGGCGCGGCCGAGTCCCTGGCGACCTGGGCCAACGCCACCCCGGGAGTGACGGCACGCCAGGCGGCCGCGACCCTGATGAACTTCGCCTGGGCCGGCCTGGGCGACCTGATGGAGGGCCGGCCGTGGTCGCCGCCGTGACCGGCCCGGTCGGTCACACTGCACCCCAGCGGCGCAACGCGGGCGCCAGTCGCCGGTGGCCCACGTGGTACAGCTTCTTGGCGCCCCGCCCGGCGACCCGCCGTACGGCCAGCCGCACCCGGCCCCGGCCGCCGGCACCCGGCGCCACGGGCAGCGGGCGGCCCTGCTCGTCGAAGCCGTTGCTGCGGAGGATGCCGGCGAGGTAGATGCCGGCGGTCTGCGGCGTGTAGTACGGGCGCAGCGGCCGCAGGGGGCCGGCGGCGCGCAGCTCGGTGATACGGGCCCGGGCCGCGGCGTACGCGTCGCTCTTGCCGATGCCGTGGGCCGCAGCCCACTCCGGGTCGGGCTGCGGGAGCGCGCCCGCGTCGATGTCGTCCCAGGAGGCGAGGCAGCCGGAGTGCACGAAGTAGTGGTTGCCGTGGGCCTCGCGGACGCCGAAGTCGGTGAGGATCGCGGTGGGTATCCGCCGGTGCATCGACTCCAGGGCGGCCGTCGAACTCACCGTGACCAGAAGGTCGGTGCGGTCCAGCACGTCGGTCATGTTGCCGTAGACGAGCTGGAGGTTCGCGGGCGCGGGTTCGGCGAGGGTCTCGACGAGTTCCTGGTACGGGTCGGACTCCACGTGGGTGGTCTGCTCACCGGGCAGGCTGCGCAGCTTCACCAGCACGAGCCGCTCCGGATACAGGCGCGCGTGGGCGGCGGCGCGCTCCAGGAGCCGCAGCCGGGACGCGCGGTCCCTGGGCACGGACGGCTGGGCCGCGAAGGTGACGGTGAACGGCCGGTCGGCGGAGGGCCGGTAGGGGGCGCCGCCGAGGAAGGGCAGGGCGCACTCGACCACCGTGCCGGGGTCGACGCCGACGCTCGCGAAGACGGAGCTAAAACGGCGGGTGTCGTGGTCGGAGTTGGCGAGCACCAGGTCCGTGCCGGCCCGGGTCAGGAGACCGTCGACCATCTTCTCGTAGACCACGCCGACGTACCCGCTGACCGTCACCGGCCGGTGCAGCCGGTCCTCCCAGGCCCGCCCGAGGCTGTGCACGAGCGCCAGGACGGTACCGCCGAGGACCGCCAGCACGACGATGTCGGCCGCCGCCAGTGCCTGGTCGTCGACCAGTGCGGCGGCGGTCACCTCATGCCGGCTGTCGGGCTCGATGCCGATCTCGGCGAGCTGTCGTTCGGTGGGCGTGGACCGGCCCCGCAGGAAGTACGCGTCCAGCGCGCAGTCGGGGGCCAGCTGCCGGGCCACGGAAGCCCCCCATTTCCAACGGGTGTCAGAGTCTGCGATTACCGCGACGCGTCTGGGAGGCATGCTCGGTGCCCTTCGTGCAATGGATCATAAAAGTGAGCCGAGGTTAAGGACGCATTCTGAGCGCAGTATGGGGAATTCCTTCACGGAGCCTTGGGCAGGCTGGGCGCCCGGTGTGAGGGAGGCTCCGGGTGCGACTGTGACCTGCGGATTCGAAAAGCCGTGACAGGTGAGCCACAGAAAGGCGAAACACACTCTTTGCAGCGTTGGCCGGTCACGGGGCAACGCGCGGGCGCACGCTGCCCGCCACGTGCACCCGGTCGCCGCTCCGCAATTGGAAACGGCCGTCCGTGGCGGCGTATTCGACCGAGCCCGGCAGCAGCACCGGCGCCCGGAACTCCGCCCGCACGACGGCCGCCGTCGGCACCCCGTGCGCCGCCAGACACCGGGCCACGGTCCACATGCCGTGCGCGATGGCCCGGCGGAAGCCGAAGAGGCGGGCGGTGAGCGGGTACAGGTGAATGGGGTTGCGGTCCCCGGAGGCGGCCCCGTACCGCCGGCCGACGTCCCCGGCGATCCGCCACTCCTCGACGACGGGCAGCGGCCGGGCGGGCTCCTCCCGGACCGTCTCACCGGGGTGCTGCGTCCGGTGCCGTGCCAGATACGTACTCCGCGACTCCCACACGACGTCCTCGCCGACCCGCACCCCGGTCACGACGACGGCCTCGGTGCCCCGCCGGTGCGGCCTCAACTCCTCGACGTGGACGGCGATGTCGTACGTCCCGCCGCCCGGGAGCTCGGCGTGCCGCTCGATCTCGATGGAGGTGTGCACCAGCCCCAGCAACGGCAACGGGAACTCCCGCGCACTCATCAGCCGCATGGCCAGCGGGAACCCGAGCACGTGCGGATAGGTCACCGGCAGCCCGTCCTCCCCGGTGGCGAACCCGCACACGCGCTCGTAGGCGGCGAGTCTTTCGAGATCGGGGCGGACGCGGGGGAGGAGGAGCCGGGCGCGGGGGAATTCGGCTTCGGGGGTGGGCCGTTTGAACGGCGACCACAGCGCCCCGCGCACGAGCAGAGGCCCGAGAGAAGGGGGGCTGCCGAGGGTGATCACAGGGCTTTCCTTTCGCGTTCCGGTGCCGAAGGCGCGCCCCTTTGGGGGCGCGGGGAACTGCGCGACCAGCCACGACGCGCCCGCAGCTTGAAACGTTGCCGACGCCCCCCAACTCGCCCGTTTCCTGACTGTAGAGTAAGGTTACCGTAGGTAAGCCTATGTCACAGCTGTCAATCACCAGGAAACGGGCCGAACGTGAAGGACCCTCACGTAACCTCCGGGATTGCACAGGCCCGTCCCCGGACAACCCCCGAAAACCCACAAGCCCGCCACAGCGGCCCCGTACGATCTCCAGCCTGAACCGCCGGTAACCCCTTTCCGAGGGCCGGTGCCGGTGAACGCCTCGGTGCGCGAGGCACGTACGTCATGCAGCAAGCAGTTCACCGCTGCACGCCCGAGGAGCCGCCCCGTGTCCACGTCCTCTTACCCGAACGCCCTGCCCGTCTCCTCCGGCGCGGCGATCCAGGCCACGGACTACGACGGGAACCCGATCCTGGTCGAGCCCCTCGTGCAGCGGCTGGACGGGGTGGTCCGGGAGGCGTACGTACCGCCGTTCGCGCCGCCGGTACGGCACGGCTCGCTCGCCGACCTGCCGTTCGAGAACGCGGAGGCGGAGCCGGGTGCGGTGGTCCTCAGCCGCAAGTCGGCCGGGGGCGAGGGCCCTTGGGAGCATGTGACGGCCGCTCAGTTCGCCGCGCAGGTGCTGGCGGTGGCCAAAGGGCTGATCGCGGAGGGGCTGATGCCGGGCGACCGGATCGCCATCATGTCCCGGACGACGTACGAGTGGACGCTCCTCGACTTCGGCGCCTGGGCGGCCGGCCTGGTGACCGTGCCGATCTACCCGACCTCCTCGGTCTTCCAGACCCGCTGGATCATGCACGACTCGGGCGCCGTCGCCCTGGTCGCCGAGACCAGCGCGCAGGCCGCCGCGCTCGGTCCCGAACTCGACCGGCTGCCCGACCTCAGGCACCTGTGGGTGATGGAGAAGGGGCACGTGGACCGGCTCGCGGAGGCCGGCGCACAGGTGCCGGACGGCGAGGTGGCCGTCCGGCGGGGCATGCTGGGCCCCGACACCCTCGCCACCCTGATCTACACCTCGGGCACCACCGGCCGCCCCAAGGGCTGCGCCCTCTCGCACGGCAACTTCTTCGCCGAGGTCGACAACGCGATCGAACTCCTCTACCCGATCTTCAAGGCGGGCAACGACGAGGAGGTCTCCATCCTCCTCTTCCTCCCCATGTCCCACGTCTTCGGCCGCATGGTGGCGGTCGCCTGCGTCCGCGCCGGGGTCCGCCTCGGCCACGCCCCCAGCCTCAAGGCCGAGGACCTGCTCCCGGACCTCGCCGGGTTCCGACCGACCTGCCTGCTCACCATCCCGTACATGCTGGAGAAGGTCTTCAACAGCGCGCGGGCGAAGGCGGAGTCGGGCGGCCGGGTCTCGGTCTTCGACCGGGCCGCCGGGGTCGCGCAGCGCTACGGGGAGGCGCTGGAGGCGAAACAGACCGGCACCGGCAGCGGGCCCGGCCGCGCCCTGAAGACCGCCCGCAGCTTCTACGACCCGCTCGTCTACCGCCGTATCCGCACCGCCATGGGCGGCCGCGTCCGGCACATCATCTGCGGCGGCTCCCCGCTGGGCCGCCGCCTCGCCGCGTTCTACGCCGGGGCCGGCATCGAGATCTACGAGGGCTACGGCCTGACCGAGACCACGGCGGCCACCACCTGCACCCCGCCCCTCAAACCCCGCCTCGGCACGGTCGGCTGGCCGATGCCCGGCACCAAGGTCCGGATCGCCGCCGACGGCGAGATCCTGGTCGCCGGTGAGCACGTGCTGCGCGGCTACTGGGACCCGGCGGCCGGCGGGGTCGTCCCCGCCACCCGGGACGGCTGGCTGGCCACCGGCGACCTCGGCGAACTCGACGACGAGGGCTACCTCACCATCACCGGCCGCAAGAAGGAGATGCTGATCACGGCCGGCGGCAAGTCGGTGGCCCCGGCCCCGATGGAGAACTGGCTGCGCTCGCACCCCCTCATCTCCCAGGTGATGCTGGTCGGCGACGGGCTGCCGTACGTCAGCGCCCTCATCACCCTCGACCGGGACGGCCTCACCCACTGGCGCCAGATGAACGGCAAGCACCCGGTGCCGCCCGAGCTCCTGATGGACGACGCCGATCTGCTGGCCGTCCTGCAGCGCGCCGTCGACGAGGCCAACAAGCTCGTCTCCCGCCCCGAGTCCATCCGGCGCTTCGCCATGCTCCCCGTCGACTTCACCGAGGAGGCCGGGCATCTGACCCCGTCGATGAAGCTGCGCCGCGAGGCGGTCATGAAGGACTTCGCGACGGAGATCGAGGGTCTGTACGCGAAGTGACCGCGGCCGTCGCGGAAGGTGCTCCGCGGCCGTCACGCGGAGTGGCCCGCCTCCGTGCCAGGTGATTTGCGTTGGTCCACCTGGCCCCACTGGTGCGATGAAATCACGGGACCCGCCCGGGTCCCGTGATTCCATCGCGCCAGGAGGTGCACCATGGCTGACGACCGGCAGCAGGAAACCCACCCCAGACCGGCCACCACCCGTCGCCGCGTCCTCGCCGCGGGTGCCGTGGCCCCCGTGCTCGCGGGCGCGGCGGTCTCGCCCGCGCGCGCCCTCTCCCACGGGCACCCGCGCACCCTGGTCGAACCCGAGCTGACCCAGCTCGCCGACTGGGCGGACGTGACCAAGGCCCTGGGGCGGCCGGGCGACATGAAGCGGTACATGTACCACACCGGCCTGCCCCGCCGGGACCTCAAGGTGGTCTCCCGGGGCGTGCGGATCGAGACCTCGCTGGCCCTCGGCACCCACACCGCCTTCGTCCGGTACAAGGACGGCAGCCATCTGCTGATGGGCGACGCCGTGGTCACCGAGCACGAACTGGACGGCTTCACCGACGCGCTCCTCGAGCACGACATCGCCATCAACGCCGTACACAAGCATCTGCTCTCCCACCAGCCCGCCCTGTGGTGGCTGCACCTGCACGCCCACGGCCACGACCCGGTACCCATCGCCAAGGGGCTGCGCAAGGCCTTCGACCGCACCGGCACCCCGCCCGACCGGCCGCCCACCACCCCGACGCTCGACCTGGACACCAAGGGCATCGACGACGCCTTCGGCAGCAAGGGCTCCCAGGACGAGGGCATCTACAAGAGCGTCTGGGCGCGCGCCGAGCAGATCGTGGACGGCGACATGATCCTGCCGACCGGCCTCGGCTCGGTGACCACCATCAACTTCCAGCCGCTCGGCCGGGGAAGGGCCGCGGTCAACGGTGACTTCGTGATGACCGCGGGCGAGATCCAGCCGGTCCTGAAGATCCTGCGCAAGGGCCGGGTCGGCATCGTCGAACTCCACCACCACAACCTGATGGACGAGCCGCGCCTGTTCTTCCTCCACTACTGGGCGATCGGCGACGCCGTGCGGCTCGCGAAGGACCTGCGCGCCGCCGTTCACGCAACCAACGTCGTGCCGTTCCACTGAGCGGCCGACCGACGAAGGAGAAGAACGTGCAGGCGATCAAATGTCCCTTCGGTTACAGCGAGGCTCTCGACTTCGATCCGGCCCTGGCCGGCTTCATGGAGCGCGAGTCCCTCGCCACCATCCGGCTGCCGTACGGCGACTCGGACGCCTGGCTGGTCACCAGGTTCGAGTCGGTGCAGCAGGTGACCACGGACCCCCGGTTCAGCCGGGCGGCGATCATCCAGTACGACTATCCGCGCATGACGGCCGAGCCGATCGTCTCCCCGGAGTCGATCAACGTGATGGACCCGCCGCACAGCGGCCGGATCAGGCACCTGGCCACCCAGGCCTTCACCCCGCGCCACGTGGACCGGATGCGGGGCCGGATCGGCCTCCTCACGGACCAGCTGCTGGACAAGATGGAAGACGCCGGTCAGCCGGCCGACCTGGTCCGGTACCTGTCCGACCCCCTTCCCCAGCACACGATCCTGGACCTGCTGGGCATCGACCGCGCCGAGTGGCCCCGGATGCAGGAGCAGGTCCAGCGGCTGCTGGTGGTCGGCGCGGGCAACCGGGACGTCGCACGCGCGGCCAAGGAGGACCTGACCGGTTACTTCACCGAGCTCGTCGCCGAACGCCGCAAGAACCCCGGTGCGGACATCATCAGCGTGCTCACCGAGGCACGGGACGGCACGGACCAGCTCGACGACCGGGAACTGGCCGTCCTGGCACTGACGTTCACGCTGAGCGGCCAGGACACGGCGACCTGTCAGATCAGCGACATCGTGTATCTGCTGCTGACCCGCCCGGAGCTCCTGGAGTACGCCCGCGCGCACCGGAAGGACCTGACGGACTTCATCCACGAGATGCTCCGGTACATCCCCTTCCGGAAGGGCGTGGGCATTCCCCGGGTGGCACTGGAGGACGTCGAGATGGACGGGGTGGTCATCCGGCGCGGCGACTTCGTCCACGTCTCCTACCTGACGGCCAACCGTGACCCGGAGCGCTATCCGGATCCCCACGAGATCGTGCCCGACCGTCCCGTCGCTCCCCACATGACCTTCGGCTGGGGCGGCCACCGGTGCATCGCGGTGCCGTTGGCGATGGCCGAACTGGAGGTCGCCCTGGAACGCCTCCTGGACCGCTTCCCCACCCTCCGCCTGGCGGTGCGCCCGGAAGAGGTCCGCTGGGACACCAAGACCATCCGCCGGTTCCCACTGGAGCTGCCGGTGGCCTGGTAGGCCCGGGCCTCACTCCTCGTCGGCCAGGCGGTCCAGCCGTTCCCCCAGGGGTGCTGTTCCGCACTGCTGAGGACCGTCTGGCCGGCAAGGCCCGCGCGCAGGGCGCGGGCCGCGGCCGCCGGCCCGCCACCGGTCCGGACGGCCGGTTTCCCATACGTGACCGCGGGGATCCCGCCGCCCAGCCACGCCCTCTCCCCCTGCTCCTGGCCGGTGTTCGTCACGGGCGTCACCGGCGCGGGCACGCCTCGCCTGTCTTGACCACGCGGAGCGTGACCGGCGTGGTGAGGGCGTAGCGCGCCGGTGGCGGCTGCTGGGAGCAGACTTTCCAGTTGCCGCCCAGGACGGGGACCCGGTGCCGGTCGAGGGCGTCGGCGGCGGCCAGTTGGCGGAAGCCGGCGTCCCGGGCGGCCAGCTGGGCCGCGCGCAGGGTCCGCCCGCGCAGGTCCGGGAGGGGGGCGGTCTGCTTCCCGGCGTGCTGGGACAGGGCCAGCAGGGCGATGACGACCGCGAGGGTCAGGAGTGCGGGACCTCTGCGCATGGATGTCGCTCCCGGCGCGGACTCGTAGGGGTCGTACGGGGGCATGACCCTGGCCCGGCGCCGCGCCCGCACCCGGGGTGCGGGCGCGGCGGCCGGTCTCAGCCGACGCGAGTGAAGTCGGCTTCCGTGCCGGCCGGTTGGGGGGCCGAGGAGCCGCTGTGGGCCAGCTTCTCGCCCTCGATGTCGACGTGGGGGAGCCGGCGGTCGATCCAGGCGGGCAGTGACCACGCGCGCTCGCCGAGCAGGGCCAGGACGGCCGGGACGATGGTCATGCGGACCACGAAGGCGTCGAAGATGACGGCGGAGGCGAGACCGAAGCCGAGCGACTTGAGCAAGGCGTCGTCGCTGCCGACGAAGCCGCCGAAGACGCCCGTCATGATCAGCGCGGCGGCGGTGACGACCTTGCCGCTGTGGCGGAAGCCGTCGGTGATCGCCTCGCGGGCGCCGGCGCCGTGGACGTAGGACTCGCGGATGCGGGTCACGAGGAAGACCTGGTAGTCCATGGCGAGACCGAAGACGATGCCGACCGCGAGGATCGGTACCAGGCTGTTGATCGGACCGGTGGTCTGCAGGCCGAGCAGGTCCTTGAACCAGCCCCACTGGAAGACCGCCACCATGGCGCCGAAGGCGGCCAGGACGGACAGCAGGAAGCCGACCGCCGCCTTGAGCGGTACCAGGATCGAGCGGAAGACGAGGATCAGGACCAGGAAGGCCAGGCCGACGACGAGCAGCAGGTAGGGGACGATCGCGCTCGCGAACTTGGCGGCGACGTCGAGGTTCAGGGCGGTGGTGCCGGACACCAGGCCCTCGGCGCCGGTGGCGGCACGGACGTCCGCGGCTCGGTCGCGGATGTCACGGACGAGGGTCTTGGTCTTCTCGCTGGTGGGTGCGCTGTTGGGGACGACGGTGACGATCGCGGTGTCGCCGGCCGGGTTGTACACGGCCGGGGCGACGGCGGCCACGTCCTTCATGCCGGTGATGCTGTCGCTGAGTTCGCCGACGGCCTTCTTCGTCGCCGCCGTGTCGGTGTCGGTGACGACGATGGTGAGCGGGCCGTTGAAGCCGGGGCCGAAGGACTCGGTGAGCATGTCGTAGGCCTTGCGCTCCGTGGTGGCGGGCGGCTTCGAGCCGTCGTCGGCCAGGCCGAGCTCCAGCTTGGTGGTGGGCAGGGCGATCAGGACCAGACCGGCCACCGAGACAAGCAGCACCTTCCACGGGCGGCGCAGGATGAAGGCCGCCCAGCGCTCTGCCAGCGGCTTCTTCGAAGGAGCCTCCTTCGGGGCCTTCTTCGGCCTGCGGCGCGCGCGGCCGAGGACCCGTTCGGGGGCGAGCGAGAGCAGGGCCGGGACCAGGGTGACGGCGACCAGGACGGCGACGACGACGGCACCGGAGGCGGCCAGGCCCATGGCGGTGAGGATCGGCAGGTTGACCACGGCCAGGCCCACCAGGGCGATGACGACGGTCAGGCCGGCGAAGACCACGGCGGAGCCCGCGGTGCCGTTGGCGCGGGCGGCGGCCTCCCTGGCGTCATGGCCGGCGGCTCGTTCGGAGCGGTAGCGCGAGACGATGAACAGCGCGTAGTCGATACCCACCGCGATACCGAGCATGCTGGCCAGCGCGGACGTGCTGGTGTTGAGGTTCAGGGCCGAGGTCAGCGCGGTCAGCGTGCTGATGGTGATCCCGACGCCGACCACGGCGGTCAGCAGCGGCATGCCGGCCGCGGCGAACGAACCGAAGGTGATGACCAGGATGAGCGCGGCGAGCGCGAACCCGATCGCCTCGGACGAGCCGCCCTCACTGGTCGCCGCCAGCGCGGAGCCGGACGCCTCGGCGGTCAGGCCCTTGGCGCGGGCCTCTTCGAGAGCCTTGTCGAAGTGGTTGTGGTCGGCGTCGGTCAGGTCGGCCGCCTTGGCGCTGTAGGTGACCTGGGCGTAGCCGGTGGTGCGGTCGGCGCTGATGGTCTTCGCGGTGAAGGGGTCGGTGACCGAGGCGACCCGCGGCGAGGACTGCTTCAGGTCCTTCAGCAGCGCCTTCACCTCGGCCTTCGGCTCGCTGCCGGTCAGCTTCTGCCCTTCTGGCGCCCGTACGACGACCCGGGCGCTAGCCCCGTCGGCGTTGGCGGCCGGGAACTTCTTGCCGAGCAGGTCGTAGGCCTTCTGTGCCTCGATGCCGGGCAGGGTGACGCTGGAACTGCCGCCTCCGCTGCTGCCGGCCGCCGCGGCACCCGCGACGCCCAGTACGACCGCCCAGAGCAGCAGAACCAGCCAGCGGCGCTGGAAGGCGCGGCGACCGATCCGGTGCAGGAATGTAGCCATGACGAGAACAGACTCCGTACGTCGGAACGAGAGGGGAGGGGCGGAGACACCTGCGCCGGTGGTCGGGGACGCGACCCTGCGCAGGGGGCGGTGCTCCAGGAATGCGCGGCCTGTCGTCGTCGACGGGCTCGGGGTGGAGCACCGGCGCCGGGGAGACGCCCGTGCCCCACGACCATGCTGCGCGGGGCCGGACCCCGGCCGCGTCAGCCTCTGGTACGGCAGCCGCCGGACCGTGTCGGTCATCCGGCCGACACCACGGGGGCAGGTCGGTTTCCTAGGCTGTAGGCGTGGACTGGAAACTTCCGTTTTCGCCCGGAGTGCGGCGACTCGTCACCGCCGCGGCGCTGCTGGCCCTGGCCCTCACCTGGGTGGTCGACATCCTGGCGGTGTTCAACCCGGGGGAGGCGAGCTCGCCCGCCCGCTGGGTGCCGGTGTTCGTCACCGGTCCGCTGGCCGCGCTGGCGCTGCCCGACACCCGCTGGTCGCCCTCGCTCACGGCCCGCTCGCTGGGCATCGCCGCCATGTCCGTCGCGCTGACCTGCGTGTGCCTGGTCGACCCGCGGCCGGTGGGCGACTGGGGCCTCCTGGAGATCCTCGCCCTGCTGTTCCTGATCGTCCGGGTGCTTGCCGAGACCGAGTCCGACCGCACCACGGCCTGGACCGCCGGCGCCCTGGTCGCCGCGGTGCTGATGATGCCGCTGCGCGGCCGTACCGTGTTCAGCCTGGTGGCCGGGCAGTACGTGCTGACGGTCGCCCTCGCGCTGGCGGTCCTCATCGGCTGCTCCCTGCGCGCCCTGGAGGCCCGCCGCCGGCGCGCGGTCCAGGAGGTGCGCTACGCCGAGCGGCTCGCCCTCGCCCGTGACCTGCACGACCTCATCGCCCACCACATGACGGGGATCATCGTGCAGGCCAACGCGGCCCGGACCGTGCACGCGATCGCGCCCGAGAAGGTCGACCCGGCCCTGGAGGCGATCTCCCGGTCCGGGACCGAGACCCTGGAGTCGATGCGGCGCCTGGTCCGCGTGCTGCGCGAGGACGACCACCAGGCGCTGCGCCCCGCCGACCTGCTCTCCGGGCTCGGCGACCTCGTCGCCGGCTTCTCCCGGCGCCGGCCCGATGCCCCCGCCGCCCGCCTCGAGGCCGGCGCGGCGGCCCGGACCAGCAGGTTCAGCCCGGAGGTGGAGACCTCCGTGTACCGGGTGGTCCAGGAGGCCCTCACCAACGTGCACCGCCACGCGCCGGGCGAGCGCGTCGTCGTACGGCTGGACGCCGACCCGGACTGGCTGCACGTGACGGTGGCCAACAGCCTGCCGCACCGCCGCACCGGCAGCCCCGCCGGCGGGCAGAGCGGGCTCGGCCTGATCGGGCTGCGGGAGCGCGTCGAGGCGCTCGACGGCGAGTTCTGGGCGGGCGCCGTCGACCCCGCCCAGTGGGAGGTCCGGGCCAGCGTGCCGAGGTCCCCGGACTCACCGCCGCACCCGCCGCGCCCGGCGCGATCAGCACGCGGTGCTACCCGGGCCGCGAGGTGACCACGCCGTTCTCCCAGGCCCAGGCGGCGACCTCCACCCGGTTGCGGGCGCCGATCTTGGCCTGGATCCGGGCCAGGTACGTCTTCACCGACGACAGCGACAGGAACAGCTCCTCGCTGATCTCCTGATTGGTACGGCCCACTGCCACCAGCCGCATGATCTCCGTCTCCCGGGCGCTCAGCCCGGCCGCCGCCCCGTCCGCGTACCGCTCACCGCGCGGGCCGCCCCGCTGCAGCTCGCCGAGCAGGCGGACGGTGACCGCGGGCGAGACCAGGGCGTCGCCGCGCGCCGCCGCCCGGACCGCCTCCACGAGCAGCGCGGGGGAGGCGTCCTTCAGCAGGAACCCGCAGGCGCCGTACCGCAGCGCGTCCCGTACGTAGTCGTCCTGGTCGAAGGTGGTGATGACGACGACGTTCGGCCCGTCCTCGCCGCCGTTCCGCTCGCCCGCCAGTACGCGGGTGACCTCCAGGCCGTCGAGGCGGGGCATCCGGATGTCCACCAGCACGACGTCGGGCCGCAGCCGGCGGGCCAGTTCCACGCACTCCACACCGTCCCCGGCCACGCCGACGACCCGGATGCCCGGCTGGGCGTCGAGGATCATCTCGAAGCCGGCCCGCACCAGTTCCTGGTCGTCGGCGATCACCACGTCGATCGGTTCGCCGGTCACGGCCTGCCGTCCTGGTCCGGCCGCGGCGCGCGGGCCGGCATCGGCGCTCCGGCGCCGGCGTGCAGCATCGTGATGATCCGGTCCGCGTAGTCCGCCGGTGCCGTCTCGTCGAGGCTGTCGCGGTCGTGGTCGTACGCCATGCCGACGATCATGAGCGTGAGGTGGGCGGCGGCCGCGTTCCACAGCTGGTCGCGGCCGCTGCGCTCGGCCACCGCGTCCTCCAGCAGCAGACGTTCCCGGTTCACCAGGTCCCACAGCCGGGCCCGCGGCCCGGGTGCCCGGTCGAGCTGGGCGCGCAGCCGGCGCAGCCGGGCCAGTTCCTCCGGAGACATGTCCAGCGCGGCGCGTACGGTCCACCCGAGGGAGACGGCGACGTCCTCCGCCTCGGGCCGGGCCCGCAGCAGGCCGGCGAGCACGCCGACGGTCCGCTCGATCGGGTCGAGCAGGATCGCGTCCTTGTTGGCGAAGTACCGGTAGACCGTGGAGACCGCGACCTCGGCGCGCTCCGCCACCTGCTCCACCGTCGCGGCCTCGTACCCGTCCCGTTCGGCCAGCGCGATCATCGCGTCGTAGATCGCGGCCCGGACCTTCTCCGCCTTCTTCTCCCGCAGCCCCACGCGACGACCGTAACAGAATGAGAAGCCTTCTCTTTTGGCAACGCTTCCTCTCTTCGGGTGTGGGCGGCACCGGAACCGGCACCGATGCTGGTTCCGCTAGCCGACCCCGGCCGCCCGCAGCATGGCCGTCACCGCCGCGGCCCCGAGGACCACGACCGCGAACGGCGCCCCGCGCCAGGCCAGTGCGCCCGCCGCCAGCACCCCGGCCGGGCGGGCGATCCCGGCGAAGCCGCCGCCCTCGGTCAGCGCCCCGGTGGCCAGCAGGGCGACCAGGAGCACCACCGCCCCCGCCGACGCCGGCTCCTGGACCCGCGCCGGGATCTCGACGCGGCCGTGCAGCGCGCTGGTCGAGCCGCCGGTGTCCGGCGTTCAGGTGATCCGGGCGGGGGAGGGGCCCCGGTCGCGTCGGAGCGCGCCGACTTCGCCGCGACCCTGCTGTCGTCCAGCCCGCCCGGCGTCCGCCGGGACATCTACCACCTGCGGATGGAGCCGGGCGTGGCGCGGGAGTCCGAGCCGCACATTCCGGGAACGGTCGAGCACCTCGTCGTATGCGGCGGGCGGGTCAAGGCCGGGCCGCGCGGAGAAACCGTCGAATTGAACCCCGGGGATCTGACGTATCGCGGCGATGTTCCCCATCTGTACGAGGCGTTGGCGGCCGGCACCACGTTCGTGCCGGTGATGCAGCACGTGTGAGCGGGGACGGAAAAGGCAGGAGCCCCGTCGCCTGGCGGCGCGGGGCTCCTTGGGTACTGCACTCAGTCTGCGATCAGACTTGGTTTGTCTGGGATCAGACGGGGGTGACGTTCTCCGCCTGCGGACCCTTCGGGCCCTGCGTGACGTCGAAGCTCACCTGCTGGTTCTCCTCCAGGGAGCGGAACCCGCTGGCGTTGATCGCGGAGTAGTGGACGAAGACGTCGGGGCCGCCGCCTTCCTGGGCGATGAAACCAAAGCCCTTTTCGGCGTTGAACCACTTCACGGTTCCGGTAGCCATAAGCCCTCCTTGGGCCCAAAGGGTCGCCCTGCTCCAGAACCTGCAAGTGTGAAAACAAACTAAGTGCCGCACAACTGCATATGTCTGAAAACTACGAGAGCCCGCGGTTACATGCTCCGCAGGCTCTGTACTGCAAGGGAAACCAAACTGCAACTTGCGGCGAGCCTAGCATGTGGGCAGCCGAAAGCAACAGAGGCCAAGATCACGTCACCCGGACGTTTGAATGCCCCCGAGGGCGGGTTGACCGGAGGGACGGTCGGGACACCAGGGGTGGGGGCGGTCCAAGCACCGTACCTCATGGGGTCTAGTCTCGCGATGTGGACAATTCTCGCACCCGGCCGCGCGTCGGCCACATCCAGTTCCTGAACTGCCTGCCCCTCTACTGGGGGCTCGCGAGAACCGGCACCCTCCTCGACTTCGAGCTGACCAAGGACACCCCTGAGAAGCTCAGCGAGCAGCTGGTGCGCGGCGACCTCGACATCGGGCCCATCACTCTCGTCGAATTCCTGCGCAACGCCGACGACCTGGTCGCCTTCCCGGACATCGCCGTCGGCTGCGACGGCCCGGTGATGTCCTGCGTGATCGTCACGCAGGTGCCGCTGGACCAGCTGGACGGCCGCCGGGTCGCCCTCGGCTCCACCTCGCGCACCTCGGTCCGCCTCGCCCAGCTGCTGCTCGCCGACCGCTACGGCGTCCAGCCCGACTACTACACCTGCCCGCCCGACCTCAGCCTGATGATGCAGGAGGCGGACGCGGCGGTGCTGATCGGCGACGCGGCCCTGCGCGCCAACCTGCTCGACGCCCCGCGCTACGGCCTCGAGGTCCACGACCTCGGCGCGCTGTGGAAGGAGTGGACGGGCCTGCCGTTCGTCTTCGCGGTGTGGGCGGCCCGCCGGGACTACCTGGAGCGCGAGCCGCACCTCACCCGTGAGGTGCACGGTGCCTTCCTCGACTCCCGCAACCTCTCCCTGGAGGAGGTCGCCAAGGTCGCCGAACAGGCCGCCCGCTGGGAGGCCTTTGACGAGGCGACCCTCGCCCAGTACTTCACCACCCTCGACTTCAGCTTCGGCGCGCCCCAGCTGGCGGCGGTGGCGGAGTTCGCCCGCCGGGTGGGCCCGACGACCGGGTTCGCGGCGGACGTGAGGGTCGAGCTGCTGACGCCGTGACACGCGCCGCGCAACCGCGCCCCGAAAGGGGCGCGGGGAACTGCGCGACCAGCCCCCACCGGCCCGCACCAAAAGAACCGCCCCACCCGCGGAGCGAATAGGCTGCTGCCGAACTCTCTGGGGGGTGAGGGCACATGCTGCCGCTCGCGGGCGACGAACCCACGGCCGTCGGGCCGTACCGGCTGCTAGGCCGGCTCGGCTCCGGCGGTATGGGCCGCGTCTATCTGGGCCGTTCGGCCGGCGGACGCTCCGTCGCCGTCAAGATCGTGCACCCGCACTTCGCGCTGGACGAGGAGTTCCGCGCCCGCTTCCGCCGCGAGGTGCAGGCCGCGCGGCGGGTCGGCGGCGCCTGGACGGCCTCCGTCCTGGACGCCGACCCGGACGCCCCCGTGCCCTGGGTCGCCACCGCCTACGCGGCCGGTCCCTCCCTGACGGCGGCCGTGACCGACGGCGGCCCGCTGCCCGCGCACACGGTACGGGCGCTCGGCGCCGGGCTCGCCGAGGCGGTGGCGGCGGTGCACGAACTGGGTCTCGTGCACCGGGACGTGAAGCCGTCGAACGTGCTCCTGACCCTCGACGGGCCGCTCCTCATCGACTTCGGCATCGCCCGCGCCACGGACGGCACGGCGTCCCTGACGTCGTCGGGGGTGTCGATCGGCTCGCCCGGATACATGGCCCCGGAGCAGATCCTCGGCAAGGGCGCCACGGGCGCCGCTGACGTCTTCTCTCTCGGGGCGGTGCTGGCGTACGCGGCCAACGGGGCGCCGCCGTTCCCCGGGGACTCCTCGGCCGCCCTGCTCTACAGGGTCGTTCACGAGGAGCCCGAACTCGGCTCGCTCACCGGTGAGCTGCGGGAGGTGGCCGAGGCCTGCCTCGCGAAGGAGCCGGGGCGCCGGCCGGCCCCGGCGGAGGTGGCCCGGCGGCTGGCTCCCGAGGGGGCCGCACGGCTGGTGGCCGGCGGGTGGCTGCCGGGGGCGCTGGTGGAACGGGTCAGCCGGAGCGCGGTGGAGGTGCTCAACCTGGAGGCCGCGGAGGCCGCGGGGCCCGGGTCGGCCGCGGTACCGGCGTCCGGGCCGGTGCAGTTCAGCACCCCTTCGGTGGCGGGGGAGTTCGGGCCGCCGCCGACGGTGCCGCCCGCGGTCGTACCGGAGTCGGCGGCGCCGCCCGGGACCGTACCCGCCGTCGCA
Organism: Streptomyces sp. NPDC001507; assembly: GCF_042894765.1. Classification (NCBI taxonomy): domain Bacteria; kingdom Bacillati; phylum Actinomycetota; class Actinomycetes; order Kitasatosporales; family Streptomycetaceae; genus Streptomyces; species Streptomyces sp. NPDC001507. The sequence goes on from NZ_JBIAVV010000009.1 coordinate 127,449, forward strand.
CCGGAGCCGCGTGATGCCCTGCCCGCGCAGGAGGGGAAGCCCGGGAAGCCCGGCAAGGTGTCCGTGAGCGTCGCCGCGACCGCCGTACCGGGCGCGGGCGGCCGCGGGCGCCGGGTGAGCTGTACGGTCGCGCTCGCGGTGGCCGCGGCGCTGGCGGTGGTCACCGTCGGGGTGGGGTTCCTGGTGAAGCCGTTCCTCGGGTCCGGCGGCGACGGGGCGGGCGGTGACTCGGGTGCCGCCGCCAAGTCGCCCTCCACGTCCGCGTCGTCGTCCGCCTCCGGTGGCGGGCAGATCCCGGCCGCCTATCTCGGCACCTGGCAGGGCTCGGCCACCGCCCTGTCCGGCAACCTGCCCATCGGCACCTTCCGGATCACCGTCGAACAGGCGGCGGTCGGCCACGAGCTGGGGCGCCTGCGGCAGACCGACCAGCTGGGCGGGGTCTGCACGGACGTCCTCACCCTGAGGTCGGCGACGGCGGCCCGGCTCGTCGCCTCCTCGACCGGCGTCGAGGGCAACCACGACGGCTGCGACCCCGGCACGAACACCGTCTACCTGACCCCGAGCCACGGCGACCTGGTCTACACCTCGGACAGTTCGGCGGAGGGGAACCCGGTGGCGGTGATGTCGAAGACGGGGGACTGAGCCCCTGGGCCCCTCCTCGGCCCCCGTCGTACGGCTACTGCGGGGTCGTCACCGTGACGTGCTCCCCGCTGCCCAGGTGCAGCATGCCCTTGCCGGGCTGGATCGGCCCGCCCACCATGGCCCGGGTGGTCCGGATGCCGATCAGCTCGCCGGAACCGGACTCCTGCGGCGAGAGCAGGATGCCCCGGCGGGCCTTCTTGGCGTCGACCTGCCAGCCCGAGAAGCCGTCGCAGATCTCGTCCTCGTCACCGGCGATGACGACGGCGAGGCCCTCCTCGGTGCCGCGCTCCACGATCCGCTTGAAGACGTCCTCGGCGTCGCAGTCGTCCAGCACCTCGGCGTCGTCGACCAGCACGACGATGGGCTCGGCCGGGGACGCCGACGACAGCACCTCCGTCAGCTCGTCCTCGTCCACGTCCCGCCCGGTGAAGACCTTCAGCACACCTTCCTGCCCGTCGAGTTCACGCAGCGGCGACTGCCGGGGCGCGGCGACGACGATGCGTACACCGTTGGCGAGGTAGGAGCGGGCGAAACCAAACAGCGCCGTGGAACGGCCGGACTTGGCGGGCCCGCCGATCACGAAGGCGGGTACGCCCTGAGCCAGGTCCGGTCCGAAGGCGGTGAGTTCGTCGCCGCCGACACCCACCAGGGCCCACAGCGGGGCGGCCGCCGCGGCCGGGGTGCGCATCGCCCAGGCGTCCTCGAAGGAGATCCGGCTGGGAAGCACGTCCACCCGGAACGGGCGCCGGGAGCGCTCCACCTGGGCGTCGCGGGCCTCGGCCGCCTCGCCGATCGCGACGATCGCCGCGTTCTGCCCCTGGCCGGTGGTGTCCGCGGAGAGCAGCGCGAACTGCGTCTCGGCGGCCGTCTCGCTGCGGAAGGCGCGGCCGGGCGGGATCTCCTCGGGGACCTTGCGGGAGTTGATGTCCAGCATCGAGAAGTCGGCGCGGTCGGCGAGCCGCAGACCGTACTTGTCCTCGGTGAGGGAGGAGATCCGGCCGGCCAGGATCTGCCGGTCGCCGGTGAGGACGAGATGGATGCCGACGCTCGCGCCCTCCCGCATCATCACCATGATCTGGTCGGTGAGATCGCCGTGGTTCAGCTCGCCGAGGGTGGGCAGCCAGCCCTCCCAGCGGTCCAGGAGCAGCACGATGTGCGGCAGCCGCTCCGCCTCCGGCACGGCCGCCCGCTGCTCGCCGATGTCCGCGAACCCCCGGTCGGCGAGCAGCTCCTGACGGCGGCCCAGCTCTCCCGAGAGGCGGGCCATGAGCCGTTCCACCCGCTCGGTCTGGTTGCGGCCGACGACGGCACCGCAGTGCGGCAGCCGGGTCAGCGCGTTCAGCGCGCCGTTGCCGCAGTCGATGCCGTACAGGTGCACGTCCGCACAGGAGTTGGTGCGGGCCAGCGAACCGGCGATGGTGCGCAGCACCTGGGAGCGTCCGGTGCGCGGGGCGCCCGCGATGATGAGGTGCCCGAAGGTCGCGAAGTCGACGGCGACCGCACGGCGGGCCTGGTCGGCGGGCAGGTCCTCGACACCGTAGGGGGCGGCGGGCAGCGCGCCCTGCGCCTGCACGGCCGGCACGTCGTCGAGCAGCAGCGTGTCGTCGAGGGCGGGCAGCCACGGCGAGTGCTGGGCGGGGATCCGCAGGGCGGTGTTGGCCTCGCGGACGGCGTCGACGAGCACCTTCAGGTCGGTGATCTCGTCGTCCTCCTTCGCCTCGGACTTCGGCTTGCGCAGCGCGGCCCGCCCGAGGTCCTGCCAGGACAGCGCCCCGGCCCAGGGCGCGAGCGTGGCCGGATCCGCCGCCCCCGGCCGCCGGCCGCCGACCCGCCCCGACTGGAAGGGGATCAGCGAGGCGTGCCCGAGCCGGACGTACGCCCGTCCCGGCGTGCTCTTCGCGATGTGCCCGGCGTCGGGCGCGTCGATGACGTCGGTCGACTCACCGGCGTCGGTCACGCGCAGTGCGATCCGGAGGTTGGTGTTGGCGCGGATCTCGGGCGACACGACACCGGAGGGCCGCTGGGTGGCGAGCAGCAGGTGGATGCCGAGGGACCGCCCGCGCTGGGCGATGTTCACGAGTCCCGTGACGAAGTCCGGCAGATCACGCACCATCGAGGCGAACTCGTCGATGACGATGAGCAGTCGGGGAACGGGAGAGCGCGACGGGTCCCTCCTGACGAGGTCCTGGTAGTCCTCGATGTCCTTGGCGTCGGCGGCGGCGAGGATGTGCTCGCGCCGCTTGAGCTCCGCCCCCAGCGACTCCAGGGCCCGCTCCACGAGGTGGGCGTCGAGGTCGGTGACCATGCCCACGGTGTGCGGCAGCTTCACGCAGTCCTTGAACGCCGAGCCGCCCTTGTAGTCGACGAGCACGAACGTCATGTTCTCGGGGGTGTTGGCGACGGCCAGCGCGGCCACGATGGTCTGCAGCAGCTCGGACTTGCCCGAACCGGTGGTACCGGCGATGAGCCCGTGCGGCCCGTCGCGCCGCAGGTCGATGCCGAAGGGACCGTCGTACGACTCCCCGATGACCGCCATCGTCGACTGCCCGCCCATCCGCCAGCGCGCGGCGATCGCGTCCCGCGTGGGCGGCTCCAGCTGGAGCACGTCGAGCAGCCGGCTGGCAGCGGGCAGGGCGGAGTCCTCGCTCTCGCCGCTGATGTCGCGCAGCGGGGAGAGCGAGCGGGCGAGCCGGCCGCACCAGGCGGCGGAGACGAAGTCGGGCCGCACGTCCAGCTTGCGCAGTGCCCCGCTCTGCTCGACACGCAGCCGCAACTCCAGGTCCTGCGGCGCCTGTTCCGCACCGTCGCTGCTGCTCTGCGGATGCCAGGCCTGGAAGGACGGAAAGCCGCCGACGGCCTGCTGCGCCACGGGCGCCGCCTGCGCGGCCTCCTTGCCGGCCCGCAGCTCGGCGACCACGACGCCCTGGCACTCCCCGGGCAGGAACCGCTCCTCCTCGTCGAGGCAGATGGACCGGATGGCGACGCCCGGCCCCTCCTTCAGCAGCCGTACGACACCGGGCATGGACCGCAGCCGCCGCGACCCGTCCCACACGACCACGATGTCGGGGTCGGAGAACGCCGGGCCGTCCGTCTTGCTCCGCCCGCCCTTCTGCAGGGCCTTCTGCCGGCCGTCGAGGAGCTGGGTGAGCTCGCCGACACGGGCGCCGACGGTCTCGGAGTCGGTACCGATCAGGACGTTCACGTCCTGCCCGCCGGCCGGCCGGGAGTGCGGCAGCCAGCGCACCCAGTCCCACCGGTCACCGGCGTCGTTGTCGGTGAGGACGTAGAACTGCACGTCCATGGGGCTGTGCAGGACGGCGGTCTGGGCGACGGCCCAACGCCCCAGCGCATGCGCCGAATCGCCGGGCCCGGCGACGCCGATCACCCCGAGGTCGCGCAGCGAAAGACCGACCGGGGCGTCCTCGATGTACCAGCGGACCTTGCGCTTGTGCTCGTCCTGCTCGGGGTCGTCCAGCTCGACCTCGGAGGGCACGCGCCCGGTGCCGAACCGGATCAGCAGATGGTCGGCGTCGGTACGCCGCCGCTCCCACAGCCGCGTCCGCGGCCCGGTGCCGTACGTCAGCACCGCGGCCGGATCGGGCACCGCGGCCCGCCGCTCGGACCGCTCCGCGACCAGCGCCTCCTGGGCTTCCGCTTCGATCCGCTGCTTGTGTTCCTTGTACTCCTTGAGCTGCTTGGCGTGGGACTTGCGGCCGTGCTTCTTGTCCATGAAGTAGTTGCCGAAGAGCATGAGGGGGCTCATCAGCGCCATGATCAGGTAGTACCAGCGCCCGAACATCAGCACGGAGACGACGGCACCGACGAGCGGCAGCAGCGCCATCAGCCAGGGCAGCGGGCGGGCTTCGTAGTCGCCGAGCGGGTTGGGCAGCGAGAAGTGGGTCTGCCGGTCGGCGGGACGCAGCCGCGGCGGCCGGTTGTAGTCGAGCCCGGCACCGTCGTCGGACCACTTCAGGGCGGCGTTGGGCGGGGAGTACCCGGTGATCTCGAGAAGGGTGTTGCCGACGGCGAGCTGCGCGCCGAGCGGCCAGTCACCGTCGCTCTGCACCGTTTCCCCGTCCAGCCGGGCGCCTTCGGTGTGTATCGCGACTTTGCAGGTGCCGTCGATGGCGATGGTGAGGGTGGCGGCGCGGGCGGGCAGCTCGGGGTCCTCGACGCGGAGGTGGGAGGCGGGCCCGGAGCCGATGTCGTACCGCCCGACCCCGAGCCGGTGCACGGCGCCGGCGGCGGGCCCGCCGGCTACCCGGAACTCCACCACACCGGTGGGCTCACCGAGCAGACACCCGGCGGGATCGTGCAGACTGACGACGACTCCGTCCCGCAGCGGCGAGCCCACGACGGTGGCGGCGGGGTCGAGGGCGTACCCGTCGACGTAGGCGAGCGGCCCGGACACCTGTACGGCGGCGGCCTGTTGGCGGTGCGCGCCGATGGGGATGACCTGGGCGCCGCCCTCGCCGGGGTCCGGATACCCCAGACCGACCTGCCGGGCCAGCTCCCTCGCGACGTCTCCGACGGTGGACTCGGGATCCGCGTCGAGCACCACGTCGGCGCTGGCACCGCCGACCGGGTCGACGACGGTCAGACTCAGGCGCACGTTCCGTCCCCCAACACACCGATAGCACCCAACACAGTGGAAGTGACCTTAGCCGCACGTTCTTTCCCGGGTGCAACGGTATCTGTACGGTTCACAGTTCCACCGCACAAGGGCCGTGCGGTCCCACGCGTCACCCCCGTAGGATCTTTGCTCGTGCGGACGGCCCTGTCATGGCCACGATCCGCGCGAACGATGCCACGGGGGAAGGCCCTGCGGCCACACGAACGGGAGGAAGCCGTCATGGCCAGCAAAGACACGGATCTCACTTACGCCGAGATGGAGAAGGTCGCGGGCGACCTGATCAAGGACATGCACGAGCTTGAGGACAAGATCAAGAACGTGGAGAAGCGGGTGAGCGCCCTGGTGGAGAACGGCTTCACCACCCAGAAGGCCTCGGGAGCGTACGACGACTCCATGAAGGAGTTCACGAAGGGCGCGTCCAAGACCATCCAGGGCCTGCACGGGCTGTCCGACTTCCTGAAGAAGGCCAAGGAAGCGTACGAGCAGCTGGACGAGCAGCTGGCGAAGCAGGCCAAGGGTTAGTCAGGTCAGAGGTCGCGGAACGGCCAGGTGCGGCGGGTGCGTGACATGATCCGCCGCACCGGGCGGTCAGGCTTCGGTGGGTCGGCCTCACGTGCAGCCCCGGGGCGGTTTCGAACGGCCGCTCAACGGTCCGGCCAGGCTGATCCGACGGGTCGTCAGCGAGCCGTCGGCCGCCGCTCGTAAACCGTCACCCTGCGGCCGCGGATCTGCTCGTCGGCCACCGGGGTGAAGTACCTGCGCAGCATGGCGGTCTTCGTTCTGTCCCGGGGTGCCGTGACCGGCTGGGCCACCCGGGCCGCGTCCGTCACCAGGAGTATCCGGTGTTCGGCCAGGATCGCGGCGCGTATGCGAGCCGGGGCCGCCTCCACGCCCTTGAGGGTGCCGGACTTCTCCGGGGTTTTTGCCAGGGCTATGTCCCGCAGGCCCGCGAAGGCCTTCGGGGAGACGGACTTGGTGTCCCTGCGGGCCGCGGGAACGAAGAGCACCGCGTTTCCGGTCTGCTTCAGGCGCTGTACGTCCGAGGCCACCGCCAGGACGTCGTCCACTCTGCTCGCCGGGGACCGCTTAGCCAGTGACTGAGGGAGCAGGGCCAGCATCGCCACGGCGAGGACCGTGGGAAGGATCCATCTCGACGCTCCTGGGAAGCGGGGCTCGGCCGCCCGTACCGCCGAGCCGACGGCCGTACCGATCAGCAGTGCCAGCCCCAGCATGCTGTAGAGGATGTAGCGGTCCAGGAACAGCGGCTGGATGAGGGACAGCGCGACGAGGCCGAGCTGGGGCACCGCCAACAGCGGCAGTCCCACGGCCGCCGAGGACAACCGGCCCGCCCGTGGCCGGTCCAGCAGGCCCCCGGCGCAGCCGATCGCCAGCAGTACCCCAGGGCCGATCAGCATGTGCCAGGACAGCGGGGGGATCCATGACACCTGCGCGGACTGGCCCCTGCTGAACACGATCAACGGCAGCACACCGACCGTGGCGCACCCGGCCGCCGCCGCCCAGCGAGCCAGGACTCCTCGATCCGCCCGAACCCAGAGCAGCGTGGTCAGATGAGCCGCGAGGATCATGAGCGAGAGCCAGTTCAGCAGGCCCATGAAGAGGACGACCACGCCGTAGGCGACCCAGTGGCACGTCCGGATTCGCCGTTCGACGGCGGTTGTCAACACCAGGGTGGCGATTCCGGCGCCGGCCGCCACCAGCGCGTACGACCGGCCCTCCTGGAGATAGAACTGCACGGCCGGCAGCAGCCCGAAGGTCATCCCCCCGGCCAGGCCCGCCCAGGCGCCGGCCAGTCGGCGGCCGATGACGGCCACGCAAGCCGCCGCGACCGCCGTGGCCAGCACGGACGGCAGCCGCAGGGTCGTGGTGCTGGGACCGAAGCACTCGAACAGCACGTGCATCAGCAGGTAGTAGACCCCGTGGACCACGTCGACGTTGCCGAGCATGTGCCATATCTCCGCCGTCGAGCGTTGGGCCACCTGCCAGGTCGCGGCCTCGTCCCGCCACACACTGTCCTGCCGCGACAACCCCCACAGGCCGAAGACGAACGTCCACAGCATCGGCAGCAGCCAGACGAGACCGGCGCGGTACGAGGGGGAAGGCGCCGCAGGTGTTGTTCCGGGCCGGGAAAAGCGGAATATCGCCTCTGACTTTCGGTCAGTAGACATGGAGAAGAGCCCCCGAAGTGGTCGTCGAAGAGTGCGGGTCGCCAGAGGTCACCTGCCAGCCGTGAACCGTAGCACCTTAGCGAAATGACCTGGTCCACGCTCTGGAGCACATGTTTTCAGCGTCACCGCAACCAAATTAATCGCGCCACTGGCCGAAATCCAGGCCCATCTCTTTTGCGTCAGCTTTACTGTGTGTTCCACAGCTTTTCGGCCAACTCGCCGTCCATGAACGATCAGCCTGTTGCGTCGCGATCACCTTCCGTTCAGAGTTTTGAATCGTTCACAGCAAGCCCACGGGTAACTCACAGTGAGAGGTGTTTCACCATGCACAGGAGAAACGTGGTAAAGGCTGCCGTCGCATCCGCGGCCCTCATTTTCGCTGCAGCGACTCCGGCAATCGCCACGACCGTCGATGTGGCCGGCGGAAAGTGGAGCTACGACCAGGGCGCCAACACGGCGTGGTCGAACTTCAAGCACCCGTCGAACTGGCACGCTTCGTCGGTGAAGATCGGCAGCCAGACCTTCAAGAGCGGCTGCACGACTCCGGGCGAATGGTCGCTCGCGTCGGGCACGAAGAACGGTGGCAGCATCTCGTACTACTACGACCCGAGCTGCTGACCTGATTGGCTGTGGGGGCGGATGCTCCGTGCCCCCACAGCTGTTCTTTCCGTTCTTCCCCCGGACTGGAATCGGTATCAGATGCTGCATCGAGGCACAAGATTCGTCCACGCCGCGGTCCTGGCCTTCGCCGCAGCGCTGTCTTTTCTGTTCGTACGCGGTCTGGACGAGACCGGGGTACTGGGAAACTCGGCTCTGGTCGAAATCATCGACTCCGACGGTTCGGCAAACGGAAGCCAGGTCACCCGGGCTGTCGAGGAATTCTCGACCGAACGCGGAGTCGCGGTGGCCCGCGAGGTGCCTGATCTGAGGAATCCCGACAGCGTCCGGCACCTGTATCTGACACCGGACGGCGGCACTTCCGTGACGGCGGGATGGCTGGACCACGGATATCCCGAATTCAGCAGGAACAATGCCACCCGCGTGCACCCGATGTCCGAGGCTGCAGCGCTGGACCCTCGCGGCTCCTACTACGTGTTCGGATCTTCCACGGCCGTCGACGCGCTGGTGGCCGAATTCAGTCGGCTCGGTCTGACCGCGACAGTGACCCACCCGCTGTCGTACGCCGAGCTGACCGACCGATACTCGGACGACCCGCTGTTCCGTGCCTTCTGCGTGGTCGCACTCGCCGCGGTGACGATGACTGGCGCGAGCGTGCTGCTCAACGCCAAGGCCTACGGGGTCCTCCGGATGCAGGGCCTGTCCTTCGCCGGCATCCTTCTGCGTGACCTGCGGCAGCTGGCGGTCTTCTGGCTCGCGGCGGCCGGCACCGTGGCGGCGGTGACCACGGCCTCGCTCGGCCTCTACAACGGCTTCGCCTGGGCCGGGCTGTTCGCCGCGGTGGCCGCGGTGGCCGCCGCCATCCTGGTCGCGCTGGTGCTCTCGGCCCACGCGGCCGTGCTCGCGCTCACCTACAAGGTGGACGTCCTGCGGGCCCTCAAGGGTGAGTTGCCCGCACGGGCCGCGTCCGTCAGCGTCTATCTCGTACGCATTCCCGCGCTCCTGCTCGCGCTCAGCATCGCCACGAACGTCACCCTCGCGGGCCGGGGTGTACTGACGCGCCTGGAGAACCAGAAGGTCTACGGGGCGGTGGGCGACGCGGTCTCGATCCGTCTCAGCGGCGCTTTCGCCATGCACACGGAAGAACTGGACGAGCACGTGGGACCGTGGCTGCGCCAGGCCGACCGGCGCGGCGAGGTCGTCCTCGCCGGCCGCAGGGACCTCCAGGTCTCCGCCCCCGGCGCCCATCTGCCGTCCGGCGAGTTCCTCATCGTCAACGACACCTACCTCGCCGAGCAGCCGGTACAGGACCCGACGGGACACCGCTACACCGCTCAAGTCGAGCGGGGCAAGGCGCCGGACGCGCGTCCGGTACGAGTCATCATCCCGGATTCCCTCGCCTCTCACGCGGCGGTGATCACGAAGGCGGCGTCCCAAATCATCGACCCGCATCAGGATCGGAACATTCCGCTTGAGGCATCGTGGAGCAGGTCGGGACAGCGCCTCTTCGGGTACAACACCGGCGCCTACGTATACAACTCGGCACACGGTCCCGACGAAGACAGGTCCATGTTGCCCGATCCGGTGATCATTGCAGTACCCAATGGTTCGCGTTTTCTCACCGACGACGCGTATACCACCTATGCCACTCAGGCGGGAGTGGTCTTTCCGGACCCGAATGACGTACTGACCGGCATCAAGGCGGGCAGACTGCAGAGCTATGTCAACGGGATGAGTCCTGTCGGCCAGAAAACTGCCCTGGATCTCAGGAACGCCCTCAGCGAACTACGGCTCCACGTGTTCAACCTCGTCGTTGCAGCCATCGTTCTCCTCATCGCCGGTGTCGGCGTTTGCATCATCTACTCCCGCAGAAATGCGCAGACGATATTCGTGCGGCACATCAGCGGTTGGAGATATGTTGCCACGCATCGTTTTGTCCTGGCCGTGGAATTGGCCATCGCGGTTATATTCGCCACGCGGGTTCCTTTCGAAGCGTGGCAGCAGGGACAGGAACTGAAGAAGTTCGCGGCCGCCGGTGCGCCCGCCCCGTTCCAGCCCACCCATCTCACCGCGCTGGACGTCGGTGTCATCACAGCTCTGGTCGCCGTCGAATTCGGAGCCGTGCTACTGGCTCTCGCGTTCTTCCACCGTCGGATAGTGAAGGAAGGAGCGACCGCCGCATGAGCCCAGTAAACGAAGAACTGCCCTCCAGCAAGACGGAGAAGACCGTGATCGAGGTCGAGAACCTGTCCAAGGTGTTCGATTCTCGGGTTCTGTGGCGCGATGTCAACTTCACCGTCGGCCGGGGTGAGATGCTCGCGCTCGTCGGCCCTAGCGGATCAGGCAAGTCCACCCTCCTCAACTGCCTCGGACTACTCGACAAACCGGCCACGGGCGCGATCCGGTACCAGGGAAAGGACATCACGCGGTTCGGCAGGGGAGAAACCCGCCGATTCCGCCGCGACAGCCTCGGCTACCTGTTCCAGCACTACGCGCTGCTGGAGAACGCGACCGTCGACGAGAACCTGGAAGTGGCCATCAGGCCACGGCGGAGGACACCGGACAGCGGCGGTCCGGGTATCGCCGAGGCCCTGGACCGCGTGGGCCTGGCGGGCCGGGGCGGGGAACGGATCCACCGTCTGAGCGGTGGTGAACAGCAACGCGTGGCCCTGGCCCGGCTCATCGTCCAGCGGCCGACACTGGTCCTGGCGGACGAGCCCACCGGCGCTCTCGACGACACCAACACCACCGCAGTCGTCGCGATCCTCCGGGAGTTGAGCCGAGCCGGATGCGCCGTGGTCCTCGCCACCCACGACGCCGCCGTCCGGGACCGCTGCGACGCGGTCTTCGCCGTGCACAAGTCGTCACTCACCACCACCCCACCACGCGAACCGGCCGGCCACCTAGCGGACCCCGGTACCGGCGATCTGCCGGCTACCGCCGCCGGCCGGTGAGGCCGTCAGGGAACCGCGCATCATCAACGACGCCAGAACCCGCCTGGTGAGCAACCCGGGCTCCGGCGCCCGGAACGCAGTCGCGTGGAACTGCCTGCCCGTCAAACGGACTCGACGCGAATGCCGACAGGGTTGCGCACGGCCGGCTACGCCTCGACGTCCGCCGGATCGCTCGTGAAGATCACCGCACTGCCGTGTCTGACGGCGGACAGGTGACCCAGGCGTCATCCACCGCATCCGCCCTCTTACCGACCGGAAGCTGTGCTTCGCCGAGTGCCGCACCGATCCGGCGTCAGTCGATGAGGTCAGGGCCGCGCCGTGCGTGGTGGCAATTCGGGCACAGGGGATGCTTGGTGGTGTGAACTGCGTCCTCTCGGACAGGCGCACGGCGGGTATGCCGTGCGCACGGCACTTGTTCCGGGCGCCTGGGTTGACGCCTCGTGGTTACGCTCCTGGTCCGTTCCCCGGCTTCGGTGTTGCCCGCCGACGGGCGATTTCACGGCCCTGTTCATTGTCCAGTACGCCCAAGCGCCTGCCCCGGGACTCGGCGATGCGCAGCGCGTCGGTGAGGCACTCGGCGAGGCGGATGCCGGCGTAGCGGACTTCGGCGTAGGGCGACATGGGGTCGTCCAGTAGTTGGCGGGCGTGGGCAAGGACGTCGGTGCCGGTGGCGAGCTGGGTGGCCTCCATGTCGTCGGCAAGGCGGGACAGGTAACTGCCGCTGTTGTCCGTGACCAGGTAGCAGGGCTTGCCCTCGGGCGTGGGCCAGGGGAGGAGACGGGCGGAGGCCGGGGCGTGCGCGCGGCTGTCTGCCTGTTCCATCAGGCAGCCACCTCCGGTGCGCCGATCACGTGCTGGTCGAGGTCGATCCCGAAGTCGGCGGCCAGTACGAGGGCGAGCCGTCGGCGTTGCTGGAGGGCTGCCTCGCGCTCGCGCGCGGTGAGGTAGGGACGGACCAGAGCGGAGTCGGCGCCGTCGAGGAGGGTGGCCAGGCCGTACGGCGACCGGTGGACGGGGAGGTGCGGGGGCTCGGCGGTGAGGGGGCAGCGTACGAGGGTGAGGTGCAGGTGGGGGAAGGGGTGACGGTTAGGGCGGCGGCGCCTTTTCCCGGTGCCGGGGGCGAAGAGGAGGCGCAGCCATTGGAGGGCGCGAGGGATAAGGTCGTGCATGTCGACGCTCCTTGTAAGCGTTGGCCGTGCCCCGGGAGGTAGCCGCCTCGCCGGGGTCTATGTTGACCACTCTGCACTAGGACGCGATAGGTAGCAACTGGAAGCATTAGGTTGCATGCGGACGTTCCCTCATGTGGTGCCTTGCTTCGAGCCGCCTTAGCGTGCGGCTATGGCTAACGATCGGTGGACGCCCGACGCGACAAGTCCCGTCTACGTGTATCTGCAAGTCGCACACCACATCGCAGAGCAGATCCGCACCGGGCGCCTGCCGGTGGGCGCACGGCTTCCCGCCGAACGTGACCTCGCCGAGCAGTACGCGGTTGCCATCAACACCGCCCGCCGGGCCGTGCGCGAGCTTCGGGATCAGGGTCTTGTCATCACGGTCCCGATCAAGGGCACGTTTGTGCAGGCTCAGGAGCCATACAGCGAGCCATCCGAAGACCGCAGCCCGAATGCATGAAAGGAGCCGTGCATTGTGCTCGGCTCCTTCTGACCTCTGAGTGCCCTCGTGGCCACTCGGCGGCAGCCGATCGTCGCCCACCTCGCGTTCCCTTGAGTGCCGGCGCAGGAAACGTCAGTCAGGGGGTCGCTTCCTGATGCTGGCTCGAAAGGGCCGAGCGGTCGCGCCCTCGCTGGCGTCGGCAGGGACCACGAGGGTCACGAATGTGCGGCACGGATCCTAGGCGTGGATCAAGCTCTTATGGACTGGAAGGGGCCGGAGAAGTCTCTGCCGGTGCCCCAACCCGAGGTCGGACGGAGAAGCTCAATGTGCTTCGGTCAGACAGATGCCTCGCTGAACGGCCCGTGCGCGTCCAGTTCGTCGGTTGAAACGGGGAACGAGACGGTCTGGAGGATGGCCGTCGTCATGTCGCAGAACTCGCCCCAGTACTCCATCGCCGCGGTGTCGACGGTGAATACAGCTGTGAACGGCCCTGTGGGGAAAGGAACGTGGATCTGAATCTGGCCGGTGAGCAGCCTGGCCTGTCCACCGCTCGCCGTTATGTCCGCGCTGAGCATGAGTTCACGCAGCGTGATGCGTGAGACTGCCGGACCGCACGGCAGATCGAGCCAACGGGCGTCGTTCGTGGGGTCGGAGGAGAGTATTGCCAGGATGCCCTGAGCGGCGATCTCCGGGTCTGTGTGGTCGGAGGCGTATGCGGCAACGGTGAAAGAGCAGTGCGCTACACCGCCGGTGTCCAGAGCGAAGAGACCGAAGCCCGAGAACGCGAGTCCTGCACTCGCCATCGTTTCTGTGACAAGTTCGTAGAAGGGCGCCGCAGTCTGCCAGAGCCTGTCGTCCCCGCCGGGAAAAAGGCTGCGCACGAACTCCAGAGCAGCTGCGGGCCGTTGTTCGCCTGAAGTGTCGACCGGGAGAGCGTGGATGCCCTCTGGGGCGACGAACGTCATCGGAGGGATGATCTGCGCATCCCGTGTTGCGTTCAGCTGGACCGTTGCCGTCACTTCTCGGCGCCCTTCGGCAGCACGTCCGTACCGGACGGGGAGAGGTACCGGGTGAGGGTCTGATCGGTACCGTTGGACAGGGGGACACGCAATTCGACAGACACAATGCCGTCGGGAAGCAGCTCCAGCGTCGGTGGCTCGGTGACCGGCAGGACTCTGCCGACCGAGCGGGCGACTGACAGGGGAGGTTCCGCCACCAACTCTGCGACGCGTTGCTGCTGCTGAGGGGTGAGGGCGTCCTCCGTCACCGGTTTTCGTTCTCCGCGGAAACGGGCTGCCAGTTTGGTGGCGTCACCGACCTTCCAACGAGTCCACGACCCGTCGGTGAACCGAACCCTGACATCGGACCCGTTCTGGGGGTAGGCCAGTTGTTCGATCGCAGCTACGGACACCCTGGGTGTCTGCCATAGTTCGTCGGCTGGCGCGAGCCCGGCCGCTGCGTCCACTCCCAGAATGAGCAGACGTTGATCGGTCAGTACGAGTTCCGTGCGGTACCTCTTCGGCTGACGGGCGGGGTCGAGCTGCCAGGGGACAGTACGGGCGGTGGTGCCCTCGTCTGCCCACATCACGGGAAAGTCGTCCACCTCGTTCTCAGGATCCTGAGATTTTCCCGGGCTGCCTGGCTCACCGACGAGTTGGCCACTGGGTGCGGCGATGTTCCCGACGATGTTGATCAGGCGAGGGATACCCAGCAACACGACATCCAGGGCACGAACGCCCGCCCGGTCCGCTTTGCCCCGCGGAGTGAAACCAGGGCCGGGAGGCCAGCCTGCAAGCTCACCTTCGATGTCATGCCGTTCGGTGTCGCGGAACGACCGTAGGCCAGCCACTGTGGGCGCCAACCCGGTGGCGAAGGTGACGTTCGTCCGCATGAGCAGGCTCTCACCCGGAGGCGGATACCAGTCCACAGCTCGGATCCTCTCAGTGCGCGGCAGCGGATTCCTGGAAGCGGTCCCCTGGGTTCATCATCTCTCCGATGTGCGAGTGGATTGAGAACGCCTTGGGGAGGATCTTCAGAGTCGCGTCGATCCCGCGTCCGAGACCACTCATGGAGTCGATCTTCTTGAGTCCCGGGATGCCACGTGTGCCAATGAACTGTCCCTGACGAATGTTGTTCTCCGCGACGAGGGCGATGCGGTTCATGATGCCGCCCTCGGTGGAGATGTGCCCTCCGGCCTTGAGGCCGAATAGCTGGATCTTCGTGCCCCTGATGGTGAAGCTGGCAGCGCCCGCAACATTGTCGCCGACGCCGATGATGTTCCGCCCGATGGTGTTCACTCCCTTGAAGCCCTCACCCAACTCGGCGGCGCGGGCTGCAGCGACTGCTCCATCGGCGACCTTGGCGCCCTTGGCGAAGGCGCCGATTCCGGGAATGGCGCCTAGCGCGTCGAAGCCCATGCTCGTCCAGCTCACGTCGGCGCCGGCGGCTTTCGCCACCAGGTGAGTCACGAGTGCGAGGCCGCTGCTCACCACCGCCGCCGCGGCGAAGATCGCGCCAATCGGCTCGAACGGTGCAGTGATGATCGCGATCACGCCCAGGATGCCGCTCAGATCACTGAGAAGGTCGCCCACCAGCTTGATCAGATCAGCGTGATCCTTGATCCAGTCGCCGGTGGCGTCCCAGGCTCCCTCGATACCTTTGCCGAGTTTGTCCCAGAAGCCTGGCTCGTCGGGCGCGATGTCGGCGGCCTTGTCGAGTTCCTTGCTGATCTGCCGGGCGGCTTGACGGTATTCCTCTTCCAGTTCATGGACCTTCCGGATGAGGCCGTCCACGGCACTGGAGGCTTTGGCGAGTTCGTCGCTGCCCTTGCCGCCCGCCTTCCCCTCAGCCTCGGCCTTCGCGTCGAGCTTTTCCCCGGCGCTCTTCTCCAGCCGGTCCGCGCGGTCCTGGAAGTCCTGGAGGTCCCCTGCCCAGCGGTGCAGGGCACGCGAGGCCTTGTCGAAGGACTCGTGGCTCTTGCGGATGAGCGGGGTGACATCCTGGCCGACGTACTCGCTGAAAGCGATCGCGGTCTTGCCCTTCCAGGCACCGGTCTCGATGCGTTCCAGCTCGCTCAGCGCCGTTCCCAGCTCGCCGGCCAGCTTGCCGAGTTGCTTCGCGAGGTCCCGGGTGTTCTCCACGCTCCCCGGCGTGGGGTCCCAGCCTATGTGGGAGAAGGCAGGCCGTTGCCCAGCCACGTCACTTGCCCTTCTGCTTCGGAGCCTTGAGGGACTCGGCGAGGTCGAGGTCGAGCTTGCCGAAGCTCTCCCCGATCTTGTTGATCATCTTCACGGCGCCCTGGGTGTGCTTGCCGAGCTGCTTGATGCCGTAACCCCAGTCGTCGGCGAAGTCTTGTACGTCTTCAATGAGTTGCTTCTCGCCAACTGCCGAGGCGTCCGCGCTGCGGAGAGTGAGGCGGGTGGTCTCCATGCGGTCGCTGATGGACGAGAAGGTCTTCTTCAGGTCCTGGAAGATCGTGTCTTCGAGGCGCAGGTCACTCATGTCGGATTCCGGTCTCCTGGAGCGGCCCGGAGCCGCAACTCCGTGGTCCGCTCGCGTCTCGTCAGCGGTTGACCGCCTGGATTTCCTTCACGGTCACGTTCTGCTCGTACGTGGACAGGCCGTCGGGCAGGCCCGGCTGTCGTGCGGGTCCGTCGGGGTCGGCCGAGTCCGTCCAGGTCACCTTCCAGGTGATCGACGCCTTGAAGGGGTAGGTGCCGGTACCCGACGAGCGGAGATAGGTGATGTTGCAGGCCGCGTCCTTGCTGTCGACCGTGTAGCCGCCGTCGTCCCTCACGAGGTCGTACGTGCAGCTCTGCGGATCGGCGTCCGACGTGCCCGCGTCGACCCTGAGGGCCACGGGAGTCGCGACGGTCGTCGCGGCCATCTCGACGCCCTTGTAGTTGATGCTCGCAGTCGTCCAGACCCGGTCGAAGTTCCCCTCGAACTTCACCCGCGTACCGAGGTTCACCTTGAGGTGGTCCGCGCTCGGGTTCAGCACCACGGGTGGCTTCGGCAGCTTGGTCGAGTTGTAGGCGAGTTCGGAGAGGATCTCCGGGGTCAGCTGGTTGGGGTCTGCCTTCGGCTGGGCGGGCGGGACCCAGATCTCCCAGTTGTCCGGAGTCACGGGACAGGCGTCGGTGTAGTTGTCGTTGCGGAACTGCACCTGCCACCACAGGCCCTTGTCACCCTTGTGGTAGTCCTCGTCGGCGCGCTTCTTCGCATAGCTCGCGGCCGGTTCCTGGGCGCCCTTGTACGAGGACTTGATGAAGTCCTCGTACTCGTCCGGCGAGTACATCGGCTCGTACCAGCAGACGGGGGGCTTCCAGTTGGCGTTCGAGGACGTGGCGGTCGCCGTGGAGGTGGATGAGCCGGCCGTCTTCTGGTTGATACGGATGTGGGCGCCGATGGTGCCAGCGCCCGAGTTGGCGCTGGAATCGCCGCCGGAGTCGGCAGGCGGAGGCTGGACCTCGCCCTTGTCACCGTCGCCGTAGGAGGGGTCGCCCGCGTACGCCGGAGCGCTCGCTCCCACCGCGATGAGCAGGCTCACAGCCGCCATCCGAGAAGCGAGACGAGTGGTTCGGGCACCTACCCCCGCACGCACGAGGCATCACCCTTCTTCCAGCTCTGCCGCGTAACCTGCCAGTCGCCTGCCGAATCCTTGGCGACCTGGAGCGTGTTGAGGATGAAATCCTTGTCACTCGGTTTGGTGACCTGCACCTTTTGAGTCTTGATGACCTTGCCGTATGCCTTGCTCTGGTCCTCGCAGTAACGGACTGCCGCTGTCTTGCTGTTGGAGATGTCGGTGACCTCGAAACCGAAGTACCGATAGTGGCCCGTAACGGTCAGCCCTTCCTTCTTGAGCTCCGCAACCCTGTCGATCCAGTAGGTACGGGCGTATCCCGCGAAATAGCGATTCAGATTGGAAGTCTGTCCGTTCCCCTTGGCGAAAGCCTCGAGTCGGGCCTCGGCCGCGTACGCCAGGTCGCGTAGAGCCGCGTCCTTGGCGGCATCTCCCGTCGACTCCCGGTCCACCGTCACGGTGATGTCCGACGGAAACGCGAACGTCGGCGCGTTCTTGTCGGCCGGGGCGGACGCGGACGGTGAAGGGGAAGTCGACGCTTCCGTACCGGCCCCCGCGATCTTGTCGTTCTTGCCCTTGGAGCCGTCGCTCCCGCCTCCGCACGCCGTCAGCAGCAGAGCTGCGGTCGCGGCGAGCGCGGCGGCAACGGGCATGGTGCGGCGCTTCACTGTGGACTCCCCCGTGAGAATGAAGTTCGGCAAGGGTGCAAACGGTATCTGCGGGATCCGGGGTCTCGCCACCGCGAACTTCGCTGTAAATGTGATGATCGGGGACATTTGAGGTGTCCCACAGTGTGAGGTGGTCCTGTGATGACGGGGCTGCACGGCCCGCCTCAGCTCGGCCGCACGGGCCTTGTGGAGATTGCGCAGGCATCGTGTGGACGCCCGTACGGCCTGCTCGGCGCCGTCCCCCTCCTTTGAACTCCCTTTGCGGTCCGTTGGTTGTAGCCCCGAAAACCCTCGACACACAGTGACCCTGGCCCTCTGCGTCTCGCGGGGCGGTCGGTAAGCAGGTGTTCACGGGGGTAGTAGTGGCGGACCACGTCAAGGTGTCCACGACAGAGCTGCGGGAGATCAGCAGATCTGTCGCGAAGTTGAAGTCCAACTTTGAACATGCGAAGGATCTCGTCGACTCGTACGGCTCCGAGATCGGGTCCGGCGAGGTGGCCGACGCCCTCGGTGACTTCGCGGACGACTGGAAGAAGAAGCGCAAAGAGCTCTGCGACGGGCTGGAGTTCCTCGGGAAGACCGCGGGTGAGGCGGCGAAATCCTACGACGGGGTCGATCAGCATCTCGCCGACGCGCTGGTCAAGGCTCAGCCGGGGGACAAGTGAGCGATCACGACTTCTCCGGCGTCGACTGGCAGACGGCCCGTTACGACGACAGAGAGTTCACCCCGGGGGATCCGTACGAGGTGGCCCGACTCGGGAAGCGGATCTCCGACACGGCCCGGCTGATCGAGGAGCAGGCCGCCAAGCTGAACAACCTCGTCGACGGGAACGGGTGGGATTCGGACGCCGGGAGGGCGTTCACCGCGAGGACCGGTGACACCGTCAAGCTGCTCAGCCAGTCGCACCAGCGGTACGCGGCGGCGGGGGCGGCGCTCGGGTCCTCCGTGCCGTACGAGCCCATCGCCGACAGCGTGCGGGAGAACTGGGCCACCGCGCTCAACCACGCGCAGAATCGCGTGCGTTCCGCGCTGAAGAAGGCCGCAGCTGCCGATGCCGACAGCAGTAACTACCAGAAGCAGATCGATCAGCATCCGTCCGCTGACGACAACCACCCGGACAAGCAGAAGCTGAAGCGGCAGAAGGAGGCCTCGGACGGCGATCTCGACGTCGCGAAGCGGGAGCTCCGGGCCGCGCTCGACTACCGGGACACACAGGCCGGGTACGCCGCCAAGGCGATACGGGACGCCATCGACGGCGACGGGCTGAAGGACCCCAAGCACCACTGGTGGGACAACTGGGAGGACTGGGTCGCCGACATCGGGCACTGGGCGGGGGTGGCCGCGGCCGTTCTGGGTGTGCTGGCCCTCGCGCTCAGCTGGGTGCCGGTCCTCGGCGAGGTGCTCGGCGCGCTGGCGCTCGTCGCCTCCGTTGTCGCCCTGGTCTGCGACACCGTCTCAGCGCTGGACGGCAAGGGCACCTGGCTGGACGTCGCCATCGACGTCATCGGCGTGCTGTCCTTCGGCGCCGGGCGGGTCCTGGGGACCACGGCCAAGGAGGCGGCCATGGCTGCCCGGGGCACCTCCGCGGTCAAGGACTTCCAGCTGGCCCGGGAGGTCGGGCTGAACCCGACTGCGGCCCGCGAGCTCGCCGAGACGCTCAACGGGGTCAAACCCGGCGAGATCGGCAAGGCGCTGGCCGAAGGGCCCACGAAACTCCTGCCGCGGATGCGCTCGGTGGTCAAGGAGTCGCTGAACCTCAAGGCCTACGCGACCGACATCCGCGATGCTCCCGCGGTGCACCGCGCGGCCAAGGCCTTCGCGGAATCGGCGCCCAAGCTGGCGGAGATCGGGGACTCCTCGTTCAAGAGCATGGCGGGGCAGGCCAAGGCCCTGTACTACGGCAGCCAGGCGCTGCCGCTCCTGGCGGGTTGGTCGAACCTGGCGCACACGCACTCCGGCGAGCCGTGGGCCACCGGGCCGAACCTCCTTCAGGGGGCCAAGGAGATTCCGGGCATCGGGGCCGGCGGAACACCGTTCTACAACTGGCACTGGAGCACCAGCGGCTGACCCGGTCGGCTGTAAGGAATCCCAGAGCGGAAAGAGCAAGGATCACGTGGCGAGTGGGGACGAGCGGTCCGTCGACGAGCTGTTCGCGGAACTGCCGGAGAAATGGCAGCGGTCACTGGAAGAAGTGGGCCTGGGGCTGCCGGAGCTGCGCCGGATCGCGGCCGGCCCGGACGGCATGCGGCGAGTGCGCACCATCCTCGCCGAGTTCTCCGAGGCCACTGCCGATCCTCGGCCGACGCGGGCCGGGCGGACCGGGTACGGCGGGGCAACGCCGGTATGGCCGTGGGTCCGGCTGCTCCTGGTGGCCGTCGTATCGGTCCTCGTCTGTCTGCTCTCCAGCCTGTTCATCGGCAAGGCGGCGGCGTTCGTCGGCCTGCTGCTCGGCCTGCTGGTCATCTGGGTGGCCTTCAAGACCCGTGACACCCGAGGGACCCCCGTCGCCCGGTATGTCACCGCGGCCGCCTATCTCGTACTGGTCCTGGTCGGCTCGTACTTCGCCAACTCCTGGTATCTGCAGCTGCGCGGGGTCGAGCAGACGGTCACCATCGCCACGCCTACCCACCAGTGGACACACGGGACCCGCGAGACGTACTGCAGGGTCCGGCTGCGGGACGGCTCCGTCCACGAGGTGGTCGACAACAAGGAGAACTGCGCCGACCGGGTCGGGCAGACGACGACGGCCGTCGTCGACCCGGCCGGTCACTACCAGCCCTCCCTCGGCAGCAAGTCCGAGATCGGTGGTGTCCTCGAGGGATACCTCTGCCTGGGCGCCGCCGTGGTGCTCGTGCTGGCACCGATGACGGTCGTGTTCATCGGACGGCGCAAGCGGTACGACCGGGCGACAGGGACGGCGATATGAGTGCCGGGGCGCCTGGTACGGCCACGGCACCCCCCTCCGACTACCGCCTCGCCGTTCCCGAGGGCTGGGAGCGGATCGTGCTGGATCCCGAGAGGTGGGCGCACCGCATCGACAAGGTGGTCAAGCGCGGCCTGCGGCGTACGAAGGCCGGTCCGCAGCTCGAGGCCGCGCTCGCGGAGCGGATGCGGGAGCAGGCCGAGGCGGCGCACGCCAACGGCGGTGTCGAGATGTACGCCATGAACCAGCTCCTCGGCCAGGTCCCGGTCTCCGCGGGCCTGGTCGTCACCCTGCTGCGGCCTGCCCCCGGCACCGAGGCCGGCGACCTGGGGGACATCGCCCGCTCCCTCGCCGTGCGTGCGACCGCCGAGCAGGTCACCCTCGTCGACCTCCCCGCCGGCCCCGCCGTACGCCACCGCTACCTCCGCCGGCCCGCCGCCGACGACCCCGACGGCAACAAACTCGCTGTCACGCACCTGGACGTCTATCTCGCCGTCCCGAACAGCGACCGGCGGCTGCTGCTCTCCTTCTCGACGCCGATGGAGCCCCTGGCGGACGCCTTGGTCGGCCTCTTCGACGCCGTTGCCCGCACTCTGCAATGGATGGCCTGATGCCCGAGTTCGCCGCGTCCACGGTGCGTATGAAGGTGCCCGAGGACGCCGTGTCCCTGCCGGTGCGGGTGGCAGGGGTCGACCTGCATGAATGGGCGGCGGAGGCGGCCGCGCGCCGTGTCGGCGCCGACGCCTTCGACCCGAAGCTCCGCACCGCCCTCGCCGCCGAGCTCCGTGAGGCCGCCGCCGACTCGCGTGGGCGCGGGCCGGTCACCGCGCTGTCCTACGTGCCGGAGCCGCGGCTCGGTGAGCTCGCCCGGATCGAGTTGTCGGCGCTGGTCGCCGACGACACGTACCCGGCCCTGACCGTCGACCTCCTCCAGCGCTACCTCGCCGCTTCCACCGCCGACTCCTACCGGCCGCCCGAGGCCGAGCTGCGTACCCTGCCCGCCGGGCCCGCGGTGCGCGTCCGGCACGCGTATGTCCGGGACGTCGGCCGGGACGGGCTGGGGACGGTGCTGGAGACGTGCGCGTACGGCATCCGGGCCGACGAGACGTGGGGGCTGGTGCTGCTGACGTCCTGGCAGGCGCAGGCCCACACGGACGCCCTGTGCGAGCTGACCGACGAGTTGGCCCAGACCGTCCGGGTCACGCTCTAGCTGTACTGACCCGCGAGGTTGGGGACGCGGCTGGCGGGTGATTGGCCCTTGAGCGCGGTGTGTCCGCGATGGTGGTTGTAGGTGTGCAGCCAGAGAGGGTAGGCATCGCGTCGTTCGGATTCGGACCGGTAGGACTTGGCGTAGGCCCACTCGTCGAGGAGGGTGCGGTTGAACCGTAGTAGTTGATAGCGTCGATGACGATCTTGCCTCGGAGCGGTGCAACGGGCAGGTCCCGGTATGCCGCCATCGGGATGCCTGCCATGACGACGTCCGCGTCCAGCGCGGCCTGGACGACGGTCGCCGCGCGCGCCGTAGGCCCCAGCTCGGTGATCAGGTCCGCCAGTGACTCGGGCCCGCGCGCGTTGCTGAGGATGACGTCGTAGCCGAGCGACACGGCCTTCCGGGCGATCTGGCCGGCGACACTGCCCGCGCCGATGAAGCCGATCGTCGTCACGACGCGCTGCCGGTCCGCGGGCGGACGGTGAGCACCAGCTTGCCGGTGGCGCCGCCCGACTCGGCCAGCGCGTGGGCCTTCGCGGCCTCGGTGAGCGGGAAGGTGGCGGCGACGTGCGGGCGCAGCCGCCCGCCCTCGGCGAGAGCGGCGAGGCCCACCATGCCGGACCGGTCGTGCTCGACGACCAGGTTCCTGGCCCGCACCCCCAACTCGGCGGCGCGTGCGGTCACTTCGTCGAACTCGACGGGCAGGCTGGAGACCAGGATGCCGCCGGGCTTGAGGGTCTCCAAGGAGCGCAGCCGGTCGGTGCCGCCGACCACGTCTAGGACCACGTCGATGTCCTGGGTCTCCTTGACGACGTCGGCGGTGCGGTAGTCAATGACCTCATCCGCCCCCAGGCCGCGCACCAGGTCGCACTTGTCGCCGGACGCCGTGCCGATCACGTACGCACCGCGCGCCTTGGCGACCTGCACCGCGATGTGCCCGATCCCGCCGGCCGCGCCGAGCACCAGTACCCGCTGCCCCGGCCGCAGATCGGCGGTGTCGACCAGCGTCTGCCAGGCGACCAGGCCCGCCATCGGCAGGGCCGCGGCCTCGGCGTGGCTCAGCTCCGCGGGCTTGGGCGCGAAGGCACGGACGGGCCCAGTGACGTACTCGGCATAGGCTCCGGCGCCGTCCGGGTACGGCAGCATGCCGAACACCTCATCGCCCACCTCGAAGAGCGAAACGCCCAGGCCGACCGCCTTGACGACACCGGACACGTCCCAGCCGAGCGTGAAGGGCGGCTGGCCCAGGAACAGGCCGAGCCTGCGGTGCTGGCCGTCGGTGGGGTTGATTCCGGCGGCGTGTACGGCGACGAGGACCTGTCCGACACCGGGCTCCGGGCGCTCGCGCTCGACCGGGTGGAGCACCTCCGGGTCTCCGAGGGTGTCCTGGCTGATGACCTGCATGGTGTGCGTGTTCATGGTTCCAGGCTGCGGCAGGTGCCCTGACCTCGCCAATGGCAAGATGGTCATAAACCCATAGAATCGTGCCATGGTCGCGCTCGAACCTCTCGCCACCCCCGGTGCGCCGCCGCACCGGGTCGTCGTCCTCGCACTCGACGGCGTGTATCTCTTCGATCTGGGCATCCCCGAACGGGTCTTCGGCGGAGTCCAATACGCCGGCGTTGCAGGGGCGTACGAGGTGATCAGCTGTGCCGCGACCGAGGACCGTACGGTCACGACCAGCACCGGCCTCAGCCTCACCCTCGACCATGGGCCCGAGGCGCTGGAGAGTGCCGACACGGTCGTCCTCCCCCCGTACGACCGGCCCAGCTTCACGGCCGACCTGCCCGAGCCGGTCCGCTCGGCGCTTGCCCGAATCCGCCCTCAGGCCCGCATCGTCTCCCTGTGCACCGGCGCATTCACCCTGGCCGCCGCCGGGCTGCTCGACGGGCGGCCCGCGACCACGCACTGGGCGCTCGCGGACGAGTTCCGCCGGCTGTTCCCCCGCGTGGCGCTGGACCCCGACGTGCTGTTCGTCGACGACGGCGACGTGCTCACCTCGGCCGGTGTCGCCTCCGGTGTCGACGCCTGCCTGCACCTGGTGCGCCGCGATCACGGCAGCGCCGTCGCCAACCAGGTCGCCCGGCAGTGCGTGGTTCCGCCCTGGCGCGAGGGCGGCCAGGCCCAGTTCATCGTCCAGCCCATGCCCCCGGAGAGGGACGAAGGCACCGGCGCCACCCGCGCCTGGGCCCTGGAACGCCTTGACCAGTCGCTTGCTCTGAGAGAGCTTGCCGCGCACGCCCGGATGAGCCCGCGCACCTTCTCCCGCCGCTTCCAGGAAGAAACGGGCACCAGCCCAGGACGCTGGCTGACCCAGCAGCGGCTCAACCACGCGCGCCATCTCCTGGAAACCACCGACCTCACGGTCGACCGGGTCGCCGCAGAGGTCGGCTTCGCCACAGCGAACTCTCTGCGCCAGCACCTGCACGCAGCGATCGGAGTCACCCCCCAGGCGTACCGCACCACGTTCCGAGGCCGCAACGAAACGCCTGGCGAGGAGTAAGCACCTCGCCCATCAGCGACGGGATCGGCGCACGCACGGTGGCGAGCAATATCGCCAGCAGCCGGTCCCACGCGTACAAGTCGCGCCCTGTCACCAACCTCCATGGATAGAACATCTAGCCGCTTCGCTCCGCCGGTGCAGGACCACCAGCATCCACGCCACTCCCACCGCCCCGGCCAGCGTCGAGGCGATGCCCAGCGCCCACAGCCACGGGTAGTGGGAGAACACCCAACTCGGGTTACCGGTACGGTGCTTGCCCTTGCCGTTGTCCACCGCGTTGAAGGCCAGGGACAGGAAGGGTACGAGCGCGGTCGCGGCCGCCAGGGCCAGGGCGGTGCGGGCCGCCGCCCGGCCCGGACGGGTCTTCCAGGAGGTGGGGCCCGCGCCGTCCGCCGACCAGACGGCGAGGGTGAGCAGCGCCGGCGCTGCGATCCCCAGGCACACCGCGAAGGCGTACGGCCCGCCCGGCCAGTTCCGCCCCGCCCACTGCCAGACCTCGTCCCCCCACAGCATGTCGATCAGCGCCAGCAGGACCGTCACGCCTGCGACCGCCAGAAAGCTCAGGCAGCCGAACAGGGCCTCGCCCCTCTTCCGCCTGGGCTTCCCGCCGCTCTCCCGGTAGCGCAGGGCGGCCGGCGCGGCCTTCGGACGCCGTGGCTTGGCGGATCCGCCCATCGTCAGCGCACCTCGCTGCCGAGGGCCGTCGCCAGGCCACGGACCAGGGACTCACCCTCCAGGGACGTCAGGCGGCACCAGGAGCCGTCCGTGAAGGTGATCCGGAAGTCCCGTCCGCCGACGCTGAACGGCCGTCGTCCGACCGTGGCGACCGTGCTCAGGTCCGTCTCCCAGAGGATCTCCTCCCAAGGGTCCCTGGGGTCCTGGAGCCCGCCGAGGACCAGCAGGCGACGGTCGGTCAGGACCAGGTGCGTGACGTCCGTGTCGGGGCGGCGGGCCGGGTCGAGTTCCCAGGGGAGGGTACGGGCGATGGTGCCGGGGGCGGCCCACAGCACCGGGAAGTCCCTCTCCTCGTTCTCCGGGTCCTCGCTCCTGCCCAGTCCGGCACCGCCGGAGCCGCTGCCGGAGGGCACGTTGCCGTCGGCGACCACGGCCAGGGCGAGCACACCCAGGAGGAACGTGACGCCCAGGACGGTCTTCACCACGAGGCCGGCCCTCGACCTGAGCCGGTAGACCGGGCCCGTCGGCCAGCCTGCCAACTCGCCCTGTATGTCGCGCCGTTCCGGGTCGCGGAACCAGCGCCTGCCCTCGACCCGGTCCGCCGCTCCGGTCGCGAAGGACACCGGGGCGCGCGCCACGAGCTTCTCGCCGACCGGGGGTTGCCAGGAGTGGCGCTGTGGCACGGTCACGGTCTGCCATCCTCGCGGTCGTCGTCAGGGGCGTCGTCAGGGGCGTCGTCACGGTCGTTCACGGCGGCGAGGCCCGTCGCCCGGCCGGGTGGCCGTGATCCCGTGATCCTAGTCAGGCCGCCGTCCCAACCCGGCCGCCACCGTGAGCACTTCGTGCAGGCCTCATGGGTGCACGGTGACGGCGCCGGGCGCGGACCGGCCGCGAGCGGGGTGCGGTGGATTCACCCGCGCACACTTCGGCGTCCCTTGATGCGTCCGGATTCTCAACCGCCGTACAGGCCACCGCCGTTGCAGACCGCAACGACGATTTCAGTGAGGTCAAGGAGTCCGGTCGCGCCTTGAGGGGCTTATGTGCGGCTGATACGGTGCGATCGCTTGACACTCACCCCGCGGCCGAGTATTTGGCCGGTTCGGGGTGATTGGTGTGGAGTGTCCGCTTTCGCTGTGCCGGTGGGCAGGGCGACGAGCGTTGACAGGTTTTCAGAGTTCTTGACAGACACTGTCTTGGCTGTAACGGGGAGCGGTTGCGTGAAGATCCAAGAGCGTACGGGGGCGGGCGCCGGTCGTTCCGCCGGTCCGGCTCAGCCTTCGGTCGGTGACCGCCTTCCCACCGCGCCGCGCGAGCGCAAGCCCGCCCTGGCCGCGCTCGCCGTACTGCTGATCCTGCTCGGCGCGCTGGGGGCGACCACGCTCGTGCTGCAGGCGGGCAAGCGGATCGAGGTCATCAAGATCACGCAGGAGATTCCGGCCGGCTCGTCCGTGACCGGAAGCAACGTGACCTCCGTGATGGTCGCCGACGACTCCAGCATCCACTACGTCCGGTGGTCCCAGCTGGAGAGCCTGAAGAAGCTGAAGGCCGTCAGTACCATCCCGGCCGGGGTCGTCGCCGTCGGTGAGATGTTCGGCAGCGGCAGCAAGCTTCCCGCCGGAAAGTCCACCGTCGGCCTGGCCCTCAAGGAGGGGCAGTACCCGTCCGGCATCGAGATCGGCGACACCGTCGCGGCCTACCGCGTCACCGGCTCCTCGTCCTCCGGCGGTTCGTCCTCCGGCGGTTCGTCCTCCTCCGGCACCGACTCGTTGATCACGGGCAACGCCAGGGTCAGCGCCGTCCCGGAAGACAAGGGCAGCTCGGACTTCACCGCCAGCACCAACTACGCCATCACGCTCACCGTGGACAGCGGCAAGGCGGCGGAGCTTGCCGACGCGGCGTCCAACGGAGAGGTCGCCCTCGTCCTCGTCCCCGGCAACGGCAACTAGAAGGCGGCCCCCACCCCATGGCGCTCATCGCAATCGCCGCCGACAAGGGCTCCCCCGGCGTCACCACCGCGGCCGTCGCGCTGGCCGCGGTCTGGCCGCGCCGGGTCCTGCTCGCCGAGGCCGACCCGGCCGGCGGCGACCTGGTCTACCGCAGCGCCGCCGCGCACGGCGGACCGCTCAACCCGAACACCGGCATGCTGTCCATCGCCGCCACGGCGCGACGGGGACTCGTACCGGATCAACTCTGGGACCACGTGCAGCCGTTGAGCGGCGGGCTTGAAGTGCTCGTCGGGCTCGGCATAGCCGAGCACGCCGCCGGGCTCGCCGGGCTGTGGCCCACCCTCGGGCACGCCTTCGCCGCCCTCGCCGACTCCCCGAACGCCCCGGCCGACGTCATCGCCGACTGCGGACGGATCAGCGGCGACACCCCGGCCGTGGAGATGTTCCCGCACGCCGCGCTCGTGCTCCTCGTCTCGCGGACCGAGCCCGAGGCGCTCGCCCGGGTCCGGGACCGGGCCGCCGCCCTCGCGCAGAAGCTGCACGGCGGACCGCGCGGCGCCGCCGCCCTCGCCACCCCGCTGATCGGGGTGGTCCTGGTCGCCGACCCGTCCAGCTCGGGCAAGCTGGTCAACCAGGTCAACGACATGCTCGTGCACGCCCAGACCGGCGCCCGCGTGGTCGGCACCATCGCCGACGACCCGGCCGGCGCCGACCAGCTGGCCGGCCGCAAGCGCGGCCGCCTCGACAAGTCCCTGCTCATCCGCTCGGCCCGCAAGGTCACCGCCGACCTCCACCAGCAGTACGGCGCCGCCTGGGCCGTACCGACGCAGGCACCCCACGCGGGGGCCGGCCGGTGACCGCTGTCGACCACCAGCTGGTCAAGCGGTTCCGGCAGGACGCCGGTGACCGGATCGCCGAGCAGCGCCGCCAGGACCAGGCGTCCGGCGTCACGCCGATGTCCACCGAGGACGAACGGCAGTACGCCCGCGCGGTCATAGCCCAGATCCTGGAGGAGTACGCCCGCGCGGAGATCAACGCCGGGCGCACCCCGCTGGACGCGGAGACCGAGGAGCAGTACGCGGCCGCCGTGCACGCGGCCCTGTTCGGCGTGGGGCGGCTGCAGCCGCTGCTCGACGACCCGGACGTCGAGAACATCGACATCAACGGGTGCGACCAGGTCTTCGTCGGGTTCAGCGACGGGCGGGAGGTCATCGGGGACCCCGTCGCGGAGACCGACGAGGAGCTCATCGAGCTGATCCAGGTGCTCGGCGCCTACTCCGGTCTGTCGTCGCGGCCCTTCGACTCCGCCAACCCGCAGCTCGACCTGCGGCTTCCCGACGGGTCCCGGCTCTCCGCCGTCATGGACGTCACCCGGCGGCCCGCACTCTCCATCCGCCGCGCCCGGATGGGCAAGGTCTTCATCTCCGACCTGGTGGGGAACGGGACGCTCACGCCCGAGGTCGCGCACTTCATGGCCTGCGCGGTCCGCGCCCGCAAGAACATCATGATCGCGGGGGCGACCAACGCCGGCAAGACGACGCTGCTGCGCGCCCTCGCCAACGAGATCCCGCCGCACGAACGGCTCATCACCGTCGAGCGCGCGCTGGAGCTCGGGCTCGACACCTTCCAGGACCTGCACCCCAACGTGGTGGCGTTCGAGGAGCGGCTGCCCAACTCCGAGGGACAGGGCGCCATTTCGATGGCGGAACTGGTGCGCCGGTCGCTGCGCATGAACCCGTCCCGGGTCATCGTCGGCGAGGTCCTCGGCGACGAGATCGTCACCATGCTCAACGCCATGTCCCAGGGCAACGACGGTTCGCTGTCCACGATCCACGCCAACAGCTCCAGCGAGGTCTTCAACCGCATCTCGACCTACGCGCTCCAGGCCTCCGAGCGGCTGCCCATCGAGGCCAGCCAGATGCTGATCGCGGGGGCGGTGAACTTCGTCGTCTTCATCCAGCGGCGCAACAACTACCAGACCGGCGGCCGCCTCCAGCGCATGGTCACCTCCGTCCGCGAGGTCAACGGCGTGGACGGCAGGGTGCTGTCCAGCGAGGTGTTCGCGGAGGCCCCGGACGGCCGGATCGTCCCGCACGCGCCCATAGCCTGCCTGGAGGACCTGATGGCCTACGGCTACCAGCCGCACGGGGCGTGGGGGTGACGTGACATGAACCTCAACCCCTTCGCCTCCCTGGGCTCCATGGGCGGGCTCTTCTCCACCACGGTCCTCTACGGCCTCGGCTGCGGTGTCGCCGTCGGCGGCGGACTGGCGCTGCTGATCGTCGCGGTCCGCGGCCTGCCCGCCAAGCCCGACCACGAGAAGCAGAAGGCGAACGAACGGGCGGCCGAACTCATCCGGTTCGCCGGCCAGCGCGGTTCGCTGGCCGCCATCATCGGCCTGGTCGTCCTGCTGCTGACCCGCTGGGCGGTGGCCGGCATCGCGGCCGGCGTCCTCGTCTTCTTCTGGGACAAGCTGTTCGGCGGCGCCGCCGAGGAGCGGGCCGCGATGAAGCGCGTGGAGGCCCTCGCCTCCTGGACCGAGTCGCTGCGCGACACGATCGCCGGCGCGGTCGGCCTGGAGCAGGCCATCCCGGCCTCCGGCCGCGCCGCCGCACCGATCCTGCGGCCGCACCTCGACGCCCTCGTCGACCGGCTGCGCGCCCGCACCCCACTGCCCGACGCACTCCAGCACCTCGCCGACGAGATCGACGACGCCTCCGCCGACATCATCGTGGCGGCGCTCATCCTCAACGCCCGCCTCCGCGGCCCCGGTCTGCGCCAGGTGCTCGGCGCACTCGCCAAGTCGGCACGCGAGGAGGTCGACATGCGCCAGCGCGTGATGGCCCAACGGGCCTCCACCCGGCGCTCGGTGCAGATCGTCGTCGCCGTGTCGGTCGCCTTCGTCCTCGGCCTCGCCGTCTTCAACCGGGACTTCGTCTCGCCGTACGGCACCGCCGTCGGACAGCTGGTCCTCGCCCTGGTCTGCGGGCTGTTCGCGCTCGGCTTCTGGTGGCTGCGCAAGCTGTCCACCATCGAGACCCCGGAGCGGTTCCTGGTCCGCGACCAGTCGTCCGTGCAGTTCGTACGGCCGCCCCGCACCGCTCCCGGTCAGCCCGGCCAGCCTGGTGCCCCCGGCCACCCCGGTCAGCAGACCCTCCCCTCCGAGGAAGGAGCCCGCCGGTGAACCTCACGATGCCGATTCTCGTCGGCGTGACCCTGGGGCTCGGCGTCTACGTGCTGATCCGCGCCCTGATGCCGTCCCGGCGCAGCGCGGTCGCCCAGGTCGCCCGGATCGACGCGATGCGGGCCCGCGGCGCGGCCTACGAGTCGGCGCGGCAGACGCAGGACACCGGCCGGCTCGGCACGCTGCGCGCCGAGGTCGGCGAGCGGGTCGCCGAGTTCTACCGGCAGCAGGGCTGGGAACAGCGCTCGCTCCGCGCCGACCTCGCCGTCCTGGACCGCAGCTGGGAGAAGTTCCTCGCGACCAAGGTGCTGCTCGCGGCGGCCGGCCTGATCTTCGGTCCCTTCCTGTTCGCCGTCGTCTACACGATGGGCTTCGGCCACAACCCGGTCATCCCGGTCTGGCTGGCCCTGGCCTGCGCGGCCCTGTTCTTCTTCCTGCCCGACCTGGAGGTACGACGGGACGCGGCCGAGAAGCGCCGGGACCTCAGGCGCGTGATCGGCGCGTACCTCGACCTGGTGTCGATGAGCCTCGCCGGCGGCCGCGGCCTGCCCGAGGCCCTGATGGCGGCGGCCGAGGTCTCCGACGGCTGGGCCAACCAGCGCATCCGCAACGCCCTCGCCGACGCCCGCATCACCGGCGTCAGCCAGTGGCAGGCCCTCGGCGCGCTCGGCGAGGAGCTCGGCGTGGAGGAGCTCAAGGACCTCTCCGCCTCCCTCGCCCTGGTCGCGGACGACGGCGCCAAGGTCCGCGAGTCCCTCGCCTCCCGCGCCGAGACCATGCGCCACCGCGAACTCGCCGAGATCGAGGGCAGCGCGGGCGAGAAGTCCCAGTCGATGCTCGTCGCCCAGCTGCTGCTGTGCGCCGGCTTCCTGGTTTTCCTGATCTTCCCGGCGGCGATGCGGGTGTTCCAGGTGTGAGCCGACCCGAGCTGACCCGAGCTTCGTAGAGAACCTTCGCCAACTGCTGTTTCGAGAGGACAAGTCATCATGAACACACGGAACTTCAGCACCGGGGTCCCGGCGATGGACTTCCTGGTCACCTTCCTCCAGGGCCGGGTGCAGCGCGCCCGCTCCGGCGAACTCGACCGCGGTGCCTCCGCCGTCGAATGGGTCATCATCTCGGCGGTCGTCGTGGCGATCGTCGGCGTGGTGGCGGCCATCATCAACGCCGCGCTGAGCGACGGCGCCAACAAGGTCGGCAACTGCATCAAGGGCGCCAACGCCAGCGGGACCTGCTGAGCGGACGAGCGCGACCACGACGGGGTGACGGGGTGACGGGGATGACGGGGATGTCTGCGGGCGTGGGCGGAGGCCTGCGCGGCTGGGTACGCCGCCGGGCGGCGGCCGCGCGCGGCGACTCGGCCGACTCGGGCATGACCGCGATCGAGTTCGTGTTCCTCACCCCTGTCCTGTTCTTCATGATCTTCGCGACGGTGCAGTTCGCCCTGTACTTCTTCGCGGACCACGTGGCCCAGGCGGCGGCCCAGGCCGGCGCCCGCAAGGCCCGCGCCACCGCCGACGCGGAGCCCGGCGCCTGGCGCGGGGAGGCCCAGGACGTGGTCGACTCCTACATCAGGCAACTCGGCCCGCAGCTGGTCCTGTCGCCCGACGTGAAGATGCTCCAGCCGGAGCAGACCACGGTCGGCGTCGAGATCACGGCCCGCATCCCGACGGTGTTCCCGGGCCTGGACCTGACGGTGCACGCACGGTCCGCGGGGCCGGTCGAGCGGTTCGTGGAGGACAAGAACTAGATGTCCGCCGTGGAGAAGAGAGCTCTGGCCGACGACCGGGGACTGTCGACCGTCGAGGTCGTCATCCTCGCCCCCGTCATGATCCTTTTCATCCTGGTCCTGGTCGCCTTCGGACAGCTCGTCGACGGGCGCGGGGCCATCGACGGCGCCGCACGGGACGCGGCCCGCGCCGGGTCCATCCAGAAGGACCACGCCACCGCCATGTCGGAGGCGCAGAAGGCCGCCGACGCGGACCTGTCCGACGTCTGCTCGGGGCCGGTCTCGGTCGTCCAGACCAGCGCGGGCTTCGAGTCCGGCGGCATCTTCACGGTCCAGGTGAGCTGCCGGGTGCGGGGCCTGGCCATGCTGGGCCTGGACATCCCGACGACCCTGTCCTCGACGTTCTCCTCGCCCCTCGACCCGTTCCGGAGGGCGGCATGAGCCTTGCGGTGCTGCGCAGTTGGTGGACCGCGCGCCGGCTCCGCCTCGACGACCGGGGCTCGGGGGCGGGCGCGGTCATCATCTTCGCCCTGGTCTTCCTCTCCCTGTCCGCGTTCGTCATCGACGGCGGCCTGTCCATCTCCAAGCGCGAACGGGCCGCCGACATCGCGGAACAGGCGGCCCGTTACGCGGCCCAGGACATCGACCTGGAGAAGCTGTACGAGAACCAGGGCGAGGCGCCGATCAACTTCCAGGACTGCGACGCCCGGGTGAAGACCTTCGCCCGCGAGATGGACATGTCCGCCGCCGACGTCGCCGGCACCCACTGCGTCGCCGCCGACGCCCAACAGGTCCGGGTCGAGGTCCAGTTGACCTACGAGCCGGTCTTCACGGGCATGTTCTACGGCGGCGCGATCGTGGTGCACGGGGAGGCCACCGCCCAGAACGAGGTCGGTTAGCCACCGGGCGCTCCGCTGGAGCGGGCCTGCGCGACGAGCCGCGGCTGCTGTTCCTCGTAGATCCGGGCGTAGGCGGTGGTGAAGTTCCAAGCGCATCAGGAAGTGACGCATGTCACTCAACTTCCTTGCGTTTCCGGCGTAATCAACCCGGCGCCTGGGGCTCTCACTTGTACGACGGCCCATCACGCACCCCCGGAGACGATCCGTGCCCATCACGCTCGAGCAGCCCACCGGCGCCCGCCTGCTCACCGCCGACGAGCAGGAGGTGGCGGTCCCCGCGACGCTCCGCTACACCTCGGCCGACCCGCAGGCCGTGCACTTCGTCTTCCCGCCGTGGATCTCCCTGGACGGCGAGGAGGTCACCTGGACCTTCGCGCGGGCCCTGCTGGAGCAGGGCCTGGCGGGTCCGGCCGTGCTCGGCAACGTGCACGTGCGTCCGTACGGCGACTCCCGCACGGTCGTCGAACTCCGTGCGGACGAGGGCGTGGCGGCGGTCAGCTTCCCGACCTCCGCCCTCACCCGCTTCCTGCTGTCCTCGCTGCGCGTCGGCGGCTGACGGACTGTGCGGGATGTGTGGAGGGGGCGTGTGCGGGGCGGGAGGCGGCAACTCCCGCCAATGGGAAAAGGGTTGGCGAATGCGGAGAAGTCGGGCGACGGTCGGTCGTGCTACCCCTTCGACGCTGTCGGTGCCAGTCAATAGGATCGTCAAGGGGACCTCGGCAGGCCCGATGCGCCCCCGGTCCACTCCTTCCACACAACCACGGGGCACTCGTCATGGCGCGACGCAGCACATCAAGCTCGACGGGAAGGCCGACGGGCACCGCTCCGTCGGGTCCGCGGAACCGGACCCCGCAGCCGGTGCGGCTGCGCCGGCGTACGTTCGGGGACGTCGTCAAGGCGTTCCTCGCCTTCGTGGTGCTGCTGGTCCTCGTCGTCGGCGTCCCCGGCGCCCTCGCCGTGACCGTCGGCTGGCCCCTGCCGCGCAGCGCCCCCAGCATGGACTGGCTGTCGCAGCCGATCGACGTGCAGACGTTCCTGAACGCGCTGACGGTCGTCGTCTGGCTGGCCTGGGCCCAGTTCACGGCTTGCGTGCTGGTGGAGGTCAAGGCCGCCGTCTCCGGTGTCGGCCTGCCCGGCCGGGTCCCCGGCGCCGGTCCCAGCCAGCTGCTCGCCCGTCAGCTCGTCGCCGCGCTGCTGCTGGTCGGCGCCACCGCCGCCAGCTTCACCCCGGGCCTCTCCCAGCTCGGCCACAGCCTGGAGGGCAACCAGAAGGGCACGGTGGCCACCGCCCAGGCGACCCCCGGCATCCTCGCCCAGCAGCAGGAGCAGGCGAAGAGCACCGCCGCCGCCCTCGCCGAGCAGGCCGGCCACGCCGCGGCCCAGGCCGAACAGGGCGGCTCCACCGCCGCGCACGGGGCGACGAAGTACTACCGGATCCAGCCCCCCGAGGGCCGCCACCACGACTCCCTGTGGGAGATCGCGCAACGCCACCTCGGCGACGGCCGCCGGTACAAGGAGATCTACGAGCTCAACAAGGACCGCATCCAGCCCGACGGCTCCCGGCTCTCCGAGGCCAGCCTCATCCGCCCCGGCTGGATCATGGAGATGCCCGGCGACGCGCACGGCGGCGAACTCGTCGAGAACCCCGACGCGCACGTCTCACCGGAGGTCCGGCAGCAGATCGGCGACTACGCGCAGACCGGCGACCACGCCCAGCACCAGCAGCATCAGCAGCACCAGGAGCAGGGCGGCGGGCAGCACGCGGGCGGCGACGGGGCCACCGCCCAGATCACCGTGCCGAGCCAGCGCCAGAGCGGCGACACCGGCGCCCCCGCCGCCCACGAGACCTCCGCGCACTCCTCCTCCTCGTCCTTCGGCCTGTCCGAGGCACTGCTCGGCGCCCCCCTCCTCGCCGCCGGACTGCTCGCCGCCCTCGGCCGCCGGCGCCGGCAGGCCCTGTGGCAGTCGGCGCTCGGTGCCGTCGGCGGCCGCCGCGGCATGGAACCGCCGATCCCGGCCGGCGACGCCCAGGACGTGCAGGACGCGCTGCTGGTCGGCGCCGACCCGGAGGGCGTACGACAGCTCGACCGGTCGCTGCGCGGACTCGCCGCCGCCCTCACCGCCGAATCCCGTTCCCTGCCCGTCGTCTACGCGGCCTGGCTCAGCCACGGCGACCTGCACCTGCAGCTCGCCCAGCCGGCCGGCAAGCCGCCGGCGCCCTGGCAGCTCGGCCAGGACCAGACGTTCTGGACCCTGTCGCGCGCGGACGCCGAGCACTACGAGGACACCGACGCGGCCGCCCCCTACCCCGGTCTGGTCAGCCTCGGCACCATGGACGACTCGCGGCTGCTGCTCAACCTGGAGGCCGTGCCCGGCATCGTCTCGCTGAGCGGCCGCGAGGCCGACCGGGCCGCCGTGTTCGCCTCCGTCGCCGCCGAACTCGCCACCAACGGCTGGTCGGACCGGATGACCATCACCCTCGTCGGCTTCGGTGCGGACCTCACCCCGCTCGCCCCCAACCGGCTGCGCCATCTCGACGACGTGGAGGCGCTGTTCGAGACGATGGAGGCGGAGACCCGGCAGCGGCGGGGCGCGCTCGGCGCCGCCGACCACCACTCGGTCCTCACCGGCCGCACCGGGCCCGCCCAGCACACCCGCTGGGCGCCGAACCTCGTCCTGCTCGCCACCCAGCCCTCCGCCGAGGACGCCGTGCGCCTCGCCGAACTCGCCGCCGACGCCGCCCGGCTCGGCATCGGCTACCTGGTCGGCAGCGAGCGCGACGACCTGCCCGGCGCCGCCTGGGCGATGGAGATCACCCCGGACGGCAGGCTCCTCGCCCCGCTCCTCGGCCTCGAACTCCAGGCCCAGCTGCTGCCCGCGGTCCAGCAGCGCGCGGTCGTCGAACTCTTCGTGGAGTCCGATCCCGAGCGCGACCCGGACGGGCCCACCACCACCCCGCCGTTCCTCGTCGACATCAGCGAACAGGGCCGCCCCGCGGTGTACGCGCGGCTCGTCGGTCCGTACGAGATCATAGGCCTGGACACCCCCGACGGGGACCGCAGCCCCCTCCTCCACGAGGCCCTCGCCCTCCTCCTCCTGCACCGCGAGGGCGTGCACCCGCGGGTGCTGTCGTCCGCGCTGTGGCCGCGGGGCGTCACGGAGGACGTCCGCGACGCCCTCCTGGAGCGGCTGCGCGGCTGGCTCGGCACCGACCCCGACGGCAGCCCCCGGCTGCGCGCGGACGCGGCAGGCCGCCTCACGCTCGCCAAGTCCGTCGTCTCCGACCTCGACGTGCTGCGCTCCCTCTACTACGAGGCCACCCAGGGCAAGGGCGTCGAGAGCCGCGCGGTCCGCGGCCGCCTCCTCACCGACGCGCTCGTCCTGGTGCGCGGCCCGCTGCTCGCCGACCGCGCGGAGGGCCGCTACCGCTGGCTCACCCACGAGATCATCGACGCCCAGCTCCCGCTGCTCGTCGCCGACATCGGCCTCGCGCTGTCCGCGTTCCACCTGGAGAAGGACCGCGCGGAGAAGGCGATCGAGGCACTCGGCGCGGCCCTGCGGACCGCGCCGGAGGACGAGCGCCTCTGGAACGAGCTGCTGCGCGCCACGCACGCCACCGGCGACCCGGACCGGCTGCGCGCCCTCGCCGCCGACCTGATCGCCCGCAGCGGTGCGCGCGGCCTGCCCCCGCGCACCGAGGCCCTCCTCGACGAACTCCTCCCCACCTGGCGCGACGGCGCCGCCGCCACCGGATGACCACCGCCCTCGACGTCGCCCTCCCGGCCGCCGCCGCCCTCTGGGGCGCGACGGCCGGGTCCCTGCTGCCCCGCGCCGCGTACCGCTTCTCGGTACCGGCGGGGGAGGAGTGGCGCGTCCAGTGCCTCGCCGGCCACCCCGTAAAGGGCTGGCTGGGCCGCGTGCCCTGCGGCACCTGCGCGACGACGGCCGCCGAACCCACCACCGCCGAATCCCTCTCCGCCGAACCCTCCGCCGCTGAACCCTCGGCCGCTGAACCCTGCGCCGCCGAACCCGCTGCCCACGAACCGGCTGCCGCCGACGGCGGGAACGCCCCACAGGGGCCACCCGCACCCGACCACGAAACTGTCACGGGTGGTGCGGGTGGGAACCCCAAAACCGCAACCACCCACGCACCCGCACCCGCACCCGCACCCGCCTCCCTCGCCCTCGCCCTCGCCACCGCCCTCGTCTGCGCCGCCCTGGCGCTAGCCACCGGCACCCGTCCCGAACTCGCCGTCTGGCTGCTCCTGGCCCCCGTCGGCGTCCTGCTCGCGTCGGTGGACTTCCGGGTGCAGCGCCTCCCCGACCCCCTCACACTCCCCCTCGCGGCCGCCACCCTCGCCCTCCTCGGGGCGGCCGCCCTGCTTCCCGAGCACGCCGGCGACTGGCTCACCTCCCTCTACGCGGCCCTCGCCCTCGCCGGCGCCTACTTCGTCCTCTTCCTCGTCAACCCGGGCGGCATGGGCTTCGGCGACGTCAAGCTCGCCCTCGGCGCGGGCGCCGTCCTCGGCTGGTACGGCTGGCCCACCGTGCTGCTCGGCACCTTCGCCGGTTTCCTGCTGGGCGCCCTCTACGGCGGCGCGCTCGTCGTCGTACGGCGGGGGGGACGCAAGACGGCGATCGCGTTCGGGCCGTTCCTGATCGCGGGGGCGTTCGCGGGGCTGCTGGTGGGGGCGTACACGGCCTGAGGCCAGGCCGTTCGAGGGGCGGGCGCGGGGCTGGCGTAGGCTGGTTCGGTCCGTCCGCAAGCCATTACGAAAGGGACGCGCCCGGTGACCGAGAAGGCCGACCTTCAGTCCGTCCTCGACCGTGCCGCTGCCGGTGGGCGGATCACGCCGGAAGAGGCGCTCGACCTCTACCGCGACGCCCCGCTGCACGCGCTGGGCGCAGCCGCCGACGCGGTACGCCGCCGCCGGTACGCGGGCACCGAGCACATCGCGACGTACATCATCGAGCGGAACATCAACTACACGAACGTGTGCGTCACGGCGTGCAAGTTCTGCGCCTTCTACGCGGCCCCCAAGGACACCGCCAAGGGCTGGACCCGCGACCTCGACGACATCCTGCGCCGCTGCGCGGAGACGGTCGAACTGGGCGGCACCCAGATCATGTTCCAGGGCGGTCACCACCCGGACTACGGCGTCGAGTACTACGAGAAGCACTTCAAGGCGATCAAGGACGCGTTCCCGCAGCTGGTGATCCACTCCCTCGGCGCCTCCGAGGTCGAGCACATGGCCCGGATCTCCGGCGTCTCCGTCGAGGAGGCCATCACCCGCATCCACGAGGCCGGCCTGGACTCCTTCGCGGGCGCCGGCGCGGAGCTCCTGCCCGAGCGCCCCCGCAAGGCCATCGCGCCCCTCAAGGAGAGCGGCGAGCGCTGGCTGGAGATCATGGAGACGGCGCACCGGCTGGGCGTCGAGTCCACGTCGACCATGCTGATGGGCACCGGTGAGACCAACGCCGAGCGCATCGAGCACCTGCGGATGATCCGGGACGTCCAGGACCGCACGGGCGGCTTCCGCGCCTTCATCCCGTACACCTACCAGCCCGAGAACAACCACCTGAAGGGCCGCACGCAGGCCACGCTCTTCGAGTACCTGCGGATGATCGCGATCGCCCGCCTCTTCATGGACAACGTCGCCCACATCCAGGGCTCCTGGCTGACGACCGGCAAGGAGGTCGGCCAGCTCTCGCTCCACTACGGCGCGGACGACCTCGGCTCGATCATGCTGGAGGAGAACGTCGTCTCCTCCGCCGGCGCCAAGCACCGTTCCAACCGCCTGGAGATCATCGACCTGATCCGCAAGGCGGGCCGCGTCCCGGCGCAGCGCGCCACGACCTACGAGCACCTCGTGGTCCACGACGACCCGGCGAACGACCCGGTCGACGAGCGGGTGATGTCCCACATCTCCTCGACGGCGATCGAGGGCGGCACCGCCCATCCCGAGCTGAAGCTCCTCGCCTCCAACTGACGTACCGGTGGAGACGATTCACACGGCGGACCGGGTCTTCGTCACCTGGGACGCCGAACCGGTCGAGAACGGCGCGGTGGCCGTCGTGGCGGACCGGATCGCCGCGGTCGGGGCGTACGAGGACCTGCGTGACCGCTTCCCGGGGGCGCGGGTCCGCACCTGGCCGGGCGGCGCCCTGGGCCCCGCCCGCATCCACGAGGCTCCGCTCCCGGACGCCCCGAGCCCACGGGAGCGCGTGCACGCCGTGCTGAAGACGGGGGCGGCCGCGGTCCTCGAGCGGTACGTCGACTCACCCGGACTGCGCGCGGCGGCGGACCGCAACGACGTGGCGGTTCTGCCGGGTACGCCCCCGACGCCGACGATCGTGCGGACCGCCCGGGCCGACCTGGCGGTGTTCGACGAGGCGGGGGAGTGTATCGCCACGGTGTGCGCGGGCCGCCTTGTCCACAGACGGCGCTAGGAGGTTTTCCGGGGGCGCGGGGAGCTGCGCGGTCAAGCCCCACCGCCCCGCAGACGGCACTCAACCGGGACCGTCCCGCAGACGGCACTCAACCGGCAAACGCCTCCCCGAACGCCCCCGAACTCTGCGTCACCCCACTGCAGTTCGTCGCGGCGTCATCCTGCGAAGCAGCCCCGCTCTCACACTGCACGTCCCGGAACGTCGACCACATCGACACCCAC
Source organism: Streptomyces sp. NPDC001507 (assembly GCF_042894765.1). Taxonomy (NCBI): domain Bacteria; kingdom Bacillati; phylum Actinomycetota; class Actinomycetes; order Kitasatosporales; family Streptomycetaceae; genus Streptomyces; species Streptomyces sp. NPDC001507. The sequence continues at coordinate 167,084 of NZ_JBIAVV010000009.1, forward strand.
GCGACCCCCTCCTCCTCCGCGAACGCCCGTACGTCCTTCGCGTCGGACAACGAGAACGTCTCCCCGTCGACGTCGTTGACCCCGATCATCGACGTCAGCGCCATCCCGCCCCACGCTGCCGCGTCCGACAGCCCGAACACCTTCTTCAGCTGCGTGTGCGCGGCCCTCGCCGAGGTGAGCGCGTAGTCGCCCATGTCCCCGTCGTACGACTCGCCGTAGTTCATGGTCATGATGTTGACCGTCGAGACCTGCACGTCGTACTTGTTCGCGGACGCCAGCAGCGCGAGGCTGCCGGAGTCCAGCCCGGACGGCATCACGGGGAGCGTGAAGGAGATTTTCAGGTCCGGCCGTTCCGTCTGGAGCAGCGCGATCGCCTGCGACCGCAGGGTGACCGAGCCGGAGTCGGTCAGCGTGTCGCCCTCGATGTCGAAGTCGGCCTGCGCGGAGCCCGCGGCGTCCAGCGCGGCGCCGTACGCGGCGGCGAGTTGCGACGCGCTGGAGCAGGTCGTCGCCAGTTCCTTGCCGGAGGCCCCGCCGAAGGACACCCGGACCGACGCGCCTTCCTCCTTCAGCTTGGAGATCCGCGACTTCACGGTCGAACTGCCTATGGCGTCCGCCCCGTTCCACGCGGGCGTGCAGCTGCTGCCGTCTGCGATCACGAAGGCCAGGTTGTACGTCGAAGGTGACCCCGCGTCGTCCGTGCCGGCGGCCTCCGTCGCGCTGACGTAGGGCGCGTAGGACGTGCCGGACCCGTCCGACCCGCCCGACCCGTCGGCCTCGCTCGCGGACGCCGACGCGGACGCCGACGCCTTCTTCGACGGTGCGGGCGCCGCGTCCGACGTGGCGCCGGAACCCGAGGAGCACCCCGTGACTGCCATGGCAAACAGGCAGGTAAGCCCAGCAGCCGGCCTGAGGAAACTCCGCATTAACACGCACCCGCTCTCGTGATTTGTGTCTCAGGCTCGAAACAAAGCCTGATTCCAAAGGAAAACGTCTCACACGGTCATGGTGTTCATCGGTTCGATCAATACATAGAAACCTCATGGAATGGAGGGCGCGAACAGGGCGAAAGGTGCGCCGCGAAAAGGGCGTTCAGGCGGTTTCCCGCCCCTGCCCGCCGCCGCAGGTGTTCACAGAATCTCTCAGCGAAAAGACAGGCTAAGGGGTTTCTCATGGGCGCCTCACAAGAACTCCGAAGGCGATCACATAAAGGCTCCCTAATATCCGTGGAATGCAATCCGAGCCTGCCATCGAAAGCCGCGCCGCGGGGCGCGGTCGCCGCCGCAAACAAGGCAACGGGGCTGCCGAGGGGCCCGTCTTCGTCGACTCCTCCGGGCGCCGCTCCAAGGTGCTGCGGCGCGTCGGCCTCCTCCTCGGCGTCGTCTGCCTCGCCTACACCGGAGTGCTCGGCGCCGCCTTCATGGGCTGGGGAACCTCGCTCACCCCGGACTCGCTGATCCCCGACTTCGCGCGCGCCGGCAACGCCCCCATCGGCGAACGCCCGCAGGGCGGCATCGGCCGGCAGGCCGGCCTGCCCAGCGGCCGCCCCTCGGCGCCGCCCTCGACCGCCGCCACCCCATCCGCCACCCCGTCCGCCTCCGCATCCGCCACCGCGGACTGACCGGGAACGCAGGCCTCTCCCCATGACCACTCCGACGTCCGCACGCGGCCGCAGGCGCGCCCCCACCCGCATCGAGCGGGCGGCGGGCCGGGCCGCGGCGCTGCAGAAACCACGTGTCATCCTCGCCCTGCTGCTCCTGCTGGCGCTGACCTGCGTGATGCTGCTCGACGGCTATCTGCGCGCAGAGGTCGGCGGCGACCAGCGGGTGCGCACCGGAGCCAGCTCGAGCAAGGTCCCGGACAAGGTCCTCGACGGCGGTCCCATCCTCACCTTCCGGGGCGGCCAGGCGACCACCGTCTCGGTCCCCTCCAAGACCATCGCCCTCACCTTCGACGACGGCCCGAACCCGACCTACACCCCGCAGGTCCTCAAGATCCTGAAGCAGTACGACGTACCCGCCACGTTCTTCCTGGTCGGCTCGATGGTGTCGCGCTACCCGGGCATCGTGAAGACGATGGTCCGGCAGGGCAACGAGGTCGGCATCCACACGTTCACGCACGTCGACCTCTCGTACCAGAGCGACGCCCGGATCAACCGCGAGATGCAGCAGACGCAGCTCGCGCTGGCGGGCGCGGCCGGCATCACCACGACCCTCTTCCGCGCGCCGTACTCCTCGGAGACGGACGCCATCGACAACTACAGCTGGCCGGTCTACAAGAAGCTCGGCGACGAGGGCTACAGCAGCGTCTTCGTCGACACCGACAGCGACGACTGGAAGAAGCCGGGCGTATCGAAGATCGTCAAGTGGGCCACCCCGAGCGGCACCAAGGGCGCCGCCGTCCTGTTCCACGACGCCGGCGGCGAACGCTCGCAGACCATCAAGGCGCTGCCGCAGTACATCGAGAAGATGAAGGCGAAGGGCTACACCTTCACCACCGTCAGCGGAGTCATCGAGAAGCGCAACGCCGCGAGCCGGCAGGCCGCCGCCGCGAGCTCCGCCACGAACGGCCAGAGCCAGACCACCACCGGCCTCACCGAGGCGGGCGTGACCGGCACCGTCCCCAACGGCGGGACCGGCACAGGCACAGGCACCGGCACCGGTGCGGGCGCTGGAGGCGCCGCCGTCTCCCGCCTCCAGGCCGCCCACCGCACCGCCACCGGCATGACCCTCTACGAGGGCAAGGCCCTCATCGTGGCGGTCGCGATAGCCGAGTGGGCCCTCCCCGTCCTCTCCAGCCTGCTGTTCGTCGTCGGCGTCGCGGTGATGGGCCGCTTCGGGATGATGCTGCTCATCGCCCGCCGCCACTACAGACAGCGCAACAAACGCCGGTTCAGCTGGGGGCCGACCGTCACCCGGCCGGTGAGCGTGATCGTCCCGGCGTACAACGAGAAGGAGTGCATCGCCAACACCCTGGAGTCGCTGGCGCAGAGCACCCACCCGATCGAGGTCATCGTCGTCGACGACGGCTCCACGGACGGCACCTCGGAGATCGCCCGCGCCGCCGCCGACAAGCTCGGCATGCCCAACGTCCGGGTCATCCGCCAGGAGAACGCGGGCAAGCCCGCCGCCCTCAACAACGGCGTCCGCAACGCCAGTTACGACATCGTCGTGATGATGGACGGCGACACGGTCTTCGAGCCGGACACGGTACGGCACCTGGTGCAGCCGTTCGCCGACCCCGAGGTCGGCGCGGTCGCCGGCAACGCCAAGGTCGGCAACCGCAACACGGTCATCGGCGCCTGGCAGCACATCGAGTACGTGATGGGCTTCAACCTCGACCGCCGCATGTACGACCTGCTGCGCTGCATGCCCACCATCCCCGGTGCCATCGGCGCGTTCCGCCGCGAGGCGGTCCTGGGGGTCGGCGGGATGAGCGAGGACACCCTCGCCGAGGACACCGACATCACCATCGCCATGCACCGCGCGGGCTGGCGGGTCGTCTACCAGGAGCACGCCAAGGCCTGGACGGAGGCGCCCGGTTCGCTGAAGCAGCTGTGGTCCCAGCGCTACCGCTGGTCCTACGGCACCATGCAGGCCCTGTGGAAGCACCGCAAGTCCCTGACGGACAAGGGCGCTTCGGGCCGCTTCGGCCGCGTCGGCATGCCCCTGGTCGTCCTCTTCCAGATCGTCACCCCGGTCTTCGCCCCGCTCATCGACGTGTTCACGGTCTACTCCATGATCTTCGTCGACTTCGAGGCGGCCCTGCTGGCCTGGCTCGCCGTCCTCGGCATCCAACTGGCCTGCGCTGCCTACGCGTTCCGCCTGGACAAGGAGAGGTACCGGTACCTCGCGATGATGCCGCTGCAGCAGTTGGCCTACCGCCAGATGATGTACCTCGTCCTCATCCACTCCTGCATCACCGCCCTCACCGGCGGCCGCCTGCGCTGGCAGAAACTCAAGCGCACCGGCGAGGTCGGCACCCCGGCAGGAGTGAGCGGCTGATGACCTGGGACCAGCAGAACCCGTACCAGCAGAACCCGTACCAGCAGGGCTACAACGGCTACGACTCCGGCTCCTACGGCCAGCAGCAGTACGCCCAGCAGCCGTACGCCGGCTACTCCTACACTCCGGTGCCTGATCAGACGGCCCCACTGCCCCTGGTGGAACCGGAGCCGGAAGCCGACCGTCGGCCCAAGCCCCCCGCAAGGGACCGCTACTTCGACACCCTCCGCGCCGTCGCCCTGATCCGCGTCGTCACCTACCACACCTTCGGCTGGGCTTGGTGCGGCATGGTGTTCCCCTCCATGGGCATCATGTTCGGCCTCGCCGGCACCCTCATGGCGAAGTCCCTGGAGCGCCCCGCTCCGAAGGTCGTCAAGAGCCGCCTCCGCCGTCTTCTCCCGCCCTTCTGGTTCTGGGGCTTCTTCGTCGTCCTGGCGATGCTGATCCACGACTGGATGCCGGGCTGGCAGATCGTCTACTGGATCGTGCCGCTCGGCGACCCGCCGGGCAACGCGTGGGGCGAGCAGGCCTGGGAGATCCTCTGGTACCTGCGCACCTACCTCTGGTTCGTCCTCCTCTCCCCGGCGCTGCTGTGCATCTTCCGCAAGGCCCCGATCCCGGTGCTCCTGCTGTCCCTCGCCCCGATCCTGGTGCTGAACTTCGTCTGGTCCGGCCCGGACAACCGCTTCGGCAGCGCCCTGTGGGACCTGTCGACCTACCTCTTCTGCTGGATCCTCGGCTTCGCGCACCGCGACGGCGTGCTCCGGCGGATGAAGCCGGGCCTGGTGATCGTGGGCTCGTTCGCCGCCGTCGGCTACGGCGGCTGGTACGCCTTCTCGCACCAGGCCGACTTCGGCACCTACGACCTGGACGAGAACCCCCTCGCGCAGGCGTTCTGGTCCGCCGGGTTCGTGATGCTGCTGATGTGGGCGAAGGCCTACTTCAAGATCGACTTCGCCTGGCTGACCCGCTACCGGAAGCTCGACCGGACGGTCACGATCTTCAACGCCCGCGCGGTGACGATCTACCTCTGGCACGAGATCGCCCTGGTCCTCGCGGTCCCGCTGATCGACCAGATGTGGAACGTGCCCGCGTTCGAGAAATGGCTCCCGCTGGACAGCCAGTGGTTCATGTTCGGCGTCGGCTGGATCCTGATCGCGGTGTTCGTCGTGGCGTGCGGCTGGGTGGAGGACGTGGCCGCGAAGAAGAAGCCGAAGCTTCTGCCCTGAGGGCGTGCTGCAAGAATGGCAGGCGTGACCCGCGCTTCCCTGAACAAGCAGCCGCACGAAGTCGCCTCGATGTTCGACGACGTGGCGGAACGGTACGACCTGACCAACGACGTCCTGTCGCTCGGCCAGGACCGGCAGTGGCGGAAGGAGGTCGCCAAGGCGGTCGACGCGCGCCCCGCGCAGAAGATCCTGGACCTGGCGGCCGGCACGGGCACCTCCTCCCAGCCGTTCGTCCGGGCCGGCGCCTACGTCGTGCCCTGCGACTTCTCCCTGGGCATGCTCCAGGTGGGCAAGCGGCGCAACGCCTGGATGCCCTTCACCGCCGGGGACGCCACCCGGCTGCCGTTCGGGGACGACACCTTCGACGCCGTGACGATCTCCTTCGGGCTGCGCAACGTCCAGGACACCGACGCGGCCCTGCGTGAGATGTACCGGGTGACGCGGCCTGGCGGCAGGGTCGTGATCTGCGAGTTCTCGCACCCGACCTGGGCGCCCTTCCGGACCGTCTACACCGAGTACCTGATGCGCGCCCTGCCGCCGGTCGCCCGCGCGGTCTCCTCCAACCCGGACGCCTACGTCTACCTCGCCGAGTCCATCCGCGCCTGGCCCGACCAGCCCGCGCTGGCCGGCCGGCTGCGCGAGGCGGGCTGGTCGAAGGTGGCCTGGCGCAACCTCACCGGCGGGATCGTCGCCCTGCACCGGGGCTTCAAGGAGGCCTGAGCCCCGGCCTGGGACTCGCCAGCGTGGGACACGCCGGCCCGGGACTCGCCGGCCGGTGACTCACAGGCTGCTCACCTCGAAGGTGTTGTCCCCGGGCTGGTCCAGCTCCCGCTGCAGCCCGCCACTGGGCGGCCGTGGGATGCGTGGCTCGCGCACTCCTCCGCCGCCCTCGCCCTCACCGAAGTCGAACCACACGTACACCATCGAGTCCCGCGGCACCTCGGCACCGGGCTGCGGGAACTGGCGCACGACGTAGTCGACGACCGTGAGGTGGAAGTCGGGCCGGTCCGGCGCGTTGAGGAACAGACCCCGCGACCGGGCGGTCTCGCGCGCGTCCACGGCCATCAGTCCGACCAGCCGTGGCACGCGCACTTCGGGTGTTTTGGGTGTTATATGCACAGATGTCACCCCCAGCGGTACTGGAAGGGTAACCCCGGCACGCGGCGGCCGGAAGCGCCAAGTGTCTTTCTGTAACAGATCGTCACTCTGTGTAGTTAGGTGCGCTGCCGCCCCGCAGGTCGAGCCGGAAGCAGAGCGCCTCCTCCGGCAGGCGCGGGTGCGGGAACGTCTCCCGCAGTTCCATCCCGAGGCGCCGGGTCACCGCGACGGACCGCTCGTTGCCCGGCCGCACCATCGCCACCACCGTCGGCACGCCCGCCGCCCGCAGCCGCCCCAGCGTCATGTGCGCCGCCGCCGTCACGTACCCCTTGCCCCAGTGGGCCCGCCCGAGCCGCCAGCCGATCTCGATCTCACCCCGGGGTCCCCAGTCCGGCGCCCACGGCTGGGCGCCGGTGAACCCGATGACCTGCCCGGTCTCGTCGGTCATCGTCCACAGGCAGAAGCCGAGCTCCGCGTCGTGCCGGCGCTGGCGTGCGGTGAGCTCCTCGTAGACGGACAGCTCGGCGGCCCGGCCGCCGTGGAACTCCATGACCTCGGGGTCGTCGAAGACCCGGTGCCAGGCGAACGCGTCCTCGTGCGTGGGTACACGCAGCCGTACCGCGGGGAGAGCTCGGTTCACAGGGACAGCCCTTCAGCAGGGTGATCAGTACCGCTGAATAGACTGCCCATGTCCAGTGCCGGTCGGCACGCAGATTTCGAGCCTTGGGGAGCCCCCGCCGTGACCGAGCCCCTCTCCGAAAACACCGCCGATGTCATCGTCGTCGGCGCGGGGCCAGCCGGCTCCACGACGGCCTACCACCTCGCCAAGTCCGGCCTCGACGTCCTCCTGCTGGAGAAGACCGAGTTCCCGCGCGAGAAGGTGTGCGGCGACGGACTCACCCCGCGCGCGGTGAAACAGCTGGTCGCCATGGGCATCGACATCTCCGAGGAGGCCGGCTGGCTGCGCAACAAGGGCCTGCGCATCATCGGCGGCGGCACCCGCCTCCAGCTCGACTGGCCGGATCTCGCCTCCTTCCCCGACTACGGCCTGGTCCGCAAGCGCGACGACTTCGACGAACAGCTCGCCCGCCAGGCGCAGAAGGCGGGCGCCCGCCTCTACGAGCGCTGCAACGTCGGCGCCCCGATCGTCGACGACCGCACCGGCCGGATCACCGGCGTGCACGCCAAGCTCGGCGAGGAGAAGCGCGAAGTCACCTTCCACGCGCCACTCGTCGTGGCCGCCGACGGCAACTCCACCCGGCTCTCCCTCGCGATGGGCCTGCACCGCCGCGAGGACCGCCCGATGGGCGTGGCCGTCCGGACCTATTTCACCTCCCCCCGGCACGACGACGACTACCTGGAGTCCTGGCTGGAACTCTGGGACCGCCGCGGCCCCCAGGACCGCCTCCTTCCCGGCTACGGCTGGATCTTCGGCATGGGCGACGGCACCTCCAACGTGGGTCTCGGCGTCCTGAACACCTCCGACTCCTTCAAGGAACTGGACTGGCGCGAGGTCCTCAAGGCCTGGTGCGCCTCCATGCCCGAGGACTGGGGCTACACCCCCGAGAACATGACCGGCCCGATCCGCGGCGCCGCCCTCCCCATGGCCTTCAACCGCCAGCCCCACTACACCCGCGGCCTCCTCCTCGTCGGCGACGCCGGCGGCCTGGTGAACCCCTTCAACGGTGAGGGCATCGCCTACGCCATGGAATCCGGCCAGATCGCCGCCGACGTCATCGTCCAGGCCCACGCGCGGGCCACGCCCAGCGGGCGCGAGCTGGCCCTGCAGCGCTACCCGCGCGTCCTCAAGGACACCTACGGCGGCTACTACACCCTGGGCCGCGCCTTCGTGAAGCTCATCGGCAACCCGAAGGTCATGCAGATCGCCGCCCAGCGCGGCCTGACCCACCCGCTGCTGATGAAGTTCACCCTGAAGCTCCTGGCGAACCTCACCGACCCGACCGGCGGCGACGCGATGGACCGCATCATCAACGGCCTGAGCAAGGTGGCCCCGAAGGCCTGACCGCTCCTAGGAGCCGGTCGCCTCGATGTGGGCGGCCCGGCGGGCGTAGACGTCCTCCCGCCGGTCCGCCATCTGCCGCAGCGCTTCCTTCCGCTCCCGCCTGGACAGGCGCTCGAGATACACGCGCCCGTTCACATGGTCGGTCTCGTGCGCCAGGCAGCGGGCGAAATACCCCGTTCCCTCGATGGTGAGCGGATTGCCTTCCTTGTCCCGGCCGTGCACGACCGCGCGGTCCGGCCGCGGCACCTCCATCACCGCCCCCGGCACCGACAGGCAGCCCTCCCCCTTGTCGAGCAGCCGCCGCCCGGCCGGGTCCGGTGCCTCCAGGACGGGGTTGACGATGTGCCCGACATGTCGGATACCGTCGCCGTCGGGGCAGTCGTACACGAAGAGCCGCAGGTCGACCCCGACTTGGTTCGCCGCGAGGCCGGCTCCCTCGGCGATGTACATGGTGCGGAACATGTCGTCGATGAGCGCGGCGAGGTCGGGGCCGAACTCGGTGACGTCCCGGCACGGCTTGTGCAGGACGTCCTCACCGGTCTCGGTGATCCGGCGCACCGATCCGCGCCGGGCTTCGGGGGCGTGCCGGGGGTAGTAGTCCATGGGGTTGCCCTGGACGAAGACGCGTGGCATCGCGATGTTCTCCTTCTCGGATCTCGGGGCGGCCGCACCGTGTGCGAGCGGCCTGCACCGAGCATCCCAGGAGTCACCGGATCACGGGCGGGCCTGTGGAAAACCCTCGCGAGGGGCTGCGGCCTGTGGAAAACCGGCCGGGGGGAGGGTGACCCGCACGGCGGGGCGATCCGTGGCCGGGCGGGTACGCCGGAAGGGCCGCTGCCCCCGAGCGGCTGCGGCCCTACCGTGCTTGTGCGATGCCTGAGTTGTCTTGGTTGCCCGGGTTGTCAGAGCACCCGCACCGCGCCGGTCGGCGGGTCGTACGACAGCGGGTGCTCACCGACGCCGCTGGAGGGGTTCTGCGCGCCCACGAACATGCCGTCGCCCACGTACACCGCCACGTGGTACGCGCTGCCGGCGCTGCCCCAGTAGAGGATGTCGCCGGGCTGGAGGTTGCTCAGCGAGACCTGGGTGCCCTGCGTCGACTGGTCCTGGGAGACGCGCGGCAGGCTGACACCGACCGACTTGAAGGCGGCCTGGACGAGGCCCGAGCAGTCCCACGAGTTGGGGCCCGTGCCGCCGGAGACGTAGGCGTCGCCGATCTGTGCCTTCACGAAGGCGACCACCGCGGCCGCCGAACCGGTCGCCGTGGACGTGCTCGTGGCGGCGCTGGAGGTCGTGGAGGCGCTGAGGGTGGTCCGCTCGGCGCTGCGCGAGGCGGCGCGCTCAGCGGCGGCCTTGCGGGCCTCCTCGGCCTTCTTCTTCTTGGCCTCGGCCTTCTGCTTGGCCTCGGCGAGGTCCGCCTTGGCCTGCTTCGCGGCATTTGCGGCAGCCGCGTCGCGCTCGGCCTGGAGGGTGTAGTTCGCCGCAGCCTGCTGCGTGGCGTCGGCGGACTGGGCCACCTGGGTGGCCAGATCGGCCGTCAGGGTGGGCAGTTCGAGCGTCTGCGTCACGGGTTCGGCGGCACTCGCCGAGGCCGCGCCCGCCGCTGCCATGCCGAGGACGCCACTGGCAACTCCGGCGCGCACGGCGATGCTTGTCGTCGCGCTGCGGCGGGGTTTTCGGTGGCTGCGTATGTGAGCGGTGTGGGACATGGGAACAACCGGTATCAGGGGCTCCTTCATATCTACAAGAAACGTGTGCTGCGCCACAGTTGCTCAATCGAGACGGCGAATCCCTCGCGCGTCTTCCTTTATTGACGCCGTAACGGACATTGCGGACTCCTGTGATCAAGCCCGTGATCACGTTCTTTCGCTGTTACGTCCGGATTGCCCCCCGCCTACCATCGGTCGGGATGGTTGGCCAAGCCCCGTTCTCAGGCGCCTCTCATCGATGTGGTGGAGGTCACGGAACGGTTACCGGTGGAGGCGCGTCTCGCGCGTCCGGGTTCGTGAACGCGCGCACGCGTCCACATCGGCCGCCGAACCTCCCTCTGATGTGTGAACGCGGCTCACTATCAAGGGGTCTCGTCCACGGCGAATTTGCATGCAGAGGAACCCTCTTGATATAGAGACGCCCGCTCGCGACCCCATCTGGTCTGCATCAACGGTCGAAATTGTCACTTCTGGTGATCAGCTGAACGCTTCGCGTACGAAGATCACCACTCATCCGACTTCATGATCGATCGTCAGGTGGTGGAGATCACAAAGCTTGTGGAATACCCCGTGTCGCAGATCACAGAGCGGCAGGCATAAGATGCGAGGCAGTTGGGCTTGTGACCTGCTTCACATGTTCGCGATCTTCGCCTGGGACGCGCGGGGTTCGCGGGACGGACGAGGCAGGTGGGGAGCCCGATCCGAACCGCCACCAGTCAGTGCCGACTGAGAGGAGCGAGGAGCGGTGAACGCCTATGCGCCCATCCTCGTACTGGGAGCCCTCGGGGCAGGCTTTGCGATCTTCTCCGTGGTCATGGCCACGCTGATCGGTCCGAAGCGGTACAACCGCGCCAAGCTCGAAGCCTACGAGTGCGGTATCGAGCCGACCCCCACGCCGGCCGGCGGCGGGCGTTTCCCGATCAAGTACTACCTGACGGCGATGCTCTTCATCGTCTTCGACATCGAGATCGTCTTCCTCTACCCGTGGGCCGTCACCTTCGACGCCCTGGGTGTTTTCGGGCTCGTGGAGATGCTGCTCTTCGTGCTCACCGTCTTCGTCGCCTACGCATACGTCTGGCGGCGCGGCGGCCTGGAATGGGACTGAGGGGTCTTTGGACATGGGACTCGAAGAAAAGCTGCCGAGCGGCTTCCTGCTGACCACCGTCGAGCAGGCCGCGGGCTGGGTGCGCAAGGCGTCCGTCTTCCCCGCCACCTTCGGCCTCGCCTGCTGCGCCATCGAGATGATGACCACCGGCGCCGGCCGCTACGACCTGGCCCGCTTCGGCATGGAGGTCTTCCGCGGCTCACCCCGCCAGGCCGACCTCATGATCGTCGCCGGCCGGGTCAGCCAGAAGATGGCGCCGGTGCTCAGGCAGGTCTACGACCAGATGCCCAACCCCAAGTGGGTGATCTCCATGGGCGTCTGCGCCTCATCGGGCGGCATGTTCAACAACTACGCGATCGTCCAGGGCGTCGACCACATCGTCCCCGTCGACATCTACCTGCCGGGCTGCCCGCCCCGCCCCGAGATGCTGATGGACGCGATCCTCAAGCTCCACCAGAAGATCCAGACCTCCAAGCTCGGCGTCAACGCGAAGGAAGCGGCCCGGGAGGCGGAGGAGGCGGCGCTCAAGGCCCTGCCCACGATCGAGATGAAGGGGCTGCTGCGGTGAGCGACGTGAACGGCCACAACGGGGTCAACCCCGAGAAGGACCTGGCCGCCGACAACCTCCCCGGCCAGCGCGGCCAGGGCGGAGAGGAGATCCGCGTCCAGCGCGGCATGTTCGGCGCCAACAACGGCGGCGACACCTCCGGCTACGGCGGCCTGGTCCGCTCGGTCCGCCTCCCGGGACCGGCCGCCCGCCCCTACGGCGGCTGGTTCGACGAGGTCGCCGACGAGCTCGAAGGCGCCCTGGAGGAGCAGGGACTGCTCCCGGACAACGCCATCGAGAAGACGGTCGTCGACCGCGGCGAGCTCACCTTCCACATCGAGCGCGAGCATCTTCCGCGCGTCGCCCGCACCCTGCGCGACGACCCCGCCCTGCGCTTCGAACTGTGCACCGGCGTCAGCGGCGTCCACTACCTGCACGACAAGGGCCGCGAGCTGCACGCCGTCTACCACCTGCGCTCGATCACCCACAACCGGCTGATCCGCCTGGAGGTCAGCGCCCCGGACGCCGACCCGCACATCCCGTCGCTGGTCCCGGTCTATCCCACCAACGACTGGCACGAGCGCGAGACCTACGACTTCTTCGGGATCGTCTTCGACGGTCACCCGGCCCTGACGCGGATCATGATGCCGGACGACTGGCAGGGCCATCCGCAGCGCAAGGACTACCCGCTCGGCGGCATCCCCGTCGAGTACAAGGGCGCCCAGATCCCGGCTCCGGACCAGCGGAGGTCGTACTCGTGAGCACACAGTCAGCAGCCGCCCGCGAAACCACCGAGGGCACCGTATACACGGTCACCGGCGGCGACTGGGACGAGATCGTCCAGTCCGCGGCCCGCGCCGACGACGAACGCATCGTCGTCAACATGGGTCCCCAGCACCCGTCCACCCATGGAGTGCTCCGCCTCATCCTGGAGATCGACGGCGAGACGGTCACCGAGGCCCGCTGCGGCATCGGCTACCTGCACACCGGCATCGAGAAGAACCTCGAGTTCCGCACGTGGACGCAGGGCACCACGTTCGTGACCCGCATGGACTACCTGACGTCCTTCTTCAACGAGACCGCCTACTGTCTCGCCGTCGAGAAGCTCCTCGGCATCGAGGACCAGATCAGCGAGCGCGCCAAGATCATCCGGGTGCTCCTGATGGAGCTGAACCGGCTCTCCTCCCACCTGGTGTGCATCGCCACCGGCGGCATGGAACTCGGCGCCACCACGATCATGATCTACGGCTTCCGTGATCGTGAAATGATTCTCGATCTCTACGAACTCATCACCGGCCTGCGGATGAACCACGCCTACATCCGCCCCGGCGGCCTCGCCCAGGACCTGCCGCCCGGCGCGGTCGACCAGATCCGCGAGTTCGTGAAGAAGATGCGCAAGAACCTCCCGGAGTACGACAAGCTCGCCACCGGGAATCCCATCTTCAAGGCCCGCATGCAGGACATCGGCTACCTCGACCTGGCCGGCTGCATGGCCCTCGGCGCCACCGGCCCGATCGTGCGCGCCGCGGGCCTGCCGCACGACCTGCGCAAGGCACAGCCCTACTGCGGCTACGAGACGTACGACTTCGAGATCCCGACCGCCGACACCTGCGACGCCTACGGCCGCTTCCTGGTCCGCCTGGAGGAGATGCGCCAGTCGCTCGGCATCGTCGAGCAGTGCCTGGACCGGCTCCAGCCCGGACCGGTCATGGTCGCCGACAAGAAGATCGCCTGGCCCGCCCAGCTCGCCCTCGGGCCGGACGGACTCGGCAACTCCCTCGACCACATCAAGAAGATCATGGGCACCTCCATGGAGGCCCTGATCCACCACTTCAAGCTGGTCACCGAGGGCTTCCGGGTCCCGCCCGGCCAGGCCTACGCGGCCGTCGAGTCCCCCAAGGGCGAACTCGGCGTACACGCCGTGTCCGACGGCGGCACCCGCCCCTACCGGGTCCACTTCCGCGACCCGTCCTTCACCAACCTGCAGGCCATGGCGGCGATGTGCGAGGGCGGCCAGGTCGCCGACGTCATCGTCGCCGTCGCGTCCATCGACCCCGTGATGGGAGGCGTCGACCGGTGACCACCTCTTCCTCGGAGCGCGGAATCAGCCTGGGCATGCCCGAGCTGCCCGCGCCCGCCTACCCGGACGACGTCCGGGCCCGCCTGGAGACGGACGCGCGCGACATCGTCGCCCGCTACCCCGACTCCCGGTCCGCCCTGCTGCCGCTGCTGCACCTCGTGCAGGCGGAGGAAGGGCATGTCACGCGCACCGGGATGCAGTTCTGCGCGGACGTCCTGGAGCTGACCACGGCCGAGGTCACCGCCGTCGCCACCTTCTACACCATGTACCGGCGCAAGCCCTCCGGCGACTACCAGGTGGGCGTCTGCACCAACACGCTGTGCGCGGTCATGGGCGGCGACGCGATCTTCGAGACCCTCCAGGAGCACCTGGGCGTCGGCAACGGCGAGACCACCGGCGACGGCAAGGTCACCCTGGAGCACATCGAGTGCAACGCGGCCTGCGACTTCGCGCCCGTCGTGATGGTCAACTGGGAGTTCTTCGACAACCAGACCCCGGCCAGCGCAAAACGCCTCGTCGACGACCTGCGCGCCGGCCGGGACGTCGAGCCCACCCGCGGCGCCCGGCTGTGCACCTTCAAGGAGACCGCGCGGATCCTGGCCGGCTTCCCCGACGAGCGGCCCGGGGCCGTCGAGGAGAGCGGGAGTGCGGGACCCGCGTCGCTGGTGGGCCTCCGCCTGGCAAGGGGTGAGGCCGCACCCGCGCGCGTGGTCCATCCGCGCGGAGGTCCGCAAGAGGGAGCACCGGACCGGCAGGACCGGCCGGTGCACCGGCCGTCGCCGGCCGAGCACCTCAGTTCCCATGACGCACCGCAGGAGACCTCGGCCTCCGACCCGTCGCGCCCGGCAGGGCCTGCCGCCGAGGAGGGGGAGTGATGACGGTGGTACCCGACCTCAAGGACACCAGCCCCGAGAAGCTGCTCGCACCCGTGCTGTCGGCCTTCTGGGACGAGGACCGCTCCTGGACGCTCGACGTCTACCGGAGGCACGAGGGATACGAGGGGCTCCGCAAGGCGCTCGCCATGTCACCGGACGACCTGATCGCCTATGTCAAGGAGTCCGGACTGCGCGGCCGCGGCGGCGCGGGATTCCCCACCGGGATGAAGTGGCAGTTCATTCCGCAGGGAGACGGCAAACCGCACTATCTAGTTGTCAACGCCGACGAATCGGAGCCCGGGACCTGCAAGGACATCCCGCTCCTGTTCGCCAACCCGCACAGCCTCATCGAGGGCATCGTGATCGCGTGCTACGCCATCCGGTCGTCGCATGCCTTCATCTACCTGCGCGGTGAAGTCGTCCCGGTCCTGCGGCGGCTGCACGAGGCCGTCCGCGAGGCCTACGCGGCCGGCTATCTCGGCGAGAACATCCTCGGCAGCGGACTCGACCTGCAGCTCACCGTGCACGCCGGCGCCGGCGCGTACATCTGCGGTGAGGAGACCGCACTGCTCGACTCGCTCGAAGGCCGCCGCGGTCAACCGCGACTGCGTCCCCCCTTCCCTGCTGTCGAAGGGCTCTATGCCTGCCCGACTGTTGTGAACAACGTCGAGTCCATCGCCTCGGTTCCCGCCATCCTCCACAAGGGCAAGGAATGGTTCAGGTCGATGGGGAGCGAGAAGTCGCCCGGCTTCACGCTCTACTCCCTCAGCGGCCACGTCGCGAGCCCCGGCCAGTACGAGGCACCGCTCGGCATCACCCTGCGCCAGCTCCTCGACATGAGCGGCGGGATGCGCGAGGGCCACCGCCTGAAGTTCTGGACCCCGGGCGGTTCCTCGACACCCATGTTCACCGACGAGCACCTCGACGTCCCCCTCGACTACGAAGGAGTGGGCGCCGCGGGCTCCATGCTCGGCACCAAGGCACTCCAGTGCTTCGACGAGACCACCTGCGTGGTGCGCGCCGTCACCCGCTGGACCGAGTTCTACGCCCACGAGTCCTGCGGCAAGTGCACCCCCTGCCGCGAAGGCACCTACTGGCTCGTGCAGTTGCTCCGCGACATCGAGGCCGGCAAGGGCGTGATGTCCGACCTCGACAAGCTGAACGACATCGCCGACAACATCAACGGCAAGTCCTTCTGCGCCCTCGGCGACGGCGCGGCGTCCCCGATCTTCTCCTCGCTCAAGTACTTCCGCGAGGAGTACGAACAGCACATCACGGGCCGGGGCTGCCCCTTCGACCCGGCCAAGTCGACGGCCTGGGCGGACCGCCCGGAGGTGAACGCATGACCGTGACCACGAGTTCCCCCTCCTCGGGGGGAACGGCGGCGGTCCCGCCGGAGGACCTCGTCACGCTGACGATCGACGGCATCGAGATCAGCGTGCCCAAGGGCACCCTGGTCATCCGCGCCGCCGAACAGCTCGGCATCGAGATCCCGCGCTTCTGCGACCACCCCCTGCTCGACCCGGCCGGCGCCTGCCGCCAGTGCATCGTCGAGGTCGAGGGGCAGCGCAAGCCCATGGCCTCCTGCACGATCACCTGTACGGACGGGATGGTGGTGAAGACTCACCTCACCTCGCCCGTCGCCGAGAAGGCCCAGCACGGCGTGATGGAGCTGCTGCTCATCAACCACCCGCTGGACTGCCCGGTCTGCGACAAGGGCGGCGAGTGCCCGCTGCAGAACCAGGCCATGTCGCACGGCAACGCCGACTCCCGCTTCGACGGCCGCAAGCGCACCTACGAGAAGCCCGTCCCGATCTCCACCCAGGTGCTCCTGGACCGCGAGCGGTGCGTGTTGTGCGCCCGCTGCACCCGGTTCTCCAACCAGATCGCCGGCGACCCGATGATCGAACTCCTGGAGCGCGGCGCGCTGCAGCAGGTCGGCACCGGCGAGGGCGACCCGTTCGAGTCGTACTTCTCCGGGAACACCATCCAGATCTGCCCGGTCGGCGCCCTCACCTCGGCGGCGTACCGCTTCCGCTCCCGGCCCTTCGACCTGATCTCCTCGTCGTCCGTGTGCGAGCACTGCTCGGGCGGCTGCGCCACCCGCACCGACCACCGGCGCGGCAAGGTCATGCGACGGCTCGCCGCCGACGACCCCGAGGTCAACGAGGAGTGGATCTGCGACAAGGGACGCTTCGCGTTCCGGTACACACAGCAGAAGGACCGCCTGGAGACCCCGCTGGTCCGCAACGCCCAGGGCGTCCTCGAACCCGCCTCCTGGCCGGAGGCCCTCGAAGCCGCCGCCCGGGGCCTGGCCGCCGCCCGCTCCCGGGCCGGCGTCCTCACCGGCGGCCGGCTCACCGTCGAGGACGCCTACGCGTACAGCAAGTTCGCGCGCGTGGCCCTCGACACCAACGACATCGACTTCCGCGCGCGCGTGCACACCAGCGAGGAGGCCGACTTCCTGGCCGCACGGGTGGCGGGCCGCGGCCGCGACCTGGACGGTACGGGCGTCACCTACACCTCCCTGGAGCAGGCGCCCGCCGTCCTCCTGGTCGGGTTCGAGTCGGAGGAGGAGGCACCCGGCGTCTTCCTGAGGCTGCGCAAGGCATGGCGCAAGCACAAGCAGCAGGTGTTCTCCCTCGCCACGTACGCCACACGCGGGCTGGAGAAGGCCGGCGGCACGCTGCTGCCGGCCGCACCCGGCACCGAGACCGAGTGGCTGGACGCCCTCGCCAGCGGAGTCGGCCTGGAGGAGCCCGGCACCCGGGCCGCCGAAGCGCTGCGCTCCGACGGCGCGGTGATCGTCGTAGGGGAGCGGCTGGCATCGGTCGCCGGCGGCCTCACCGCCGCCGTACGGGCCGCCACCGCCACCGGCGCACAGCTGGTCTGGATCCCGCGCCGGGCAGGTGAGCGCGGCGCGCTCGAGGCCGGCGCGCTGCCGTCGCTGCTGCCGGGCGGCCGCCCGGCCACCGACCCACGCGCGCGTGAGGAGGTCGCCGCCGCCTGGGGCGTCGCCGAACTCCCGCTCCGCTACGGCCGCGACACCGGCCAGATCGTCGAGGCCGCCGTCCGCGGCGAACTGTCCGCCCTGCTGGTCGCCGGCGTCGAGGTCGCCGACCTGCCCGACCCTGCACGCGCGCGTGCCGCACTCGAAGCCGTCGGCTTCCTGGTCTCCCTGGAGCTGCGGCCCAGCGAGGTCACCGAACACGCCGACGTCGTCCTGCCGGTCGCCGCGGTCGCCGAGAAGGCTGGCACCTTCCTCAACTGGGAAGGCCGGGCGCGTCTCTTCGAAGCCGCCCTCAAGCCCGAGCAGATGACCCGGCGGCTGCCGCCCACCGACGCGCGCGTGCTGCAGATGCTCGCCGACGCCATGGACGTCCACCTCGGCCTGCCCGACCTGCGCACCGCGCGGGCGGAACTGGACCGGCTCGGCGCCTGGGACGGACCCAAGGCCTCCGAACCGCTGGAGACGGCCGCCTCGCTGCCCAGGCCCGCCGCCGGGGAGGCCGTGCTCGCCGGGCACCGGCTCCTCCTCGACCAGGGCGTCCTCCAGGACGGTGACGACGCACTGGCAGGCACCCGGCACGCCGCCCACGCGCGCGTGTCCGCGGCGACCGCCGCCGAGGCGGGCGTCGAGGACGGCGGCCTCCTCGCCGTCACCGGGGGCGCCGGCACCGTCGAACTCCCGCTCCGGATCACCGAGATGCCCGACCGCGTGGTCTGGCTCCCGCTGAACTCGGCCGGCGGCGGCGTCGCCTCCGACACCGGGGCGCTGCCCGGCTCCCTCGTCCGAATCGGCCCGGCGGCCACCGCCGGTGAGGCACTCAAGGAGGTGGAGGCATGAGCCCGTTTCTCGCCGCTGAAGACCTCTCCATGTTCGGCCGCGACCCGTGGTGGCTGGTCGTCATCAAGGCGGTCTTCTGCTTCGCCTTCCTGATGGTGACCGTGCTGATCTCCATCGTCATGGAGCGCAAGGTCGTCGCCTGGATGCAGCTGCGCATCGGCCCCAACCGGCACGGCCCCTGGGGCATGCTCCAGTCGCTGGCCGACGGC
This sequence comes from Streptomyces sp. NPDC001507, assembly GCF_042894765.1. Taxonomy (NCBI): domain Bacteria; kingdom Bacillati; phylum Actinomycetota; class Actinomycetes; order Kitasatosporales; family Streptomycetaceae; genus Streptomyces; species Streptomyces sp. NPDC001507. The sequence goes on from NZ_JBIAVV010000009.1 coordinate 185,810, forward strand.
ATCAAACTGATGCTCAAGGAAGACGTCGTCGTCAAACGCGCCGACAAGGTCGTCTACGTCCTCGCGCCGATCGTCGCGGCGATCCCGGCGTTCATGGCCATCGCGGTCATCCCGTTCGGCCCGGCCGACAACGAGATCTCCATCTTCGGCCACCGCACAACGATGCAGCTCACCGACCTGCCGATCGCGATGCTCTACGTCCTCGCGGTCGCCTCCGTCGGCATCTACGGCATCGTCCTCGCCGGATGGAGCTCCGGCTCCACCTACCCGCTCCTCGGCGGCCTGCGCTCCTGCGCGCAGATGATCTCCTACGAGATCGCCATGGGCGCCGCGTTCGCCTCCGTGTTCCTGTACTCCGGGTCCATGTCGACGTCCACGATCGTCGACCAGCAGCAGGGCCGCTGGTACATCCTGCTGCTGCCGGTCTCCTTCGTCCTCTACATCGTCACCATGATCGGCGAGACCAACCGCGCACCCTTCGACATGCCCGAGTCCGAGGGCGACCTGGTCGGCGGCTTCAACACCGAGTACTCGTCGATCAAGTTCGCGATGTTCATGCTCGCCGAGTACGTCAACATGGTGACCGTCTCGGCCGTGTCGACCACCCTGTTCCTCGGCGGCTGGCGGGCCCCCTGGCCGATCAGCACCGTCTGGGCGGGCGCCAACCACGGCTGGTGGCCGATGCTCTGGTTCGTCGCCAAGGTCGTCCTCCTGCTGTTCGGCTTCGTCTGGGTCCGCGGCACGCTCCCGCGCGTGCGCTACGACCAGCTGATGAAGCTCGGCTGGAAGGTCCTCATCCCGGTCTCCGTCGTCTGGCTGATGCTCGTCGCGACGGTGCGGACCCTGCGCAACCAGAACTACGGCTTCGCCGACATCGCCCTGTACGTCGGCGGCGGAGTCCTCGCCCTGCTGGTCCTGTCCTTCGTCGTCGACATGTTCCGCGACAAGGGCAAGGAGGCCGCTCAGCCCGCTGCCGAACCGGCCGCGTTCGACCCGATGGCGGGCGGCTTCCCCGTACCGCCACTGCCCGGACAGGAACTGCCGCCGGTGCCCCGGCGCACCCCACGCCGGGAGCGGGAGCTGATTGTCAGTGGCGGGCCGGACACTGTCAGTGACGGATCTACGGATGGAAAGGAGGCGTCCGATGGCTGAGGAGCCCAAGGAGACCAAGCCCGGTTTCCAGAACCCCGTCGCCGGCTTCGGCGTGACCTTCAAGGCCATGTTCAAGAAGCGGCTGACCGAGCAGTACCCGGAACAGGCGAAGACCACGGCCCCGCGGTTCCACGGACGGCACCAGCTCAACCGCCATCCGGACGGCCTGGAGAAGTGCGTCGGCTGCGAGCTGTGCGCCTGGGCCTGCCCCGCCGACGCCATCTACGTGGAGGGCGCCGACAACACCGACGAGGAGCGCTACTCGCCGGGTGAACGCTACGGCCGCGTCTACCAGATCAACTACGCGCGCTGCATCCTGTGCGGCCTGTGCATCGAGGCGTGCCCCACGCGCGCGCTCACGATGACCAACGAGTTCGAACTGGCCGACAGCAGCCGCGCCAACCTCATCTACACCAAGGAACAGCTCCTCGCCGGCCTCGAGGAGGGCATGGTCGACACCCCCCATGCGATCTTCCCTGGGACCGACGAACAGGACTACTACCGGGGCCTGGTCACCGAGGCCGCCCCCGGGACCGTACGCCAGGTGGCCGTCTCCAAGGGCGAGAAGCCCGAGGAGCAGGACCGGGAGGTGGACGCATGAGCCCGCAGCTCGCCGCCTACGCCACCTCCACCGGCGAGGCCTTCCAGTTCTGGGTCCTCGGCACCGTCGCCGTGATCGGCGCCCTGTGCACCGTCTTCATGAAGCGGGCCGTGCACAGCGCACTCTCGCTCGCCGGAACCATGATCGTCCTGGCGGTGTTCTACCTCGCCAACGGCGCCTACTTCCTCGGCATCGTCCAGATCGTCGTCTACACCGGCGCGATCATGATGCTGTTCCTCTTCGTGGTGATGCTGGTCGGCGTGACCGCCGCCGACTCCCTGAAGGAGACCATCAAGGGCCAGCGCTGGCTGGCCCTGCTCTGCGGGGCCGGCTTCGGCGTCCTGCTCCTCGCGGGCATCGCCAACGCCTCCCTGAAGGACTTCGCGGGCACCGGCCAGGCCAACGCCAACGGCAACGTGGAGGGCCTCGCCGCCCTCATCTTCACCAAGTACGTCTTCGCCTTCGAAATCACCGGCGCCCTGCTCATCACCGCCGCGATCGGGGCCATGGTGCTCACCCACCGGGAGCGCACCGAACGCGCCAAGACCCAGCGCGAGCAGTCCGAGCAGCGCGTCCGCGACGGCAAGCACCTGCCGCCGCTGCCCGCCCCCGGCGTCTACGCCCGGCACAACGCCGTGGACATCGCCGGCCTGCTCCCCGACGGCACCCCGTCCGAGCTCACCGTCAGCAAGACGCTCCGCGACCGCGGCCAGATCCGCGACGTGTCCGCCGAGGCGCTCGGCGACCTGCGCGCCCTGGAACAGCGCTCCGAGGAACGGCTGGAGCGGACCCCGGTCGAGCCCGCGCACTTCAAGCGCAGCGAGGAGGCGTCGAAGTGAACCCCGTCTACTACCTCTACCTCGCGGCCCTGTTGTTCACGATCGGCGCCACCGGTGTGCTGATCAGACGGAACGCGATCGTCGTCTTCATGTGCATCGAGCTCATGCTGAACGCCTGCAACCTCGCGTTCGTCGTCTTCTCCCGGATGCACGGCAATCTCGACGGCCAGATCATCGCCTTCTTCACGATGGTCGTCGCCGCCGCGGAGGTCGTGGTCGGGCTCGCGATCATCGTGTCGCTGTTCCGTACCCGCCACTCGGCCTCGGTCGACGACGCCAGCCTGATGAAGCTGTAAGGGGTCGCTGAATCGTGGAGAACCTGATTGCGCTGCTGATCGCGGCGCCCCTGCTCGGAGCGGCCGTCCTCCTCGTCGGCGGCCGGCGCCTGGACGCCGTGGGCCACTGGATCGGCACCATCCTGTCGACGACGTCCTTCGTGTTCGGCGTCATCCTCTTCGCCGACCTGCTCGGCAAGAACCCCGAACACCGCACCCTGATGCAGCACCTGTACACCTGGGTGCCGGTCGAGGGCTTCCAGGCGGACGTCACCTTCCGCCTCGACCAGCTGTCGATGACCTTCGTCCTGCTGATCACCGGCGTCGGCTCCCTCATCCACCTGTACTCCGTCGGGTACATGGAGCACGACGAGCGCCGCCGCCGCTTCTTCGGCTACCTCAACCTGTTCCTCGCGGCGATGCTGCTGCTCGTCCTCGCCGACAACTACCTGCTGCTGTACGTCGGCTGGGAGGGCGTCGGCCTCGCCTCGTACCTGCTGATCGGCTTCTGGCAGCACAAGCCCAGCGCGGCGACCGCGGCGAAGAAAGCCTTCATCGTCAACCGCGTCGGCGACATGGGCCTGTCCATCGCGATCATGCTGATGTTCACGACGTTCGGCACGTTCGCCTTCGGTCCGGTCCTCAGCCACGCCACCGACGCCTCCGAGGGCCGGCTCACCGCGATCGGCCTCATGCTGCTGCTCGCCGCCTGCGGCAAGTCCGCCCAGGTGCCGCTGCAGTCCTGGCTCGGCGACGCCATGGAAGGCCCCACCCCGGTCTCCGCCCTCATCCACGCGGCGACCATGGTGACCGCGGGCGTCTACCTGATCGTCCGCTCCGGAGCGATCTTCAACGCGGCCCCCGACGCCCAACTGGTCGTCACCGTCGTCGGCGCCGTCACCCTCCTCTTCGGTGCGATCGTCGGTTGCGCCAAGGACGACATCAAGAAGGCCCTCGCCGGCTCCACCATGTCGCAGATCGGCTACATGGTGCTCGCCGCCGGCCTCGGCCCGATCGGCTACGTCTTCGCGATCATGCACCTGGTGACGCACGGCTTCTTCAAGGCCGGGCTCTTCCTCGGCGCCGGCTCCGTGATGCACGGCATGAACGACGAGGTCGACATGCGCAAGTACGGCGGCCTCCGCAAGTACATGCCGGTCACCTTCATCACCTTCGGCCTCGGCTACCTCGCCATCATCGGCTTCCCGGGCCTGTCCGGCTTCTTCTCCAAGGACAAGATCATCGAGGCGGCGTTCGCCAAGGGCGGCACCGAGGGCTGGATCCTCGGCACCTGCGCCCTGGTCGGCGCGGCCATCACCGCCTTCTACATGACGCGCGTGATGCTGATGACGTTCTTCGGTGAGGAACGCTGGCGCAACCAGCCCACCCGCTCCCCGCAGGCCCCCAGCGCCGAGCCCGCCGCCGAACACCACGGCGAGCACGCCGAGCCGCACCCGCACGAGTCCCCGAAGGTCATGACGATCCCCATGATCGTCCTGGCGGTCGGCTCGGTCTTCGCCGGCGGCTTCTTCAGCATCGGCGACCGCTTCCTGCACTGGCTGGAGCCGATCACCGGCCACAGCGAGGGCGACTCCCCGATCAGCGCCGGCGTCGTCACCGGCGCCACCATGGTCTGCCTGATCATCGGCGTCGGCATCGCCTACCTCCAGTACGGCCGCCGTCCCGTCCCCGCCGTCGCCCCGCGCGGTTCCCTGCTCACCCGCGCGGCCCGCCGCGACCTCCTCCAGGACGACTTCAACCACGTCGTCCTGGTCCGCGGCGGCGAACACCTCACCCGCTCCCTTGTATATGTCGACCACACCCTGGTTGACGGCGTCGTCAACGGCACGGCAGCGGGCTTCGGCGGGCTCTCCGGCCGGCTGCGCAAACTGCAGAACGGCTACGCGCGCTCGTACGCGGTCTCGATGTTCGGCGGCGCTGCCCTCCTGGTCGCCGCGACCCTGCTGATGAGGGCGGTCTGATACCGATGTCCTTTCCTCTGCTGACAGCGACGGCGGTCCTCCCGGCCGTCGGGGCGGTCGCCACGGCCGCCGTACCGGCCGCCCGGCGCACCGCCGCCAAATACCTCGCACTGCTGGTCTCGCTCGCCACGCTCGCCCTGGCGATCGTCGTCATGGTCCGCTTCGATCCCGGCGGCGCCCGCTACCAGCTCACCGAATCCCACGCCTGGATCAGCGACTTCGGCGTCCGCTACGAACTGGGCGTCGACGGCATCGCGGTCGCCCTGCTCGCCCTGACCGCCCTGCTCATCCCGTTCATCATCCTGGCCGGCTGGAACGACGCCGACCCGCTGGAGACCGGCAGCAAGCGGTGGCGGCCCACCCAGGGCTTCTTCGCCCTGATCCTGGCCGTCGAGGCGATGGTGATCATCTCCTTCGAGGCCACCGACGTCTTCCTCTTCTACATCTTCTTCGAAGCCATGCTCATCCCGATGTACTTCCTCATCGGCGGCTTCGGGGACCGCGCCCACGCCCAGGGCGAGGAGGCCGCGTCGACGCAGCGGTCGTACGCCGCCGTGAAGTTCCTCCTCTACAACCTGGTCGGCGGCCTGATCATGCTGGCCGCGGTGATCGGCCTCTACACGGTCTCCGGGAACTTCTCCCTCGCCGAGATCGCCCAGGCCCGCGCCAACGGCACCCTGCACATGGCCACCAGCACCGAACGCTGGCTGTTCCTCGGCTTCTTCTTCGCCTTCGCCGTGAAGGCGCCGCTGTGGCCGCTGCACACCTGGCTGCCCAACGCCATGCAGGAGTCCACCGCCCCCGTCGCCGTCCTCATCACCGCGGTCGTCGACAAGGTGGGCACGTTCGCGATGCTCCGCTTCTGCCTCCAGCTCTTCCCGGAGGCCTCGAAGTGGGCGACGCCCACCATCCTCGTCCTCGCCCTGATCAGCATCATCTACGGCGCACTGCTCGCCGTCGGGCAGCGCGACATCAAGCGGCTGGTCGCCTACGCGTCCATCTCCCACTTCGGGTTCATCATCCTGGGCATCTTCGCGATGACCAGCCAGGGCCAGTCCGGCGCCACCCTCTACATGGTCAACCACGGCATCTCCACCGCCGCCCTGATGCTGGTCGCCGGCTTCCTGATCTCCCGCCGCGGCTCCCGGCTCATCGCCGACTACGGCGGCGTGCAGAAGGTCGCCCCGGTCCTCGCCGGCACCTTCCTTATCGGCGGCCTGGCCACCCTGTCCCTGCCCGGCCTCGCACCCTTCGTCAGCGAATTCCTCGTCCTAGTCGGCACGTTCACGCGCTACCCGGCCATCGGGATCATCGCCACCTTCGGCATCGTGCTCGCCGCGCTCTACACCCTCGTCCTCTACCAGCGGACGATGACGGGCCCGGTGAAACCGGCGGTCTCCGCGATGCCCGACCTGAAGGCCCGCGAACTCGTCGTGGTCGCCCCGCTGATCGTTCTTCTGATCTTCCTGGGCGTCTACCCGAAGCCCGTCACGGACATCGTCAACCCGGCGGTCAAGCAGACCATGTCGGACGTACACAAGACCGACCCGAAGCCCGCAGTGGAGGCGGCCAAGTGAGCGCAGCAGCCGTCCACAGCCTGTGGACAACCGCAGCCGAGCCGATCTCGAAGATCCCGGCACCGAAAATCGAATACGGGCAGCTGTCACCCACCCTGATCATCGTCGGCGCGGCGATCGTCGGAGTGCTGGTCGAGGCGTTCGTCCCACGCAAGTCCCGCTACTACGCCCAGGTGTTCGTCTCCGCCGTCGCCCTGTGCGCCGCCTTCGCGGCAGTGGTCGCCCTGGCAGCCGACGGCTACGGCACCACCAAGGCGCACATCGCCGCCATGGGCGCCATCGCCGTCGACGGACCGTCCCTGTTCCTCCAGGGCACGATCCTGCTGGCCGGCCTCGTCGGCCTGTTCACCTTCGCCGAACGCCGCCTCGACCCCGAGGCGCACGGCAACCGCGTCGACTCCTTCGCCGCCCAGGCCGCCGCGGTCCCCGGCAGCGACACCGAGAAGGCCGCCGTCAAGGCCGGCTTCACCACCACCGAGGTCTTCCCGCTCCTGCTCTTCGCCATCGCCGGCATGCTGGTCTTCCCCTCGGCCAACGACCTGCTGACGCTCTTCGTGGCCCTGGAGGTCTTCTCCCTCCCGCTCTACCTGCTGTGCGCCCTGGCCCGCCGCAAGCGCCTCATGTCACAGGAAGCCGCCGTCAAGTACTTCCTGCTCGGCGCCTTCGCCTCCGCGTTCACCCTGTTCGGCATCGCCATGCTCTACGGCTACGCCGGCTCGGTGTCCTACGCCACCATCGCCCAGGTCGTCGACGGCACCGTCACCAGCGTCGACCCCGCCCTCGCCAACACCATGGGCAACGACGCACTGCTCCTCATCGGCACCGCCATGGTCGTCATGGGCCTGCTCTTCAAGGTCGGCGCCGTCCCCTTCCACATGTGGACACCCGACGTCTACCAGGGCGCACCCACCCCGGTCACCGGCTTCATGGCCGCCGCCACCAAGGTCGCCGCCTTCGGCGCCCTGCTGCGTCTCCTGTACGTCGTCCTGCCCGGCATGCGCTGGGACTGGCGGCCGGTCATGTGGGGGGTCGCGATCATCACCATGCTGGGCGGCGCGATCGTCGCTATCACCCAGACCGACATCAAGCGGCTCCTCGCCTACTCGTCGATCGCGCACGCCGGATTCATCCTCGCCGGTGTCATCGCGACCTCGAAGGACGGCGTGTCGTCCGTCCTCTTCTACCTGGCCGCCTACTCCTTCGTGACCATCGGAGCCTTCGCCGTGGTCACCCTGGTGCGCGACGCGGGCGGCGAGGCCACCCATCTGTCCAAGTGGGCAGGCCTCGGCCGCCGCTCACCACTCGTGGCAGCCGTCTTCGCCGTCTTCCTGCTGGCCTTCGCGGGCATCCCGCTGACCTCCGGCTTCGCCGGAAAGTTCGCCGTGTTCAAGGCGGCGGCCGAGGGCGGCGCGGTCCCGCTCGTCGTGATCGGTGTGATCTCGTCCGCGATCGCCGCGTTCTTCTACATCCGAGTGATCGTCCTGATGTTCTTCAGCGAGCCGAGGCCCGAAGGACCCACGGTCGCCGTGCCCTCACCGCTCACCATGGCGGCGATCGGCCTCGGTGTCGCCGTCACCCTGGTCCTCGGTGTGGCACCGCAGTACTTCCTGAACCTGGCCAGCCAGGCCGGAGTGTTCGTGCGCTGAGACAACCTGCGCGTCCCAAGGGCCCCGGTTCCCCACACAGGAACCGGGGCCCACGCGCGCGTGCACGGACCAGGACTACGGGCACGTCACCGTCGGGTTCCACTGAGCGAACAGACCGCTCGGATTGTCCTTCCAGATCCAGGCGCGCAGCGTGTACACGGACCCCGTCACACCCGGAACCGTCGTCGGCCCCTGGAACTGCCGGCCGAACAACGTCGGCACGGTGCCGCTGCCCGCCCGCACGATCCACTCCGCCGCGACCAGCGCACGGCCGCCGCCGGAGTCGGTCTCGTAGAGGAGACCAGCGGGCTCGGCCGGGTCCAGACTGCCGACGCCGGAGGCCTTCACGTAGTGGTAGCCCGCGCCTCCCTTGCCGCCCGGGCCGTCCTTGTCGCAGATCTCGGTCCTGGCGTACCCGTCCGTGACCGCGAACGGCTCGTGCTGGTAGTCCGCTGTCGCCGTGTACGTCGAGGTCAGGTCCGTCCACGCGAACGGGTCGGGACCGGGGACGGGATCCGCGCCGGCGGGAACCGCGGCCAGAGCGAACGGCACGGCCAGGGCCAGAACGGCGCCGGCGGTGCGGGACCTGAGAGACATCCTGATGCTCCTTGGGGCGGAAGAGGCACGCGAGCGCGACGCCTCCGTACAACGCGGGCCTCCCCGGTCCCGCCCGTGCAGCATCGCCCGCACCTCTTCCCCGCCGCCACGCGAAGACCGCCAAAGGACTGAGGCCACCGCCGGACGGGGGAACCCCGCACCCGCCCCCTCCCGGCGGGCAGCCTGTGGATAACTCCGGCGCTGTCGGTCCGGACCCCTATCGTGGTGGCAGTGGTCGAAGGACGACGTACGGGGGACACGACGATGGGCGGGACGGGCGGGACCGACGACATGCCAGGGACGACCGAGACGCCGGGGGCGCCACAGGCGCACGGCCTGGCGGACAGCGAGGCACTGGCCACGCTGCACCGCGTCTTCGGGTACGACGCCTTCCGGGGCGAGCAGGAAGCGATCATCGAGCACGTGGTGGCGGGCGGCGACGCCGTCGTCCTCATGCCCACCGGCGGCGGAAAATCACTGTGCTACCAGATCCCCGCCCTGGTCAGACCCGGTACGGGCATCGTGGTCTCACCACTCATCGCCCTCATGCAGGACCAGGTGGACGCCCTGCGCGCCCTCGGCGTCAACGCCGGGTTCATCAACTCCACCCAGGACTTCGACGAGCGGCGCGTGGTCGAAGCCCAGTTCCTCGCGGGCGAGCTCGACCTGCTCTACCTCGCTCCCGAGCGGCTCCGCCTGGACTCCACACTCGACCTGCTCGCCCGCGGCAAGATCGCCGTGTTCGCCATCGACGAGGCGCACTGCGTCTCCCAGTGGGGCCACGACTTCCGCCCCGACTACCTCGCCCTCTCCCTCCTCGGCGAGCGCTGGCCCGACGTCCCGCGCATCGCGCTCACGGCCACCGCCACCCACGCCACCCACCAGGAGATCACCCAGCGGCTGCACATGCCGACGGCCCGGCACTTCGTGGCCAGCTTCGACCGGCCCAACATCCAGTACCGGATCGTCCCCAAGGCCGACCCCAAGAAGCAGCTCCTCACCTTCCTCCGCCAGGAACACGAAGGCGACGCGGGCATCGTCTACTGCCTCTCCCGCAAGTCCGTCGAAACCACCGCCGAATTCCTCACCCGCAACGGCATCGACGCCGTGCCCTACCACGCCGGCCTCGACGGGGCCACCCGCGCCGCCCACCAGTCCCGCTTCCTGCGCGAGGACGGCCTGGTCGTCGTCGCCACCATCGCCTTCGGCATGGGCATCGACAAACCCGACGTACGCTTCGTCGCCCACCTCGACCTGCCCAAATCCGTCGAGGGCTACTACCAGGAGACCGGCCGCGCCGGCCGCGACAGCCTGCCCTCCACCGCCTGGATGGCCTACGGCCTCAACGACGTCATACAGCAGCGCAAACTCATCCAGTCCGGCGAGGGCGACGAGGCCTTCCGCCGCCGCGCCCAGGCCCACCTCGACTCCATGCTCGCCCTGTGCGAGACCGCCCAGTGCCGCCGCGGGCAACTCCTCAACTACTTCGGCCAGGACCCCGACCCCGCTGGCTGCGGCAACTGCGACACCTGCCTCACCCCGCCCGAGACCTGGGACGGCACCGTCGCCGCCCAGAAGGTCCTCTCCACCGTCGTACGGCTCCAGCGCGAACGCGGGCAGAAGTTCGGCGCCGTCCAGATCGTCGACATCCTGCTCGGCAAGCGCACCGCCAAGGTCATCCAGTTCGACCACGACCAGCTGTCCGTCTTCGGCATCGGCACCGACCTCGACGAAGGCGAATGGCGGGGCGTCGTCCGGCAACTGCTCGCCCAGGGGCTGCTCGCCGTCGAGGGCGAGTACGGCACCCTGGTGCTCACCGAGGCCAGCGGGACGGTACTGCGGCGGGAACGCGAGGTTCCGCTGCGCAAGGAGCCGAAGAAGCCGGCGGCCTCGCGAGCGACCGGAAGCTCCGGGTCCGCCGGAGCCTCCGGCAGGGGCAAGGCGAAGGCAGCCGTGGCAGAGCTGCCCGAGGAACTGCTCCCCGCCTTCGAGGCCTTGCGTGCCTGGCGCGCCGAGCAGGCCCGCGAACAGGGCGTACCCGCGTACGTGATCTTCCACGACGCCACCCTGCGGGAGATCGTCAGCCGGTGGCCCGAGTCCGTGGCCGAACTCGCCACCGTCGGCGGCGTCGGCGAGAAGAAGCTCATGACGTACGGAGAGGGCGTCCTAGGGGTACTGGCCGGCCTGAAGACGCCGACCGCCGCCCCGGCCCCCGCGGCGCCGGGAACCGGGGACGAGGACCACTGGCCCGAGATGGACGCGGAACCGGAACCGGAGGACTGGATATAGGGCGGCCCGGGGTGGCGGCGGGGGAGCCGCCGCTTACAGCCCCCTCGCCGCATACGCCCTGACGTCCGCGTCCGGGTCGGCCGTCGCCGTGGCCAGAGCCGCACGGGCCCCCTCGACACCGGAATGCCGGGTCAGGGCCAGAACGGCAGCCTTGCGGACGTCGGCGTTCCGGTCGGCGAGGGACTTGGCGAGAGCCGGAACCGCCACGGCACCGTCGGCAGCCCCCAGCGCCCTGGCCGCGCCGACCCGCACCTGCCAGGCCGGCTCCGCCAGCGCGGCCACTGCGGCCCCGGCCAGGGCCGGCGGACAGCCGACGCCCCCCAGGGCCTCGTAAGCCGCACTCCGGACCAGCACATCGGCATCGCCGACAAGCGTGGTCAGGGCCTCCAGGACGCCGCCCTCTCCAGGGGCGGTACCGGCGGAGCCCACCGTCCCGAGGGCCTTCGCCACCGTCACCCGCACCTCACGGGACGGGTCCCCGACGGCGACGGCACCCGCCAGGACGTCGACGGCGTCCACCGAGACCAGCGCCCGCACCGCCTCGATCCGCACCGCCGGATCGGAGTCGGCCAGGAAACCGGCGAACAGACCGGCGCCACCCAGGCGCAACGCCCGCAGCACGTCGAGTACGGCCGCCCGGACCAGGGAATCGGTCACACCGAGCGCGTCGACGAGGGCGTCGCCCAGCGCCGGATCGGACGGCAGGGTCTCGACCAGCTCGCGCAGCGAGGCCGCGGCCACCGAACGGACCCCGGCATCGGGATCCGCCAGCGCACCGGCCAGCGCAGGCCCGACCCCTGCCGGAGCCGTCTCCGAGAGCACCGAAACAGCGGTACGGCGCACCGAGGCATCGAGGTCCGTCAAGTACGGCTCCAGAACAGCCAGCTCGGGCTCCTCCTCGGCGAGGGCGAGGAGCCCCAGAAGGCGGGGCGAGACCGGCTCGGCCCGGTCCAGCTCCACCGGCCGCACGGCGGCAGCCGCCACCGGCCCCGCGGCCACCGGCGGCACGTCCCGGGCACCCGCCGTGGCCACGTCCAGCGGACGCACCTCGCCGATGTACCGGGACGGACCGCCGACCGGGGTGAACTCCTCGACCGGCACCAGATACGGAGCCACGGGACGAGCCGTGAACTCCATCGCACCAGAGGGGGACTTGTGCAGATCGAGATGATGGAACCAGGAGGCGTCGTCACGCTCGGGGTGATCGAGCCGGTCGTGGTAGAGACCCCAACGGGACTCGGTACGGGCCAGGGAGGCACGCGCCGCCATCTCCGCACAGTCGCGGATGAAACTCACCTCGGCACAGCGCATCAGTTCGTGCGGAGTGCGGGCACCCATGGCGGCGATGTCCTCCCGCATCCGCTCGAAGGACTCCAGAGCGAGCGACAGCCGCGCCCCGGACTTCGGCGGCGCCACGTAGTCGTTGACGAAACGGCGCAGCTTGTACTCGACCTGGGGCTGCGGCGGGCCGTCCGGATGGCGCAGCGGACGGTAGACCAACTCGTGCGCCTCACGCACCTGGCCCGCCGGCAACTCCCCTTCGTACGCCGCGTACTGGGCGGCGTCCGCACCCGCCAGATCACCGAAGACGAATGCGCCGATCATGTAGTTGTGCGGGACACAGGCCAGGTCACCGGCCGCGTACAGGCGGGGAACGGTCGTCCGGGCATGGTCGTCGACCCGGACCCCGGACGCGGAATGCCCCCCGCACAGACCGATCTCCGAGATGTGCATCTCGACGTCATGGGTCCGGTAGTCGTGCCCCCGCCCGGAATGGAACGTGCCGCGGGTGGGCCGCTCGGTGGAATGCAGGATGGACTCCAGAGCGGAGACCGACTCCTCGGGAAGGTGGCTCAGCTTCAGGTAGACCGGACCACGGTCCGAGGCGACCTCCGCGGCGAACTCCGCCATCATCTGCCCCGACCAGTAGTCGGAGTCGACGAACCGCTCACCGTGCCGATTGACCTGGTAACCCCCGAACGGGTTCGCGACGTACGCGCACGCAGGCCCGTTGTAGTCCTTGATCAGGGGATTGATCTGGAAGCATTCGATCCCGGTCAGCTCCGCGCCCGCGTGGTAGGCCATGGCGTAACCGTCACCGGCGTTGGTCGGATTCTCGTACGTCCCGTACAGGTACCCGGAAGCCGGCAGCCCCAGCCGCCCGGCCGCACCGGTCGCCAGAATCACCGCGCCCGCGCGGACCGTGACAAAGGCCCCCGTACGCGTGTTGAACCCGGCCGCACCCACCGCACGACCGTCCACCGTCAGCACCCGCACCGGCATCACCCGGTTCTCGATCCGGATCCGCTCCCGCATCTCACGACGCCGCAACTGCCGGTACAGGACCTTCTTGACATCCTTGCCTTCCGGCATCGGCAGTACGTACGAACCGGAGCGATGCACCTGGCGGACCGCGTACGCGCCATGCTCGTCCTTCTCGAATTTGACCCCGTACGACTCCAGGCGCTGGACCATGGCAAAACCGCGCGTCGCCGTCTGCCGGACCGTGGACTGGTCGACGATCCCGTCGTTGGCGCGGGTGATCTCGGCGACGTAGTCGTCGGGCTCGGCACGGCCGGGGACGACCGCGTTGTTGACGCCGTCCATGCCCATGGCGAGCGCCCCGGAGTGACGGACATGAGCCTTCTCCAGGAGCAGCACGTTCGCACCGCGCTCGGCGGCGGTCAGAGCGGCCATGGTGCCGGCGGTGCCACCGCCGACGACGAGGACGTCACAGGCCAGCTCATCGGCGTCGGAGACGGCGGGAACCTCCAGGGAAGCGGGGACGGGGGCGTTCGCGGGGGTGGTCACCGGGATGCCTTTCAGATGCCGAACGAGGAGAGGACGGTACGGCGCAGGGCCACACGGGCCGGGTCGTCGAGGGCGCCGCGCTCACGCGGCCGCGGAACGTCACGCACGGAGGTCACCCGGCCGGCGGTGAGCAGGGCCACCCGGTCACCGAGGAACAGCGCCTCGTCGACGTCATGGGTGACGAAGACGACGGTCGCGCCCGTGCCCGCCAGCACCTCCACCAGCAGGTCCTGCATGCCGGAACGGGTCTGGGCGTCCAGCGCCCCGAACGGCTCGTCCATCAGCACCGCGCGCGGCGAACCGGCCAGCGCACGCGCCAACTGCGCCCGCTGGCGCTGCCCACCGGAAACGCGGTGCGGCAACTGCCCCGACTGCGCGGCCAGCCCGACCCGGCCCAGCCACGACTCAGCCTGCGCACGACGCTCGGCACGCGCGACCCCCTTGATCGCGAGCGGCAGTTCGACATTGCCGCGCAACGTCCGCCAGGGCAGCAGCGCATCCTCCTGGAAGACCAGCGCCCGGTCGGCCGACGGCCCCGTCACCACCGAGCCGTCCTGCGACACCGTCCCAGCCAGCGGCGGCAGCAGCCCCGCGAACGTCCGCAGCAACGTCGACTTGCCGCACCCCGACGGCCCGACCACGGTGAGGATCTCCCCGGGCCGGACGTCCAGCGCCACATCGTGCAGCACCGGCGCGCCCGGACGGCCGAGCACAGCCGCACCCAGCGTGAGCCGGGCCCCCCGCGCGGCCCCCGGCGGCGCAACCACCGCCGGTACGGCCACCTCAGACGAAGTGCTCATCGCGCGCCTCCTTGCCGGTGTCGCCGCGGCCCTGCTGCTGGGCATCGGACTGCTTCTGGGACTCGCCGTCGGCCTGCACTGCGACCTCGCCCTGGCGAGGAGCAGCGACGACGCCGGGCCGCGCAACGCGCGGCCGGCCGCCGGGGACGTACGACGTACGGGGCAGCCAGCGGGTCAGCCACCGGCCGAGAAGTTCCACGGCCGTCGAGGTGACCCAGCCGAGCACACCGATCGTGACCATCCCGACGAACACCCCCGGGTAGTTGACGATCGTGTAGTCCTGCCAGGTGCGGTAACCGACCCCGTACTGGCCGGAGATCATCTCCGCGGAGATCACACAGATCCACGAAACGCCGATACCGACCGACAACCCGCCGAAGATCCCCGGCAACGCACCCGGCAGCACCACCGAACCCAGGATCCGCCACCTGCCACCACCCATCGTCCGCACCGCCTCCTCCCACACCGGAGTGAGAGCACGCACCGCGTGCCGCGTGGAGACCATCACCGGGAAGAACGCGGCGGTGCAGGTGATGAAGACGATGCCCTGCTCATTGGAGGGGAACATCAGGATCGCCACGGGCACGAGGGCGATCGCCGGGATCGGACGGACCACCTCCAGGACGGGGCCGAGCAGATCCTCGGCGACACGCGAGCGGGCCACGAGCACACCCGTCGCCACACCCAGGACGGCCGCCAGCGCGAACCCGGTGAGGATGCGGGTGAGGCTGTCAGTGAGATCGGTCCAGTAGTCGCCGCCGGAGATCCGGCCGGCGAAGGCACGGGCGACGTCCGTGACCGTCGGGAACTGCGAGAAACGCAGCCACAGGTCGACCTTCAGGCTGGTCAGCAACTGCCACAGCCCCAGGGCGGCGGCCAGCGACACCACCCGCAGGACGTACCGGGTCATGACGCGCGCCGCAGCGCGTCGGCGTAACTGAGGACCTGCGCACCGTCGTGCGCGTCCACGTACCCCAGCGCGGTCGCCTGCGTCACGAACGGCAGCAGCTGCCCGCCGTCGGCCACCCACACCGCCTTGTCGGCGAACCAGAGGGTATGAGTGGTGGCATCGGGGACGTAGGCGGCGCGAATGCCACCGCTGTGCTTGGCGACGTAGGCCAGCAACTCCTCCGGAGTGGCGAAGCTCGTCGTCTTCTCGCTCCCCTTCGCCCACACCTCGCTCGCGGACGCCGGCGGTGCGGCGGCGAGCCGCTGGGCATAGTCGGTGCTGCCGAAGGCCTTCTTCGCGTACTGGTCGTCGACGAACGAGTCCACGTCGACGTCCCCGGTCAGCTTGGCGGCCTTCAGCACCGAAACGTCCTGCTTCAGCGCGGAGACCAGCGCGGGCTTGACGGCAGGATCGAAGGTGGCGATGCCGTGGGCGCCGTTGTAGAGGTAGACGACCTCCGCCGGCAGGCCGGTGGCCTCGGCGACCTTCTCGGCAGCCGTCAGAGGATGGGCGTTGAGGTAGTCGGTGGCCTTCGCCTGGGCCTTGAGGAAGGCCTCCAGGACGGCGGGCCGCTGCTGGGCGAAGTCTTCGCGGGCGGTGACGCCGTGGAAGGTGGGAAGGTTCAGCTGCGCGCCGTCGTAGAGCACCTTCGCCTTGCCCTGATAGGCGAGCAGGCCCGGCCAAGCCACGAACTGGGACAGTGCGTCCACACTGCCCGCCGACAGCGCCGAAGCGCCCACCGCGGGCTGCTGGTTGAGCTTGGAGATGCCCTTGTCCGGGTCGATGCCGGCGCGCTGCAGGGCGCGGACGAGCGTGCCGTCGGCAGCGGACCCGATGCTCGTCGAGACCTTCTTGCCCTTCAGGTCCGTCAGGGAGGTGAGTTTGGAGTCGGGTGCGGTGACCACGGTGTTGAGGCCGCCACGGAGGTTGTAGCCGGTGACGGAGACCAGGCGGGTGGGCCGGCCGAGTTGTTTGCCCCGGGCCGCGTTGAGCAGCAGCGGGAAGTCGCCCATCGAACCGATGTCGATCTTCCCGGCCGTCATCTGCGCGGTGATCGGGGCGCCCGTGGCGTAGTCCTGCCAGTCGACCTTGTAGGTGTGGCCGTCGTGGAGGGCGTTGAGCTGCTGCTCGAAGTAGCCGAGGGAACGCAGCAAGGTGCCCGCCGTGACCGTGTTGATGGTCTTGGACTGGTAGCCGACGGTGATGGTGACCGTGTTGCCGTCGCCGGCCCGGGCGCTGCCGCCGCAGGCGGAGAGCGACAGCAGAAGGAGGGCGGCGGTCGCGGCGGTCGCGGTGCGTTTCATGGGAGTTGTGGGCCTCTCACCGGAGCAGATAGGGCATGTTGACCGTGACGGCTCCGGTGGGACAGCGGGCCGCGCACGGGCCGCAGTACCAGCACTCGTCGACGTGCATGTAGGCCTTGCCGTTGCTCTCGTCGATGGCGAGGGAGTCCAGCGGGCACATGTCCACGCAGAGGGTGCAGCCGTCGATGCACTTCGACTCGTCGATGGTCACGGGCACGTCGGCCCGCTGGGGTGCCAAGGGCATGGCTGTCTCCGGGGAACGGGTCGGGCGGGGATGGTCAGAGGGAGCGGTGCAGGAGGCCGCTCATGGTGATGCGGTCGCCGCGGAAGCGGATGAACTCGAGATCGACGGGCCGGCCGTCGGCGAGGTGCGTGAGCCGTTCCAGCATCAGGACAGCCGCGCCGCGCGGGGCCTGGAGCACGGCGGCGGAGTGGGCGTCCGCGTTGACCGCCTCCAGGGTGATCTCGGCGTGGCCCAGGGGCTGTCCGGTGATCGACTCCAGGAGCCTGAAGACGTCGTTGTTCTCCAGGTCGGCTCCGAGGAGGGCGCTGCCGATGTCGAGTGGGATGTAGGTGAGGTCGAGGGAGAGGGGCAGGCCGTTCAGGCGGCGCAGGCGTTCGATGTAGAGGACGTCGGCGCCGGGCGGGACGCGGAGGCGTTCGGCGACGGGTGTGGGTGCCGCGGAGGGGCCCATGGTGCGGACCTCGTTGGTGACCTGGCCGTGTTCGCGGAGGGTTTCCGCGAGGCCCATCAGGCGGTCGAGCCCGTGCGGGTACTTGCGGGCGACGACCACGGTGCCCACGCCGGGCAGCCGGTCGACCAGTCCCTCCGCCCGCAGCAGATCCAGGGCCTGGCGGACGGTGTTGCGAGTGGCGCGGTAGTCGTCGGCGACGGTGGACTCGTGCGGGAGGGTGCCGTCCGGGAAGGCTCCGGCGAGGATCTGGTGGCGCAGGAGGTCGGCGAGCTGCCGGGCCTGGTCCGCACGCAGCCGGCGACGTGTCCGGTGGGCGGCGACCGTGGTCGCGGCGCCCTGACCGGAGTGGTCTCGGATGCGGTCGGCGGGTGGCATGGCTGGAACCATACCGATGGGGTAGGGAAACGCGTGTTGCGGAAATGTTGCGCCACTTGTGGCTCTGTGCGCACTCCGCTGAGCTGGGTTTATTCCACAGTGCGGGGAAGATCTGCCACCCGGGCGCGGGTCTGTTCACCCGCGCACCCGTGGCGTGCCGGCAAGCAGGTCTCAGCCGCCGGGCGGTCTTGGACGATCACGTTCGTGGGAAGGGTGATCGGGCGGCCGCGACGGTCACCCTGCCCGCCGACAGCTACGCGCACATGGACGCGCGGGCTTGTTCGACCCACCCCGAGACCGCCTTGGCGCCGCAGCTCCGGGCAACCGCCTGGGCCTCGTCGAGGTGCCGGAGTGCCGCCGGCCGGTCGCCGGTCTCGGCCGCGAGGTGGGCCAGGGCCAGCAGGCCGGCCGCCTCCCCGGGTCTGAAGCCGATCTCCCGGCGCAGCGCCACCGACTCGGCCAGCCGCTCCCGTGCCAGGTCCACGCGGCCCGCGTCCTTGTCGGTGAAGCCGAGATGGCGTACTGCGTACGACATCGTCAACCGGTCGCCGACGGACTTCGCCAGCGCGTACGACTGCTCGAAGTACGGTCTGCCGGTGGCGTCCTCGCCCTTCACCACCTGGTGCCAGCAGCCGATCCAGAACAAGGCGTGCGCCTCACCCGACGCGTCCTCCAGCCGCCGGTACAACTCCGCCGCGCGCTCGAAGAGCGCCACCTCCCGGCTGTTCTCCTCGCGGTCGTTGAGGAAACGCACGTGCAGTACCTTGCCCCGCGCCATGGAAAGCCGCGCCTCGACCGCGTCCAGTACGTCGTCGGACCGGTCCAGCGCGGATGTGTCCCCGCCGAACATCGCCGCTTCGAAGAGCTCTTCCGCCTGCACGACCCAGTCCTGCCCTTGCATCCGCAGCCCCCTGCCTTTCCTGCCGGACGATGACGGTGCCGAGGCTATCCCGCGCTCACCGCAAGCAGCCGAGCCATTGTGAGGGCGGCTCTCCGGCTCCTGCCGTCCGCGGTCCGGCGGTGTTCGCTCTAGCCGAGTGCGGTCAGTCCCGGTGCGAACGCGATCAGGAGCGGCAGCAGGGGGACCAGGGCGGCCACTGTCGTCGTCAGGGCACGCTGGCGGCGCAGCAGCCGTGGTGGCGGTTCCAGCAGGCGGTCGACGCGTTCTCCCAGCAGTCGGCGGCTCGACGCGCAGGACAGGACCCCACGGTGCTGGTTCAGTTCGATCAGGGCCAGCGCGGTGGTGAGATGGCCGCAGCGGCGGGACGCCGTGTCGTCCGCGGCGAGTTCGACGAGCCGGTGGGTCTGGTCGCAGAAGTGGGAGAAGAGCGGCACGCGCGGGAAACCCGTGGCCAGGGCGCTGGACAGGTGCAGCAGCCAGTCGTGATGGGCGCGGGCATGTCCTCGTTCGTGGGTGAGTACGGCGTCCAGCTGGTGGTCGGTGAGGCGGTGCAGTGCCCCCGTCGTCACGACCAGCTGCGGTGGATGGCCCGGCATCCACCAGGCGTCCGGGTACTCGTCCTCCAGCACCAGCATCGGGCCGCGTGCCGCGGGCAGCCCTGCCGGCAGTTCCGGTGCCCGTTCGCGCAGGTGTGCGCGGGTCCGGTCGCGGCGGCGCCGGGCCTCGACCAGTTCGCGGGCGAGCATCGCCGTCGTCCATGCGGCTCCGGACGCCAGCAGCACGGTGAGGGCGACCGCCCAAGGGGGCGCGACGGAGAGGTCGTACGCGGCGGTGACCGCCGGTGGCGCCGGCGCGAACACCCGGTCGCGCACGGTGTGGAAGACGGCCGCCGCGCCCAGGGTGAGCGCGGCCAGGCAGCACATCAGCACGGTGGCGACCAGGCACTGCCACACCCACAGCGCGACCACCGGTTCCCGCTCCGGCCACAGGGACCGCACCAGGGCACGCGGCGCAGGCACCGCGGCTGTCAGGGCGACGACGGTCAGCAGGAGCAGGCAGACGGTCATGCCGGGGCTCCGTTTCCTGATCGGAAATGCGTGCGAGTGGCGGCTGGTGCGGGGCGATACGCCGCTGCGTGACATGGCGCGCGCCGACGCGTCCCTTGGTGCGGGCGCCGACGCCTCGCATGGTGCGCGTGCGGGCGCATCGCATGGTGCGTGTCCCGTCAGTATGACGGTGCCGGGTGCCCCGAGTCAGGTGTCGACGACGATCCGGGCACACCCATCCGTTCACCGGCCCGGCGTCCTCCTCACCCCGCCACGACCCGCCCGCTGACCTCCCCGAGCCCGACCCGGCTGCCGCCCGGCCCCGGAGCCCAGGCCGACATCGTCACCACGTCGCCGTCCTCCAGGTACGTCCGCTTTCCGTCCGGGAGTTCGAGGGGGTCGCGTCCGTTCCAGGTCAGCTCCAGCAGGGATCCGCGTTGCCCGGGCTCCGCGCCGCTCACCGTGCCGGAGCCGTACAGGTCGCCGGTGCGCAGGGAGGCGCCGTTGACCGTGAGGTGGGCGAGTTGCTGGGCGGCGGTCCAGTACATGGTGGAGAACGGCGGCTCGGACACCGTCTGCCCGTTGATGGCGATCGAGATCCGCAGGTCGTAGCCGGCGGGTTCCTCCATGGCGTCGTCGAGGTACGGCAGCAGCGGATGCGTCCGCCGCGGCGGGGCGACCCGTGCCTCCTCCAGCGCGTCGAGCGGGGTGATCCACGCCGAGACCGAGGTGGCGAACGACTTGCCGAGGAACGGGCCGAGCGGGACGTACTCCCAGGCCTGGATGTCCCGCGCCGACCAGTCGTTCAGCAGGCAGAGGCCGAACACGTGCTCCCTGAAGTCGGCCAGTGCCACGGGGCTGCCCTGCGGTGAAGGCGTGCCGACGACGAAGCCGACCTCGGCCTCGATGTCCAGTCGCACCGACGGGCCGAACACCGGTGCCGCGTCCGAGGGTGCCTTCCGCTGCCCCGAGGGCCGTACGACGTCCGTCCCGGACACCACGACCGTGCCCGCGCGGCCGTGGTAACCGATCGGCAGGTGCTTCCAGTTGGGGGTGAGCGGCTCGGCGGCGTCGGGGCGGAAGATGCGGCCGGCGTTTCGGGCGTGGTTCTCGGAGGCGTAGAAGTCGACGTAGTCGGCGACCTCGAAGGGCAGATGCAGGGTCACCTCGGCCAGCGGGTGCAGGAGAGGGGCGAGTGTCTCCCGGTGCGCGGGCACGGTCACCCAGGCGGTCAGGGCGCGCCGCACGTCCGACCAGGCGGTGCGGCCGGCGGCCAGCAGCGGGTTGAGGGTCGGCCTGGCGAGCAGGGAGGCGTAGGGGGAGCCGAGGGCGAGGGCCGCGGCACCGGCGTCGAGGACGTGGTCGCCGAGGCGGACGCCGACCCTCCGGTCCGAGCTCTCGGAGGTCGAGAACACGCCATACGGAAGGTTGTTCGGGCCGAAGGGGTCACCCTCGGGGACCTCGAAGGGTGGCAAGGAGGGCATGGGGTGGCTGCCTCACTCTCATCCGTGCCGCGCGGGGGACGGCCATGTGGCGACGTCACTATGGCGTTGCGCGACGTTCCATGTGGTCGCGCCACACGTTACGGGTGAGTTGCCTGTCGTGACAGTGTCTAAAGAGTTCGCAATGTCCTAATAGGCCTTGTCGGAGTAGGCAATTCCGGCTTAGCGTCCTTTGGGGGACACGGACGGGGTGGGTCCGGTCCGTAGAGGGGGACACGTGGGGGGACCCGTGGCCAGGAATGCCGTCAGCGTGCCGTTCGAGGCGGACCGCGACGTGCCGGGCCTGATCGTCAAGTTCGGCGACTATCCGCTGCACCACGGCGGGGTCGGCGCGATTCGCAGTCTGGGCCGCCTGGGCGTGCCCATGTACGCGATCACGGAGGACGCGTACACGCCGGCGGCTTCGTCCCGCTATCTCAAACGGGCGTTCGTGTGGCCGACAACAGGCGCCGAGGAACCGGACCATCTCGTCGAGGGGCTGCTGCGCATCGGCCGCCGCATCGGCCGTCCGACCGTGCTGATCCCCACCGACGAGGAGGCCGCCGTCCTGATCGCCGAGCACCAGGACGCACTCGGCGACCGCTTCCTCTTCCCGCGCGTGGACCCGGAACTGCCCCGCCGGCTGGCGAGCAAGCAGGGCCTGCACGAACTGTGCGTGGAACACGGCATCCCAAGCCCGGCGGCCGCCTTTCCCGACTCGTACGACGAGATCGCCGACTTCGCGGAGAAGGCCCGCTTCCCGATCGTCGCCAAGAACCGTGAGGCGTTCGTCCGGCGCAAGCAGCCCGCCGTCAACGGAACGACGCGGATCGCCACCAGGGAGGGACTGCTCGCCCTCGCCCGTGACTGGGGCACCCATCCGGGTGTCATCCTCCAGGAGTACCTCCCGAGGGAGGAGGCCGAGGACTGGATCGTGCACGCCTACTTCGACGCCGACTCCACTCCGCGCGCCCTGTTCACCGGGGTCAAGGTCCGCTCCTGGCCGCCGCACGCCGGCATGACCGCGAACGCGTACGTCGTCGACAACCCGGAACTCGCCGACCTCGCCGCGCGTTTCATCAAGCAGATCGGCTTCACCGGCATCATCGATCTCGACCTGCGCTTCGACCGGCGCGACGGGCAGTACAAGCTGCTCGACTTCAACCCGCGCATGGGCGCCCAGTTCCGGCTCTTCGAGAGCGAGCCGGGCGTGGACGTCGTCCGTGCCATGCATCTGGACCTGACCGGGCGCCGTGTCCCGGAGGGGGAACAGCGCACCGGCCACCGTTACGTGGTGGAGAACATCGACCTGCCCGCCCTCCTCGCCTACCGCCGCAGCGGCTACACGACACCGCACGCGCCGAAGCGGCCGAGCGGGACCGAGCTGGCCTGGCTGGCGGGTGACGACCCGCTGCCGTTCGTCACCATGCTCGCCCGCTTCGTGCGTCCGGGCGCGAAGCACCTCTACCAGCTGTGGCGTACCAACCGCCGCGGCTCCAGCAACGCCACGAAGCAGGCACCATAGCCGCCGTGACCTGCGCCGACACCTCCGGCGGTGCCACCCGTCCTCACCGTCAGCACCCCGCGACGGCGGCACCGACCGCCGCACCGCCGGCCACCTCACGGCCGCCACCGGCAACCGCATGGACACCGGCGCGACGGGCTTCCTCGGCCCTGGCCAGGCACCTGGCGCCGGCCCCCGCCTGAAACCCCGGGGCCGGACCGTCCGTGCCGGCGCAGCGCAGCCCCAACAGCTCGTGCGCGACGTCCAGTTCGACTGCGTCGCCGTCCCCGTCGAACCGGAGTCCGAGCCGTCGGACCTCCCCGACGCGCAGCGCATCGCCGGCCGGGTCCTCTGGGCAAGTGCCGAGCGTCTCGGAAGACACAACGCCCGCCACTGACAACGGCCCCATCACGGAGGCGGCGGGCGCCACTTGAGGCCGAAACGCACGTGAGTCCCACGGCCGCGCTGTCCGTATTCTCTGATCATGGCCGCACCCTCCCCGTACTCACTGATCGCCACAGACCTGGACGGCACGCTGCTGCGCGGCGACGACACCCTGTCGGAACGGTCGCTCGCCGCGCTCGGGCAGGCCCGCCGGGCCGGTGCCCAGCACCTCGTGGTGACCGGCCGTCCGGCCCCGAGAGCGCGCCCGCTCCTCGACGACCTCGGCTGCACGGGGCTCGCGGTCTGCGGCCAGGGCGCGCAGGTGTACGACGCCGGCACGCACCGGCTGCTGTGGTCGGTCACCCTGGACCGGGAGCTGGCGGAGACCGCACTCGGCAAAATCGAGGCCGAGGTCGGCCAGGTGTACGCGGCGGTCGACCAGGACGGTGTGGACGGGCTCACCCTCATCGAGCCGGGCTATCTGATGCCTCATCCCACGCTGCCCGCGTTGCGCGTCGCCCGGCGCGACGACCTGTGGTGCGCGCCGATCAGCAAGGTGCTGCTGCGCCACCACACCCTGTCCGACGACGAACTGGCGACGACCGCCCGCTCGGTCGTCGGATCGCTGGCGACGGTCACGATGTCGGGGCCGGGCACCGTCGAACTGCAGCCGTGCGGGGTGACCAAGGCGACCGGGCTCGCGCTGGCCGCGGACCGGCTGGGGCTGAGCCCCGGACGGGCCATCGCCTTCGGCGACATGCCCAACGACATCCCGATGTTCGAGTGGGCGGCCCACGGGGTGGCGATGGCCAACGCCCATCCCGAACTCAGGGCGATGGCCGACGAGATCACCACGTCGAACGAGGACGACGGCATCGCCGTCGTCCTCGAAAGACTCTTCGACTGACGCGGGGCGTCGGTCGGGTCAGTACGCGCCGTTGACGTTGTCGATCGAGCCGTACCGTGCGGCGGCGTAGTTGCAGGCGGCGGTGATGTTCGCGACCGGGTCGTAGATGTCGAACGACGTGCCGTCCACGTGGTAGGCCTTGAACGTCGGGTCGATGACCTGGAGCAGGCCCTTGGACGGGATGCCCTTCGCCGCGTTGGAGTCCCAGAGGTTGATGGCCCGCGGGTTGCCGGAGGACTCGCGCATCAGGTTGCGGTAGATGCCGTTGTAGGTGCCCGGGATGCTCTTCTCGTGCATGATCGCGAGCGACTCGCGGATCCAGCCGTCGAGGTTGTTCGGGTACCCGGCGAGGGTCGTGGAGGCCGTTGCGGCGGAGGAGCCGGCGGCGGACGCGGTCGTCGCCCCGATGAGCGGGATAGCGAGGACGGCGGCACCGGTGCCGACGACGGCGAGCGTGCGGACGATGCGGTTACGGCGGGGACGGCGGTGCTGGGCGGCAGCAGGCATGGCGAGGTTCCTCTCCGTCGCCTGCGAGGTGAGCTGTCGGGTTCGGGCCCGGGGAGTGCCCGGCCGCACCGCCCGAAGGCGATACGACTTCACCCCTAGCCGTTCCGGAACGGCGTCTGTTCTGTGACGTCGGCCGCCCGGTCCGGCGACTTACCTGGGTCCCCCGCTCCTGCCGTGCGAATGAACTCGTCGATGGGTCATTACGGGCGGCGGCAGGATTCGGCGTCCGCCCGGCGAGCCGGAACGTATGCGACAGCACATGTCCGGAACAAGAGCCTGATTCACACAACGTGCCGATTGGCCTTGATCCGCGCCGTATGAACCGCTTGATCCTTTGCGACTGCCAACCCTCAACTGGCCCACAGGGAAAGGAAAGAAAGGGCGCCTTACGCGCCTTGCGGCATTTGGGTGCGCGTGACCTACTTCACGAATTCGCAATAGCGGCAAATCAGACATCAGGGACTATTGGAAACTGCCTTTTCCTGGTTCGGCGGAATAGCGCCCGGCTCGCATTCGTTGGGGTTGGATTCTCGGTTGTCCCCGTCTGGATGATTAGCGAGATTAGTCCGAATTGGTGGCTTGTATCAGCTTATGGTTGATTCGGGTCGGGTGAAGGGAGTGGGCGGGGGCCGCCGACCGGGCTCAACGGCGCAGGTGAGGCTCCTGGTTGGCCGGTCCGGGTGCCGGGAGCGTGTCGAGGGTCGGTGTGCGTATGCGTGATTCTCGTCACGTCGGAGGAGGTGTGTCAGGGGCTCGGGGATCGTCGGTGTGAGTGCCCGTCGTGAGGGCGGAACCTCCTCTGCGGTGTGAGTCGTTGACATGACGGCAGCCTGGGCGGGGACCCGGGCATGAGATGTCCCTGCGAGCCGGGCCGGGGAGCGTGCGCATCCAGGAGGCGCAGGCCGGGGGACGTAGGCCGACGGAACGTGGAGGTCGCCGTGCGTGGTCCCGTGGAGGAAGGGTGTGCGGACGGGTGCGGGATGCCGCCGTTCGTGCATCGGGTGTCCCCGTCGGCCCGGGTGGGCGGTGGAGAGGGGTACGCCCGGGCAGGTGACGTTGGCCGGGGGGAGTGGGGCGGTTTCCGGGCGGCGGCCGTCCGGAGGGTTCGTTGCCGGACGGATGCGGCGCGTCACCCCGGACCCGGGCCCGGCATGGAGACCGGTGCGGGACACGGCTTGGGCCTCGGTTCGCGACAACTGACCGCACTTCCTGTTAAGTCATTGCATGTCAGGTCGTATCAGCTGATCAAAAACATAACGGTCGTGATCCGATAGCGCCCGGGGTGTAACCGTGGGCGCTATCGGTGATCGAAACCTGACCGGATACGCTGACTTGAGTGATGGCAGCGACCTATCGACAAACCGTGTAATCGCCAGTAGACACCAGCAGACAGGAGACCCCTCGTGACCGTCGTCGGGCCGTTCGGGCTGAGCGTGCGGGACCAGGCTCTGGAAGCCGATGTCCAGGCCGGATTGACGGCTGTCGAGGAAGGCTTGCTAGACGCCACCAAGAGCGAGGTCCCGTTCATCACGGAGGCCGCGCAGCACCTCGTGCGGGCCGGGGGGAAGCGGTTCCGTCCGCTGCTGGTGATGCTCGCCGCGCAGTTCGGCGACCCGTACGCGCCCGGTGTCGTGCCGTCGGCCGTCGTCGTCGAGCTCACCCACCTGGCCACGCTGTACCACGACGACGTCATGGACGAGGCGGCCGTACGCCGCGGTGTCGACAGTGCCAACACCCGCTGGGGCAATTCGCTGGCGGTCCTCACCGGCGACTTCCTCTTCGCCCGCGCCTCCCAGATCCTCGCCGACCTCGGTCCCGAGGCGGTCCGGGTCCAGGCCCTCGCGTTCGAACGGCTGGTGACCGGTCAGATCCTGGAGACGGCCGGCCCGTCGGACGGCCGTGACCCGGTCGAGCACTACCTCGACGTGCTCAGCGGCAAGACCGGCTCGCTGGTCGCGGTCTCCTGCCGCTTCGGCGCGATGCTGTCCGGAGCCGACGAGACGGTCGTCGACGTCCTCACCCAGTACGGCGAACGGCTCGGCGTCGCCTTCCAGCTCGCCGACGACGTCCTGGACATCGCCTCCGACTCGCGCGAGTCCGGGAAGACCCCGGGGACGGACCTCCGCGAGGGCGTGCCCACGCTTCCGGTGCTGCGGCTGCGGGAGCGGGCGGCCCGGCTGGGACTGGCCGAGGACATCGCCCTGTGCGAGCTGCTGGACTCCGACCTCACGGACGACGCGCGGCACGCGGAGGCCCTGACGGCGCTGCGGGCGCATCCGGCGCTGGAGCAGGCCCGCCGGGACGCGGTCCGGTACGCGGAGGAGGCGCGGGCCGCGCTGAGTCCGCTCCCGGAATGCGACGCGAAGACGGCGCTCGTGGAGCTGTGCGACGCGGTGGTGCACCGAGCCGGATAGGCCTTCGGCGGCTGCACTCCGGGTGCCGTCGCCGGCGTCCCCTACCGGGCGGACTACGTGTTCGTACGGCACTGAGCGGCGCGGACACAGCACGTGGACCGGCCGGACACGGACCGCCGACCGGTCGGACACGGTACGTGACAGGAGGCCTCTACGCCGCACGACCCCTACGGGTCGGAGACGGCGCCTCCACCCTTGTGTCATACCGCAGGTGTACGCGGAGTTGGCTCCGTGGTCTGACGCTTACCCGCCCCCGATTTGGTGAGATGGAAGCCACGGAAATCACCACCACTCACCGATTCGGGTGAGAATGGCGGCTCAGGGTGGGACACGTGCGAAGACGGCCGCCGCCGACGACGGAGGTAAGGCACACATGGCACCGTACGAATCCGACGACAGCACGGGGGCCGCGCAGGCCGGCGACGAGCCGCGCGACGAGTTGCGCGCCGAGCGACGGCGCAAGGCCGCACGATACGTCGTCCCCGTCGCGGTGGTGGGCGTGGCCGCGGCCACCATCGGCCTGGTCCCGGCGCTCGCCGACTCCGGCGACCCCAACCTGCCGAAGATCACCGCGCAGGAACTCATCGACAAGATCGCCAAGTCGGACGTGCAGCAGCTGTCCGGCACCGTGAAGATCAGTACGGACCTCGGCCTGCCCGACCTCGGTGGCCTGGAGAGCAGCCTGCTGTCCGGGGCGACGCAGGGCAGCGGCGACGGCTCGTCCGCCGACCCGACCAGCAAGCTCACCGAGCTGGCCTCCGGCACGCACACCCTGCGGGTGGCCGCCGACGGCCCCGAGAAGCAGAAGGTGTCGGTGCTGGAGAGCGGCGCCGAGTACAGCCTCATCCACAACGGCACCGACGTGTGGGGCTACGACAGCAAGTCCAACGAGGTCTACCACTCCACCGCCGCCGACTCCGGCAAGGCCGAGCAGCACGAAACCCCGGCCACGCCCAAGAACTTCGCCGACGAGGTCCTCAAGTCGGTCGACGACACCACGTCGGTGACGGTCGACGGCACCGCCCAGGTGGCCGGCCGGGACGCCTACCGGCTCGTCATCAAGCCCAAGAAGTCCGGTACGACGGTCGGCGCGATCAGCATCGCGGTGGACGCCAAGACCGGTACGCCGCTGAAGTTCACGCTCACCCCGTCGAGCGGCGGCGCGGCCGTCGTCGACGCCGGCTACACCCAGGTCAGCTTCGCGAAGCCGGCCGCCTCCACCTTCGACTTCACCCCGCTCAAGGGAGCCAAGGTCACCGAGGGCGACCATGCGGGCAAGGCCGGCAAGACGGCTGGGGGCAACGGGACGGCCCAGGGCGGCAAGGCCTCCGAGGCCCCCGGTGACGGATCCGCCAAGGGCCTCGACAAGTCTGGCTTCGACGTCCTCGGCAAGGGCTGGAACTCCATAGCCGTCCTCGACACCGGCAGCAAGGGAGGCGTGCCCACCGGCTCCGCCTCCGGCG
Organism: Streptomyces sp. NPDC001507; assembly: GCF_042894765.1. NCBI lineage: Bacteria > Bacillati > Actinomycetota > Actinomycetes > Kitasatosporales > Streptomycetaceae > Streptomyces > Streptomyces sp. NPDC001507. The sequence continues at coordinate 214,309 of NZ_JBIAVV010000009.1, forward strand.
GCGGCGACCTGAGCGGCTTCCTCGGCTCGCTCGGCGACCCCGTCTCCGGCAAGTTCGGCAAGGGCACCGTCTTCTCCACCCGGCTGATCAACGCCCTGATGACGGACGACGGCAAGGTGTACGTCGGTGCCGTGGACAAGGCCGCGCTGGTGAAGGCGGCCAACGCGGGCTAGCAGGGGCGGCGCGGGTGCGGTGGGTACCCTCTGCCGCACGACGAATCGAGGGAGCCGATGGACCGACCGTCCGCCACGGAGCGGCAGCCGGAGGGCTCCGGGGACTCCGGGCACCCCGGGGACTGCGAGCCTGCCGGAGACCTGGGTGACCTGGGGGACGGCGCGCCGGTGGCCGCGGGTGTCATCGACACCCGCGGCCTCACCAAGCGCTACCGCGGAGGACAGCTCGCCGTGGACGGTCTCGACCTGACCGTCCCCGCGGGCAGCGTCTTCGGCTTCCTCGGCCCGAACGGCTCGGGCAAGACCACCACCATCCGCATGCTGATGGGTCTGATCGCACCCACCTCGGGTACCACCCGCGTCCTCGGCCACCCGATGCCGCGCGCCTCCCGCGTCGTACTGCCGCACGTCGGTGCCCTCATCGAGGGCCCGGCGCTGTACGGCTTCCTCTCCGGCCGCGACAACCTGCTGCGGTACGACGCCGCCGACCCGGCCGCCGACCCGCGCACCCGGCGCGCCCGCGTGGAGGCCGCGCTGGACCGGGTGGGTCTCGGGGCCGCCGCCGGGAAGAAGGCGAAGGCCTACTCCCTCGGCATGAAGCAGCGTCTGGGCCTCGCCGCCGCGCTGCTCCAGCCCCGCAGGCTGCTGGTCCTGGACGAGCCGACCAACGGCCTCGACCCGCAGGGCATGCGGGAGATCCGCTCCCTGGTGCGGGAACTGGCCGGGGACGGCACGACCGTGTTCCTCTCCTCCCACCTCCTCGACGAGATCGAGCAGGTCTGCACCCACGCGGCCGTGATGGCGCAGGGCCGGCTGATCGCCCAGGGCGCGATGGCCGACCTGGCGGCCGGGGCGCGTGGCCGGCTCGTGGTGACCACCCCGGACCCCGGTGAGGCGGCCCGGGTACTCAAGGAACAGGGCGTCGCGGACGTCGTCGCCGCCGACGACCGGGTGACCGGCGAGCCGCCCGAGCGCGACCTCGCCGAGATCAATGCGGCGCTCGTCACGGCGGGCGTCCGGGTCCGCGGCTTCACCGTGGAACGGGCCTCGCTGGAGGACGCGTTCGTGGCACTGACCGGAGAGGGCTTCGATGTCGCGGGCTGACCTGGCCGTCGTGGACACGGCGGCCGCACGGCCGAACCCGCTGTGGAGCCTCGGCCTGCTGCGCAGCGAACTCGTCACCACGTTCCGCCGCTGGCGCACCGTCGCCCTGCTCGGCGTGCTGGCGGCGGTGCCGATCCTCGTCGGGGTCGCCGTCAGGATCGAGACGCGCGGCGGCGGTCAGGTCGGCCGGGGCGGCGGCGAAGGCCCGGCGTTCATCAGCCAGGTCACCAACAACGGACTGTTCCTGGTGTTCACGGCGCTGGCCGCGACCCTCCCGTTCTTCCTGCCGATGGCCGTCGGGGTGGTCGCCGGCGACGCGGTCGCGGGCGAGGCCGACGCCGGCACGCTGCGCTATCTCCTGGTCGCCCCGGCGGGCCGCACCCGCCTCCTGCTCGCCAAGTACGCGACGACGATGGCCTTCTGCCTGGTCGCGACCCTGGTGGTGGCGGCCTCCGCGCTCGCCGTCGGCGCGCTCCTCTTCCCGCTCGGCGACCTGACGACGATCTCCGGCACCAGGATCTCCTTCGCCGACGGCCTCGGCCGCGCCCTGCTGATCGCCCTGGTGGTCGCCGCGTCCCTGGCCGGCGTCGCCGCCCTCGGCCTGTTCGTTTCCACCCTGACCAACAGCGGCATCGCGGCGATGGCGACGACCGTGGGCCTGGTCATCACGGTCCAGATCCTCGACCAGATACCCCAGCTGCACGCACTGCAGCCGTACTTCTTCTCCCACTACTGGCTGTCCTTCGCCGACCTGATGCGCGACCCCGTGTACTGGGACGACCTGGTCAAGAACCTGGAGCTGCAGGCCCTGTACACGGCGGTGTTCGGATCGGCGGCCTGGGCACGGTTCACGACGCGGGACATCACCGCCTAGCGGCGCCCGCACCCTCCTGGCCCGGCCCGGGCTCCGGTCCGCCCGCGCCCCGCCGGGGCTCCTTCCTGGTGCGAGGCTGTGACGTCGCGGTGACGCGCGAGTCGTTGCGAGCGGAGACACTGGATCGTACGCACGAGTACGACCTGGGTACGACCGGATGGTGACGCCGGGGGAATGAGGGCCGATGTCCCGACTCAGCCGCGAGGAGAAGCGGGAAGTCCAGCTGGAGGGGCGCCTGGCACCGGTCGACGTCCGGGTGGCGGGCGCGGCCGCTTCCGTGGACGGAGTACCGCTGTTCCCGGGCCCCGGTGAGGAACCCCAGCAAGCGGTCCTCAACCACCTCCAGCGCCTAGCCCGCGCCGCAGGCCGCCCGGTCCTCGCCACCGTCCACGACACCCGCATCGGCTACGTCGTCCCCCTCCAGGTGAACCTGGACGGCTCCAGCAGCTTCACCGGCGACCCGGTACGACTGGCCGCACCGGCCTCCGAGCCGAAGGAACAGCCCGCGCCGAAGGCATCCGCACCGTCCGAACCGGCACCGTCCGAACCGGCACCGGCCCGACCCGCGCTGACGGGACCCGTGCAGGCGGCGGCCCCGCCGTTCCCCCGGCAGGGGGTGCACGCGGAACCGCAACCGCCCGCCGTCCCGCCGGCCCTGCCCGCGCCGTCGGCCCCCTCGGCCGTGGAACCGCCCCTGCCGCCCGCGCCCGGTACCGTGCGCCCGCCCACCGGCGTCTTCGGCCCGCCGCCTGTGATGAACCCTCCTGCCCCCGCTCCGGCCCCTGCAGCCGCCCCCGCGCCCGCCCCCGAAGAGCCGGTGGCCGACCGGTACCCGAACCCGGACCCTGACACCCGCTCCACCCCCACCCCCGCCCGCGGCTTCGACGCGGTCGCCGAGGAGGTGCTCGGGGACGAGCCCGTGACGCTGACGGCGGAAGGGGCCGCGCTGCTCACCGAGCCGGTGGCGGGGATCAACGAGGCCGTCCGGACGGGCCGTATCGAAGTGGCGGCCGAGCTCGCGGAGCGCACCGTCGCCGAGGCCGCCGCGGTCCTCGGCGCCGACCACACCGAGGTACTGCACCTGGGGGAGCTGACCGCGTACATCTCCTACCTGGCTGGCGACCCCGTGCGGGCCTTCCACCTCTCCCTCGACCTGGCCCGGCAGCGCCGGCACGCGGGGGACGGCGAGGCGGCGTACGGGAACGTGCGGAGCGCGGCGACCGCCTGGCGCGCGGTGCGCGACCCCGAACACGGGCTGCGCCTGGGCCGCGAACTGATCGACCTGTGGGCTCGGCTCGCCACCGAGGACGGCCCGGCGGCCGACGACGCCGAGGAACTGGAGTCGGCCCGCGCCCGGATGGCCCGCCTCACGGAACGCGCCCGCCGCGCGGCCGGAAACGCCTGAGCACCGCCACCGTCACTGCACGCAGACCCCGTCACTGCACGCAGAACTCGTTGCCCTCCGGGTCGGCCATCACGGTCCACGCCCCGGAGGGCTCGGAGACATGCCGTACCACGGCAGCGCCCAGCGCCTCCAGGCGCGCCACCTCGTCCGCCCGCTTCCCCTCCCCGGCGTGCAGGTCGATGTGGAGCCTGTTCTTGCCGGACTTCGCCTCCGGCACCCGCTGGAACAGCAGCCGCCGCCCCAGCCCCGTTCCGCGCTCCTCGTCGTACGGGTCGTCCGGGTGCCGTACGGCGATCAGGTCACGGAAGGCGGCACGGCCGTGGTACTCCAGGGTGGCCGCGCCCGGCAGCGCGCCCAGTTCCAGCAGCCGTGCCACGAACGCGCTGTTGTCCTCTGCCACGTAGTGCAGCGCGGCGGCCCAGAAGTCGGCCTGCGCGTGCGGGTCACGGGCGTCGACGACGAGCTTCCAGTGCAGGGGTGCGGGCGTCTGCGTCATGCCGCCCTTATAGCCGACGGCTCTGACGGTCACACCTGACTTGCGGGAGTCTCCGCGACCGGGGCGGCCGGCCGTGGTAGGGGTGCTTCCGCGAGCGCCCGCGCGCCCCGGCGGGCGGTGCGCAGCGCGTCCCAGGTGAGCAGAGCGAGGGCGAGCCAGACCAGGACGAAGCCGGCCCAGCGCGCGGCCGGCATCGCCTCGTGGAAGTAGAGGATGCCGAGCAGGAACTGGAAGACCGGCGCCAGGTACTGCAGCAGGCCGAGTGTGGAGAGCGGCACGCGGATCGCGGCGGCGCCGAAGCAGACCAGCGGGACGGCGGTGACGATGCCGGTGGAGGCCAGCAGGGCGGCATGTCCCGCGCCGTCGTTGACGAAGCTGGACTCGCCGTGGCCGGCCAGCCACAGCAGATAGCCGAGTGCCGGCAGGAACTGGATCGCGGTCTCCGCCGCGAGTGACTCGATGCCGCCGAGGTTGACCTTCTTCTTGACGAGTCCGTAGGTGGCGAAGGAGAAGGCGAGGACGAGGGAGATCCACGGCGGCTGCCCGTAGCCGACGGCCAGGACGACGACGGCGGCGAAGCCGACGCCCACCGCCGCCCACTGCGCGGGCCGCAGCCGTTCCTTCAGCAGCAGCACGCCCATGGCGATGGTCACCAGGGGGTTGATGAAGTAGCCGAGGGAGGCCTCGACCACGTGTCCGGCGTTCACGGCCCAGATGTAGACGCCCCAGTTGACGGTGATCACGGCGGCGGCGACCGTCACCAGGGCCAGCCTGCGCGGCTGGCGCAGCAGCTCGCCCGCCCAGGCCCAGCGCCGTACGAAGACGAGTGCGACGGCGACGAAGACGAGGGACCACACCATCCGGTGGGCCAGGATCTCTATCGACCCGGCGGGCTTCAGCAGCGGCCAGAACAGGGGGACCAGCCCCCACATCCCGTAGGCCGCGAAGCCGTTCACCAGTCCTGTCCGCCGCTCACCCTTCGATATGTCGGCCACCGGCCCTCCTCACACCCAGCTTCAGCCCGCCGGGACGAAGGTAGCGCCGAGCACCCCGGTCTGTCATGGCCGTATCGGCATACGGTCATGACAGACCGGGGTGGGGCGTTTCCGCCGGGATTACTTGAGCGCGGCGGCGATCGCCTCGGAGATCGGGGAGGTCGGGCGTCCGGTCAGGCGGGAGAGGTCGCCGGAGTCGACGACCAGCTCGCCCTTGGCGATGGACGCGTCGACGTCGACCAGGATCGCGGCGAACGTCTCCGGCACGCCGGCGCCGGTCAGGATGCCCTGGAGCACCTCGCCGGGCACGGAGTTGTAGGCGATCTCCCTGCCCGTCTGCCGCGCGATCTCGGCCGCGTACTCGGCGAAGCCCCAGGCCGTGTCGCCGCCGAGCTCGTACGTCTGGTTCTCGTGGCCCTCGCCGGTCAGCACGGCGACCGCGGCGGCCGCGTAGTCGGCGCGGGAGGCCGAGGAGACCCGGCCCTCACCGGCGGCCGCGACGACGGCGTCGTGCGCCAGGACCGGGGCGAGGTTCTCGGTGTAGTTCTCGTGGTACCAGCCGTTGCGCAGCAGGGTGTACGGCAGGCCGGAGGCGAGCAGCACCTCCTCGGTGGCGCGGTGGTCGTCCACCAGCGAGGCGTGCAGGCTGCCCGGGGCGCTGGTGTACGCCAGCAGGGCCACGCCGGCCGCCTTCGCGGCGTCGATGACGACCTTGTGCTGGCCGGGACGGCCCTTGTCGAACTCGTTGCCGGAGATCAGCAGCACCTTGTCGCCGGCGGCGAAGAGCCCGTCGAAGGTCTCGGGGGCGTTGTAGTCCGCGACGGCGATCGTCACGCCCGCGTCGGCGAAGTCGGCGGCCTTGGCCTCGTCGCGCACGACGGCGGTGATCTGCTCGGCCGGGACCTTCTCCAGCAGTTGCGTCACGACGTGACGGCCGAGGTGTCCGGTGGCTCCGGTGACAACGATGCTCATGGTGTGCGATCTCCTTGTGGGGTTCCGTTGTCACTAACCCTAGGAGTAGCGCTAACTAAAGGAAAGTACCCACTTTGAAGTAAGGTACTGGCATGACCGTAAGTGCCGCCGAAGCCGGTGTGCCGGATCCCGCGAATGCCGCGAAGTACGTCGTCGGCGTGGAGATGTGCCCCTACCGCCTGGTCCTTGAGCACGTCACCAGCCGCTGGGGCGTCCTGGTCCTGATCGAGCTCCTCGACCGCCCCCACCGCTTCAGCGAGCTGCGCCGCGCGATCGGCCGGGTCAGCGAGAAGATGCTCACCCAGACCCTGCAGACCCTGGAACGCGACGGCCTCGTCCACCGCGACGCCAAGCCCGTCATCCCGCCCCGGGTCGACTACTCCCTCACCGATCTCGGCCGCGAGGCAGCGCAGCAGGTGCGGGATCTGGCGCTGTGGACCGAGCGGCGGATGGCGGACGTGGAGCGGGCCAGGGAGGCCTACGACGACGCGAAGCGCGCCTGAGGGCCCGTTGAGCTCCGGGAGCGCGAAACTGAGCCTCCGGGAGCGAAACGGGCCCCCGGGAACGCGAACGGGGCCCGGACGCACCGTCCGGGCCCCGCTCTAGGTTTCCTCGGGACAACGTCAGCCCACGACCGTCCAGGTGTCCCCGCCGGCCAGCAGCGCCGCGAGGTCGCCCTTGCCGTGCTGTTCGACCGCGGTGTCCAGCTGCCCGGACATCTCGACGTCGTAGACGGGCCGTTCCACCGAGCGGAAGACGCCGACGGGCGTGTGGTGCAGCGTGTCGGGGTCGGCAAGCCGGGACAGCGCGAAGGCCGTGGTGGGGGAGGCGGAGCGGGCGTCGTGGACGAGGACCTCGGCCTCGTTGTCCGCGGTCACGTCGACCACCTTCAGGTCGCCGGTGAGCCGGTCGCGTACGACACCGCGCGCGCCGTCCGCGCCGAAGCGGATGGGCTTCCCGTGCTCCAGGCGGATCAACGCCTCCTCGGCCGACTGCTTGTCCTTGAGGGCGTCGAAGGCGCCGTCGTTGAAGATGTTGCAGTTCTGGTAGATCTCGATCAGGGCCGTGCCCGGGTGGGCGGCCGCCGCGCGCAGCACCTCGGTGAGGTGCTTGCGGTCGGAGTCGATCGTGCGGGCGACGAAGGACGCCTCCGCGCCGAGCGCCAGCGACACCGGGTTGAACGGAGCGTCCAGCGAGCCCATCGGTGTCGACTTGGTGATTTTGCCGACCTCGGAAGTCGGTGAGTACTGCCCCTTCGTCAACCCGTAGATGCGGTTGTTGAAGAGGAGGATCTTCAGGTTGACGTTGCGGCGCAGGGCGTGGATGAGGTGATTGCCGCCGATGGACAGCGCGTCACCGTCACCGGTCACCACCCACACCGACAGGTCACGCCTGCTGGTCGCCAGCCCGGTCGCGATCGCGGGGGCGCGGCCGTGGATCGAGTGCATGCCGTACGTGTTCATGTAGTACGGGAAGCGCGACGAGCAGCCGATGCCCGAGACGAAGACGATGTTCTCCTTCGCAAGCCCCAGCTCCGGCATGAACCCCTGGACGGCGGCGAGGATCGCGTAGTCACCGCAGCCCGGGCACCAGCGCACCTCCTGGTCGGACTTGAAGTCCTTCATGGACTGCTTGGCCTCGGCCTTGGGGACGAGCTGCAGCAGTCCGTCGGCGGCATGGGCACGGGCCGCGGACTCGGCCCCTGCGTCGGTTCCGGCGTCGGTCATGGCGTCAGTCATGGATGGCCTCCTTGAGCGCCGTGGCGAGCTGCTCGGCCTTGAACGGCATGCCGTTGACCTGGTTGTACGAATGCGCGTCCACCAGGTACTTCGCCCGGATGAGGGTGGCGAGCTGACCCAGGTTCATTTCCGGGATCACCACCTTGTCGTAACTCTTCAGCACGGTGCCGAGATTGCGCGGGAACGGGTTGAGGTGCCGCAGGTGCGCCTGAGCGATCGGCTCGCCGGCCGCGCGCAGCCGCCGAACCGCCGCCGTGATCGGCCCGTACGTCGACCCCCAGCCCAGTACCAGGGTCCTGGCGCCGTCCGGGTCGTCCACCTCGATGTCGGGGACGTCGATGCCGTCGATCTTGGCCTGCCGGGTGCGGACCATGAAGTCGTGGTTGGCGGGGTCGTAGGAGATGTTGCCCGTGCCGTCCTGCTTCTCGATGCCGCCGATGCGGTGCTCCAGGCCGGGCGTGCCGGGAACCGCCCACGGGCGGGCCAGGGTCTGCGGGTCGCGTTTGTACGGCCAGAAGACCTCGGTGCCGTCCTCCAGGGTGTGGTTGGGGCCGCTCGCGAACTGCACCCGCAGGTCGGGCAGCTCCTCCAGCTCCGGGATCCGCCACGGCTCGCTGCCGTTGGCCAGGTAGCCGTCGGACAGCAGCATCACGGGTGTCCGGTAGGTCAGCGCGATCCGGGCCGCCTCCAGCGCCGCGTCGAAGCAGTCGGCCGGCGTCCGCGGGGCGATCACCGGGACCGGCGCCTCGCCGTTGCGGCCGTACATCGCCTGCAGCAGGTCCGCCTGCTCGGTCTTGGTCGGCAGCCCGGTGGACGGCCCGCCCCGCTGGACGTCGACGACCAGCAGCGGGAGCTCCAGCGAGACCGCGAGCCCGACCGTCTCCGCCTTCAGGGCGACACCGGGGCCGGAGGTCGTCGTCACGGCCAGCGAGCCGCCGAAAGCCGCCCCCAGGGCCGCGCCGATGCCGGCGATCTCGTCCTCGGCCTGGAAGGTCCGCACACCGAAGTTCTTGTGCTTGGACAGCTCGTGCAGGATGTCGGAGGCCGGGGTGATCGGGTACGACCCGAGGAACAGCGGCAGATCCGCCTGCCGGGACGCGGTGACCAGGCCGTAGGCGAGGGCCAGGTTCCCGGAGATGTTCCGGTAGGTGCCGACCGGGAAGGCGGTCGTCGCCGGGGCGATCTCGTAGGAGACGGCGAAGTCCTCCGTCGTCTCGCCGAAGTTCCAGCCCGCGCGGAAGGCGACCAGGTTGGCCTTCATGACCTCGGGCTTGCGGGCGAACTTCTGCTGGAGGAATCTCTCCGTGCCCTCGGTCGGCCGGTGGTACATCCATGACAGGAGGCCGAGCGCGAACATGTTCTTGCTGCGCTCGGCCTCCTTGCGGCTGAGGTCGAATTCCTTCAGTGCCTCCACGGTCAGCGTGGTCAGCGGCACCGGATGGAGGCTGTAGCCGTCGAGCGAACCGTCCTCCAGGGGCGAGGTGTCGTAGCCGACCTTCTGCATCGCCCGTTTGGTGAACTCGTCCGTGTTGACGATGATCTCCGCGCCGCGCGGCAGGTCCCCGATGTTCGCCTTCAAGGCGGCCGGGTTCATCGCGACCAGTACGTTCGGAGCGTCACCCGGGGTGAGGATGTCGTGGTCGGCGAAGTGCAGCTGGAACGAGGAAACCCCCGGCAGAGTGCCTGCGGGGGCCCGGATCTCGGCGGGGAAGTTCGGCAGGGTCGACAGATCGTTGCCGAAGGACGCGGTCTCCGACGTGAACCGGTCACCGGTGAGCTGCATACCGTCACCCGAGTCCCCCGCGAACCGGATGATCACCCGATCGAGGCGCCGGACGGCCTTCACACCGCCCGGCTTGCGCTGCTCTCCCACGACGGTTCCGTCGGCCTGTTCCGTTGTCCTGCTGACCTGGCTGGTCACTGAACTGGACCTCCTTCGAGGCGGCTGTCCGGGGGTGGCCGTCCCACGGTCCATCCCGCAATCAACCCTACGTCGGTTAGGGTCGCCTTCCCGTGCCTGCTCGCATGCTGGACGGAGTTCTGAGACGACCTGTCGCCCTGACTTGTCATGATTTTCCCTCCCCCTGGCCGCCTTCCGGCGCCGACACGGTGCCGTCGGCCCGTCAGGAGTTCAGATACGTCAGAACGGCCAGAACACGCCGGTGGTCACCGTCGCTCTGAGAGAGCCCCAGCTTGAGGAAGATGTTGCTGACGTGCTTCTCGACGGCGCCGTCGCTCACGACCAGCTGCCGGGCGATCGCCGAGTTCGTCCGTCCCTCGGCCATCAGCCCCAGCACCTCCCGCTCCCGCGGGGTGAGGCCCGCAAGGACGTCCTGCTTCCGGCTCCGCCCGAGCAACTGGGCGACGACCTCCGGGTCGAGTGCCGTACCCCCTTCGGCGACCCGCACCACCGCGTCCACGAACTCCCGCACCTCGGCGACCCGGTCCTTCAGCAGATACCCCACGCCCCGGCTGGAACCGGCCAGCAGTTCGGTGGCGTAGCGCTCCTCCACGTACTGCGACAGCACCAGCACCCCGAGCCCCGGATGCGCCTTCCGCAGCCGTACGGCGGCCCGCACGCCCTCGTCGGTGTGTGTCGGCGGCATCCGCACGTCCGCGACGACGACGTCCGGCAGCGCGTCCTGGGCATCCAGGTCGGCGATGGTCTTGACCAGTGCCTCCGCGTCCCCGACGCCCGCGACGACGTCATGCCCCCGGTCGGTCAGCAGCCGGGTCAGCCCCTCTCTGAGCAGCACGGAATCCTCGGCGATGACCACCCGCACCCTGTCCTCCACGATCTCCCGGCCCCCCACACCCCGTCCGGCGTACATGCCTGCCCTGTCCGAAAGTCCAGCATTCCAGCATTCGGATCGGAGTGCGTGCGGGTAACGAGAGGAGGCGAACCAAATCAGGCCGCCCGGCCCCAGTCCCTCCGGCGTCTGCGGACGACGACCGGCTGGCACCACATCGCAGCCTGTCCGGCGTTTGAGGACGAGGCCCTCAGGCCGAAGCGGGGGTCCGGGGGCGGCAGCCCCCGAAACGGGTGGTCGGGGGTCCGGGGGCGGCAGCCCCCGAAACGGGCGGTCGCAGGGGGCCCACCCCCTGGAAGGACGGGACGGGTAGGGGCGGCGGGGGCGAAGAACCCGCCGTCAGCCCCGCCAGGGCAGCTCCGCCGTCACCCGCGTGGGCCCACCCACCGGCGAGTCCACCACCAGGATCCCGTCGACCGCGTCCAGCCGCTCGGCCAGCCCCGCCAGACCCGACCCCCGCGCCGTGTCCGCACCCCCCACCCCGTCGTCCACGACCTGCAGCAACAGCCGGTCGGCGCTCCGCCACACGTCGACCGCCGCCTCACTCGCCCGCGCGTGCTTGCTGATGTTCTGCAGCAGTTCGGACACCGTGAAGTACGCGATCCCCTCGATCGCCGCAGCCGGCCGCTCCGCCAGGTCGACCTCCACCCGTACCGGCACCGTGCACCGCGACGCCACCGAGGACAGCGCCGCGTCCAGCCCGCGGTCGGTCAGCACGGCCGGATGGATCCCGCGGGCCAGGTCCCGCAACTCCTGCAGCGCGGTCTTCACCTCACCGTGTGCCTCGTCCACCATCCGTGCCGCGACCTGCGGATCCTCCCGCAGCTTCTCCTTCGCCAGCCCCAGATCCATGGCCAGCGCCACCAGCCGCGCCTGCGCCCCGTCGTGCAGGTCCCGCTCGATGCGCCGCAGGTCGGCGGCGGCCGTGTCCACGACGACCCCGCGGTCCGACTCCAGCTCCACCACCCGCGACGCCAGCTTCGACGGCCCCAGCAGCCCGTTCACCATCACCCGGTCCACCAGCGTCAGTGCCCGGACGATCCACGGCGTGGCCAGCGTGAACAGGAGTCCCACCAACGCGGTCACGGTGATCTCGAACGGGTTGTCGAGGTAGACACTGTGATGCGCGTCGCCGTACAGCTGGATCCCGCCCTGCCCGGCCCACATCGGGAACACCCAGAACCACAGCGGATACGTCAGCAGGGCCCAGCCGTACGCCCAGAAGTTGAGGGCGACGACGAAGGAGAACATCGACCAGGGGAACTGCAGGACCGCGTACAGCAGATGACGCCAGGACGTGCCGCTCTTCAGCACCGCGCCGATCCAGGCGAGGAACCCCGGCTTGCGCATACGCAGCGGCTCCGGGTCGGCCACCTCCAGCTTCAGCAGCCCACGCGCGCGTGCCCGTTCCACTGACCCGAAGCCACGGCACCCGGCGAGGGCGACCGCCAGCAGCGGGATCCCGATGAAGGTCACCAGCAGACCGACACCGAGGGAGAGCATCGTCACGGTCCACACGAACAGCGTGACGCCGACCGGCAGGCCCAGCAGGACATAGCCGAACTCACGCCAGCTGCGCGCCTCGAACGGCGCCCGCAACACCGCCGGCACCCGATGCCGGCGCCCGCCGTACGGCTCGTCTCCGTATCCGTAGCCGTGTCCGTATCCGTGTCCGGGGTCCTGCCCGTACTCGTGTCCGTACTCGTGTCCGTACTCCGTGGCCATCGGCGCCGTCCCGTCCTCTCCCAGCCTCGTCGGCCCTGTCCTGCCGTATCTCCACCCTGCTCTGCCGCAGGTCGGGGAACCATGGAGTCCGTCGGCCTCTTGGAAGGGGGGTTTTCCCCACCCCCAAGCCGCCCTGCGAACCTCCCCACGAGCCGTCCTACGGCCGGTCGCGCCAGGGCAGCTCGGCGGTGACCGTGGTGGGGCCGCCCGCCGGTGAGTCGACGACGAACAGGCCGTCGACCGCGCCCAGCCGGTCCGCGAGCCCGCGCATCCCGGAACCGCCGTCCAGGCTCGCGCCGCCGCGCCCGTCGTCCCGCACCTGGATCAGCAGCCGGTCGTCGGCCCGCCACACGTCCACCGAGGCGGTACGCGCCCCGCTGTGCTTGCTGATGTTCTGCAGCAGTTCGGAGACGGTGAAGTACGCGATGCCCTCGATCGCGGGCGCCGGTCTGGACGGCAGGTCGGCGGTCACCTGGACCGGCACCGTGCAGCGCGAGGCGACCGACGACAGCGCCGCGTCCAATCCCCGGTCGGTCAGCACCGCCGGATGGATGCCGCGGGCGAGGTCCCTGAGCTCCTGCAGCGCCAGTTTGACCTCGCCGTGCGCCTCCTCGACCATCGTGGCGGCGGCGTCGGGGTCCTCCAGCAGCTTCTCCTTCGCCAGGCCGAGCCCCATCGCCAGATTGACGAGCCGCGCCTGCGCCCCGTCGTGCAGATCCCGCTCGATGCGCCGCAGGTCGGCGGCGGCCGTGTCGACGACCACGCCCCGGTCCGACTCCAGTTCGGCGATACGGCGCTCCAGCTCGTCGGAGGGTGACAGCAGGCCGCGCACCATCGCCCGGTCCACGTTCGACAGCCCGCGCGCGACGAACGGCAGCACCGGCCACAGCACGAACAGCGAGACCAGCGTGACGCAGAAGGTGAGAACGCCCCAGGGCAGCCGGATGAAGTCGTACAGCAGCGTCCGCCAGCCCACCGGGTCCTTCAACGTCATCCACAGCCGCCCGGAGCCCGCCCCGCGCCTGGTCCACGGCAACGGGGTCGGCTCCTCCACCCGCACCCCGAGCAGCGCACGCGCGCGTGCCCGCTCCAGCTTCCCCAGCTGCCGAGCGCCCAGCAGGGTTGCGGCGAGCAGGGGGATGCCGATCACCGTCAGCGTCAGTACACCGCTCACCAACCCCGTCGTGACGACGTAGACGAAGCCGAACAGCGACATCGGGAGGTTCAGCAGGAGGTGCGCGATCTCCTTCCAGGTGTGGCCTTCGAAGGCGAAGCGCACGGGCGGCAGTCGCTCGCGGTCCTCGCCGGCGTCGGCATAGCCGGGGGATCGGGGTGCTGGTGCGGTCATATGCGCCAGCGTGCCGTGTGCCGGGGCGCGACGCCATGGAGTTCCCCGCCCGGGTCACCCTGGGGAAAACCCCACCAGGCGGCCCCGGTCCCGTGTCCCCCCTGTCCCACCGCGTGACGGCCTGCTTACCGTGTCTTTATCAGGGCCTAGACTCCCGTGCGTACAGATCGTCGAATCAAGAGTTGACTGAGGTCACGGCACCGGGCCGGGTCGGGCCGGTGGTCTGTCGAGGGAGCGAGGGACGGGCGATGCGGGAGACGGTGGGTGGTGGACCGACCTCGGTCCTCGCCGCGGACTACTTCGCGTCCTACTCGGTCGTGGGACTGCTGACGCTGGTCGGCGTGGTCTTCGTCGCCGTCGCCTTCGGCGCCGGCCGGCTGCTGCGCCCGGTGGTCCCCACGCCCGAGAAACTCCTCACCTACGAGTGCGGCGTCGACCCCGTCGGCGAGGGCTGGGCCCACACCCAGGTCCGCTACTACGTCTACGCCTTCCTCTACGTCATCTTCGCCGTCGACTCGATCTTCCTGTTCCCCTGGGCGACGGTCTTCGCCGCCCCCGGCTACGGCGCGACCACGCTCGTGGAGATGTTCGTCTTCCTCGGCTTCCTCGCCGTCGGCCTGCTGTACGCATACAAGAAGGGCGTCCTGACATGGACGTGATGCCGGAGCCCACGCCGACGCCGGAGCCCGTGCCGCTGCCGGAGCCGAAGAGGCTGGGCACGCTCGCCCGCCTCGCCCCCGAACCGATGAAGGTCGTCCTCAACTGGGGCCGCCGCTACTCGCTCTGGGTCTTCAACTTCGGCCTCGCCTGCTGTGCGATCGAGTTCATCGCCGCGTCGATGGCCCGCCACGACTTCATCCGCCTCGGCGTGATCCCCTTCGCGCCGGGACCCCGCCAGGCCGACCTCATGGTGGTCTCGGGCACGGTCACGGACAAGATGGCCCCGGCGGTCAAGCGCCTGTACGAGCAGATGCCCGAACCGAAGTACGTCATCTCCTTCGGCGCCTGCTCGAACTGCGGCGGCCCCTACTGGGACTCCTACTCCGTCACCAAGGGCGTCGACCAGATCATCCCCGTCGACGTCTACGTCCCCGGCTGCCCGCCGCGCCCCGAGGCGCTCCTCCAGGGCATCCTCAAACTCCAGGAGAAGATCGCGACGGAATCCCTGGGCGAGCGCTACGGCACCCCCCGCCCGTCCGCTGCAGCCCTCCAGAGCGACCTGGTCCGGCCCCCGTCCCGCACGGAGGCCGAGCGCGAAGGGGACGGGCGATGACGGCCCCGTCCGGCTGGCTCCCGGCCCCTGTCGAGGAACTCTTCGGCACGGACGCGACGGCCGACGAGTCCTACGACGTCCTCACGGTCGACGTCCCTCCCTCCTACTGGCTCGCCGCCCTGGAGATCGCCCGTACGACTCTCTCCTGCACCTACTTCGACTGGCTGAGCGCCGTCGACGAACCCGGCACCGGCTTCCGCGTCTCGGCCCACGTCGTCGCCCTCGCCCCGGTCCGCCGCCTGCTCCTGCGCACGACCGTCCCGCACACCGCCCCCGAACTCCCGTCCGCCGTCGGCGTCTATGCGGGCGCCCGCTGGCACGAACGCGAGACCCACGAGATGTTCGGCGTCCGCTTCACCGGCCACCCCGGCCTGGACCACCTCCTCCTCCCGGAAACCTTCGAAGGCCACCCCCTCCGCAAGGACTTCGTCCTCGCCGCCCGCGTCGCCAAGGCCTGGCCCGGCGCCAAGGAACCGGGCGAGTCCGACCACGGCGGACCCAAGCGCCGCCAGATGCTTCCCCCGGGCGTCCCCGACCCGAACGAGTGGGGTCCCCTCAAGGGCCAACTCCCGGCCGCCCCCGCCCGCCCGGCCCGCACCGCAGCAGGCCGCACGGCCGGCGACCGCCCGCCCCGCCCGGCCCGCGGAACCGACGACCGCCCGGTGCGCCGCTCACGTACGGCCGCGGAGGGCTCGGCGAGCCAGGCCGCCGGGGCGACCGGGCCGGTGGAGTCGACCGGGCCGGTGGAGTCGACCGAGGCGTCGGGTGCGGCAGGGCCGACGGCCACTCCGCGCCGGGCACGGAGTGCGAGCGGGGGGTCCGCTTCACAGCGGACAGCGTCGGGTGCGGAGGGCGCGTCGCCCACTGAGAACGCCGTTGCGGAAGGCGCCGGTGCGGGAGGCGCCGGTTCGGAAGACACCGGTACGGGAGTGGCCGCTGCGGCGACGGGGCCGTCGGCTGCTCCCCGGGGGGCTCGCCGGACGCGTACCGCCTCGGGTGGCTCCGCTTCCCAGCGTGTGCAGGAGACGGAGGCTGAGACGGGCACGCCGACGGCACCGGCCACCGCGGGCCGCCCCGCCGCAACCCCCCGCAGCTCGGACGCGCCCTGGCACCACGCCCGTCCGGCCTTCGACGAACCGGCGGCCGGGGGGCCGCCTGGCGGGACATCGGCCGACCCCGCGGAGGCAGCCGGCGCAGCCGGAACCAAGGCCGAGGAGGCGGGTGCGGAGCCCAAGGCGCCCACACCGCCCACTGCGGAGCCGACGGCACCGGAACCGACCGGACCGGAGGAGACGGCGTCGGAGTCGGGACCGGGATCGGGATCGGGATCGGGATCGGCAGAGCCGAGCCCCGCTGCACCCGAGGAGCCCGAGCCGACCCCTGCAGAGCCCCCCGCCGCTGAGCGCACCCCCGAAGCCCCGACCCCCGACGACCCCGCCCCCGAACACCCCGCCCACCCCGACGATCCCCCAGGAGGCCCGCAGTGAACGACGCTCTGGACGTCGCCCTGCGACTCCTCGTCGTGTTCGTCGTCTTCCTCACCTTCCCCCTGATCGTCGGTCAGACCGAGCACAAGGTGATGGCCCATATGCAGGGCCGCCTCGGCCCGATGTACGCCGGAGGTTTCCACGGCTGGGCCCAGCTGATCGCCGACGGCGTGAAGTTCGCGCAGAAGGAGGACGTGGTCCCGGCGGGCGCGGACCGCCGTGTCTTCCAGCTGGCCCCCGCGGTGGCCCTCCTCCCGTATCTGCTCGTGCTGCTCGCCATCCCCATCGGCCCCGGCGAGGGCGCGGTCGGCCAGGTCCTGGACGCGGGTGTGTTCTTCGTGCTGGCCGTGATGGGCGTCGGCGTCCTCGGCTCGCTCATGGCCGGCTGGGCCAGTGCCAACAAGTTCTCCCTCCTCGGCGGCCTGCGTACCGCCGCCCAGCTCCTCGCCTACGAACTCCCGATGCTGCTCGCCGCCGCCTCCGTGGCGATGGCGGCCGGTACCGTCTCCCTGCCGGGCATCGTCGGCTCCTTCCACTGGTGGTGGCTGCCCTGGCAGATCACCGGCGGTCTGGTCTTCTTCGTCGCCGGCCTCGCGGAACTCCAGCGGCCCCCGTTCGACATGCCCGTCGCCGACTCGGAGATCATCTTCGGCGCGTACACCGAGTACACCGGGCTGCGCTTCGCCCTGTTCCTGCTCGCCGAGTACGCCGGGATCGTCGTCCTGTGCGGCCTGACCACCGTCCTCTTCCTGGGCGGCTGGCACGGCCCGTGGGGTGCGGACGGCCTCGGCTGGCTGTGGACCCTCCTGAAGACGGCGCTCCTCGCCTTCGTCGTGATCTGGCTCCGCGTGACCTACCCCCGGCTCCGCGAGGACCAGTTGCAGAAGTTCTCCTGGACCCTCCTCGTCCCCCTTTCTCTCGCCCAGATCGCCCTCACCGGCATCGTCAAGGTGGTGATCTCCTAGTGGCCCCCATCCCCGGCTCGGGCCTGGCCAAGGGCCTGGCCGTCACCCTGCGCACGATGACCCGGAAGTCGGTCACCGAGCAGTACCCGGACGCCCTTCCCGACCTTCCGCCCCGCACCCGGGGTGTGATCGGGCTGTTCGAGGAGAACTGCACGGTCTGCATGCTCTGCGCCCGTGAGTGCCCCGACTGGTGCATCTACATCGACTCCCACAAGGAGACCGTCCCGGCGGCGGCCCCGGGTGGTCGCGAACGCAGCCGCAACGTCCTGGACCGCTTCGCCATCGACTTCTCCCTGTGCATGTACTGCGGTATCTGCATCGAGGTCTGTCCTTTCGACGCCCTGTTCTGGTCCCCGGAGTTCGAGTACGCCGAGACCGACATCCGCGAGCTCACCCACGAGCGCGACAAGCTCCGCGAGTGGATGTGGACGGTCCCGGCCCCGCCCGCCCTCGACCCCCGCGCGGAGGAGCCGAAGGAACTCGCTGCCGCCCGCAAGTCCGCCGAGAAGCTCGCGGCGGCCCGGGCCGCCGAGGCCGCCGAGGCCGGGCCGGCCACCGACCGGGTCGAGCCGGGGGAGGGGGAGGCGTGAGCCCGCTCGCCCAGGCGCCGCACGGCTTCCTGTCCCCGACCGGCGTGGAGGTCGCCTTCGTGCTCGTCGGCCTGGTCACCTTCGGCGCCGCCCTCGTCACGGTGACCACCCGCCAGCTGGTGCACGCCGCCCTGTGGCTGGTGGTCGCCCTCGGCGGGCTCGCCGTCGAATACCTCCTGCTCACCGCCGAGTTCATCGCCTGGGTGCAGGTCCTCATCTATGTGGGTTCCGTCGTCGTCCTCCTTCTGTTCGGTCTGATGCTCACCAAGGCCCCGATCGGCCGCTCCCCGGACGCCGACTCCGGAAACCGCTGGATCGCGCTGGTCGTCGCCGTCGCCGCCGCGGCCGCTCTGGGCTGGGTGGTCGTGGACGCCTTCCGCACCACCTGGATCGACCTGGACGGCGCCGCCGCCGGCTCGACGAAGGTCACCGGGGCGAGCCTTTTCCAGAACTGGGTCCTGCCCTTCGAGGCCCTCTCCGTCCTCCTCCTGGCGGCCCTGGTCGGCGCGATCGTCCTGTCCCGGAAGGCGAAGGCGGAGTCGGCCCCGCCCCCTGTGAACGGCCGGCCCGTCACGCAGAGTTCCCCCTCGGTCACGGATTCCGGGATTCACTCGATCGAGCAGGAGAGCGAACGGGACACCGAGCAGGAGAGCGAACGGGACAACGAGCAGGAAAGCGAACGGGACAACGAGCAGGAAGGCGCCCGCTGATGCATCTCGCCTATCCCGCCGTTCTCTCCGCCCTCCTCTTCTGCACCGGCCTGTACGGCGTCCTCGCCCGCCGCAACGCGATCCTGGTCCTGATGTCGGTCGAGCTGATGCTCAACGCCGTCAACCTGAACCTCGTCGCCTTCGACGTCTGGCTGAGCAAGGCCGCCCGGGACACCCTGCACTCCGGCCAGGCCCTGACCCTGTTCACCATCGCCATCGCGGCCGCCGAGATCGGCATCGGCCTGGCGATCGTCCTCGCCGTCTACCGCAACCGCGGCACCTCCGACATCGACCGGCTCCGCGACACCGCCGAGGGCCGCGACGACGGCACGCCCACGAACGGGGCGGCCGACGAGAAGGCTGAGGCCACCGCGTGACCACGACCACCCTCGCCGTCCTCGTCCCCCTCCTGCCGTTCCTCGGCGCCGCCGCCGGTCTGCTCCTGGGGCGCACCGCCCCCGGTTTCGTCCGCCCGCTCGCGGTCCTGCCGACGCTCGCCACGCTGGCCCTCGCCTGCACGGTCGCCGCCGGCCAGGGCGGCGGCCGGTCCGTCGACGCCCACACAGAGCTCACTCCGACCGGCTCGGTCCCGATCGAACTCGCCCTGCACATCGACGGCTTCGCCGCCCTCGTCGCCGTCCTGGTCGCCTTCGTCGCCGCCTGCGTGCAGATCTACTCGACCGGGTACCTCCGGGACGACCCGCGCTACCGGTCGTACGCCGCCCTCGTCTCCTTGTTCACCTCCGCGATGCTGGTGGTCGTCTACTCCGGCGACCTGATCGTGCTGCTGGTCGGCTGGGAAGTCATGGGCATCTGCTCCTACTTCCTGGTGGGTCATTACTGGGAGACCCCCGAGGCGCGCGCCGCCTCCATGAAGGCATTCCTGGTCACCAAGCTCGGCGACGTGCCGTTCCTGATCGGCCTGTTCGCGCTGGCCACAGACGCCGGGTCGTTCCGCATCACGACGGTCCTCGGCACCGTCGCGAACGGCGGCCTGCACCACCCAACCCTGGTCGGGCTACTGCTCCTGTGTGGCGTGGCCGGCAAGTCCGCGCAGTTCCCGCTGCACACCTGGCTCCCCGACGCGATGGCCGGCCCCACCCCCGTCTCCGCGCTGATCCACGCCGCGACGATGGTCGCCGCCGGTGTCTACTTCGTCGCCCGTCTCCTTCCGGTCTTCGAGGCCAGCGCGGCCGTGATGGTCGTCCTCGCCGTCATGGGCGCCGTCACGATGGTCGGTTCGGCCCTCGCCGCGCTCGCCCAGGACGACATCAAGCGCGTCCTCGCCTACTCGACGATCGGCCAGCTCGGCTACATGACGGGCGCCCTCGCCGTCGGCGACCGGGGTGCAGCCGTCTTCCACCTCCTGTCCCACGGCGCCTTCAAGGCGCTGCTGTTCCTCGCGGCCGGGGTGATCATCCACGCCGCCGGCACCAACTCGCTGGCCGTCATGTCCCGCACCTCCGGCCTGCGCGACCGCGTCCCGGACGCCTACTGGACGATGACCGTGGCCCTGCTCGCGCTCGCCGCGGTCCCGCCGTTCAGCGGGTTCTTCTCGAAGGAGTCCGTGCTCGGTGCCGCCGAGCACGTCGCCACCGGCCACACCGAGAACGCCCCCGGCAGCGCCGGCTGGATCGTCCTGGTCGCGGGCCTTGCCACCGCCCTGCTCACCGCCGCCTACGCCACCCGGCTGTGGCTGCTCACCTTCCGGGGCCGCGGAGCCGAGGCCGCGGACCACGGGCGGCAGCCGCTGTCCATGACCGTGGTGCTGTGGGTCCTGGCCGTGCCGTCCCTCGCCTTCGGCGGGTTCGCCTACCGGTCGCTGCCCGGCTGGTTCGACGGCCGCGCCCTCACTCCGACCCTGACCACCTCGGTCCTCGGCACCGGCCTCGCGCTCGTCGGCGGACTCGTCACCTACGGCGCCTGGCAGCGCACCGGAACACGGGCCGCTCGCACCCCGCTGGGCGCCGTCGCCGCCCACCCGGAGGGCGACGCCGGACTGGTCGAGGCCGAGGCCATCGCCACCCACAAGCCCGCCTTCGGCGACGTGGCCTACGCACCCGACCCGGCGGACCCCGGCCGGCTGCTGCTCGGCCCGCTGCACCGGCACGCGGCCGAAGGCTTCCACCTCGATGCCGTCTACGGCGCGCTGTTCGTCCGCCCGGTGCTGGCCGCCGCGAGCCTCGTCCAGTTCCTCGACCGCGAGGTCGTCGACACCTACGTCCGTGGGGCAGGCGCACTGCCCCGCCTGCTCGGCGCCGCCGTACGGCGTGCCCAGACCGGCAACGTCCAGACCTATGTGAGCGCGCTGCTCGCCGGCACCGTCGTCCTGGCGGTCGCCGTCCTCCTCGTCGCCACGGGAGCGTGAGCAGGCGTGATCGATATCAGCGAGTCCGTGATGCAAGTTCTTCTGGCACTGATCGTGGTAGGACCGCTTCTCGGCGCCGTCGCCGCCCTGCTGCCCGCCCCGCCCGGGCTGAAGGGAAAGTCGCCCCAGCAGGCCGTACTCCGGCACGGCGTGACCGTGACCGGCGCGATCCTCGTCGCCGCGATCGTCCTCGCACTCGGCTTCGACCACGGCCATCCGTCGAGGATGCAGGCCACGACCGACATCAGCTGGATCCCCGCACTCGACGTGCGCATCCACCTCGGCGTCGACGGCATCTCCCTCCCCCTCGTGGTCCTGACCGCGCTGCTGACCTTCCTCTGCGCGCTCTACGCGTACTTCAACCCGCCCGCGGGACCGTCCCCGAAGGCCTTCGTCGCCCTGCTGCTCGTCCTGGAGTGCGGCGTCCTCGCGAGCTTCGCCGTCCTCGACCTGCTGCTGTTCTTCCTCGCCTTCGAGACGGTGCTCGTCCCGATGTACTTCCTCATCGCCCGCTGGGGCGGCGAGGGACGGACCCGGGCCGCCTGGAAGTTCATCCTCTTCACACTGCTCGGATCCGTCGTCATGCTGCTCGGCCTGCTCCTGATCGGAATCAAGGCGGGCACGTTCGACATGGTGGCACTCGCCACTGACAACGGCCGGTCGCTGACCACATCCGTGCAGGTCATCGCCGTTCTGGCGATCGGGATCGGGCTCGCGGTCAAGACCCCGATGTGGCCCCTGCACAGCTGGCTGCCGGACGCCCACACCGCCGCGCCCACCGTCGGCTCGGTACTGCTGGCCGGTGTCCTGCTGAAGATGGGCACGTACGGGTTCGTCCGGATCCTGCTGCCGGTCGCGCCGGACGGCTTCCGCACCTTCGCGCCGTACCTCGCAGCCTTCGCGGTCGTCGGGATCATCTACGGATCCCTGGCCTGCCTGAACCTCGCCAAGCGAGGTGCGCAGGGCGATCTCAAGCGTCTGATCGCCTACTCCTCCGTCGGACACATGGGCTTCGTCCTGCTCGGCATCGCCACCATGACCCCGACCGGCGTCAACGGCGCACTGTTCGCCAACATCGCCCACGGCCTCATCACCGGCCTGCTCTTCTTCCTGGTCGGCGGCCTGAAGGACCGCACCGGCACGACCGACCTGGACACCCTCGCCGAGGAGACGGGGGCCGCGCTGTACGGCCGGGCACCGCGCCTCGGCGGCCTGCTCGCGTTCGCCGCCGTCGCCTCGCTCGGGCTGCCCGGGCTCGCCGGGTTCTGGGGCGAGATGCTGGCCCTGTTCGGTGCGTTCGAGCCCGCTGCCGGCCTCGGCCGCCCGGCCTTCCTGACCTTCATGGCGATCGCCGCCTTCGGCACCCTGCTGACGGCCGCCTACATGCTGGCCGTGGTCCGCCGCGTCTGCATGGGCGCCGCAGCGCAGGAAGTGCCCGAGCTCGCCGACGTCCGCAGCTACGAGTTCGCGGCCTGGACCCCGCTCGTCGCCCTCACCGTCGTCGCCGGACTGTGGCCGAAGGCCCTGCTCGGTCTGACCGACCCGGCCGTGCAGCAGCTCCTCGCAGGAGGCACCCGATGAGCGCCCTGGCCCAGCCACTGGCCGTGAACCTCGTCCAGTCCGTCGACTGGCTCGCCATCGCCCCGCCCACCCTCACCGCGGCCGTCGGCCTGGCCGTCCTGGTCGCCGACCTGTTCGTACCCGAGGCGAGGAAGCCGCTTCTCGGCTGGATCTCGGTCGCCGGACTCGCCGCGGCCGCCCTCCTGCTGCTCCCGCTCCTCGGCCACGACCGCAGCACCTTCTGCCTCACCGGTGCCACGCGCGCGTGCAGCTACACAGCCGACCGGTTCACCCTGGTCGTGCAGTTCCTCGTCCTCGGCGGCGCCCTGCTCACGGCCCTGCTGTCCGTCACCGCCCTGAAGGACGGCAACCGCCGCTACCCCCAGGGCGAGTTCTGGTTCCTGCTGCTCTCCTCGGCCGCCGGCGCCGCCCTGCTGCCCGCCTCACGTGACCTCGCCACTCTGGTCGTCGCCCTGGAGGTGGCCTCGCTGCCCGCCTTCGCCCTCGTCGGCATCAGGCACGGTGACAAGAGGTCCTCCGAAGCGGCCCTGAAGTTCTTCCTGTCCTCGGTGACCGCGACCGCCGTCAGCCTCATGGGCATCAGCTTCGTGTACGCCACCACGGGCAGCCTCTACCTCACCCAGGTCGCGGACCGGATCCAGCACGTCGACGGACAACTGCACACGCTCGCCCAGACGGGCGTCGTCCTCACCCTTGTGGGTTTCGCGTTCAAGACGGCCGCCGTCCCCTTCCATTTCTGGGTGCCCGACACCTATGTCGGCGCGCCGCTCCCGGTCGCCGCCTACCTGTCGGTCGTCGGCAAGGCCGTCGGCTTCTCCGGGCTGATCCTGGTCACCGTCGTCGCCTTCCCGTCGTACGCCGACGTATGGGGTCCCGCGCTCGCCGCCCTGGCCGCGCTCACCATGACCGTCGGCAACGCGGCCGCCCTGCGGCAGCGGGCCACGCGCGCGTACAGCGCGGTACGGCTGCTGGCCTGGTCGTCGGTGGGCCAGGCCGGCTATCTGCTGGTGCCGATCGCAGCCGCCGGATACAGCGAGGATGCCCGGAAGGCCGTCGGCTCCACCGTCGCCTACGCGCTCATGTACGCCGCCGTGAACCTCGGCGCCTTCGCCGTGGCCGCGGCCGTCGCCCGTACCGAGCGACTCAACCGCATCTCCGACTACCGCGGCCTGTACGCCAGGAACCCGCTCACCGCCCTGCTCCTCGCGTTCTTCCTGCTCTGCCTCGCAGGACTCCCGCCCGGCATCATCGGCCTGTTCGCGAAGGTCACCGTCTTCTCGGCCGCCGTCGACGCCGGTCTCGGCTGGCTCGCCGTCGTCATGGCCGTCAACGTGGTGATCGCCCTCTACTACTACCTCCAGTGGACGGCCCTCCTGTTCCGGGCTCCTGAGGGCGAGCCCGCCAGGCACCGCCTCCCCGCCCCTCTCACGGCCGCGCTCGCCCTCACCGGCACTCTCGGCGTCGTCCTCTCCGGCGCTCCCCAGCTGGTACTCCGCTTCGCCACCTCCGGCCTGTTCTGACGACCGTCACGCGCCTTCACGCGCGCGTGCCGACCGTCCCGCCCGCCGGGCGCGGCCCCTCACCCGGACGGCTCACCCCGCGCACAGCGGGCACAAGGGAACTAGTGGCCGTCGCCTGGCGTTGACCAGTGCGGGAGGGTCCACTGGACGTGACACCACGACACCGGTGGCATCGCAGATCGGAAGGCAGCACCGCAGGCAAAGGGTTCCCCTGCCGCACGACTTGGAGGGCGTACCGTGCACCGCCGGCACAACGGGCTCAGGACCGCAGTTCTCCTCGGGGGGCTGTCGGCACTCATCATCGTCATCGGCAGCTTCTTCGGCCGAACGGGTCTGATCGTCGCGGTCCTCGTCGCCCTCGGCACGAACGCGTACGCGTACTGGAACAGCGACAAACTGGCGCTACGCGCGATGCGCGCCCGCCCGGTGAGCGAGTTCGAGGCGCCGGCCCTGTACCGGATGGTCCGCGAACTCTCCACCCAGGCCCGCCAGCCCATGCCCCGCCTGTACATCTCCCCGACCGAGGCACCGAACGCCTTCGCCACGGGCCGTAATCCGCGCAACGCCGCCGTGTGCTGCACGGAAGGCATCCTGCGCATCCTGGACGAGCGGGAACTGCGCGGCGTCATCGGCCACGAACTCAGCCACGTCTACAACCGCGACATCCTCATCTCGTCGGTCGCCGGCGCCCTGGCCTCGGTGATCATGTTCCTGGTCAACTTCGCCTGGCTGATCCCGGTCGGCCGTTCGGACGACGACGACGGACCCGGCTTCCTCGGCCTGCTGCTGATCATGATCCTGGGCCCGCTGGCCGCCAGCCTCATCCAGCTCGCCATCAGCCGCTCCCGGGAGTACGAGGCGGACGCCTCCGGCGCCCAGCTCACCGGCGACCCGCTCGCCCTCGCCGGCGCCCTGCGCAAGCTGGACGCCGGCACCAAACAGCTCCCGCTGCCTCCCGAGCCCCGGATCGAGACCGCGAGCCACATGATGATCGCGAACCCCTTCCGCCCGGGTCAGGGACTGTCCAAGATGTTCTCGACGCACCCGCCCATGGCGGAACGGATCGCCCGGCTAGAGAAGATGGCAGGTCGCCCTCGGTGAAGACCATCCTGAACATCATTTGGCTCGTCCTGAGCGGCTTCTGGCTGTTCCTCGGTTACCTGCTGGCCGGCGTGATCCTGTGCGTCACGATCATCGGCATTCCCTTTGGCATAGCCGCTTTCCGTATCGGCGTGTACGCCCTGTGGCCCTTCGGGTACACGACCGTGGAGCGACGCGATGCGGGTGCCCCCTCCTGTGTCGGCAACGTGCTGTGGCTGATCCTCGCGGGCTGGTGGCTGGCCCTCGCCCACATCGTCACCGGCATCGCGATGTGCCTGACGATCATCGGCATCCCGTTCGGCATCGCCAACTTCAAGCTGATCCCGGTCTCCCTGTTTCCGCTCGGACGCGAGATCGTCCCCACGGACCAGCCGTTCGCGACCCGCTGACCGCACTCCGTCCGACCCGACCCGGGCTCTTCGGCCCACGAGTTGTCCACAGGCCGGGGCGGGTCCGGAGCGTCGGCCGGAGGTTGTCCACAGGCCGGCGCGGATGTCAGTGGCGGCCTGCATCATGAAGCCATGACCGAGATCGAGCAGTTGCTGACACAGGTGACCGCACAGGCCCGCAACTCCCGCCCGTGGGGCTGGCCTTCGCTCCCCGCGCCCGTCGACGCCATCACGCTCGACCGCGCCGGTCAATCCCTCGGTTTCCCGTTGCCACCTCTCCTCGCGGCGCTCTACGAGCGGGTGGGCGACGGCGGTTTCGGCCCGTCGTACGGCCTGCTGCCCCTGCTCGACTCCGCGCCCTCGGGAGAACCGGCCGCCGTCCCCCAGTACCTCACCAACCGCGAGTACGGCCGCAAGAACCCGGACTGGCCCTGGCCCGAGGGCGTCCTGCCGATATCGCACTGGGGGTGCGGCATGTACGCCTGCGTGGACTGCAGGGACCCGCAGGCCACGGTCCTGCTCTACGAGCCCAACGCCGACGGCGCCGACGGTGCCTGGTTCGTGGACGCGCCCAGCCTCACCGACTGGCTGCGCATCTGGCTGGAGGGCACGGGCTGGTACGAGGAGACCGACGAGGGCACGGATCTCACCCCCTGGGGCGGCTTCCGGACCCGCACGGCCCCGGAGCGGGCCCTCTGACGGACGGAGTCTGCCGAAGGCGGCCGCCGCGGTCCCACGCGGCAGCCCGCGGTCGCGGTGGTCGACGTCGTGGCGGCCACCGTGTCTACCGGGCCGCCACCCACCGCCGTACGGCGTACGCCGCCGCACCCAGCGCCAGTACGGCCGCCCCCACGACCACCGAGATCACCGGCAGCGCGAAAGCGAGGATCACACACCCCAGCAGTCCCACCGCCGGAACCATCCGCGCCCGCGGCGCCGGATCCAGGGTCCACGCCGAGGCGTTGGCCAGCGCGTAGTACGCCAGCACCCCGAAGGAGGAGAAACCGATGGCACCCCGTACGTCCGCGGTCGCCGCCACCGCGGCGACCACCGCGCCGACGGCCAGCTCCGCGCGGTGCGGGACCTGGAAACGGGGGTGTACGGCGGCCAGCGCCGGCGGCAGATGACCGTCGCGGGCCATGGCCAGCGTCGTCCGCGACACCCCCAGGATCAGTGCCAGCAGCGAGCCGAGCGCGGCCACCGCGGCCCCCACCCGCACCACGGGCACCAGCCCCGGTACCCCGGCCGCCCGCACCGCGTCGGCCAGCGGCGCGGCCGCCCGCCCCAGCCCGTCCGTGCCCAGCACCGAGACCGCGGCCACCGCCACGCACGCGTACACCACCAGAGTGATCCCCAGAGCCAGCGGGATCGCACGCGGAATGGTGCGCGCCGGGTCCCGGACCTCCTCACCGAGGGTCGCGATCCGCGCGTACCCGGCGAACGCGAAGAACAGCAGACCGGCCGCCTCGAGTACCCCGCCCACGCCCGTCGGCAGTCCGACGTCCAGCCGCTCCGCGTCCGCCGCCCCGGACGTCAGGCACACCACCACCACGGTTGTGAGGACCGCCAGGACCACTGCGACGATCACCCGGGTCAGCCAGGCCGACTTCTGGATGCCGCCGTAGTTCACGGCGGTCAGCGCCACCACGGCGGCCACCGCCACCGCGTGCGCCTGCCCCGGCCAGACGTAGGCGCCCACGGTGAGTGCCATCGCCGCGCAGGACGCCGTCTTGCCGACGACGAACGCCCAGCCCGCGAGGTACCCCCAGAAGGTGCCGAGCCGCTCCCGCCCGTACACGTAGGTACCGCCCGACTGCGGGTACCGGGCGGCCAGGCGTGCCGAGGACATGGCGTTGCAGTAGGCGACCAGGGCTGCGACGGCCAGAGCCGGCAGCAGCCCCGACCCTGCGGCGCGGGCGGCGGGGCCGAGGGCGGAGAACACGCCGGCCCCGACCATCGAGCCGAGGCCGACGATCACTGCGTCGTGCACGCCCAGCGTCCGCCGCAGACCGGAAGGAGTTGAGGAGGCCACCCGGCGCACCCTACTGATCGCTGCAACCGTGCGGTATCGCCCAGGCGTCCTCGTCATCGACAAGGCACGAACACACGCGCGACGGACACATGCGGACGGCTCGGACGGCCTGTCCGGCACCACCTGTCCGGCACAGCCGGCCCCGACCGAAATCACAGGGCCGGAACAGTGCGAACACAGCGTGGAAGGGCAGGTTCAGGTCATGGGCATCATCAGCTGGATCATCCTGGGACTGTTGGCCGGCGCCATCGCCAAACTCCTGCTGCCGGGGCGCGACCCGGGGGGCTTCATCGGCACGACCCTCATCGGCATCGTGGGTGCGTTCCTCGGCGGCTGGATATCGGCCCGCTGGCTGGACCACCCGGTCACCAAGAACTTCTACGACGGCGCGACCTGGGTGGCGGCGATCGGCGGCTCGCTGGTCCTGCTGATCGTCTACCGCATCCTGTTCGGCAACTCGCGCGACTGACCACGTCCGGCCGGTGCCGACGCACGAGTAAGCGAGTAAGTACGAGGAGGGCGGGCACCGCGCGGTGCCCGCCCTCCTCGTACTTCGAAGACGCTGCCTACCGGTAGTTCACGAACTGGAGCGCGAAGTCGAAGTCCTGGCCCTTCAGGAGCGCGATCACGGCCTGGAGGTCGTCGCGGCTCTTGGAGCTGACCCGCAGTTCGTCGCCCTGCACCTGGGCCTTGACGCCCTTGGGGCCCTCATCACGGATGATCTTCGCGACCTTCTTCGCGTTCTCCTGGGAGATGCCCTCCTCGATCGACGCGAAGATCTTGTACTCCTTGCCGGAGAGCTGCGGCTCACCCGCGTCCAGCGCCTTCAGCGAGATGCCACGCTTGATCAGCTTCGACTGGAAGACGTCGAGGATAGCCTTGACCCGTTCCTCGGAGTTCGCCTGCATCAGGATCTTCTCGCCGGACCAGGCGATCGAGGCGTCCACGCCCTTGAAGTCGTAACGCTGCGAGACCTCCTTGGCGGCCTGGTTGAGGGCGTTGTCGACCTCCTGCCGCTCGACCTTCGAGACGATGTCGAAACTGGAGTCGGCCATGTCCTGTGGCTCCTTGTATCGGGGGTGTGACGGGATGCGTCGCGGCGCGCGACGGCAGCCGCCGAGCCCGGGGTGGGGACCGGGCCGCATCCGCACCAGCCTAGCCACCCCGCGTCCCGCGGGCGGCGATCAATCGGGTGGCGGAGCACCCCTGCGGATCGGGTATTGTTTACGTCGTTGCCAGGGAGCACCGCCGAGAAGCGGTACGGCCTGGTGGCAAAACCCGGCGGTGTGCCCGAGCGGCCAAAGGGAGCAGACTGTAAATCTGCCGGCTCAGCCTTCCCAGGTTCGAATCCTGGCGCCGCCACACGGGAACGAAGGACCCGTGACCTGCGATCATGCAGGTCACGGGCCCTTCGTCATGTGCTCGGTCGCATGTCCTCGCGCGGGCCGGACCGTGTGGACGCGGGGCGTGGACGCCGGGCGTGACGAAGATCATGACGGTGGTTCGCCGGTGAGGCGGCCGGGCTGCGGTCCGCCGCGGATCCTCTGCCTCGGGGCACACTGAACACATGTCCTCCCGACGCAGAACCTGCCCGGTGTGCCGCCGTGAAATCGCCGTCGTGGCGGGCCGTTTCGCGCGGCACGACCCGCCCGGGGCCCGCGAGGCCGGAGAGCTCCTCTCCTGCTCCGGCTCGCGGCAGCAGGCCCGGACCGGGGCCGTGGAACCCTCGTTGGACGGTTACGTCGTGCGGGAGTTCCCCGGGCAGCTGCCGCTGTTCTGAGAACTCAGTTCCCGGCCACCGACTTCACGGCCACCGTGACCGGCGTCGACCCGCCGATCAGCTCCAGGGTCAGGCCCGCCGTCGCCGAGGTGTCCACCAACTCCGCCAGTACGGCGGCCACGTCGTCACGGGAGACCGCACCCCGGCCCGTGTGCGCCTCCAGCCGCACCAGACCGGTGCCCGGCGCGTCCGTCAGCGAACCGGGGCGCAGGATCGTCCAGTCGAGAGTGCTCTGCCCGGTCACGTACGCGTCGGCCTCGCCCTTGGCCCGCAGGTACACGTCGAAGACGTCGTCGCCTCGGTGTGCCGGGTCCGCGCCCATCGAGGAGACGACCACGAAACGGCGTACGCCCGCGCGCACGGCCGCGTCCGCGAACAGCACCGCCGCGCCCTTGTCCACCGTCTCCTTGCGGGCCGTCCCGCTGCCCGGGCCCGCGCCCGCCGCGAACACCGCCGCGTCCGCCCCCTGCAGGAGCGCCGCGACCTCCTCGACCGACGCCGACTCCAGGTCCAGCAGCAACGGTTCGGCGCCGGCCGCCCGCAGGTCGTCGCCCTGCTCGGCTCTCCGGATGATTCCCGCGACCTCGTCCCCGCGCGCGGAGAGCAGCCGCTCCAGCCGCAACGCGATCTGACCATGACCACCAGCGATGACAATGCGCATGTTTCAGACCGTACGCCCGAAGCCCCGCATCCGCCGCACGACTTCATGCGCCCCACACGCCCGGGTGGTTCCTCCTGGCGCGCGCCGGTCAGGTACGGGCGCGCTGCGGGGATCCCGCGCTCCGTGCCGCGCGCTCCCGCGCCCCGGCCCGCGCCCGGGCGTTCGCGTTCGCGTGCCCCTCAGGACAACTTCCCCCGCCCCTGCCGCGGCAGCCCCAGTTCCGCTGCCACCACCGAGTTGCAGTACTCGCGGACCGCGCTCGTGCGTGCCACCACGCGCCCCCGGTGCACCACGATCCGGCTGTAGGCGAGCGAGAGCGCGCCGGCCAGGTGGTCGCCGCGTACCGCGAGGAGTTCGGCGGGGAAGCCGGCCTCGACGCGGACCTCGGGCAGGCCGAGGGCGGCGCGGGATGCGGTGCTCACGGCGTCGTAGGCGTCCTCGGGGCGCAGGCCGTGCCGGGAGGCCAGGAGGTAGGCCGCCTCCAGGGGGTCGCCGCGGCCGACGGGGTTCGACAGGTCGCGCAGGGCGCCGCTGCCGGCGGCGATCCGCACCCCGGCCGCGCGCAGCAGCCGTACCGGAGGCGTGCCGCGGCGGTCCACGGCACCGCAGCCGCCCTGAGGCAGGCACACCACCGTGATGCCGGCCGCGGCGAGTTGGTCCGCGACCCGCGCGGCGACCTCGGCGGGCAGGCGCGCGAGCCCGGCGCACGGTCCGAGGACCACGCCGGGACGCATGCCGCCCGCCATCGCCGCGAGCCTGGCCAGCCGGGCAGGGTCGGTGGCGTCGGTGTGCAGGTCGACCGGGCAGCCGTGTTCGGAGGCGACCTCCAGGACCGCCTCCGCGTAGCCGGTGGGATCGGGGTCCAGGTCGGGGCAGCCGCCCATGACCGACGCGCCCATCTTCGCGGCGTCCCGCAGCATGGCGAGCCCGTCGGCGCCGGCGAGCCCGGTCAGCACGCGCGGCATCGCGACCGCCGTGAGTTCCGCGAGCCCCCGCAGCGAGCGGCGCGCCTGGAGGACGGCGGCAAGGGCACCCAGCCCCTGGACGTCGCCCACGCGCACGTGCGCGCGTACCGCCGTCGCACCGTGTCCCAGCTGCAGCAGGGCCGCCTCGGTGGCGCGGCGCTGGACGTCCTCGGTTTCGTAGGAGACCGGGCCGTCGTGTTCGGCGGAAAGCGCGGTGTCGCCGTGGGCGTGCGGTTCGGCCGGGGCGGGGAGGAGGAGGTAGCCGGACAGGTCCACGCGCGTGCCGCCCGTGCGGGCCGGGCCCGCGGCCAGACTGCCGGCCGTGCCCACCGCCTCGATGCGACCGCAGCCCAGCCGCACGTCCACGGTCCTGCCGTCGGTGAGCCGCGCCCCGCACAGCAGGAGCGCGGCCGGGTCGGGCTGGCCCGAGGAACCCTGGGGGTTGGACGACGACGAGGGCGGCTGCGGCTGGCTGTCGGGCATCGCGCTCCATCAGGGTCGGGCCAGGCATGGGACTCAAGATCACGCAGAGTGAGTCGAGCCTAGGGCGGCGAGCCGCGTGCGGCGGGGAGGAGCTCAATAGTCGTACCGGAGCCGTCGGACCTGCGGGGAACGGCCCCCCACGCGCGCGTGGGGGGTGACGGAAGGGGCCCGGGAGGCCGTTGTGAGCCGTGCGGGAGGCGGTCGGAAGGGGACCGGAGGGGGCCGGGAAGGGCGGCGGGAAACGGATTTGGGCGAACGGCGGCCGAGCGTGTAATGTCTTCATCGCTCGCCCCAATAGCTCAGTCGGCAGAGCGTCTCCATGGTAAGGAGAAGGTCTACGGTTCGATTCCGTATTGGGGCTCTGGTGTGAGAGGTTCCCGTCGCGAGGCGGGGGCCGATCTCATCAAAGCGGTGTAGCTCAGTCGGTAGAGCAAGCGGCTCATAATCGCTGTGTCACCGGTTCAAGTCCGGTCACCGCTACTGACAGTAGCCGATTGCGGGGTCGGTCCTTCGATCGGCTACTCTTTCTTGCGTTGAATCAGTCCATCCGTTCGTCTTAGGAGCACTCACGTGGCTGCCACCGACGTCCGCCCGAAGATCACGCTGGCCTGCGTGGAGTGCAAGGAGCGGAACTACATCACCAAGAAGAACCGGCGTAACAACCCGGACCGTCTTGAGATGAAGAAGCACTGCCCGCGTTGCAATGCGCATACCGCGCACCGCGAAACGCGATAACAAACAGGCTCGTCCGTGAGGCCGTCCCCGACTCGGGGGCGGCCTCACGGCGTTTCGGCCGATGCCTTCCCGCTAGTTTGTGGGGCAGCACAGCAGACATCAGGAGGTGCCGGGCCAATGGCGCTCGACCAGTCCTTCGTGGGACGGACCTACCCACCCACCGAGCCCTACGAGGTGGGCCGGGAGAAGATCCGTGAGTTCGCCGAGGCGGTGGGTGACACCAACCCCGTGTACACGGACCCGGAGGCCGCCAAGGCGCTCGGCCATTCCGATGTGATCGCCCCGCCGACTTTTGTTTTCTCGATCACGTTCCGCGCGGCGGGCCAGGTCGTCGAGGACCCGCAGCTCGGCCTGGACTACACCCGGGTGGTGCACGGTGACCAGAAGTTCGCCTACCGGCGTCCGGTGCGCGCCGGCGACCGGCTGACCGTGACCTCGACCATCGAGGCCGTCAAGTCCCTCGCGGGCAACGACATCATCGACATCCGCGGTGACGTCCACGACGAGACCGGCGAGCTCGTGGTGAGCGCCCTGACCAAGCTGGTGGCCCGCGCTGCGGACGAAGAAGAAGGCGGGGCGTGAGCATCCGATGACGTCGAAGATCGCGTACGAGGACGTCGAGGTCGGCACCGAACTGCCGGCCCAGACCTTCCCCGTGACCCGCGCCACACTGGTGCGGTACGCGGGCGCCTCCGGGGACTTCAACCCGATCCACTGGAACGAGAAGTTCGCCAAGGAGGTGGGCCTCCCGGACGTCATCGCCCACGGCATGTTCACCATGGCCGAGGCGATCCGGGTCGTCACCGACTGGACCGGCGATCCGGGCGCGGTCGTCGACTACGGCGTCCGCTTCACCAAGCCCGTCGTCGTCCCGAACGACGACCAGGGGGCCCTGATCGAGGTCAGCGCCAAGGTCGCGGCCAAGCTCGACGACAACACCGTGCGCGTCGACCTGACGGCGACGAGCGCGGGGCAGAAGGTGCTGGGCATGTCGCGGGCGGTCGTGCGGCTGGGCTGAGTCAGCCGTCTCGGTAAGGGGCGCCCTCCCGTGAGCGACGCCCCTTACCGCGTGGCCCTGGAGGGCGGCGGTCCGGACTCCTTGACGTAGTTAGTGATTGGGTACTAACTTTCTCGCATGGTCAGGATGAGCGCAGAGGAGCGGCGCGAGAGCGTCATCCGTGCGGCGATTGCCGAGTTCGCACAGAGGGGCTATTACGGCACCTCCACCGAGGCGATCGCCAAGCGGGTCGGGGTCTCGCAGCCGTACCTCTTCCGGCTCTTTCCGGGCAAGAAGGCGATCTTCGCCGTCGCCTCGCAGCGCTGCATCGACGAGATGCGCGAACTCTTCGAGAAGGTGGCCGAGGGGTTGCGGGGCGAAGAGGCCCTGCATGCCATGGGTGACGCCTACGTGCAGATCATCCAGGAGCGGCCGGAGCGGCTCCAGATGCAGATGCAGACGTACATCGCCGTCGCGGCCGCCGAGGCGGAGGGCGAGCACGAGTTCGGCGAGCTCGTGCGGGCCGGCTGGGGGCGCCTGTGGGACACCGTCCACCTGCTCTCGGGGGCGGACGCCGACCGCACCACGGCCTTCCTGGCCAAAGGGATGCTCATCAACACCTATGCCGCCATGGGGTTTCCGCCCGAGCACCGGGTCTGGCAGGGGATGCACCCGGACGCCGGAGTCACGGAGCGGCTGGAGTAGTGCGGCGACGAGTCAGGGGCGGTTCGCCGTTCCCGGACCGGGTCTTTTCATGGCGCAGGAAATTAGTGATCGATAACTAATCAATGCAACGCAGAGCACGCTCTGGGGGAGCGATGTCAGAAGAAACCGCACGTCGTGGGGGCGCCGGATGGGCCCTCGTCATCACCAGCGTCGCCGGGTTCATGGCGGCCCTCGACAACCTCGTCGTCACCACCGCCCTGCCCTCGATCCGCAAGGACCTCGGCGGAGCCCTGGACGACCTCGAATGGACCGTGAGTGCCTACACGCTCACCTTCGCCGTCCTGCTGATGTTCGGCGCCGCCCTGGGCGACCGCTTCGGCCGGCGCCGGCTCTTCCTCGCCGGACTCACCGTCTTCACCGGCGCCTCCGCCGCGGCGGCCATGGCACCCGGCATCGACTCCCTGATCGCCGCCCGCGCGGTGCAGGGCGTCGGCGCGGCGATCATGATGCCGCTCACGCTCACCCTGCTGACGGCAGCCGTGCCCGAGGCCAGGCGCGGGATGGCATACGGCATCTGGGGGGCCGTCAACGGGCTCGCGGTCGCCTCCGGGCCGCTCATCGGCGGCAGCCTCACCGAACACGTGTCCTGGCATTGGATCTTCTGGCTGAACGTACCGCTCGGCCTCGCCCTCCTGCCGCTCGCCCGCCTCCGCCTCGCCGAGTCGCACGGAACCGGCGCCCCGCTCGACGTCCCTGGCACCCTGCTCGCCAGCGGCGGCCTCTTCGGGATCGTCTACGGCCTGGTGCGTGGCCCCGCCGACGGCTGGACCAGCCCTCTCGTGCTCACCGGCCTGTTCACGGGCGGCGCCCTGCTCGCCGGCTTCGTCCTCCACGGCAGCCGCGCCAAGAACCCCATGCTGCCCATGCGGCTCTTCCGCTCCCGCGCCTTCTCCGGGATCAACGCGGCCAGCCTGCTGATGTTCCTCGGGATGTTCGGGTCGATCTTCCTGCTCAGCCAGTACATGCAGGGCGTGCTCGGCTACTCGCCCACCGAGGCCGGCCTGCGGATGCTGCCCTGGACCGGCATGCCGATGATCGTCGCGCCGATCGCCGGCATCCTGTCCGACCGCATAGGCGGCCGCCCGGTCGTCGCGGCCGGGCTCTTCCTCCAGGCCGCCGGGCTCGGTTACCTGGCCTCGGTCGTCACCGCCGACGCCTCCTACGGCGCCCAGCTGCCCGGCCTGATCGTCAGCGGCATCGGCATGGCCCTGTACTTCGCCCCGGCCGCCAACCTGGTGATGTCCGCCGTACGCCCGCAGGAACAGGGCATCGCCTCCGGCGCCAACAACGCGCTGCGCGAGGTCGGCGGCGCACTCGGCGTCGCGGTCATGTCGTCCATCTTCTCCGCCCAGGGCGGCTACGAGAGCGCCCAGAGCTTCGTGGACGGACTGCAGCCCGCCCTGGTCACCGGCGCGGCCGTGGTGGCCCTCGCCGGGATCGCCGCCCTGGCCATCCCCGGCCGGCGGCGCGCCGCGCGGCTCCTGGCGGAGGGGGAGCCGGCCCCGGCACTGGAGACCGTCGGCGGCTGACGACGGCTGACGGCACGCGCGCGTGGGGCCCGTTTCAGGTGCGGACGGGGCCTCACGCGCGCGTGCCGCTCGTGGTGGCCGGACCGCCGGCGGCGTCTCGTAGTCTTGGGCGCGTGCAGGAACTCCACGACGCCCCCCTCGCCCCCCTCACCACCTTCCGGCTCGGCGGCCCCGCCACCCGGCTGGTCACCGCGACCACCGACGCCGAGGTGATCGCCGCCGTCCGCGCGGCCGACGACAGCGGGACCCCGCTGCTGGTCATCGGCGGCGGATCGAACCTGGTCATCGGCGACAAGGGCTTCGACGGCACCGCCCTGCGCATCGCCACCACCGGATTCGAACTGCGCGGTACGACGCTGGAGCTGGCGGCCGGTGAGGTGTGGACCGACGCGGTCGCCCGCACTGTCGAAGCGGGTCTCGCGGGCATCGAGTGCCTCGCCGGCATCCCGGGATCCGCGGGGGCCACGCCCATCCAGAACGTGGGGGCGTACGGGCAGGAGGTCTCCTCGACCGTCACCGAGGTCGTCGCGTACGACCGGCGGACCGGCAGGACCGTGACGCTGGCCAACGAGGAGTGCGCGTTCTCGTACCGGCACAGCCGGTTCAAGGGCGACCCCGAGCGGTACGTCGTCCTGCGCGTCCGGTTCGGGCTGGAGGACGCGGGCGGGCTGTCGGCGCCGGTGCGGTACGCGGAGGCCGCGCGGGCGCTCGGGGTGGAGCCGGGGGACCGGGTGCCGCTCGCCGACGCCCGCGAGACCGTGCTCAAGCTGCGTGCCGGAAAGGGCATGGTGCTGGATCCCGAGGACCACGACACCTGGTCGGCGGGATCCTTCTTCACCAACCCGATCCTCACGGACGAGCAGTTCGCCGCCTTCCGCGCACGCGTACGCGAGCGGCTGGGCGACGCGGCCGAGCCGCCCGCCTACCCCGCCGGGGAAGGGCGTACCAAGACCTCGGCGGCCTGGCTGATCGACAAGGCCGGGTTCACCAAGGGGTACGGCAGCGGTGCGGCCCGGATCTCCACGAAGCACACGCTGGCGCTGACCAACCGGGGCGGGGCCACGACCGAGGACCTGCTGGAGCTGGCGCGGGAGGTCGTCGCCGGGGTCCGGAAGGCCTTCGGCGTGACCCTGGTCAACGAACCGGTGACCGTCGGCGTCAGCCTCTGAGCGCTCCGCCGGACTCAGTACGCCACGCCCACCCCCTGCTTCACCGTCCCCGCGTCCTCGATCATCGCGAGCATCGCGTGGGCCACGTCCGCCCTTGCGATGAAGCGTCCCTTGCGCGGGAAGCCGCCCACCACTGTGCGGTAGGTACCGGTCAGCGGCTTGTCCTGCAGGCGCGGTGGGCGTACGGAGGTCCAGTCGGTGCCGCTGCGGGACAGTTCGGCCTCCATCGCGCGCAGGTCGTCGTAGACCGGCTTGAGGACGGTGGCGACCAGACCGCGCATGGTGCGGTCCAGTAGGCCGTCGTCCGGTTCCGGGCCCACCGGTGCGGCGCTGACCACCACCAGCCGCCGTACGGACTCCGCCCCCATGGCGGCCAGGACCGTGCGGGTCAGCCGGGCGGCGACGCCGGCGTCGCCCCGGCCGCGCGGGCCCAGACCGGACAGGACCGCGTTCCGGCCGGTCACTGCCGGACGGATCACCTCGGGGTCGGTGAGGTCCGCGCGGACCACCTCCAGGCCCGTGCCGGTCACGGTCAGCCGGGCGGGGTCGCGGACGACCGCCGTGACCCGGTGGCCGGACGCCAGCGCCTGACGGACGATCTCCCGGCCGATCCCGCCGGTCGCGCCGAACACAGTGAGATTCATGACTGCTCCCGTTCCAGCACAGTGGTTGTGGGTGGAGGTGGGTGAGTGTTCACTCACCCATTGCCACCTCTAGGGTGGGTAAGCACTCACTCACCCGTCAAGGCTTCTCGGGAAGTCCGTCGGAATCGCCTGAAGGGGCATGTGATCCTTGGATGCCATGGAGCAGAAACCGGCCCGCGTCCGCATCCTCGACGCCGCTCACGAGCTGATGCGCACCGTCGGGCTCGCCCGCGTCACCACCAAGGAGATCGCCAGGGCGGCCGACTGCTCCGAGGCGGCCCTCTACAAGTACTTCCCCAGCAAGGAAGAGCTGTTCGTGCACGTGCTCACCGAGCGGCTGCCGCGGCTCCTCCCGCTCCTGGGCGAGCTCACCGTCGAACCCGGCCGGGGCAGCCTGGAGGACAACCTCACGCAGATCGCCCGGCAGGCCGCGCTCTTCTACGAGGAGAGCTTCCCGATCACCGCGTCCCTCTACGCCG
Source organism: Streptomyces sp. NPDC001507 (assembly GCF_042894765.1). Classification (NCBI taxonomy): domain Bacteria; kingdom Bacillati; phylum Actinomycetota; class Actinomycetes; order Kitasatosporales; family Streptomycetaceae; genus Streptomyces; species Streptomyces sp. NPDC001507. The sequence continues at coordinate 252,134 of NZ_JBIAVV010000009.1, forward strand.
AGCAGCAGCTCAAGCGGAAGCTCGACGACACACTGCGCACCATCGGCGCGGGACCGCACGTGCCGATGAGGGCCCTGGACGGCTACCTGCGCGCCGAGGCGGCCCTCGGCCGGATCCGGCCCGACGCCGACACGTCCGCGGCCGCCGCCCTGCTCCTCGGCGCCTGTGTCCAGCGCGTCTTCTCCTACGAGGCGACGGAGACCGGGGAGCGCCCGCCGGTGGACGCGTTCGCCGCCCGCATCGCCCGCACCCTGCTCGGCGGGCTCTCCGTCGCCGAGGAGCCCGCCCGCCCGTGACCGGGGATCAGGCCACCGGGGCGGTCAGCCAGGCGTCGATGTCCGCCAGGAGCCCGGCCTTCACGTCCTCCGGTGCGGCCGAGCCGCGTACCGACTGGCGGGCCAGTTCGGCCAGTTCGGCGTCGGTGAAGGCGTGGTGCACGCGCGCGATGTCGTACTGCGCGGCCAGCCGGGAGCCGAACAGGAGCGGGTCGTCGGCACCCAGGGCCATCGGGACGCCGGCCTCGAAGAGGGTGCGCAGCGGGACGTCCTCGGGCTTCTCGTAGACGCCCAGGGCCACGTTGGAGGCCGGGCACACTTCGCAGGTGATCTCCCGGTCCGCCAGGCGCTTGAGCAGCCTCGGGTCCTCGGCCGCACGGACGCCGTGCCCGATCCGGGAGGCGTGCAGGTCGTCGAGGCAGTCCCGCACCGACGTCGGCCCGGTCAGCTCGCCGCCGTGCGGGGCCGCCAGCAGGCCGCCCTCGCGCGCGATGTGGAAGGCCCGGTCGAAGTCCCGCGCCATGCCCCGCCGCTCGTCGTTCGACAGTCCGAAGCCGACCACACCCCGGTCCGCGTACCGGATGGCGAGCCGGGCCAGTGTGCGCGCGTCCAGAGGGTGTTTCATACGGTTCGCGGCCACCAGGACGCGCATGCCGAGGCCGGTCTCCCGGGAGGTCGTCTCCACCGCGTCCAGGATGATCTCCAGGGCCGGGATCAGACCGCCGAGGCGCGGCGCGTACGAGGTCGGGTCCACCTGGATCTCCAGCCAGCGCGAACCGTCCTTCAGGTCCTCCTCCGCGGCCTCCCGGACCAGGCGCCGGATGTCCTCGGGCTCTCTCAGGCAGGAGCGCGCAGCGTCGTACAGCCGCTGGAAGCGGAACCAGCCCCGCTCGTCGGTGGCCCGCAGTCTCGGCGGTTCGCCGCTGGTCAGGGCGTCGGTAAGCGCCTCGGGGAGGCGTACGCCGTATTTGTCGGCCAGTTCCAGGACGGTTCCCGGCCGCATCGAACCGGTGAAGTGCAGATGCAGATGAGCTTTCGGCAGCTCAGAGACATCACGTACGTGCTCCATTCCAGGATCCTGCCGTACGTACCTGCCGTACCGGTAGCCGATTCCCCATTAGTGGCCTTGCTCGCACACGAGAACGCACCCGAGGACGCACGCGAGAACGGGCCGCCTCCCCGCAGGGAGACGGCCCGCACGCGCGTGTGCAGCGCGAGAAGGAGTCAGTCCTTCGCCTCGGCCAGCAGCTTCTGCATCCGGCTCACGCCCTCGACGAGGTCCTCGTCACCCAGCGCGTACGACAGCCGCAGGTAGCCGGGCGTGCCGAAGGCCTCACCGGGGACGACCGCGACCTCGGCCTCCTCCAGGATCAGCGCGGCCAGCTCGACCGAGTCCTGCGGGCGCCTCCCGCGGATCTCCTTGCCGAGCAGCGCCTTGACCGACGGGTAGGCGTAGAAGGCGCCCTCGGGCTCGGGGCAGACCACGCCGTCGATCTCGTTGAGCAGCCGCACGACAGTCCGGCGGCGCCGGTCGAAGGCCTCGCGCATCGTCGCCACGGCCTCCAGGTCACCGGTGACGGCGGCCAGGGCGGCGACCTGCGCCACGTTGGAGACGTTCGACGTGGCGTGCGACTGGAGGTTCGTGGCCGCCTTGACGACGTCCTTGGGGCCGATGAGCCAGCCCACCCGCCAGCCGGTCATGGCGTACGTCTTCGCCACGCCGTTGACGACGATGCACTTGTCGCGCAGCTCGGGCAGGATCGCCGGCAGCGAGGTGAACTTGGCGTCGCCGTAGACCAGGTGCTCGTAGATCTCGTCGGTGAGGACCCACAGGCCGTGCTCCACGGCCCAGCGGCCGATCGCCTCGGTCTCGGCCTCGCTGTAGACCGCGCCGGTCGGGTTGGACGGGGAGACGAAGAGCACGACCTTCGTCTTCTCGGTGCGGGCCGCCTCCAGCTGCTCCACGGAGACGCGGTAGCCGGTGGTCTCGTCCGCGACGACCTCGACCGGGACACCGCCGGCCAGGCGGATGGACTCCGGGTACGTCGTCCAGTACGGGGCGGGGACGACGACCTCGTCGCCCGGGTCGAGGATCGCGGCGAAGGCCTCGTAGATGGCCTGCTTGCCGCCGTTGGTGACGAGGACCTGGGAGGCGTCGACCTCGTAGCCGGAGTCGCGCAGCGTCTTCGCGGCGATCGCGGCCTTCAGCTCGGGCAGACCGCCGGCCGGGGTGTAGCGGTGGTACTTCGGGTTCTTGCAGGCCTCGACGGCGGCTTCGACGATGTAGTCCGGCGTCGGGAAGTCGGGCTCACCGGCGCCGAAGCCGATCACCGGGCGCCCGGCGGCCTTGAGGGCCTTGGCCTTGGCGTCCACGGCGAGGGTGGCGGACTCGGAGATCGCGCCGACTCGGGCGGAGACCCGGCGCTCGGTGGGAGGGGTTGCAGCGCTCATGGGGCCCATCGTTTCAGACTGGAAACCTGCCCGGCACGCCGGTTTCACGGACTGAACAACTACGGACCGAACCATGCACAAGCGTGCGGATCCGCCCCCGGGCCAGGACGATCTTCCGTACGGTCGGCCCGGACTGCCGCTTTCTGTTCGACGCGGGCCCGCGGACCACGTACACTCTCCACTCGTTGGCCTTCAGCGGCCGCGCGTGAGCAGGTGCACACCGAGCACCCGGTCGGATGCGGTACGTTGGGGACACAGCAAAGGGTCGTAGCTCAATTGGTAGAGCACCGGTCTCCAAAACCGGCGGTTGGGGGTTCAAGTCCCTCCGGCCCTGCTACACACACCGCCAGGATGTGTGCGCATGTACGTACAAGCATTGCACCGCCGTGCGGCTCCAGAAACCGGGCGCGGCACGGCCATGACCCGGGACCAGGTGAGGACGAATGACGGACGCCGTGGGCTCCATCGACACGCCTGATGCCGATGAGGTGCAGGAGTCCAAGAAGAAGGGCCGCAAGGGCGGCAAGCGTGCCAAGAAGGGCCCGCTGAAGCGCCTTGCCACTTTCTACCGCCAGATCATCGCGGAGCTCCGCAAGGTCGTCTGGCCGACTCGTAACCAGCTGACGTCGTACACCACCGTGGTGATCTTCTTCGTCGCCATCATGATCGCTCTGGTGACCGTGATTGACTATGGGCTCAACCACGCGGCCAAGTACGTCTTCGGCTGAGCACAGAGCGAAGGGCGCCGTGGTACCGGCGCCCGTTTTCGCATGTTCCACCCCTATGTATCCAGGAAGAAGCAGCCATCGTGTCTGACCCGAACCTGAACGACGCCGTCACGCCCGATGAGGCCGTCGATGACGAGCTGGACATCGTCGAGGGCGCGGACGAGCAGGACGAGTTCGAGGCTGCCGAGGCCGAACTGGGGGAGCCGGCCGAGGAGGCCGCCATCCACGTCGAGGACGAGGACACGGCGGAGGACGAGGACGCCGACGGCACCGAGGACGCCGAAGAGGCCGAAGAGGTTCTCGAGGAGGCGCCGGCCGAGCCGGTCGACCCCGTCCAGGCGCTGCGCGAGGAGCTGCGCGTGCTCCCCGGCGAGTGGTACGTCATCCACACGTACGCCGGCTACGAGAACCGTGTGAAGACCAACCTGGAGCAGCGCGCCGTCTCGCTGAACGTCGAGGACTACATCTTCCAGGCCGAGGTGCCGCAGGAAGAGGTCGTCCAGATCAAGAACGGCGACCGCAAGACCATCAAGCAGAACAAGCTGCCCGGTTACGTGCTCGTCCGCATGGACCTGACCAACGAGTCGTGGGGTGTCGTCCGCAACACCCCGGGTGTCACCGGCTTCGTCGGCAACGCGTACGACCCGTACCCGCTGACCCTGGACGAGATCGTCAAGATGCTCGCGCCGGAGGCCGAGGAGAAGGCGGCGCGCGAGGCGGCGGAGGCCGAGGGCAAGCCGGTGCCGCAGCGCAAGGTCGAGGTCCAGGTGCTGGACTTCGAGGTGGGCGACTCGGTGACGGTGACCGACGGTCCGTTCGCCACGCTGCAGGCGACGATCAACGAGATCAACCCGGACTCCAAGAAGGTCAAGGGTCTGGTGGAGATCTTCGGGCGAGAGACGCCGGTGGAGCTTTCGTTCGATCAGATCCAGAAGAACTAGTCGGTAGTTTCTCAGGCCGAAGGTGCGTGGGGGCTGGTCGCGCCCACGCGGCGGTAGCCGCACATTGCTACAGCCCCACGCCCCTTGGCAAGCCAGGTCAGGTAGGCCTCAAGCGGGCCACCTGACCTGCTTCGTTTTTGGCCGCGCATCTATACCCGTTATCGTTGTGCGGTATGCCTGCGTTCGGGTTGGTCCCCTCGCGCAGGCAGGACCCGAAATGAAAGGACCCGGAGAGCTATGCCTCCCAAGAAGAAGAAGGTCACGGGGCTCATCAAGCTCCAGATCAACGCCGGTGCGGCGAACCCGGCCCCGCCGGTCGGTCCCGCGCTCGGCCAGCACGGCGTCAACATCATGGAGTTCTGCAAGGCCTACAACGCCGCGACCGAGTCGCAGCGCGGTTGGGTCATCCCGGTGGAGATCACGGTCTACGAGGACCGCTCCTTCACCTTCGTCACCAAGACCCCGCCGGCCGCGAAGATGATCCTCAAGGCCGCTGGTGTCGAGAAGGGCTCCGGCGAGCCGCACAAGACCAAGGTCGCCAAGATCACCGAGGCGCAGGTCCGCGAGATCGCCCAGACCAAGCTGCCCGACCTCAACGCCAACGACCTGGACGCCGCGTCGAAGATCATCGCCGGCACCGCCCGTTCCATGGGCATCACGGTCGAGGGCTGAACCCCACCTTCGTAGAACCACCGTGGTAGGGCCTGCTCGGCCCGTACACCACGACTCCTTCAGAACACACAGGAGCAAGTTGTGAGCAAGCGCAGCAAGGCTCTCCGCGCTGCGGACGAGAAGATCGACCGGGAGAAGCTGTACGCCCCGCTCGAGGCCGTCCGTCTCGCCAAGGAGACCTCCACGACCAAGTTCGACGGCACCGTCGAGGTCGCCTTCCGCCTGGGTGTCGACCCGCGCAAGGCCGACCAGATGGTCCGTGGCACCGTGAACCTCCCGCACGGCACCGGCAAGACCGCCCGGGTCCTGGTCTTCGCGACCGGTGACCGTGCCGAGGCCGCGCGTGCCGCGGGCGCCGACATCGTCGGCGCCGACGAACTGATCGACGAGGTGGCGAAGGGCCGTCTGGACTTCGACGCCGTCGTCGCCACCCCGGACCTCATGGGCAAGGTCGGCCGCCTCGGCCGCGTCCTCGGCCCCCGTGGTCTGATGCCGAACCCGAAGACCGGCACCGTCACGCCGGACACCGCCAAGGCTGTCAACGACATCAAGGGCGGCAAGATCGAGTTCCGCGTCGACAAGCACTCGAACCTGCACTTCATCATCGGCAAGACGTCCTTCGACGACGACAAGCTGGTGGAGAACTACGGCGCGGCGCTGGAGGAGATCCTCCGTCTGAAGCCGTCCGCCGCCAAGGGCCGCTACATCAAGAAGGCCGCGGTCAGCACCACCATGGGCCCCGGCATCCCGGTCGACCCGAACCGCACCCGCAACCTCCTCACCGAGGAGGACCCGGCCGCCGTCTGAGCCCCGCGCTCGGTCCGGTAGCCGCGTCAGGGACGCGACACCATCAGGACGGGCCCCGCAACCTCGCGGTTGCGGGGCCCGTCCTGCTGTTTGAGTGACTCCCGGCGCGCTGTCAGTGCCCTGGGTTAGCGTCGGGGTACGGGACCTTCACGGGGGTGGGCGGGATGAAGACCAGGCGAGCGCGTCGTACGGCCGTCTCGATCGCGGTGGCGGCCGCGCTGACCGCAGTGGCGGCCTGCAGCTCCGCGGGGGGCTCAGGAGGCTCCGGCACGGAGGACAGGGCCGGCGCCCGCCCCGCGACCAGGGTCAGCCCCGTCGCCGAGCTGCGCGCCGCGGAGAAGTCCACCGACGCCGCCGACTCGGCCCGGGTCCGCTCCACCACGACCATGGGCTCCCTGCTGTCCATGACGACGGACGGCAGCCTCGCCTGGGACCACGGCATATCCGGCACCGTCACCATCACCTACACCGGCGGCAGCACGGCCGAGCTGATGCGCAAGCTCGGTACGACGTCGATGGAGGCCCGCTACCTGCCCGACGCCTACTACGCGAGGATGAGCGACACCTTCGCCGCGCAGACCGGCGGCAAGCACTGGATCCGGTACGGGTACGGCGACCTGGCCTCCGTCGCCGGCGGCTCCGGGGCCCTGCTCAAGGACCAGATGCAGAACACCACGCCCAACAAGTCGGTGCAGATGCTGCTGGCCTCCGGCGACGTGCGGAAGGTCGGCGAGGAGAAGGTCGACGGCCAGGCCACCACCCACTACGCGGGCACCGTGGACGTGGCCGACCTGGCCGGGCGGAGCAGCAGCCTCACGGCGGGCCAGCTGGCCGCCCTGAAGAAGCAGCTCACCCAGGCCGGCGTCAGCACCGAGACCGTCGACATCTGGGTCAACGACCAGGACCTGCTGGTCAAGAAGACCGAGAAGGCCGCCACGGCGAACGGCACGATGACCCAGACCGCGCACTACAGCGACTACGGCGTCAAGGTCAGCGCCCAGGTGCCCCCGGCCGGCGACACCGAGGACTTCAAGGCCCTGCTCAAGGCGCAGGGTGCGACCGGGCTGACCTCCTGAGCCATCGGGTGTCCCTGGAGAGGGCGCAGCTGCGGCTGTCCGGCTGACGGTCGGGGGGCGAGTGGGTCCTCCGGCGAGTAGTTCCTCCCCCAGCCGTCAGCCGGGGGTGCCCCCGGCGCCCCTTCAGGGTGCGCTGCGGTGGCCGATTTGCTCGACAGTGCCCGGGTCCCGTACTCTCCTACAGAAGCCAAAGACCGCTGGTCGTTGCCGTGTGCTCCCAAGAGCGTGCGGTGGCCGAAGGATCCGCTGAACCGCGGACGACCCGCGCAGGTGACTGTGGAAGTGCTCCCGGAGCCGCATGCGTCGCGTATGTGATTTCGGTCGAGCTACGCCCCGTGCGCCTGCGCCGGGGCGTTTCGTTTTCCCCAGCCCCTTCTGAGCGGTCCTCATCACCCGGAAGGAGGCCGACGCTCTATGGCAAGGCCCGACAAGGCTGCCGCGGTAGCCGAGCTGACGGAGCAGTTCCGCAGCTCGAACGCCGCCGTGCTGACCGAGTACCGGGGTCTCACCGTGGCGCAGCTCAAGACGCTGCGCCGGTCGCTCGGTGAGAACGCCCAGTACGCCGTGGTGAAGAACACGCTGACCAAGATTGCGGCCAACGAGGCCGGGATCACGACGCTCGACGACCTGTTCAACGGTCCGACGGCGGTCGCCTTCGTCACCGGTGACCCGGTGGAGTCGGCGAAGGGTCTTCGTGACTTCGCCAAGGACAACCCGAACCTCGTCATCAAGGGCGGTGTCCTTGACGGCAAGGCGCTGTCCGCCGACGAGATCAAGAAGCTTGCGGACCTCGAGTCCCGCGAGGTTCTGCTCGCCAAGCTGGCGGGCGCCCTGAAGGGCAAGCAGACGCAGGCTGCTCAGGTCTTCCAGGCGCTCCCGTCGAAGCTCGTCCGCACCGTGGACGCGCTTCGCGCCAAGCAGGACGAGCAGGGCGGTGCCGAGTAACTCGGCTCGCGAAATGACCGCCGCCTGAGGCAGCCCGCCGAAGGCAACGGTCGTAGCGGGCCGAACGTACGCCCGCCAGACATGTACATACGGCACCAGCCGAATTAGTGGAAGGAAAGCCATCGTGGCTCTCACCCAGGACGAACTGCTCGCCGAGTTCGAGGGCATGACCCTCATCCAGCTCTCCGAGTTCGTGAAGGCGTTCGAGGAGAAGTTCGACGTCACCGCCGCCGCCGCGGTTGCCGTCGCGGGCCCGGCCGGTCCGGCCGCCGCCGCCCCGGTCGAGGAGGAGAAGGACGAGTTCGACGTCATCCTCACCGGCGCCGGCGACAAGAAGATCCAGGTCATCAAGGTCGTGCGTGAGCTGACCTCGCTCGGCCTGAAGGAGGCCAAGGACCTGGTGGACGGCGCCCCGAAGCCCGTCCTCGAGAAGGTCGCCAAGGACGCCGCCGAGAAGGCCGCCGAGTCCCTCAAGGGCGCCGGCGCCTCCGTCGAGGTCAAGTAACACCTCCGAGGTCGACCGAGACCTCTGTGTGCTGAAACACCCCCCTCGGGGGCTGTAACGCGCAGACCGCGAAGAGCGATCATCCATCCGGGTGGTCGCTCTTCGGCGTTCCTGGAAGGCCGACCACGGTTGCCTTGCACCCGCCCCGGCGGGAGGTATGGTGATCTTCGTCGTGTCACCGGGCGCACCGGGTTTGCGCAGGGGGGCCTTGACGAACCGCACGCAGCGCGCAATTCTCAGGACGCGTCGCCAGAACGGTCCGAATCCGAGGCATGGATCGGCGACGAAGAGGGCAGTATCAACGTGCGTTGAGGGCAGGCATGACGCAGGCGTTGACGATGAAGAGGGTCTCAGAAAATGGAGACTGGACATCAGTGTGCCAAGTGGCTACACTGACCCTTTGCGCTGCCTGTTAGCCTTCCCCTGCCCGTCACCAGGGGTCTGCCCTCACCCGAATGCCGACGACCGAACCTCCTTTGAACTGGGGTTTCTGTCTCTGCGTCCGGGACGGGACCGGGGAGCGCGTAGTGAGTCCGAGCCCTCGGAAGGACCCCCTCTTGGCCGCCTCGCGCACTGCCTCGAACGCGAATATGAACAACGGCGCCAGCACCGCCCCGCTGCGCATCTCCTTTGCAAAGATCAAGGAGCCTCTCGAGGTTCCCAACCTGCTCGCGCTGCAGACCGAGAGCTTTGACTGGCTGCTCGGCAACACCGCCTGGCAGAGTCGGGTCGAGGAGGCTCTGGAGTCCGGTCAGGACGTCCCCACCAAGTCCGGTCTGGAGGAGATCTTCGAGGAGATCTCCCCGATCGAGGACTTCTCCGGGTCGATGTCGCTGACGTTCCGCGACCACCGCTTCGAGCCGCCGAAGAACAGCATCGACGAGTGCAAGGAGCGCGACTTCACGTACGCCGCCCCGCTCTTCGTCACGGCCGAGTTCACCAACAACGAGACCGGTGAGATCAAGTCCCAGACGGTCTTCATGGGCGACTTCCCGCTCATGACGAACAAGGGCACCTTCGTCATCAACGGCACCGAGCGTGTCGTGGTGTCGCAGCTGGTCCGTTCGCCCGGTGTCTACTTCGACTCGTCGATCGACAAGACGTCCGACAAGGACATCTTCTCCGCCAAGATCATCCCCTCCCGGGGTGCCTGGCTCGAGATGGAGATCGACAAGCGCGACATGGTCGGTGTCCGCATCGACCGCAAGCGCAAGCAGTCCGTGACCGTCCTCCTGAAGGCGCTCGGCTGGACCACCGAGCAGATCCTCGAGGAGTTCGGCGAGTACGAGTCGATGCGCGCCACCCTGGAGAAGGACCACACCCAGGGCCAGGACGACGCGCTGCTCGACATCTACCGCAAGCTGCGTCCGGGCGAGCCCCCCACGCGCGAGGCCGCGCAGACGCTGCTCGAGAACCTGTACTTCAACCCGAAGCGCTACGACCTCGCGAAGGTCGGCCGCTACAAGGTCAACAAGAAGCTGGGCGCGGACGCCCCGCTGGACGCCGGTGTCCTGACCGTCGAGGACGTCATCTCGACGATCAAGTACCTGGTCAAGCTGCACGCGGGCGAGACCGAGACGGTCGGCGACAGCGGCGGCACGATCGTCGTCGAGACCGACGACATCGACCACTTCGGCAACCGCCGTCTGCGCAGCGTCGGCGAGCTCATCCAGAACCAGGTCCGTACCGGTCTGGCCCGTATGGAGCGCGTCGTCCGCGAGCGCATGACCACCCAGGACGTCGAGGCGATCACGCCGCAGACCCTGATCAACATCCGGCCGGTCGTCGCCTCCATCAAGGAGTTCTTCGGCACCAGCCAGCTGTCGCAGTTCATGGACCAGAACAACCCGCTGTCGGGTCTCACCCACAAGCGCCGCCTGTCGGCCCTTGGCCCGGGTGGTCTCTCCCGTGAGCGGGCCGGCTTCGAGGTCCGTGACGTGCACCCCTCGCACTACGGCCGCATGTGCCCGATCGAGACCCCCGAAGGCCCGAACATCGGCCTGATCGGCTCGCTCGCCTCCTACGGCCGGGTCAACGCGTTCGGTTTCGTCGAGACCCCGTACCGCAAGGTCGTCGACGGCCAGGTCACCGACGAGGTGGACTACCTGACCGCCGACGAGGAGGACCGCTTCGTCATCGCGCAGGCCAACGCCGGCCTCAACGACGACATGCGCTTCTCCGAGGCCCGCGTGCTGGTCCGCCGCCGTGGCGGCGAGGTCGACTACGTCGCCGGTGACGACGTGGACTACATGGACGTCTCGCCGCGCCAGATGGTGTCGGTCGCGACCGCCATGATCCCGTTCCTCGAGCACGACGACGCCAACCGTGCCCTCATGGGCGCGAACATGATGCGGCAGGCCGTGCCGCTGATCAAGAGCGAGTCGCCGCTCGTCGGCACCGGCATGGAGTACCGCTCCGCGGTCGACGCCGGCGACGTGGTCAAGGCCGAGAAGGCCGGTGTGGTCCAGGAGGTCTCCGCGGACTACATCACCACCGCCAACGACGACGGCACGTACATCACGTACCGCCTGGCCAAGTTCGCCCGGTCCAACCAGGGCACCTCGGTCAACCAGAAGGTCATCGTGCTGGAGGGCGACCGGGTCGTCGAGGGCCAGGTCCTCGCCGACGGTCCCGCCACCCAGAACGGCGAGATGGCGCTCGGCAAGAACCTGCTCGTGGCGTTCATGCCGTGGGAGGGTCACAACTACGAGGACGCGATCATCCTGTCGCAGCGCCTCGTGCAGGACGACGTCCTCTCCTCGATCCACATCGAGGAGCACGAGGTCGACGCCCGTGACACCAAGCTCGGCCCCGAGGAGATCACCCGGGACATCCCGAACGTCTCCGAGGAGGTCCTCGCCGACCTCGACGAGCGCGGCATCATCCGCATCGGCGCCGAGGTCATCGCCGGCGACATCCTGGTCGGCAAGGTCACCCCGAAGGGCGAGACCGAGCTGACGCCGGAGGAGCGCCTGCTGCGCGCGATCTTCGGTGAGAAGGCCCGTGAGGTCCGTGACACCTCGCTGAAGGTGCCGCACGGCGAGACCGGCAAGGTCATCGGCGTCCGCGTCTTCGACCGCGAGGAGGGCGACGAGCTGCCGCCGGGCGTGAACCAGCTGGTCCGCGTCTACGTCGCGCAGAAGCGCAAGATCACCGACGGTGACAAGCTCGCCGGCAGGCACGGCAACAAGGGTGTCATCTCCAAGATCCTGCCGATCGAGGACATGCCGTTCCTGGAGGACGGCACCCCGGTCGACATCATCCTCAACCCGCTGGGTGTGCCGTCCCGAATGAACCCGGGACAGGTCCTGGAGATCCACCTCGGCTGGCTCGCCAGCCGCGGCTGGGACGTCTCCGGTCTCGCCGACGACTGGGCCCAGCGGCTCCAGGCCATCGGCGCCGACCAGGTCGCCCCGCGCACCAACGTCGCGACCCCGGTCTTCGACGGTGCCCGCGAGGACGAGCTGGCGGGTCTGCTGCAGCACACCATCCCGAACCGCGACGGCGACCGCCTGGTGCAGCCGACCGGCAAGGCGCGGCTGTTCGACGGCCGCTCGGGTGAGCCGTTCCCGGACCCGATCTCCATCGGCTACATGTACATCCTCAAGCTCCACCACCTGGTCGACGACAAGCTGCACGCCCGTTCGACCGGCCCGTACTCGATGATCACCCAGCAGCCGCTGGGTGGTAAGGCCCAGTTCGGTGGCCAGCGGTTCGGCGAGATGGAGGTGTGGGCGCTGGAGGCTTACGGCGCCGCGTACGCCCTCCAGGAGCTGCTGACCATCAAGTCCGACGACGTCACCGGCCGCGTGAAGGTCTACGAGGCCATCGTCAAGGGCGAGAACATCCCCGAGCCCGGCATCCCCGAGTCCTTCAAGGTGCTCATCAAGGAGATGCAGTCGCTCTGCCTGAACGTGGAGGTGCTGTCCAGCGACGGTATGTCCATCGAGATGCGTGACACCGACGAGGACGTCTTCCGCGCTGCGGAGGAGCTCGGCATCGACCTGTCCCGGCGTGAGCCGAGCAGCGTCGAAGAGGTCTGACGGGAGTCCGGCGGGCCCTGAGGTATCAGGGCCCCGCCGACCCCCAGGCCCCCGTTTCAGACCACAGACTTACAACCCTGAGAGGGATTGACGCATAGTGCTCGACGTCAACTTCTTCGATGAGCTCCGGATCGGCCTGGCCACGGCTGACGACATCCGTCAGTGGAGCCACGGCGAGGTCAAGAAGCCCGAGACGATCAACTACCGCACTCTCAAGCCGGAAAAGGACGGGCTCTTCTGCGAGAAGATCTTCGGCCCCACCCGGGACTGGGAGTGCTACTGCGGCAAGTACAAGCGTGTCCGCTTCAAGGGCATCATCTGTGAGCGCTGCGGCGTCGAGGTGACCCGCGCCAAGGTGCGCCGTGAGCGGATGGGCCACATCGAGCTGGCCGCGCCCGTCACGCACATCTGGTACTTCAAGGGTGTCCCGTCGCGCCTCGGCTACCTGCTGGACCTGGCGCCCAAGGACCTCGAGAAGGTCATCTACTTCGCGGCGTACATGATCACGTTCGTCGACGAGGAGCGCCGTACCCGCGACCTGCCCTCCCTGGAGGCGCACGTCTCCGTGGAGCGCCAGCAGATCGAGAACCGCCGCGACTCCGACCTGGAGGCCCGCGCCAAGAAGCTCGAGAGCGACCTGGCCGAGCTGGAGGCCGAGGGTGCCAAGGCCGACGTGCGCCGCAAGGTGCGCGAGGGTGCCGAGCGTGAGATGAAGCAGCTGCGCGACCGTTCGCAGCGCGAGATCGACCGCCTCGACGAGGTGTGGACCCGCTTCAAGAACCTCAAGGTCCAGGACCTGGAGGGGGACGAGCTGCTCTACCGCGAGCTGCGGGACCGCTTCGGCACGTACTTCGACGGCTCGATGGGTGCCGCGGCGCTGCAGAAGCGCCTGGAGTCCTTCGACCTCGACGAGGAGGCCGAGAAGCTCCGCGAGATCATCCGCACCGGCAAGGGCCAGAAGAAGACCCGCGCTCTCAAGCGCCTGAAGGTCGTCTCCGCGTTCCTGCAGACCAGCAACAGCCCCAAGGGCATGGTGCTGGACTGCGTGCCGGTCATCCCGCCGGACCTCCGCCCGATGGTGCAGCTGGACGGTGGCCGCTTCGCGACCTCCGACCTGAACGACCTGTACCGCCGTGTGATCAACCGCAACAACCGCCTGAAGCGGCTTCTCGACCTCGGTGCGCCCGAGATCATCGTGAACAACGAGAAGCGCATGCTCCAGGAGGCCGTGGACGCCCTCTTCGACAACGGTCGTCGTGGTCGCCCGGTCACCGGTCCCGGCAACCGCCCGCTGAAGTCCCTGAGCGACATGCTCAAGGGCAAGCAGGGTCGTTTCCGTCAGAACCTGCTCGGCAAGCGAGTCGACTACTCGGCGCGTTCCGTCATCGTCGTCGGCCCGCAGCTGAAGCTGCACCAGTGCGGTCTGCCCAAGGCCATGGCGCTGGAGCTCTTCAAGCCGTTCGTGATGAAGCGCCTGGTCGACCTGAACCACGCGCAGAACATCAAGTCGGCCAAGCGCATGGTGGAGCGCGGCCGCACCGTCGTGTACGACGTCCTCGAAGAGGTCATCGCCGAGCACCCGGTGCTGCTGAACCGTGCGCCCACCCTGCACCGCCTCGGCATCCAGGCCTTCGAGCCGCAGCTGGTCGAGGGCAAGGCCATCCAGATCCACCCGCTCGTCTGCACCGCGTTCAACGCGGACTTCGACGGTGACCAGATGGCCGTGCACCTGCCGCTGTCCGCGGAGGCGCAGGCCGAGGCCCGCATCCTGATGCTGTCCTCGAACAACATCCTCAAGCCCGCCGACGGCCGTCCGGTGACGATGCCGACCCAGGACATGGTCCTCGGTCTGTTCTTCCTGACGACCGACAGCGAGATGCGCAACGTCAAGGGCGAGGGCCGCGCCTTCGGCTCGGCGGCCGAGGCGATCATGGCCTTCGACGCCGGCGAGCTCTCGCTCCAGTCGAAGATCGACATCCGCTTCCCGGTGGGCACCATCCCGCCGCGCGGCTGGACCCCGCCGGCCGCGGAAGAGGGCGAGCCGGAGTACCAGACCGGTGACAGCTTCCGTCTGAAGACCACGCTCGGCCGTGCGCTCTTCAACGAGCTGCTGCCCGAGGACTACCCGTTCGTCGACTACGAGGTCGGCAAGAAGCAGCTCTCCGAGATCGTCAACGACCTCGCCGAGCGCTACCCGAAGGTCATCGTGGCGGCGACGCTCGACAACCTGAAGGCGTCCGGCTTCTACTGGGCGACCCGTTCCGGCGTCACCGTCGCCATCTCCGACGTCGTCGTGCCCGAGGCGAAGAAGGCGATCGTCGCCGGGTACGAGGCCAAGGACGAGAAGGTCCAGAAGCAGTACGAGCGCGGTCTGATCACCAAGGACGAGCGCACGCAGGAGCTCATCCAGATCTGGACCCAGGCGACCAACGAGGTCGCCGAGGCGATGAACGACAACTTCCCGAAGACCAACCCGATCTTCATGATGGTGAACTCGGGTGCACGAGGCAACATGATGCAGATGCGTCAGATCGCCGGTATGCGTGGTCTGGTGTCGAACGCGAAGAACGAGACGATCCCGCGTCCGATCAAGGCGTCGTTCCGTGAGGGCCTGTCCGTGCTGGAGTACTTCATCTCCACGCACGGTGCCCGTAAGGGTCTGGCGGACACCGCCCTGCGTACCGCCGACTCGGGTTACCTCACCCGTCGTCTGGTCGACGTCTCCCAGGACGTCATCATCCGCGAGGAGGACTGCGGCACCGAGCGCGGCCTCAAGCTGCACATCGCGGAGGTCGGCGCGGACGGCGTGCTGCGCAAGGCGGACAACGTCGAGACCAGCGTGTACGCACGTGCCCTGGCCGAGGACATCGTCGTGGACGGCGTGGTGCTGGCCCCGGCCAACACCGACCTCGGTGACGTGCTCATCGACGAACTGGTCGCCCGCGGCGTCTCCGAGGTCAAGACCCGTTCGGTCCTGACCTGCGAGTCCGCCGTCGGCACCTGCGCCATGTGCTACGGCCGCTCCCTGGCCACCGGCAAGCTGGTCGACATCGGTGAGGCGGTCGGCATCATCGCCGCCCAGTCCATCGGTGAGCCCGGTACCCAGCTGACGATGCGTACCTTCCACACCGGTGGTGTGGCCGGTGACGACATCACCCAGGGTCTGCCGCGTGTCGTCGAGCTCTTCGAGGCCCGTACCCCGAAGGGTGTCGCCCCGATCTCCGAGGCCCAGGGCCGCGTGCGGATCGAGGAGACCGAGAAGACCAAGAAGATCGTCGTCACCCCGGACGACGGCAGCGACGAGATGGCCTACCCCATCTCGAAGCGTGCCCGTCTCCTGGTCAGCGAGGGCGAGCACGTCGAGGTGGGCCAGAAGCTCACCGTGGGTGCCACCAACCCGCACGACGTGCTGCGCATCCTGGGTCAGCGTGCCGTCCAGGTCCACCTGGTCGGCGAGGTCCAGAAGGTGTACAACTCGCAGGGTGTGTCGATCCACGACAAGCACATCGAGATCATCATCCGGCAGATGCTGCGCCGCGTGACGATCATCGAGTCCGGCGACGCCGAGCTGCTGCCCGGCGAGCTGGTCGAGCGCTCGAAGTTCGAGCACGAGAACCGTCGTGTGGTCCAGGAGGGCGGTCACCCGGCTTCGGGTCGTCCGCAGCTCATGGGTATCACCAAGGCCTCGCTGGCGACGGAGTCCTGGCTGTCGGCCGCCTCCTTCCAGGAGACGACCCGAGTCCTGACGGACGCGGCGATCAACGCCAAGTCCGACAGCCTCATCGGCCTCAAGGAGAACGTCATCATCGGTAAGCTCATCCCGGCCGGTACGGGTCTGTCCCGCTACCGCAACATCCGGGTCGAGCCGACCGAGGAGGCGAAGGCCGCGATGTACTCGGCCGTCGGCTACGACGACATCGACTACTCGCCGTTCGGCACCGGCTCCGGCCAGGCCGTCCCGCTGGAGGACTACGACTACGGTCCGTACAACCAGTAGGAGTTGGTTCTGAAGGGCGGTCACCCCGTTTCGTACGGGGTGACCGCCCTTCGGCGTCGCGTGTCGGTGTCAGGCCGTGAAGCCGCCGTCTACGTGGATCGAGGCTCCGGTGATGTACGCGCCGTCCGCACTTGCCAGGTGGGCGACGGTGGCCGCGATCTCGGCCGCTTCCGCGTAGCGGCCCACCGCCGTGAATCCGGCGATCACCTCGGCGTTCGGCCCGTCGGCCGGGTTGGTCTCCGTGTCGGTGGGGCCGGGATGCACCAGGTTGACGGTGATGCCACGCGGACCGAGTTCTCGGGCCAGGCCCTTCGTCATCCCGACCAGAGCCGTCTTGCTCATGGAGTACAGCGCCAGTCCGGGGAAGACCGCGCGCTCGGCGACGTTGCTTCCGATGCTGATGATGCGGCCGCCCCGGCCCATGTGCCGAACTGCCGCCTGGGAGGCCGTGAACGGCGCCCGGACGTTCACCGCGAGGGTGCGGTCGATCTCCGCCGCCCCCAGGTCATCGAGTGGGCCGACGAGGAAGACGCCGGCGTTGTTGACCAGGATGTCGAGTCCGCCGAACACCGAGGCGGCCTCGTCCACCGCGGCGGTGAGCGCCTCAGAGACGGCGCTGTCGGCCTGGACGGCCAGTGCCCGGCACCCCCTCGCCTTGACCTGCTCCACCACCCGGGTGGCACGTTCCGTGCTGTTCTCGTAGGTCAGGACGACGTCGGCGCCTTCTTCGGCCAGCCGTAGCGCCACGGCAGCACCGATGCCCCGGCTGCCGCCCGTGACCAACGCCACGTTTCCGTCAAGTCGTTTCATGACGTCGAGCATCACCGGCGCCGGCGCCGGAGGCTGGCGGGAAACCGACCCGGCGTTCGACCTCAGGGAGGACAGCGCCATCGGTGGCGGGCTCCAGTTGACGTCTTGATTGCTCGCGCAAACTTACCGGAAACTGACTGGCAAGTCCTTACCGGCGAAGGAGGAATCAAAGCGACCCAGTGATTCTTTCGCGCATTTGTTGCATTTCCTCTGCAGTCGGAGCGGGTTTATGTGTCCTGCTTATCATGAGCTGTTTCCGGAGGTGTGGCGAATGTGCGCACTTGAATGTGGCGGTGTGCGAGGCGGGTACAGAGTCGGTCGGCCGTGGTAGTCGTTGGTGCCTGTGACCTCGTACGTCCTCGGGCAGTTGGTGGAGCGGCACTGTCGGTCCGGCGGCCTGTGCTGCGGCCGGGGGGTGGAATCCGGGCGTATTGATGAAAAGGAATCCGGTGTCGTCGAAGCCCGGTTCGGTCGGGATGATCACGGATCCGCCTTGAATTCCCGAACGGAAGCCGCGCCGAATGCGGACCCGGCACATGGTTCGACGGCTGGCCCGGTATTCCGGGTCCGGGCGGAGCCGCCGGTGAACGCCGTGAAGAGGTCGTCCCCGTCGCTACGGAATGCCCAACTCGAAGATCACGTAATGCGCGTACCAGCCCGAGGCCACGGCCGCAGTGGAGAAGAACACCACCAGGGCCGGCCACCGCAGCCGTGCCAGCGCCGCCGCCGGTGCCAGCAGCAGCGGGAAGACGGGGAGCAGGTAGCGCGGGGTGTTGCCGAACATCTGCTGGGTGCCGAGGATCGTCACGATCGAGGCGAGGGTGTACGCCGTCAGCACCAGCGGTGGCCGTTTCCGGAGCAGGAGCGCGACGAGGAACGGCAGCGCCACCACCACCTGCACGGCGATCAGGTCCGGGACCGGGTAGGCGAAGAGGTAGTCGCCGTGCCCCACCGCCACGTTCCGCAGCACGTCCAGGGTGTACGCGCCGAAGTCGAAGTAGTGCGCCCAGGCCTGGTGCTGGAGCGAGAAGTACGCGCCCGGGCTGCCCATGGACCAGCCGACCCAGCCGATGTACGTGAGCAGGCCGAGGGGGGCGGCGACCGCCGCGTACAGCGGGGCCGCGACGCCCTGCTCGCGCCGGCTGTCCCGGCGCACCAGCGTCACCAGGGCGGCCAGGCCGACCGCACCGATCAGCACGGCCGCCGTGGGCCGGCTCAGGCCGGACAGGAAGGCGAGCAGGCCCGCCGGCACCCAGCGGCGTCTCATCACGGCGTGGCAGGCCCAGGCGGCGATCGCCACGAACAGGGACTCCGTGTAGACCGCCCACTCGACGCCGGCGGCGGGGGCCACCGCCCACAGGCCGGCCGCGATGGTGCCGGCGCGGGCGCCGGCGAGCAGCGAGACCACCGCGTAGAGGCCGGCCGCCGCGACGAAGGAACAGACGACCGAGACGAGGATCGCCGAGCCGTACAGGCCCATGCCGGTGATCTCCGAGACCGCTCGGACCAGGCCGGGGTAGAGGGGGAAGAACGCGACCGAGTTCTGCTCCGCGCTGAACTGGCCGCCGGGGGCGAGGGGCCGGAGGGGCTCGGGGTGGTAGCCCTTCTGTGCGACCTGGAGGTACCACCAGCCGTCCCAGGTGGACAGGACGTCCCACCAGTGGGCGCCGCCGCCGAAGCGGGGGTCCTTGTGCAGGTAGTCGCCTGCGGACGTCAGAAGCCAGGCGAAGACGAGGAGGCCGGTGAGCTTGGCGGCGCCGTAGAGGGCGAGGGGTGGGAGGTAGGGGCGGGTGGCCGGGGGGAGGCGAAGGGGGCGACGCGGTGTCGCGACGGCCGGCGCGGTGTTGCTCTGAGCTGTGCTCATGCGTGTGCTGCCCCCCAAGCAAAAGCGCGCCGTGCGCAGTGCCGCGAGTGGTCTTCGGGCGGCTGCGGGTCCGTCGTGGCTGATCGCGCAGTTCCTCGCGCCCCCGAGGGGGCGCTGAAGGCGACCGGCGATCGGAAGATCCGATCAGCGTCGCACAGCCGTGAATCTGATCGGCGTCAGCCTTCGGCGCTCTCCGTTAGCGTGTCGTTCGTCTCCGTGGTATATCCGAAGGCGGCCCAAAACCCCAGTTCAGGTCCCCCGCAACCGGTCCCCCTTCTTTTGTTTTGACCGGAGTCATTGCGCTGGGTACGCTCAGACCTTGTGCCTGGGGTGTGCCCTGATCCTCGTGCGTGCCTTCAAACCGCACCGGAGTGACGAAGCGGCCACCGCGATCCGCGCCCCCTTCTGCCTGGCGGCAGGAGTCCACGGAATCCGACACACCCGACCGCGTGGGTCGGCGACGTTCCAGGTTAGCTTCACCATCGGCACACAGAAACCGGAGAAGTAGTGCCTACGATCCAGCAGCTGGTCCGCAAGGGCCGGCAGGACAAGGTCGAGAAGAACAAGACGCCCGCACTCGAGGGGTCCCCTCAGCGTCGCGGCGTCTGCACGCGTGTGTTCACGACCACCCCGAAGAAGCCGAACTCGGCCCTGCGTAAGGTCGCGCGTGTGCGTCTGACCAGCGGGATCGAGGTCACCGCTTACATCCCGGGTGAGGGACACAACCTGCAGGAGCACTCCATCGTGCTCGTGCGCGGCGGCCGTGTGAAGGACCTGCCCGGTGTTCGCTACAAGATCATCCGCGGCTCGCTCGACACCCAGGGTGTCAAGAACCGCAAGCAGGCCCGCAGCCGCTACGGCGCCAAGAAGGAGAAGTAAGAATGCCTCGTAAGGGCCCTGCCCCGAAGCGCCCGGTCATCATCGACCCGGTCTACGGTTCTCCTCTTGTCACGTCGCTCATCAACAAGGTGCTGCTGAACGGCAAGCGCTCCACCGCCGAGCGCATCGTGTACGGCGCCATGGAGGGCCTGCGCGAGAAGACCAGCAACGACCCGGTCATCACGCTGAAGCGCGCGCTGGAGAACATCAAGCCGACCCTTGAGGTCAAGTCCCGCCGTGTCGGTGGCGCCACCTACCAGGTCCCGGTCGAGGTCAAGCCCGGCCGTGCCAACACCCTGGCGCTGCGCTGGCTGGTCGGCTACTCCCGCGCCCGTCGCGAGAAGACCATGACCGAGCGTCTGCTCAACGAGCTTCTCGACGCTTCGAACGGCCTCGGTGCGGCCGTCAAGAAGCGCGAGGACACGCACAAGATGGCCGAGTCCAACAAGGCCTTCGCGCACTACCGCTGGTAGTCGCTACCCCCATCGAGACCGAGAGAAGACCGAAGCCTTATGGCTACCACTTCACTTGACCTGGCCAAGGTCCGCAACATCGGGATCATGGCCCACATCGACGCGGGCAAGACGACCACCACCGAGCGGATCCTGTTCTACACCGGTGTGTCGTACAAGATCGGTGAGGTCCACGACGGCGCTGCCACCATGGACTGGATGGAGCAGGAGCAGGAGCGTGGCATCACGATCACTTCTGCTGCCACCACCTGTCACTGGCCGCTGGAAGACGTCGACCACACCATCAACATCATCGACACGCCGGGCCACGTCGACTTCACCGTCGAGGTGGAGCGTTCGCTGCGCGTGCTCGACGGTGCCGTGACGGTGTTCGACGGCGTCGCCGGTGTCGAGCCGCAGTCCGAGACGGTGTGGCGTCAGGCGGACCGCTACGGCGTTCCGCGCATCTGCTTCGTCAACAAGCTCGACCGGACCGGTGCCGAGTTCCACCGCTGCGTCGACATGATCTCTGACCGCCTGGGCGCTCAGCCGATCGTCATGCAGCTCCCGATCGGTGCCGAGGCCGACTTCCAGGGCGTCGTGGACCTCGTCCGCATGAAGGCGCTCGTGTGGTCCGCCGAGGCCACCAAGGGCGAGATGTACGACGTCGTCGACATCCCGGCCACCCACACCGAGGCTGCCGAGGAGTACCGCGGCAAGCTGCTGGAGGCCGTGGCCGAGAACGACGAAGAGATCATGGAGCTGTACCTGGAGGGCGAGGAGCCCTCCGAGGAGCAGCTGTACGCCGCGATCCGTCGTATCACCATCGCGTCCGGCAAGTCCGACGGCACCACCGTCACCCCGGTGTTCTGCGGTACCGCGTTCAAGAACAAGGGCGTTCAGCCCCTGCTCGACGCGGTCGTGCGCTACCTCCCCTCCCCGCTCGACGTCGAGGCCATCGAGGGCCACGCCGTGAACGACCCGGAGGAGGTCGTCAAGCGCAAGCCGTCCGACGACGAGCCGCTGTCCGCGCTGGCGTTCAAGATCATGAGCGACCCGCACCTCGGCAAGCTCACCTTCGTCCGGGTCTACTCGGGCCGCCTGGAGTCCGGCACCGCCGTGCTGAACTCCGTCAAGGGCAAGAAGGAGCGCATCGGCAAGATCTACCGCATGCACGCGAACAAGCGTGAGGAGATCGAGTCGGTGGGCGCCGGCGACATCATCGCCGTCATGGGTCTGAAGCAGACCACGACCGGTGAGACGCTGTGCGACGACAAGCAGCCGGTGATCCTGGAGTCCATGGACTTCCCGGCGCCGGTCATCCAGGTCGCCATCGAGCCCAAGTCGAAGGGCGACCAGGAGAAGCTGGGCGTCGCGATCCAGCGCCTGGCCGAGGAGGACCCGTCCTTCCAGGTCCACTCGGACGAGGAGACCGGCCAGACCATCATCGGTGGCATGGGCGAGCTGCACCTCGAGGTGCTGGTCGACCGTATGCGCCGTGAGTTCAAGGTCGAGGCCAACGTCGGCAAGCCGCAGGTGGCGTACCGCGAGACGATCCGCAAGGCCGTCGAGCGCGTCGACTACACCCACAAGAAGCAGACCGGTGGTACCGGTCAGTTCGCGAAGGTGCAGATCGGCATCGAGCCGCTCGAGGGTGGCGACACGTCGTACGAGTTCGTGAACAAGGTGACCGGTGGCCGCATCCCGAAGGAGTACATCCCTTCGGTGGACGCCGGTGCGCAGGAGGCCATGCAGTTCGGCATCCTCGCCGGTTACGAGATGACCGGTGTCCGCGTGATCCTGCACGACGGTGCCTACCACGAGGTCGACTCCTCCGAGCTCGCCTTCAAGATCGCCGGCTCGCAGGCCTTCAAGGAGGCCGCGCGCAAGGCGTCCCCCGTGCTCCTTGAGCCGATGATGGCCGTCGAGGTCACCACGCCCGAGGACTACATGGGTGAGGTCATCGGCGACATCAACTCCCGCCGTGGTCAGATCCAGGCCATGGAGGAGCGGGCCGGTGCCCGCGTCGTGAAGGGCCTCGTGCCCCTCTCGGAGATGTTCGGTTACGTCGGCGACCTGCGCAGCAAGACGTCCGGCCGGGCCAGCTACTCCATGCAGTTCGACTCCTACGCCGAGGTTCCGCGGAACGTCGCCGAGGAGATCATCGCGAAGGCCAAGGGCGAGTAAGTACCGCGTTCAACGCGGCGCACATACACGCCTTAGGCTTGACCCCGGAGCCTCACGGGTCGTTCCTCCGCATTCGCGGCGGTACGGCCCGGGGCCCGGGACCCAACAGCAAAGATCACCTGGCGCCGACTGAACCCAGGCGTACAGAACCACTCCACAGGAGGACCCCAGTGGCGAAGGCGAAGTTCGAGCGGACTAAGCCGCACGTCAACATCGGCACCATCGGTCACATCGACCACGGTAAGACGACCCTCACGGCCGCCATTACCAAGGTGCTGCACGACGCGTACCCGGACCTGAACGAGGCGACCGCGTTCGACAACATCGACAAGGCGCCCGAGGAGCGTCAGCGCGGTATCACGATCTCCATCGCGCACGTCGAGTACCAGACGGAGACCCGTCACTACGCGCACGTCGACTGCCCCGGTCACGCGGACTACATCAAGAACATGATCACGGGTGCCGCGCAGATGGACGGCGCGATCCTGGTCGTGGCCGCCACCGACGGCCCGATGCCGCAGACCAAGGAGCACGTGCTCCTGGCCCGCCAGGTCGGCGTTCCGTACATCGTGGTCGCCCTGAACAAGGCCGACATGGTGGACGACGAGGAGATCATGGAGCTCGTCGAGCTCGAGGTCCGTGAGCTCCTGTCCGAGTACGAGTTCCCGGGCGACGACCTGCCGGTCGTCCGCGTCTCCGCGCTGAAGGCGCTGGAGGGCGACGCCGAGTGGACGCAGTCCGTGCTCGACCTCATGACCGCCGTCGACGAGAACATCCCGCAGCCCGAGCGTGACGTCGACAAGCCGTTCCTGATGCCGATCGAGGACGTCTTCACGATCACCGGTCGTGGCACCGTCGTCACCGGTCGTATCGAGCGTGGTGTCCTCAAGGTCAACGAGACCGTCGACATCATCGGCATCAAGACCGAGAAGACCACCACCACGGTCACCGGCATCGAGATGTTCCGCAAGCTGCTCGACGAGGGCCAGGCCGGTGAGAACGTCGGTCTGCTCCTCCGTGGCATCAAGCGCGAGGACGTCGAGCGCGGCCAGGTCATCATCAAGCCGGGCTCGGTCACCCCGCACACCGAGTTCGAGGCGCAGGCCTACATCCTCTCCAAGGACGAGGGTGGCCGCCACACGCCGTTCTTCAACAACTACCGTCCGCAGTTCTACTTCCGTACGACGGACGTGACCGGCGTCGTGACCCTCCCCGAGGGCACCGAGATGGTCATGCCGGGTGACAACACCGAGATGAAGGTGGAGCTCATCCAGCCCGTCGCCATGGAAGAGGGCCTGAAGTTCGCCATCCGTGAGGGTGGCCGCACGGTCGGCGCCGGCCAGGTCACCAAGATCAACAAGTGATCTCGGCCCGCAAGGGCTGACCAGGCAGGTCTGAAGAGGCCCGTACGACTCCGGTCGTACGGGCCTCTTTGCCGTCTTCATCGCGCCGCAACGGCGGATCGTCCCTGCACTACGCGCACCACGCCCTGGGGTGCAGCGGGGATCAGCGGGCGGACCGCAGCAGCTCCACGGCCCGGTCGAACGCCGAGTCCCGATTCTTCGCGAACTCCTCGTCGGTGAAGACGGGTTCGCTGATCTGCGGCGCGATCCCGGTCCCGTCGAAGGTCCGGCCGGTCCGGGTCAGGTACTCCTCGTTGGGCAGCCAGACCACCATGCCGTCGGGGAGGTTGCGGACCATGACGTCGGAGAAGACGCCCTGGGTCGGCTGCCCGATCCGGACCGTGCGCCCCGGCCGGTCGATCAGGGCCTGGGTGAAGGTCTCGCCGGCGCTGACGGTGGAGCCGCCGGTGAGGAGGGCGACCGGGCCGGTGTAACGGGCGCCGTGATACGGCGTGACCGGGACCGGCTCGGGGCGGGTGTGCCTGGCCGGGTCGGCCGGGTCGTTGCGGGCGCGCTTGGCGTACGCGACGTACGGCGTGTCCGTGAGGCGTTCGGCGATGCGGATGCCGAGGGCGTCGGAGCCGCCGCCGTTGACGCGGAGGTCGATGACCAGGCCGCGGAGGGCGCGGGTGCGGGCGGGGGTGAGGACGGCGTCGAGCGCCCGGTCGAGTTCGGCGAGCTGGGCGGTGTACGACGGGTCCTCGCCGTCGTATCCGTCGAAGCGGGCGATCCGGAGGTAGCCCGGACCCCGCTGCTTCAGGTCGGCGTACGTGATGAGGCCACCGGCGAAGTCCTGCCGGCCGGTGGCCTGCGCGAGGTCGCGTTCGACGACGAACTTCTTCACCGTGTCGTTGAGTTCCTCGGTGGGGACGACAGTGCCGGGCCGGGCCGTGCCGTAGTGACGGTCCCCGTCCTGGACGAGGATGTGGGCGTCGTGCAGCGGGGTGATCATGCGGCTGAGGATGTCGAAGAGCTGGGCCCGGCTGGTGTCCTTGTGGACGAGGGGCCGGTAACGGTCTCGGACGGCTTGCCAGTCGACGCCCTTGGCGGCGAAGAAGGGGTAGTTCTCCTCGAACGACTGCCAGAAGACGTCGAAGGCGGTGCGGGGATCGGTCGCGGGCGGGCGGGTGCAGGCGACGGGCAGGGCGCCGATCCGGCGCAGCTGCCGATGCCCCACGGCGACGTCGGCGCCGAACCGGGCGTGCTCCCCGTCCGGGGCGGGCCGCACGGTGATGACGGCGCCTTCGACGTCGTACGTCCCCGGTTCCGGGCCCGCCGTGGCGAAGTACCCCTTCAGGCAGCTGACAGCGGTCGTCTGGTACTCCTGCACCCCTTGCCCGTCGATGGCGAGGACGGTCCCGTACCCGTCCATGCGCCACACTCCGGTGGCGGTGGCGGGGATGGCACGGGCGGTGGTGCCCGGTGCCGCCCCGGCGGCCGGTACGGCCAGGGCGAGAACCAGGAGAGATGCTGCGGTCCCGACGGCGGTTCGCACGATGGCGTCCTTCCCCCTGCACGCGACTGACGTTTCCGTCCTTCACGGTGCCGGACGCCGAGGAGCCCCGGCCATCCGGCAGACGGGTGGGCCGGGGGTGGGGACAGCCTCAGTGCGGGGGCGTTCTACTCGGGCTGCACGAAGAGTTCGGCCGTGGTGGTCGCGGTGGCGGCGCGGGTGAGCCAGGTGGTGAGGGTGTCGTGGTCGTCGCAGGTGGTGATGGGCTCGCGGGCTTCGTCACTGACGTCGATACCATGGCCACTGAGGACGACGAGGAGGGCTTCGGCGAGGCTTCCGGCGCGCAGGGCCTGGGCCGTCTGGGACTGGAAGATGGAGAGGTCGACGGCCATGAGGTGCCTCCAGAGGTCCGCGGCCGGCGTCTTGCCCAGGCCTTGTTCGGTGAGCTCGACGTAGATGCTCGCGGTGCCTTCGTCGTCGGCCTGCAGGCCCTTCAGGGTGGCTACTCCGCCTTGTTCCCGCCGCCACCCTGTTGCTGCTGACCCTCCGGCCGCACCGCGTCCTTCGCCTTCTTCGCGAGGTCGTCGTCCAGCTTCTTGAACTCGCGGACCACGGTGTCGGACATGTCGGCGAGGGAGTCGATCTGCTTGGTGATGTCCTCGCGGCCGTCGTGCCAGTTGGACTCGAAGTCGTCGAGGGCGTTGTAGACGGTGCTGCTGCCGACGTCGTCCTGGTAGGACTCGAACATCTTCTTGGTGTGGTTGAGGCGTTCCTTGATGGAGCGCAGCTTGCGGCCGTAGTCCTCAAGCTCGCTCAGCGGTATGGCGAGATCGCTCTTGCCGTTGCCCACGTGACCGTCCCCCGTTCGCGCGTCTCGTAGTCTGGGCCGCACCGTATATCAGATCATCGGGGGAGGGGTGGCGTACAGCATGGCCCGCTACATGGAGACGCTGACCATCGAGCGCGGCGGTTTCCGGATCAAGGTGCCCGAGTCGTGGTGGGAGTTCGACGTGCGGCCGGAGTCGCGGGACGACTCGATCCGGCGGATGGTGAACGAGCGCATCGCCCAGCACCCGGAGCTGGCCCAGTACCGGGACACGTACGTCGGCTTCCTGCGCAGGTCCGCGGCAGATGCCTGGAAGTCGGGCGCGATGTACTGCGGCTGCATGGCGGAGAGCTTCGGCGGGGACACCCCGGTCACCGGGTCGGTCACGGTCTCGCTGGTCGGCGGCCGTACCCGCGAGGGCGCGCCGCTCTCCAACGACCCGGCCGCCATCGCCGCCCAGCTCGCCCCCAAGGAAGCCCACCGGGAGGGCGACTCCTGGCGCAAGGTGACGACCGTCGACATCCCCGGCGTCGGCCCCGCCGCGCGCACCTACGGCATCGAGGACATCCCGGTCCCGGAGGACAGCCTGGGCCGCACGATCCGCGCAGTCCTCATGCAGACCTTCATCCCGGTCCCCGGTCAGGAGGGCAAGGTCGCCCTGGTCGCCGGCAGCAGTCAGGTCCTCGACCTCGCCGACTCCTTCTTCGACATCTTCGACGCGATCACGTCGACGTTCCGCTTCGCGGACTGATCCTTTGCGGTGAGAGACCGGTGCCGATCGACGACACGCTCACCTTCGTGCCGTTCCGGGACCTGCCACCGTGGCTCAAGCGCCGGTGGGTGTACGTGACGGTGCGGGACGAGCTGGAGTACTGGTGGCTGCGGTGCACGGCTGCGGTCGAGGACAACGGCCGGTTCCGGCGCGGACGCCGCCTTCGCCGAACACTTCGCTGAGCCGAGAGGATGCCTGCATGCCTTCGAAAAGCCGTGACGAACTCATCCGGCTGGTGCAGCAGATCATGGACGCAGGCCTCCCCGAGCGGGAACACGATGCGCTGCTGGAGAGGCTGAAGCAGAGTGTCTTGCATCCCCGGGTAAGCGACTTGATCTACTACTCGGATCCGGAACTCACGGCCGAGGAAGTGGTGGACCAGGCGCTGGCTTACCGCCCGATCGCGTTGTGAGCCTGACCCGCTGGGCTTCACCTCGAACGGCCGTTCCTTGTAAGTTCGCGTGTGCACAGGCTTGTTGACGGGGCGTACGCGACGGGGGTTGCGGGGGCATGGCGGGGTACCGACCGGCGGACTGGCATCCACTCGATCTCGACCGGGACCCGACCCCCGGCGATGCGCAGCGCGTCCGCACGCTCGCCGCGCAGCTGCACTCCTTCGCCGACGACGTCTCCGACGCGCTGCGTCTGGTCAAGGGCATGGCCGGTGAGGACACCCTCCTGCAGTGGGCCGGGAAGTCCGCCGAGGTGTTCAAGGAGCAGTTCAAGGACGTTCCGAAGAACCTGAAGAAGCTGAAGAAGTCCTACGAGCTGTGCGGGGACGCCCTCGCGGACTACTGGCCGAAGCTGGAGCGGGCGCAGGCGCTCGCCGACAGGGCCCTGGCCAAGGCGAAGGAGGCGCAGTCGGACCTGTCCTCCGCCAAGTCGCGTCTGTCGTCGGCCGATTCCTGGGTCACCCGGGCCACGAAGGAAGCCGACAAGTACAAGGACGATCCCACCGGCAGCAAGTCCACCGCGGACAAGCCGGACGAGGGCAAGGTGCGGGCCGCCACCCGGGACGTGCAGAGCGCCAAGTCCGCGCACACCCAGGCCCAGTCGGACGTCACCAGCGCGCAGAGTGCCCTCGACGCCGCGAAGAAGATGGCCGAGGACGCCCGCAAGATGCGCGACGACGCGGCCGGTGAGGCGAAGCGGAAGATCGACGAGGCCTCCGACGCCGGTATCCCGAATCGGCACTGGTGGCAGGACGTCGGGCACTGGTTCGAGGACAACTGGGACACCATCGTCACCGTCTGCAAGGTCGTCGTCGCGGTCGTCGGGATCATCGCCATGATCATCGGTGGGCCGATCCTCGGCGCGATCGTGCTCGTCGCCGCCCTCGTCGTGCTCGCCGACACCCTCTACAAATACTCAAAAGGCCAGGCGTCCCTGTGGGACGTGGCGTTCGCAGCGCTGGACTGCATACCCGGCGGCAAGGGCATCACCAGCCTCGGCAAGCTCGCCAAGGGCATGCGGGGACTTGGCAAACTGGGGCTCAAGGGCATGGCCGAGGCCGTGCGTGGGCTCGGAACTCGTGGCCTGACCAGTCTGCGCTCCGGGATGACGGATCTGGTCGCCAGAGGCAAGGCACTCGCAGGGCGCTGCCCGGGCGGCGATCCGATCGACCTGGTGTCGGGCGAGATGCTCATGGTCGCTACAGATGTGACGTTGCCGGGCATCCTGCCACTCGAAGTCAAACGGACTCATCTGTCCACCTACCGCTACGGCAGGTGGTTCGGTCCGTCCTGGGCATCAACGCTCGACGAACGACTGGAGATGGACGACCAGGGCATCGCCTTCGCCTCGGACGACGGAATGCTGCTCGCCTACCCCCGTCCAACGCCCGGGGATCCCGTGTATCCGCTGGAAGGGCCCCGCTGGCCGTTGGAGTGGGACGGAAAACCCGGCGGGCCGATGACCATCATGGATCCGGAGACCGGGGTCACCCGCGTGTTCCAGCCGGACGGTGCGCCGGGTGCCGACGGCAGTACGGTGTTCTCCCTGCACAGCCGGAGCGACCGCAACGGACATCGCCTCCACATCGAGTACTCGGCTGCCGGGGAGCCGGTGGCTCTGCACCACAGCGGGGGGTACCGCGTCGCGATCGAAACGGAGGCCGGGCGCATCGCATCGATGCGACTGGCGGAAGCGACCGGCACGGACGACGCGACTCTGGTGCGCTATGCCTACCGTGACGGTGACCTGGTCCATGTGTACAACTCCTCCGGCCTTCCCTTCCGGTATGCCTATGACGACCGGGGGAGGATCACCAGGTGGGAGGACCGGTGCGGTTCCTGGTACGAGTTCGAGTACGACGAAGAGGACCGCTGCGTACGCGGCGCGGGTGCGGACGGGTTCCTCGACTGCCGGCTCACGTACGACCGTGACGCGCGCCGGACCGTGTACTCCGACTCGTTCGGACAGGCCACCGTGCACGAGTACAACGAGCGGCTGCAGCGTACGGCGGTCATCGACGCGCTCGGCAACATCACGCGATACGAATGGGATCGCCAGGACCGGCTGGTGGGGCATACCGACGCGCTGGGCAACAGCACCCGTTACGCCTACGACGCGGCCGGAAACCTGGTCAGCATCACGAGCGCCGACGGCACCACCGCTCGCGCCGAGTTCAACGAGCAGCGCCTTCCGGTGAGGACCGAGGCGGCCGACGGCTCCTGCTGGTCCTACGCCTACGACGACCGTGGCAACCGCACGTCGGTCACCACTCCACTCGCGGAGACGACCCGGTTCGCCTATGACGGCAAGGGAGCGCTGACCGAGATCACCGATCCGGCCGGAGCGGTCACAAGGGTCGAGACCGATGAACGTGGGCTTCCCGTGAAGTCGGTCGATCCCCTCGGCGGCACCGTGCAGCACACCCGGGACGCTTTCGGCCGGGTCTCCGAGATCCGCGACGCTCTGGGCAACGTGACCCGCCTTACCTGGAACGTCGAGGGCAAGCCCCTGTCGCGGACCACGCCCGACGGCGGCAGGGAGGTCTGGGAGTGGGAC
Source organism: Streptomyces sp. NPDC001507 (assembly GCF_042894765.1). NCBI lineage: Bacteria > Bacillati > Actinomycetota > Actinomycetes > Kitasatosporales > Streptomycetaceae > Streptomyces > Streptomyces sp. NPDC001507. The sequence continues at coordinate 282,229 of NZ_JBIAVV010000009.1, forward strand.
GCCGAGGGGCGTCTCGTGCGCCACACGGATTCCGCCGGCTCCGTCACTCGGTTCGGGTACACCCATTTCGATCTTCCTGCCTGGCGGTCCGATGCCGACGGCCGGCAGCGGCATTTCCGCTACGACACGGAACTCAGACTGGTAGGCGTCACGAACGAGCAGGGCCTCGCGTGGGAGTACCGATTCGGCACCACGGGGCTCCTGGAGTCGGAGACCGACTTCAACGGCCGCACGCTGATCTATTCGTACGATGCCGCCGGCCGACTCGCCCGACGTACCAATGGCGCCGGGCAGGTCACGTCCTACGAGCGTGACGCGGTGGGCAGGGTCGTCGGAAAGCGCACCGCGGAGTCCTCGACGACGTTCTCCTACACGTCGAGCGGACAGGTGTACCGGGCCCGATGCGGCGATGTCGTCGTGGAGGCGGAGCGCGATCGGCTCGGACGGGTACTGAGCGAGACGACCAACGGCCGAACCATCAGTCACGCCTACGACCGACTGGGCCGGCGCACGGTGCGCAGGACGCCGTCCGGAGCGGAGAGCCGGTGGGAGTACTCGGAGCGAAGTCTGCCGTCGAGGCTTTCGAGCGCCGGCCACGAGATCGTCTTCCGGCACGACGAAGACGGCAAAGAGGTGGTCCGGGACTTCGGCGATTCCCTCCGCATGGAGCGTCACTGGGACGAATGCCGCCGCATGACGTCCCATGTGCTGCGGGCACCTGACGGCCACGGCCTCGGCGACGAGAGCCGGGTCGTCAGCCGTCGCGACTACGTGTACGGAATCGGTGACCGACTGACCGAAACACGCGACCTCCACGGTGGTCGGCAGCAGTTCCGGCACGACGAGCGCGGTCGCGTCGTGGCGGTCGACGGTGATTCCTGGCAAGAACGCTACGCGTACGACGCCGCGGGCAACCCGACGTCCTCGTCCTCGTCGCTCACGGGCCGAGCGGACGGAGAGCAGTCCCGGCACACGTATGCCGGGAACCAGGTCCGTCGAGCGGGCAGGAGGTCGTACACGTACGACGGCCAGGGCCGGGTCACCCGACTGGTGCAGCGGACACTGTCCGGGGGCCGCCGGGCGTGGTCGTTCAGCTGGGACGCGGACGACCGGCTCACCGGCATGACCGGCCCCGACGGTCGTCGCTGGAGCTATGACTACGACCCGTTCGGACGCCGCACGGAGAAGCGGTGCCATGCCGAGGACGGGCAGGTCATCGAGCGGACCGCGTTCACCTGGGACGGCCAGCGCCTGGCCGAGCAGTCCCGCTGGAGCGACGCGGGCGAGCACACGGTCACGTGGGAGTACGAGCCGGGTACGCACCGGCCGATGGCACAGGCGGAGCGGACGCGGTCGCGCGAACTGCCGCAGGAGGAAGTCGACGAGCGGTTCTTCGCCATCGTCACGGACGTCGTCGGCACGCCTGTCGAACTGATCGGTCTCGACGGCGCGGTGCGGTGGCGGGGCAGGTCCGGTCTCTGGGGCGACGAAGACGCCCCCGACACGGCCGTGGAGGGCGGGCTGTCGTGCCCGCTCCGCTTCCCCGGGCAGTACGCGGACGAGGAAAGCGGCCTCCACTACAACTTCCACCGCTACTACGACCCGCACAGTGTCCGCTTTCTGACCCCCGACCCGCTCGGGCTCCAGGCAGGGCCCGACCACTACGCCTACGTCTCCAATCCCCATCTCTGGGTGGATCCGCTCGGCCTGCAGCGGTGCCCGACGTTCGTGGGCATCCAGTGGATGACCGACAAAATGCTGCAACGCGTTTCGTTCCGCTACCAACGGTTCGTCACGCACACGGACTACGAGCAGGTGTGGCGCCTCGGAGACGGCCGGGAGGTGCACGTGGACGGTGGTCCCACCGCGGACGGCTTCATCGTCGAGGCGAAGTGGACCGGTGGTGACCATCCGGGGGAGTGGGCGGCGTCTCAGTACAATCCTGCGCATCGTCACTACGACGAGGACCGGATCACCAGTCAGGCCGAGAAGCTCCTGGCGCTGAACGAAGGACTGGGCGGCAAGGGGGTGCGGTATGCCACCTCCTACCCGGAGGGAGCCGAGCACCTCCGGGATCTTTTCAGCAGCAAGTTCCCAGACGAATTCGCCGATGGAAGGCTGAACGTCTTCCACGTGCCGGGAAACGGAATGGATTAGGGCGTGGACGAGGTCGTTGCAGTTCTGGAGCTCCTGGCCGACGACGAGAGCCTGACAGGAGAGGGGATCGGTGCCGTCCTGGAACGGCTGGGCTGGGGCGTGGCGCGCCAGGTGCCGGGCGCCGCGTTCCCCCGTGTCTGGCGCAAGAACGACCTCCTGGCGGGTATCGAGGGGGACGCCCCGCAGGTGCGCCTCGCTGTCACCCTGTGGGAGCGCGAGGTCGACGAGGAGGCCGGCTTCGACGCGCTGGAAGCGCTGTACGACGAGTCCGCGCAGGTGGTCGGACGGATCGCACATGAGGTGGAGACCGGTGTCCTTGCCGGGCGCCTCGCCCGACTGGACGGTGGCCAGACGGTGGGCATCGACTACATCGAACAGCGGGCCTGGAGCCTGGGACGTCGGTCGCTGCTCGTTGGTGCGGTCCAGGACGACACGGAACTCCCGGTGAGGGTCGACGCCGTCGTTTCATGAACTCGGGCGTGCGGTGAGTACCGGCGCGATGTCTGACGTGCCGCAGCGGAATCTGGCCGTCTACCGGCTCCTGCCGAGCCTGAGCGACTACGAGACGCTGCGTCTGGACGGTACCGACCAGAGCAGGCTCATGCGGTGGCAGCGGAGCGGGGACGATTCGGACCGGCCGACCGGGCTGCGTGCCGAATGGATGGACCACTCCGCGCCCAGGAGCGAGTTCCCCAGCGGCGGTCCCGGAGCGCCCGTGCTAAGCCGCCGTCTGGCCGAGGGGTTCGGGGACGAACTGCTGTCGGCCGGGAGCCTGGTACCCGTCGAGATCCGCAACGGCAAGGGCGACGACTACGTCCTGTACCTCGTCGACCAGGTGGTCGACTGCCTCGATTCGCACAGGTCGTCGAAGCCGAAGCGGAACGGTGAGGTCAAGAGGCCCGTGTACCGTCCCGAAGCATTGCCGGCTCGGCTGCCCGCCTTCCGGCTGCCGCAGTTCCCCCGCGCCGTCCAGTGGAACGGCTGGGCCGTCGATCGGCTCCTCGGGCTCACCGGGGACCAGATCGAGGCCCGTCCGACCTGGTCCGAGGACCCCGCGGTCAGGCCTCATCCCGACCCCTGGGGATTCTGATCGCGCCCTGTCCGGCGCCGAGCGTCAGCGCAAGGTCGGTACCCCGCCTCCCTCGGCCCGCGTCAGTGTGACTCCGGGCAGGCCGCGCAGTCGGCGTTCCGCGAGAGCCGCGAGATGGCCGGCGGTCGGTGGGGCGGAGCCCAGGCCGATGGCGTAGCGGACCGGGTTCGTGGTGAAGGGGCGGGGCCAGGCGTGGCAGTCGGGGACTGTCGTGGAGAGGTCGGTGAGGAGGGCTCGCATCCTGCCCCGCACCCGGCCCTCGTCCGCGTCTGGGCCCACCGTCAGGACCGCCCAGGCCGCGTGGCGGCGGTGCAGCGGGGGCGGGGCGAGGAGTTCGGCCCGGGGACAGGGCTCCGCGGTTCCTTCCAGCAACTCCCAGGCGCGGAACAGCTCTTGGGCCACCAGGTCACGCATGCCCGCCGTCACCTGGTCGGTGCAGGGGCGTACGGGGGCGGAGGGGGTCGTGACGGTGAGGGGGAGGAGGGGCTGGGTCGGGTCGGGTGTCCGGCCCACCGGTTCTCGCCAGTCCCAGGCCGCCCACGTCGCGAAGAAGTGCCGTAGGAGATCGCCCGGCGCGAGGTCGCCGGCCTCGGCCGTGGTGCGGGCGGCCAGGACGGACCAGGCAAGGCCCGGCAGGCCTCCGAACGGCGCCGAGTCCAGGCCCCGGGCCTTCGCCCAGGCCTTGACCCGCGTGGCCAGCTGGGCGAAGGCGGGCCCGTGCCCGCCCACCGAGGCCAGCACCGTGTCGGCGTCGCTCACCGCGCTGAGCGCGATCGCGGCCTCCTCGCCCAGCTCGGTCCGGCGGGAGACCGCCTCCGCGGGGTCCGTCGCACCCGTGGTGACCACGGCCAGGTCCACGTCCAGCCCGTCGATCCGCAACCGCAGACCGGGTACGCGGGCCCCGACCACCTCGCGCACATCCGTCGCCTCGGGGAGAGCCGCGGCCACCCGTGCCCGTACGGCGGGCAGTCCGGCCGTGCCGGGCAGCACCACGACCAGGTCCAGGTCCGCGCCGGGCAGCGCGCAGCCCATCCGCCGGGAGCCGACGACGTGTACGACGCCGTCGGAGAACGCCTGCTCGATGCGGTGGGTGGTCCCCTCGGCCACCCGCGTCAGCGTGTCCTGTGCCCCGCCCCGCGCGGCCTCGGCCTCCTCCGCCCACCGCACCTCGCCCGTCCCCAGCGTCACCGTGGCCCGCACCCGCATCGGCTCGTCCCCGCGCCGCGAGAGCAGCGCCAGCTCGCCGACTCTGACCGGCATCGGGGTGAGCCGGGCCGCGCAGGCGGTGGCCAGGGTGTTCGGGTCGGTGGTGCGGCCCAGGCTCAGGTGAGGGGTGAAGCCGGTGTGGCGGCCGCCGCAGCGGGGGAAGTGGCGGACGAGCGTGCGGTGCAGGTCGGCCCAGGGCTCCTCACCCGCGGCCGCGGGGTCGAGCCAGACGGTCGCGTCGTCCCGGTGGCCGAACCACTGCACACCCTCCAGCCGGGCGTCGAAGGGCGCGGTGGCGGCCGTCGCGAGCACCGCCGCAGCCCGCTCGAATGCGTGTTCCGGTACGAATCCGAAGAGCAGGTTCACATGCGGGGGCCAGCGGCGGATCTGCGGGTCGTGGTCCCGGCGGATCTCCTGCAGCGGCGCCCACAGTTCCTCAGGCGGGAGCCACGCCAGCGCCGTCCGCGGTGTCGGTTCTTCGGCAAGGGAATCCAGGGCGTCCGCCTCCGGAGCGCCCACCGCCAGTTCGGCCAGGACACCGTAGTGGTCGGAGATGTACGTCCCCTCCGCCGACGGCACGTCACCGCGGAGTTCGGCGCGCCGTGCCCGCAGCCCCTCCCCGCGCAGCAGTACCCGGTCCAGCCGCGAGGCCCGGCCCGTCAGCGACGAGATCGCGGCCAGCGGATTGCTGCGGGGGTCGAAGGTCGGGGTCGTGTCGTCGGCGCCGTGCACGTCGCTCCACGCGTCCCGCAGGCCCAGCGCCAGCTGCGGTGTGCCGCCGCCGTCGTTGAAGTCGCCCATCAGGAGCAGATCGGCGTCCACGCCCGCCAGGCCCTCGGCGATGCGGGTGAGTTCCGCCTCGCGCCGGTCGGCGCCGTTCTCCGAGTGGTCGCTGCTCAGATGGGTCGCCGCGATGACCACGGGCCGTCCGCCCGCCTCCACGACGAGGGCGGCCACCGCCTTGTGCGGGCCCAGTTCGTGGTGCGCGGCCTCGATGACCGGGAGCCGGCTCAGGAGCAGCAGACCGCACGTGTCGACGTCCCGCCCTCGCGGGTCCGTGCCCAGGGTCCAGCCCGCCCGCACCCATTCCTCGCCCAGCAGCAGGGCGAGGAGATCCGTCTCGACCTCCTGCAGCGCGATCACGTCCACGTCCGCGTCGCGCAGGGACCGCAACAGCAGCGGCCTGCGCCGGGCACTGTCGATACGGTCGCCGTCGTACCGGTCCCAGAGCGTGTTCCAGGTCAGCACCCGCACACCCCCGGATGCCCGCATACCCGCGGATGCCCGCACACCGCCGGATCCCCGCCCACCGCCGGGCGCGTCCCCGCGCCGCGCGGGCGCGGCCCCCCAGTCCGCGCCGTCCCACGCGTGCGGCGTACGCGCCGTGAAGAACGGCGCCCGGAGCAGCCGGGCCTCGCGAACCCGCCCCGCCTCCGTCGCGTCGATCCGGTCCGCCCCCGTGGCCCGGTCCCACACCACCTCGCCGTCGGCCTCGATGAACAGCACCCGGTGCCAGGGGATCTCGCCCCCGGGCACGAACGCGGGCAGCGGGACACGCTTGGGCGCGGCGTCGCGCTGAAGGACGCCGAGCACGAAGCGGGCCGGGTCGAAACGCGCGTCCCAGCGCACCCGGTGATAGATCTCCTCGCTCGTACGCACGCGTCACACCTCTTCCTCGACGGTCCCGGCCGCCCCGATGTACCAGGTGCGGTGAGCGTCGCCGGGATACGGCGGAACGAAGCGGCGCAGCTGGCCGGTGAGCACGTCGGGCGGCACCGGGTGCTCGCGGCGGGTGTTGCGCCGTACCAGCTCGTCCTCGTCCACCAGGACCACGGCGTGCGTGATCAGGGCGTCACGGCGGTGGGCGATCCCGTGCACCAGCGAGCGCTGCTGCTTGGTGAGGGACGTGGCGTCCCACACCGCGGTCCCGCCGCCGGCCAGGGCCCGGTCCAGCCGGGCGAGCCCCTCACGGAGGACCTCGCCGTTGGCCCGCTGGTCGGCGCGCGAGCCACGCGCCTCGCGCAGGTCGTCCAGGGACACGCAGGCGTCCACGCCCGTGAGTCCCCGTGCGAAGGTGCTCTTGCCGCTGCCGGCCGGGCCGACCGTCTGGATCAGCTTCGGGAACGCGCCGGACCGCCACCGCCAGGTCGCGGCGACGGCCTCGTCGGCGCTGCCGATCCGCCCCAGCGCGTACGCCTCCCGGGCCTCGGCCCGGCACCGGGCGGCCGTGTCGGCCGGCAGCCCGGCGAACGCCTCCCGCAGCCCTGGGCTCCGCACGTCCTCGGCGTGCAGCGCCGACCACTCCACCTGCTCGCGCGCCGCGTCCGTGTGCGCGGTGGCCCGGGCGACCGCATGCAGCAGGCCCAGGTCGGCGGCGTACGACATTCGCACCAGGCCGGCCCGTCGGTCCTCGTCCGGATACGGCCGGTGCAGCGCCGGGTGCAGCCCCACGAGGTCGGCGACCCGGCGGGCGAGCGGTATGCCCGCCACCGTGGCGAGCCGCGCCGCCAGCCGCCCCCGCCGCACTCCGTGCAGCAGCGCGGCCAGGACGCCGGCCAGCAGGTCGTCCCCGGACCGCCCCGCCGGATCGAAGCGCTCGACGGCCCCTGCGTCCCCCTCGCCGGGCAGCCCCACGGCCTCCTCCAGCGCCCGCACGTCGACGGGCGCTCCCGATCGCACCGCCCACAGGGGCGCCCCGGCCCCGAGCCCGTTCTCGACGACGGCCGCGTGCATCCAGTGCGTGTCCGTCCGCACATGTCCCGCCCGCACCCACTTGGCCACCCGTTCCCCGAACTCCTGCGCGCCGAACCCGTCCGCGACCCGGACGACGTACCCCTCCTGCCGTTCGGGATCCAGCCGCAGCGCGCGCAGCGCCCGCTCGTCGAACACGCCTCGCCACAACACTCGGGGAACGGGAACGCCGAGCCCGCGCAGGAAGACCACCGTCCGGTCCCAGTCCAGGCAGCGGCCCTCCCCGTCCCACACCGAGAAGCCGTAGAAGTAGCTCTCCAGGTCGTCGTACGCGATCGAGTGCCGGGCGAACATGTTCTCCCCGCACACCCGCCACCCCTCCGGGACGGCGTGGCCGATCCGGGCCTGGAGTGCCTTGACCCAGGTACGGGAGGGGTGAGGGGCCGAGTCCAGCGAACGCGCGTGCAGGCCGTCGGCGTAAAGTGTGGTGTTCTCGCCGTCGAGCTTCTCGGTCACGACGACCTCGCGGCCGCGCAGACCGGACAGGTCGGTGATCCGGAGGTCGTCGGCGGTCGCTCCTGGCGACCAGGGCAGATGCCGGGTCCGTGGATAGTGCGTACGCATGGTGAACGTCCCCCGTGACAGCCGTTGTGCCTGCTCAGCGTAGGGGCGCCGGGTTATGGCGGGCGAGCGGATTACGGTGCGGCCGAGGCCGGCCGGGCACCTCGGGAACGCCGCTGGGGAGGGGCCCGGGTTTGACCTGCGTCACTCCGGGGGTAAGCTCCCCGGCCCGATTGGCCAGCCCCCCGCCCTCTGTGGCAGACTGTCGGAGTTGCTCGGTCGAGTGTTGATGCTGCGCGCCTCCCGCCGGGAGGACCGGAAGCGAGTCCCACAGTACTCGTCGTCCTAACTGCCACCACGGCAGCACTGGGGCGGACGTACGGGAATCTTTCGGGAAGTGCGGTGCGGCACCGGCCAGGCACCCGGTGGGCCTTCCGCCCCCGGCTTGCGGTTCCGGAAGGGCCGTGTGCATTCCCCGCAGGGATGTTCGAACAAGGGGCATCTGTGTCAGCGGGAGCGCGACACGCCCGACCGCGTGGGTCGGAGAAGGTAGGCGGAACCGCCGGGTTCCAGAGCGTGCAGAGAAGGACTACTGAGTAGCCATGGCGGGACAGAAGATCCGCATCCGGCTCAAGGCCTACGACCACGAGGTCATCGACTCCTCGGCGAAGAAGATCGTCGAGACGGTGACCCGCACTGGTGCGTCGGTCGCGGGCCCGGTGCCGCTGCCCACTGAGAAGAACGTGTACTGCGTCATCAAGTCGCCGCACAAGTACAAGGACTCGCGCGAGCACTTCGAGATGCGCACCCACAAGCGCCTGATCGACATCCTCGACCCGACCCCCAAGACCGTTGACTCTCTGATGCGACTCGACCTCCCGGCCGGTGTCGACATCGAGATCAAGCTCTGAGGCCGGTGATCTGAGAATGGCTAAGCAGATCAAGGGCATCCTGGGCGAGAAGCTCGGCATGACGCAGGTGTGGGACGAGAACAACCGTGTTGTTCCGGTCACCGTCGTCAAGGCCGGCCCCAACGTCGTCACCCAGGTCCGTACCAACGACGTCGACGGCTACGAGTCGGTCCAGATCGCCTTCGGCGAGATCGACCCGCGCAAGGTGAACAAGCCCCTCAAGGGCCACTTCGCCAAGGCCGACGTCACCCCCCGCCGTCACCTCGTCGAGATCCGTACGGCCGACGCCTCCGAGTACACCCTCGGTCAGGAAGTCACCGCCGAGGTCTTCGAGGCCGGCGTGAAGGTCGACGTCACCGGCAAGAGCAAGGGCAAGGGCTTCGCCGGTGTCATGAAGCGTCACAACTTCAAGGGCCTCGGCGCCGGTCACGGCACCCAGCGCAAGCACCGCTCGCCCGGTTCCATCGGTGGCTGCGCCACCCCGGGCCGCGTGTTCAAGGGCCTCCGCATGGCGGGTCGCATGGGCAACGAGCGTGTCACCACCCAGAACCTGACCGTCCACGCCGTTGACGCGGAGAAGGGTCTGCTGCTCATCAAGGGCGCGGTTCCCGGTCCGAACGGCGGCCTCGTCCTGGTCCGCACCGCGGCCAAGGGGGCCTGAGGTACCGATGAGCACTGTTGACATCCTTTCGCCTGCCGGCGAGAAGACCGGAACCGTCGAGCTCCCCGCGGAGATCTTCGGCGTGGAGAAGGTCAGCATCCCGCTGATCCACCAGGTCGTCGTCGCGCAGAACGCGGCTGCCCGCCAGGGCACGCACAAGACGAAGACCCGTGGCGAGGTCCGTGGTGGCGGCAAGAAGCCGTACCGCCAGAAGGGCACCGGCCGCGCCCGTCAGGGCTCGACCCGCGCGCCGCAGTTCGCCGGCGGTGGCGTCGTCCACGGCCCGCAGCCGCGTGACTACTCGCAGCGCACCCCGAAGAAGATGAAGGCTGCCGCTCTGCGTCACGCCCTCACCGACCGGGCGCGTCACAACCGCATCCACGTCGTCACCGGCGTGGTCGAGGGCGAGAACCCCAGCACCAAGGCCGCTCGCACGCTGTTCGGCAAGATCTCGGAGCGCAAGAACCTGCTCCTGGTCGTCGACCGCGCCGACGAGGCCGCGTGGCTGTCCGCCCGCAACCTGCCCCAGGTCCACATCCTGGAGCCGGGCCAGCTGAACACGTACGACGTGATCGTCTCGGACGACGTGGTCTTCACCCAGGCCGCTCTCGAGTCCTTCGTCGCCGGCCCGAAGGCCAACGACACCGAAGGGACCGAGGTCTGATGGCTATCCGTCACCCCAGCATCGCCTCGAAGGCGGCCAAGGCCGCCAAGGCCGCACGCGTCGCCAAGGCGCGCCGCCACGAGGCCGAGGGCAAGAACACCGTCGAGACCCCGCTCAGCAAGTCGTTCACGGACCCCCGTGACGTGCTGCTGAAGCCGGTCGTCTCGGAGAAGAGCTACGCGCTCCTGGACGAGAACAAGTACACGTTCGTCGTCGCCCCGGGCGCCAACAAGACCCAGATCAAGCAGGCCGTCCAGGCGGTCTTCTCGGTCAAGGTCACCGGGGTCAACACCCTCAACCGCCAGGGCAAGCGCAAGCGCACCAAGACCGGTTTCGGTCAGCGCGCGGGCTCCAAGCGCGCGATCGTGACCCTCGCCGAGGGCGACCGTATCGACATCTTCGGCGGTCCGACCGCGTAAGCGGGTCGGATCGTCCGATATCGGACGAGGACTGAGAAATGGGAATCCGCAAGTACAAGCCGACTACGCCGGGCCGTCGTGGCGCCAGCGTCGCCGACTTCGTCGAGGTCACGCGGTCCACGCCGGAGAAGTCGCTGGTCCGCCCCCTGCACAGCAAGGGCGGCCGTAACAACGCCGGTCGTGTGACCGTTCGCCACCAGGGTGGCGGACACAAGCGCGCCTACCGAGTGATCGACTTCCGTCGTCACGACAAGGACGGCGTGCCGGCGAAGGTCGCGCACATCGAGTACGACCCCAACCGCACCGCGCGCATCGCGCTGCTGCACTACGCGGACGGCGAGAAGCGCTACATCCTCGCCCCGCGCAACCTGCAGCAGGGCGACACCGTGGAGAACGGTCCCGGGGCCGACATCAAGCCGGGCAACAACCTGGCCCTCCGCAACATCCCGGTCGGTACCACGGTCCACGCGATCGAGCTCCGTCCCGGCGGTGGCGCCAAGTTCGCCCGCTCCGCGGGTGCCTCGGTGCAGCTGCTCGCCCGTGAGGGCGCCATGGCGACCCTCCGTATGCCGTCCGGCGAGATCCGCATGGTGGACGCGCGCTGCCGCGCCACCGTCGGTGAGGTCGGCAACGCCGAGCAGTCGAACATCAACTGGGGCAAGGCCGGCCGCAAGCGGTGGCTGGGCGTCCGCCCGACCGTCCGTGGTGTCGTCATGAACCCGGTCGACCACCCGCACGGTGGTGGTGAGGGCCGGACCTCCGGTGGCCGTCACCCCGTGTCCCCGTGGGGCAAGAAGGAAGGCCGTACTCGTTCGCCCAAGAAGGCGTCGAACAAGTACATCGTCCGCCGCCGCAAGACGAACAAGAAGCGCTAGGAGCGGGTTTAGATGCCGCGCAGTCTCAAGAAGGGGCCCTTCGTCGACGACCACCTGATCAAGAAGGTGGACGCCCAGAACGAAGCCGGCACCAAGAACGTCATCAAGACCTGGTCCCGTCGCTCCATGATCGTGCCGGCCATGCTCGGCCACACGCTTGCGGTGCACAACGGCAAGACCCACATCCCGGTGTTCGTCACCGAGTCGATGGTCGGTCACAAGCTCGGCGAGTTCTCGCCGACGCGCACCTTCCGGGGCCACGTCAAGGAAGACCGGAAGTCGAAGCGCCGCTAGTAGCGGATCGCATTCAGACACGTAAGTAACTGAGAGGGACAACCATGGAAGCCAGGGCCCAGGCGCGGTACATCCGCGTTACGCCCATGAAGGCCCGCCGCGTGGTGGACCTTATCCGTGGCATGGATGCCACGGAGGCTCAGGCTGTTCTGCGATTCGCTCCGCAGGCAGCCTCCGTGCCGGTCGGCAAGGTGCTCGACAGCGCCATCGCCAACGCCGCGCACAACTACGACCACACCGACGCCGACAGCCTCTTCATCTCCGAGGCGTACGTCGACGAGGGTCCGACCCTGAAGCGGTTCCGGCCGCGCGCCCAGGGCCGTGCCTACCGGATCCGCAAGCGGACCAGCCACATCACCGTGGTCGTCAGCAGCAAGGAAGGAACCCGGTAATGGGCCAGAAGGTTAACCCGCATGGGTTCCGGCTCGGTGTCACCACGGACTTCAAGTCCCGGTGGTACGCCGACAAGCTGTACAAGGACTACGTCAAGGAAGACGTCGCCATCCGTCGGATGATGACGTCCGGCATGGAGCGCGCCGGTATCTCGAAGGTTGAGATCGAGCGCACCCGTGACCGTGTGCGTGTGGACATCCACACCGCGCGTCCGGGCATCGTCATCGGCCGCCGCGGCGCCGAGGCCGACCGCATCCGCGGTGACCTGGAGAAGCTGACCGGCAAGCAGGTCCAGCTGAACATCCTCGAGGTCAAGAACCCGGAGACGGACGCTCAGCTGGTGGCCCAGGCCGTCGCCGAGCAGCTCTCCTCCCGCGTCTCCTTCCGCCGTGCCATGCGTAAGAGCATGCAGTCGGCGATGAAGGCCGGCGCCAAGGGCATCAAGATCCAGTGCGGTGGCCGCCTCGGCGGCGCCGAGATGTCCCGCTCGGAGTTCTACCGCGAGGGCCGTGTGCCCCTGCACACGCTCCGCGCGAACGTGGACTACGGCTTCTTCGAGGCCAAGACGACCTTCGGCCGCATCGGTGTGAAGGTCTGGATCTACAAGGGCGACGTCAAGAACATCGCCGAGGTCCGCGCCGAGAACGCCGCTGCCCGCGCCGGCAACCGCCCGGCCCGTGGCGGTGGCGCTGGTGACCGCCCGGCCCGTGGTGGCCGTGGTGGCGAGCGGCGCGGTCGCAAGCCGCAGCAGGCTCCCGCTGCCGAGGCCCCCCAGGCCGAGGCCGCTGCCGCTCCGGCTGCTGAGAGCACCGGAACGGAGGCCTGACCGACATGCTGATCCCCCGTAGGGTCAAGCACCGCAAGCAGCACCACCCGAAGCGTCGCGGTGAGGCCAAGGGCGGTACCACGGTCGCGTTCGGCGAGTACGGCATCCAGGCCCTCACGCCGGCGTACGTGACCAACCGCCAGATCGAGGCGGCCCGTATCGCGATGACCCGCCACATCAAGCGTGGCGGCAAGGTCTGGATCAACATCTACCCGGACCGCCCGCTGACGAAGAAGCCTGCCGAGACCCGCATGGGTTCCGGTAAGGGTTCTCCGGAGTGGTGGATCGCGAACGTGCACCCGGGCCGGGTCATGTTCGAGCTGTCCTACCCCAACGAGAAGATCGCCCGTGAGGCGCTCCTTCGCGCGGCCCACAAGCTGCCGATGAAGTGCCGGATCGTCAAGCGCGAGGCAGGTGAAGCGTGATGTCGGCCGGTACCAAGGCGTCCGAGCTGCGCGAGCTGGGCAACGAGGAGCTTCTGGGCAAGCTCCGCGAGGCCAAGGAAGAGCTGTTCAACCTCCGCTTCCAGGCGGCGACGGGCCAGCTCGAGAACCACGGCCGTCTGAAGGCGGTCCGCAAGGACATCGCGCGGATCTACACCCTGATGCGCGAGCGTGAGCTGGGCATCGAAACGGTGGAGAACGCCTGATGAGCGAGAGCAATGTGACTGAGAAGACCGAGGGGCGCGACAGCTTCCGCAAGACCCGTGAGGGTCTCGTCGTCAGCGACAAGATGGACAAGACCGTCGTCGTCGCCGTCGAGGACCGCGTCAAGCACGCGCTGTACGGCAAGGTCATCCGCCGTACGAACAAGCTCAAGGCGCACGACGAGCAGAACGCCGCGGGCGTCGGCGACCGCGTCCTCCTCATGGAGACCCGGCCGCTGTCCGCGACGAAGCGCTGGCGCGTCGTCGAGATCCTCGAGAAGGCCAAGTAATTTCCTGCGGGGCAAACCCCGCAGGACAGTTCCGCCAGGCTCTGGGCGGGTGTGCAAGTTGCGCACCCGCCCGGGGAACCGGCAGACAAACAGGAGATAGACGTGATCCAGCAGGAGTCGCGACTGCGCGTCGCCGACAACACTGGTGCGAAGGAGATCCTTTGCATCCGTGTGCTCGGTGGCTCCGGTCGCCGCTACGCGGGCATCGGTGACGTCATCGTCGCCACCGTCAAGGACGCGATCCCCGGTGGCAACGTGAAGAAGGGTGACGTCGTCAAGGCGGTCATCGTTCGCACCGTCAAGGAGCGCCGCCGTCCGGACGGCTCGTACATCCGCTTCGACGAGAACGCCGCCGTCATTCTGAAGAACGACGGCGACCCTCGCGGCACCCGCATCTTCGGCCCGGTCGGCCGTGAGCTGCGCGAGAAGAAGTTCATGAAGATCATCTCGCTCGCGCCGGAGGTGCTGTAAGCATGAAGATCAAGAAGGGCGACCTGGTCCAGGTCATCACCGGCAAGGACAAGGGCAAGCAGGGCAAGGTCATTGCCGCTTACCCGCGCGACGAGCGTGTCCTGGTCGAGGGTGTCAACCGGGTCAAGAAGCACACCAAGGCCGGTCCGACCGCTCGCGGTTCGCAGGCCGGCGGCATCGTCACGACCGAGGCGCCGATCCACGTCTCCAACGTCCAGCTGGTCGTTGAGAAGGACGGCAACAAGGTCGTCACGCGTGTCGGTTACCGCTTCGACGACGAAGGCAACAAGATCCGCGTTGCCAAGCGGACGGGTGAGGACATCTGATGGCTACCACCACTGCTCCGCGTCTGAAGCTGAAGTACCGCGAGGAGATCGCGGGCAAGCTGCGTGACGAGTTCAAGTACGAGAACGTCATGCAGATCCCCGGTCTCGTCAAGATCGTGGTCAACATGGGTGTCGGCGACGCCGCCCGTGACTCGAAGCTGATCGAGGGCGCGATCCGCGACCTCACCACGATCACCGGTCAGAAGCCGGCCGTCACCAAGGCCCGCAAGTCCATCGCGCAGTTCAAGCTGCGTGAGGGTCAGCCGATCGGTGCCCACGTCACGCTCCGTGGCGACCGCATGTGGGAGTTCCTGGACCGCACCCTGTCGCTCGCGCTCCCGCGCATCCGCGACTTCCGCGGCCTGTCCCCCAAGCAGTTCGACGGCCGTGGCAACTACACCTTCGGTCTCACGGAGCAGGTCATGTTCCACGAGATCGACCAGGACAAGATCGACCGTACCCGGGGTATGGACATCACCGTGGTGACCACGGCGACCAACGACGCTGAGGGCCGCGCGCTCCTTCGTCACCTCGGCTTCCCGTTCAAGGAGGCGTGAGCGAGATGGCGAAGAAGGCTCTGATTGCCAAGGCCGCCCGCAAGCCCAAGTTCGGTGTGCGTGGCTACACGCGCTGCCAGCGCTGCGGCCGTCCGCACTCCGTGTACCGCAAGTTCGGCCTGTGCCGCGTGTGCCTTCGTGAGATGGCTCACCGTGGCGAGCTGCCGGGCGTGACCAAGAGCTCCTGGTAATCCCCGCTTTTAGGGATTCCAGAGGCTCTCGGTAAGCAATGGGCGTGTCAGGCGCCCGCCCCTTCATGGCTTAGGCTTGGAGGGTTGGGCGCCTGACGGTCGCCCGTACGACTTACTACGCCGTAGGTCCACCGCGCCGCACCCGTCCCGTCTCGGATCGGGGAGAGGGATGGCGCACCAGGAAACCCCGGCGAGAGAGGCCGAAGGCCAATTCATGACCATGACTGATCCGATCGCAGACATGCTGACGCGTCTGCGGAACGCGAACTCGGCGTACCACGACTCCGTGACGATGCCGGCGTCCAAGATCAAGTCTCACATCGCGGAGATCCTCCAGCAGGAGGGCTTCATCACGGGCTGGAAGGTCGAGGACGCCGAGGTCGGCAAGAACCTCGTCCTGGACCTGAAGTTCGGTCCCAACCGTGAGCGCTCCATCGCGGGCATCAAGCGGATCTCCAAGCCCGGTCTCCGGGTGTACGCGAAGTCCACCAACCTGCCGAAGGTGCTCGGCGGCCTGGGCGTGGCGATCATCTCCACGTCGCACGGGCTCCTCACCGACAAGCAGGCCGGCAAGAAGGGCGTAGGCGGAGAAGTCCTCGCCTACGTCTGGTAGCAGAAGGGAACGGAGGAAACAGCTATGTCGCGCATCGGCAAGCTCCCCATCGCGGTTCCCGCCGGCGTGGACGTCACCATCGACGGCCGCACGGTGAAGGTCAAGGGCCCCAAGGGCGAGCTGACCCACACCGTCGTGGCTCCGATCGACATCGCCAAGGGCGAGGACGGCACTCTCGCGGTGACCCGCCCCAACGACGAGCGTCAGAGCAAGGCCCTGCACGGCCTGTCCCGCACGCTGGTGGCGAACATGATCACCGGCGTGACCCAGGGTTACGTGAAGAAGCTCGAAATCAGCGGTGTCGGTTACCGCGTGACCGCCAAGGGCTCGAACCTCGAGTTCGCGCTCGGTTACAGCCACCCGATCCTGGTCGAGGCCCCCGAGGGCATCACCTTCAAGGTCGAGGCTCCGACCCGTTTCTCGGTCGAGGGCATCGACAAGCAGAAGGTCGGCGAGGTCGCGGCCAACATCCGCAAGCTGCGCAAGCCCGACCCGTACAAGGCCAAGGGCGTCAAGTACGAGGGCGAAGTCATCCGCCGCAAGGTCGGAAAGGCGGGTAAGTAAGCCATGGCATACGGGCAGAAGATCCTCAAGGGCGACGCCTACAAGCGCGCCGCGATCAAGCGCCGTCACATCCGGATCCGCAAGCGGATCGCCGGTACGGCGGAGCGTCCCCGTCTGGTCGTGACCCGCTCCAACCGCCACATCGTGGCGCAGGTGATCGACGACCTGAAGGGCCACACCCTGGCCTCCGCGTCCACCCTGGACGCGTCGGTGCGTGGTGGCGAGGGCGACAAGTCCGCGCAGGCCAAGCAGGTCGGCGCCCTGGTCGCCGAGCGTGCCAAGGCCGCCGGTGTCGAGGCCGTGGTGTTCGACCGTGGTGGCAACCAGTACGCCGGGCGCATCGCCGCCCTGGCGGACGCCGCCCGCGAAGCCGGGCTCAAGTTCTGAGCCGCTTGTAGCTAGCGGAAAGAGAGAGGTAATCCAATGGCTGGACCCCAGCGCCGCGGTGGCGGTGCCGGTGGCGGCGAGCGGCGGGACCGGAAGGGCCGTGACGGCGGCGCTGCTGCCGCCGAGAAGACCGCGTACGTTGAGCGCGTTGTCGCGATCAACCGCGTCGCCAAGGTTGTGAAGGGTGGTCGTCGCTTCAGCTTCACCGCGCTGGTCGTGGTGGGCGACGGTGACGGCACCGTGGGTGTCGGTTACGGCAAGGCCAAGGAGGTGCCGGCCGCCATCGCCAAGGGCGTTGAGGAGGCCAAGAAGCACTTCTTCAAGGTCCCCCGTATCCAGGGCACCATCCCGCACCCGATCCAGGGTGAGAAGGCTGCCGGCGTCGTGCTGCTCAAGCCCGCGTCCCCCGGTACCGGTGTTATCGCCGGTGGCCCGGTGCGTGCCGTGCTCGAGTGCGCCGGTATCCACGACGTGCTGTCGAAGTCGCTCGGCTCCGACAACGCGATCAACATCGTGCACGCGACCGTGGAGGCCCTGAAGGGCCTGCAGCGTCCCGAGGAGATCGCGGCCCGCCGTGGTCTGCCGCTCGAGGACGTCGCCCCCGCGGCTCTTCTCCGTGCGCGTGCCGGGGCGGGTGTGTGATCATGGCGCAGCTCAAGATCACGCAGGTCAAGTCCTACATCGGCAGCAAGCAGAACCACCGTGACACCCTGCGTTCCCTTGGCCTCAAGGGCATCAACACGCAGGTCGTCAAGGAGGACCGCCCCGAGTTCCGCGGCATGGTGCACACCGTCCGCCACCTCGTGACGGTCGAGGAGGTCGACTGATCATGGCGGAGAACAACCCGCTCAAGATCCACAACCTCCGTCCGGCCCCCGGCGCCAAGACCGCCAAGACCCGTGTCGGTCGTGGTGAGGCGTCGAAGGGTAAGACGGCCGGTCGTGGTACCAAGGGTACGAAGGCCCGTTACCAGGTTCCGGAGCGCTTCGAGGGTGGCCAGATGCCGCTCCACATGCGTCTTCCGAAGCTGAAGGGCTTCAAGAACCCGTTCAAGACCGAGTACCAGGTCGTGAACCTCGAGAAGCTGGCCGCGCTGTACCCGGAGGGTGGCGAGGTCACCGTCGAGGGTCTCGTCGCCAAGGGTGCCGTTCGCAAGAACAGCCTCGTCAAGGTGCTCGGCCAGGGTGAGGTCTCCGTGGCGCTGCAGGTGACGGTCGACGCCGTCTCCGGCTCCGCCAAGGAGAAGATCACCGCCGCCGGCGGCACCGTCACCGAGCTCGTCTGATCGTTTCGGACGTCTCGATGACGTAAGCGAATCCCGACCGGGGATACCTCACAATGGGGTATCCCCGGTTGGTCGTTCCTAGGGGGGCAGTGCGGCCGGTAAGGTGGCCAGCACTGTTCTTTTTCCCATTCGTCGAACCTCAAGACCGTCACCCTTGACGCACTTGCGCGGGGGTCGCAGGAGGCACCGTGCTCACCGCGTTCGCCCGGGCGTTCAGGACGCCCGACCTGCGCAAGAAGCTGCTCTTCACGCTGGGCATCATCGTGGTCTACCGGGTCGGTACGCACATCCCGATCCCGGGTGTGAACTACACGTCGGTGCAGCAGTGCGTGAAGGAGGCCTCTGGCAACCAGGGTCTCTTCGGCATGATCAACATGTTCAGCGGCGGCGCGCTGCTGCAGATCACGATCTTCGCGCTGGGCATCATGCCGTACATCACGGCCAGCATCATCCTTCAGCTGCTGACCGTGGTCATCCCGCGCCTGGAGGCCCTGAAGAAGGAGGGCCAGGCCGGTACGACGAAGATCACGCAGTACACCCGGTACCTGACCGTGGCCCTCGCCATCCTCCAGGGCACCGGCCTGGTCGCCACCGCCCGCAGCGGCGCGCTCTTCAACGGCTGCTCGGTCGCGTCGAGCATCGTCCCGGACCAGTCGATCTTCACGACGATCACGATGGTCGTCTGCATGACCGCCGGCACGGCCGTCGTCATGTGGCTCGGCGAGCTGATCACCGACCGCGGCATCGGCAACGGCATGTCGATCCTGATGTTCATCTCGATCGCCGCGACCTTCCCGTCCGCGCTGTGGGCCATCAAGAAGCAGGGCACGCTGGCCGACGGCTGGATCGAGTTCGGTTCGGTCATCGCGATCGGCCTGGTCATGGTCGGTCTCGTGGTCTTCGTCGAGCAGGCCCAGCGCCGCATCCCGGTGCAGTACGCGAAGCGCATGATCGGCCGTCGTTCCTACGGTGGTACGTCCACGTACATCCCGCTCAAGGTGAACCAAGCGGGTGTGATCCCCGTCATCTTCGCCTCGTCGCTGCTGTACATCCCGGCTCTCGTGGCGCAGTTCGCGGGCGGCAACTCGGGCTGGAAGAGCTGGATCGAGCAGAACCTGACCAAGCAGGGCGACAGTCCCACGTACATCACCCTGTACTTCCTGCTCATCGTTTTCTTCGCGTTCTTCTACGTGGCGATCTCCTTCAACCCCGAGGAAGTCGCCGACAACATGAAGAAGTATGGTGGCTTCATCCCGGGCATCCGGGCTGGCCGACCGACCGCTGAGTACCTGTCGTACGTGCTCAACCGGATCACCTGGCCGGGTTCGCTGTATTTGGGGCTGATCGCTCTCGTACCGACAGTGGCGTTGGTCGGCTTCGGGGCGAGCCAGAACTTCCCGTTCGGCGGGACCAGCATCCTCATCATCGTGGGTGTCGGTCTCGAGACGGTGAAGCAGATCGAGAGCCAGCTCCAGCAGCGCAATTACGAAGGGTTCCTCCGCTGATGCGTATCGTCCTCGTCGGGCCGCCGGGTGCCGGTAAGGGAACGCAGGCCGTCCGCCTCGCCGAGATGCTGGGCATTCCGCACATCTCCACGGGCGACCTGTTCCGCGCCAACATCAGTAAGCAGACCGAGCTCGGCAAGCTTGCCAAGTCCTACATGGACGCCGGTGACCTCGTACCCGACGAGGTCACCATCGCCATGGCCAAGGACCGCATGGAGCAGCCGGACGCGGCGAACGGCTTCCTGCTGGACGGGTTCCCGCGCAACGTCTCGCAGGCCGAGGCGCTGGACCGGCTGCTGAGCGACGAGGGCATCGAGCTGGACGCCGTCCTGGACCTGGAGGTCCCGGAGGAGGAGGTCGTCAAGCGGATCGCCGGCCGGCGCGTCTGCCGCAACGACTCGTCGCACGTCTTCCACGTGACGTACAGCCCGCCGAAGCAGGAAGGCGTGTGCGACATCTGCGGCGGCGAGCTGTACCAGCGTGACGACGACTCCGAGGACACCGTCCGCACCCGGCTGGAGGTCTACCACACGCAGACCGAGCCGATCATCGACTACTACAAGGCGCAGGGGCTGGTCGTGACGATCTCCGCCCTGGGCCCGGTGGACGAGATCACCAAGCGGGCGCTGGAGGCGCTGAAGCGCGAGAAGGCCGAGAACAACTAGATCGCGGTTCTTCCGGCCGCGGCGCCCTCCCCGGACCACCTCCGGGAACTCCAGGGCGCCGCGGCCGTACTGTTGTACAGACAACCCAGTCGACGCGAGTGATGGAGAGCGCAGGCCACCCATGGTGCAGATCAAGACCCCCGAGCAGATCGCCACGATGCGGGCGGCGGGCCTGGTCGTGGCGGCGATCCACGCGGCCACCCGCGAGGCGGCGGTCCCCGGCGCCAGCACCAAGGACCTGGACGAGGTGGCCCGCAAGGTCCTCGCCGAGCACGGCGCCAAGCCGAACTTCCTCGGGTACGGCGGTTTCCCCGCCACGATCTGCACCTCCGTCAACGAGGTGGTCGTCCACGGCATCCCGTCGGAGGACGTCGTCCTCAAGGACGGCGACATCATCTCCATCGACTGCGGCGCGATCGTCGACGGCTGGCACGGGGACGCGGCCTACACCGCCTTCGTGGGCTCCGGACACGCTCCGGAGCTGATCGAGCTCTCCCGGGTGACCGAGGAGTCGATGTGGGCCGGCATCGCGGCGATGAAGCAGGGCAGCCGCCTGGTCGACGTCTCCCGGGCCATCGAGACCTACATCCGCCGCCAGCCGAAGCCGGGCGGCGGCCGCTACGGCATCATCGAGGACTACGGCGGCCACGGCATCGGCACCGAGATGCACATGGACCCGCACCTGCTGAACTACGTCGACCGGCGGCGGGGCAAGGGGCCGAAGCTGGTGCCCGGGTTCTGCCTGGCCATCGAGCCGATGGTGTCGCTGGGGACGCCCCGCACCGAGGTCCTCCAGGACGACTGGACGGTCATCACGACGGACGGCACCTGGTCCTCGCACTGGGAGCACAGCGTTGCGCTGACCGAAGAGGGTCCGCTGGTGCTGACGGCTCCGGACGGTGGCAAGGCCAAGCTGGCCGAGCTGGGGATCACGGCTGCGCCGGATCCGCTCGGCTGAGCATTTCGTTACTCCGCGGCCCGGTGGGGCTGGTCGCGCAGTTCCTCCCCCAGCCTTCGGCCGGGGGTACCCCCAGCGCCCCTGAAGGGGCGCTCCATGCGGGGCGCTCCAAAGGTGCGCGCTTAATGATCTGGCTTCTGGGGCAGGCTTTCCCGATTCGTCTTTCCGGGTGCGCTGACGTAGACTGACTCGTCGGCTCTCGTGCATCCGCATGTCCGCATGCGCCCGTGAGGTATCCCAAGCGGGAAGCGTGAGAGTCGATCAAGGTAGTCGATTCGAAGGGCGAAGCGTGGCCAAGAAGCAAGGTGCCATCGAGATCGAGGGCACTGTCGTCGAGTCTCTTCCGAACGCCATGTTCAAGGTCGAGCTCCAGAACGGCCACCAGGTCCTGGCACACATCAGCGGCAAGATGCGTATGCACTACATCCGCATCCTCCCTGACGACCGGGTCGTGGTGGAGCTGTCTCCGTACGACCTGACGCGTGGCCGGATCGTCTACCGATACAAGTAGATCTTGCCCACGTCCCGCGCGAGCGGGGCCGCCGGCAACTGACCCGGAGAACCTCAATCCCATGAAGGTCAAGCCGAGCGTCAAGAAGATCTGCGACAAGTGCAGGGTGATCCGCCGTCACGGTCGGGTCATGGTCATCTGCGAGAACCCGCGCCACAAGCAGCGCCAGGGCTGACGCACGACCGATCCCTCTGCATCCATCGCAGAGATTCGCGCGACGCAAGCTGAACATGTTCATACGCAGAACCCAGGTGCCACGGCGCCTGACACCCCCGGTTCGGAGGCCGGGGACCCAGTTCGTACCTGACACGGCGGCTGGGAACCGGTTCTGCGGAAGACCTCCGAAGATCACCAGGAGCCATTGAATGGCACGCGTTTCCGGTGTTGACATCCCGCGCGAAAAGCGCGTGGAGGTCGCGCTCACCTACGTGTTCGGCATCGGCCGGACACTCTCGCAGCAGACGCTGGCCGAGACCGGCATCGACCCGAACACCCGCGTTCGCGACCTGACCGAAGAGCAGCTGGTCGCCATCCGCGAGTACGTCGACAACAACATCAAGACCGAGGGTGACCTCCGTCGCGAGATCCAGGCCGACATCCGCCGCAAGGTCGAGATCGGCTGCTACCAGGGTCTGCGTCACCGTCGCGGTCTGCCCGTCCGCGGTCAGCGCACCAGCACCAACGCCCGCACCCGCAAGGGCCCGCGTCGCGCCATCGCCGGCAAGAAGAAGCCGGGCAAGAAGTAGTCCGCAGCGGACAACGCTTCATCAGCGGTCTTCGCTGTAGGACCGACCACCTCCCCGTAGGAGTTACTAGATGCCCCCCAAGGGTCGTCAGGGCGCTGCCAAGAAGGTGCGCCGCAAGGAAAAGAAGAACGTCGCTCACGGCCACGCGCACATCAAGAGCACGTTCAACAACACGATCGTCTCCATCACGGACCCGTCCGGCAACGTGATCTCCTGGGCCTCCGCCGGCCACGTCGGCTTCAAGGGCTCCCGGAAGTCCACGCCGTTCGCCGCGCAGATGGCCGCCGAGTCGGCTGCCCGCCGCGCCCAGGAGCACGGCATGCGCAAGGTCGACGTGTTCGTGAAGGGCCCGGGTTCCGGTCGTGAGACCGCGATCCGCTCCCTGCAGGCCACGGGCCTCGAGGTCGGCTCCATCCAGGACGTCACCCCGACCCCGCACAACGGCTGCCGTCCGCCGAAGCGCCGTCGCGTCTGACCTCGCTTCGCAGGGCTGCTCGGGCGGTACGGCTCCGTAAGGGTCGTGCCGCCCGTACTCTTGCAGTACCCGCACTCTTATGGGTGCGGTTCCGTCGGGCGTCAAATAGCGGGCGTCCACGAAAGAAGGATCTGATCCACACATGCTGATCGCTCAGCGTCCCTCGTTGACCGAAGAGGTCGTCGACGAGTTCCGCTCCCGGTTCGTGATCGAGCCGCTGGAGCCGGGCTTCGGCTACACCCTCGGCAACTCCCTCCGCCGTACCCTCCTGTCCTCGATCCCCGGCGCGGCTGTCACGTCGATCCGGATCGACGGCGTGCTGCACGAGTTCACCACCGTGCCGGGCGTCAAGGAGGACGTCACCGACCTGATCCTCAACATCAAGCAGCTGGTCGTCTCCTCGGAGCACGACGAGCCGGTCGTGATGTACCTGCGCAAGCAGGGCCCGGGTCTGGTCACCGCCGCCGACATCGCGCCCCCGGCCGGTGTCGAGGTGCACAACCCCGACCTCGTCCTCGCCACGCTCAACGGCAAGGGCAAGCTGGAGATGGAGCTGACGGTCGAGCGCGGCCGCGGTTACGTCTCCGCCGTGCAGAACAAGCAGGTGGGCCAGGAGATCGGCCGTATCCCGGTCGACTCCATCTACTCGCCGGTGCTCAAGGTCACGTACAAGGTCGAGGCGACCCGTGTCGAGCAGCGCACCGACTTCGACAAGCTGATCGTCGACGTCGAGACCAAGCAGGCCATGCGGCCGCGTGACGCCATGGCGTCGGCCGGTAAGACCCTGGTCGAGCTGTTCGGTCTGGCGCGCGAGCTCAACATCGACGCCGAGGGCATCGACATGGGCCCGTCCCCCACGGACGCCGCCCTGGCCGCCGACCTCGCGCTGCCGATCGAGGAGCTGGAGCTCACGGTCCGCTCCTACAACTGCCTCAAGCGTGAGGGCATCCACTCCGTGGGTGAGCTCGTGGCGCGCTCCGAGGCGGACCTCCTGGACATCCGCAACTTCGGTGCGAAGTCCATCGACGAGGTCAAGGCGAAGCTGGCCGGCATGGGCCTGGCCCTCAAGGACAGCCCGCCCGGATTCGACCCCACCGCTGCGGCGGACGCGTTCGGCGCGGACGACGACGCGGATGCGGGCTTCGTGGAGACCGAGCAGTACTGAGCGCTCCGCGAGGAGGCCGGTTCTGCGGCTGCGGGCCCGCTGTGGCTGGTCGCGCAGTTCTCCGCGCCCTTTCGGGGGCGCGGACCCTCCGGGGTTGAAAAGAACCCCGGATCTCCGACGGGCGACCGCCCGCTCGGATACTGACCTCGGTACCTGACACGGCCGGGGCAGACACACAGGAGAAGAACCATGCCGAAGCCCACCAAGGGTGCCCGTCTGGGCGGCAGCGCCGCGCACGAGAAGCTGCTCCTCGCGAACCTCGCGAAGTCGCTCTTCGAGCACGGTCGTATCACCACCACCGAGGCGAAGGCCCGCCGCCTGCGCCCGTACGCCGAGCGTCTGGTCACCAAGGCGAAGAGGGGCGACCTTCACAACCGCCGTCAGGTGCTCCAGGTCATCACGGACAAGAGCATCGTGCACACGCTCTTCACCGAGATCGGCCCGCGGTACGAGAACCGCCCGGGTGGCTACACCCGCATCACCAAGATCGGTAACCGCCGTGGCGACAACGCGCCCATGGCTGTCATCGAGCTGGTGGAGGCGCTGACCGTCGCCCAGCAGGCGACCGGTGAGGCCGAGGCCGCGACGAAGCGTGCGGTCAAGGAGGCCGAGGAGGCCAAGGTCGAGGAGACCAAGGCCGACGAGGCTCCGGCCGACGAGGCTGCCGAGGAGTCCAAGGAGGCGTAAGCGTCCTTTGGCTGCGACGCCGTCGTGGTTGCTCGCGCAGTTCCCCGCGCCCCTTACGGGGCGCGTCAGTGGGCCCGTTCCTTTCGAGGGGCGGGCCCGCTTTCTTGCCCTGAGAGGATTCTCCTGTGAGTGACGAAGTTCAGCCCGGCCATGTGCGCATCCGTCTCGACCTGTCCTACGACGGCACCCACTTCCACGGCTGGGCCAAGCAGGCAGGCGGGAAGCGGACCGTGCAGGGGGAGATCGAGGACGCGCTGCGGGTCGTCACGCGGTCGCAGGACACGGTGTACGAGCTGACCGTGGCCGGGCGGACGGATGCCGGGGTGCATGCGCGGGGGCAGGTGGCGCATGTCGATCTGCCGGCCGGGGTGTGGGAGGAACAGCGGGACAAACTGCTGAAGCGGCTCGCGGGGCGGCTGCCGAAGGACGTGCGGGTGTGGTCGGTCGGCGAGGCGCCGGCCGGGTTCAACGCGCGGTTCGCGGCGCTGTGGCGGCGGTACGTGTACCGGATCGGGGACCGGCCGGGAGGCGTGGACCCGCTGCTGCGCAACCACGTGCTGTGGCACGACTGGGAGCTGGACGTCGATGTCATGGACTCCGCCGCGAAGTCGCTGGTGGGGGAGCACGACTTCGCCGCCTACGCGAAGAAGCGCGAAGGGGCGACGACCATCCGGGAGATCCTCGGCTTCGGAGTGAGTCGGCGCGGCGACGGGGTCGTCGAGATCGAGGTCCGGGCCGATGCCTTCTGCCACAACCAGGTGCGGTCCATGGTCGGCGCGCTGCTGTTCGTGGGGGACGGGCACCGGGGCGCGGAGTGGCCGCGGAAGGTGCTGGACGCGGGGGTGCGGGACAGCGCCGTGCATGTCGTACGGCCGCACGGGCTGACCCTGGAGGAGGTCGCGTACCCGGCGGCCGACCAGCTGCTGGAGAGGCAGCGGCAGGCTCGCCGGATACGGGTGCGGACGGTCTGAGGGGTCAGCCGGCGAGGGCCTTCCTGAACGTCGGCTCCAGGAAGGGTTCGAGCGACTTCGCGTAACCGCCGGTCATGTGGCTGTTGTCCCAGTAGACGACGTGCCCGCCGATCACCGCCGGGCAGTAGCCGTTCGCGCAGAAGGCCGGGAGCGGGTTGATTACCGTAGCCCCGTACTCTTCGGCGACCTCGCGTTCCAGGTTGCGGAAGTCGGGCAGGTCGACGGCGGTCTCGGACTTCAGGGTGCACTCGGCCGGGTTGGCCGAGTGCACCGCCAGGCAGTCCGGGACGTTGAAGGTCGGCTTCGGGGTGTCAGCAAGGTAGACCAGATTCGAGCCCATGGCCTTGAGCTTCTTGAACGTGTCCTCGGCGCCGGCGCGCACGGTGGTGTACTGCACGCGGTTGGCCACCACGATGACGTCGGGCTTGAGCTTCTTGATGTAGGCGAGGGCGGTTTTGCGCCACGCCGGGCACTCCGTGTACTCGCGCCCCAGGTCCTCACGCGTGATCTTGTAGACCTCGGGGGAGCAGCCGCTCTTGATGACGGTGACGACCTTGACGTGCAGCTTGAGGCCGAGGGTGTTGAAGGCGTTGCCCCACTGGTAGGCGTGCGAGTCGCCGAGCAGCACCATGGTCCGCTTCGACGTCCTGTCGCCGATCACGCAGTCGTCGTGCGGGGTGAAGCTGGTGACCAGCAGCTGGTCGATGCAGCCGTAGTCGCCCCGGTCGTTCGGGGACTTCAGCAGGGTGCTCTCACTGACCTTGGGGGCGCTGCGCTCGTTCACCGCCTGCTCCACGGACTTGGTGCCGTCGAACCCGGTGAGGGCGGCGGCGGTGCCCGCGGTGCCGAAGGACAGGTTGAGCGGGACCTGGAGCGCGACCACCATGGCGACGGCGGAGGTGGCCGTGATGGTGCCGCCGGTGAGGATGCCCCGCCAGGGGCGGACGACCAGCTTCACGTTCTCCCGGAACCGCTTCTCGACGATGTAGTG
This sequence comes from Streptomyces sp. NPDC001507, assembly GCF_042894765.1. NCBI lineage: Bacteria > Bacillati > Actinomycetota > Actinomycetes > Kitasatosporales > Streptomycetaceae > Streptomyces > Streptomyces sp. NPDC001507. The sequence goes on from NZ_JBIAVV010000009.1 coordinate 308,981, forward strand.
CGTCGCGATGGCGATGAGGAAGGACAGGACCGCCACCCGGAAGCGGTCGGAGTAGCCGAACTCCCAGCTGATCATGTGCGGCCAGAGGATCAGCAGCGGCCAGTGCCACAGGTACCAGCCGTAGCTGACCTTGCCGACGAAGTCGAAGACGGGGTTGTCGAGGACCCGCTCCACCCCGAGGCGTGGGTTGGCACAGCCGCCGGCGATGATCAGCCACGCGCCGAGCACGGGACCGAGGACGGCGTACCCCGGCAGTGGCGTGTTCTCCGTGATGAGCAGGCCGGTGACCAGCGTGGTGGCCAGGCCCAGCCAGGAGACGACCGCGGCCAGTCCCCGCGGCATGCGGGAGATCACGGGGGCCCAGAGCGCGAGCAGGACACCGAAGGCGAGTTCCCAGATGCGGGACTGGGTGCCGAAGTAGGCCAGCGGCTGGTTGGGGGTGGTCTCGGTGTAGCCCAGGTAGAACGAGCCGCCCACGACGGCCATCAGGACCACGCCGACCAGGATGCGGTTGCGGCGGAACACGAGCCGGCTGATCCAGGCCACCACGACGAGCACGATCGGGGTGGCGAGGTAGAACTGCTCCTCGATGCCCAGTGACCAGAAGTGCTGGTACGGCGACTGGCCGCCGTCGTTGGCGAAGTAGTCGGTGCCGTTCTCGGCCAGCCGCCAGTTGATGACGCTCAGTGACGCGGCGAGGCCGTCGTCCATGTAGCTGCGGAAGCTGAACGGGCTGGCGTAGAGCCAGGACAGGATGCCGGTGGCGACGATGGTGAGGGCGGCGCCCGGTGCCAGGCGGCGGAAGCGGCGGGCCCAGAACTTGCTGAGGGACACCTTGCCGGTCTTGTCGATCTCGGCGAGCAGCTGGCTGCCGATGAGGAAGCCGCTGAGCACGAAGCTGACGTCCACGCCGCCGTGCATGTCGAGGATCCCGGTGTGCATGCAGACGACCATGATGATGGCGACGGCACGCAGGCCCTGGATGTCCGGCCGGTACTTGCGAAGGCGCTCTGTCTCCGCGGCCGTTGAACGATGGCTGGTCACGTCTCTCCAGTAATCCAGTAACTGTCCGGGCCGGCGGCTTCAGTGGACCGTCGGGCAGGCGGCAGCCGTACCGCTGACGCGCACGCCCTGGGCGGGGATGCGGATGCCGCACGACAGCCGCAGCTGGGCGGGCAGTTCGTTCTGGGCGCCGACGTGGGTGTGGCAGCCCACAACAACCTCACGAAGGATCGATTCGCTGCCGATCGAGGAGTCGTGGTCCACCACGGACTCGTGCACCCGGGCGCCCTCGGCGACGGTGACGTTGGCGCCGATGATGGAGCGGTCGACGACCACGTTCGGACCGATGACGGCATGAGGGCCGACCGTCGAGCCGCCGGTCACGCGTGCGGTCGGGGCCACCACGGCGGTGGGGTCGATCAGGGCCTCGGCCGCAGGTCCCAGCAGGGGCGAGGCCGCCCTGCCGGTGATCAGGTCGGCGGAGCCGTGCACGAAGGCGAGCGGGGTGCCGAGGTCGCGCCAGTAGTCGGCGGTGGTGTGGCCGAAGACCCGCCCGCCGCCCGCGACGAGCCGGGGGAAGGTCTCCTGCTCGACGGAGACCTCCCGGTCGCCGGGGATGGCGTCCAGGACGGACCGGCGGAAGACGTAGCAGCCCGCGTTGATCTGGTCGGTGACGCACTCCTCCGGCGTCTTCGGCTTCTCCAGGAAGGAGAGCACCCGGCCCGCCTCGTCGGTGGGTACCAGGCCGAAGGCGCGCGGGTCGGCGACGCGGGTGAGGTGCAGTGTCACGTCCGCGTCCCGGGCCTCGTGGTGCGCCAGCAGGCCGCCCAGGTCGACGCCGGACAGGATGTCGCCGTTGAGGACGAGGACCGGGGCGTCCGGCGCGTCGCCGCGCAGCAGCCGTCCGGCGTTGCGGATCGCCCCGCCCGTGCCGAGGGGGATCTCCTCCACGGCGTACGAGATCGCAAGGTCCTGGGAGAAGTCCTTGAACTCCTCCTCGAAGAGGCTCGCGAGGTATGAGGTGGCGAAGACCACGTGCTCGACGCCGGCTGCCGTCAGCTTGGCGATCTGGTGCCGGATGAAGGAGGCACCCGCGACCCGGAGCAGCGGCTTGGGAGTGTGGTTGGTCAGCGGTCGCAGGCGGGTTCCCTTGCCGCCCACGAGGATGATGGCTTCCTGCATGATTCCTCGCTCGGTCAGCTCGTGGTGCCGGTGCCGGGGCCCGCGTAGTCGGAGGCGAAACAGGTCTTGATGGCCTTCTCGCTGAGGGGGCGGCCCGCGAAGTCGAGCCGGGAGGCGGTCTTGTCGTCCGGCGGCGTGTTCGGGTCGTCCTCGAAGTGGATCGACCACCAGTACACGCCCTGCATGTGCCGCTCCTGGACGACCTGGCAGACGGCCGTGTACCAGTTGGCCTGCACCTTCGTGTTGACCTTGCGGTGGCTGTAGAAGTCGCCCGGGGCGTGGTAGGCCCCGTTCATGGCACCGATGCCGGACTCGGAGACCAGGATGTTCGGCAGCGAGCCCGTCGCCTTCCTGTCCAGCCACTTGTCCCAGCCGTCGACCAGGTCCTTGACGGGCGCGGTGTCCGGCACCTTGACGGGGAAGTAGGCGTCGACGCCGAGGTAGTTGACCGGCATGTTGATGCGGCCGGTGACGTAGTTGTCCCAGTTGGCGTCGTAGGCGATCTCGCCGGAGAAAGTCTTCTCGGCGGAGTCGACCAGGGTGTTCCAGCCCGGGTCGCCCTCCAGGGAGTTGAGCTCGGTGCCGATCACGAAGGTGTTCGTCTTCGCCGCGTCGGCGGCTTCGAGGTAGGGCGTGACGAGCTTCTTGTACGAGGCGAACCAGGCGGAGCGGGAGGCGGGCTCGACGTCACCGCGCCAGCCGTCCTCGGGCTTCAGGGACGACTCGTCCATGATCGGTCGCAGCCGGGTGCGGAAACCGGCGTCCTTGAACACCTTCAGGACCCGCTCCAGCCGCTGCGGCGTCGGGGTCTTGGCGCCGGCCCACACCTCGTCGGACGTGCCGTTCTTGGTGTAGAAGGGGAAGGAGACGGAGACCGAGTTGGCACCCAGCCCGATCAGGTACCGGGCCTGCTTCTGGGCCTGCTTCTCGATGAAGCCGTCGGACAGGCTCTTCCTGTCGTCCTCCCAGTAGATCTGCACGCCCCACTGCGGCATGCCCGCCTTCCAGGGCTTGGCGACCTGGAGGGTGTCGGCGGCCGCGGAGGGGGAGGCGGATGTCGTACCGGGGCGGGTGCCGTCGCCGGAGGTGGTGGACTCGTCGGAGTCGCCTAGGACGAGGCGGGGCAGGGTCGAGCCCGCTTCCCAGCGCACCGGGTGGTCGCCGAGGACGAACGGGGTGCCCAGCACGACGGTGAGGACGGTCACCGGGAAGATGGCGAGCAGGGGCAGTCGCGAACGCATGTCAGTGGTTGTCTTCCGGGAGGTCAGGCGGGCTTGGCGATCACGACGAACTTGTTCTCCTCGCGCCGGACGAACTTCAGGAAGCCCTTGAAGCCGCCGAGCCCTTCCAGCACGGAGAAGACGGGGATGCAGGCGACCACGACGATCGGCTCCCACCACTTGCGCCGGCCGCTGAGCGAGGCGAGGGCGTTCAGCCGCAGGCCCTCCCAGTACGTCCAGATCACGTAGGCGAAGTTCAGGGCCCAGAGGAGGATGATCGACTGGGTCACCGGTGAGGTGTTCATGTCGTTGAACAGCCAGCCCACGAGGAGCACGGCGCCGATGTGCTGGAGCGGGCCGAGGATCCAGGTGGCCACGCAGATCGACAGGAACCAGCGGTAGCGCAGCGGCACCTTGCGGTTGAAGCAGAGGGCCACCAGGCCCCAGGCCCAGCGTTCGCGCTGTTTGATGAAGTCGGCCGCGTTGGCGGGCGAGGCGCCGTAGCAGCGGCCGTTGAACCAGTCGCTGCGGCCCGGGTACTTGCGGCAGAAGGTCAGGGCGAGCCGGGCGTCCTCGACGATCTCCTTGGGACCGAAGTCCCAGCCGATCTCCGCCTCGATGGACGCGCGTAGCACAAGCAGCTCGCCGTGTACACCGGCTGCGGGGGTGCCAAGGCCGGTCAGGGCCCGGAAGCGGGCGATGTCGTCGGCGGGGCGCACCGCGTCGGCGAGCCAGGTGAAGAGGCTGACCGCGTTCTCGCGGGGGTAGGTCAGGATGCCCTGGGCCATGTGCTTGGCCTCGTCGGGGTGGGCGCGGCGCTGCCGGTTGATGAACTGGGCGAGCGAGGCCGCGGTGTCCGGGCCGACGCCGGTGTCGTCGTCCATGTGCAGCACCCAGACGTATTCCAGGGCCTCGCCCTCTGCGATGCGCAGCTCGTGGGCGTAGTGGTTGGCGCGGGCCTTGAAGCGGGTGCCGTTGGCCGGGACGTAGTCCTTGGGCACGGTGATCACCCGGATCAGCGGGTGGGAGTCGGCGAGCCGGTCGATGTCCGCCGCCGCCTCGCAGCCCTCCTCGGTGAGGATGTCGACCCGCATGTAGGGGAAGTACTCGGGCAGGTGCTCCACGTAGGAGAGGATCGAGCGTTCCAGGGCCGGGTAGGTGTCGTGGCGGCCGATGGTCGGGCACAGCGCGATCAGGAAGTCCTGCTCGGCCGGGGCGGGCGGGGTCATGAGGTCGCTCTTGCGGACCCGGCGGCGGATCAGCAGGGCGCCCTGGAGACCGATCAGCACACCGGCCGCCGGCAGGGACCAGACGATCGTCAGGATCCAGCTCATCAGTGAGGAGCTGGGCCGGTAGGACCACAGGCCGAAGACGACCAGCAGGACGAACGGCAGCAGGAACGGCAGGATGCCGGGTTTCCACGAGGCGGTGCGTTTGGCCAGCTTCGCGCTGTGTCGCGAATACGGGGTTCCCCCGTCGACCACTGTCGATGCCATGCGGCTACATGCTCTTCCGTGAGATCGGTGGGTGCCGGACGGCATGGCTCGGTAACGGGTGCGGTGACACGAGAAACCTCGTTTCGCCGGTCCCGTTCCGGGCCGTGATGTTTGCCCCCCAGCGCCTTCTTCGGCGTTCTGCGGCCGGCTCAGATGCCCCCCCCGGGCGACCTGCGCCACCGGCCGTGCAAGAAAACAAATCCTGCCACGTAAGAATCGGCCATGAAACACATGTGAGCAAGATGTAGTAGGAAAGTAATAAAGCTACGTCTTGTGTAACGAGGCCCAATCGAAACCGGAATGCTTATCTCCGGCGCCCGTTATGACCTGATGAGACGAATAAGTCTCCTTCACGTCTTCTGGGGTGTTTTTTCCGCTCGGACTGGAGACGTTTGCGAAGGTCAGGGCCTGCCCCCACACCGTCCAGAGCACCCACGGGGTGTCCGAAAGCGTTCGGTGCTGTGCGGAGCCGAGCGGAACGTAGAAGGACTCGGCCAGGGCGCGGGGACGGTCGTAGCGCTCGAGGCCCCGGTGCCAGACCTGGGTCCAGGGCCCGCCGTGGAACGGCCGCCGCGGGGTGTCGCTGTAGTCGTCCACGCCCACGACGTCGACGTACCGCCCGCCCGGGTAGTAGGCGCCGGGCTGCCGGGCGAAGGTGCCCTCCCAGGCGCTGGGGGCCCAGACGAAGAGCAGGTTGTGCAGGCCGCGGCTGTTCACGAGGTAGTCGTATGTGACATACCACAGCTTCCGGTACGCCGCCGGGTCCTGCCCCGCCCACCAGAACCCGTGGCCCGGACGCGCGTTCATCTCGTGGTACGGCCGCAGCAGCACCGGCACCCCGTGCTCGGCCAGGTACCCCAGATGGTCGGCCAGATAGCCGAGGTCGAGCAGCAGGGCCTGGTGCTCGGCGGTGCCCGGGGTGACCACCCGGCCGAACCAGCCGCTGTCCCGGGCCGCGGGCGAGTTCTGGTACCGGGTCTGCTCGAAGCCCTTGAGGGTGCTGCCCGGGTAGGGCTGGTGGAAGGAGAAGCCGACGATGCCCGCCGGGCCGCCCCCGTTCTGCGGCAGGCTCACCCGGGTCCCGGAGGCGCAGTCGAGGTGCGTGCCCGAGGGGTGGTACGACCCGTCCGCCGGCCGTGGCAGCCCCGCCCACACCCCGAGCGCCAGGTCCACCGCGTCGTCGACGTACCCCCAGCACCTGCGGCAGCTCGGCCACGAGGAGCGGGAGTAGGAGCGCGGCTCGCCCACCGCCCAGCCCGGCTGCCCGTACCCCGGCCCAAGGTCGACCTCCACGAATCCCGGGAAGCTGCCGGTGATGTCGTGGGCCTTCTTGTAGTAGTAGCCGGGCTGCTTGGTGCCCCGGTAGTCGCCGTACGACGCGTTGTAGCGCTCGTTGTGCAGCTCGACGTGCTGACCGATGACCGTCCGCGTCGGCTCGCCGCGCCGCGCCCGGTTCTCCAGGCCGGCGAGCAGGGCGTAGACCCGGCGGGCGGCGGGCGTCGCCTCGGGATCGCGGTTGCGTAGTTCGGTGGGGACGGGCCGGGGGGTGCGCGTCGTGTCCTCGGTGTCCCGCCAGGCCCACCACACGGCCGGCGGGCCCAGCAGCGCGGCTGCGGCGCCTGCCCCTATGAGCCCGACCCGTCTCCGCATGCGCATGACCGCCGCCCGCCCCCGTTTCTCTCCCCGACCGGCACCCGGCCCTGGCGAAACCATTCTGCCCCGCCTCGGGCAGCGCCCCGGCGGGAGCGCGGGGAACTGGCTTCCAGCCGCGACGGCGCCGCAGTCGGCAGACGGTACGGCACATCGCGGTACTTCCGGCGGAGCGCTCAGGTGGGCCCCACGATGAGCCAGGCGACGGCCGAGGTGTCGCCGGCCACCCACTTGACGGATGGACGTGCCGACAGTGCGTCCTGCGACGTGGGCCACGGCGGCCGGGGTGCCGCCGGGTGCCTGCGCAGTGGGGTGGATGCGGCTCACGCCCGCGCCGGAGACGGCCGCCGCCGAGGCGGGCCGCGCCGGTGAGCGGTCTGCGTCTGGACGTGTCCGTCATGAGTCCCGAGGGCCCCGGCGACCGAAGATGTCCTTGATCACCCGCCGGGTACGGGGGAGACTCTCACGCGCCGTGCGGGCAGGTCACCGGTCGGCCGCCGCCGACGCCTGGGACTCGCCGCGGCGGTGGATCTGGCGGAAGGTGAACTCCGCCAGGTCGTCGCCGGCCTGGAAGACCTTGGTGTCCTTGGTGGTGACGTCCTTGCCGTTCAGGAAGCCGGCGGTGGTGAAGTACGCGTAGCGGCCGTACGAATTGGTCGTCGTACGGCAGACGCCGGAATCGCAGAAGGTCTTGACGCCGGAGCCGGCCAGGGCGGTCACGAAGCCCTTCTTGTCGGCGTCGGTCTTGGCCTTGCCCGCCTGCGCCTCGGTGTTGAAGACGGCTACCCCGACCGTCACCGCGACGCCGTCCTTGAAGTAGGTGACCCGTAGCAGGCGGGTGCAGCCGTCCTTGTCGAGGACGGCAGGCAGGGAGCCCTTGGCGGCCGTGGCGCACTTCTTCGTGTCGGCCGTGGCGCCCTTCTTGTAGACCGTCTCGCCCATGGTCAGCTGGGTGCCCGGGAAGAGGGTCGCGGCGCTCAGCGGGGCCGTGTCCTTCTGCACGCTCGATATGAACTCCTCCGGGTCCAGCGGCGGCGGCGCGCTGGTCGGAGCGAAGGACGGCACCGAGCCGGCCGTGTCGCTGGGCAGCGAGGCGCTGGCCGGCAGGTTGCTGGGCGTGCCGGAGGCCTTGTTGTCGCCGTTCGCGGACACCACGGCCATCGCGACGGCGGTGCCGATCGCCAGCGTGGCGACCACGCCACCGCCGATGAACAGCACTCTGCGCCGCTTGTTCCGCGTCTCCGACGCCTCGGCGAGCGACGCCCAGTCCGGGGTCGGGCCGGCGCCGCTGCTCCAGGGCTGCTGAGACTGCGGTTTCCACGGATCCCACTGGGACTGAGGTCCCCCCTGCCCATAACTCATGGGGCGCATCTTAGACGGGGGCCGGGGGGTGCCGGTGCGACTGTACGAACGGAGACGGGGGACCTTCGGGGGGCTTTTGGGGGACCTTTGGGGGCAGGACGGCGCATCCTGGTACGGCCGTGCTCCCGGGATTTCCCGCCGCGGTCGGCGACGGCTCGTCCGGATGTCGGCGGGAGCTCGTTTTGACCCGTCCGGGGCCACCCTTGTACGCTTGCTCTTCGTTGTGTATTGGCCCGCTCATTCTCACGGGAGTGGCCTCTACCTAGGTTCCCTGGAGCAGTTACCAGTGGGCGGCATACGGGCAGCGTCCCCGGCATTGTCGTCCCCAGCTGCACGATCGCTTCAGTGATGCCATGTGTCAGCACCCATCCACTGAAGAAGAAGGCTGCGAAGTGCGTACGTACAGCCCCAAGCCCGGCGATGTGACTCGCCAGTGGCACGTCATTGACGCTCAGGACGTCGTCCTGGGCCGTCTCGCCACCACTGCCGCGACCCTTCTCCGCGGCAAGCACAAGCCGATCTACGCGCCGCACGTCGACGCTGGTGACTTCGTCATCATCATCAACGCCGACAAGGTGCACCTGTCCGGCAACAAGCGGACCCAGAAGATGGCGTACCGCCACTCCGGCTACCCGGGCGGTCTGCGCTCCGTCCGCTACGACGAGCTGCTGGACAAGAACCCCGAGAAGGCCATCGAGAAGGCCGTCAAGGGCATGCTCCCCAAGAACACCCTGGGCCGTCAGATGCTCACCAAGCTGAAGGTGTACCGCGGCGAGAACCACCCGCACGCTGCCCAGCAGCCGGTTCCGTTCGAGATCACCCAGGTCGCGCAGTAATCCCGGCCACCCCCTAAGACTGAAGAGAATCTGAGGAGCATCGTGGCCGAGACCACTGCCGAGCAGCCGCTCGAAGAGCTTGACATCGACAGCTACACCACGGAGTCGGACGTCCCCGTCGAGGGCGAGTACACCTCCGAGTCCCTCGCGTCCCGCTTCGGCGACCCGCAGCCGGCCGCCGGCCTGGGCCGTCGCAAGAACGCCATCGCCCGCGTCCGGATCGTCCCGGGCACCGGCAAGTGGAAGATCAACGGCCGCACCCTCGAGGACTACTTCCCGAACAAGGTGCACCAGCAGGAAGTCAACGAGCCCTTCAAGGTGCTCGAGCTCGAGGGCCGTTACGACGTCGTCGCCCGCATCGCCGGTGGCGGTGTCTCCGGTCAGGCCGGTGCGCTCCGTCTCGGTGTCGCCCGCGCGCTGAACGAGGCCGACGTCGACAACAACCGCGGCCCGCTCAAGAAGGCCGGCTTCCTCAAGCGCGACGACCGCGCGGTCGAGCGCAAGAAGGCCGGTCTGAAGAAGGCCCGCAAGGCCCCGCAGTACAGCAAGCGCTAATCACCAGCTGCCTGCACGTACTCCGAACGCCCCGGCGGCACGCCACATGTGCCGTCGGGGCGTTCGTTTATCCCGGTCAAGGGCGTATAACGACACAAGACGCTCAAAGGCTGGTGTGATCGCATGACTTAGCGCCTGCCATCATTTCCTGGCAGCAAGGACGCTTCTTCAGGAGGACAAGTGGGACGACTCTTCGGCACGGACGGCGTGCGCGGTGTCGCCAACGCGGACCTGACCGCCGAGATGGCGCTCGGCCTGTCCGTCGCGGCGGCGCACGTGCTGGCCGAGGCGGGCACGTTCGAGGGCCACCGGCCGACGGCGGTCGTCGGACGGGATCCGCGCGCGTCCGGGGAGTTCCTGGAGGCCGCCGTGGTCGCGGGCCTGGCCAGCGCCGGCGTCGACGTCCTGAGCGTGGGCGTCCTCCCGACACCGGCGGTCGCGTTCCTGACCGGCGCGCTCGGCGCCGATCTCGGCGTCATGCTCTCCGCCAGCCACAACGCCATGCCCGACAACGGCATCAAGTTCTTCGCCCGCGGCGGCCACAAGCTCGCCGACGAGCTGGAGGACCGGATCGAGGCGGTGTACGAGTCCCACCGGCACGGCGAGCCGTGGGAACGGCCGACCGGCGCGGGCGTGGGCCGGCTGCGGTCGTACGACGAGGGCTTCGAGCAGTACCTCGGCCACCTCCTGTCGGTCCTGCCCAACCGGCTCGACGGGCTGAAGGTCGTCCTGGACGAGGCGCACGGCGCGGCCGCGGGGGTCTCGCCGGAGGCGTTCCGCCGGGCCGGCGCAGAGATCGTCACCATCGGCGCGGAGCCGGACGGGCTCAACATCAACGACGGCTGCGGCTCGACCCACCTCGGCAAGCTCAAGGCCGCGGTCGTCGAGCACGGCGCGGACTTCGGCATCGCGCACGACGGGGACGCGGACCGCTGCCTCGCCGTCGACCACACCGGCGAGGAGATCGACGGCGACCAGATCCTCGCGGTGCTCGCGCTCGCCATGCGCGAGCGCGGTGAGCTGCGCGCCGACACCGTCGTCGCCACCGTCATGTCCAACCTCGGCTTCAAGCTGGCGCTGGAGCGGGAGGGGCTGCACCTCGTGCAGACCGCGGTCGGCGACCGGTACGTGCTGGAGGAGATGAAGGAGCACGGCTACGCCCTCGGCGGCGAGCAGTCCGGCCACGTCATCATCCTCGACCACGCGACGACCGGCGACGGCACGCTGACCGGGCTGCTGCTGGCGGCGCGGGTCGCCGAGACCGGGCGGTCGCTGCGGGAGCTGGCGGGCGTGATGGAGCGGCTGCCGCAGGTGCTGATCAATGTGCCGGACGTCGACAAGTCGCGGGTGAGGACCTCCGGGGACCTGGCGGCGGCGGTCGCGGAGGCGGAGCGGGAGCTCGGGGAGACCGGGCGGGTGCTGCTTCGCCCTTCGGGCACGGAGCCGCTGGTACGGGTGATGGTCGAGGCGGCCGACATCGAGCAGGCCCGGTCGGTGGCGGGCCGGCTGGCCGACGCGGTGAAGTCGGCGCTGGGCTGAGCCTCAAGGCGTAGCAAAAAGTGCGCGCCCGATCACTGACTGTTTCTCTTGCGTCGAGGCCGCTCTGTGCGGCGCCCTCTCGACGGAAGAGAACACAGCATGAAGATCGTGAGCACCATCCTCAAGCGAGCGGCCGGTCCGGTTCTGGTGGCGGGTCTCGTCGTCACCTCGTCCGCCACCGCGGCCACCGCGGCCGCCGCCGCCCCGCCACCGGGCTCCACGGCGTTCCGTATCCTCGGCGGCCTGGTCGTACTCCAGGCGCGTAACGGAGTGAACAACGTGGTCACGGCCAGCACCTCCGGCCGGCTGATCCTCAAGGACACCACGGGCATCGCGATCGGCCCGGGCTGCACCCGGGTGGACGCCAACACCGCGGACTGCGGCATCGCCCTCACGGTCACCCGGCTCGCGGTACAGCTGGGCGACGGGGACGACAAATTCGACGGTTCCGCCGCCAATGTCAGCACCACCGTCGATGCCGGTACGGGCACCGACCGCGTGACGACCAACGGCAGCAGCGACACGGTCAGCGTGGAGGACAACACCGGCGGTGACACGGTCGACTGCGGCGGCGGCACGGACACCGTGTTCGCCGACCCCGGCGACACCATCACGAACTGCGAGCGGCAGTTCTAGGAACCGCCGGCCCTCGCCGTGCGCTCACGCCGGCTGGCCCAGAACCACTTCTGGGCCAGCAGCGTCGGATGAAGGCGACGTAGGTGACCGACAGTGTCGACTCCTCGTGGGTCGCCTCGGTCAGTCCCTCCCACAGCACCGCGTCCGCGCCCTCGCCCGGGGCCTCCGCCTCGGCCTCGTCGGCGCGGCGGGAGAGACTCAGGTCGATGTCCTCGACGGCGATCGAGCCGGTCCGGTCGAGGTCCAACACCCGTAGCCCGCGGATGAGTTCGTCCCCGGCCTCGCGGGCCACGTCGCACATCACGACGTCCCCGGCCGGGTCGCGGGCGGCGCCCGGCAGCACGACCAGGTGCGTGGTGCCAACGGTCGTCTCGATCAGGCGGACCACGTCGTCCGTCCGGCCGGCCGGGGTGATCAGGCGCAGATGCAGCATGACGCCTTTTGTAACAGGCGCTCTAGAGCTTGCGGAGCCGCAGTCGCTGCACCTTGTGGTCCGGGCCCTTGCGGACGACCAGGGTGGCGCGGCCGCGGGTCGGGGCGATGTTCTCCACCAGGTTGGGCTTGTTGATGGTCCGCCAGAGACCGCGGGCGTAGTCGACGGCCTCCTCCTCCGACACCTGGGTGTACTTCCGGAAGTACGAGTCCGGGTTCTGGAAGGCGGTGGCACGCAGCTTGCGGAAGCGGTTGAGGTACCAGCGTTCGATGTCCTCGGTGCTCGCGTCGACGTACACGCTGAAGTCGAAGTAGTCGGCGAGACCGACCCGGGTGCGGCCGTCCTGGCCGGGGAGGGCGGGCTGGAGGACGTTGAGGCCCTCGACGATGAGGATGTCCGGCCGGCGGACGGTGAGCTTCCGGTCCGGGACGATGTCGTAGATGAGGTGGGAGTAGACGGGGGCGGTGACCTCGTCCTTGCCGGCCTTGATGTCGGCGACGAAGCGGGTCAGGGCCCGGCGGTCGTACGACTCGGGGAAGCCCTTGCGGGACATCAGGCCGCGGGCTTCGAGTTCCCTGGTCGGGAGCAGGAAGCCGTCCGTGGTCACCAGCTCGACGCGGGGGTGCTCGGGCCAGCGGGAGAGCAGGGCCTGCAGGAGCCGGGCGACGGTGGACTTCCCGACGGCCACCGAGCCGGCGACACCTATGACGAACGGGGTGCCGGACTGGGAGCCCTGCTCACCGAGGAAGGTGTTCAGGGCGCCTCTGAGGCCGTCCGTGGCACCGACGTACAGATTGAGCAGCCGGGACAGCGGGAGATAGATGTCCCGCACCTCGTCGAGGTCGATGACGTCGCCGAGGCCGCGCAGCTTCTCGACCTCCTCGGCGGTGAGCGGCAGCGGCGTCTTGTCGCGCAGCGCGCTCCACTCGGAGCGGGTGAGGTCGACGTAGGGAGTCGCCTCCGGCCTGTGCCGGTGGGCGCTCCGGGGCATCGGGGAGACCGGAGAGATCACATTCCATTGTTAACGGAGTTTGAACGGGGTGGGGGGTGGGGTCGGTCACGTGGGGTTCTGCTCAGGTGAAGTCGGCATACGCGAGGTGGATGCCACAGGCCCGGCACCGGAAGAGGTAGGCGGTGGGCGAGCCGTCCTTGTCGAGCGAGTCCAGCAGGCCGTCGGCCCGACCGGCCGGCCACTGGCGGCGCAGGTGCTCGACCGCGCTCGGAAACGCCGCGAGCTCCAGGGCCCCGGCGCGGCCGAGGAAGGCGGCGCCGTCGCCGCAGTGCGTCAGCCAGTACGGGGACTGCCAGGCGACGAACCCCGGAGTGCGTTCCAGGATGGCCAGTACGACCTCCCGGGGTACGTCCCCGTCGACCGTGTCGGTGAAGGAGGCGCCGTGGCGTTCGGCGGCGGTGCCAAAGGCGATGCAGTAGGGGCAGATGCCGGTGCCGGGCACGTCCGCCGCGTAGACGGGTCCTGTGTAGATCCACCCACGCTGCTGCCCGCAGCACCCGCACGCCTCGTCGGAGGCGGTCACGGAGCCGGTGGCGACCGGGCTCGGGTGGTAGGGGAAGTCCGGGAGGATCGGCCGCAGGGGTTCTTCCGGCTGCGGGTCGATGATCTGCGCGAGCGCCCGGCCGGTCAGGACGGCGGGCGGTACCACGATCGCGTCCGCGCGCAGCGGCTCCGGCAGGTGCCCGCGGTCGGCCTCGTCCCCGACGATCGCCGGTCCGTCCAGAGGCAGCACCACCGCGCCCGTGCGGCGGGCGAGTTGGGCCATGCGGTCCAGGACGGCGCCGGTGGAGAAGCGGTTGAAGGTGAGCCCCGTCGAGTCGCCGTAGACCTCCGAACCGCCTCCGTCCCCGGCTTCGAGGTCCCAGGACCCCGGGAGTCCGGAGGCAGGCATGCCACCGACCGTGACAGGTCCGAGTACCTCGCGTATCACCGTTTCGTCCATCGGCACCGGTTCTCCGTCGACGAACCGGCACACGTACAGGCTGTAACTCACACGGCCTCCTGCTCCTGCGTTGCGCCGAGGGCCGAAGCTACCTTCCCGGCGGAACGAACGTGGGACTGAGCGCGGTCGGATCGGGGTCGGCGGCCATGCGTCTCTCGCTCTTCGGTCCACCGGTCCGTCGGTCTGCCGGTCCGTCGGTCTGCTGGCCCGTGGGGTCGGTCGGGCGTGGATTGCGGTGCGTAGGGGCGGGATAATTTCCGATTTCGGGCACGCTGAGCCGTGTTCGGGTGGGGGGCGGCGCTTAGGCTGCCGCTCATGTGCGGAATCGTGGGATACGTGGGGGCGCAGTCGGCGCTCGATGTGGTGGTCGCCGGGCTCAAGCGGCTGGAGTACCGGGGGTACGACTCGGCGGGTGTCGCCGTGCTCGCGGACGGCGGGCTGGCCTCGGCGAAGAAGGCCGGGAAGCTGGTCAACCTGGAGAAGGAGCTGACGGAGCGGCCGCTGCCGACCGGTGCCACCGGCATCGGGCACACCCGCTGGGCCACGCACGGCGGGCCGACGGACGCCAACGCGCACCCGCACCTCGACAACGCGGGCCGGGTCGCCGTCGTCCACAACGGGATCATCGAGAACTTCGCCGCGCTGCGCGGGGAGTTGGCCGAGCGCGGGCACGACCTCGCGTCCGAGACGGACACCGAGGTGGTCGCGCACCTGCTCGCCGAGGAGTTCTCCGGCACCGCCGACCTCGCCGAGGCGATGCGGCTGGTGTGCCGGCGGCTGGAGGGCGCGTTCACGCTGGTCGCGGTGCACGCCGACGATCCGGACGTGGTCGTCGGCGCACGCCGGAACTCCCCGCTCGTGGTGGGCGTTGGAGAGGGCGAGGCCTTTCTCGCCTCGGACGTCGCCGCGTTCATCGCCCACACGCGGTCGGCGATCGAGCTGGGCCAGGACCAGGTGGTGGAGCTGCGCCGGGACGGCGTGACGGTGACGGGCTTCGACGGCGCTCCGGCGGACGTCCGCTCGTACCACGTCGACTGGGACGCGTCGGCGGCGGAAAAGGGGGGTTATGACTACTTCATGCTCAAGGAGATCGCCGAGCAGCCCAAGGCGGTCGCCGATACGCTCCTGGGCCGCATCGACGCGAACGGCTCGCTGACGCTGGACGAGGTCCGGATCGGCGCCGCCGAGCTCCGGGAGGTCGACAAGGTCGTCATCGTCGCCTGCGGTACGGCCTTCCACGCCGGCCTGATCGCCAAGTACGCCATCGAGCACTGGACGCGCATCCCGTGCGAGGTGGAGCTGGCGAGCGAGTTCCGGTACCGGGACCCGATCCTGGACTCGCGCTCACTGGTCATCGCCATCTCCCAGTCCGGGGAGACCATGGACACCCTGATGGCGCTCAGGCACGCCCGCGAGCAGGGCTCCAAGGTCCTCGCGATCTGCAACACCAACGGCTCGACGATCCCGCGCGAGTCGGACGCGGTGCTGTACACCCACGCCGGACCCGAGGTCGCGGTCGCCTCGACCAAGGCGTTCCTCACCCAGCTGGTGGCCTGCTACCTGGTGGCGCTGTATCTCGGCCAGGTGCGGGGCACCAAGTGGGGCGACGAGATCAGCGCCGTGATCCGGGACCTCTCGCACATCTCCGGCGAGGTCGAGCGGGTCCTGGAGACCATGGAGCCGGTACGGGCGCTGGCGCGGACGCTGGCGGACAAGAAGACCGTGCTGTTCCTCGGCCGGCACGTCGGCTACCCGGTGGCCCTCGAAGGCGCCCTGAAGCTCAAGGAGCTGGCGTACATGCACGCCGAGGGCTTCGCGGCGGGCGAGCTGAAGCACGGGCCGATCGCGCTGATCGAGGAGGACCTGCCGGTGGTGGTCGTGGTCCCGTCCCCGCGCGGCCGCTCGGTCCTCCACGACAAGATCGTGTCCAACATCCAGGAGATCCGGGCCCGCGGCGCCCGCACCATCGTGATCGCGGAGGACGGCGACGAGGCGGTCGTACCGTACGCCGACCACCTGATCCGGATCCCCGCCACCCCGACCCTGCTCCAGCCGCTGGTCGCCACCGTCCCGCTCCAGGTCTTCGCCTGCGAGCTGGCCACCGCCCGGGGCAACGAGGTGGACCAGCCGCGCAACCTCGCCAAGTCGGTGACGGTGGAGTGAGGAGAACGGGCCCGTCCCGGCGGGAGTGACGGGCCCGGTGAGGGGTCAGAGCCGGGTGGCCGTGCGGACCAGGGCGGCGATGGCGAGGGATCGGCTGTGTGCGGGCCAGGCGATGTGGGTGACCACGGGAGGCGCGTCGGTCAGCGGGACGGCGGCGTGCTCGGCCCACAGCCAGGCGCGGGCCGAGTCGGGCAGGACGGTCACGGTGCGCCCGAGGGCGATCAGCTGCGCCAGCTGGGTCTGGTCGTGGATCTCGGGGCCCGGGCCGGGCGGGTACGTGCCGTGACGGGGCCAGCGGGCGAGCGGCAGGCCGGGGACGTCGACGACGTCGGCCAGGGACAGCGTCCGGTGCGCGGCGAGGGGGTGACCGGCGGGCAGGACGGCGATCTGCCCCTCGGTCGTCAGCTCCTCGCTGTCGAACCCGGCGAGGGAGTTGAACGGAGCGTGCATGAGCGCCACGTCGGCGCGGCCGTCGCGCAGCATCCCTTCCTGCTCGCACAGGCCCGTGGGCAGTACCTCGATCTCGGCGGCGCCGGGCTCGGCGGCGTAGGCGTCGAGGAGCTTGTGCAGCAGCTCGTGGGACGAGCCGGCCTTCACCGCCAGCACCAGGCGCTCGCGGGGACCGCCCGGACCGCCGGCACCACCGGCACGACGGGTGCGGCGGACTGCCGCGGTGGTCGCGTCGAGGGCCGCGCGGCCCTCGTGCAGCAGCACCTCTCCGGCGCCGGTCAGGGAGACGCCGCGGCGGTCGCGGTCCAGCAGGCGGACGCCGAGACGCCGTTCCAGCTGCTGGATCGCCCGGGACAGCGGCGGCTGCGCGATGCCGAGGCGCTCGGCGGCGCGGCCGAAGTGCAGCTCCTCGGCGACGGCCAGGAAGTACCTCAGCTCACGGGTCTCCAACGTGGCCGTGGCGTCCGTGGCGTCCGTGGCGTCCGTGGCGTCCGTGGTGTCCATGGTCACAGCGTACGTCGGTGATACCCGACGGGTATGACAGGGCACTGAGCCGGTATTGGATGCGCGGCGGGTCCGCGAGTGACCATCGACGGCATGGACAACACACCCTCCGCATCGCTGCCCGGCGGCACCTGGGCCCTGGGCGATCTGACCGTCACCCGTGTCGGCTACGGCGCCATGCAGCTCGCCGGCCCCGGGGTCATGGGCCCGCCCGCCGACCCTGACGGCGCGCTCGCCGTCCTGCGCGAGGCCGTCGCCCTCGGGATCACCCACATCGACACCGCAGGGGCGTACGGACCGCGCGTCACCAACCGGCTGATCCGTGCGGCCCTGCACCCGTACCCCGCGTCGCTGCACATCGTGACCAAGGTCGGCGCGGTCCGCGACCGGGAGGGCGGCTGGATTCCCGCGCGGCGGCCCGAGGACCTGCGCCGCGCCGTCCAGGAGAACCTCGACGACCTCGGCCTCGACTCCCTCGACGTGGTCAACCTCCGGCTCGGCGACGCCCAGGGGTTCCAGCCCGGTTCGCTCGCCGAGCCCTTCGAAGCACTCGCCGAACTCCGCCGGCAAGGCCTGGTCCGGCACCTCGGAGTGAGCAACGCGACGCCGGAACAGGTCGCCGAGGCGCGGACGATCGCGCCGGTCGTGTGCGTGCAGAACATGTACAACCTCGCCCACCGCCAGGACGACGAGCTGATCGACGACCTCGCCGCCGAGGGCATCGCCTACGTGCCCTTCTTCCCGCTCGGCGGTTTCACCCCGCTGCAGTCCACGGCACTGTCCGCCGTGGCCGCCCGGCTGGACGCGACGCCGATGTCGGTCGCCCTTGCCTGGCTGCTGCGGCGGTCGCCGAACATCCTGCTCATTCCCGGCACTTCGTCGGCGGCGCACCTGCGGGAGAACGTCGCCGGCGCGGGACTCGCGCTCTCCGACGAGGATCTCGCCGAGCTGGACAAGATCGGCCGCTAGCGGGACGCGGCCCGGCCTCCGCTCGCCTGACGGGCCGTAAGGTGCTCTGGTGAGCATCATCGGGGTAGGCATCGACGTCGCCGAGATCGACCGGTTCCGGGAGTCGCTGGAACGGACTCCCGGGCTGGCCGGGCGGCTGTTCGTCGAGCGGGAGCTGTATCTGCCGAGCGGGGAGCGGCGCGGTGTCGCCTCGCTCGCGGCGCGTTTCGCGGCCAAGGAGGCGCTGGCCAAGGCGCTCGGCGCACCGCCGGGGCTGCTCTGGACGGACGTGGAGGTCGTCGTCGAGGACAACGGGCGGCCGCGGCTGCAGGTGCAGGGCAGCGTGGCCGCCTGCGCGGCGGAACTGGGCGTGCGGTCGTGGCATGTGTCGCTCAGTCACGACGCCGGGGTGGCGTCGGCGGTGGTGATCGCCGAGGGGTGACCCGGGCGGGGCGGGGCGGATGCGCGTCCCGCCGGTTCCGGGGCAGACTCGGGGCATGCGGACTGCTTACAGCGTGGAGACGGTACGGGCGGCCGAGCGGGAGCTGATGGCGCGGCTGCCGGAAGGGGCGCTGATGCAGCGGGCCGCCGCCGGGCTGGCCGCCGCCTGCGCCGACTTGCTCGGACGGGTGTACGGCAGCCGGGTGGTCCTGCTGGTCGGCAGCGGGGACAACGGCGGGGACGCCCTGTACGCCGGAGCGCGGCTGGCCCGCCGGGGGGCGGGGGTCGCGGCCGTGCTGCTCGCGCCGGAGCGCACGCACGAGGGCGGTCTTGCGGCACTGCGCAGGGCCGGAGGGACCGTCGTGCGGGACGGCGGCGCCGAGGAGTTGGTCCTGCGGGCCGATCTCGTCGTCGACGGGATCGTGGGGATCGGCGGGAAGGGCGGGCTGCGGCCCGATGCGGCCGCACTGGTGGCGGTCGTGGAGCGGTCCCGGGCCGCCGTCGTCGCCGTGGACCTGCCGAGCGGGGTGGAGGCGGACACCGGCGAGGTGCGCGGGGCGGCGGCCGTACGGGCGGACCTGACCGTGACCTTCGGGACGCACAAGCCGGGGCTGCTGATCGATCCGGCGCGGGAGTACGCCGGTTCGGTGCGGCTGGTCGACATCGGGCTCGAACTGCCCGAGGAGGCCGAGCTGGAGGCGTTGCAGGACGTGGACGTGGCGCGGCTGCTGCCGGTGCCGTCGGCGGAGAGTGACAAGTACCGGCGCGGGGTGGTGGGCATCGTGGCCGGGTCGGCGCGGTATCCGGGGGCCGCGGTGCTCGCGGTCGCGGGGGCGCTGCGGGGCGGCGCCGGGGCCGTACGGTACGTCGGGCCGGCCAAGGACGAGGTGCTGGCCCGCTTTCCCGAGACGCTGGTGTCGGACGGGGGACCGCGGAAGGCCGGGCGGGTGCAGGCGTGGGTGGCCGGGCCGGGGGTCGGGGACGACGCCGACGCCGTCGCCGAGGTGTTGGCGGCGGACGTGCCGGTGCTGGTCGACGCGGACGGGCTGCGGCTCGCCGACCGGGAGGCGGTGCGCGGCCGAACGGCGCCGACCCTGATGACGCCGCATGCCGGGGAGGCGGCGGCCCTGCTGGGGGTACGGCGCGAGGAGGTCGAGGCCGGCCGGCTGGCGGCGGTGCGGGAGCTGGCGGCGGCGTACCGGGCGACGGTGCTGCTGAAGGGGTCGACGACGCTGGTGGCGGCGGGGGGCGGGTCCGCCGTCCGGGTGAACGCGACGGGGACGCCCTGGCTCGCCACCGCCGGGAGCGGGGACGTGCTGTCGGGGCTGGCGGGGTCGTTGCTGGCGGCGGGGCTTTCGGGGAGGGACGCCGGGAGTGTGGCGGCGTATCTGCACGGGCTCGCGGGGCGGTTCGCGGCGGAGGGGGCGCCGACGGTGGCGCACGCCGTCGCGGACGAGTTGCCGGCGGCGTGGCGGGGCGTTTTCCCACCCGCCCACCCGACTCGGTAGGACAGAGCGGCACCGTCGCGGGGCTCCGCCCCGGACCCCGGCCGGCGCCGGACGGTCGGGTGCGGCGCCGTCGTGGCTGGGCGCGCAGTTCCCCGCGCCCCTTACGGGGCGCTGCCCTGCCCCCCCGGTGACCCGGCGCGCAGTTCCCCGCGCCCCTTACGGGGCGCTGCTCTGCGCCCCGGTGACTCGGCGCGCAGTTCCCTGCGCCCCCTGGGTGACCTCGCCGCGCGGCTTCCCGGAATTCCGGGCCGCGCGGGGTTGTCTGATCGCATGATTTATGGACGAATCGCGCGTTATCGGTGTGGCCTGGTGCGGGAGGTCGCAGGGGTTCTCGTGGTCGCCGTGGCTGTGCTCTGCCTCGGTGCCGGGACCGGGGCCGCGGACGGCGCCGCCCCCGAACCGGGCGCCGCCGTCCCCGAGTCGGAGCTGGTGCCGGGGGTCGCGCCGGGTCCCGCGCAGCCCTGGCAGATCGACACCCCCGACCAGATGCTGGCGCCCAGGGTCTACACGCCCACCGCCAAGGAGGACGCCGTCGAGCCGAAGGCGGCGGCGCCCGGGACGTACGACCTCATCGAGTACGTGCCGCTCAGCGACGCCGTCTCCAAGGTGAGCTGCTCCAAGCTGACCGGGCCGTATCAGAAGCAGATCGAGCAGTGGCTGAAGCTGAAGGCGGACGGCAAGCAGTCCGCCGCCGACTGCAAGGCCATCCAGAAGTTCCAGAAGAAGTACAAGATCAAGCCGGCGATCGGGTTCGCCGGGCCCGTGACCTGGTACCAGATGATGCTGCTGTCGGCGAAGAAGAGCCCGAACGCCGCCGGGAACTGCCCCGTGAAGTCGTACCGGGTCGCCTGCGTGGACCTCAACCGGCAGGTCACCTGGGTGCAGAAGGGCAGCAAGGTGGTCTACGGGCCGGTGCAGATGCGCAGCGGGCGGAAGGGGTACGCGACCCGGGCCGGGTGGCACACCGTCTACTGGCGGCACAAGAACCACTGGTCGACGCTGTACAACTCGCCCATGCCCTACGCCCAGTTCTTCGACGGCGGCCAGGCCTTCCACGCCGTGTACGGCTCCATCTACACCACCGTCGGCTCCTGGGGCTGCGTGAACCTCAAGCTCGGCGACGCGAAGAAACTGTGGAGCGTGCTGAAGAAGGGCGACAAGGTGTACGTGTGGGGCCACCGTACGGGTACCTGAGTCCGGTACCCGGGGCTGTGCCTGAGGGCTGTCGGAGGCCTCTGAGACACTGGGGGCGCGATGAGTGAGACACCGACGGCGCAGACTGCGCAGACCGCACCGACCGCGCCCCTGCGCGCCCGCGCCGAGATCGACCTGGCCGCCCTGCGGGCCAATGCGCGGACCCTGCGTGCCCTCGCGCCGGGCGCGGCCCTGATGGCCGTGGTGAAGTCCGACGCGTACGGCCACGGGGCCGTGCGGTGCGCCCGCGCGGCCGTCGAGGCGGGCGCGAGCTGGCTGGGCACGGCCACCCCGGAGGAGGCCCTGGCGCTGCGCGCGGACCCCGGGCTGCCCGCGGACGTGCGGATCATGTGCTGGCTGTGGACGCCGGGCGGGCCCTGGCGGGAGGCGGTCGAGGCCGACCTCGACGTGTCGGTGAGCGGCATGTGGGCCCTGCGCGAGGTGACCGAGGCGGCGCGGGCGGCAGGACGCCCGGCCCGCGTGCAGCTCAAGGCCGACACCGGGCTCGGGCGCAACGGCTGCCAGCCCGCCGACTGGCCCGAGCTGGTCCGCGAGGCGCTGCGCGCCGAGGCCGCGGGACTTCTCCGGATCACCGGACTGTGGTCGCACTTCGCCTGCGCCGACGAGCCCGGCCACCCCTCCATCGCCGCCCAGCTCACCCTCTTCCGCGAGCTCCTCGGGTACGCCGAGGGGCAGGGCGTGCGTCCCGAGGTGCGGCACATCGCCAACTCGCCGGCCACCCTCACCCTCCCCGAGACCCACTTCGACCTGATCCGTACGGGCATCGCGCTCTACGGCCTCTCGCCCAGCCCCGAGCTGGGCAGCGCGGCCGACTTCGGGCTGCGCCCCGTGATGACGCTGTCCGCCTCGCTCGCCCTCGTGAAGCACGTACCGGGCGGGCACGGGGTCAGCTACGGGCACCACTACGTCACGCCCGGCGAGACCACTCTCGGACTCGTCCCCGTCGGCTACGCGGACGGTATCCCGCGGCACGCCTCCGGCGCCGGGCCCGTGCTGGTCGGCGGCAAGTGGCGGACGGCCGCCGGGCGCATCGCCATGGACCAGTTCGTCGTGGACCTCGGCGGCGACGAGCCCGAAGTCGGCGCGGAGGCGGTGCTGTTCGGTCCGGGCGACCGGGGCGAGCCCACCGCCGAGGACTGGGCCCAGGCCGCGGGCACGATCGCATACGAAATCGTCACGCGCATCGGAACCCGGGTACCCCGCGTCTATGTGAACGGGGAACCGAATGGGCAAGAACCAGGGGACGGCGCCTGACCCCAGGGGTTCGGCGGCGGCACGACCCGGTTACACCTGTATCAACAGCAACAGCAACAACGGCAACATGCGTCGCGTCAGCATCACCCGTGTCAGCTAGGCAGCGAACTGCAGTACGGCGAAGAGGAGCGGTACGTGAGCGAGAGCAGTGCGGAGGCCGTAGCGGAAGCCGCCGCGGCGGCCGTCGTCGCCTCGGCCACGGGGGCGGCCTCCGGCAGCTGGCGCAAGGTGACGGGCGTCGCCGGCGCAGCCATAGGAGTGCTCGCCGCCGGGGCGGCCGCCGGTGTCGCCGTGGAACGGATGACCGTCGGCCGCGGGATGCGCCGCAAGGCCCGCCTCGCTCTGGACTCGGCGGGCCCGTACGGCACCCTGCGCGGCATCCCCGGCAAGGCGTACGCCGACGACGGCACCGAGCTGTACTACGAGGTCGACGAGGTGGTCCCCGACCCCGGCCCCGCCGTCTCGCCGCGCCGCCGCCGCCTCTTCGGCCGCAAGGCGCCCGCGCCCGTCACCGTCGTCTTCAGCCACGGCTACTGCCTCAACCAGGACTCCTGGCACTTCCAGCGGGCGGCCCTGCGCGGCGTCGTGCGCACCGTGCACTGGGACCAGCGCAGCCACGGCCGCTCCGGGCGGGGCGTCGCCCAGCACGAGGACGGGGTGGAGCTCACCATCGACCAGCTGGGCCGGGACCTGAAGGCCGTCCTGGACGCGGCCGTGCCGGAGGGGCCGATCGTGCTGGTCGGGCACTCCATGGGCGGCATGACGGTGATGGCGCTGGCCGCGCAGTACCCCGACCTGATCCGGGAGCGGGTGGTCGCCACCGCCTTCGTCGGTACCTCGTCCGGGCGGCTCGGCGAGGTCAACTTCGGGCTGCCGGTCGCCGGCGTCAACGTGGTGCGCCGGGTGCTGCCCGGGGTGCTGAAGGCGCTGGGCACGCAGGCCGCGCTGGTGGAGAAGGGGCGGCGGGTCACCGCGGATCTCTTCGCCGGGATCATCAAGCGGTACTCGTTCGCGTCCAAGGACGTCGACCCGGCGGTGGAGCGGTTCGCGGAGCGGATGATCGAGTCGACGCCGATCGACGTGGTCGCCGAGTTCTACCCGGCCTTCACCGACCACGACAAGACCGCGGCCCTCGCCTACTTCCAGAACCTGCCGGTGCTGGTGCTGGCCGGGGTGCAGGACCTCGTCACGCCCAGCGAGCACAGCGAGGTCATCGCCGACCTGTTGCCCGACGCCGAACTGGTGCTCGTCGCGGACGCCGGGCACCTGGTCATGCTGGAACACCCGGAAGTGGTCACCGACCGCCTCGCCGACCTGCTCACCCGCGCGGGTGCCGTGCCGGCAGGGGCTACCGTAAGTGGCTATGGAAGCACCAGCAGCACGGCACAGCCAGGCTGAGACCGAGTTGATCGTCACCTCCCCCGAGCAGATGGGGGAGCTGGGCCGCCGACTGGCGAAGTTGCTGCGCGCCGGTGACCTCGTGATGCTCAGCGGGGAGCTCGGCGCCGGCAAGACGACGCTGACGCGGGGACTGGGCGAGGGGCTCGGGGTACGCGGGGCCGTCACGTCGCCGACGTTCGTCATCGCCCGCGTGCATCCGTCCCTGGGGGACGGTCCGCCGCTCGTCCACGTGGACGCGTACCGCCTGGGCGGCGGGCTCGACGAGATGGAGGACCTCGACCTCGACGTCTCGCTGCCCGAGTCCGTGGTCGTCGTGGAGTGGGGCGAGGGCAAGGTCGAGGAGCTGACCGACGACCGGCTCGTGGTCGGCATCCACCGGGCGGTCGGCGAGACCACCGACGAGGTTCGGCACGTGACCCTGGCGGGGCTGGGGGAGCGGTGGGACGGGGTGGACCTCGGGGTGCTGTCGGCCTGAGCGCCGTGTGAACGTTCCGACAAGGCGTCGGCAAAGTGTTGCGCCGGGCGTATCGGGCGTGGTCACATGGTACCCAGCCTGTAGTTAGGTCTACCTAACTATGCCCGCCCCCGCACCTCAGGAGGCGCCCGTGTCCGTGTCCCAGTCCGAGGAGCGGCGACCTGCCGTGGCCGCCGTGGTTCCCGGGGTCTCCATGCGTGAGCTGCTGGCGGCCTGCGCGTGCGCTGCCGCGGTGTCCCGGCCGCCGAGAACGCCGGCAGCGCCCCGAAGGGGCGCGGGGAACTGCGCGACCAGCCACGACGGCGTGGCAGCCGGCGGAACGCTGGACCTCCCGCGGAGCGCGTAGTCGGGTTCGGCCGGCGGCTCCGTGCGGGCCGGTGGGGGCTGGGCGCGCCCACGCGGCGGAGCCGCACATCACATACAGCCTCGCGCCCCCCAGCGGCGGCTGCGCCGCCGAGCCGGGGCGCTTCAGCGGATCGGCGGTGCGCCGCCGGCCGGGGCGCGTCAGCGGATCACGACCACCTTCACGCCGATCGTCGCGAAGTTCCACATCGCGTTGCCGTCCGCGCGGGTCTCGCGGATGCCGCCCGTCTTGACCGTGGGGTCGGGAGGTGCGGCGGCGCGCTGGGCGGTGACCGCGCTGAAGCCGATGGCGGAGCCGTCCTTCGTGGTGGTGAAGCGGACCACGTGCTCGATGGGGAGACCGTCGGTGCCGGTGACGGCCTTCGAGCGGGACGTCACCCAGTAGGCGCCGAGCGGCGGGTCGATGGTGCCGGGGCTCACCTTGAAGGTGCGCTCGACGCGGCCCCGCTCGTTGACGAGCCAGACCCGGTCGTCGTCCACCGAGTACACCACCCGTTCACCCGTCCCGGACGTGTTCGGCAGGGCGGTGGGATGACGGTGGTCCCGGGGCGCCTTGGCGGCGGGCGCGCCGGGCGCGGGGCTCGCCGACGACCGGCCGCCGAGGCCGGGCGGGACGGTGGCCGAGGCCTGGTAGGCGAGGAAACCGACCGCTCCGAGGGCCGCCGCGGTGAGGCCTGCCACGACTCCCGAGCTGGTCCCTGCCACGTGCGCCACCTCTGCCTGCCGTAGAGCCTCACGGGGAGCCTCGCCGTATATGTCGTACTTCGTACAGACCGTAGCAGTCAGTGACCGCCCGACCCGGCCGGGCGTGCTCGCGGCGCCGGAGCCGTAGGCTGTTCGCGTGCTCTTGCTCGCTCTGGATACCGCCACCCCCGCCGTCACCGTCGCCCTGCACGACGGTACGGCCGTCATCGCCTCGTCCAGCCAGGTGGACGCGCGCCGGCACGGCGAGCTGCTGCTGCCGGCCGTCGACCGAGTCCTCGCCGAGGCCGGGGTCAAGCTGGAAGCCGTCACCGAGATCGTCACCGGCATCGGTCCCGGCCCCTACACCGGCCTGCGGGTCGGTCTGATGACCGCGGACACCTTCGGGCTCGCGCTCGGCGTGCCCGTCCACGGCCTGTGCACGCTCGACGGGCTCGCCTACGCGGCCGACATCGAGAAGGGCCCGTTCGTCGTCGCGACCGACGCCCGCCGCAAAGAGGTCTACTGGGCGGTGTACGAGGACTCGCGCACCCGGCGCACGGAGCCCGCCGTGGACCGGCCGGGCGACATCGCCGAGCAGGTCGCGGGGTTGCCCGCCGTCGGCGCCGGGGCGCTGCTGTACCCCGACACCTTCCCGGTCGTCCACGAACCCGAGCACGTCTCCGCCGCGGCCCTGGCGTCGCTGGCCGTCGTGAAGCTGGCCGCCGGCGAGGAACTGCCCGCGCCCCGGCCGCTGTACCTGCGCCGGCCGGACGCCCAGGTGCCCAAGAACTACAAGGTGGTCACCCCGAAGTGACCGCACAGCTGCGCGAGATGCGCTGGTGGGACATCGACCCGGTCCTGGAGCTGGAGAAGGACCTGTTCCCCGAGGACGCCTGGTCGCGGGGGATGTTCTGGTCCGAACTGGCGCATGCCAGGGGACCCGCGGCGACCCGGCGGTACGTGGTGGCCACGGAGGGCGACCGGATCGTCGGGTACGGGGGGCTCGCCGCCCAGGGCGCCACGTCCGACGACGGCGGCTCCGCCGCGGTCGGCGACATCCAGACCATCGCCGTACGCCGTGACCAGTGGGGCACCGGGCTCGGCGCGGAGCTGCTCACCGAACTGCTGCGGGCCGCGACCGCCTTCGAGTGCGCCGAGGTCATGCTGGAGTGCCGGGTCGACAACATCCGCGCCCAGAAGCTCTACGAGCGGTTCGGCTTCGAGCCCATCGGGTTCAGACGCGGCTACTACCAGCCGGGGAACGTGGACGCCCTGGTGATGCGCCTGACGACCGGGCAGCCCGGCAGTGGCTCCGCCACCGGGCCCACCTCAGAACAAGGAACCGAGATCAATGGCTGACGAACCCCTGGTGCTGGGGATCGAGACCTCCTGCGACGAGACCGGCGTCGGCATCGTCCGGGGCACCACCCTGCTCGCCGACGCCGTCGCCTCCTCCGTCGACGAGCACGCGCGCTTCGGCGGGGTCGTCCCCGAGGTGGCGTCCAGGGCGCACCTTGAGGCGATGGTCCCGACCATCGAACGGGCCCTGAAGGACGCGGGGGTGAGCGCGAAGGACCTCGACGGCGTCGCGGTCACGGCGGGCCCCGGCCTGGCAGGGGCGCTGCTGGTCGGCGTCTCGGCGGCGAAGGCGTACGCGTACGCGCTCGGCAAGCCGCTCTACGGCGTGAACCACCTCGCCTCCCACATCTGCGTCGACCAGCTGGAACACGGTCCGCTCCCGGAGCCGACGATGGCCCTGCTGGTCTCCGGCGGCCACTCCTCGCTCCTGCTGTCCTCGGACATCACCTCCGACGTGCGGCCGCTCGGCGCGACCATCGACGACGCGGCCGGCGAGGCCTTCGACAAGATCGCGCGCGTGCTGAACCTGGGGTTCCCGGGCGGCCCGGTCATCGACCGGTACGCGAAGGAGGGCGACCCCGCGGCGATCGCCTTCCCGCGCGGCCTCACCGGCCCCCGCGACCCGGCGTACGACTTCTCCTTCTCCGGTCTCAAGACGGCGGTGGCCCGCTGGATCGAGGCCAAGCGGGCGGCGGGCGAGGAGGTCCCGGTCCGCGACGTGTCCGCCTCCTTCCAGGAGGCGGTCGTCGACGTCCTGACCCGCAAGGCCGTCCGCGCCTGCCGCGACGAGGGCGTCGACCACCTGATGATCGGCGGCGGGGTCGCCGCCAACTCCCGCCTCCGCGCCCTCGCCCAGGAGCGCTGCGAGGCGGCCGGCATCCGGCTCCGGGTGCCGCGGATGAAGCTGTGCACGGACAACGGCGCGATGGTGGCCGCGCTCGGCGCGGAGATGGTCGCCCGCAACCGGACCCCGTCCGGCTGGGACCTCTCGGCGGACAGCTCCCTGCCGGTGACCGACCCGCACGTCCCCGGCAGCCACCACCACGACCACGTGCACGAGGTCAGCAAGGAGAACCTCTACTCGTGACGGTCGCGTTGATGTGGGAGGCGCGGGCGGTACCGGGCCGGGGCGCGGAGTTGCTGGCCTGGGCGGGCCAACAGGTGCTCCCCGCGCCCCCGTTGCGCCGCGAGACCTTCCGGGCACCGCAGGACCGGGTGCTGGTGATCACCTGGTGGGATTCGTCGTACGACGACCCGGGCCTGCCCGAACTTGCCACCCCGCCGGAGGAGTTGGTGAGCCGCCCGGTGCACCGGTGGCGGTTCGAGTCGGTGGCGGCGGACTGAGCGCCCCGAAGGGTCACTGGTACCCCAGGGCGGAGGCCGGCGCGGCCGGCCACGACGGCGCCGGGGCCGAACGGCGACGCGTCGCGGCACTTCCGGCGGAGCGCTCAGCTCTCGGAGGCCGTCCGCTTCGGCCAGATCTGGAGTGCCTGGGCGTCGGTCATCACAGGCGGGCGCGGCGCCGAATCCTTCGGGCCCGGGTCCTGCGCCAGGCCGAAGCCGGTCAGCAGCAGCTCCGCGTAGCGGCGCCAGGCGTCGGGTGCGACGTCCTCGGTGCGGTCGGCGACCGTGCCGATCATGAGGAGGAACGCGTACACGTCGGCGGAGGCGAAGTCCTCGCGGACGGCGCCGGCCGCCACGGCCCGCTCCGCCAGGCCGTCGACATGGCGCCCCAGGTCGTCGCGCATCCGGGCGATCGGCTCGGCCGCGACGTCCGCGTGGGCGAGGATGACCTCCAGCGCCCTGTCCTGCGCCCGCCGTCGCGCCGCCTCCAGCAGGTAGTGGCGCAGCGCCCGCCCCGGATCCGGCTGCTCCGCGGCCGCCGCCGCGACCTCCAGGAACGTGGTGAACCGCTCCGTGAACAGGGCGTCCACCAGCGTCTGCAGGTCCGGGAAGCGGCGGTAGACCGTGCCGACCCCGACGCCCGCCTCGTGCGCGATCTCGTTGAGGGTGGCGACGGCTCCCCGCTCGGCGAACATGCGCTCGGCCGTCTCCATGATCAGCCGACGGTTCCGTTCGGCGTCCGCGCGGAGCGGGCGTTGCGTCGTATCCGGGGTCACGCCAAGACATTCTCCACCACGGCCGACGAGCGGAACTGCCTGGCCAGGACCAGCCCACCCGTCACGACGCTCCACAGCAGCCAGGAGTAGACCCCGCCCCGCTCGAACGCACCGGCCGCGCTCGTGGAGACGCCCGTGAGGAGCTCGCTCAGCAGGCCGAGGGATCCGACCGCGACACTGAAGACGCGGTACGGCTTCGGCAGCCCGAGGCGCCGCCCCAGGCTCCGCGACGCCCCCGCCGTGATCGCCAGCGTGTTCGCGCACAGGATGCCGATCCCGGCGCCCACGACATGGAGGACCAGGCTGTAGTCCGCCCCCTCCGAGGAGCCGTGGAAAAGGGCGACCATCACGAATCCGACGGCGTGCGCGACCGCCAGCGACGTCACGACGCGCCGCGCCCGTCCCTCGACGAGCGGCAGCGCCACCAGCAGCACCCCGGCCGCGAACAGGATTCCCTGGAGCGCGAACGACGTGTTCATCAGCGTGTGCGACGGCGAGCAGATGTCGCGCCCCTGGAAGTTCGCACCGCAGTCGGGCACGCCGAGGTCGCTGATGTAGTTCCGGGCGTAGCTGTAGGGCGGATCGTTCCAGGCCGCCGCGGTGGCGCCCTCGGCGATCACCCACTGCAACGCGTTCACGATCAGGACGGCGGCTCCCACCGGGAGCCACTTGCTGCGCGACATCGGCACTCCTCATGTCCTCATGTCGTCGGACGACGGCTGCGCAGCCACGGTAACACTAACCGGATATTTTTATCCGCTTACGCGATACGGCTGCGCGCGGGCGTCGACGACCGTCACGCTGAGTGCGTGAGTGGTGGCGTTGAGGTGAACGGTGAGCCCGAGTCGTCGGACAGCATGAAGACCTTCGGGGCGTTCGTGCAGGGGCTGCGGGAGCATGCGGGGCTGAGCCGGGAGGAGTTCGGGGCGAGGGTCCACATGTCCAAGCACTCGGTGGCTTCGATCGAGCTCGGGAGGAGGCTGGCGGACCAGAGTTTCATGGACGCGGCGGAGGGGGTGCTGGGGAACACGGGCGCCTTGCGGAAGGCGTTCGGGAGGGTGGCGCGGCAGCCGGGGTTCGCGGTGTGGTTCCGGAAGTGGGCCGCGCTGGAGCAGGAGGCGGCGAGCCTGGCCACCTATGAATGCCGTTTGGTTCCGGGGCTGTTGCAGTGCGAGCCGTACGTGCGAGTGGTGTTCGGCAATGGAAAGCGAGGTGCATGCGGGCTTGGGCGGCCCGCTCGCCTTGCTGGAGACGGCGGACGGGAGGCGTCTCGCCTACTCGGAGGGGCAGCAGACGGGACAATTGATCGCTGACCCGAAAGAGGCGGCCATCCTCCACCGTCGTTATGCGACACTCCGCGCACAGGCTCTCAGCCCCTGGGACTCTGTGAGCCTGCTGGAGCGCATCAGAGGAGAGCTATGAGCGGCACCCCCGAACTGGCGTGGTTCAAGTCCAGCTACAGCAGCGACCAGGGCGACAACTGCGTCGAAGTCGCTCTGGCCTGGCGCAAATCCACCCACAGTACCGACCAGGGCGATAGCTGCACAGAAGTAGCCGCCACCCCCACCACCATCCACATCCGTGACTCCAAAGACCGCGCCCGCCCCCACCTCGCCCTCACCCCCGTCGCCTGGGCTCCCTTCGTGGCGCACGCGGCGGACGCGGTCTGACGGTCAGTCCACCGCCGTCTCGCAGCGCAGGACCCGGTCCGGGCCCAACCGGCGCACCGGGCCGGTCAGTTGGAGGCGGGTCACCGCCCGTACCTCCGTGCTCGACGCCGCCGCCCGCAGTTCCAGGGCGCCCGGCTCCACCACCCGCGCCCCCTCCCGGTCCGTGAACGCCGAGAGGTCCGCGTGGAAGTGGAAGGTCACCCTCCGCGACTCGCCAGGGGCCAGGTCCACGCGCCGGTAGCCGATGAGACGGACGTCCGGGCGGGTCACCGAGGCCACCGGGTCGTGGAGGTAGAGCTGGACGACCTCGGTGCCCGCGCGGTCGCCGGTGTTGCGGACGGCCACGGTCACGCCGTACGAGCCGTCCGTGCCGATCTCGGCCGTGTCCGGTGAGACGAGGTCCCACGCGAACGCCGTGTACGAGCGGCCGTGCCCGAAGGCGTACTGCGGGGTCGGGTCCAGGTTGCTGACCTCGCCCGCGAGGCCCAGCGGGGGCTGGAGGTAGGTCCAGGGCTGGCCGCCCGGCACGCGCGGGACGCTGACCGGGAGGCGGCCCGACGGGTTGACGCGGCCCGACAGCACTCCAGCCACCGCAGGACCGCCCTCCTCGCCGGGGAAGAACGCCTGCACCACCGCGCCGAGCCGGCCGTGCCAGCGGCCCAGTGCGTACGGGCGGCCGGTGAGGAGGACGAGGACCACCGGGACGCCCGTCGTGAGCAGCGCGTCCAGCAGGTCGGCCTGAACCCCGGGCAGGCCGAGGTCCGTGACGTCGCAGCCCTCGCCCGATGTCCCACGGCCGAACAGGCCTGCCCGGTCGCCCAGTACCGCCACGCACACGTCCGCCTCCGCGGCACGGGCCACCGCCTCCTCGAAGCCCGCGGTGCCGGGGTCGGAGACGTCGCAGCCCTCGGCGAACGTCACCTTCGCGTCCGGGAGTTCGGCGCGCAACGACTCAAGGACCGTAGGGATGGCGATGCCCAGGTCGGCCTCGGGGTGGTGGGTCAGGACGTGGGACGGGAAGGAGTAGCAGCCGAGCATGGCGAGGGCGTCGGCGGCTCGGGGGCCGACCACGGCGATGCGGGTGTCGGGGGCGAGGGGGAGCGCGCCGTCCGGATTGTCGAGGAGGACCACCGACTCCTCGGCCAGGCGGCGGGCCAGCGCGCGGTTCGCCGTCGAGTCGAGCTCGACCGGGCCGTCCTGCTCGATCTCCGGGGTCCAGTCCTCGTCCAGCATCCCCAGCCCGCACTTCTGGAGCAGGACCCGGCGGGCCGCCCGGTCGACGAGTGTCTCCGGGACGGTGCCCTCCCGGACCGCCGCCACCAGCGGACGCCCGTAGCACTTCAGGGTCGGGAGTTCGACGTCGATGCCGGCGGCGAGGGCGAGGTGGGCGGCCTCCGCTTCCGTGCCCGCCACGCGGTGCAGGGTCTGGAGGAAGCCGATGCCGAAGTAGTCGGCGACGACCGTGCCGGTGAAGTCCCAGTCGGTGCGCAGGAGTTCGGTCAGCAGGCGGGAGTCGGCGGAGGCCGGGACGCCGTCCGTCTCGTTGTAGGCGGCCATCACCGAGCGGGCCCCGCCCTCCCGGAGCGCCATCTCGAACGGGGGGAGGGTGACGTCCGCGTACTCCCGTACTCCGGCGCGGACCGGGGCCAGGTTGCGGGCGCCCGCGGAGGAGGCGTACCCGGCGAAGTGCTTGAGGGTGGCGATCACGCCGGCCGACTCCAGGCCCCGGACGTACGCGGAGCCGATGGTGCCGACCAGGTACGGGTCCTCGCCGATCGTCTCCTCGACCCGTCCCCAGCGCGGGTCGCGGACCACGTCCAGGACCGGGGCCAGGCCCTGGTGGACGCCGACCGAGCGGAGGTCCTCGCCGATGCGCCGGCCCAGTTCCTCGACCAGCGGCGGGTCGAAGGCCGCGCCCCAGGCGAGCGGGACCGGGTAGGCCGTCGCCTGCCAGGCGGTGAAGCCGGCCAGGCACTCCTCGTGGGCGATCGCCGGGATGCCGAAGCGGCCGGCCGCGGTGATCCGGCGCTGGGCGCGGGCCAGTGCTCGCGCGCCCAGCGCCGGGTCCACCGGGGCGGTGCCGAAGGAACGGGTCAGCTGGCCGAGGCCGAGGGTGATCAGCTCGTCCCAGTCGTAGTCGGCGGTCATCTCGCGTTGCAGCGGGGCGACCCCGTCGCCGTCCGTGGCGGCACCCACCCACACGCCGTACAGCTGGGCGGTCTTCTCCTCCAGCGTCATCCGGGTGAGCAGGTCGTCGACACGGGCGGCGGCGGGCAGCGCGGGGTCGCGCCAAGGAGCGGTGGTCATGAAACTCCCGTCTCTGCTTCCTGCGGGTTCTCTGCTACGAACGCTGCTACGAATGTTTCGTACCACACACCGAATGTTCCGGGAACCTATGGCGTGCGAAGGTCTTCGTCAAGGGGGAGCGCGGGGATACGATCGCGGGCATGACGCCTTCGAAGCCCACAGAAACGCAGACGGCGACGCTCGCCGAAATCGCCCGTGAGGCCGGCGTGTCCGCTCCGACTGTTTCGAAGGTCCTCAACGGGCGCGCCGACGTCGCTCCGGCCACCCGCACCCGGGTCGAGGAGCTGCTGCGCGCCTACGGCTACCGGCGGCGCCGCGCCGAGGCCTCCCGGTCGCCGCTGATCGACCTGGTCTTCCACGAGCTGGAGAGCGCCTGGGCGATGGAGGTCATCCGGGGGGTGGAGAACGTGGCCCGGGACGCCGGCCTGAGCGTCGTGCTGAGTGAGAGCGCCGGGCGGCTCACGCCGGGGCGGACCTGGGCGGACCAGGTGGCGGCGCGGCGGCCGCACGGAGTGGTGCTGGTGCTGTCGGGGCTCGACGAGTCGCAGCGGGCGCTGCTGCTGAGCCGGTCCATCCCGTTCGTGGTGATGGACCCGGCGGGGGATCCGGGGCCGGACGTGCCGTCCATCGGGGCCACCAACTGGCAGGGCGGGCTCGCCGCCACCCGGCACCTGGTCGAGCTGGGGCACCGGCGCATCGGGGCGATCAGCGGGCCGTCCCGGATGATGTGCAGCCGGGCCCGGGTGGACGGCTACCGGGCCGCGCTGGAGACCGCCGGGCTGCCGGTGGACGCGGCCCTGATCAAGGCCGGCGACTTCCACCACGACGCCGGCTACCGGCTCGGCCTGGAGCTGCTGCGCATGCCCGACCGGCCCACCGCGATCTTCACCGGCAACGACCTCCAGGCCCTCGGGCTCTACGAGGCCGCGCGTGAGCTGGGGCTGCGCATCCCGGAGGACGTGAGCGTCGTCGGGTTCGACGACCTGCCGCTGGCCCGCTGGGTGGGGCCGCCGCTGACGACCGTACGGCAG
The DNA here is from genome assembly GCF_042894765.1 of Streptomyces sp. NPDC001507. Lineage (NCBI taxonomy): Bacteria > Bacillati > Actinomycetota > Actinomycetes > Kitasatosporales > Streptomycetaceae > Streptomyces > Streptomyces sp. NPDC001507. The sequence goes on from NZ_JBIAVV010000009.1 coordinate 342,740, forward strand.
CCGCTGACCGAGATGGCCGAGGCGGCGGCGCGGCTGGTGCTTGAGATGGGGCGGGTGGAGGAGGCGACGACCGCGACCCGGGTGGAACTGGCGACGAGCCTGGTGGTGCGGTCGAGCACGGCGCCGCCCGCGACCGCGTGAGGCGGGCCTGGCAAAAAGTTGACGTATTGACGGGTGGTGCGGGCGCCTCCACACTCCTCCGAAGTCAATCGGTTGCACAACCGAAACTTTCGGAGGGTTACCGCCGACCGGTGCCTGCACCGCCGCCTACAGCGTGACCAACGTGAGCTGGGCGTACGGCGCCGGGCCGGAGCACCCAGGCCTGGAACGCCGTCTGCACCCAGTCCGGCGCGGCCGTCTCCTGCGCCAACGCCTCCTACGACGGGACGGTGACGGACGGGAGTTCGGTCACCTTCGGGTTCAACGCGTCCTGGAGCGGCAGCAATCCGGTGTCCACCGTCACCCTGGGCTGAACCGTGGGCTGAACCATGGGTGAGAAGGGTGAGATTTTCCGAAGAAAACCTCTTCGCGGTGCTCGCGCTAACAGTCCCCTAATAATTCGGACTTACGTTCCTGACTTGTGACGGGACACGAGCAGCAAGGCGGCGCGGGCAGACGGGTGGGCCGGCGGTCGAGAGCGCTGAAGATCGTCGGCCTCACCCTGGCGGGGGTCATGACGCTCGGCATCGCGGGCGCGGGGTGGGTCTACTGGCACCTCAACGACAACATCAAGAGCGTCGACATCAACAGCGCGCTCGGGGACGACCGCCCGGCGAAGGCGGTGACGACACCGACGGCCGGGCCGTCCGCGTCCGCCTCCCCGCTGCCCACCGGCTCGATCAACATCCTGGTGCTGGGCTCGGACTCGCGCAGCGGCAAGGAGAACAAGAAGCTCGGAGGCGGCAGCAGCTCGGGCGCCCGCTCCGACACCGCGATGGTCGTCCACGTCGACGCCGGCCGCACGTCCGCCACGATCGTCAGCATCCCGCGCGACACCCTCGTCACCCGGCCCTCCTGCCCGCTCTCCTCCGGCGGCTCGACGTCCGTCGCCTACAACGCGATGTTCAACAGCGCCTACTCGGTGGGCGGGGCGGTGTGCGCGGTCAAGACGGTCGAGTCGATCACCGGCGTCCGCATGGACCACTACCTGGAGATCGACTTCTCGGGCTTCGCGAAACTGGTCGACGCGCTCGGCGGGGTGACCGTCACCACCGACCAGGACATCGACGACGACGACAGCCACCTGCACCTGAAGAAGGGCACCCACCACCTCGACGGCACCCAGGCCCTGGCACTCGCCCGTACCCGGCACGGCATAGGCGACGGCAGCGACCTGGGCCGGATAGGCCTCCAGCAGAAACTGGTGAAGGCCCTCCTCGACCGGATCGCCTCCATCAGCCTGCTGACCAACCCGGGCAAGCTCTACGAGGTCGCCGACGCTGTCACCTCCAGCCTCACCACCGACACCGGCCTGGACTCGCTCAGCGAGCTGATGCGGCTCGGGCAGAGCCTGAAGGGACTGACCTCCGACCACACGAAGACGGTGATGATGCCGGTGGTGACCGCGCCCTCCGACCACAACCGGGTGATCGCGAAGGAGCCGGCGGCGAGCGAGCTGTGGGAGTCCCTGCGGTAGGCCCTGCGCAGGGGCCGGAAGGCCTCCCGGAAAAAAACTTCGGGGAATTCCGGTGAGCGTGTCGATCCGGGGGCCGGCCGTTCGACGCAAGGGTGAGATGCGGGGAGCGACCCCGCACCGCACGGACCAACAGGAGCCACCATGCCCCGTTACCTGTCGCTCGTGAAGATCGACGAGAACACCGCCCCCGCCGAGGGCCCCAGCGAGGAGCTGATGCAGCGGATGGGCGAGCTGATCGAGGAGATCACCAAGGCCGGCGTGATGCTGGACACCGCGGGCCTCACGCCGACCGCCCAGGGCACCCGCGTGCACTGGGAGGGCGGGAAGATCTCCGTCACCGACGGACCGTTCACCGAGTCCAAGGAGGTCGTCGGCGGGTACGCGATCATGCAGTGCAAGGACAAGGCCGAGGCCCTGGAGTGGACCAAGCGGTTCCTCAAGGTGCACGAGGAGTTCTGGACCGTGACCTGCGAGGTCCGGGAGATCGCGGAGGGCTGACCCTCCTGGCGTACGCCCGGTGGCGGGTGTTGCATGGGGGGCTGTGAGCACACAGCCCCCCGCCGAGCCCGCCGCGGCCGATCCCCGCCACGCCATCGAGACCGTCTTCCGGCTCGAATCGCCCCGCGTGATCGCAGGCGTCGCCCGGATCGTCCGGGACGTCGGCATCGCGGAGGAGCTGGCGCAGGACGCGCTGGTCGCCGCCCTGGAGCAGTGGCCGCGGGACGGCGTGCCCGACAACCCGGGCGCCTGGCTCATGACGACCGCCCGCCACCGCGCCGTCGACCTGGTCCGGCGCCGGGAGAACTACGCCCGCAAGCTCGCCGAGATCGGCCGCGCCACCGAGACGACGGCCCCGCCCGAGGAGCCCGCCGACCCGGAGGACATCGACGACGACCTGCTCCGGCTCGTCTTCACCACCTGCCACCCGGTGCTCTCGCCCGAGGCCCGCACGGCCCTCACCCTGCGCCTCCTCGGCGGCCTGACCACGGCCGAGATCGCCCGCGCCTTCCTGGTCCCCGAGCCGACGGTCGCCCAGCGCATCGTCCGCGCCAAACGCACCCTCGCGACGAGGAACGTCGCCTTCGAGGTGCCGTACGGGCCCGACCGCGAGGCCCGGCTCGGCTCGGTCCTGGACGTCATCTACCTGATCTACAACGAGGGCTACGCGGCCACGGCGGGCGACGACTGGCTGCGCCCGTCGCTCTGCGAGGACGCGTTGCGGCTGGCCCGCGTCCTGTCCGCCCTGATGCCGAAGGAACCGGAGGTGCACGCCCTCACCTCCCTCCTGGAGTTCCAGTCCTCCCGTACGGCCGCCCGCACCGGGCCCGACGGCGAACCGGTCCTGCTCAGGGACCAGAACCGCCGCCGCTGGAACCGCATGCTCATCGCCCGCGGCATCAGGGCCCTGGCCCGCGCGGACGCCACGGCGGCCGGCGCGCCGGGGCCGTACGCCCTCCAGGCGGCCATCGCGGCCTGCCACGCGCACGCTTACACGTACGAGGAGACCGACTGGAGGTCCATCGCCACCCTGTACGGGCTGCTGGCGGCCCGCTCCCCGTCCCCGGTCGTCGAGCTGAACCGGGCGGTGGCCGTGTCGATGGCGGACGGCCCGGCAGCGGCCCTCGCGATCGTGGACCCGCTGACCGCCGAACCCGCCCTGAACGGCTACCACCTGCTGCCGAGCGTCCGCGGCGACCTGCTGGCCCGCCTCGGGCGCACGGCCGAGGCCCGCGCGGAGTTCGAACGGGCCGCGGGCCTTGCCCGCAACGAGCGGGAACGGGAGCTGCTGCTGCGGCGGGCGGCGGAGGCCCAGTCCTAGGGCCGGGCAGGGTGGCCGAGCAGCATGGTGGGCGCCCCGGCCACCCGGGTCAGGAACACGGTCGCCGCGTTCGGGCCCTGCGGTTTTACCTTCCTGCGCAGTTCCTCCGGCTCCACCGCCGACCCGCGCTTCTTCACGGTCAGGTTCCCGACCCCGCGCTCGCGCAGCAGGGCCTTCAGCTTCTTGACGTTGAAGGGGAGTTCGTCGGTGATCTCGTACGCCGTGGCGTAGTCGGTGGCCCGGAGCGTGTCGGCCGTGACGTACGCGATCGTGGGGTCGATGAGGCCGCCGGCCAGTTCCCCGGCCGCCTCGGCGACCAGGTGGGCGCGGATGACGGCGCCGTCCGGCTCGTAGAGGTAACGGCCGACCGGGCGGACGGCGGGGTCGGGCAGGCCGCGGCCGAGCAGGGTGCGCGGGCCGGGGAGGAGGGTGGCGCGGACGGCCCCCGGGGCGCCGGTGCCGAACCAGAGGACGGCCTCCTTCACGTCACCCCCGTCCGAGATCCACTCCGCCTCGGCCGCCGCCGGGACCGCCTCGTGCGGGATGCCGGGGGCGATCTTCAGCGCGGCCACCCGGGCCGTCGACGCGGTCGCCACCGCCCAGGACAGGGGCGGTGAGTAGGCCTCCGGGTCGAAGATGCGGCCGCGGCCGCCGCGTCGGGCCGGGTCGACGAAGACGGCGTCGTGGCCGGCCGTGTCCACCTCCTGGACGTCCGCCTCCCGGACCTCGATCAGGTCCGCGAGGCCGAGCGCCTCGGCGTTCGCGCGGGCGGTGGCCGCCGTCACCGGGTCCCGGTCCACGGCGAGGACCCGGATGCCGGCCCGCGCGAGCGCGATCGCGTCGCCCCCGATCCCGCAGCACAGGTCCGCCACCGAGGTCACCCCGAGTGCCTTCAGCCGCTCGGCCCGGTACGCGGCGACAGTCGCCCGCGTCGACTGCTCGACCCCGTTCGGCGTGAAGAACATGCGGTCCGCGTCCGCCGCCCCGAACTTCGCCGCCGCCCGCTGCCGCAGCCGGGCCTGGGCCAGCGCCGCCGAGACCAGCTCGGCGGGGTGTTCGCGGCGCAGCCGGGTGGCCACGGCCAGCTCGTCGGCGGGCGCGGTGCCGCGCACCTCGTCGAGCAGGGCGTGGCCCTCGGGGGTGAGGAGGGGGGAGAGGAGGTCGTTCACCGGGTCATTGTCGGCCAGTCGGTGGATGGTTCGCCTCCGGCCGAGGTGTCTGCCGGGCTTCCGGGGAGAGGGCTGGAAGGATCCGAGGCCATGCGAGCAGTCGTACAAAATGACAAAAATAGGGTGGTTTCGGCCATGGCCGCTCTCGCCGCCGTAGCGGCCGTCGCCGTCGTCTCCGGCTGCGCCGGGCCGGGGGACGAGGCCGCGGTCCGGCCCGCCGCGGGCCAGCAGGCCCACCGGGCGGCCGCCGCCCCCGACGACCACGCCGCCCTGGTCGCCGCCGCCCGGCGCTGGGGTCTTGACGCGGTCCCCTTGCGGCCCCCGGCCCCGCCGAAACGCAAGCCGACGATCACAGCTCGCGACGGTTTCGAGGTGGACGGCCAGGTCGAGGACGACCTGCCCCCGGTCTTCACCACGATCCCGACCAGGAAGAAGGTCGTCTTCCTCACCATCGACGACGGCGCCGAGAAGGACCCGGACTTCCTGCGGATGATGGGCGAACTGCACATCCCCTACACCGCGTTCCTCAGCAACTACCTGGTCAAGGACGACTACGGCTACTTCCGCCGGATGCAGGCCGAGGGCCACACCCTCAACAACCACACCCTCACCCACCCCTACCTGCCCGGTCTGACCTACGACGAGCAGAAGCACGAGATCTGCGGCATGCAGGACATCATGAAGCGGCAGTTCGGCAAGGCGCCGACGGTCTTCCGGCCGCCCTACGGCAACTACAACGGCGACACCCTGCGCGCCGCCAAGGCCTGCGGCATCAAGTACGCGCCGATCTGGGACGAGGAGGTGTTCGTCGACCACTGGGAGTACCGCGAGTGGGACCGCTCGCTGCACCCCGGTGACATCGTCCTCACGCACTTCCGGGGCCGCGACGACTGGGACGGCACCATGGTCGACGACATGCGCCGCTTCCTGAACAAGGTCACCCGTGACGGCTACGCGGTGGCGCGCCTGGAGGACTACCTGTGAGCCGACCGAGGGCGACGGCCGCTGTCCTGGCCGCCGCCCTCCTCCTGTCCGCGTGCGCGCCGTCCGTCGACCCCATCGAACGGCTCGGCCGCAAGGCCGCCGACCGGGTGCACCCGCACGGCCCGTCCGGCGAGCCGCCGTACCGCCGGTGGGGCCTGACCGAGCCCCTCGCCCCGGCGCCGCGCCCGCCGCTGCACCCGCTGTCCCTGCGCACCGGCCTCCCCCCGGTCGTCGACCACCTCCCCACCTCCGACCGGGTGGTCTTCCTGACCTACGACGACGGCGCCGAGAAGGACCCCCGCTTCGTCGACATGGTCCGCGAACTGCGGCTGCCGGTGAGCATGTTCCTCACGGACAGCGTGGTCGGCCCCGGCTACGGCCACTTCGCCCGCCTCCAGTCGGTCGGCGCGAGCGTCGAGAACCACACCCTCGACCACCCGGCCATGCCCGGCCTGCCCTACGCCGGCCAGCGCGCCGAGATCTGCGGCCAGCAGGACAAGCTGAAGTCCCGCTTCGGCGTCCGGCCCCGCCTCTTCCGCCCGCCCTACGGCACCTACGACACCACCACCCTGCGCGCCGCGGAGGACTGCGGAGTCGTCGCGGTGGTGCTGTGGCGGGCGGCGACGACCCCCGACGGCATCACCTACCGGACCGGTGACAGACAGCTCCGTCCCGGCGACATCGTCCTGGTGGGCCCCGACGAGGCCCTCGGCCCGCCCCTCAGGGAGCGCACCGCCCGGCTGCTGCGCCGGGTGCAGGCGAGCGGACTGACGGTGGGCCGTCTGGAGGACTACCTGTAGCGCCACAGCTTCGTTCGAGGACGGCGCTCAGCCACAAATGCAGCCCGTCCGGCGTTTGAGGACGAGGCCGGAGGCCGAACGGGGGGTCTGGGGGCGGAGCCCCCAGGGGCGGCCACGACAACCCCGGTCACCGATTTTCGGCGCCGCGCCGCAGGCAATTGGCACTCCGCTTGACCGAGTGCTAATCGCGGTCATAGTCTCGGCTCTGGCACTCGGCAGATGAGAGTGCCAACAACGCGACGGGCAGGTCCGGCACCCGCGACGACGGATCGACCTGGTCGCCACCTCAGACAGTTAACCCCGTGAGATCTCCGAAGGGGGAGGTCGGATCGTGACGACCGCCAGCTCCAAGGTTGCCATCAAGCCGCTTGAGGACCGCATCGTGGTCCAGCCGCTCGACGCCGAGCAGACCACGGCCTCCGGCCTGGTCATCCCGGACACCGCGAAGGAGAAGCCCCAGGAGGGCGCCGTCCTCGCCGTGGGCCCGGGCCGTTTCGAGAACGGCGAGCGCCTGCCGCTCGACGTCAAGGTCGGCGACGTCGTGCTCTACAGCAAGTACGGCGGCACCGAGGTGAAGTACAACGGCGACGAGTACCTCGTCCTCTCGGCTCGCGACGTGCTCGCGATCATCGAGAAGTAAGCCTGCGACTCACACCTCAAGCACTCCGCTTGAAGCTGCGCCCCTGGCCCCCGCGATCCTCCGAGAAGCCGGGCGCCAGGGGCGCAGCGTTGTTCACCCCAGATTTCCGAGAGGGCATCCGCTGCCATGGCGAAGATCCTGAAGTTCGACGAGGACGCCCGTCGCGCCCTTGAGCGCGGCGTCAACAAGCTTGCCGACACGGTGAAGGTGACGATCGGCCCCAAGGGCCGCAACGTCGTCATCGACAAGAAGTTCGGCGCCCCCACCATCACCAACGACGGTGTCACGATCGCCCGCGAGGTCGAGATCGAGGACCCGTACGAGAACCTCGGCGCGCAGCTGGTGAAGGAGGTGGCGACCAAGACCAACGACATCGCGGGTGACGGTACGACCACCGCCACCGTGCTGGCCCAGGCGCTCGTCCGCGAGGGCCTGAAGAACGTCGCCGCCGGCGCCTCCCCGGCCGCCCTGAAGAAGGGCATCGACGCCGCCGTCGCCGCCGTCTCCGAGGACCTGCTCGCGTCGGCCCGCCCGATCGACGAGAAGTCCGACATCGCCGCCGTCGCCGCGCTGTCCGCCCAGGACCAGCAGGTCGGCGAGCTCATCGCCGAGGCGATGGACAAGGTCGGCAAGGACGGTGTCATCACCGTCGAGGAGTCCAACACCTTCGGTCTGGAGCTGGACTTCACCGAGGGCATGGCCTTCGACAAGGGCTACCTGTCGCCGTACTTCGTGACGGACCAGGAGCGCATGGAGGCCGTCCTGGAGGACCCCTACATCCTCATCAACCAGGGCAAGATCTCCTCCATCGCGGACCTGCTGCCGCTGCTCGAGAAGATCATCCAGTCCAACGCCTCGAAGCCGCTGCTGATCATCGCCGAGGACGTCGACGGCGAGGCCCTGTCGACCCTGGTCGTCAACAAGATCCGTGGCACCTTCAACGCGGTCGCGGTCAAGGCCCCCGGCTTCGGCGACCGCCGCAAGGCGATGCTGGAGGACCTGGCGATCCTGACCGGCGCCACGGTCGTCTCCGAGGAGGTCGGCCTCAAGCTCGACCAGGTCGGCCTGGACGTGCTGGGCTCCGCCCGCCGCGTCACCGTCACCAAGGACGACACCACGGTCGTCGACGGCGCCGGTGACTCCGGTGCGGTCACCGGCCGCGTCGCCCAGATCAAGGCCGAGATCGAGAACACCGACTCCGACTGGGACCGCGAGAAGCTCCAGGAGCGCCTCGCGAAGCTGGCCGGCGGCGTGTGCGTGATCAAGGTCGGCGCCGCCACCGAGGTGGAGCTGAAGGAGAAGAAGCACCGTCTGGAGGACGCCATCTCCGCGACCCGCGCCGCGGTCGAGGAGGGCATCGTCTCCGGTGGTGGCTCCGCGCTCGTCCACGCCGTGAAGGTCCTCGACGACAACCTCGGCAAGACCGGCGACGAGGCCACCGGTGTCTCCGTGGTCCGCAAGGCCGCCGTCGAGCCGCTGCGCTGGATCGCCGAGAACGCCGGCCTGGAGGGCTACGTCATCGTCTCCAAGGTCGCCGAGCTGGAGAAGGGCAACGGCTACAACGCCGCCACCGGCGAGTACGGCGACCTGGTCAAGGCCGGCGTCATCGACCCGGTCAAGGTCACCCGCTCCGCCCTGGAGAACGCCGCCTCCATCGCCTCCCTGCTGCTGACGACCGAGACCCTGGTCGTCGAGAAGAAGGAAGAGGAAGAGGCCGCCGCCGCGGGCCACTCGCACGGCCACTCGCACTAGCACCGCCCCGGCGTCGCACGAAGCCCCCGTCCCCGGTCGTCCGCCGGGAACGGGGGCTTCGCCCCTCGCGGGGGGTCGTTTCCTGTGATCAGCCATGGCCGGCACAGGCGCCAGGTAATGGTCGCCCGGCGCCCCGCACCAGCTTCAGCGCCTTGTCGAACTGCTCCTGGAGCTGCGGGGTGACCACGTACTCCTCGACCCGCCCGTGGAGCCCCCCTTGTACCCGTGGGAGAGCTCGACCTTGACGTCGTCGGTGTAGACGTCCTCCTTGATGTCGAGGACGTCTCTCAGCAACACGGTGTCGCCGCGAGGTCGCGCGCGGGGGGGGGCAGAGGGGACGGCGGATCCGGATGGGCGGTGAGCGGCTCGCCGGTCCGCGTCGGCCGGACTCCTCGCTCGGCTCCGAGGCTGCCCGAAGCCGAGGTCCGGGCTTCGGGCAGCCGTTTTCGCCATAGCGAACCGACCGGTCAGTCGCGGCGGATCAGCTCCGGATCGATCCGGCGGCCGGCCAGTGGCAGTGAGCCCGCCGCCGCGGCCGCCACCACTCCCGCCACCGCCACGGACAGCAGGGGGATGCCGGCGACATCCCAGCGGATCGCTCCACCGCCTGTGATCAGGTAGCTGGACTCGGCGAGCTTCCCGGTGACGACCGCCAGGGCGAGACCGAGACCGAGCGGCAGCACCACCTGGAGGCACTGCACGGCCCGCATGGTCCGTGCCCGGGCGCCGATCAGGGTGACGGCGGTGACCTGCGCACGGCGTTCGACCGCGCGGTCGGTCACGGACACCAGGAACGCGGCCACGCCGATGACCAGCCCCATGATCATGCCGAGGCCCAGCAGGGTTTCGACGACCGATATCTGTTCGAGTCCCTGGACGTTCAGTCCGACCAGCTCGACCTCGGCGATCGGGGCGATCGCCCCGATGTCGTCGAGGACCTTGCGGACCTGGCCCGGTTCCGAACTGCTGGTGAGCACGAACTCGGCGTCACGGGGCCGTGCGTGTGCGGGCAGCGCGGACGGAGGGACGAGGAGCACGGCACCGCCCACGGTGGACACGGAGCTCGCGCTGTAGACGACCTGCCTGGTGGGGAGGCCGATGTCCAGGTGCCCGGCCTTGCTCCCGGAGAGGCGGAAGCGGAAGGACGCGCCCGGCTTCAGTTCGGATCCGAGGCTGGAGTTGGGGTCGACGAGCCGCATCACCTTGCCGTCCACGCAGCCCTTGGAGCGCTCGACCATGTGGTCCAGCTGCGCGCAGGTGGCGATCAGGGCGGTGGCCGACGATGCGAGTGCGTCTTTGGGACTCATGCTGTCGAGGTCGACCCAGGAGTTCATCAGGATGGCGTGGGCGCGGACACCGGCCACGTCGCCGAGTTCCCTCTGCTGACCCGGGGTGAGGGCGGACAGGGAGAGGGAGTAGTCCTGCAGGGGGCCGTCCGGCCGGGTGGCCTGTTCCATCTGGATGAGTACGCCCTGGGCGAGCGAGGCGGCGTAGACGAGGAGTACGAGACCGGTGACGACCCTCATCGTGCTGCCGGGCTCGGCTTCGTTGCGCCGCATCGCCAGGCTGAGGGTGAGGGACTCGGTGGACCCCGCCACGCGGCGGGCGAGAACGTACGAGATCAACGGGAGCGTGAGCACGAGCCCGGCGCCGGTCAGCACGACGCCGCCGACCACGAGCAGCCCGTTCACGCCCACGCTCGACGCGGGGTGCCCGAGCACACCGCTGACGCAGAAGCCGGACACGATGCCCATACCGGCGATCAGGAGGAGACCGCCCCACTTGGACGGCGGTCGCGGGAGCGCGGTGCGGCGTACCGCCAGCGGGTTGGTGGCGGCCTCCCGCGCGCTCTTTCGGCCGACGAACCAGGCCAGCGCCGGGCAGCCGATCAGGCACACGGCGACGGTGGTCGCGGACAGGGCACCGTCGTCCGGATACCACCGCAGCGCGGGCAGCCCCGTCCTGGACATCACCTGGTTGAGAACCCAGTACTCGCCCAGGCCGAGCAACGCGCCGAGCACTGCGGCCATCACGGTCTCCGCTGCGTTCACGCGCTGGGTGCCCTTGACGCTGAGGCCGAGCAGACGCAGCGCCGCCAGGCGCCGCATGCGGCTGGCGGCGGACAGACGCGCACAGACGGTGAGGAAGATCCCCAGGGGCAGCAGAACCAGGGTGGCCAGAGCGAACCGCACGTCCGTCAGCGTGGACGGTTCCACAGCGGGGGACGGGGCGTAGTCGTACCCGAACCCCTTCAGGGTCCGGCCCTCGTGGGCGATACGGGCGCGCGTGGTGCCGATGTACGCGTACAGCTCGTCCGGGTGCGCGAGCCCGGCCCCCGCGATGGTGCCCTTCTCACGTCCCGGCAGCAGCCCTTTGACGGCGGGCGCCGCACGCAGGAGGTCATGGAGGCGCGGTGAGACGAAGACCTCGCCAGGGCCGGGGAGCCGGGTCAGCCCGGGCGGGGCCGACCGTGTTCCCTCGGTTCCCCGTGCGATGAACACGCGGGTGAACGGTCTGGACCCGTACGCGTCGGAGCGCTGGACGACGAGCGTGCCGTCCGCCGGTCCTTTGGAGGCGGTGACGGGCTGTCGTGCCGCGGCACGGCCGTCGTGGGCGTGGAGGATCGCCGGAATGGTGAGGACGAGGGCCAGGCAGCAGACACCGATGGAGCCGCCGACCGCCATCAGGAAGAAGCGTGTGCGGTTGCCTCGCCCCGCGCCGAAGAGGAGTCGCAGACCGAGCAGGAATTCCGTCACGCCGCACCTCGCGGCGTGAGCACCCCGTCCGCCATCGTGTAACGGGTGTCGGCCTGTGCGGCCACCCCGTGATCATGCGTCACCAGAATGACGGCGGTGCCCTGTGAGCGGGCCAGTCCGAGGAACTCCTTGAGCACGGCGGAGGCGTTGGCGCTGTCCAGGGAGCCCGTCGGCTCGTCCGCGAACACGACCGCGGGCCGGTGGACCAGGGCGCGCGCCACCGCGACGCGCTGACTCTGCCCACCTGAGACCTGCGACGGCCGGCGTTCACGCAGCTCGCCGAGGCCGAGCCGTTCCAGCACTTCGCCCGCTCTGGTGAGGGCTGGGCGCTTGCGCTGTCCGGCTAGGCGCAGTGGCAGCGCGGTGTTCTCCTCGATGGTCAGTTCCGGGAGCAGTTCGCCGTACTGGAAGACGAATCCGAATCGTTCCCGGCGCAGGGCGCTGATCTCGTCGTCGGAGAGGTCACCGAGTGAGCGCCCTTCGAAGCGCACCTGACCGCGTGTGGTCGGCAGGACGCCGGCGAGGCAGTAGAGCAGCGAGGACTTTCCGGAGCCGCTCTGCCCTGTGATGGCCACGACCTCACCCGGGGCGACCGAGAGGTGGGCGTCGCGGACGGCCTGCTGGTTGCCGTAGGAGAGGTCGACTCCGATGGCCGAGATGATGTCTGACGTGCTGATGGCTTCCCCCAAAGAAGCGTGCGGGCCCAGGGGTTTGTGCCCCTGGGCCCGCGATCCTGCCGAAGCGCTGACTACCTCTGGTAGTGCTTCGTCGATGAGCAGTTGTCAGGGTTGAACGAGCCCTTGTCACGGCAGACGCGGATGTAGGCGTCGTCGGTGTGCAGAGCGGCGCCGTCCCAGTTCAGCTGGTCGAGCGGTACGCTCTGCTTCTGCTTGCCGTTGTAGCGGCTCCAGTCGTAGCCCTCGACGCGGACCTGCATGCAGACGTTGTGACCGTCACCGTTGTCGGTGTCGTTCAGGTTGCCCGCCCACTCGAAGGCGCCGTGGTTCTGGTTCGAGGGCCAGAAGGCGTACTGGCCACCGGTGAACGAACCGCCGCCGGTGGACAGCGTCGGAATGGTGTGCCACGAGACGGCGGCCGCCGTTCCCGCGCTGACGGCGAACAGGTCTGCGGCTATCGCGCCGACTGCCAACTTGCGCATGTTTTCCTCCCGTTGTTCATGCATGGCGTCGGATGGTCAGGTCCGGAGCCGTCGTGAACCTAGCAGTCATGAAGGGGAGGTGAATGGCATGGTCAATTCAATTCTGTCCACTTTCGGCGGTGTTTCCGGATGATGGACTTTGCCTTCGTGTGACCTCTGCTCGACTTGCGCTTGGTCATCGACTGAGCTTTTTCTGAGGGATGGTGACGAACCGTCAGTGTCGAGCGGACCGGAACTTGATGCCGCCGCACAACTTGTCACGACCGCCCAGACGGCCTTGCCGGGAGCACAGGGGTGCGGGGTGGTGCCCCATTCCTTGGGTGAGGCGAGGAGGACGAGCCCCCGGCCGCGCTCCTCGCAGCCGCCCGCGTCGCGCGCCACGGGAAGCCGGTCACCGCGTATGTCACTCACCTCCACCCGCACCTGCCCGGCCTCCAGGCTGAGCCGCAGCTCGGCGTCCCGGCCCGGGACCCGGCCATGCGTGATGGCGTTCACGGCCGGCTCGGCGACGATCAGCTCGACGGTGTCGTGAGCCGGACTGCCGTAGGGCCGGCCTCAGACGTCCATCTGGTGCGAGGCGAGACGGCGGGCAAGGCGGGCGCCGCGCGGGGTGGCGGCGAAGCGGAGGGTGAAGGCGGTCATGGCGCGAAGATCCGGACTCTGGGATGGCTGTGACCGGCGATGATGGCCTTACAGAAGGTTTCTGCAGGGGCAGGCCGGCACTGTGTGGGCGACCGTGTGCGGGCTGCCGGGCGGTGGCTGAGCCGGCCGCATGCGCGGTGTGGTCCGCTGGAACCTCCCGTAGTGGGCGGACACTTGGGGAAGCGTGCCGAGGGCGCGTAGATAGGCGTCCTGGCGGGACGGTCCGCCCGGGTCGTCCGGTCTTGGTTTGACTCTCGCCGTGAAGTACCGCACGCGCTTGATGGGTTGGCCGGCCGGGACGAGCTTGTGCCGGTCGTTCTGCGACTGGTTGTCGCGGAAGTACGGGTCGTGCCGGTCCTGTGCCTCCGCCAGCCGATCCCCCGGGCCGGAGAGCCCCGCCTCCGGAATCAGCCCGTTGTCCTCACTGAACCGGACGAACACACACGCCAGCACCCAGGCGGCGACGATCTGGACGACCCGCTCGTCACGCTACGTCTCGTACATGGCAGCCGTACGTTCCGCCGCGACAGCCTTGTCGCACTCGACCCGCAGCGCGTCCCGGAACAGCGGCTCGACGTCGGTCCGCTCCCGGAGATCGTCCTCAGGGAGCCGCGCCTGCGCCTGGAGATCCTTCAGCAGCCGTGTGCGATCGAGCGAGGCCCCCCGCCCCCTGCGTCTCCTCAGCCGTCACCGTCACAACCGCACCTCTCATCCTGCTCACGGCCCCGCGATCACCGCGGATGCACCGATTTCCCGGCGCCCCCCAAGGCTCGCCGTCCCATCCCGCCGGCCCGGAAACACTGGTAGACGCCGGACGACCATCACCGCACACTCGCCGACCTCGACGCCGGCCGCTCGCCCCCATAGGAATGCGGCCGCAGCCCCAGCAGCTCAGCGAGACCTCATCCCGAGCCCTCCACATACGGGCGAGCCAGGCGGCGCAGCGGCGACGTCCTGTCCCACACGTGCCAGCGCGCACCGCACACCGGATCGGTCGCGTACGTCAGCTCGGCCGGAAAGCCGTCGGCCCTGACCCGCTCGGCCGGTGGACCGGCGAGACGCCTGCCGCAGTGCGGACAGTGATCCGGCGTACGCATCGGGTACATGCCCATCGAATCCCCTCTCCCCTTCCTCAAGCCCTGCCCGCACCCGTGGCGCAGCCTCTCGCGGACGCCGCCCACCCACTCACCGCGGCGGCGTCGGAGCCGCACGCCAGGACACGCCATGCGCCGGGAGTCCAGGCGAAGACCGCGTCCTGCCCGAACCGGCGGCCCAGGTCACGCGCGCCCGTATCGCTCAGGCCGGCGACGGCGACGCTCTCCTCCCGGTGCGTGCCCACCGCGTCTCCGCCCTCGGCGGCCCACCAGGTGAGACCGCGGCGGTGGATCTCGGCGAGCAACAGGCGGTGGGCACGGGCGTTGGCGTCGGGGGACGCGGTACGACCTCGGGGGTTCCACGCGGTGATCACATGGACCGTGCCGCCACCGGCCATTTCCGGGAAGGAACCCTCGGCTGTGCCCGGAGAACGCGGCTCGACACGAAGGATCCGGTCCTGGAACCGGATCTCGACGACCGCGGACCGGTACAGATTCCAGTTGCGGGGTGTTACGGCAGTGCCGATGGCGTGCACAGGGGCCTCCTTGAAACGAAGACCCCCTTACAGATCGCGCAGGGAGATCGGGCTTACCGCGCCCCCGCCACGTTCGGCAGGGTCGGTCAGGCCGCAAGGTCTCATGATCGCGGCCTTCAGGCAAGGACTTGTGAAGATCTTGCGGAAGATTGGTACGGGTGTTAGCTTCTCGCTCGGCCGTGTGATCCAGCGCCGAACCCGGGCTTGCTCGAGGGCATCACACCTGGGCGCGAGGTGCCCCGGGCGACGGTCGGCCCGCGCGAGGCGCGTGGGAAAGTGCAGATCACCGGGGTGCGGCAGTGCGCTACCGGGGTCCTCAGACCTCCGGAGACTGCTCTACATGCCCGTACCCTCCGACACTGAGCCAGGCCGCGCGGGCCTTCCAGTCATCGGCCTCGGTGCCGCACGGGAACTCTTCCGTACGGCCGAGTCGAGCGGCCTCGGCAGGCCGGGGACCGAGGAGATCTTCGACCAATGGCTCGCCGACTCCTGCGACATCGCCTTCTACCGCAACGCGGCTCGGCCTCTGCAGGCACGTCCCGTCGGCGTCGGCGACGAGGTGCCGGAATGGCTGAACAGCAGCCGCGTCGGACGAGCACGACTGGAGGCGGTCTGCCTCAACCCGTCTCGGCCTGCTCCCCCTCCGGAGGAAGAGCCGGCCGAGGTGCCCACGGAGCGCGAGCACGAGACGGACGAGGCTGACGAAAGTGCCGGCATGTGCAGCGGCATGCCCCTCTGCTGGCACTGCGAGCCGGACCAGGAGCGCTACGCCAAGGTCGACAACGGTCAGTACCAACAGGACGACGAGGACGGGGAAGGCGACGACCAGTTGGCCGTCGAACTCGTGAACGCCTACAGAATGATGGCGGAGGACCCCTCCTTCGATCTGAGCGGCGAACTCCCGACGGACTTCCGCGCGTACTCGATCCGTGCACTCACCCTCCTCACCGAAGTCGCCCAGAGGAAGCTGGACACGGAACGATGGGACACGGCCGGCCCGTGGCATGTGGACTGGTTCTCCTGCGAGAGCGACGTCACCGACCCCGCGGGGGAAGATGAGGACTTCGGCCTCTCCGACGACGACCCGGAGGGAGAGCCGGACGCGATCAGCTGGTGCGCCTCGATCGTCAACGACGACGGCGCCCCCACGCTTCAGATCGTCGGCACGCGCCGCGGGGAGCAGCACGTCACGCACTACGCGCCCGTGTCCGGACCCCCGGGTGACTCCCCGGACTCCGGCACCCTGGACGGGTTGCGGGACGTGCTGACCCGGGCCACCGAGCAGTTGGGCGAGGCCGGTTACGAGGTGGACGGCGAGTGGACGGTCGCCTGGTCACGCTGCCACGTCCAGTTGGACGACTGACCTCGCGCCACATCCCCCGCTCGTGCTCACCGTGCGCCCGTCCAGAGTGGGCGTGGCGCGCGGATCCTCCACCGGCAGCAGAAGAGCAGTAAGGGGAAGAAGCACCTGCGTGAAGCGCCCAACGCCTTCCCTGGCGGCAGATCCGAAATCCTGGTCGGACCCTCTGACAGCGTTCGCGGGAGCGCCGGCCGAGGGAAGGAACACGACGGTTGCTCTTGCTCCTGCTCGGAGACCAGCGACAGAAGAAGCCCCCGTCCCCGGTCGTCCGCCGGGAACGGGGGCTTCGCCCCTCGCGGGTACTTCGATGGTCGGCCTAGTTCTCCAGCGCGTCCAGCGCGCCCAGCTGCGCCAGCAGTCCCATCCGGTCGTACTGCAGCCAGCCCTCGGCCATCTTCCCGTCGGCACCGAAGCGGTGGATGGTGGTCCCGGCCATGGTGGCCTGCCGGCCGGTGTTGGCCACACCCATGAACGCCGCCTTCTGCACGCCCGTCCACAGCCACCGGGTGCACACCCGGTCGCCCTGCGCGATCTGGTCCTCGACGAGGAACGTGAAGTCGAAGGCCCCGCGCCACATCTCCAGCTTGCGCCGCATCGCGTCCATGCCGATGGTGTCCTGTCCCTCGACCGGATCGTGGTCGTGGTAGTCCTCGGCGAGCAGGCCGTCCAGCGGAACCAGCGGGCCGGGCGCGGCGATCGTCTCGAAGAACCGCCGCGCGGTACCGGCGAACAGCCCCTCGTCGCGCACCACGTCCAGATCGGTGAACGTCGGCGTCCCCTCGCACAGCGCCAGCAGCTCGTGGAAGACCTTGTCGGTCTCCGGGAGCCGCGAGTTCCGCATCGCCTCCTCGTACGACGGGAACTCCACGATCTCCACGACGTGCTCCGCGTCGGTGCGGTCCTTGCCGACCAGCGTGTGCGTCGCCGTCCGCTTCCCCTTGGTCTGCTCGACCCACCTGTCCATCAGCCGGTCCATCTCGTCGAACCGCCTGGTCCTGCACTCGATGAGCTGCACGAACGTCATGACACCGCCTCCGGCCCCCCTGCGGGCGCGACCGAACGACACCATCGTCTCACCGGCCCCGTCCCGGTGTGTCCCGGAATGTTCCGCGGGGCTCCCTACTGCGGCCCGTACTTGCGGCCCGTCTTCGCGCTGATGCCGCCCACCAGGCCGCGCGGCGCCACCTTCGCCAGCCCCGTCAGCACCTTGTAGCGGGGGTCCGGGACCGACAGCGTCTTCCCGCGCGCGAGGTCGGCCAGCGCCGCCGCGACCAGTTTGTCGGCGTCCAGCCACATCCAGCCCGGGATGTTGTCCGTGCCCATCCCGGCCCGCTGATGGAACTCCGTGCGGACGAACCCCGGCGCCAGCGCCATCAGCCGCACCCCGCTGCCCGCGAGGTCGCGCGCCGCACCCTGGGTGAACTGCACGACCCATGCCTTGGAGGCGCCGTACGTCCCACGCGGCACGAACGCCGCCACCGACGCCACGTTGACCACTCCGCCGCGGCCGCGCTCGCGCATCGCCTCGGCCGCCGCCGAGGTCAGCCGCAGCACCGCCTCGCAGTGCACCTTGAGCATGCGCAGCTCGTCGGCCATCGAGACGTCCAGGTAGCGGCCCTTGTTGCCGAAGCCGGCGTTGTTGACCAGCAGGTCGACCGGGTGACGGCGGTCCCCGAGCCGGGCGGCGACCGACTCGATGCCGGCGTCCTCGGCGAGGTCGGCGGTGAGCACCTCCGCCTCGATGCCGTGCCGGTCGTGCAGCTCGGTCGCCTGCTCGCGCAGCCGCTTGGTGTCCCGCGCCACCAGGACGAGGTTGTGCCCGTCAGCCGCCAGCCGCCGCGCGAACGCGGCACCGATCCCCGCGGTCGATCCCGTAATCAGAGCCGTTGTCATGGCCCAAGGGTAGTTACCCGGACTGACGGCGTCCGCTGTGCGCACCGCCTCTCCCTGAGGGTGAAGCACCGGTGAACGGCCCGCGCGTGACGGCCGTTCAGCCGCTCTGCGCCGCCACGTACTTCCGGGCCTGCGCGAGCGCCTCCGGGTGCAGGGCCGCGCCCGCCGCGAGCAGCCGGGGCAGCAGCTCCCGCTCGGTGGTGGTCGCGCGGAACTCCATCGCGGCCGTCACCCCGTGCTCCGGCAGGTGGATGATCTCGATGGGGTCGCCGGCCCGGATCTCACCCGGTTCGATCACCCGGAGGTAGGCACCGGTGGCGCCCATCCGCGTGAATCTCTTCACCCATCCCCGCTCGCCCAGATGGCCCTGGAAAGTACGGCACGGGATGCGACCGGAGGTGACCTCCAGTACGACCTCGGGACCGATCCGCCAGCGCTCGCCGATCAGCGCCCCCGACACGTTCAGCCCGTTTGTCGTGAGGTTCTCACCGAAACAGCCGTTCGGCAGCGTGCGGCCGAGCTCCTTCGCCCACTCGTCGAGGTCCTCGCGCGCATACGCGTACACCGCCTGGTCGTCGCCGCCGTGATGGCGCAGCTCGCAGACCGCGTCCCCGGCGAGACCGCTGCCCGCGGTCCCCTTCGGCCCGGGCGCCGCCACCCGCACCGGCCCGGCCACCGGCCGCTTGTCGATACCGGTCACGCCGTCCACCTGGTCCGTGTGCGGCGACGGCGTCGGACGGCCGAGGTTCACCGAGAGAAGATCCATGCTCCGACGGTACGGGAGCAACCTCAAAGCGTCGACGCGTTTTCGGGCTCCTTGCCCAAGCCCGCCTTATGCTCAAGGGGTGATCGAAGCACGTCATCTCCGCGTCCTGCGGGCCGTCGCCACCACCGGGTCCTTCTCGGCGGCGGGGCGCGAGCTGGGCTGCACCCAGCCCGCCGTCAGCCAGCAGATGAAGGCCCTGGAGACCTCCGTGGGCACTCCGCTGCTGGTTCGCAACGGCCGCGAGATGCGCCTGACCCAGGCCGGCGAGGCCCTGGTCCGGCACGCCTCCGGGATCCTCGCCGGCCTCACCGCGGCCGAGGAGGAGGTCGCCGCGATCGCCGGGCTGCGCACGGGCCGGGTCCGCCTGGTCTCCTTCCCGAGCGGCAGCTCGACCCTGGTCCCGGCCGCCCTCGCCGCCCTGCGCGCCGCCCACCCCGGCACCCGGGTCTCCCTGGAGGAGGCCGAGCCGCCGAAGTCCGTGGAGCTGCTGCGCGCGGGCGACTGCGACATCGCGCTGGCCTTCCGCTACGAGGGCGCCGCGGACGCCGAGGAGTGGGACGACCTGGTGGTGCGGCCGCTGCTCACCGACCGGCTCGTCGGTCTGGTGCCGGAGCGGCACCGGCTGGCCGGCGCGGAGGCGGTCGCCCTCGGGGAACTCGCCGAGGAGCCCTGGATCGCGGGCTGCCCGCGCTGCCGGGGACAGCTCGTCCAGGCCTGCGAGAGCGCGGGCTTCACGCCCCGCATCGACTTCGCCACCGACGACTACCCGGCCGTGGTCGGCCTGGTCGGCGCGGGTCTGGGCGTGGCCGTGCTGCCGCGACTTGCGGTGGAGTCGGTACGGCCGAGAGGCGTGCGCGCGGTGGTCCTGGAACCCGCGGTACGGCGGGAGATCGTCGCCCTGACGCTGCCCGACCTGGCACAGGTGCCGGCGGTGGCGGCGACGCTCGATCAGCTGGGCCGGGCGGCCCGGCGGGCGTGACAGAAGGGCGCCGGGCACGTGCGCGTGCCCGAACGTCGGCAGATCGTCAACGGGTTGTCAACAGATTGCAGAAACGTTCTTTCATGTGTCGGAGGCGGAGCCGCCGCTGGTCGTCGACGCCGACACCAGCCTGTTGCGCGCCCGCCCCATGAGCTCTTCGCGCTCGTCCTCGGTCAGGCCGCCCCACACGCCGTACGGCTCACGGACCGCCAGTGCGTGCGCCGCGCACTCCGCGCGGACCGGGCACCTCATGCAGACCTCCTTGGCCGAGTTCTCACGGGCACTCCGAGCCGCCCCGCGCTCGCCCTCGGGATGGAAGAAGAGCGAGCTGTCGACCCCACGGCAGGCAGCCAGGAGCTGCCAGTCCCACAGGTCCGCGTTCGGTCCGGGAAGGCGGGAGAAATCTGCCATTACGTGACCCCTTGTAGCCGTTCTGGGCGGATACGGTGCCAACGACCGTACATCTCCGGTCTAGAGAGATGAAAATATGACTCATTGGCAATCTAGCCCCAGACACCGTGAAACGGGAAGAAAAAGGTCTAAATGGGGCATTGGTTGTGATGAAAAGTTGAGGGTCTGACGTCCATGTCTGCACCGTGTCCGCGCCCTCACGTAGAGTGCCGAAGACGGCATGCAGCCCCGTAACTCTTTCGAGTGACCGTCGTTGAGAGTGCGGTGGCGGTTGAAGCAACAAGCTCTCGGGCAGGCGTCCGAGACGTTCGACCGCACAGGTGACGATTCCGTACCAGCCTGGAGGCTCAAGGTGACGCGCATCAGCTGCGGAGGGCGGTCATGACATCCGTCCTCGTCTGCGACGACTCCCCGCTTGCCCGAGAGGCGCTGCGCCGCGCGGTGGCGACCGTGCCCGGCGTCGAGCGCGTGACGACGGCGGCCAACGGCGAGGAAGTCCTCCGCCGCTGGGGTGCCGACCGATCCGACCTGATCCTGATGGACGTGCGCATGCCCGGACTGGGGGGCGTCGAGACCGTGCGACGGCTGCTGTCCGCCGACCCGGGCGCGCGCATCATCATGCTCACGGTCGCCGAGGACCTGGACGGCGTGGCCCTGGCCGTCGCCGCCGGCGCCCGCGGCTACCTGCACAAGGACGCCTCGCGTGCCGAGCTGCGGGCCACCGTGACCCAGGCCCTCGCCGACCCGACCTGGCGGCTGGCCCCGCGCCGCCTCCGCTCGGCCGAGATGGGCGCCGCGCCCACCCTCACCGCGCGCGAGATCCAGGTCCTGGAGGGCATGAGCCACGGCCGCTCCAACGCCGAGATCGGCCGCGAGCTGTTCCTCTCCGAGGACACCGTGAAGACCCACGCCCGGCGTCTGTTCAAGAAGCTCGGAGCCTCCGACCGCGCCCACGCGGTGGCCCTCGGCTTCCGCTGGGGTCTGGTTCGTTAGTACGGCGGTGATCTGCGCCGCAGCGGAGAAGCGGACCGACCGGACGCCCCCGCCTACCCGATGGTGGGCGGGGCCCACAAGGCGGAGCGCCGAAGGCGTGCTGCTCGTTTCGGCGCGGATGCCGCATCCTTGAGGTGTGGAGTCTCTCGGGGACGAGTCGTTCGAGCGGAAGGGGAGGGCGCAGGAGATGAGTTCCGGCGCACCTGCTCATAACGCTTCGGTGCACAACGACGGACGCGATGCCACGCCGCCGACGGCCGCAGGGCACCATGGACCGATGCGCGACGACGAGGCGGTCACGGCCGTGGGGACGATCGGTGCTCTCGTCCATCGCGCCGTAGACGGGGACGAGCAGGCCACGCACGACCTGCTCGCCCATGTCCACCCCCTCGCGCTGCGCTACTGCCGCACCCGCCTGTCCCGCCTCCCGGGCGACGCCCGCCACTTCGTCGAGGACCTCGCCCAGGAAGTCTGCGTGGCGGTCCTGCTGGCCCTGCCCCGGTACCGCGACACCGGCCGCCCCTTCGAGGCCTTCGTCTTCGCGATCGCCTCCCACAAGGTCGCCGACCTGCAGCGCGCCGCGATGCGCCACCCGGGCTCCACGGCCGTCCCCTCGGACGAGATGCCGGAACGCCCCGACGACTCCCTCGGCCCGGAGGAGCGCGCGCTGCTCAGCAGCGACGCCGAGTGGGCCAAGAAACTCCTCGCCAACCTCCCGGAGAACCAGCGCGAGCTGCTGCTGCTGCGCATCGCCGTGGGCCTCACGGCGGAGGAGACCGGCCAGATGTTGGGAATGTCACCGGGTGCGGTGCGGGTCGCCCAGCACCGGGCCCTGAGCCGGTTGCGGGCGCTGGCGGAGCAGTAGGCGCCGGGGTCCCGCCCCCCGTGTCCGACCGGGCCCGTCCCCTCCTGATGAACAGGCGCAGGCCCGTTCCCGTACGAACATACGAAGCCCGAAGCTGAGTCGTACCGTGGAATTCGGGAGCCGTGCTTCCCGTTAGCATGGACATCCGCACCGATCAAGGCCATTTGGGGAAGGTGTCATGACCACCAACGTCGACGGAGTGCCCGACAAATTCGCCACGCTCGGGCTGACCTACGACGACGTGCTGCTGCTGCCGGGAGCCTCCGAGGTCCTCCCGAACGCGGTCGACACCTCGTCCCGCATCTCCCGCAACGTCCGGGTCAACATCCCGTTGCTGTCCGCGGCGATGGACAAGGTGACCGAGTCCCGCATGGCGATCGCGATGGCCCGGCTCGGCGGTGTCGGCGTGCTGCACCGCAACCTCTCCGTCGAGGACCAGGTCAACCAGGTCGACCTGGTGAAGCGGTCCGAGTCCGGCATGGTCACCGACCCGATCACGGTGCACCCGGACGCGACCCTCGCCGAGGCCGACGCGCTCTGCGCGAAGTTCCGGATCAGCGGTGTCCCGGTCACGGACCCCGACCGGAAGCTGCTGGGCATCGTCACCAACCGCGACATGGCCTTCGAGAGCGACCGCTCCCGCCGCGTCCACGAGGTCATGACGCCGATGCCGCTGGTCACCGGCAAGGTCGGCATCTCCGGCAGCGAGGCCATGCAGCTGCTGCGCAAGCACAAGATCGAGAAGCTGCCGCTCGTCGACGACCAGGGCGTCCTCAAGGGCCTGATCACGGTCAAGGACTTCGTCAAGGCCGAGAAGTACCCCAACGCGGCCAAGGACTCCGAGGGCCGCCTGCTCGTCGGTGCCGCCGTCGGCGCGAGCCCCGAGGCGCTCGAGCGGGCCCAGGCGCTCGCCGAGGCCGGCGTGGACTTCCTGGTCGTCGACACCTCGCACGGTCACAACAGCAACGCCCTCAGCTGGATGGCGAAGATCAAGTCCAGCGTCGACGTCGACGTGATCGGCGGCAACGTGGCCACCCGCGACGGCGCGCAGGCGCTGATCGACGCCGGTGTCGACGGCATCAAGGTCGGCGTGGGCCCCGGCTCGATCTGCACCACCCGCGTGGTCGCCGGCATCGGCGTCCCGCAGGTCACCGCCATCTACGAGGCGTCCCTCGCCGCCCGCCCGGCCGGCATCCCGCTGATCGGCGACGGCGGCCTGCAGTACTCCGGCGACATCGGCAAGGCGCTGGCGGCCGGCGCCGACACGGTGATGCTGGGCTCCCTCCTCGCGGGCTGTGAGGAGTCCCCGGGCGAGCTGCTCTTCATCAACGGCAAGCAGTTCAAGTCGTACCGCGGCATGGGCTCGCTGGGCGCCATGCAGTCGCGCGGCCAGGGCCGGTCGTACTCGAAGGACCGCTACTTCCAGGCAGAGGTCTCCTCCGACGACAAGCTCGTCCCCGAGGGCGTCGAGGGCCAGGTGCCCTACCGCGGCCCGCTGGCCAACGTGCTGCACCAGCTCGTCGGCGGGCTCCGCCAGACCATGGGTTACGTGGGCGCGGCCACCGTCGACGAGATGGAGTCCAAGGGCCGCTTCGTGCGGATCACCGCCGCGGGCCTCAAGGAGAGCCACCCGCACGACATCCAGATGACGGTCGAGGCGCCGAACTACAGCCGCAAGTAGTCGCCGGAGCCTTTTCAGGGTCTTTCCAGGGCGGTCCCGGGCGCACCGGGGCCGCCCTTGCCGTACCCGTCGGCGATACTGGAAGACGCTGAAACGCAGAGGGAAAGGCCACAGACGTGACTGAGATCGAGATCGGGCGCGGCAAGCGCGGCCGCCGGGCGTACGCCTTCGACGACATCGCCGTCGTCCCCAGCCGCCGTACGCGGGACCCGAAGGAGGTCTCGATCGCCTGGCAGATCGACGCCTACCGCTTCGAGCTGCCGTTCCTGGCCGCCCCCATGGACTCGGTCGTCTCGCCGGCCACCGCGATCCGCATCGGCGAGCTCGGCGGCCTCGGCGTGCTCAACCTCGAAGGTCTCTGGACCCGGCACGAGGACCCGCAGCCGCTGCTCGACGAGATCATCGGGCTGGACGCCGACACCGCCACCCGCCGCCTCCAGGAGATCTACGCGGCCCCCATCAAGGAGGAGCTGATCGGCGCGCGCATCAAGGAGGTGCGCGACTCCGGCGTGGTCACGGCGGCCGCGCTCTCCCCGCAGCGCACCGCCCAGTTCTCCAAGGCGGTCGTGGACGCGGGCGTCGACATCTTCGTCATCCGCGGTACGACGGTCTCCGCGGAGCACGTCTCGTCCTCGCACGAGCCGCTGAACCTGAAGCAGTTCATCTACGAGCTGGACGTCCCCGTGATCGTCGGCGGCTGCGCCACGTACACGGCGGCCCTGCACCTGATGCGCACGGGCGCGGCCGGTGTCCTGGTCGGCTTCGGCGGCGGCGCCGCCCACACCACGCGCAACGTGCTCGGCATCCAGGTCCCCATGGCCACCGCGGTCGCGGACGTGGCCGCCGCCCGCCGCGACTACATGGACGAGTCCGGCGGCCGCTACGTGCACGTCATCGCCGACGGCGGTGTCGGCTGGTCCGGCGACCTCCCCAAGGCGATCGCCTGCGGCGCCGACTCGGTGATGATGGGCTCCCCGCTGGCCCGCGCGACCGACGGTCCGGGCAAGGGCCACCACTGGGGCATGGAAGCCGTCAACGAGGAGCTCCCGCGCGGCAAGAAGGTCGACCTCGGCACGGTCGGCACCCTGGAGGAGATCCTCACCGGGCCGTCCCACACCCCCGACGGCTCGATGAACCTCTTCGGCGCCCTGCGCCGCGCCATGGCCACCACCGGCTACAGCGAGCTGAAGGAGTTCCAGCGCGTCGAGGTCACGGTCGCGGACTCGCAGCACAAGCGGTAGGCGCCTGCCGCCGTACGGCGGCCGGAGGGCCGGTCACCCCGGGCGGGTAACCGGCCCTTTCGCGTGCCCGAGTGCGCGGCGGCGGCGCGTGTCGAGGGGGAGGGGCGTGCGGTTAGGGGGAGGGGCGTGCGGTTGCGGTGGGATCGTTGCGGACCCGGCCCACGGGGGCCCCGCCGACGGGGGCCGGCCGACGGGGGCCGGCCGACGGGGCCCGGCTCACGGGGCCCGGCCCTCGGGCCTCCGTCCGATTTCCGACGGAGCGTCCATCTATGCGCCGCCCTTCGCCCCCGCGCGC
Organism: Streptomyces sp. NPDC001507; assembly: GCF_042894765.1. Classification (NCBI taxonomy): domain Bacteria; kingdom Bacillati; phylum Actinomycetota; class Actinomycetes; order Kitasatosporales; family Streptomycetaceae; genus Streptomyces; species Streptomyces sp. NPDC001507. The sequence goes on from NZ_JBIAVV010000009.1 coordinate 368,211, forward strand.
CGGTCGGCGAGCCGTCTGCCGTGGGCGCCGGGCCCGCTCAGAGCCGGTGTGCCGCCCCCGTCGGGGTTGCCCCGCGCGTGTCCAGCAGCAACTGGGCCTTCACCGACAGGCCCTGCAGGTCGTACGTGCGGTGCTGCTGGACCAGGATCGTCAGGTCGGCGTCGGCGGCGGCCTCGTAGAGGGAGTCCGCGCGCGGCACCGGGCGGTCCAGGACGCTCCAGGACGCGATGTGCGGGTCGTGGTAGCTGACCGAGGCGCCCAGCTCCATGAAGCGCATCGCGATCTCCTGGGCGGGACTGTTCTGCTGGTCGGCGAGGTCGGCCTTGTAGGTGACCCCGAGCAGCAGCACGCGCGCGCCGCGCGCCGACTTGCCGTGCTCGTTGAGGAGGGCGGCGGCGCGCTGCACGACGTACCCCGGCATCCGGCTGTTGACCTGCTGGGCCAGTTCCACCATGCGCAGGCCGCGACCCGCGCGGCCGGACAGGTCCTGGGCGACGCCGTGGCCGCCGACCCCCGGGCCCGGGCGGAAGGCCTGGAAGCCGAACGGTTTGGTCTCCGCGCAGCGGATGACGTCCCACAGGTCGACGCCCAGGTCGTGGCAGAGGACGGCCATCTCGTTGACGAGGGCGATGTTGACGTGCCGGAAGTTGGTCTCCAGGAGCTGCACGGTCTCGGCCTCGCGCGGGCCACGCGCGCGAACCACCTTGTCGGTGAGCCGGCCGTAGAACGTGGCGGCCGACTCCGTGCACGCGGGCGTGAGGCCGCCGATGACCTTCGGGGTGTTGGCCGGCGTGAAGTCCCGGTTGCCGGGATTCACCCGGCTGGGCGAATAGGCGAGGTGGAAGTCGCGGCCCGCGCGGAGGCCCGAGCCCTTCTCCAGCAGGGGCCGCAGGAAGTCCTCCGTCGTCCCCGGATGGACGGGGGACTCCAGGATCACCGTCGTGTGCGGACGCAGCCGCGCGGCCAGGGTGCGGGCGGCGGCCTCCAGCTGACCCAGGTCGAGCCCGCCGTCGGCGCCGCGCGGGGTCGGCGCGCAGATCACGGCGGTGCGCACCCGTCCCAGCTGTGCCGGGTCCTCGGCCACCCGGAAGCCCTTCGCGAGCATCCGGCGCAGCTCGGCGGGGCTCAGCGAGCCCGCGTCGGGGCCACCCGCCTCGGGGCCGGTGGCGTAGCCGATCGTGGAGACGCCGGAGGCCACGGCGGCCTGGGCGAGGGGCAGGCCGTAGGGACCGAGTCCGATGACGGCGAGGTCTGCGGGCATGGCGTGGGCCGTCCTTCCCAGTAACCGAAGCGGGACAGGTGCGCAAGCCCTGTGGACAGGATGAGCGAGGCGCACGGTCAGACTAGGAGTAAATATGACCGTTATGCGGGATTGTGTTCATGTGTCTTCCATGGGTTCGGTGACCGTTGTCCACAGGCTGGGGGTGAGTGGTGGCTGAAGCCGGGCGGGCCGGTCAGAATTTGGGCAGGGGCCACGCCCGCCGGGGGCGCGGCCGACGCGACCGACGCGACCGATGACCGACGACGCGTCCGACGGCGGACGCCGCGGTCCACGACCCATTCGACGATCCCATCGACGACCCGGTCGACGACCAGTGACCGACGATCAGCGACCGACACGACGACCAGTGACCGACACGACGATCAGTGACCGACACGACGATCAGTGACCGACATCGACCCAGGACCGACGGGTAGACGGGTACCGGTGACAACGGTGATCGATGGGCGCGGGCACCCGATGCCCCCGCGGTGATCGACGGCCGATGGCGACCGGTGGCCGGCGGCCTGCTGGCGGCGGTGGCTGATGGCGGCCGGCGGCCGGTGGCCGGCGGCCCGCGGGCGGCGGTGGCCGGCGGCGAGCGATGGACCGATGGCGAGCGATGGCCGCATGGCGGCAGAGCGGGAGGCAGCGGTGAGGACAGCGACACTGGGGCCGGAGCAGCGAGCGGAGTCCCTGGCGGCCATGGCCGAGCGCGAGCTGGACGTGCTCGTGGTGGGCGGCGGAGTGGTCGGCGCGGGTACCGCGCTGGACGCGGTCACCCGGGGCCTGAACACCGGCATAGTCGAGGCCCGCGACTGGGCCTCCGGCACCTCCAGCAGGTCCAGCAAGCTGATCCACGGCGGCCTGCGCTACCTGGAGATGCTCGACTTCGCCCTGGTCCGCGAGGCCCTCAAGGAGCGCGGCCTGCTCCTGGAGCGCCTCGCTCCGCACCTGGTCAAGCCGGTGCCTTTCCTCTACCCGCTCCAGCACCAGGGCTGGGAGCGCCTGTACGCCGGCTCGGGCGTCGCGCTCTACGACGCGATGTCGATGGCCCGCGGTCACGGCCGGGGCCTGCCGGCCCACCGCCACCTGAGCCGCCGTCACGCCCTGCGGGTCGCGCCCGCGCTGCGCAAGGACGCCCTGGTCGGTGCCATCCAGTACTACGACGCCCAGATGGACGACGCCCGCTATGTGGCGAACCTGGTGCGCACCGCGGTGTCGTACGGCGCGAAGGCGGCCAACCGCGCGCGCGTGACCGGGTTCCTGCGCGAGGGCGAGCGGGTCGTCGGGGCCCGGGTGCAGGACGTGGAGAGCGGCGGGGAGTACGAGATCCGCGCCCAGCAGGTCGTCAACGCGACCGGGGTGTGGACCGACGACACACAGGCATTGGTCGGCGAGCGCGGCCAGTTCCACGTCCGCGCCTCCAAGGGCATCCACCTGGTCGTCCCCAAGGACCGCATCCACTCCACGACCGGCCTGATCCTGCGCACCGAGAAGTCGGTCCTGTTCGTCATCCCCTGGGGCCGGCACTGGATCATCGGTACGACCGACACCGACTGGGACCTGGACAAGGCCCACCCGGCCGCTTCCAGCGCCGACATCGACTACCTCCTCAACCACGTCAACTCGGTGCTCGCGGTGCCGCTGTCGCGCGACGACGTGCAGGGCGTGTACGCCGGTCTGCGTCCGCTGCTGGCCGGCGAGTCCGACGCCACCAGCAAGCTGTCGCGCGAGCACACGGTCGCGCACCCGGTGCCGGGGCTCGTGGTCGTCGCGGGCGGCAAGTACACGACGTACCGGGTGATGGCCAAGGACGCCGTCGACGAGGCGGTGCACGGGCTCGACATGCGGGTCGCGGAGTGCGTCACCGAGGACATCCCGCTGCTCGGTGCGGAGGGCTACCGGGCGATGTGGAACGCCCGGGCCAGGATCGCCGCCCGCACCGGCCTGCACGTGGCCCGCGTCGAGCATCTCCTCAACCGCTACGGCTCGATGGCGGAGGAGGTCCTCGACCTCATCGCCGCCGACCCCGGCCTGGCCGAGCCGCTGTCGGCCGCCGACGACTACCTGCGCGCCGAGGTCGTCTACGCGGCCTCCCACGAGGGCGCCCGCCACCTCGACGACGTCCTGACCCGGCGCACCCGCATCTCCATCGAGACCTTCGACCGCGGCACCCGCAGCGCCCGCGAGGCCGCCGAACTGATGGCCCCGGTCCTCGGCTGGGACAAGGACCAGGTCGAACGCGAGGTCGAGCACTACGAGAAGCGCGTCGAGGCCGAACGCGAGTCCCAACTCCAGCCGGACGACCAGACAGCGGACGCGGCAAGGCTGGGAGCACCGGAAATCGTGCCGCGGTAGTTTCTTGGCGGGGTGACTCCCCGCGGGGCGTGGTGCTGGGGCAGCCCGCGTGGTGCCGGGCGAGTGGCGCTGTCCCGGGTGTCCGATGCCTGCCGCTCGCTTCCGCTGTTCCCCTGCGGTCGGTCCCCGGTCTCTTGCCGGCCGACCGCCGAGAAATCCTCCGCCGCGTCGGCGCCGAGCCACGACGGCGGTCTCCGGCGGTGCCGGACCACCGGTGCCACGCGACCGTCCGTCATCACCCGATCGAGCGACCCGGCGTCGGGATCTCTCCTCGGACCCCGGCCGTTCTACCCATTGCGAGGGCAGAACTCGGCCGCGAGCAGTGCGGGTTCGAGGGCCGGGTCTGCGATCGCCGTCGTGTTCACACGGAACGTGAGGACATGCCGGCCGCCGATCGTGGCAGCGCTCCGCACGTAGCTGCCCGCGATCCGGCCGTTGTGTCCCCACACCGTGGTCCCGCACGGCAGCTTCACAGGAAAGATCCCCAGGCCGTACGCGCCATGTGCGGCACGGGTGTCGAGCATCTCGCGCAGCCGGCGCGGGGGCAGCAGCTCGCCGTCCAGCAGCGCCGCGTAGAAGCGGTCCAGGTCGTCGAGCGTGGTCACCAGCTCACCCGCCGCGCCGGCCACGCGCGGGTCGAGCTCGGTGACGTCGGAGCCGTCGGTCGCGTAGGCGTGGCCGTGCGGAGAGGGCAGTGAGGTGCGGGCACCGGGGAAGGACGTGCCCGTGAGACGGAGGGGGGTGATGATGCGCCGCCGGACCTCGGAGGCGTAGGAGTGACCGGTGACCTGACGGATGACCATGCCGAGGACGACGTAGTCGGTGCTGGAGTACGCGTAGTGGCCCAGCCCGGTCGAAGGGAGGGCGAGCGCGACGCGTACGGCCTGAAGCGGGGCCAAGGGGACGGCCCCCCGGGTGACCGTGGTGAAGTCGGCGAGCCCGCCGGTGTGGCTGAGCAGGGCCCGGAGGGTGATCCTCCGTCCGTCGACGCCGTGTCCGCGCAGCAGTCCTGGCAGATACCGCTCCACGGAGTCGGAGAGGGAGAGCCGGTGTTCCGCGGTCAGTTGCAGGACGACGGTGGCGATGAACGTCTTCGTGATGCTGCCGGCGCGGAAGTGGTCGGCACGCCCGATCCCCCGGCCGGCGCCCGCGTAGCGGACGTCGTCGCCGTCGCGGTCCAGGAGCGCGGCGGCCGGTGCTCCGCCATTGATGACGAACTGTGACAGGAGGGGGTCCGTGGCCTCCGCGGAGGAGGCGGAACCGGCCATCAGCGGGGCGAACAGCAGGGCAAGGGAGACCGGTATGGCCATCAGTGTCCGAAGCGACGGCATCCGTGTTCCTCCCTTCTCGCGGCCCATCATCCCGCCCGTGTGACGCACTCGTCACCGGGGGTTCCGGTCGGCCGGCCCCGATGCGCGATCAGGGGGCCCCTGGGCGTTGGGCACTTGTCGGGTGAGGGACAATGGAGGCTCTGTCAGGGCGGGTTGCATGAGGGGACGCATGTCGGAGGCGGAGCGGGCGGGGACTTCTCGTCAGGAGACTCGTCAGGACAACAGTGAGCGTCTTCTCGCCGGGCGGTACCGGCTGGGAGGAGTGCTCGGCCGCGGCGGCATGGGCACGGTGTGGCGGGCCGAGGACGAGACCCTCGGCCGGACGGTGGCCGTCAAGGAGCTGCGGTTCCCGTCGAACATCGACGAGGAGGAGAAGCGGCGCCTGATCACGCGCACCCTGCGCGAGGCCAAGGCGATCGCCCGCATCCGCAACAACAGCGCGGTGACGGTCTTCGACGTGGTCGAGGAGGACGACCGGCCCTGGATCGTGATGGAGCTGGTCGAGGGCAAGTCGCTGGCCGAGGTCATCCGGGAGGACGGCCTGCTGGAGCCGAAGCGGGCGGCCGAGGTCGGGCTGGCGATCCTGGACGTGCTGCGGTCGGCACACCGCGAGGGCATCCTGCACCGGGACGTGAAGCCGTCCAACGTGCTGATCTCCGAGAGCGACGGCCGGGTCGTGCTCACCGACTTCGGCATCGCCCAGGTCGAGGGCGACCCGTCCATCACCTCCACCGGCATGCTCGTCGGCGCCCCCTCCTACATCTCCCCGGAGCGGGCCCGCGGTCACAAGCCCGGCCCGGCGGCCGACCTGTGGTCGCTCGGCGGCCTGCTGTACGCGGCGGTCGAGGGCGCACCGCCGTACGACAAGGGGTCGGCGATCGCCACCCTGACGGCCGTGATGACCGAGCAGCTGGAGGAGCCCAAGAACGCGGGACCGCTGAAGGACGTCATCTACGGGCTGCTCACCAAGGATCCGGCCAAGCGCCTGGACGACGCGGGCGCGCGGGCGATGCTCAACGCGGTCATCAACGCCCCGGAGGCGGTGCCCGCGGACGCCACCCGGGTCGTACCGCTGCCTCCGCAGCCCGAGGCGCCGCAGCAGGAGAAGGGCGCCGGGGCCAAGCGGGGCGAGGAGGCCGGGGAGAAGCTGCGCGGGGCGCTGCGGTCGGTGCGGAAGGCCGCGGGGGCGGCGAGCGCCGCTGCCGCCACCCGGACGAAGAACGCCGGCGCGGGCGCCGAGGCGGGCGCACCCGCGGCACCCGCGGCACCCGCGGCCCCGGTCGTGACCGGTTCGCCCTCGGGACCGGTCGGGGATGCGCGTCCGGCCGCCGGTGGCGGGTCCGGCGCGGCCACCGCCCCGGCGGGGAGCAAGCCGAAGGCCGGCAAGGCGAGTTCGGGGTGGCCCGTCATGCCGCCGCCGGATCTGGACCTGGCGCCCCGCCCCGTGCCCAGGGCGCCGATCACCGACGTGGTGCCGAAGCGCACCCTGGTGATCATCGCCGTGGTGGTGGTGCTCGCGGTGCTCGGTACCGTGCTCGCCGTCGTGCTGAACGGCGACGACGGGGACAGCAAGGGCAGCGGCAAGAGCGGCGGTTCCAAGGCGTTGGCGTCCGCGGGGGCGAGCGCGAGCAGTGGTTCCGGTTCGGGTGCGAAGTCCGGTTCCGGGGGCGACTCCACCAAGCAGGACACGAGTGGCGGCACCCGGACGGACGGGGACGCCTCGTCCACCGGCGCCTCCGGGAGCGGCGGCTCGGACGACTCCGGCGACGACTCGTCCTCGGCGTCGAACTCCAGTGGCAGCGACACGGCCGGCGACGGTGGCAGCGCGCCGGTGGTGACCAAGTACAAGGGTGGCCAGGGGTACTCGATCGGGCTGCCCAAGGGCTGGAAGTTCCAGACCAGCAGTTCCGCCGGGGACCGGTTCACCGGGCCCGACGGGCAGAAGCTGCTGATCGCCTGGACGAGCACGCCCAAGGACGACCCGGTCGCGGACTGGAAGAACCAGGAGCGTTACATGGTGCGCTCCCAGTACCAGAAGATCCGCATAGCCGAGGTGAGCTACCGGGGCTGGAACACGGCCGACTGGGAGTTCACCTACGTCGACGGCGGCACCAAGTACCACACCGTCGACCGGGGGTTCGTCGTCAGCTCCAAGCAGGGGTACGCGCTGATGTACACCGCGAAGGCCGACGACTGGAGCAGTGAGCTGCGCAAGGACACCTGGAAGACGCTGACGGCGTCCTTCGAGCCCCGGTGACAAATTCGCATCCCCACAATGAGACTTGCCTCCGGCACGTATCGTGAGTGGTTGCGGACCGTACGCATCCAGGTATGCATGCAGAACGGGCCGCGAAACGAACGGATTTGACCAGCCGGGCGGCCGGGGGAGGCAACGTGGACGACTACGCGGGTCGGGTGCTCGCCGACCGCTACCGCCTGCCGTTGCCCCCCTCCGACGAGTACGAACACACCGAGACCCGGGCCTTCGACACCTACAGCGGGCAGGAAGTGTTCGTCCGCCAGGTGCCGTTGCCGGAGGTCGTCGAGGCGGAGGTGCTGGACGCCGAGGGGTTGCCGGAGGGCTTCACTGCGCGTGACCGTGGCGCGCGGCGGCCGCCGACGGCGCGCACCGCGACACGCCGGCCCAGCGACCCGGTGGTGCGGCGCGCCGTCGAGGCCGCGCAGGCCGCCGCCCGGATCCCCGACCACCCCCGGCTCGACCAGGTATTCGACGTGTTCGCCGAGGGCGGTTCGCTCTGGATCGTCAGCGAGTCGGTCGCCGCGCGGTCGCTGGCGGCGGTGCTGGCGGAGCAGCCGCTGAGCCCGTACCGGGCGGCCGAGGTCGCCTCCGACGTGCTGATGGCGCTGCGGGTACTGCACGCCCACGGCTGGGTGCACCGCAACATCACCGCCCGCACGGTCCTCGTCTGCGACGACGGCCGGGTGATGCTGACCGGCCTCGCGGCGGGTGCGGCGGAGGAGGCGCTGTGCGGGTACGACCCGGTGCCGGCGCCCGAGGGCGAGGGCGGCGCGTCGGCCGACGGGCGGCGGTGGGTCGGCGTGGCGGAAGGTTCCGCCACGCCCGGCGGGCCGCCTGGTCCGTCCGGCCCGTCAGGCCCGAACGCCTCGCCCGGATCGCCCGGTTCGGGCGTTTCGGGCGGTTCCGGCGGCTCGGGTGTCGTCCCTGTCGGGGGCATCGGGAGCATCGGTGGTGCGTCCGGTGGTACGGGCGGCGCGCAGCAGGCGCCCGGCGCGCCGGAGACCGATCCCGAGGCCGCCCGGCGCGCCGCGATCCAGGCGCGGGCCGCCGGCGGGCTGCCGGGGGCCGGTCCGGACGAGGGCACTGGCGGCACCGGTCCGGGCGGCGCCGGTACGGGTGCCGTGGAGCGGCGGGCACTGGAGACGGGCTCGGACATCCGGGCGGCGCGGGCCGGGGCGATCGCCGCGTACCGGGCGGGAGCCAGGGCCGCCGCCCGGGTCCACGAGGCCCAGCAGAACGGGCGGGCCGCGCTGCCCGGTGCCCGGCCGCCGGCCGAGGGCGACACCGCGGCACCCGCGCCGCAGCCGCCGTACGGTCCGGGACACGCCAACGGGGCGGCCCAGCAGCCGTATGCCAACGGTGTGGCGCAACCGCCGTACGCGAACGGTCAGGCGCAGGTGCCGGGCGGGGAGCAGCGGGCCGCCGGTGCCATGCCACCCGGCCGGATCGCGGACCCGTACGGGGTGCGCGGCGCGCCGTCGCCCTGGCACGGCGCCGCACCCCGCCCCCGCCCCGGCACGCCCCCGGCGGTGGCCCCCGGCCAGGAACGCACCGCGCTCCCGACGGCCGGACCCGGCGCGGGCACTCCCCTGACCGGTGTCGGGCTTCCCGGCGGCCAGGGCCAGGCGCCCGCCGTCGTACCCGCGCAGGGTGCCGGACCCGCCGCCGCCCGCTGGGGCGAGCCCGGTGCCGCCGTTCCCGGACGACGGGGCCCCGGCACCGCGCTGGCCGCCGAGCGGGCGCGGCAGGTGCGGATGACCGTCGTGGGGCCGGTGACCGAGCGCTGGGCACCGGAGCAGGCCGTTCCCGTGCACGAGAACTGGCAGCTGGCGGCCCCCATCGGCCCGGCCACCGACCTGTGGGCGCTCGGTGCGCTGCTGTTCCGGTCGGTGCAGGGACACGCGCCGTACCCGGAGGAGTCCACGGCCGAGCTGGTGCAGCTGGTGTGCTCGGAGCCGCCCGCCTTCGCGGAGGAGTGCGGGCCGCTCAGGCCGGTCGTGGAGTCGCTGCTGCGTCAGGACCCGACCGAGCGGCTGGACTTCGAGGAGTTGCGCGGCTGGCTGCGCTCGCTGGTGCGGTCCGCGCCCGAGCCGGACGCCGGTGCCCATGTCGTCGCCGCCCCGCCCGCCGACCCCCGGCGGCTGCCGATCGTCCGGCGCCGCGGCGAACTGGTGCGCAGGCGCAAGGCAGGGCTCCCCGCGACGCACGGCCGGCACAAGCGGGCCCGGGACGAGGCCAGGTCCCCGCGCCGACTGGGCCGCACCCTCCTTCTGCTGGTCCTGCTCCTGCTGGCCGCGGCGGTCGCGTACGCCATGCTGTTCCTGCCGAAGAAGGACACGGGGGCCGAGGGCGGCCCGGCGGCCGGCGACCGGACGGGCACGGCAGGCGAGGCGAGCCCCGCGCCGAGCCACGACCGGACGCCAACGTCGTCGCCGACACCGACCCCCACGTCGACCCCGTCCACCGAGACGCAGACCACCGCCGGTTCGACCGGCGGCGCCACGGTCGCCGACGGGTTCACCCTGCGCGACGACCCGAACGGCTTCCGGATCGCCGTCGCCAAGGGCTGGAGCCGTTCCCCGAAGAACGGCAGCGGCCAGGTGATCTACTCGCACGGGAAGTTCGAGCTGATCGTCGTGGCCGGCCGGGACAGCGCGGCGTCCTTCGGCAGCGACCCGATGGCGTACCAGCGGGACAAGGAGCCGGAGCTGCAGCCCTACCGGAACTCCAGCTGGGCCACCGCGGGCGGGCTGCGGACCATCACGGTCGGTCAGCAGGTGTCGGCCGAGGGCCAGTTCACCTGGACGGACAGCCAGGAGGGCGACCTGTTCGTGCGCAACATGGTCTTCCTGATCAACGGGAGGTACCACATCGTGCAGGTGCGCGGCCCGGAGGCCGACCGGGACGAGGTCACCACGGTGTACGAGCAGGCGTCGGCGACGTACAGGTACACGGGCTGAGACGCAGAGGCGGCCGCAGACGTACCAGGGGGCGGGCCGGACGGAAGTCAACGTGTCCCCGGGGCGGTTGGTTCCCGTTCCGGTGCGGGGATTTCGTTCACATCCGCCGGCGGAAGCGAGAACCGTCACAGTGCTGTCTCCGTGGGACCCCTCTTGTTCCCTGACCGGGGAGCGGTCCTTAGTCTGACCCTGACAAGAGCATTGCGGGGCAACGTGAATCAGATGCAGGGCCTGCTCATCGCGGGCCGCTACCGGCTGGCCGACATCATCGGCAGCGGCGGCATGGGCCGGGTGTGGCGCGCCCATGACGAAGTGCTGCACCGGGCTGTCGCCATCAAGGAGTTGACGGCCGCGCTCTACGTCTCCGAGAGCGACCAGGCCATCCTGCTGGCCCGCACCAGGGCGGAGGCCCGGGCCGCGGCGCGCATCAACCACTCCGCCGTCGTCACCGTCCACGACGTACTCGAACACGACGGTCGCCCGTGGATCGTCATGGAGCTGGTCGAGGGCCACTCGCTGGCCGACGCGGTCAAGGAACAGGGGCGCATCGAGCCGCGGGAGGCCGCCCGGATCGGGCTGTGGGTGCTGCGCGCGCTGCGCGCCGCGCACAGCGCCGGGGTGCTGCACCGGGACGTCAAGCCGGGCAACGTCCTGATCGGACGGGACGGCCGGGTCCTCCTCACCGACTTCGGCATCGCCCAGATCGAGGGCGACACGACGATCACCCGTACCGGGGAAGTGGTCGGATCCGTCGACTACCTCGCGCCGGAGCGCGTGCGCGGGCACGATCCGGGGCCGTCCTCCGACCTGTGGGCGCTGGGCGCGACGCTGTACACGGCGGTGGAGGGGCGCTCGCCGTTCCGCCGCACCTCGCCGCTGACCACCATGCAGGCGGTCGTCGAGGACGAGGCCGCCGGGCCGCACGGCGCGGGTGCGCTGGAGCCGGTCATCACGGCCCTGCTGCGCAAGGAACCGGCCGAGCGGCCGAGCCCCGAGGAGGCCGAGCAGATGCTCGCCGAGGCGGCGGAGGGACGGCGGCCGAGCGGGGCACAGGCGTACGTGCCGACCCAGTCGCAGATCCGCAGCAGCGGCGGCGGCAGCGGCGCGGCGACCCGACGGGACTCCGGCGCAGGGCACGAGAGCTTCCAGGAGGGCGCGCCGTACGAGGGTTCGTACGGCAGCAACTCCTACCCGAACTCCTACGCCGGTTCGCTCGGCGGCTCCTACGACGGGCAGCGTCCCTCCGGTGGTGCCACGAACCCCCCGACGACCATCGGACCGCCCTCCGCGCCCGGCGCCGCCCGGCCCGGACGGCGCCGGCTGCGGACCCTCGCGCTCGTCGTGGCCCTGGCCGCGCTGCTCGGCGGCGGTGCGGCCGTGGCCCTGCAGAAGTGGGGTTTCGGACAGCAGGACGAGGGCAGCGGCAGCGTGGCCTCGCCGGCCACCTCCGGCACGTCCTCCTCGGGTGGCGCGAGCACGGCTCCGGGCGGCGCGGTGCCCGCCGACTGGCAGGCCGTGCACGACCCGTTCGGCTTCAGCCTCTCCCTGCCCAAGGGCTGGACGCGCAAGGTCTACGCCGTCGGCGGCGACGTCGACCCCGACCTCAAGCAGGTCGACTACACGCCCGACGGCGGCAAGCACTTCGTGCGCATCGCCATGGACAGCTCGCCCGACTTCTCCAGCGCACTCGCGCACCAGCAGGACCTGGAGCAGCAGCTGCACAAGCTGGTCGACTACAACCGCGTGACCATGAAGCAGAACCTGTACCGGGACCGGGACGGGTCGGTGTGGGAGTACACCTGGACGGCGCTGGCCAAGGACGGGGCGAACACCGCCGGGCCGCGGCGGGCGATCGAGGAGACGTACTACTCACGGGCGGGTGTCGAGTACGCGATCTACGTGTCGTCGCCGGCGAAGGACTGGGCGACGGCCGCCAAGCAGTTCAAGTGGATCCTGCAGAGCTGGCAGGAGCCCGGGTCGGCCGGGTGACAGGGCCGCACGTCCCGGAAAGCCCCGGAAAGCCGCGTTCCGGTCAGGTGGCTTGGCTTGTCACCGTCCGGAAGGTTCAGGTCCGGTGCGGCATCATGGGGCCATGGGGACCGACGGGGACGCCGTCCGTCTGATCGCGGGGCGTTATCGCCTGCAGGCGCGGCTCGGGCGGGGCGGGATGGGTGTCGTGTGGCGCGCGGCCGACCAGTTGCTGGGGCGGCAGGTCGCCGTCAAGGAGCTCACCGTCGACGACTCCCTCCCGGACGACGACGCCCGGCTGCGCCGCGAACGCACGCTGCGCGAGGCGCAGGCCGTCGCCCAGTTGCACCACCCGCACATCATCGTCGTGCACGACGTCGTCGAGGACGGCGGACGGCCCTACATCGTCATGGAGTTGATCGAGGGCGGTTCGCTCGCCGACCGGATCTCGCGGAGCGGGCCGGTGGACGTGGGCGAGGCCGCGCGGATCGGGATCGCGCTGCTGAGCGCGGTGCGGACGGCGCACGGGGCCGGAGTGCTGCACCGGGACATCAAGCCGGCGAACGTGCTCGTGGAGGCCGCCACCGGGCGTGTCGTGCTCACCGACTTCGGCATCGCCCAGGTCGCGGGCGCCACCACGCTCACCGAGACCGGTTCCTTCGTCGGCTCGCCCGAGTACACCGCGCCCGAGCGGATGTCGGGCGGCCGGTCAGGACCGGCGGCCGACCTGTGGTCGCTGGGGGCGCTGCTGTGCGCGGCACTCAGCGGCGAGTCGCCGTTCCGGCGCGACTCGCTCGGCGGGATCCTGCACGCCGTGGTCTCCGACGAGATCCGGCCACCGGCCCAGGCCGAGCCGCTGCTGCCGGTCGTACGGGGGCTCCTTGAGCGGGATCCCGAGCACCGGCTGGGTGCGGCGGAGGCCGAGCGGATGCTGCGCGGGTTCCTGGAGACGGGGACTGTGACGGGCGCCGGTGGCGCGCCGCGGAACGCGGGCGCCGCGTCGTACACGCCGACCCAGCGGGACGTTCCGTGGCCGCCGCCTCCGGAACCCGCCGTGCCGCCCCGGTCCTCCACCCGCGGGGTGCTGGTCGCCGCGCTGCTGGTCGCCGCGATGGCAGGGGCGGGCGTGTCGGCGGCCACGCTGCTGTTCCACGGCGACGGGGGCGGCACCGCCCCGGGCCCCGGAGGCACCACGGCCGTCTCCGCCTCGCACCAGGCGCCCCGCTCGGCCACGGCCACCACGCCGTCCCCGCCCCCGACCGTCCCGACCGCCCCGCCCCCCACCACCCACTCCCGCACCGCGCCCTCCGGCTACCGGCTCGCACGGGACCCGGGCGGCTTCTCCCTCGCCGTCCCGGAGGGCTTCACCCGCGACCCGCAGGGCGAGCGTGTCTTCTACATGTCGCCGGGTCAGACCTTCCGGCTCGGCATCAAGGTCTCCGGGACGCAGACCGGCGGACCGGGCGGGGTGATGCGGCGCGCGGCGGCCGACGGGCCGAGCACGAACCCCGGGTACCACGACGGCCGGGTCACCGACACCACCCATTCCGGACACCCCGCCGCCTTCTGGGAGTTCACCTGGAAGGGCTTCAGCGCGACGGAGGGCCCCCGGCACACGTACGACCTCTGCTGGGAGGAGGACGGCCTGCTGTACGACGTGTGGGTGTCGGCGCCGGTCGGGAAGGTGCGGGAGGCGCGGGAGTACTTCGACGTCGCCGTCGACACGTTCACGGCCACCTGAGAAGGGGCCGCTACCGGGTGCGCCGGACCAGGTCCACGAGACGGCGGGCGGTGCCGGGGCGGTAGGCCGGGCCCTCCAGCCGTAGCAGGGCGCCGTTGCGGACGACCGCGTACGCGACCGGTGCCGGCGCCTTCGGGAGGGTGACCGGGTGCCGTCCGGACGGCAGTTGCAGACGGGCCGGGAGGCGCAGATGCACCCCACCGGCGTCGGGGGCCAACTCGGCGTTCACCGTCAGCGTGGACACCGTGACCTTGACGGGGGCGGCTGTGGTGGACGCGGCCGCCGCAACATACGGCAACGGGAGCGAGTGCCTGCCGTGCGCGGAGTTCGCGGCGGCGGCCTCGGCGGTGTCGGGGCCGAGCTTGCGCAGGCGGGGGCCCACGTCGAGGGTGAGCTGCGCCCGGCCCGCCGTCCAGTAAGGGAGGGCGAGCCGGCCGCCGGTGAGCGCGGGGGCGGCGGCCGGGGTGTTCTCCGGGCCGGCGCCGGTCATGCGGACCATGCGGTCGATGCCGAGCAGGTGGACGAACGCCCACACCTCGTGCGGCCCGCGCTCCAGTGGCCGGCCGCCGGCCAGCCGCTCCGGATCCAGGGTCAGCCGCCCGGACGCGACGAGCCGGGACCGGCCTTCCCCGAGCGGTTCCAGCCGTACGTCCAGGTCGCCTTCCGGGTACCACCAGTCCTCCCGGTCGCGGTCCTTGACGACCAGTTCGGCGTAGGCCAGCCGGAACGGGTCACGGACCTCCCAGCCGTCCTCGGTCCCCGGCACCCCGCCCAGCAGCTCCGGGTCGAGCCAGTGCTTCCCGTCCCGCTGGACGAGGACCAGGGGCTCGCCGTCTCCTCGTACCAGGCTCAGCCCGACGTCGGCGACCAGGCGGCCGTCCTCCCAACGGGGTCGGCCGAGTTCGCCGCGAGCCTGCACCCCGCGGACGTGCTCGGCGAACGCGACCGCGCCGTCGAAGTCGCCGCGTTCGAGGAGTTCGGCCCGCACGCCTGACACCGCGGGCAGTCCCTCCCGTACGGCGGCCGGGAACTCCTGCAGGGCCACCTCCCGGGCAGCGTCGAAGCGGGGTCGCTGCTCGGCGGGATCCTCGCGCAGGATCTCGGGCTCGCGGGCGCGGGAGAGGACCTCCACGTGGTAGTAGCGGTGCAGCAGGCGGTTCTGGAGGGCGTCGACGTCGTCGGACGGCGTGGTGCCGTCCTTGATCTGGCGGACGATGGTGCGCACGTTGGGCCAGAACCCGTGCCGGGGGTTGAATCGGTGCTGGGTGTTGTTGCCGCCGTCGTCCCGCTTCAGCCAGTAGTAGCAGGGGTAGTCGGCGAGGATCGAGATGCGTTCCGCTTTCAGGTAGGCGGCGCTGACGAAGAGCAGGTCCTCCATGATCCACGGACCCTCTGGGAACCGCAGACCGTGTTCTTCGACGAAGGCTCGCCGGAACATCTTGTGCGGAGACATGCTCTGCATCAGCTCGTCGTTCTCGATGGTGCAGGCGTCCACCGTGTGCCGGAACACGCGCCGGGGCCGCACCATCGTGCTGGACATCTTGCCCAGTACCACGTCGGCGTCGTTCCGCTTCGCGTGCTCGTAGAGCCGTTCCAGGGCTTCGGGCCCGAGCTTGTCGTCGTGGTCGACGAACTGGACGTATTCGCCCTTGGCGTGCCGCAGGCCGAGGTTGCGGGGAGCGCCGGGCCAGCCCGAGTTGGGCCGGGTGTGCACCTGGACGTTCGAGTGCTCGGCGGCGATCTTCTCCAGCCGGGACAGCGTGTCGTCCGTCGACCCGTCGTCGACGTAGATCACCTCGTACTCGTCGGCCGGCAGGCTCTGCCCCACCAAAGACGGTGCGCACTCGTCGACGTACTTGCCGGTGTTGTAGACGGGAACGATGACGCTGACCTTGATTCTCGACATTCCCCGGATTTTACCTGCCGGGTCAGGCGTTGACGGACCGTTTGCACAGCGGGTGGCCGATGCGGGCGCGGGATTCGATAATCGAAACGAGAGAACCGGCTGTTCTGCCGAATTATCGGGAAGACCGACGGGTGTAATTGCCCCGTCGGATCACGGCGCCGAATGGCGATAAAAGAGGTCATGGCGTTTGCGGACATGAAGGCTCTTCTGCTCATGAACGTATCACGACTGTTCCGGAGCCGTCATGTGAATATTCGGTGAAGTGCCACGGGATTGCCGTGAGTTGGTGTGCGAATGCTGCATCTTTTGTCCGGTTTTACCGCCCGAAGTCCTCTTCTCGTTCGTTGCAGCGTAAAAGGCAAAGATGGTGACACTCTGTGTGGTTGCTGTGTGCACCCGGTTTCTCGAATGGTCTTGACGGCCTTTATTCGACTCGTATTTAGTCTCCTCTTACGTCATTCATAGGGTGGTCTTACCTGGGCTCGCCCGACGGGACAACGAGGGGTGGAGTGTGCGTACGCGTACACATCTGGCGGGGAAATTGGTCGCTTTGGCCGGCCTTCTCCTGGCCGCGACGGGGGGCGTGACGCTGACCTCGCCGGAGGCGGCAGCCGCCACATGCACGGCGGGGACGACGAGCGACTTCAACGGCGACGGGGTGCAGGACACGGTGATCGCAGACCCGGGCGCCACGGTGAACGGGGCCAAGCGTGCCGGTCTCGTGCGGGTGATCCTGGGCGGGGGCAAGGGCGTCTCGGAGATCTCGCAGGCGATCACCGGCATGGACGCGACGCCCGAGGCCGGCGACGGCTTCGGCACGTCCTACGCCGCCTACGACGCCGACGGCGACGGCTGCAGCGACCTGGTGGTCGGCGCGCCGTACGAGGACGTCGTCAAGGACGGCAAGAACCTTGTGGACGCCGGGGCGATCTACATCATCCACGGCACGCCCACCGGCGTCGGGGCGGGTTCCAGGATCGAGGGGTACTCGCAGGCAGGGTTCAACCCCACCTCGGCGACCGAGGCCTACGACTGGTTCGGCTACGCGTTGAAGGCGGGCACGACGGCGAGTGGCGCGCCGTACCTGGTCATCGGTGTCCCGGGTGAGGGGGTCACCGTGAGCGGTACGACATACCCCCACGCCGGTTGCATCGAATACGCCCAGGGCAGCACCAGACTCGCACTCAGTCAGGACTCCCCGGGAGTGTCGGGAGTTCCCGAGGAGGAGGACCGTTTCGGCTACTCGCTGGCCGGGACCAACCGCTACTTCGCCGTGGGCTCTCCGGGCGAGGCCATCGGGGACGAGGCCTTCGCGGGAGGCGTCGCCGTGTTCAGCCACACGCTGGCGAACGGGATGCCCACACCGCTCCTCGGCCTTGACCAGGACAGCACCGGGATTCCCGGAGTGGCGGAGTCCGGCGACCGCTTCGGCACCTCGATTTCCATGACCGGCTACCGGCCGAGCGACCAGACGTACAACTCCGACGTTCTGCTCGCCATCGGGATGCCGGGCGAGGACGTCGGAACCCTGGCGGACGCTGGTGGTGTCGCGGTCGTACGTGTCCAGCCGTCCGGTGCCTACTCCCTGGTCACGGCGATGGACGGCAGTACGGCGGACCTCGAGGGCGATGCCGTCGCCGGTGACTTCATGGGCCAGCGGGTGGCGATCGCCAACACCGACACCAGCGTGGTGACCACCTCGGCCACGGTCCGCCTCGCCGTCGGCGAGCCCGGCAAGGACACCGCGACGCTCAAGGACGCGGGAGCCGTCCACATCTTCAGGCCGCTCGACCCGGCCATCGGCGCGGCCGACAAGGAGCTCACCCGGGGCTCGGGGCTGCCGGGCACGGCGACGGCCCGTGACTACACGGGCATCGGGCTCATAGCGGGCAGCACCAACCTCTACGTGGGCGTGCCCTACAGCAAGGAACCGGCCACCTCGAAGGGCGTCGCGTACGTCCTGCCGTGGTCCGACATCGACGGCACCACCAGCACGGGGACCACCGTCCACGTGCCCGGATCGGGCGGCCTGCCCGACGCCGGCTCGACGTTCGGGGTGATCGGGTGAACGGCCGGCACGGGAGCAGAGAGCACCGCACCATGAAGATCCGCAGAAGACCCGGACGCCGCCCCCTCGTCGCGGCCGCCGCCGTGGCGGCCCTGCTGACGACCGGTCTGAGCGTCGTCCCCGCCCCGGCCGCCGAGCAGACGTCGGCCGCCGCCAAGGACACCGCCGCCGACAGCGGCACGTCGCTCTCCCCGGCCGCCGCCCAGACCAGGGCGAGGAAGTCCGGCAAGGCCGTCGAGATCCAGAGCCTGCGCGACGAACGCAGCACCACCGTCGCCAACCCGGACGGCACGTTCACCGTCAGCGAGTACGTCCAGCCCGTCCGCACCCGCGTCGACGGCAAGTGGACGGACATCGACACCACGCTGGTCAGGCGGAAGAACGGCACCCTCGCCCCGAAGGCGGCGCTGACGGCCATGGCCTTCTCCGGCGGCGGGGACAGCACCTTCGCGACCATCGAGAAGGACGGCCGCTCGCTCTCCCTCGACTGGCCCGACAAGCTGCCGAAGCCGAAGACCGACGGCTCCACCGCCACGTACCCGAACGTCCTGGACGGCGTCGACCTCAAGGTCACCGCCAGCGCCGAGGGTTTCTCGCACGTGCTGGTCGTCAAGAACGCGAAGGCGGCGGCCGACCCGGAGCTGGCGAAGCTGCGCCTGCCGCTCGACACCTCCGCGGTGAAGCTGACGGAGACCGGCGACGGCGGGCTGACCGCCACCGACACCGGCTCGGGCGGCGCGGT
Source organism: Streptomyces sp. NPDC001507 (assembly GCF_042894765.1). Lineage (NCBI taxonomy): Bacteria > Bacillati > Actinomycetota > Actinomycetes > Kitasatosporales > Streptomycetaceae > Streptomyces > Streptomyces sp. NPDC001507. The sequence goes on from NZ_JBIAVV010000009.1 coordinate 386,809, forward strand.
CTTCGAGGCGCCGCAGCCGGTGATGTGGGACTCCAGCCACGCGGCGAAGGACGACGTGCCCGCCGCCGACGAGAACACCCAGACGCCCCCCGAGGGCGCCCGGGTCGCCGACGTCGGCGTCGACGTCTCCGCGGACACGATGACGCTCACCCCCGACACGGACCTGCTCACCGACGCCGGCACCGTCTACCCGGTCTACATCGACCCGGTCGTCAAGACCGCCGGCAACACGGGCTGGACCATGGTGTCCTCGCACTACTCGGGCACCTCCTTCTGGAAGTTCGACGACGACGAAGGCGTCGGCCTGTGCCCCTCCGACGTGTCGGTGCGGTGCAGCAGCTCGACGGACGTGAAGCGGCAGTTCTTCGCGATCCCCACGGGCACCTTCGCGGGCAAGGACATCGTCAGCGCCGAGTTCGCGGTGACGCAGGTGTTCACCTACAGCTCCAGCGCCCGTCAGGTGCAGCTCGCCCGGGTCAACAGCACCGGCGCGAGCGCGATCAGCTCGAAGGCCGACTGGGACAACCAGCCGGCCTCCAAGGCCACCCTCGGCACCGACTCGTCCACGGCCAACGCCGGTACGTGCACCTCGAAGAACCAGAACGTCCGCTTCGACGTGAAGAGCACCATCCAGACCGCGGCCGACAAGAGCTGGGACACCACCACGTTCCGCCTCAAGGCGGCCAGCGAGTCGGACACCTCGTACTGGAAGCGCTTCTGCGGCAACGCGCACCTCGAAGTGACCTACAACCGGCCGCCGTTGGAGCCCGTCCAGGACGACCTGCAGATGAAGCCGGGCGGCACCTGCGAGTACGGCGCGGCCACCGAGCACTACGTGACCGAGGCCCCACGCGTCTCCGCCGTGATCCGCGACTACGACCACGGTGACATCGGCTCCAACACCGAGACACTCCAAGCCCAGTTCAAGGTCTGGTGGACCAACTCCAGCGGGGACACGGTCACGCACTACGCCACGACGGCCAAGAAGACCACCGTCGACTCCAGCTGGAGCGACCAGACCGGTGTGGCCACGTTCTTCTACACCATCGGCAGCGATGTCTCGGGCGACGGCGAGGCCGGGTTCACCGTCCCGTCGAACACCACGGTCGCCTGGGCGGTCCGCGGCTACGACCAGCAGTCGTACGGCGCCTGGTCGACCGACGGCGACCAGACCCGCTGCGAGTTCATCTACGACACCAGCAAGCCCAAGTCGGCAGCGATCACCTCGGCCCAGTACCCCGACGACGAGGCCTGGCACACGGGCGTCGGCGACTACGGCGACTTCACCATGGACTCGCCGTCCACCGACGTCACCAAGTACACCTACTACGTCACCGGCCCGCAGGCCGACAGCACGAAGAAGACGGTGGCCGCCGACTCCACCGGCGGACCGGCGACCATCCGCTGGATGCCGCCCAGCGAGGGCACCTACGTCCTGCACGTGACCGCGGTCGACGGCGCCGGCAACGCACAGAAGACGCCGACCGTGCACGTCTTCCTGGTCAGCGACGGCCGCGCGCCGGTCGCCGCCTGGACCCTCGGTGACGCCAAGGGCTCCACGAAGGCGGCCGGGAGCAGCACCACCCCCGCCGCGACCCCCGGTTCCGGAGTGGCCTTCGGCGCGGCCGGCCCGCTCGGCTCCACCGACACCGCCACCTCCTTCGACGGCACCGAGAACGCCTACCTCGACTCGGGTACCGCCTCCGTCGACACCGGCAAGTCCTTCTCGGTGAGCGCCTGGGTGATGCTGCCGACGCTGCCCACCCAGAACATGACCGTCGTCAGCCAGGACGGCACCGCCCAGGCCGGCTTCGAGCTGGGCTACGACAAGGACACCGCCTCCTGGACCTTCCGCATCCCGGTCAGCGACATGGAGACGCTGGGCACCTGGAAGGTCTCCGGTGCCACGGCGGTCGCGGGCAGCTGGACGCACCTGATCGGCGTGTACGACGCCGAGCTCGGCAAGCTGATGCTGTACGTCAACGGTGTCCTCGTCGCCGACGACGTGCAGGCCCGGCACACCGTGTGGACCGCGACCGGCGCCGTGCAGATCGGCCGCCGGCTCGACCTGGACGGATACACCAGCAACCTCAAGGGCAGTGTCGCGGACGTCAAGCTGCACGACCGGGTCATCCCGCCCACCGAGGGCCAGGAGCTCGGCGGCGTCCAGCCGCACCAGCTGGCCTACTGGCAGCTGGACGAGGCAACGAACGGCGTCTCCCCGGAGAACGGCGGCGGCACCGGCCTGACCCTCGGCGGCGGCGCGTCCATCTACGTGCCGGACGAGTCCTGCGACCCCGAGGCCGACCCGGACTGCACCGCGCCGGCCGCGCCGCTGTGGGGCGACGGGCACCTGGCGCTCGACGGTGTCCGCGGCTACGCCACCCGCGCGGCGGCCGGACCGCTCACCGCGCAGGACAGCTTCACCCTGACGGCACGGGCCCGGCTGGCCTCGGCGAGCCCGGCGACGGACGAGACGGTGCTGTCGCTGTCCGGCGCCAACGGGTCCGCGATCAAGGTCAGGTACTCGGCGGCCGACGCCCGCTGGCAGCTGGTGGTGACCGACGCGGACACCTCCTCGCCGGTCACCGTCACCGAACTGGACAAGGGCGACGCCCCGAGCTCCGCGGGCGACGGCGACCACCTCGCCCTCGTCTACAACGCGGTCTTCGGTGACGTGCTCCTGTACGTCAACGGGGTCGCCGTGGTCGACGCCTCCTGGGACAACACCTGGGACTTCAGCACGACCAGCCTCCAGATCGGCCGTGCGCTGACCGGTTCGTCGGCGGGCGAGTACTTCTCCGGCGCCGTGGACGAGGTGCGCATGTACCAGGGTCCGCTGGACGCCTCGCTGGTGGCGCTGGTCGCCGGTCTGCCGGGCGGCTCCAGCATCGAGGAGACCTCGGCATAACCGTCCCCTTGCGTGGGCGGGCGGCTCGACTGCGAGCCGCCCGCCCTTCTCGGCATGTCTGCCGCTCCCGTATATCCCCTACTCCAAAGGAGAGTTGATGTCCTCGCCTCCCTGGTTCCGGTCGGCCCGACCGGCCTGGCGAAGCGGTCGCAGAAGGGCCGCCGTGGTCCTCGGACTGGCGCTGTCCATAGGGCTGCTCCCGCAGTACGCCCCGGCGGCCACCGCCTCCGACAGCGGTGTCACCCGGCCCAAGACGCAGACCGACCTCGACCATCCGGTGCGCGGCAGGAGCGCCACCGCGAAGACCTTCAAGAAGACCGACCAGGCCAAGAAGGCCGCGGTCAGGAAGACCTCCAAGGCCCACTGGCCCAAGGCGGGCAGCGCCGAGGTCGACCTCGGCGGCAAGGCGGTCAAGGCCGACGGCCTGCCGCTGACCGCGAAGGCGGCCGGCGGGGCCAGGGGCGCCGGCTCGGTCCGCGTCCGGGTCCTCGACCGCAGGGCCACCGAGGCGGCCGGGGTGGACGGCGTGCTGTTCACCGTCGCCCGCTCCGACGGCGCCGCGACCGCGGGAGAGGCCCAGGTCGCCCTGGACTACTCGGGCTTCGCCGACGCCTTCGGCGGCTCCTACGGCTCCCGGCTGCGGCTGGCCACGTACCCCGCGTGCGTGCTGACGACGCCCGGGAAGAGGTCCTGCTCGACGCCGACCTATCTGAAGACGGCGAACGACCCGGCGAAGCAGACCCTGACCGCGACCGTGCAGGCGGCCGCCGACACCTCGGGACCCTCCGGCCAGCTCCTCGAAGCGGACTCCGCCGCGTCCTCGGCCACGGTCGTCGCGGCCACCGCGAGCAGCGGCGGCGACGGCGGCGACTACAAGGCCACCAGCCTCTCGCAGTCCTCGCAGTGGGGTGTCGACGCCAGCTCCGGCGCGTTCACCTGGTCGTACCCGATGAGCGTCCCGCCGGTCCCCGGCGGCATGCAGCCGACCGTCGGACTGAGCTACAACTCCCAGTCCATCGACGGCCAGACGGCCGCCACCAACAACCAGGGCTCGTGGATCGGCCAGGGCTTCTCCTACGACCCCGGTTACATCGAGCGCAGCTACAAGGCCTGCGCCGACGACGGCCACGACGACACCAACGGCGACGAGTGCTGGGCGTTCGACAACGCCACCCTGTCGCTGACGGGCGGCAGCTCGGGCCGGCTGGTCAAGGACGACAAGACCGGCACGTGGCGGATCAGCTCCGACGACAACTCCAAGGTCGAGCACCTGACGGGCGCCACCAACGGCGACGACAACGGCGAGTACTGGAAGATCACGACCGGCGACGGCACCCAGTACTACTTCGGCCTGAACCACCTCACCGGCTACGCGAGCGGCAACGAGGAGACCAATTCCACCTGGACCGTCCCGGTCTACGGCGACGACTCCGGCGAGCCCTGCTACAAGTCCACGTTCGCCGACGCCTACTGCACGCAGGCCTGGCGCTGGAACCTCGACTACGTCGTCGACCCGCACGGCAACGCCATGTCGTACTTCTACGGCACGGAGACGAACTACTACACGCAGGGCCTGAAGACCACCGAGAACGGCAAGGCCTACATCCGCGGCGGCTACCTCAAGCGCATCGACTACGGCCAGCGCGACGGCTCGGCGTACTCCAGCAAGCCCGCCGCCCAGGTCGTCTTCACCACCGCGGAGCGCTGCGTCGGCTCGCTGACCGACTGCTCCGCCGACGCCCTCAAGGACTCCACGGCCGCCGACTGGCCGGACGTCCCCTGGGACCAGAACTGCGCGTCGGGCAGCAAATGCCCCGGCCAGAACTCGCCGACCTTCTGGACCCGCAAGAAGCTCACGAAGATCACCACTCAGATCCGTACCGGTGACTCGACGTACACCCCGGTCGACGTCTGGAGCCTCACCCACGACTTCACCGACAACGGCGACGGCTCGCGGTCCCTGTGGCTCAGCAAGATCGACCACACCGGCAAGGTCGGCTCCGACGCCTCGGTCCCGTCCGTCCAGCTGTACGGCACCCAGCTGCCCAACCGCGTCGACGAGACCGGCGACAACATCCAGCCCTTCTACCGCTTCCGCCTCTCCGGGGTGCAGAACGAGTCGGGCGGCGTGCTCAGCGTCAACTACGCGGACAACCAGTGCACGACGAGCAACGTCCCGGCGGAGGACTCCTCCGTCAAGCGCTGCTTCCCGGTGAAGTGGAGTCCGCCGGGCGCCACCGACCCGATCACGGACTGGTTCCACAAGTACGTGGTCGCCTCCGTCGTGCAGACCGACCTCACCGGCGGCAACGCGGACCAGGTCACCTCGTACACCTACCTCGGTGACGCGGGCTGGCGGAAGACCCCGGCCGACGGCATCACCAAGACCGAGGACCGCACCTGGAGCGACTGGCGCGGTTACGGCAGGGTCCGGGTCGTCACCTCCGACGGCACCAACTCCGCGGCCAACACACGCACCGAGCACGTCTTCTTCCGCGGTCTCGACGGCGACGTCGACAAGAACGGCACCACCCGCTCCGCGACCGTCACCGACTCCAACGGCGTCTCCTACGACGACTCCGACTGGAAGGCCGGCCAGGAGCTGGAGACACTCACCTACAACGGCGACGACATCACCGAGAAGTCGGTGACGGTGCCGTGGACCGCGGTGACCGCGACGGAGACCCGGGACTGGGCCACCTACAAGGCCCGTTACGTGGCGAACGGTTCGACCGACACCTACACCGCGCTCGCGGTGGGCGGCTGGCGGCACACCAGGTCGACCACGACCTACGACGACGCGACCGGCCGTGAGAAGACGGTCGACGACGACGGCGAGGTCGGCGTCGCCGACAACCAGTGCACCCGCACCGAGTACGCGGACAGCGCGAGCGCGCACATCTACACGACGGTCTCGCGGGTCGAGAAGGTCGGCGTCGACTGCGCCTCCACCCCGGACCGCTCCAAGGACGTCATCTCCGACGACCTCACCTACTACGACGGTTCGACGACGCTGGGCGCCGCCCCCACCAAGGGCGACCCCACCATGACCAAGCGCCTGTCGGCCCACGACGGCACGACGGCCACCTACCAGACGACCGCCGTGACGACGTACGACGCCTACGGCCGCCCGCTGGTGGTCAAGGACGCCGAGACGGCGGCGTCGTCGACGCAGTACACGTCCTCCACGGTCTACACGGACACCTACGGCCTGGCGACCAAGTCGACGGTCACCAACATCGACGGCTGGTCGACGACCACGGAGTACGCCCCCGCGTGGGGTCAGCCGACCGCCAAGACCGACACCAACGGCCTGCGCACCGACCTCGCCTACGACGGCCTCGGCCGCCTGGTCCAGGTCTGGCTGCAGGACCGCCCCAAGGCGAAGAACTTCACCCCGTCCATCAAGTACGAGTACCTGATCCGCGGCGCCGCCGGTCCGGCCGCCGTCCACACCCAGAAGATCGAGAACGACGGCACGTCGTACGGCAGCGAGTGGTCGCTGTACGACGGCTGGCTCCGGCCCCGCCAGGACCAGACCGAGGGCGACGGCGGCCGCATGGTCGCCGACACGCTCTACGACGGTTCGGGCCGCGTGGTGAAGGTCAACGACACCTACTTCGCCTCGGGTTCGCCGTCCTCGACGCTCTTCGACCCGGTCGACGCCGACCTGGACGCGACGACCGTCACGCAGTACGACGGCGCCGGCCGCACCACGGCCTCGATCTTCAAGGTCAACGGCACCGAGGACTACCGCACCACGTACGCCTACGGCGGCGACCGCGTCACGACCACTCCGCCGCAGGGCGGGGTCAGGACGACGGTGGTCAAGGACGCCCGGGACAACACGACGACCCAGATCCAGTACCCGGTGGACGGCGACGCGGTCACCACGTCGTACGGGTACGACGACGCGGGCCGGCTGACCGGCGTCACCGACGACAAGGGCAACGACTGGACGTACACCTACGACCAGCTGGGCCGCAGGAAGACGGCGGTCGACCCCGACACGGGCTCGTCCTCGTACACGTACGACGCGCTGGACCGCCAGACGTCGGTGACGGTGAACGGCGACAAGACGTCGACCGTCTACGACGAACTGGGCCGGGCCGTCTCCACCTGGCAGGGCGAGGCCACGACCGGCACCAAGCTCTCCGTCACCAAGTACGACACGGTCTACAAGGGCGAGCTGTACGGCGTCTACACCTACAAGGACGGCGCGGTCTACTCGTCGGTGACCTACCCGACCCTCGACCCCGACAACGACTACGCACCCGTCTCGACCAAGTACTACCTCTCCAAGACGGCCGAGCCGCAGCTGGGCGGGACGTACGAGTTCACGGCCCAGTACAACGACGACGGCACGCTGCAGAGCCAGGGCCTGCCGGCGACGGGCGACCTGTCCGCCGAGGCGGTGGGGTACGTCTACGACGGCCTGCAGCGCCCGACCGGCCTCACCACCTCCCTGGGTGGTCTGAGCTACGTCACGGACGCGTCGTACTCGCCGACGTCGAACCTGGAACAGCTGGAGCTGTACACGGGTGAGTCGACGGCGAAGAAGACGTGGATCACCAACAACTACGAGGCAGGCACCGACCGCCTGACCAACTCGCGGGTGGACGTCCAGGGCGCGTCGAGCGTCGCCTACGACGCCGACTACACCTACGACAAGGCCGGCGACATCCTCTCCATCGCCGACACCCCGACCGGCGGCACGAGCGACGTCCAGTGCTTCTCGTACGACGGCCTGGGCCGCGTGTCGTCCGCGTGGACGTCGTCGGTGGCGTCGAACGGCGCGAAGGGCACGGGCTCGACCGACGCGTCCTGCGCGCCGGGAGCGTCGTCGACGACGGTGGGCGGGGTCTCCCCCTACTGGACCGACTACGGCTACGACACGATCGGCAACCGCACGAGCGAGGTGCGCCACGGCCTGAACGGCGCGGCGACGTCGAGCCGCACGTACAAGTACGGCGAGACGGGCTCCGGCCCGAACGGCGCCGCCTCCGGCGCGCACACGGTCTCGTCGGTGACGGAGAAGACGGGCGCGACCAGCACCACTCCCGCGGTCACCTCCCAGAACTCCTACACCTACGACGCGTCGGGCAACACGAAGACCCGGGTCCTGGACGGCGACACCCAGTCGCTGGCCTGGGACAAGCAGGGCGAGCTGACGACGGTCACGAACGCCGACAACGCGGTGACGACGTACAAGTACGACGCGTCGGGCTCCCGCATCCTCCGGGACACGCCGACGGAGAAGACGTTCTACCTGCCCGGCACCGAACTCCACTACGACAAGTCGACGTCGAAGGTGACGGCGACCCGCTACTACACCTTCGCCGGCACCACCGTCGCGATGCGGGAGGCGGACGGCGTCCACTTCCTCGCCTCCGACGACCAGGGCACGGCCGAGCTGGCGGTCGACGCGAAGACGGGTTCGACGACCCGGCGCCGCATGGACGCGTTCGGCAACCTCCGCGACGACTCCACGTCCTCGTCCACGGGCTGGGTGAACGACAAGGGATTCGTCGGCGGCACCGTCCAGAAGTCCACGGGCCTGACCACACTCGGCGCCCGCGAGTACGACTCCGACACCGGCCGCTTCATCTCGGCGGACCCTGTGGTCGACTACACCGATCCGCAGCAGATCAACGGCTACGCGTACGCCAACAACAGCCCGGTCTCCCACAGCGACGCGTCCGGCCTGCGCCTCGCGGACTGCGTCGGCGGCTGGAACGAGTGCGGCCCCGGCCCCTCCACCCACCGCGGCGCGGTCGACACCCGGGACAACGGTGGCTCGGGCAGTACCGGCAGCGGTACGACCTACACCCCGGCCCAGGCCAAGGCGGACGACGCCAGAGCGAAGGAGGACTCGGCCAAGCAGCGCGCGATCGCGGTCGCCAAGGAACTCGGCAAGATCGCGATGGACGAACTGGGCATCACCGACGCCCTCGACTGCTTCACCACCGGCAACCTGGGCGCCTGCGGCAACACGGCCCTCAACGTGGTCGGCTCCTTCCTCGGCGGCGGCCCCCTGGCCAAGCTCGCCAAGAAGTACCTGTTCCGCTGGGACAAGGCCGCGGCCCTCGGCAAGCGGATCTACGGGCTCGGCAAGGACCTCCTGAAGTCCTTCAAGGACTGGCGCAAGAGCAGGAAGGAAGCGGACCGGCTGGCCGGCATGGCCGCTTCCTGCTCCAAGAAGAACAGCTTCACCCCTGGCACCAAGGTGTTGATGGCGGACGGCACTACCAAGGCCATCAAGGACGTGAAGATCGGCGACGAGGTATTGTCCACCGATCCAGACACCGGCAAGTCCAAGCCGGAGAAGGTCACCGCCGAGATCGAGGGCGTAGGCCTCAAACATCTCGTCAAGGTCACCGTCGACGTTGACGGTAAGCGGGGCACGAGGACGGCATCGGTCACGGCCACCGACCAGCACCCGTTCTGGGTGCCGGAGTTGAACGAATGGGTTTACGCCACTGACCTCCACTCGGGCCAGTGGCTGACCACCGGCTCGGGAACCCGCGTCCAGATCACTGCGGTGAAGCGCTGGACTGTCCTGACCGCTGCGGTCAACAACCTCACCGTCAGTGAACTGCACACCTACTACGTGCTGGCGGGGTCCGCTCCGGTTCTCGTTCACAACGATTCGGTGGACGTGTGTATCCTGCCGTCTCACGGGATCGATTCGACGAGGTACCCGGAAACCGCACAACATGTTGCCGACGCCCAGGCGAATGGCAAGCCTGAACTGCTGACGATCAACCGTGCGGGAGCCAAGCAGAACCGCAAGGACTCGTTGCGCGGAATCAAGACCCAGAGGGGCAAGGACCGCGACGAGTACCCGCCGGCCATGTTCGAAGAAGGCGGTACGGGCGCCAGTGTTCGTCATATCGGTCCCAGCGACAACCGAGGAGCCGGATCGACCATGGGTAAGGCGTTTGAGCAGTACCCGGACGGAACGAAAGTCGTAGTCTATGCCAACTGAAGATGCTCGAGGAGCGCAGAAATCCTCCGTTGACCGTCTGCTGGAGATATCGTCTTCGGCTCTGGCGGACGAGACGGGGGAGTTCAGTGGACCTGTGGGTGTGCTGCTTCGGCGCCGCAACGGTTTCTATGCGTTTCTCGGCGCCCTGCATGTGTTCCCAACGGTTTCCACCGATGTGGAGATCTCCCAGTCGGACTGGAACTCGGATGATCTGTGGAGAGCGTGCTATCCCGCATTGGGAAAGGAGTACACGGCCTTCGCTGAAGACGTTTTCGGCGGCCAGTTCCTCTACTCTGATTCCGGTGTCCACCAACTGGATCCGGAGTCTGGCGAAATCGAGAAGGTCGCGTCCGATATCGAGGGATGGTGTGCTGCCATTCTCGAGGAGCCGGAGGTGCTGACTGGATATCCCTTGGCGGAGGAATGGCAAACCCTCCACGGGAGGCTTCCTGTCGGGAAGAGGCTGGTTCCGAAGAAGCCCTTCATTTTGGGGGGCGATTTCAGTTGTGACAACCTGATGCTTGTGGACACGGTCGAGAGCCTCAGATGGCGTGCGGAACTCGCGGCAAAGATCCGTGATGTTCCTGACGGAGGGAAGATCGTCTTTCGTTACGAGTGAGCCCATAAAGGTCAATCGCGCCTTGGCTGGAGAGTCCCGTCGGTGACGGAACCGGTGAGACTCCCCGCTCGAACGGACAGATGCGGGCCCCCTTCCGTGGGAGGGGGGCCCGCACCGCATGGCCCCCTGACCGCGTCGCTTCGACAACGGCATGGTGCGCACGGTACTCATGTGCCATGAGCGAAGACGGCGAACTGCCGGTCGAGGGACGGCTGATCGGTGGGCGTTACCGGCTCGCCGGGCGCATCGGGTCCGGGCCGGCCGGGACCGTGTGGCGGGCCCGGGACGAGCAGGACGGGCGGGACGTCGCCGTCAAGGAGCCGCACCTGGCCGGAGAGCCGGACGACGAGGAACGGCAGCGCGCCGCGCACCGGTTGCTGCATGAGGCCCGGGCCGCCGCCCGCGTCGACCACCCGGCCGCCGTCGGCATTCACGACGTACTGCTCGATGACGAACTTCCCTGGGTCGTCATGGAGTTGGTGCAAGGGGACTCGCTGCACGCCGCCCTCGCCGCCCGGGGGCCGCTGCCGGCCGCCGAGGCCGCCCGGATCGGGCTCGGCGTCCTCGGGGCGCTGCACGCCGCCCATTGTGTGGGCATCGTGCACCGCGACCTCAAGCCGTCCAACGTCCTGCTCGAAGCGGGCGGCGAACGCGTCGTCGTCACCGACTTCGGTATCGGCGGGGGACAGGGGTGCGGCCCCTTCGACGCCCCCGAGTGCGGTGCGGGGCGGGGCGTCGCCGGGCCCGCCTCCGATCTGTGGTCCCTGGGTGCGTTGCTCCGGGCGGCCGTGGGGAGTGCGCAGGGGCCCCTCGGACCGCTGCTCGACAAGCTCCTCGCCGCAGAGCCCGAGGCCCGGCCGACGGCCACCGGCGCCGCCGAGGTGCTCGCCGGGATCGCCGGAGTCAACCTTCCGGCGTGGGTGACCGAGCCCGCCGCACCGCCACCGGTCCACCCACCCGTCCCACCGGCCCCGGCGGCCCCCGAACCTCGCCGCCTCACCCCCCTCACCGCCCTCGGCCTCCTCCTCGCCAAAAAACCGGAGCGCGGCTGATCGTCCGCACCCGAGGGCGCCGAGGCCGCTGATCAGCGCATTCCCTGCCAGTGATCACTGGCGTGGTGTGTGCACTCCGTGAAACCGGGTTACCCACGGGTACCCAAAGGGCCCGCGCCCGAATACCCTGCGGCTCATGACGGACTCGCAGGCCCCGGCCCACGCACCGGCCCCCACCGGCACGAACCCGCTCGCCCCCGCGCCCGCAGGGGCCCGAACCGCCGCCGACGTGGTCACGCCCGAGCTGGTCGCCCAGCTGACCAAGGGTGTCGTCGGCTCCGGACGTACGGCCAACCACACGCCCTTCACCGGCGAGAAGCTGGCCGACCTGCCCGAGTCCACCCCCGAGGACGTGGCCAAGGCCTTCGACGCGGCCCGTGCCGCGCAGGCCGTGTGGGCGAAGGTGCCGGTACGGCAGCGCGCCGCGGTGCTGCTCCGCTTCCACGACCTGGTCCTCGCCCGCCAGGCCGAGGTCCTCGACCTCATCCAGCTGGAGACCGGCAAGGCCCGCCTGCACGCCCACGAGGAGGTGCAGGCCGTCGCCGTCGCCGCCCGGCACTACGGCCGCAAGGCCCCCGCCTACCTCCGCCCCAAGCGGCACGCGGGCGCCATGCCCACCCTCACCAAGGTGACCGAGCTCCGCCACCCACGGGGCGTGGTGGGCCAGATCGCCCCCTGGAACTACCCCCTCGAACTCTCCGTCGGCGACGCGCTGCCCGCCTTCGCCGCGGGCAACGCGGTCGTCATGAAGCCGGACACCGAGACCTGCCTGACCGCCCTGTGGGCCCGTGACCTCCTCATCGAGGCAGGCCTGCCCGCCGACGTCTTCCAGGTCGTCCTCGGCGAGGGCCCGGTCGTCGGCCCCGAGGTCGTCCGGCACGCCGACTACGTCTCCTTCACCGGCTCCACCCGAACCGGGCGCGAGGTCGCGCAGGGCGCGGCGGCCCGCCTGGTCGGCGTCTCCCTCGAACTCGGCGGCAAGAACGCCATGCTCGTCCTCGACGACGCCGACATCGAGAAGGCGGCCGCCGGCGCGGTCCGCGCGTGCTTCTCCTCGGCCGGCCAGCTGTGCATCTCCATCGAGCGGCTGTACGTCCACGAGTCGATCGCCGACGCCTTCGTGGAGCGCTTCGCCGCCCGTACGAAGGCCATGCGGCTCGGCCGGTCCCTCGCCTACGGCGCCGATATGGGGTCCCTGGTCGGGGAACGGCAGCTGGAGACCGTCACCCGGCACGTCGACGAGGCCGTCGAGAAGGGCGCGACCGTCGTCGCCGGCGGCACCGCCCGCCCGGACATCGGCCCCTACTTCTACGAGCCCACCATCCTCGACGGCGTCGAGGACGCGATGGCCGTCTGCACCGAGGAGACCTTCGGCCCGGTCGTCTCCATCTACCGCTTCAAGACGGAGGACGAGGCCGTCGAGCACGCCAACGGCACGCCGTACGGCCTCAATTCGTCCGTCTGGACGAAGAACGGCAGCCGGGGCCGTGCGGTCGCGGCGCGACTGCGCACGGGAACCGTCAACGTCAACGAGGGCTACGCCCCCGCCTACGGCAGCGTCCAGTCCCCGATGGGCGGCATGAAGGACTCGGGCCTCGGCCGCCGGCACGGCTCGGAGGGCATCCTCAAGTACACGGAGGCGCAGACGGTCGCGCAGCAGAGGCTTCTCCCCATGGCCCCTTCACTGGGCATGGACGACGAGAAGTACGCCGCCTTCATGTCCACCAGTCTCCGGGTGATGAAGGCACTGAGGCTGCGTTGACGCGCCCCTTTGGGGGCGCGGGGAACTGCGTGATCAACCACAGACGGCCCGCACGCGATACTCAACGAGGAGCACCCGTGCCCCAGGACACCTACGACTACGACGTCATCGTCGTCGGCTCCGGCTTCGGCGGTTCCGTCACCGCCCTCCGCCTCACCGAGAAGGGCTACCGCGTCGGCGTCCTGGAAGCCGGCCGTCGTTTCACCCGCGAAACCCTCCCCAAGAACTCCTGGGACATCAAGAACTACCTCTGGGCCCCGCAGCTCGGCTGCTACGGCATCCAGCGCATCCACCTCCTCGGCAACGTCATGGTCCTGGCCGGCGCGGGCGTCGGCGGCGGCTCGCTGAACTACGCCAACACCCTCTACGTCCCGCCCAAGCCCTTCTTCGACGACCCCCAGTGGCGGGACATCACGGACTGGCAGGAGGAGCTGAAGCCGTACTACGACCAGGCCCAGCGCATGCTCGGCGTACGGCTCAACCCGACGATGACCCCGTCCGACGTGCACCTGAAGGCGGCGGCGCAGAAGATGGGCGTCGGCGACACCTTCCACCTCGCCCCGGTCGGCGTCTTCTTCGGCGACGGCAAGGACGCCGACGGCGAGGCGAAGGCGGCACCCGGCGACCAGGTCGCCGACCCCTACTTCGGCGGCGCGGGCCCCGCCCGCAACGCCTGCACCGAGTGCGGCGAGTGCATGACCGGCTGCCGGCACGGGGCGAAGAACACCCTCAACGAGAACTACCTCCACCTCGCCGAACGGGCCGGCGCGGTCGTCCACCCCATGACCACCGTCGTCTCCGTCACCGACGACTCCCAGGGCGGCTACGCGATCGCCACCCTCCCCACCGACGACCGGAAGGCGCAGGGCCGGACCTTCAAGGCCCGCCGGGTCGTCATCGCCGCCGGCACCTACGGCACCCAGACCCTCCTGCACCGCATGAAGGCCGGCGGGCAGCTGCCGTACCTCTCCGACCGCCTCGGCGACCTCACCCGCACCAACTCCGAGGCCCTGGTCGGCGCCCAGACGGACGACCGGCGCTACCGCAGGGCACACGGCACCCCGAAGGCCGACTTCACCAAGGGCGTCGCGATCACCTCGTCCATCCACCCGGACGAGAACACGCACATCGAGCCGGTCCGCTACGGCAAGGGCTCCAACGCGATGGGCGGCCTGTCGATCCTCCAGGTGCCGTACGCGGAGGGCTCCTCCCGCGTCCTCGGCTGGCTGGCGAACGCGGCCCGCCACCCCCTCCTCGTGCTGCGCTCGCTCTCCAACCGGCGCTGGTCGGAGCGGACCATCATCGGCCTGGTCATGCAGTCGCTGGACAACTCCCTGACGACGTACCTGAAACCGGACGGCGTGGGCAAGGGCCTGCTCACCGCCCGGCAGGGCCACGGCGCCCCCAACCCCAAGCAGATCAGGGCCGCGTCGGAGGCGGCGACCGTGCTCGCCGAGGAGATCAACGGCTTCGCCGGCAGCAACGTCGGCGAGCTGATGGGCACCCCGCTCACCGCCCACTTCCTCGGCGGCTGCCCCATCGGCGACTCGCGCGAGACCGGGGTCATCGACCCGTACCACCGGCTCTACGGCCACCCGGGCATCTCGGTCGTGGACGGCGCCGCCGTCTCGGCCAACCTGGGCGTGAACCCGTCCCTCACCATCACCGCGCAGGCCGAGCGGGCGATGTCCTACTGGCCCAACAAGGGCGAGACGGACCCGCGGCCCCGGCAGGGCGAGCCGTACCAGCGCCTGCAGGCGGTGGAGCCGCAGCGCCCGGCGGTCCCGGCCGAGGCCTTCGGCGCGCTGCGGCTGCCGTTCCTCGGCATCCCGGCCGTACCGCAGAAGGAGTAGCCGCAGGGAGAAGCGGTCGGAGGAAGAAGTGGCCGGACACCGAAGAGGGACCTGTGCCCCCCTCCGAGCTCAGGTCCCTCTTCGATCGGTGCGCGGCCGCCGCCGTACGACGGTCCGCGCGACCTTGCCTATGAGTCCGCGCCGGTCCTGCGCCGCCGTACCAGGACCACCGCGCCGGCGCCGACCACGACGGCGACTCCGCCTACCAGGCCGATGACCGGCAGCGCCGAACTGGAGCCGGTCTCGGCGAGGTTGCCGGTCGGCAGGTCGGAGACGTCGCCCTGGGGCTTCTTCACGGAGTCCTTGCCGCCGTCGTCGCCCGGCGTGGCCGTACCCGGATCCGGGTTGGACGAGCCGGCCTTGAGGACCGTGAAGTCGTACTGGGCCCAGCCCTCGGCGATGCAGTCCTGGCCCTCGACCTTGTCGAGGTAGGCGCCGGAGCCGAAGGAGTAGGCGTCACCGGCGGGTGCCTTGGCGTCGACGGAGACGCGCAGGTCGACCGACTTGCTCGCGCCCGCCTTCAGCTTCGGCACGTAGAAGAAGTAGTCGCCGGCCCAGTCGTCGTCGCCGATCCGGTCCCAGGAGCCGGTGTCGGGGTTCTTGAACTCCAGGTCGACGTACGGGCTCAGGTACTTGGACTCGTCGAGCTCGTAGTTCTCGATCTCGGCGTAGAAGGCGACGCCCTCGACGTCCGCTCCGGAGTCGTTGGTCACGACCAGCTTGAAGCCGTGGAAGCCGTCGCCCGCGACGATCTTGCCGGGCAGGCCCTTGATGTCGGCGGACACCTTGGCGTCGCTGAAGTCCTGGTCGAGGTCCTCGCAGTAGGGCACGTCCGGGTCGGTCGGGTCCTCGCTGGGCTCCGCCGACTGGGACGGCCGGGCGGAGGAGGACGCCGGTGCCGACGCGCTCGCGCTGCCGCTGGGGGAGCCGGAGGGCGACGCGGACCCGGACGCCGAGGCGGTGTCGCTCGGCGAGGCCGAGCCGGAGTCCGACGGGGAGGCGGACGACGTGTCGCCGGGGGTCGCGCCCGGCGCGCTCTCCGACGCGGGCGTCGACGGCGACTCCTCCGCGAACGCGGCCGGCGCGGACAGCAGGGCGACCGGCGCGATGACAGCCGCTGCCGCCGCCGTTGCCATGATCCGGCGGAATTGCAGAAGTTCCATGGGGACCCCCGTGCGTCAGCTGCGGCGGACGGATGTCACCGCTGGTTCCGCAGATGTGACCGGTGAGTCGTGTGAATGGTTGCCTCCACATTCACAGAACCCTTATGTGAGGTGGGTCACTTGCCTGTCGGACTACTGGAGGACATGGACGCGGCGGTTTCCAAGGCTATTCTCGCCCCGTCGAACGGCCGAGCGAGAGAGTGTCATGTCTGACAGACGGTCCGAAGAATCGTCGGGGGACGAGCCGTCGTCCTCCTCCATATCCGACGAGGTGTGGGAGCAGTTCCTCCAGGACACCGAACGGGACATCCGCAAGTCCGCCCCCAAGGAGCCGTCCGCCCGGACCCGTGAGGTGTCCGAGCGGCTCAAGGGGCAGCAGGGGCAGCCCGAGGGCTGGCGGACCGGGCCGGCCTGGCAGGAGATGAACGGGCGGGCCGCCCGGCGCCGCAGGACCTGGGCGGTCATCGGCGTTCCGCTGGCGATCGCCGTGGCCGTCGTGGCGATGCGGCCGTCCCTGATTCCGGGCGACCCCTTCGGTTCGCCCGCCGGCACGGACAGCGCCACCACGCAGCTGCCCGCCGAGACCGCCACCCCGACCGCCCCGCCCTCCGCGGTCGCCCCCGACACCCCCACACTCGCCCACCCGTTCGCCGGTTCCCCGGCGCTGCGCTGGGCCGACGGCGCGGCCGGCATCGTGCTGCCGAAGGCCACCGCGCTCGGCGCGATCCCGAAGGACCGCGTCGAACTCGCCCTCCAGCAGACCCGGAAGCTGCTGGTCGACGCCAACCTGAACCCCGACGTCATGGCCGGCGGCACCCCTGCTGCGGCCCTCTCGGTGCTCGACCCCAAGCAGCCCGGCGTGCTCGACAACCTCAAGAGCTCGCTGCGCAGCCCCAGCAAGATCCACGATCCGCTGTTCCTCTTCAGCCGCTTCGACCCGAAGGACGTGAAGCCGGCCGGGAAGATCGTCAAGGTGCGCGGCCGGATCACCTTCGCCAAGGGCAAGTACCAGGGCGTGGCCGTGCACGCCGACTACACCTTCGTCTACCCGGTCGTCCGCGCCGCCGCCACCACCGACGGCTCCACCGAGGTCACCCGCACGATCGTGCGCCGCGTCATCGACACCGAACTCTCCGACCCCACGCGCTACCGGGTCACCCCCGGCCGCCTGACCCTCCTCCGCTACGACGAGGACGCCGGCAACACGGCCTGCGGCACCGACGACGGCTATCTGCACCCGCAGTTCCCGTCCCAGGCCCCGACCGGCAGCGCCGCCCCGACCGGCCCGTCCGTCGACCCGTACGACCGCAGCCGCGACATCGGCAAGGAGGAGGCCTGCGGCACCGTGAGCCGGACCTAGCCCGCAGACAGGCGAAGGGCCCCGCGGAACGGAGCCGCGGGGCCCTTCTTTCGTCAGCACCGACGTCAGGGCAGCGTCGGTGCCTGGGAGCGGCGCCGGGGGGTTGCGCCGCTGGTCTCTGTGCCCTGTACCACCGTCCGTGCCCCGGGTCGGCGCCCCGGCGCGCTCGGGGTGTACGGCAGGTCTCGACCTTTGGCGGACGGTCGGTACACGGCAATTCCGTTGCCTGAACTGGGACTTGGGAACTCCGAAGGCTTTGCGGGCCTTCTACGCATCGTGCTGGATGTACGCGGCCTCCGCAACCGTTTGACCCAGACCTTGTGCATTTTTGCAATTTTCCGCCGGTCGGCCCCGGGCGTCCCCGGAGCCGGCCGTCTCTTGGGTGACCGGGCTGCTGTCCCCTGCCGTCCGGTCACTTGACTGGAACGAGGTCCCACGGCGCACAGCACGTTCCGTACGCCTCATCGCTCCAGCGAAGCCACGCGTGGTTCTTTCGGGCCCGCCCCTGGCTGACACGGACACCCCACCAACGAAGCGGTTCGCGGGCCGGTCACGCGCCGTACGGGTGAGAAGAGTCCCGAACTCAGGTCCGCCCGACTCAGATGCGACCCCGGCACAGTTCCAGGAGCGTCATGGCCAGGGCGGTGCCGGGCCGGCCGAGGGCCGAGCTGTAGTGGCCGAGGATCTCCATCTCCCGGGAGAGGTTCACCCGGCGGCCGCCGGAGGTGATCCGCGCCTCCTGGACGACGGCGGAGACGGCCATCCGTTCCTGGATCAGACCGATGATCCGGTCGTCGAGCGCGTCGATGCGCTCCCGCGCACCGGTGATCACCTCGGCGGCCTCGTGGGTACGGGCACCGGTCGCGTCGATCGCGTTCATCGGGGGCATGGGGGTCGTGGGGGTCGTCGTGGGGGTCATGGGGCTCATGGGGGGCTCCTCGTCTTTCCTTGCCGGAAGGGATGCGAGCGGTGCCCCGGAGCGACCGGATCCGGAGAAACAGCAGGCGCCCCGGACCTTGTCGGCCCGGGGCGCCTGGGGAAGTCGCTTGTCAGTTGCTCAAGCAGCACGACCATGGCAGCCGGTGGGCCGGTTGCCATAGGTAAAGAGGAAGGTCGTCTGCGTGAGCATGGGGCGAGTATGCCACAGCACTACGGCGAGGTGCCCCGCGCCCACCCCGTTAGAATCGGTAACCACAGACCCCCGCCCGACCGCCGGAAGGCACCCCGTGTCATCAGCGACTCCCGCTGCCGCCGCTCCCGACACCGTCCTGGTCGTCGACTTCGGCGCGCAGTACGCCCAGCTCATCGCCCGCCGCGTCCGCGAGGCCCGGGTCTACAGCGAGATCGTGCCCAGCACCATGCCGGTCGCCGAGATGCTCGCCAGGAACCCGGCGGCGATCATCCTCTCCGGCGGCCCCTCGTCCGTGTACGAGGAGGGCGCCCCCCGCCTGGACCGCGAGCTCTTCGAGGCCGGCGTCCCGGTGTTCGGCATGTGCTACGGCTTCCAGCTGATGGCGCAGGTCCTCGGCGGCACCGTCGACAACACCGGCGCCCGCGAGTACGGCCGCACCGACCTGCACGTCTCCAAGACGGCCTCCACCCTGTTCGAGGGCACGCCCGCCGAGCAGCACGTGTGGATGTCGCACGGCGACGCCTGCTCCGCCGCCCCCGAGGGCTTCACCGTCAGCGCGTCCACGGACGTCGTCCCGGTCGCCGCCTTCGAGAACGACGAGAAGAAGCTCTACGGCGTCCAGTACCACCCCGAGGTCATGCACTCCACGCACGGCCAGCAGGTCCTGGAGCACTTCCTCTACCGCGGCGCGGGCCTCAAGCCCACCTGGACCACCGGCAACGTGATCGACGAGCAGGTCGCCGCGATCCGCGAGCTGGTCGGCGACAAGCGCGCCATCTGCGGCCTGTCCGGCGGCGTCGACTCGGCGGTGGCCGCGGCCCTCGTCCAGAAGGCCATCGGCTCCCAGCTGACCTGCGTGTACGTCGACCACGGCCTGATGCGCAAGGGCGAGACCGAGCAGGTCGAGAAGGACTTCGTCGCCGCGACCGGCGTCCAGCTGAAGGTCGTCGACGCTCAGGCCCGCTTCCTCGACGCCCTCGCCGGCGTCTCCGACCCGGAGCAGAAGCGGAAGATCATCGGCCGCGAGTTCATCCGGGTCTTCGAGCAGGCCCAGGCCGAGATCATCGCCGACGCCGGTCCGGCCGTGGAGTTCCTGGTCCAGGGCACCCTCTACCCGGACGTCGTGGAGTCCGGCGGCGGCACCGGCACCGCGAACATCAAGTCGCACCACAACGTCGGCGGCCTCCCCGAGGACCTGGAGTTCAAGCTCGTCGAGCCGCTCCGCAAGCTCTTCAAGGACGAGGTCCGCATGGTCGGCCAGGAGCTCGGCCTGCCGGAGGAGATCGTCCAGCGCCAGCCCTTCCCGGGCCCGGGTCTCGGCATCCGGATCGTCGGCGATGTCACCAAGGAGCGCCTGGACCTGCTCCGCGAGGCGGACGCGATCGCCCGTGAGGAGCTGACCGCGGCCGGCCTCGACCGGGACATCTGGCAGTGCCCGGTGGTCCTGCTCGCGGACGTCCGCAGCGTCGGCGTCCAGGGCGACGGCCGCACCTACGGCCACCCGATCGTGCTGCGCCCGGTCTCCTCCGAGGACGCCATGACGGCCGACTGGTCCCGCCTGCCGTACGAGGTCCTCGCGAAGATCTCCACCCGGATCACCAACGAGGTCCGTGACGTCAACCGGGTCGTCCTCGACGTCACCTCCAAGCCGCCGGGCACCATCGAGTGGGAGTAGGCCTGGTGAAGAGGTGGTGCGGCTCCGGCCGTGCCACCTCTTCGTCATGTCCGCAGGGGTCACGCGGCTGTCGATTCCCGACATCTTCTGTCGCGATCTGTTCGCGCGCGTCATCTTTACAGAACAGCTCTGTTTTCCTGCGCTGACCGGCGGTAACTTCCGGCCGTAACGCAAACCCAGTGCTGGAGGACCTATGCACGGGCCGACCCCGCCCCTTCCGCTCCCCACCGACCAGCTCCAGTTCGCGATGCCGCCGATGTACGACTCGCTCGACGACGAGCGCCGGCATCGCAAGGAGCGGCTCGCCGGAGCGCTGCGGATCTTCGGCCGGGCCGGGCTGGAGGACGGCGTCTCCGGGCACATCACCGCCCGCGACCCCGAGTACTCGAACTGCTTCTGGGTCAACCCCTTCGGCATGCCGTTCAAGCACGTCACCGTCGGCGACCTGGTCCTGGCGAACGAGGACGGCCAGGTGATCGAGGGCCGCTACCACGTCAACCAGGCCGCCTTCACCGTCCACGCCCAGGTGCACGCGGCCCGACCGGACGTCGTCGCCGTCGCCCACTGCCACTCCGTGCACGGCCGCGCCCTGTCCGCGCTCGGCGACCTGCTCGACCCGATCAGCCAGGAGAGCTGCGCCTTCTACGAGGACCACGCCCTCTACGACGCCTACACCGGCGTCGCCGTCGACGCCGAGGAGGGCCGCCGGATCGCCGCCGCCCTCGGCTCCCGCAAGGCGCTGGTGCTGCGCAACCACGGGTTGCTGACCGTCGGCGACTCGGTGGACGCGGCGGCCTGGTGGTTCCTGTCGATGGAGAAGTCCGCCCAGGTCCAGCTGACCGCCAAGGCGGCCGGCCGGCCACTGCTCATCGACCACAAGCTCGCCGTCGCCACCAGGGAGCAGCTCGGCGGCGACCTGGTGGCCTGGATCAACTACCAGCCCCTGTGGCAGGACATCAGCCGCAGCGAACCGGACCTGCTCAGTTAGGCGCTCCGCTGGGCACCGCCGGAAGTGCCGCGATCTGCCGTCTGCCGTCTGCCGTCTGCCGTCTGCGGCGCCGTCTTGGCTGGTCGCGCAGTTCCCCGCGCCCCTTGCGGGGCGCTGTGGGACCGCCAACTCAGAAGCCCCGCAGCACGGCCGCCTTCGTCGTCGCGAACTCGTCGTCCGTGAGCACTCCGGCCCGGTGCAGCTCGCCCAGCTCCCGGAGCCTGCGCAGCAGGACGTCGTGGTGGTCGGCCGGCTGGCGTGGCACGGTCGCCGGGGGGCGGTCCCGGTCGGCGCACTCCGCGCCCGGCCGGGTCGACGGGTGCGGCAGCCGGGCCGTGACGGCCGCCGCCACCAGCGCCGTCAGCAGGTCGCGGCGGACACTGCCCCACAGGTCCAGGGCGTACGGGTCGCGCTCGGCCGGCAGCTTCGAGAACACCGTCTCCCGGGTCACGAACCGCAGGAAGCCGTCCTCGTAACCGGAGTTGGGCAGCCACTCCACCCGCACCAGATCGCCGACGCCGATGATCCGGGGCCCGGTGGCCCGCTTGACCCGGTCGGAGGTGTCGGCCCAGTCGATGCGCACCTGCGTACCGTCGAACGACACCGTGCCGTCCGAGGACCGCACCGACACCGGCACCGGCGGCCCCGGCAGCAGATAGGTCCGCGCCGGCTCCTTCGGGACCTGGTCCAGCAGCAGTGACCGCCGGATCTCCGCCACGACGTACTCGGCCACCCCCGACCGGTCCCCGTCCACCGCCAGCCGATACGGATCCGCTGCCTCCGGCAACCGCCCGCCCGTCGCCTGCAGCAACGGGTCCGCACCCTCGCGCAGCCGCATCCTCAGCAGCCCCCGTCTGCGCTCCGGCTCGTACGCCACCCCCGCCACCGCCTCCAGGGGGACGGCGATCTCCCCGTAGGTCTGCCGGAACAGCGGCACGGACCGGTGACGTCCCGGCGTGATCCGGACCGTGCCGCCGTCGAAGGCCCAGGTCCCGTCCCGCTGGATGATCTCGGCCATGGGGGAATTCTCGCAGCCGGGTCAACACGTCTGCCGTATCTTCACTCGTCGTGACCGGCCCATTGACCGCGAACAGCGTGGCGTAGGGCACAATTCGCTCTCGACACAAGGGAGTTGCATGACGTCGTCCGGCCCCGGGGAGGGCCCTGCGCGTCGTGCCCCGGGCGTGGGGAAGGCGGGCGTCGGGCGTGGCGGTGCAGGAGGCGAGGCAGGGCGCCGGTTCGGGTGCCCACGGTGGCGGCTGCGCGTGCGGGGACTGCCCGCACGGGGCACGCGAGGGACACCGGCGGGCGGTCGCCGAATTCCTCGTCAAGCGGGAGGAGTTCGCGGCCGGGCAGGGGCTGCCCGCGGCGGTGGCCCACTCGGCCTCCGCCTCCCGCCAGTGGGTCTCCGAGGAACTCGCCCAGTCCGCCGGGGTGGTCGCCGAACGCGGCCGCGCCGAGGGCCAGGCCTGGCTCGCCCGCCTGTGGCTGCGCACCGCGTGCACCGTCTGGGTCGCCGTCGTGATCATGCTCCTCGCCCAGGCCCTCACCGCCATCGGCACGGGCTGGACCAGCGCCCGCACCGCCGGACTGCTCGCCGCCCTGCTCGTGGCCCTCGCCCTCACCGCCGCCTCCTGGTTCCACCGCTCGCGCGGCGGGGTGCTCGCCCCCGTCATCGGCGAGGACAACCGCATGTCCACCTCCCGCACCGTCGCCGCCTCCTGGGTCCTCTTCGTCGCCTACGCCGTCCTCGTCCTGGCCGGCCGCCTGGCCGCCGCCTCCTCTCCCGCCGAGCGTGACGCCCTCATCGCCGGCCTCGACCTCGCCCGCGGCGCCGGGGCGGTCACCGTCCTCGCCGTGGTCTGCGGCATCGCCGTCCTGGTGCGCCGGGTGGTCGGCCTGCGCATCGCCGGCCAGCGCCTGCAGAAGGTGCGCGCCCACCGTCCCCGCGCCGCCGACCTGCTCACCGACGACTCCGGCCGCGGCACCTTCGCCGACATCCAGTACGTCGTCATCAGCGCCGTCGCCCTGCTCTTCGCCGCCGTACGGCTGGCCCGCCGCCCCGACCAGCTCCCCGACCTGCCCTGGGGCCTCGCGACGGTGGTCCTGATCTCCGCCGCGACCTACCTGGCCGGCAAGTACGCCGAGGGCGGCCGCCCGGTGATCCTCTCCGTCGTCCGTGCCCGCGAGGCCGGCGACCTGGACGCCCCGATCCGCACCGGCGACGACATCGAGATCCGCGGCACCGGCTTCGTCCCGCCCGGTGCCCAGACCGCCGACCGCCTCTCCCGCATGGTGGTCCGCATCGGCGCCGTCAACGTCCACGTCCCTCTGGTCCCCGTCACCGGCGGCTTCAGCAATCCCACCGACCACGTCCTCACCGTCCCCGTCCCGGCCGACGTGGAGCCCGGCTCCGTCGAGGTCCAGGTGGTGACGGCGGCCGGAGTCGCGACCAACCGGTGCGTGGTCGAGGTGACGGACTGAGCCGACCGGGCGGCCGAGGCCGGAGCGGAATCCGCCGAGCCCACCACCCGGCCCTTCCTGCCCGCCTTTCTCCACCCTCACGGGTGGGTCGGTCCGGCCGAAATTCGGAAAAACGTCCGGGAGAGGATTGAGCGGGCCGTCATTGTCGTACGTATGGTCTGTTGAGGGGCCCGGGTACTGCGGCGAGAGGCGGCTACTGGCGATGACTCACAGCATTCGTTCGGACACGCACACTCCCTATCTCGACGGCGACCGCGGCCTGCGGGACACCGCCACCCGCTACGCCCTCCTTCCCCTGCGGATCTTCCTGGGCGTCACCTTCATCTACGCCGGCCTGGACAAACTGACCGACAGCGCCTTCCTCAAATCCGGCGGCTCCGGGTCCATCGGCGACACCATGCGCTCAGTCCGCGACTCCGCCGCGATCCCGGCCCTGATCGACCTGGCCCTGAAGAACCCCGTCGGCTTCGGCACCGCGATCGCCATCGGTGAACTCGCCGTCGGCCTCGGCACGCTCTTCGGCCTGCTGGCCCGGCTGGCCGCGCTCGGCGGCGCACTGATCTCGCTCAGCCTCTGGCTGACCATCAGCTGGGCCAACTCCCCGTACTACTACGGCAACGACCTCGCCTACCTGATGGCCTGGCTGCCCCTGGTGCTGGCCGGCGCCCCCTACCTCTCCCTGGACGCGATGCTCCGCGCCCGACGCCGGCACCGCTCGGCACGGGCTTCGCTGGGTCTCTGACCGGCTCCGGCCCCTAGCTCTCCGGTGTGCCGCGGCGCCTGCGTATCGCCCGGGTCAGCGCCGCGGCCACCCCTGCGAGGAAGAGGCCGGCCACCGTCACGGGGATGACCGCGAACCACTCGGTGTCCCACCAGCCGCCCGCGTCACCGGCGTAGGCGACCCCCGCCGCCGTCAGGAAGACACCGACGATCAGCCGTCCGGGCTGGAACTCATGCCGCAGCACGGGTCACCTCCACCTGTCCCGCACCGACCTGGAGATCCAGGTCGAGCGTCCCCGCGTTCTTCGCGCCGCTCGCCGGCGGCAGTGTCACGTCCTTGTGCCTGCCCGGCTCCACGTCCACGTCCTTCTTGTCCTCACCGGGCAACCGGATGTCGCCCACTCCCACGTCGATGCTCATCCGCACCGTCACGTCCGCCGGTACGACGATCTTCAACTGGCCCGCGCCCACCTCGGCGGAGGTCGACACCGTCCGCCCCCGGGCGACGCGTATGTGCGTCAGGTCCAGCGTGGCCACGCCCGTCCCGAGGTCGTACGCCGGTGACACCTCCGCCGTGGTGGCGGGTGTCCAGGACGCCCGTGTCCAGTGGGTGCTGATGTTCGACGGCAGGGCCGTCGCGGCCGCCAGCAGGGCCGCCGTGAGCAGGGCCAGGAACAGCGAGCCGGCCCCCGTGCGTCCCAGGAACGAGCTGAGCGCCGTCCCCAGCCCGAACACGATCAGCGCGCAGGCCAGACCGGCCTGGAGACTGGTGCCCAGGGGGTGCGTGTCCCACGTCAGCCCCGTGCCCAGGCCGCCCGCGACCAGCGCGAACAGGAAGATCCAGCCGCCGATCCAGCGCG
Organism: Streptomyces sp. NPDC001507; assembly: GCF_042894765.1. Classification (NCBI taxonomy): domain Bacteria; kingdom Bacillati; phylum Actinomycetota; class Actinomycetes; order Kitasatosporales; family Streptomycetaceae; genus Streptomyces; species Streptomyces sp. NPDC001507. The sequence goes on from NZ_JBIAVV010000009.1 coordinate 412,376, forward strand.
GCCCGCGCGGCTTGGGAGGCGGGCTCGGCCGGGTCCGGACGTCCTGGCCGTGGACCCATGGCGTGCTCAGCCGGAAGTCGAGCCCAGGCACCTGCGGGCCGGGAACGTCGGCCGGGCCCCACAGGTAGCCGGTGCCCCCGACATGCGTGCCGTCCTTGACGATCGGGTCCCGCCACCACGAGGGGTAGGAGATCGGGATCGGCGGTGCCTGGGCCTCCGGCGGGGCGTCGGCGACGGCCTGCGCGGACAGCGGGTCGGGATCGGGGGCGCCGCGCCGCCGCGACCAGTATCCGGCGCCGGCCAGCAGCAGGGAGAGGACGACCGCGAACGCCAGCACCTGGCCGTTCCTGATCATCGTCAGCAACACTCCGCAGCCGACCAGCGCGAACAGCACGGCCGCCAGGGCCTGCCCGTCGACCCGGCCGGTCAGCAGCTTGCGGACCTCGTTCTCGTCGTCGTCCTCGTACGGCACGAAAAGCCAGGCGAAGCCGTAGAAGAGGAGACCGATGCCGCCGGTCGCGGCCAGCACGGCCAGGGTGATGCGGAAGATCACCGGGTCCAGGTCGGTGTGGCGTCCGAGCCCCGCGCACACGCCCGCGATCATCTTGTGCCGCCGGTCGCGCCGGAACCGGGCGGAGGCCGCGTCGGCGGCTTCCGCGCCGGTACGGGTCGCGTCGCCTCCCGTCGCGGCCGTATCCGTCGCGGCGGGCGCGGCATCCGACGGCCCGGTGCCCGCTGCGGGCCGCGGGCCGGGGCCGGGTCCCGGACCCGTCGCGGCGTGCTCGTGATCAGTCATGAGTCAATGGTGACGGCCGTGCGGCCGCAGCGGCAGTCGGGATGACCCTGGCCGAACCCTGAGATCTGCCCCGAGGCCGGACCGGGAAGCGTTCGAGCGGCCGGAGGCGAGGACTCCCCGCGGGGGAATCCGAAGATCAGGGGAGTCTCGGGGGTCGACCCTGATGCTCCGCCACCACGGGCGTGTGAACATCGATGGCATGCCGGAAGCCGCAGCAGTGCCACTCGACGACCCGCGGCCGCCGCGCAAGCTCTACCGCAGCAGCGACGGCCGCTGGCTCGGCGGAGTGGCGCGGGGCCTCGCCGGGCATCTCGGCCTGCCCGTCGTCTGGGTACGGCTCGTCTTCGTCGGCCTGTTCATGGCCAACGGGCTCGGCGCGCTGCTGTACGCCGCGTTCTGGTTCTTCGTGCCGCTCGGCGTCGGCGGGGTCGGCGGGCAGAAGCCACCGTCCCTGGTCGCCACCGAGACCTCGGCGGACGGCCGCCGCAGACTCGTCGCCCGCAAGCCCGACAAGGGCCAGATCGTCGCCCTGCTCCTCATGGTCGTCGTGTCCGTGGTGTTCGTGGGCAGCGTCAACCTGACCAGCGGCGCCAAGGCCTATCTTCTTCCCGCCGTCCTGGTCGCGGCCGGTGTCGCCCTGGTCTGGCGCCAGGCCGACAACGCACGCCGGGCCCGCTGGGTCGAGGTCGGCAGCCGGCGCCGCACGCTCAGCCTGCTCCGCGCGGGCGTCGGTGTCCTGCTGGTCACCGCGGGCGTCTCGGGCGTATTCGTCATGCAGGGCTCCGCCGCGCACATCGGCGCGGTGCTCCAGGCGGCCCTCGCCGTGCTCGTCGGCATCACGCTGCTCGCCGGTCCGTACCTGGTCCGGATGACCCAGGACCTCTCCGAGGAGCGGCTCATGCGCATCCGCGCCCAGGAGCGTGCCGAGGTCGCCGCCCATGTCCACGACTCCGTGCTGCACACCCTCACCCTGATCCAGCGCAACGCGGAGAACGCGGGCGAGGTGCGCCGTCTCGCCCGGGCCCAGGAGCGCGACCTGCGCACCTGGCTCTACAAGCCCGAGGGCACCGGCAAGGACGAGGCCGACGAACCCGCCACCCTCGCGGACGCCGTCCGGCGCAACGCGGCGGAGGTGGAGGACAAGCACGGCGTCCCCATCGAGGTCGTCGTGGTCGGGGACTGCCCGCTCGACGAGCGGACGGGCGCGCAGATGCAGGCCGCGCGCGAGGCGATGGTCAACGCGGCCAAGTACGGTGGCGAGGGCGGCGCCGTCCAGGTCTACGCCGAAGTCGAGGGAAGGACGGTCTTCGTGTCCGTCCGCGACCGCGGTCCCGGCTTCGACCTCGACTCGATACCCGCCGACCGCATGGGTGTCAGAGAATCGGTCATCGGCCGCATGGAACGCCACGGCGGCACCGCACGGCTGCGGTCCGTGCCGGGCGGCGGTACGGAGGTCGAGCTGGAGATGGAGAGGGCGGAGAAGACGTCATGAGCGACGCGACCGAGGCGAACGGCCCGGCGGAAGGCGCGGGTCAGCCCGGGCGTCGGGTGCGTGTGGTCCTCGTCGACGACCACCGGATGTTCCGGACGGGCGTCCAGGCCGAGATCGGCCAGACCGAGCAGACCGGCGTCGAGGTGGTCGGCGAGGCGGCCGACGTCGACCAGGCGGTCTCGGTGATCACCGCGACCCGGCCCGAGGTGGTCCTCCTGGACGTGCACCTGCCGGGTGGCGGCGGGGTCGAAGTGCTGCGCCGGTGCGCCCCGTTGATGGCGGACGCCGAGCGGCCGGTGCGTTTCCTCGCGCTGTCCGTGTCGGACGCGGCCGAGGACGTGATCGGCGTGATCCGGGGCGGCGCCCGGGGCTACGTCACCAAGACGATCACCGGCACCGACCTGGTCGACTCGATCTTCCGGGTCCAGGAGGGCGACGCCGTCTTCTCGCCGCGGCTCGCCGGGTTCGTCCTGGACGCCTTCGCCTCCACCGACGCCCCGCCGGTCGACGAGGACCTCGACCGTCTCACCCAGCGCGAGCGCGAGGTCCTGCGCCTCATCGCCCGCGGCTACGCGTACAAGGAGATCGCCAAGCAGCTGTTCATCTCCGTCAAGACGGTCGAGTCCCATGTGTCGGCGGTGCTGCGGAAGCTGCAGCTGTCGAACCGGCACGAGCTGACCCGCTGGGCGACGGCGCGCCGCCTGGTCTGAGGCCCGTGCCCGGCCGCTCAGACGACCCGTGTCGCGCCCGCGAACGGCATCTCGTCGATCGGGGCGATCCGTACCGGCGCCGAGGGGTTGGGCGCGTGGATCATCTGGCCGTTGCCGATGTAGATGCCGACGTGGCTGATGCCCGAGTAGAAGAACACCAGGTCGCCCGGCTGGAGTTCGGAGCGGGAGACGCGTCGGCCGGCGTTGATCTGGGCGTAGGTGGTGCGGGGGATGGAGACTCCGGCGGAGCGGTAGGCGGCCTGGGCGAGTCCTGAGCAGTCGAAGGCGTCGGGGCCGGTCGCGCCCCAGACGTAGGGGCTGCCGAGCTTCGCGTAGGCGTAGGCGACGGCGGCCGCGGCGCGCGAGTCGGTGGCGGCGACGCTGCCGGCGGTCAGCGGGGTGCGGGCGTCCGCCGCGGAGCGTGAGGCGCGTCCGGTGCCGTCGTCCGCCGTGACCGCCGACCGCTGCTGCGGTGACAGCCGGTCCAGCAGCTGTCGCGCCTCGTCCAGTTTGCCGTTGACGGCGGTCTTCTCCCGCTTCAGCTCGGCCAGCCGGGACCGCAGTGCCGCCAGCTCGACATGTGCCGCGCCCCGCAACTGCTCGATGCCCCGCAGCTGTTGCCGTACCCGTGTCACCGCACCGGCCTGCCGGTCACCGGCCCGCTCGGCGATGGCCGCGTCGTCCAGGTACTGGTCGGGATCGCTGGACAGCGCCAGCTGCCAGGCCGGATCGATGCCGCCGTCGCGGTACTGCGCGGCCGCCACGAGACCGAGCGCGTCCCGGGCGGAGTTGAGCTTCTGCTGCGCGCGGGCGGTCTCGTCCTGCAGCGACCGCAGCCGCCGCTGGGCCGTGTCGGCCTTGTCCTTCGCCCCGTCGTACTTCTGGGTGGCCTCCTCGGCCTCCTGGTACAGCCGGTCCACCTTGGCCTTCACCTGGGAAGGTGTCAGCTGCGGCTCGGCGTTTCCGGTCCCCTCGAAGGCCGCCGCGGTGGCCGCGCCCGCCAGGGCGAGGGTGACGGCCGTGCGGGCCGTGTTGCCGCCGAGCGAGCGCTGTCGGGGCTTGCGGTGCGCTGCCACCTGGACTGTCCCGTCCTTTCGTACGACCGCCGTCTCGTCCGCAGGCACGCCAGGGGGAGCGTCCGTACGGCCGCGGGGGAGTGCGGATTGCGCGTCCGGCGGCGGCCCGCACAGGGGACGGGCCGCCGCCGGATCTTCTCGGCGGTGGTGCCCGACTGCCGCCCCTGGCCCGGGCGGCGGTGGGGAGTCGGTCACCTGGGGGAGGACGGTAGGCCCGGGTGTGTCGCCCTGGTAACGCGATGCGCGGAATTGGCGTGACCGGATCGTTACCCGACGGTATGTGAACGGGATTCGGGTGCGGAGTCGTCGGCTTCTCGGGGCGGGATGACCGAAGCGGCGGTTCCGGGGTCGATGGGGGAGGCGGGGTGCTATGGCGTGCATATATGCGGGGTGATGAGCGCCGGGGAGGGGCCGGTGGCCGGTGCCCCGTACGGCCCTGATTAGGCTCCGGGGCCATGGACGTACTCATCCATCTCTTCGTCGGCCTGCACATCATCGGCATCGCCGCGCTCCTCGGCGGCTTCCTCACCCAGATGAAGGCGATGGGCCAGGGCGCGGCCCGGTTCGTCCCCGGGATGCTGCACGGCGCGTTCACCATGCTCGCGACCGGCGTGATCCTGGTCGGCCTCAACGAGGCCGACGACCACCACGTCAACACGATCAAGATCGGCGTGAAGCTCGCCCTGCTGATCGTGATCCTCGGGCTCGTCTACGTGAAACGGGACGACGAGAAGGTCGAGAAGGGCGCCTTCGGCCTGGTCGGCCTGCTCACGACGGTGAACATCTTCATCGCCGTCCTGTGGACCTGAGCCTCCGGCGCCGTGCCGCGGACCTGATCCCCGGCACCCTCACCGTGCCTTCCTGAGAGCGGTACGGGCGGCCGGAGGGGAGACATGCCGGACATGTCCCTGATGCTGGGGAGAGCCGGCCGCGGTACCGGCGGGGCACGTGCGCGTGCCGACCGAAAACCGCGCCCGGCCGCGCGGACCGTGCGGTCGCGGCGGACAGGAGCGCCGAGGGGCGTCGGCGGGAGACCGGGGATGCGTGGCGGCGGGCGGGCGCCGTGGCGCGTGCGGGCCGGCGGAGGGAAGCGGGTGGGGGCGCCCGGGAGGTGGCGGGCGCCCCGCGGGGTCAGGCCGGGCGCACCACGCTGTGGATGATCGACTCGCCGCCGTAGTAGATCGACTCCTCGCGGACGTAGGCGCCGGGCTTCGGGGCGTGGATCATCATGCCGTTGCCGATGTAGATGCCGACGTGGCTGACGTCGTCGTAGAAGAAGACCAGATCGCCGGGGAGGGCGTCGGCGAGGGAGACGGTGGTGCCGGCGTTCACCTGGTCGTAGGTGGTGCGCGGCAGGGAGACGCCCGCGGCCTTCCAGGCGGCCTGGGAGAGCCCGGAGCAGTCGTAGGAGCCGGGTCCGGTGGCACCCCAGACGTACGGCTTGCCGATCTGTGCGCGGGCGAAGGCGATCGCCTTGGCGGCCTTCGTGGCATAGGCGGAGTCCGGGCCGGAGTCCGAACCGGAGCCGGAAGCGGAGCCGCCCGACGCCGAGGACGCCGCGGACGACGAGGCCTCCCGGCCGGCAGCGGCGGCCTGCTGCTTCGCCAGCTCCGCCGCCTTGCGGGCCGCCTCCTCCTGCTGCCGCTTCTCGATCACCGCCAGCCGGGCCTTCTCCGCGGCCGTCAGCTGCGACAGCAGCTCCCGCGCGGAGGCCAGCTTCGTCTGCACGGTGGTCTTGGCGGCCTTGAGGTCGTCCTGCGTCCCGGTGAGCGCCTCGAGGCTCCGGGTGGCCTCCTGCCGCTTCTTCATGGTCGCGGCCTGCTGGGTGACGTAGTCGTCGACCGCGCCCTTCTGGCGCGAGGTCAGGCGGCTCATCAGCTGGTCCTGGTCGAAGTAGCCCTGGGGGCTGTCCGCGAGCAGGAAGGTCGCGGTGTCGGGAACGCTCGCGCCGGTCCGGTACTGGGCCGCGGCGAACGAACCCAGTTCCTCACGCGCCTTGTTGAGCCGTTCGGTGCGTCTGGCGACGTCGTCGAGCAGGGTGTCGACCTGCTTGCGCTGTCTGCCGGTGCGCTCCTTGGCCGCGTTGTACTTCTCGGTCGCCGACTCCGCCTGCCGGTAGAGGGCGTCGACCTTCTTCTCGACCTCCTCCAGGCTCGGCTTGCCGTCCTCGGCGGGCGCGGCCTCGGCCGACTGGGAGAACAGGGCCATGGAGGTGAGGGTTGCGGTGGCCAGCGCGGGGGTGCGTATGCCTGCCGCGCGCGCTCCTGACGGCCGGGACTTGCGGTGCGACGCCAACGGGGGCGACTCCTTCCGGTGTTCCGCCTACCGAGTTAGCTGTCGGGTTCGGGCGGGTGGGTCGGAAGGGTTGCCCTACGGTCCGTCCCCGGAGGGGAGGCGGGACCGATTCACCCCGGGATCGGTGTGGGTCCCCGGCTCCGGATGCGCGGTGGCGCCCCGGACTCGGCGGAGGCCGTGCGGCCCGGCGACGTTCGCCGGTGGGGGTCGTACGGCCTGCCCGGCACGCTAGCCAACTCGTGTGGTCTCTGTGAAGTTTGATGTGCGATATGCCCGATACATTTTCGTGACCTGGGCGTTGTGCTCTGCTCAGGCGGGGCGATCTGGGGGGTTATGGGTGACTTGCCCGGGCGGATCCAAAGGTTCCGGGCGGGAGGGATCCAAAGGTCCGGGGTGGGCGTCGGCGGCTGCGGGACGCGCGTCCACCTGCTGTGACGGAGGGGATCCGTTCGGTCACGGGGGCGAGTTTTCGGGGTGGCGGCCGGTTGTCGGTGGCGCGCCCTAGACTCGGAGAGCGATGAGCAGCCTCTTTGACGACAGCTTCCTGGCGAGCCTCCAGGCCCCCCGCGGCCACGACGAGGAACCCCCGCCGCCGCCCGAGGACGAGCACGCTCCGGAGTCGGTTCCGGACGATCTGTTCGGCGGGAAGTTCGACGTGCCCCCGGACCGGGACGCCTACTACCGCGACGGCGCCGCCCGCCCGGCCCTGGACCCGGCCGCGCTCCTGGAGGGGCTGAACGACAACCAGCGGGCCGCCGTCGTGCACGCAGGCTCCCCGCTGCTCATCGTGGCCGGCGCCGGTTCCGGCAAGACGCGCGTGCTCACCCACCGCATCGCACACCTGCTCGGCGCGCGCCAGGTGCACCCGGGTCAGATCCTCGCGATCACCTTCACCAACAAGGCCGCGGGCGAGATGAAGGAGCGCGTCGAGCACCTCGTCGGCCCGCGCGCGAACGCCATGTGGGTGATGACCTTCCACAGCGCCTGCGTGCGGATCCTGCGCCGGGAGAGCAAGAAGCTCGGCTTCACCTCCTCCTTCTCGATCTACGACGCCGCCGACTCCAAGCGCCTGATGGCCCTGGTCTGCCGCGACCTGGACCTCGACCCCAAGCGCTTCCCGCCGAAGTCGTTCAGCGCCCAGGTCAGCAACCTCAAGAACGAGCTGGTCGACGAGGAGGACTTCGCCGCCCGGGCGAGCGACGGCTTCGAGAAGACCCTCGCCCAGGCCTACGCCCTGTACCAGTCGCGGCTGCGCGAGGCGAACGCCCTCGACTTCGACGACCTGATCATGACGACGGTCAACCTGCTGCGCGCCTTCCCGGACGTCGCCGAGCACTACCGCCGCCGCTTCCGGCACGTCCTGGTCGACGAGTACCAGGACACCAACCACGCCCAGTACGCCCTCGTGCGCGAGCTGGTCGGCACCGGCGCACACGAGGAGGACACCCCGCCCGGCGAGCACGACCTGCCGCCCGCCGAGCTCTGCGTCGTCGGTGACGCCGACCAGTCGATCTACGCCTTCCGGGGCGCCACGATCCGCAACATCCTCCAGTTCGAGGAGGACTACCCGAACGCGACGACGATCCTCCTGGAGCAGAACTACCGCTCCACGCAGACGATCCTCTCCGCCGCCAACGCGGTCATCGAGCGCAACGAGTCCCGCCGCCCGAAGAACCTGTGGACCAACGCGGGCGCGGGCGCGCAGATCACCGGCTACGTCGCCGACACCGAGCACGACGAGGCGCAGTTCGTCGCCGAGGAGATAGACCGTCTGACGGACGCGGGCGAGGCGAAGGCCGGCGATGTCGCCGTCTTCTACCGCACCAACGCGCAGTCCCGTGTCTTCGAGGAGATCTTCATCCGGGTCGGCCTGCCCTACAAGGTGGTCGGCGGCGTCCGCTTCTACGAGCGCAAGGAGGTCCGGGACGTCCTGGCGTACCTGCGGGTGCTGGCCAACCCGGAGGACTCCGTCCCGCTCCGGCGCATCCTCAACGTCCCCAAGCGCGGCATCGGCGACCGCGCGGAGGCGATGATCGACGCCCTCGCGCAGCGCGAGAAGATCAGCTTCCCGCAGGCGCTCAAGCGGGTCGACGAGGCGTACGGCATGGCCGCGCGGTCGACGAACGCGGTCAAGCGGTTCAACACGCTGATGGAGGACCTCCGTACGGTCGTGGAGTCCGGCGCCGGACCCGCCACGGTGCTGGAGGCGATCTACGAACGCACCGGATACCTGGCCGAGTTGCAGAACTCCACGGACCCGCAGGACGAGACCCGTATCGAGAACCTCCAGGAACTCGCCTCCGTGGCCCTGGAGTTCGAGCAGGAGTCCGGCGAGGGCGAGCAGTCCGGCGGCCTCGCCGACTTCCTGGAGCGGGTGGCCCTGGTCGCCGACTCCGACCAGATCCCCGACGAGGACGAGAACGGCGACGGCGTCATCACCCTGATGACCCTGCACACCGCCAAGGGCCTCGAGTTCCCGGTGGTGTTCCTGACCGGCATGGAGGACGGCGTCTTCCCGCACATGCGCGCCCTCGGCCAGACCAAGGAGCTGGAGGAGGAACGGCGGCTCGCCTACGTCGGCATCACGCGCGCGCGGGAGCGGCTGTACCTCACGCGGTCGGCGATGCGCAGCGCCTGGGGCCAGCCGTCGTACAACCCGCCCTCGCGCTTCCTGGAGGAGATCCCGGGCGCGTATCTGGAGTGGAAGCGCACCGGGGCGATGGCGCCGGTCTCCACCGGGCCAGCCGCGGGCGTGGCGGCCTCGCTCTCCTCGACCCGCTCGCGCTCCTCGGCGTCGGGGGCGTCCGGCTTCGCCACCCGGCGGACCTCGGAGAAGCCGGTGGTCTCGCTGGCGGTCGGCGACCGCGTCACCCACGACCAGTTCGGTCTCGGCACGGTCGTCGCGGTGAAGGGCACGGGCGGCAACACGGAGGCGACGATCGACTTCGGCGACGCCAAGCCGAAGCGGCTGCTGCTGCGGTACGCGCCGGTGGAGAAGCTCTAGCCCGGAAGGTGTGGGCCCCGCCGCGGCGGGGCCCGGCGGTATCGGCCGGTCAGGTCGGGTCGAGTCCGTGGCTGCGCAGCCACGGCAGCGGGTCTATGGCGGCGCCGCCGGCCGGCCGCACCTCGAAGTGCAGGTGCGGTCCTGTCGAGTTGCCGGAGTTCCCCGAGTACGCGATCGGGTCGCCGGCCTTCACCGTCGTACCGGCGGCGACGCGGTACGACGAGAGGTGGCAGTACCACGTCTCCGTGCCGTCCTTCGCCGTCACGATCATCATGTTGCCGTAGGCGCTGTTCCACTTGGTGGAGACGACGCCGTCGGTCGCGGCCATCACCGTCGTGCCGTAGGAGACGGGGAAGTCGATTCCCGTGTGGACGGACATCCAGTTGACGCCGGCCTGGCCGAAATAGGCGCTGAGCCCTTTCTGCGTGACCGGAAGCACGTACTTGGGGCGCAGCCGCTCCTTGCGGGCCGCCTCCGCCGCCGCCTTCTTCTTCTCGGTCTCCTGCTGGGCCTTGAGGTCGATGCGCTCCTGCGTCCGGCTGGCCCGGTCGGCGAAGTCGTCGGCACCCGCGGAGAGCGTCCTCAGCTGGGCGTCCAGCCTGCTGTTGGCGGCGGACGGTTTCACCGACTGCGCGTCGGAGGCGGAGGCCGTGGTGTCCTTGCCGTCGCCGGTCAGGCCGTTGACGGAGGCGGCCGCGATCCCGGCGACCCCCATCACGCACACCGAGGGCACCGCGACGGTCAGCAGCGCGGACCGCTTGGGAGGCGTACGGCGACGGGAACGCGCCCCGGCGCGGGAGCCGGCGCGAGTCGCCGCGGGAGTGGCCGGGGCGACCTCTTCCTGGTCCTCCAGCAGTGGCGTTACTGCGGGCAGCTCACCGGTCGCGGCCAACCCCGCGTCGTCCGGGGAGTCCGCCGTGGACTCTGCGAAGCCGTCGTGCCCGTCGTGCCCGCCGTACTCCGCGTACTGCCCGTGTTCCGCCTGCTCCTCGAAGTCCCCGTACGGCTCGTGCTGTTGCGCAGGCTCGGGCTCGTGCTCGGGGACGTGCGCCGGGGTGCCGTCGGAGTTCCACTGCGTGGCGTCGTACCCGCCGGTGTCGAAGGCCTGGGTGCCCCACTCCCACTGCTGGGTCGCACCGGCCACGCCCGACTGGTCGGGCTGCAGCCAGGCGTTCGCGTCCCACTGGCCGCTGGTGTCGGGGGCCGTCCCCTGTGCCGGGACGGTCCACGCGGTGCTGTCGTAGGCGCCTGAGTCGTAGGCGGCGTGGTGCTGGGCCGCGTACGGGTCGTAGTTCAGCGTCTGGCCGCCGGCGGTCTGCCACTGCGTGGTGTCGTAGGCCCCGGTGGCCTGCCCCTGGCCGGGGAGGCTGCCGAAGAGCGGGTCGCTGTGGAACGCGGTGCCGGTGGCGGTGTGGTCGCCGTACGTGGTGAAGTCGCCGTACTGGGCTTCCTGGGTGCCGTACGACGCGTAGTGCGACGGGTCGGCGTCGGAAGCCGGGGCCGGGGTGGTCATGGTCCCCGACGGGTGACGGTCGTTCACCAACTTCTCTTTCGCCTCGACAACAGGGGCTGCCAGAGCAGTGCGGCGACTGTACCCGGCGGTATGCGGGCGCGACAATCTTCAACAGGTTTCGCTGTTGCGGGAAACGGGCATTCGGCCGTGTTTCGGGGGACGACGGGCGCGGGTTTGGCTTTGTGTTCGATGATTGTTCGAGGCGAGTGGGGGACTCCGGAGGCCTCCGGAGACCCCGCCAGGTCCCGGACGGGTGCTCCGGCGGGCCCTCAGGCCACCGTCAGACCGCCCGCGATCCGCTCCTCCGGGTGCGTCTCGTCGAGGGCCTGTCGTATACCGGTCGCGATCGCCGGATGGACGGGCAGGGCGAGGTGGCCGATGCCCGTCACCCGCACGTTCGTCGCCAGGAGGTCCGGGTGGTCGACGCGCGCTGTCTCCACCGGCTCCATCAGTGAGTCGAGGTCGCTCCAGAAGCTCACGAACCGGGTACGGCAGCCGGGCGCGGGCCGGGCCAGCTCCTCGATGACCGCCGAGCCGGGGCGCATCTGCCGCACGATCGGGTGCGCGTCCGCCAGTGGCGCCACCCGGGTGCCGGAGTGCGGGGTGCCGAGCGTCACCAGCGTGCGGACGCGGAGGTCACCGCCGAGGCGCTGGACGTAGTAGCGCGCGATCAGCCCGCCGAGGCTGTGCCCGACGATGTCGACCCGGCCGCTGCCGGTGCGCTCGCAGATCTCCTCGACATGGCGGCCGAGCAACTCGGCGGCGGTGCGGATGTCGCAGGTCAGCGGCGAGTAGTTGAGCGACTCGACGCGCTGGCCGCCGTGCTGGGCGAGGGTGCGGCGCAGCAGGACGAAGACCGAGCGGTTGTCGATGAAACCGTGCAGCAGCACGACCGGCGGGGCCGCCCGGACCGGCAGCCGGGCCGTGCCGTCGGGCTCCGCGGACGGTGCGGGCGGGACGGCCGGGCGGCGCTCCGGGGTGAGGCCGGTCGGATAGAGCAGCAGATGCCCGGCCAGGATCGCGGCCTCCAGGGCGGTCGACTTCAGGAAGGCCAGTGACAGGCCGGCGAGTCTGCTGGGCAGGAAGCGGCGGCAGAACGGGAGAAAGGGCTCCAGTAGTACCTCGGTGACCTTCATCGGCCGACCTCCTGTCGGCACGCCGAGGACAGCTCCGTCCCCCGTGTGCCCTCATGAGGATGCCGGGGCGGAGGCTGCGGGGGTGGCAGGCTGCGGCGACGTACCGCGCCGCGCGCTCCTGCCGTCCCCGCGGACCACGCTGCGGCTCCCTGACGTGTCCCGCTGTGTGTGATTTCCCCCTCTGTAACCTCCGCGAAACTGCCGGTTGCGGGATGCTGGAGATAACGTTCGTTCACTTAAGGCGGGTGGCGGAACGCGCCGAATGTGCGGTACTTCTCGGTACGAATGGATGTCGGCGTGTTCGTTTCGTGGTCATGGAGGCAGTGATGGGTGTGGCAGCCGGTCCGATCCGCGTGGTGGTGGCCAAACCGGGGCTCGACGGCCACGACCGCGGGGCCAAGGTCATCGCGCGGGCGCTGCGTGACGGGGGCATGGAGGTCATCTACACCGGTCTCCACCAGACGCCGGAGCAGATCGTCGACACGGCGATCCAGGAGGACGCCGACGCCATCGGTCTCTCCATCCTCTCCGGCGCCCACAACACCCTCTTCGCCGCGGTCATCGACCTCCTCAAGGAGCGTGACGCCGAGGACATCCTCGTCTTCGGCGGCGGCATCATCCCCGAGGACGACATCGCGCCCCTCAAGGAGAAGGGCGTCGCGGCCATCTTCACGCCGGGCGCGACGACGGCGTCGATCGTGGAGTGGGTCCGGGAGAACGTGCGGCAGCCGACCGAGGCGTAGGCCGCGTTCGCGGGAGGCCGACTTCGGAGGGGTGTCCGGGTCGTGTGTCGGCTGTGGGGTGGTGGGGGCTGGTCGCGCAGTTCCTCGCGCCCCTATGGGGCGCCAATGCGAGTGTTGGCTGCGGAGCCGTGGGGGGCTGGTCGCGCAGTTCCTTCCCCAGTCTTCGGCCGGGGGTACCCCCAGCGCCCCTACGGGGCGTGGTCGTCCAGCTCTGTGAGCATGGCCGCCCGTAGCCTCAGTGTCGTCACCAGGCGCTGGAACGCCTCCGCCCAGTAGCTGCCGGCTCCCGGTGAGGCGTCCTCGCGCTCGTCCGGTATCGCGAGGAGGGCGTCCAGGCGGCCGGCTTCCGCAGGGTCCAGGCAGCGTTCGGCCAGGCCCATCACCCCGCTGAAGCTCCACGGATAACTCCCCGCGTCCCGTGCGATGTTGAGGGCGTCCACCACGGACCTTCCGAGTGGCGCGGACCACGGCACGGCGCACACGCCGAGCAGCTGGAACGCCTCCGACAGGCCGTGTGCCGCGATGAAGCCGGCCACCCAGCCGGCGCGCTCCCCGCCCTCCAGCGTGCCCAGCAGCTTGGCCCGCTCGGCCAGGGACACCGCACCCGGACCGCCCGCCTCCGGTGCCCCCGGCACCCCGAGCAGCGCTCTCGCCCACTCGCCGTCCCGCTGCCGTACGGCGGCCCGGCACCAGGCCGCGTGCAGCTCGCCCTGCCAGCCGTCCGCCACCGGGAGCGCCACGATCTCCTGAGGCGAGCGGCCGCCGAGCCGGGTCGGCCAGCCGGAGAGCGGGGCCGCCTCCACCAACTGCCCCAGCCACCAGGACCGTTCACCGCGTCCGGCCGGCGGTTTGGCCACGACCCCGTCGCGCTCCATCCCGGGATCGCACTCCGGCGGTGCCTCCACCGCGATCACCGGACCGTCCCCGGTGTGGTCGACCGCCACGCACGCCCCGGCCCGCACCGCCATCCGCCCGGCGAGTGCCGAGCCGGGCAGCGCGGACAGCAGCTCGGCCGCCGTCGTCCGCACGTTGCGGCTGCGGTCCGACAGCGCCTGCTCCAGGAACGGCTCGTCCCCGGCGGCCAGTCCGGTGCGCAGCGAGTCGAGGAACATCAGCCGGTCCTCGGCCCGCTCCGTCGCCCAGGTCCCGGCCAGCAGCTCGCGCGCCGTCTCGGGCGCGCGGGCCCGCAGCGCGGCCAGCAGGGCGACCCGCTCGGCGAACAGCCCCTCCTGCCACAACTGCCGTATCCCGTCGCTGTCCTCGGGGCCGGGCAGGGCTGCGCCGCCGCCCGGGGCCGCGCGCAGGGCGAACCGCCAGTCCTGGTTGAGCCGGGCCAGCCACAGGGCGCGCGGTCCCGCGAAGGCCAGCGCGGCGGGCCGCAGGTCGGTACGGCCCCGGGCCGCGTCCAGCAGCGCGGGCAGCGCCTGCGGGGGCGCGGCGAACCCGCGTGCGTTGGCCGCCGCGAGCCACTGCGGCAGCAGTTCCATCAGATCGGGCGAGGTGCCCCGGCGGCCGCCGGCCGCGGCGCCGGAACGGTCGGACAGCAGCATCGCCAGTCTGCGTGCCGCGGCGGCCGGCAGCGCGGGGCGCGGGTCCGCGGGGGCCGGTTCGGGGCGGCGCGCGGCCGGTGCCGGACGCAGCCCGGCCCGCCGTCGTACGGTCGCCACGGCCGCCTCGTCCAGCAGGGCCACGGGAGCCTCGCGGCGCGGTCCGCCGGTCGTCGGCGGGCGCCGGTCCGTGCCCAGCAGCGCCGTGGTGACGAGATCTTCCCAAGCGGTCACGGGCTTCCCCTTCCACGAGATCCAGAAGTTCCGAGAGCTCCCGGAGTTGTGCGACCTCCGAGAGGTGCGGGAGCCAGAGTCGCGCGAACTCCGAGGGTCGTGCGAACTCCGAAGGTCGTGCGAACTCCGAGGGTCGCGGGCGCTCCGAGAGGTGCGGGAGCTCCGAGAGTTGTGCGAGTCCGGCGAGTCGGTGCGGGTGTCGGCCGGGTCAGCACAGCGGTACCGCCTCGCCGGTCTCCTGCGGCCAGGCCGTCAGCGGGGTGAAGCCGCGGTGGCCGCACTCGCCGAAGACCGTGACCGGGGCGCCGCCCGAGAGCGCGACCAGCCGCCACAGCCCCGGACCGGAACGGGCAGCGGGCGTCAGGGGCAGCGCCGACTCGCCCTCGGCGTCGGCCAGTTGCCAGGAGTCGCCGTCCGGGAGCGGCACGACCCGGCCGAGCGTCACCGGCACCGATTCCAGCCACGGGTCGTCGCGCAGTGCCTCCCCGTACCGGGCCGCCGCCTGTGCCGTCGGTACGCCCGGCGGCCGTGCCGACGAGGGTGCGGGTGCGGCGAACCGCTCGCCCAGCGCCGCCCGGTGCTGCCCCGCGCCCGGAAAGGGGGACAGCTCCGCATCCAGGGCGAGGCCCACGGGCAGCGCCAGTTCGGGGGCGCGGCCCGCGGCACCGTAGGAGAGGAGCAGCGCCGTACGGCCCGAGTCGGCGCCGTGCAGCCAGATCCGGCGGGTCGTCAGCTTCGCGTCCGCCGTGTCGTACTGGGCGAGGACCAGCCAGCGGTCGCGCACCGGCGAGCCGTCCGCCGGGGCGGGCAGGCCGACGCGGGTGCGGACCGTGGCCGCGAGGTCCGCCGGGAGCCGGTCGCGGCGCAGCCAGCCCTGGTCGAGGAGGTGCAGCAGCGCGCACTCCTCGAGCAGCCGCACCGGCCAGCCCGGACCGGAGCCCGGTATCGCCCCCAGCTCCCGCACCCGCGCCGCCAGTCCGGGAGCCTGGGCGTCGACCATGCGGGCCGCCGTCTCCTCCCACAACCCGTAGCCCGCCTGCTCGGCCGCGGCCAGGCCGCCGCGCAGCAGGTCGGACAGCCGCTGCTCCAGCTCCGTGGCGCCCGCCGTGACCCGCTCGGCTCGCTGCTCCGCCCGGCGCCGGGCCGCCTCGGGATCAGCGGCGGCCGGGGAACTCCCGGTACCCGCCGCCCGCTTGTCCTCCGCGCGCCTGCGTCGGCCCGCGATCCACTGCTCGGCCCAGTCCGGCGGCTGCTGCGCCGCCGGCACCGAGTCGTCCCCGCCCGCCCAGAGCAGGAGCAGGCCGAGGGCGTGCTTGCAGGGGAACTTCCGGCTCGGGCAGCTGCACTTGTAGGCGGGCCCCGCCGGGTCGGCGATGTCCACGATCGTCTGGTACGGCTTGCTGCCGCTGCCCTTGCACAGTCCCCATACCGTCCCCTCCTCGCAACTCCCGGCCCCGGACCACGGCCCCGCGGCTCCGAGCCTGCTTCCCGCTTTGCGTGACGCGGCGTCAGGCGCCAAGGCCAGCACCTGGTCCGCACTCCAGCGCACCCCCTGCTGAGTCATGCCATCGAAGGTAGATCCCGCCACTGACAATCGCCCCGACGAGCACGTCTGTGCAGGTCAGAGCGATTGTCAGTGGCGTGGTGCACGGTGGACACCAGATCCGAACCGGCCGAGCTGGAGGGGGCCTCAGCCATGACTGTGTCCGTGGAACCGACCGACCCGACGACCGTCGAGAGCGCGCTGCGACCGCATGCCGAGCACGCTTTCGCCGCCGAACTCGCGGCACTGGCCGCACAGGACGACCGTCCGCGCCCGGCCCGCTGGAAGCTCTCCCCGTGGGCGGTGGCCACCTACCTGCTCGGCGGCACACTGCCGGACGGCACGGTGATCACACCGAAGTAC
The DNA here is from genome assembly GCF_042894765.1 of Streptomyces sp. NPDC001507. Lineage (NCBI taxonomy): Bacteria > Bacillati > Actinomycetota > Actinomycetes > Kitasatosporales > Streptomycetaceae > Streptomyces > Streptomyces sp. NPDC001507. The sequence continues at coordinate 428,828 of NZ_JBIAVV010000009.1, forward strand.
GTCGGCCCGCGCCGCATCGTCGAGGTCGCCGTCACCACCCTCGCCACCGAGCGCGCCCTGCTCCTGCTCGGCGTGCCCGGCACCGCCAAGACCTGGGTCTCCGAGCACCTGGCCGCCGCCGTCAGCGGCGACTCGACCCTCCTCGTGCAGGGCACGGCCGGCACCCCGGAGGAGGCGATCCGCTACGGCTGGAACTACGCGCAGCTGCTCGCCCACGGCCCCAGCCGGGACGCCCTCGTGCCCAGCCCCGTCATGCGGGCCATGGCGGAGGGCATGACGGCGAGGGTCGAGGAGCTCACCCGGATCCCCGCCGACGTGCAGGACACGCTGATCACGATCCTGTCCGAGAAGACCCTGCCCATCCCCGAGCTGGGCCAGGAGGTGCAGGCGGTCCGCGGCTTCAACCTGATCGCCACCGCCAACGACCGCGACCGGGGGGTCAACGAGCTCTCCAGCGCCCTGCGCCGCCGTTTCAACACCGTGGTGCTGCCCCTGCCGGACAGCCCGGACGCCGAGGTCGACATCGTCGCGCGCCGCGTCGACCAGCTCGGCCGCTCCCTCGACCTGCCGGCCGTGCCCGACGGCATCGAGGAGATCCGCCGCGTCGTCACCGTCTTCCGCGAGCTGCGCGACGGCGTGACCGCCGACGGCCGCACCAGGATCAAGTCGCCGAGCGGCACGCTCTCCACGGCCGAGGCGATCTCCGTCGTCACCGGCGGCCTCGCCCTGGCGGCGCACTTCGGGGACGGCGTGCTGCGGGCCGGTGACGTCGCCGCGGGGATTCTCGGAGCCGTGGTCCGCGATCCGGCCGCCGACCGGGTCGTCTGGCAGGAGTACCTGGAGACGGTCGTCCGCGAGCGGGACGGCTGGAAGGACTTCTACCGCGCCTGCCGCGAGGTGAGCGCGTGAGCGACGACACGGCGTGGCGGCGCTCGCCCGGCCCCGGGCCGCTGCTGCTGGGGGTACGGCACCACGGGCCCGGCTCCGCGCGGGCGGTGCGGGCCGCGCTGGACGCCGCCCGGCCGCGGGTGGTGCTGATCGAGGGGCCGCCCGAGGCCGACGCGCTGATCCCGCTGGCCGCGGACCCGGAGATGCGGCCACCGGTCGCGCTCCTCGCGCACGCCGTGGACGAGCCCGGCCGCTCGGCGTTCTGGCCGCTGGCCGACTTCAGCCCCGAGTGGGTGGCGCTCCGCTGGGCCCTGGAGCACGAGGTCCCGGCCCGCTTCATCGACCTGCCGGCCACGCACACGCTGGCGTGGGAGCGGCAGGAGGACCCGTGCGAACCGGACGGCGGATCCGGCGGCGGGCAGCAGCAGATCCGGGTCGACCCCCTCGCCGCGCTCGCCGAGGCCGCCGGTTACGACGACCCCGAGCGCTGGTGGGAGGACGTCGTCGAGCACCGGGGCGGGGCCGGGGAGCGGGACGTGTTCGCGCCGTTCGCCGCGGTGGCGGAGGCGATGGGGGCGCTGCGGGAGACGTACGGGGCCGGCGGCCGCGACCGGGATCCCGTGCGGGAGGCCCACATGCGGCTCCGGCTGCGCGCCGCACAGCGCGAGTTCGGGGAGCAGGTCGCGGTGGTGTGCGGGGCGTGGCACGTGCCGGCGCTGCACGCGAAGAGCACCGTCGCCGCCGACAGGGAACTGCTGAAGGGGCTGCCCAAGGTCAAGGCGGACCTGACCTGGGTGCCGTGGACGAACCGCCGGCTGGCCCGGGCGAGCGGCTACGGCGCGGGCATCGACTCGCCGGGCTGGTACGGGCATCTGTTCCGCGCCCCGGACCGGCCGGTGGAGCGATGGCTCACCAGGGTGGCGGGACTGCTCCGCGAGGAGGACCGGATCGTCTCCTCGGCCCACGTCATCGAGGCGGTACGGCTGGCCGAGACGCTCGCGGTGATGCGCGGCCGCCCGCTGCCCGGCCTCGGCGAGACGACCGACGCGGTCCGGGCGGTGCTCTGCGAGGGCTCGGACGTCCCGCTGGCGCTGGTGCACGACCGGCTGGTGGTCGGGGACGTGCTGGGGGAGGTGCCGGAGGCGGCGCCCGCGGTGCCGTTGCAGCGGGACCTGGCGCGGGAGCAGCGCCGGCTCAGGCTGAAGCCGGAGGCGCTGGAGCGGGAGCTGGAGCTCGACCTGCGCAAGGAGACCGACGCCGGGCGCAGCCGGCTGCTGCACCGGCTGCGGCTGCTCGGCGTCGGGTGGGGGGAGCCCGCGCAGTCCCGGGGGAGCACCGGGACGTTCCGGGAGACCTGGCGGCTGCGCTGGGAGCCGGAGCTGTCGGTGCGGGTGGCCGAGGCGGGCGTGTGGGGGACGACCGTCGAGGGCGCGGCGACGGGCAGGGCCGAGGCCGACGCGGTGCGGGCGAGCGACCTCGCCGACGTCACCGGGCTCGCCGAGCACTGCCTGCTCGCCGGGCTGCCGGACGCGCTGCCGGTGGTGATGCGGGCGCTCGCCGACCGGGCCGCGCTGGACACCGACGTGGGCCGGCTCGCCCAGGCCCTGCCCGCCCTGGTCCGCTCCCTGCGCTACGGCGACGTCCGGGGCACCGACACCCGGGCGCTCGCCGAGGTCGCCGCGGGTCTCGCCGAGCGGGTCTTCGTCGGGCTCCCGCCGGCCTGCGCCGCCCTCGACAGGGACGCGGCCGACGAGATGCGCGGACATGTGGACGCGGTGCACACGGCGGTGGGCCTGCTCGGGGAGACGGCGGGGCAGGCCGGTCCCGGCCACTCGGACCTCCGCCTGCGCTGGCGGGCCGTGCTGCGCACGCTCTCCGGGCGGGACACCGTGCCCGGGGTGCTGCGCGGACGGGCCGTGCGGATCCTGCTCGACGAGGGGGAGCTGGAGCCGCAGGAGGCGGCGCGCCTGATGGGTCTGGTGCTCTCGCCGGGAACCCGGCCGGCGGACGCGGCCGCCTGGATCGAGGGGTTCGTCGGCGGGAGCGGCGGGGGCGGGATGCTGCTGGTGCACGACGAGCGGCTGCTCGGCCTGGTGGACGCCTGGCTGACCGGGGTGCCGGCGGAGGCGTTCACGGACGTGCTGCCGCTGCTGCGCCGGACGTTCTCGGTGTACGAGCCGGGGGTGCGCCGGACGATCGGCGAACTGGTGCGCCGTGGCCCGGGGGAGCGGCTCCGGGGCGGAACGGAGCAGGCCGGCGGGACACCGGGGTTCGGCACCGAGCCGGACACCGGGCGCGCCGACGCCGTACTGCCGGTGCTGCGCCTGCTGCTCGGCCTCGGCGAGGGGGAAGAGGCGGAGGATTCGGACAACGACCTTGTGGGGGCGGGGAGATGACCACGGACGCGACGGCGGCGGCAGACGCGGGCACCGGGGCCGGGACCGGGACCAACACCGGCATCGGGACCGGGCCCGGCACCGGCACCGCTGATCCCGCGCGGGAGCGGCTGCGGCGGTGGCGGCTGGTGCTCGGGGGCGAGGCCGCCGACGGGACCGGGTGCGCGCTGTCGGGGCGGGACGCGGCGATGGACGGGACGCTGGCCGCGCTGTACGGGAAGGGGGACAGACCGCGGTCGGGGCGCGAGCGTTCGGCGGGGCTGGGGGCGTCGGCGCCGTCGGTGGCGCGCTGGCTCGGGGACATCAGGACCTACTTCCCGTCGTCCGTCGTGCAGGTCATGCAGCGTGACGCCATCGACCGGCTCGGGCTGGCCGCGCTGCTGCTCGAACCGGAGATGCTGGAGGCGGTGGAGGCGGACGTGCACCTGGTCGGCACGCTGCTCTCGCTCAACAAGGCGATGCCGGAAACGACCAAGGAGACGGCGCGGGCGGTCGTGCGCAAAGTCGTCGAGGACCTGGAGAAGCGGCTGGCCACCCGTACCCGGGCCACCCTCACCGGCGCCCTCGACCGCAGCGCCCGCGTCAGCCGCCCGCGCCACCACGACATCGACTGGAACCGCACCATCGCGGCCAATCTCAAGAACTACCTGCCCGAGTACCGGACGGTGGTACCGGAGCGGCTGGTCGGGTACGGGCGGGCGTCGCAGTCGGTGAAGAAGGAGGTGGTGCTCTGCATCGACCAGTCCGGGTCGATGGCGGCCTCGGTGGTGTACGCCTCGGTGTTCGGGGCGGTCCTCGCGTCCATGCGGTCGATCGACACCCGGCTGGTCGTCTTCGACACCGCGGTGGTCGACCTGACGGACCAGCTGGACGATCCGGTGGACGTCCTGTTCGGCACCCAGCTCGGCGGCGGGACGGACATCAACCGGGCGCTGGCGTACTGCCAGTCGCAGATCACCCGGCCGGCGGAGACCGTCGTCGTCCTCATCAGCGATCTCTACGAGGGCGGGATACGGAACGAGATGCTGAAGCGGGTCGCGGCGATGAAGGCGTCGGGGGTGCAGTTCGTGGCGCTGCTCGCGCTGTCGGACGAGGGCGCGCCGGCGTACGACCGGGAGCACGCGGCGGCGCTCGCGGCGCTGGGGGCTCCGGCGTTCGCGTGCACGCCCGACCTCTTCCCCGAGGTGATGGCGGCGGCGATCGAGAAGCGGCCGATCCCGGTACCGGACACCGTGTGACGCCGGGCCCGAAGGGTGACTTGTCGACTCGGCGATGTCCGGCACCGGGCGTCAAAACGGACATGACTACCCATCGGTAACGGGGGGCTTGCGCGACCTCGGGAGTCCCGTGCGAGGATCGAAGTCTCCACTGGTCTTTCACCGGCCTTCACGCCGTTGGGCCCCTTCTGCTCCGTTCCGCCGCACGGGAGGTCCTCCCCGTCTTGACCTCGCCAGCAGTTCTGCCCGGTGCCGCCGTGCGCGTGTTGCGTACGGCGCCGGGGCGGCGTGCGCTGCAACTGGCGCTGCTGGTCGGCGGACTGCTCGCGCTCGGTCTCCTCTGCGGGCAGCGGGCACAGGCGGCCGAGGGGGTGCCGCCGACACCGTCGTCGTCACCGTCGCTGACGTCGGCACCGCCGTTGAGGTCGGCACCGCCGTTGAGGTCGGCACTGCCGTTGAAGTCGGCGCTGACGTCGGTCGTGACGTCGGCGGTGCCGCAGAAGCTCGTGGTGCAGGACGCGGTGACGCCGCATCGGGAGCCGGCGGCGGTGCGGAAGCCCGTCGTCAAGGCCGTGCCGGTGGTGGACGGCGTCGGCGAAGCCGTGCGGTCCGTGACCGGCACGGTGTCCGACACCGTGAGCGACACCGTGACCAGGACCGTGTCCTCTCCCGTCGCCTCGGCCCTGACCGACACGCTCACCGAGACGCTCACCGAAACGGTGCGGCAGGTGACGGAGCTGCCGGTCGTGCCGGTGGTGCAGGTGCCGGAGCTGCCCGTCGTCTCCGACCCGCCGGCCGGGGCGGACCCGGCACCGGAGACCCCGGCGCCCGGCCCCGCGCAGGCGCAGCCGCGGACACCGGTCCCGCACGTCGCCGGACACGAGAAGCCCCGTACGGCAGCCGCGACGGCGGCGCCGGCCACTGCCGCGTCCTACGGCCCGCGGAACACGGCCGCCGAGACCTTCACGTCCGGCAGGGCGCCGCACACCGACGGGCGCCGCGCCGACCGCGCCACCGACCGCGCCACCGACCGCGCCGCCGGCGCTCCCGCCCACCCCGCGCCCGCCGGAGACCCGGACGGCGTGCTGGGCAAGGCCGCGGTGGACGCCGCCCCCTCCCGGCACGGTGACGCACAGGCCGTGACCTTCGCCGACCGGACACCGCTCGGGCTCGCGCCAGGTGCCGCCGCGCGTACCGACGCGGCCGGGACCCGGGACAGGCACCGGGACATCCCCCTCTTCCCCGGCTAGGACCGGCGACCACCCTCCCCGCCACAGACCTGCCGCGCGGGGGCGGAACAGGTCTGCCCGCCCGCCCGGACCCCCGCGGAGATCCCCTTTCCGGACTCCGTGAGCACGCCTCGGCCCCCTGCCGGCGCTCCGGGCGGCGATGTCCCCAGCCGCACTTCCGGCCCCACCGGAAGCTCTCCCGGCTCCGTACGCGCGTGGAAGACGCGCCGGAGCCCCGAAGGACTGACGCACGCATGAACGAGTACATCGGCCGTTCCATGGTCATAGCCGCCGGCGGAAGCTGGACGGGGGCGTTCGGCCGGCCCGCGGCGGCCGGCGCCGAGGAGCCGTCCGCCGTGCCGGTCCGGGCGGCCCGGATCCGTGGCGCCGAGGCCATCCAGGGCGCCCGTGCGGCCCGCGCCGCGACGGCCACGGCCAGGGCGCAGGCCACCGCCCGGGCTCACGCCCAGGCCCTCCAGCACCGCGCCGCGACCATGCTCGCGGACACCGCCGCCGGCCAGTACCTCTCGGCGGGCAGCTTCATGTCCCCGGAGGCCGGCCGCCGGGCGTAGGCCTGCGCGACCGGCTTCCCGCGACTCCGTGGGCGGCTCGGTGCGGACGGCCGAACGCCGTCGGTCCGTCCGGCCGGAATCCCACGGTTCGGGGCGGCCCTCCCCCCTGGGGCGGGGTGCGGCCGCCCGGCCCGAGGACCGGAAATCCTCGGGGCCTGAGGCCTCACCGGGCCAACCCCAGCCCGGTGAGGCCTCGCCCTTCGCACGCAGGACGGCACGCCGTGCCACCAGAACCCCGGATACCCGGCATCATGTGACAGGTATCACCGCTCAGGTGTGACTCCCGATTTAGAGACCCCCAGCGAGCGGCGATAATCTGCGAGACGGACATGCCGCGCGCTCGGACACCGTGTGCGCACCCCTTGTGACCCATGCGGACGTCACGTTGCCCTTCGCGGCACGCCCACGCATCCAACGAACCGCGAGATCACTGATAGGGACGGAAGCGCGTGGACCTGTTCGAGTACCAGGCGAGGGACCTCTTCGCCAAGCACGATGTACCGGTGCTGGCCGGTGAAGTCATCGACACGCCTGAGGCGGCGCGCGCGATCACCGAGCGGCTGGGCGGCAAGTCCGTCGTCAAGGCGCAGGTGAAGGTCGGTGGCCGCGGCAAGGCCGGTGGCGTCAAGCTGGCCGCCTCCGCGGACGAGGCCGTCGCCCGGGCGACGGACATCCTCGGCATGGACATCAAGGGCCACACGGTCCACAAGGTGATGATCGCCGAGACGGCCCCGGAGATCCTCGAGGAGTACTACGTCTCCTTCCTCCTCGACCGTGCCAACCGCACCTTCCTCTCCATCGCCTCCGTCGAGGGCGGCATGGAGATCGAGGAGGTGGCGGCCACCCGCCCCGAGGCCGTCGCCAAGACGCCGATCGACGCGATCGACGGTGTGGACCTCGCCAAGGCCAAGGAGATCGTCGCCGCGGCGAAGTTCCCGGCCGAGGTCGCCGACAAGGTGGCCGACGTCCTGGTCCGGCTGTGGGACACCTTCATCAAGGAGGACGCCCTCCTCGTCGAGGTCAACCCGCTCGCGAAGGTCGCCTCCGGTGACGTCATCGCCCTCGACGGCAAGGTGTCGCTGGACGACAACGCCGAGTTCCGCCACGCGGACTGGGCGGAGCTCCACGACAAGGCCGCGGCCAACCCGCTGGAGGCCGCCGCCAAGGAGAAGAACCTCAACTACGTCAAGCTCGACGGCGAGGTCGGCATCATCGGCAACGGCGCGGGTCTCGTCATGAGCACCCTGGACGTCGTCGCGTACGCCGGTGAGAACCACGGTGGCGTCAAGCCCGCCAACTTCCTGGACATCGGCGGTGGCGCGTCCGCCCAGGTCATGGCGAACGGCCTGGAGATCATCCTGGGCGACCCCGACGTCAAGTCGGTCTTCGTCAACGTCTTCGGCGGCATCACCGCCTGCGACGAGGTCGCCAACGGCATCGTGCAGGCCCTGAAGCTCCTGGAGGACCGCGGCGAGGACGTCTCCAAGCCGCTCGTCGTCCGCCTCGACGGCAACAACGCCGAGCTGGGCCGCAAGATCCTCACCGACGCCAACCACCCGTTGGTGCAGCGCGTCGACACCATGGACGGCGCGGCCGACAAGGCCGCCGAGCTGGCCCACGCCGCCAAGTAAGCACTCAGGACGAGGACACAACACACCATGGCTATCTGGCTCAACAAGGACAGCAAGGTCATCGTCCAGGGCATGACGGGCGCCACCGGCATGAAGCACACCAAGCTCATGCTCGGCGACGGCACCAACGTCGTGGGCGGCGTGAACCCGCGCAAGGCGGGGCAGACCGTGGACTTCGACGGCACCGAGGTACCCGTGTTCGGGACCGTCGCCGAGGCCATCGAGAAGACCGGCGCCAACGTCTCCGTCATCTTCGTGCCGGAGAAGTTCACCAAGGACGCGGTCGTCGAGGCCATCGACGCCGAGATCCCGCTGGCCGTCGTGATCACCGAGGGCATCGCCGTGCACGACTCGGCGTCGTTCTGGGCGTACGCCGGCAAGAAGGGCAACAAGACCCGGATCATCGGCCCGAACTGCCCCGGCATCATCACCGTCGGCCAGTCCAACGTCGGCATCATCCCGGGCGACATCACCAAGCCGGGCCGTATCGGCCTGGTCTCGAAGTCCGGCACGCTGACGTACCAGATGATGTACGAGCTCCGTGACATCGGCTTCTCGACCGCCGTCGGCATCGGTGGCGACCCGATCATCGGCACCACGCACATCGACGCGCTCGCCGCGTTCGAGGCCGACCCCGACACCGACCTGATCGTGATGATCGGCGAGATCGGCGGCGACGCCGAGGAGCGGGCCGCGGACTTCATCGCGAAGAACGTGACCAAGCCGGTCGTCGGCTACGTCGCGGGCTTCACCGCGCCGGAGGGCAAGACCATGGGTCACGCCGGCGCCATCGTCTCCGGTTCGTCGGGCACCGCCCAGGCGAAGAAGGAGGCCCTGGAGGCCGCGGGCGTCAAGGTCGGCAAGACCCCGACCGAGACGGCGAAGCTGGCGCGCGAGATCCTCGCCGGCTGAACAGCTGCGTGACCGTACGCCGGTAGGCCCGTTCCCCGGGATGGGGGCGGGCCTGCCGGCGTTTTCGCTCGCCCGCGCCTGCGGGGTGCCGCTGCGTGAGCCCCGTAAGGGGCGCTGGGGGTACCCCCGGCCGAAGGCTGGGGGAGGAACTGCGCGAGCAACCCCCACCGGCCCGCCGCCGACGCACTCACCTCGCCAGCGGTACCACCCCTCTCCGGCCCGCCGCCGACGCACTCACCTCGCCAGCGGTACCACCCTCTCCGGTCCGCTGTCGGCAGACTTCCGCAGCTTCGCCTGCAACGCCCGCTCCCCGGCGGACAACGGCCCCATCCCCACCTCCGGCGGCACCCCGCTGATCGCCTGCGCCGGGCCGATCGGCGCCTCGTAGTGCGTCGGTGCCGTCCGCAGCGTGAGGGTCGTCGCCGCGATGATCGTCGCCGTGAAGGCGAGCGCGGACCGGGTCCAGAAACGGGTCCGCTGTTCGGCGTACGTCCGCACGGCGGGCGGCTGGGCCGCCCGCAGCCGCTCCGTCGAGGCCAGTTCGGCCAGCCGTCGGTGCAGTGCGGCGGGGTCGGCGAGTTCCGGCACCTGGCCGGCGACCAGCCGCCGCGCCCGGGTCAGCCGGCCGGCCGCCGCCGGCGTACTCGCCTCCGTCTCCGCCGCGGTCTCCGGCAGGTCGAGGCCGATGCCGTCGTACAGCAGCAGCGTGCGCCGGTACGTCGGCGGCAGCTTCAGCAGCGCCTCCAGGAGCGCGCGGTCGGCCGCGTCGGCCGGCGGCGGCTCGGGGCGGCGGTAGCGCAGCCGGAACCGGTGCCAGGGGGAGAGCGCACACTCGTGCGCCACCGCCCGCACCCAGCCGGCCGGATCCCGGTCGCGGGCCACCTGGGGCCAGTTCTGCCAGGCCAGTTGGAAGGCCCGCTCGACGGCCTCCTGCGCCAGCTCCCGACGGCCGGTGAGCAGGTAGGCCTGCCGTACCAGGGCCGGGGCGCAGAACGCGTAGAGCGCGTCGAAGGCCTGAGCGGGCGTCAGAGCGGGTGACGGTCCGGCCTCGTGGGCATGGCCAGGGCTCTGCGTCATCGGGCGCACCTCCCTTCGAAAAAGCACATAAACATATATTGAGCGACACTTCGGCCGTTCACCGGTTACGACGGGAAAGCGCGTGTCGTTGGGAGCATGGCGGTCGTGATTCGGATGACCGCCCGCCGACCGTCGTTGCCCTCCCGCCGGCACTCGTCGCCGCCGCTGCTCAGCCGGGTGCGGGACCGTTCCCCGGGACTGGGCGCGAGCCTGGCGGCCGGTGCGCTCGCGGCCGGACTCGGACTCGGGTCCTTCGCCGTGCTGGCGATCGCGCTGTGGGTCAGCTCGCCCTACCCCGACAGCGGACCGGGCGGCGCGCTGCACGTCGCGGCCGCGTTGTGGCTGCTCGCCCACGGTGTCGAACTGGTCCGTACCGACACGCTGTCCGGAGTGCCGGCGCCGGTCGGGGTGACACCGTTGCTGCTGCTCCTGGTGCCGGCGCTGCTCCTGCAGCGGGCGGCCCGGTACGCGGTGGACGCGCCGGACGGCGACGACCCCGACGCCCCGCCGCCGGTCCGCGCCCGTACGGCCTGGGCCGGGGTCGTCGCCGGCTACCTCGGCGTCGGCGGCTGCGCCGCCCTGTACGCGTCCGGCGGCGCGCTGCGGCCGCAGTGGGCGTGGGTGGCGGTCTCTCCGCCCCTGCTCGCGGCGTGCGCGGCGGGCGCCGGGGTGTGGACGGCGTACGGCCGGCCGCGTGAACCGCTGCTGCGCCTGGTGCCACTCCTGCCGGGTGCGGTACGGCGGCGGCTGCTCGGGCGCGACACGCGGGTGCGGTGGGGTACGGCCCTGCGCGCGTCCCTGGCCGCGACGGCCGTGTTCCTCGGCGGCGGCACGCTGCTGCTCGCGGTGTCGCTGGTGGGGCACGGGGACACCGCGCGGGCGTCGTTCCTGCAGCTGACGGAGGGCTGGACGGGCCGGTGCGCGGTGCTGTTCCTCTGCCTCTCGCTGATCCCGAACGCGGCGGTGTGGTCCGCGTCGTACGCCGTGGGCCCCGGCTTCGCACTCGGTGCCGGGCATCACGTGAACCCGCTGGCCTCGGATCCGGCATCGTTGCTCCCGCCTTTCCCGCTGCTGGCGGCGGTGCCGCAGCACGGTCCTGGGACCTGGGCGCACTGGGTGGCCGGGGCGGTGCCGGTGGTGGCCGGCGTGACGGTGGCGTGGTTCGTGGCGGCGCGGGCCACCGAGCGGCGCTGGTCGGCCGAGCGCACGGCCGGGGTGGCGGCACTGGCGGCGCTGCTGGGCGCGCTGCTGCTCGCGGTACTGGCCGAGCTGGCGGGGGGCCCGCTGGGCGTCGCCGCGCTCGCCTCCTTCGGCCCGGTCTGGTGGCAGACGGGCGCGGCGACCGGCGGCTGGCTCCTCGCGGTGGGCCTGCCGACCGCCCTGACGCTGCGGGCCTGGCGGAGGGAGGGGGCCGGCTCACTCGCCGCGTGGCTGGGTTTCGCGGGGCGGAAGCCGCGGGACGACGGGCAGGGCGCGGAGCAGGAGCGGACACAGGGGAGTCGGACGCCGTCCGCCCCGGCCCGGACCCCGGCCCCCACCCCGGCCTCGGCACCGGCCGCGACCCCGGCCCCGGTCTTCGTGGCCGGACTGCTGCCCGACCAGGCCGACGGGGACGGCGACGCCTCCGAGCGGTACGAGGCGCTGCCGGCCGAGCCGCACGATCCGCTTCCCGTCGACGCCCTGCCCGGCGATCCGCTCCCCGTCGACCCGCCGCCCGGCCCCTGGGAGGACGAGGCGGCGCGCAAGGCCCGCTGGACGGCGCTGCGGAAGCTGTCCGAGCCGACGGACGAGGACGAGGACGAGGACGTGGACGTGGACGTGGACGAGGACCCGGACGGCCCCTGACCCTCCCGGTACCGTCACCCCCGCACCGTCAGCTGTTCCCGCTCCCCAGGACCCCGCGCAGCTCCTGCGGCAGCAGGTGGTCGCAGGACTGCTTGGCCTCGTTGGTGAGGGCGTCCGAGACACAGGTGTAGTAGTCGCGGTAGACCACCTGGGCCGTGAAGTTGGCCGCCACCAGGGCCAGCGCCAGGGACGCCGTGACCAGGCCGCTGATCGCGGCCGTCGTCTGGGGGCGGCCGGTGGCCGCCTCGTCCGGGTCGCGGGGCTTGGCGCGGAGCGCGCTGATGCCCCAGTAGACGGCCAGGGCGCCGAGCAGCAGCGCCACGTACGGCCAGCTGAAGAGCGCGAAGAGGAAGGCCCACATGCCGCACAGCAGGGCGTACCGCGCCCGCCGCTGGGCCGGGTCGGTCGGGTCCCAGCGCATGCCGGGGCCGCCGGGACCGCCGGGGCCGTTCTGGCCGCCGCCGCCTGGGCCGCCGTCGGGACGCTGGCCGAAGCCGCCGGACTGCCGGCCGGGCTGGCGGTCGCTCCACTGACTGCCCCACGGCGCTTCCCGGTCGTCGTCACCGGCCGGGCGGCGCGGCCGCCACGGGCTGTCCGGCGTGCCCTCCGGCGGCGGGGCGAAGGGGTTGTCGTCCTTCTGGCCGTCCTTCCGGTCGTCCTTCGGGACGTCCGTCGAGCCGTCCTTCCGGTCGCCCTTCGGCCGGTCCGAGGACGCGTCCGGCGGCGAGGCCGGCCGCTCCCGCAGCAGCACGACGGAACCTGTCCCTCCCTGTACCGACTGCGGGGGGAGCATGCGAAGTCCCAGGCTGCGGTCCGGCATCAAGTGAGCGTCTTCCCCTAGATCAAGATGAACAGAACAGAGCTGATGGATGGGCTGGATACGGATACGGCTGGATACGGCGGCTGGCTGCGGGCGATCGGCACGGCGGCCGGAACGACCGCCTACCCCGTGAACGCGTCGTATCCCGGACGCGTTCCCGCCTCGCCACCTCCCAGACGCTACCTTCCGGCCACGCCCCCGTCCCGTGGGGGCCGCCCGGTGTGCCGGTATCGTTGCTGACGGTCGGCCGCTTCGTAGACTTCCCCGTATCCCGGGGCGCGAAGCACTCGTACGAATGTACAAAGCGGGTGCGGGGCCGGCCGCCGTACCGACGCTCCCCCGAGAAAGGGCCCCACCGTGGCCGCCAAGCCCGTGGCCAAGCGCCTCGTCGTGCTGGTCTCCGGATCCGGCACCAACCTCCAGGCGCTCCTCGACGCGATCGCCGAGCACGGCGCCGAGGCCTACGGTGCCGAGGTCGTCGCCGTCGGTGCCGACCGTGCCGGCGTCGAGGGGCTCGCGCGTGCCGAGCGGGCCGGGATCCCGACGTTCGTGACCAGGGTGAAGGACTTCGCGACCCGGGAGGAGTGGGACCGGGCGCTGACCGCGGCCGTGGCCGCCCACGAACCCGACCTGGTGGTCTCCGCCGGCTTCATGAAGATCGTCGGGAAGGAGTTCCTGGCGCGGTTCGGGGGGCGGACCGTCAACACGCACCCCGCCCTGCTGCCCAGTTTCCCCGGGGCCCACGGCGTACGGGACGCGCTCGCGTACGGCGCCAGGGTCACCGGCTGCACCGTCCACTTCGTCGACGACGGCGTCGACACCGGGCCGATCATCGCTCAGGGCGTGGTGGAGGTCCGGGACGAGGACGACGAGAGCGCGCTGCACGAGCGCATCAAGGACGTCGAGCGAAGGCTGCTCGTCGAGGTCGTGGGGCGGATCGCCCGCAACGGCTATCGCATTGAGGGACGAAAGGTAGTTATCCAGTGACCGCCGAGAGCACTGTCACGGCCGAGAGCGGCAAGCGGGCCATCCGTCGCGCGCTCGTCAGCGTCTACGACAAGACCGGGCTCGAAGAGCTCGCCCGCGGGCTGCACGAGGCCGGTGTCGCACTCGTCTCCACCGGCTCGACCGCCGCCCGTATCGCCGCCGCCGGCGTGCCCGTCACCAAGGTCGAGGAGCTCACCGGCTTCCCGGAGTGCCTGGACGGCCGGGTCAAGACCCTGCACCCCAGGGTGCACGCCGGCATCCTCGCCGACCTGCGCCTCGAGGACCACCGGCGCCAGCTCGAGGAGCTCGGCATCGAGCCGTTCGACCTCGTGGTCAGCAACCTCTATCCGTTCCGCGAGACCGTCGCCTCCGGCGCCACCCCCGACGAGTGCGTCGAGCAGATCGACATCGGCGGTCCTTCGATGGTCCGCGCGGCCGCCAAGAACCACCCCTCGGTCGCGATCGTCACCAGCCCCGCCCGCTACGCCGACGTCCTCAAAGCCGTCGCCGAGGGCGGCTTCGACCTCGCCACCCGCAAGCGGCTCGCCGCCGAGGCCTTCCAGCACACGGCCGCGTACGACGTGGCGGTGGCCTCCTGGTTCGCCTCGGAGTACGCGCCGGTCGACGACTCGCAGTTCCCCGACTTCCTCGGCGCCACCTGGGAGCGCGAGAACACCCTGCGCTACGGCGAGAACCCGCACCAGCCCGCCGCCCTCTACGTCGACGCCGCCGGTGGCGGTCTCGCCGAGGCCGAGCAGCTGCACGGCAAGGAGATGTCGTACAACAACTACACGGACACGGACGCCGCGCGCCGTGCCGCGTACGACCACGACGAGCCGTGCGTCGCGATCATCAAGCACGCCAACCCCTGCGGCATCGCCGTCGGTTCGGACGTCGCCGAGGCGCACCGCAAGGCGCACGCCTGTGACCCGCTGTCCGCGTTCGGCGGGGTCATCGCCGTCAACCGGCCGGTGAGCCGGGAGATGGCCGAGCAGGTCGCCGAGATCTTCACCGAGGTCATCGTCGCGCCCGACTACGAGGAGGGGGCCCTCGAAGCCCTCGCGAAGAAGAAGAACATCCGGGTGCTGAAGGCGCCGGGTGCCCCCGCCAACCCCGTCGAGGTCAAGGCCATCGACGGCGGTGTGCTGCTCCAGGTCACCGACCGCCTGCAGGCCGACGGCGACGACCCGGCCAACTGGACCCTGGCCACCGGCGAGGCGCTGAGCCCCGAGGAGCTGCGGGAACTCGCCTTCGCCTGGAAGGCCTGCCGGGCCGTGAAGTCCAACGCCATCCTGCTCGCCAAGGACGGCGCCTCGGTCGGCGTCGGCATGGGGCAGGTCAACCGCGTCGACTCCGCGAAGCTCGCCGTCGAGCGGGCGGGCGAGGAGCGGGCGCGCGGCTCCTACGCCGCCTCGGACGCGTTCTTCCCGTTCCCGGACGGCCTGGAGATCCTCACCGCGGCCGGCGTCAGGGCCGTGGCGCAGCCGGGCGGTTCGGTCCGCGACGAACTCGTCGTGGAGGCCGCGAAGAAGGCGGGCGTGACGATGTACTTCACCGGGACGCGGCACTTCTTCCACTGAGCCGCCACGGCGTGCAGGGCGTAAACACCAGGGCCGTGTCCCCCACAGCGGGGGACACGGCCCTGGGGGTGCCGGTGAACGCTCAGTTGCTGCGGATCACGATCGTGCCGCAGACCTTGTCGGCGAACGTCTGGCGCTTGGCGTCCCACGCCGGCCACAGCCAGCCCAGGTAGCAGGCGAGGCTGTCCAGGAAGTGCGCGATACGGCGCACGAACGCCATGCCGACGCCGATCGGCTGGCCGGTGGCCTCCTTGACCAGGCGGATGCCCAGCGCCTT
The DNA here is from genome assembly GCF_042894765.1 of Streptomyces sp. NPDC001507. Lineage (NCBI taxonomy): Bacteria > Bacillati > Actinomycetota > Actinomycetes > Kitasatosporales > Streptomycetaceae > Streptomyces > Streptomyces sp. NPDC001507. The sequence continues at coordinate 444,259 of NZ_JBIAVV010000009.1, forward strand.
CTTGCCGATCGTCTGGCCGGTGCGGCCCTCCATGATCAGCTGCCAGATCGCGATGCCGATGATCGCCAGGGCGCCGATGATGCCCAGCACCGCGGCCTTGCTGCTGAAGAGCACCAGGATGTACGGCACCAGGAAGACCAGGCCGTCGACGATCGTGCCGCCGAAGCGCTGGCCCCAGTTCGCGTACGGCGGCGTTGCGCCGTAACCCTGCTGCGGGTAGCCGTAACCGCCCTGCTGGGGGTAGCCCGGCTGCTGCGGGTAGCCGTAGCCCTGCTGCGGCGGGACGCCCTGCGGGGCCTGCTGGTAGCCGGGCTGCTGCGGGTAGCCGTAGCCGGGCTGGCCCTGCTGCGGGTCCTGCGGCTGGCCGTAGGGGTTGTTGGGCGCGCCGAAACTCATGACGGGGTTCCTCCGTTTGACCTGCGGGGACGACGCGGACAAGGACGGAGGTACGTCATGAACTGAGCGGTTTTGCCCCCCACCGGACCGCGATACTGCGCCGCTCATCGTTGAGTACGGGCGAGTTGTTGTCCAGTCCGATTAGCGATGTGTTGTGCAAGTGCAACATCATTGATCATGACCGCACACCCGACTGGAACCGGGAGACCGGCATCCGCGAGGATGGAGCCATGACCGCCCAGATTCTCGATGGCAAGGCCACCGCAGCAGCGATCAAGTCCGATCTGACCGCCCGCGTGGCGGCGCTGAAGGAGAAGGGCGTCACGCCCGGCCTCGGCACGATCCTCGTCGGGGACGACCCCGGCAGCCAGAAGTACGTCGCCGGCAAGCACCGCGACTGCGCCCAGGTCGGCATCGCCTCCATCCAGCGCGAACTCCCGGCCACCGCGACCCAGGAGGAGATCGAGGCGGTCGTCCGCGAGCTCAACGACGACCCCGCCTGCACCGGCTACATCGTCCAGCTGCCGCTGCCCAAGGGCATCGACGAGAACCGCATCCTGGAGCTGATGGACCCGCACAAGGACGCGGACGGCCTGCACCCCATGAACCTCGGCCGGCTGGTGCTCGGCGAGCCCGCGCCGCTGCCCTGCACCCCCAACGGCGTGCTCACGCTGCTGCGCCGGTACGGCGTCGAGATCAAGGGCGCCGAGGTCGTGGTCGTCGGCCGCGGTGTGACCATCGGCCGCCCGATGCCGCTGCTGCTCACCCGGCGCAGCGAGAACGCCACGGTGACCCAGTGCCACACCGGCACCCGGGACCTCGCGTCGCACCTGAAGCGCGCCGACATCATCATCGCCGCCGCCGGTTCCCCGCACCTGATCCGCCCCGAGGACGTCAAGCCGGGCGCCGCCGTCCTCGACGTCGGTGTCTCCCGCAACGCCGACGGCAAGATCGTCGGGGACGTGCACCCCGGGGTCGCCGAGGTCGCCGGGTGGCTCTCGCCGAACCCCGGCGGGGTCGGGCCGATGACCAGGGCGCAGCTGCTCGTCAACGTGGTCGAGGCGGCGGAACGCAGTGCCGGCTGAGCAGGCACACGACGACGAGCCGACCGTCCGCGACGCGATCAGCGCTCCGGACGCGCAGGGGCGGCCCCGGCGGGCCACGCGCCGCTTCCCGCTGTTCACGCGGGACACCGCCCGCCCCGAGGGGGGCGGCAGGGCCGCGTCGGGGGATCTGCCGGCGCCGGCCCGGCAGTGGCCGATGCTGGTGGTGCTGGCGACCGTCGCGCTGGGGCTGCTGCTGACCTCGCTCGACCAGTTCCGGGTCGGCGCCCTGCTGATCGGGGCGGCGCTGCTGGGCGGGGCGGTGATGCGGTGGATACTGCCGAGCGTGGGGATGCTGGCGGTCCGGTCGCGGTTCACGGACATCGCCACGTACGGGGTGCTGGGGCTGGCGATCGTGCTGCTGGCGTTGATGGCGCAGCCGAAGCCGTGGCTGGTGATCCCGTATCTGAAGGACACGCTGCACTTCACGATGAAGAACTAGGCACTCTTGTCGGGTGCGGGTGCGGGTGCGGGTGCGGGTGCGTGGGGGCTGGTCGCGCAGTTCCTCCCCCAGCCTTCGGCCGGGGGCACCCCCAGCGCCCCTCTGGGGCGCTTCCCCAACCGGCGCTCGCAAGGCGGCCCGTCCTCTCCCCCGAGCAGGGCGGGCCGCCGTCGGGAATCAGCCTTCCCAGCGCGCGGCGGCTGTTCAACGGCTGTCCACCGGCTGTGGCAGAGAGGTGACAGTTCCGCTACGGGGCGCCCGTACTGCCACTGCCCGCGGGAACCGGCGGGCCGTCCGCCGTCGTCACCCGCTCTGAACTGGCAACCAACCGGCGACGAGGCAGGCCGTGGAGGTGCGTGATGGGCGGCTGGCAGCCGCTGCCGGAGGGGCTCCCGCCGGAGGTACGGCACTTCGTGGAGCAGCTGCGGCTCCTCAAGGACGACACCGGCCTCAGCCTGGTCGCGCTGGGTGCCCGTACCGCGTACAGCAAGTCGTCCTGGCAGCGCTATCTCAACGCCGTGCAGCCGCCGCCCCGGCAGGCCGTCGTCGCGCTGTGCCGGGTCGCGGGCCTCGCCGACTCGGACGCCGAACGGCACGCCGTGCGGTGGGAACTCGCCGTCGAGGCCTGGCCGCGCCCGGCGGCCGCACCGGACCCGGACCGTCCGCCGGGCGACGCGGAGACGGAGGGGTACGAGGACGATCCGACCCTCCCGTGGTGGGACCGGCCGGAACCGGAACCGGAGCCGGCGCCCCGCCCGCACGGCCGCCTGCTGCTGTACGCGGTCCTGCTGCTGCTCGTCCTGCTCCTCGTGGCGGTCGTCGGCGCCGTGGCTCTCGGGTGAGGTGTGCCCCCTGTGACCTGCGAGGTCACAGCCGGATGACCGGTGTGTCGATGTGTTGACAAGTTCGCGGATACGTTACGGAGCCGACCCACAACCGGGCTAACGTGTCCAATCGGGACGAGCCGGGGGCCCGTCGGGCCGTAGGGCGGCAGGCGCGCGACGGTGCGTGCCGGACGGGTCGGTGCTCCTGTGCGCCCCCTGTCCGGGGACTGTTCTCCGGGGCCGCCGCCTCCCGCTGGGTAGGCCAGACGGGGACCGGCGCGGGGGCACCGCGCGAGGGGAAGCGCGGGGGAAGACACGGCACCGAACCGGGGGGAAGAGGACCGGGGAAAGAGGGGGGAAGCAATGCCTCGTTGGAAAGCCCTGCCGGACGAACTCGATCCGCAGGTCAAGGAGTTCGCGACCCAGCTGCGGCGGCTCGTGGACCGCAGCGGCCTGAGCGTCGCGGCGCTGTCCGACCGCACCGGCTACGCCAGGACGTCCTGGGAGCGCTATCTCGGCGGCCGTCTGCTGGCACCGAAGGGCGCGGTCGTCGCGCTCGCCGAGGTCACCGGGACCGATCCCGTCCATCTCACGACCATGTGGGAGCTGGCCGAACGGGCCTGGAGCCGTTCGGAGATGCGCCACGACATGACCATGGAGGCGATCCGGATCTCCCAGGCGCGGGCCGCGCTGGGGGAGTTCGGGGCGCCGCCCGCCACCTCCGCCTCCGATGCCGGAGGCGGCACGGCGCCGCGCCGAGCGGTCAGCGCGGTGGCGATGCCGGGGATCGCCGGACCGGCGGGCGTCTCGCCCACCATCCCGCCCCAGCCGACGGCGCCCGACGCGAACCGCCGGGAGGGCGCGGGGGGTTCCTTCGGTCCGGCGACGCCCGCGGCCCCGCCCGGCGGCGGCAGGCGGCGGCTGACGATGTTCCTCGCCGGGGTCGTCGGCGTGGCCGTTGTCGTCGCCGCGGTCCTCTTCCTCACCGGGGGCGACGGCGGCGGGCGGAAGAACCAGGGCAACGGCGCCCCGGCCACCCCCTCCACCGTCACCAGCAGCGGCCTCCCGGCCGGGGTGAAGTGCGCGGGCACCGGCTGCACCGGCAAGGACGCGGAGGCCATGGGGTGCAGCGGCGACCTCGTGACCACCGCGAAGACCGTCACCGTCGGCGCGACCACGCTGGAGGTCCGCTACAGCCGGACCTGCGGCGCCGCCTGGGGCCGCATCACGGGGGCCGCCCAGGGCGACTCGGTCCGGGTCACGGCCGGCACCACCACGGAACGCGGCGACATCACGGCCACCGGCGACACGATCGCGTACACGCCGATGGTGGCGGTGCGGGACGCGGCGGCGGCGAAGGCGTGCGCGACGCTGGCGTCGGGGCGGACGGGGTGCACGTGACCGCAACAGCCCGTCCGGCGTTCGAGGAGGAGGCCGGAGGCCGACAAGCGGGATCCCGGGGGCGGCGGCCCCCGGGCCTCGCGGCTGCGCTCGCCCACGAAGAAATCGGCGGCACACAGGAATGCCGGCTTCCGTCCTGGGCACGCGACAGGTATCCCCCACGGGAGTCCGGAATCCGGTACCCCCGAGTGGCGGCCGCGCTGTCTCACCTCTCCCGGACAGGCGGCCGCCTCTTTTGTGGGGTGAGCCACACGGACCCCTCGCCCTCCGGCATCCTTGATGCGCGATAGCCTGACCGGTGGATCTCTTGATACCAAGAGATCGATCATTTGTACGTCCGCACCCCAGGGCACCCAGGGCAAGGACGCCCACCGCCAGCTGTCATACGGAGAACGCCATGACCCGCACTCCCGTGAACGTCACCGTCACCGGCGCGGCCGGCCAGATCGGTTACGCCCTGCTCTTCCGCATCGCCTCCGGCCAGCTGCTCGGCGCGGACGTGCCGGTCCGGCTCCGCCTCCTGGAGATCACCCCCGCGCTCAAGGCCGCCGAGGGCACCGCCATGGAGCTCGACGACTGCGCCTTCCCGCTGCTCCAGGGCATCGACATCTCCGACGACCCGAACGTCGCCTTCGACGGCGCCAACGTCGCCCTCCTGGTCGGCGCCCGCCCCCGCACCAAGGGCATGGAGCGCGGTGACCTCCTGGAGGCCAACGGCGGCATCTTCAAGCCGCAGGGCAAGGCCATCAACGACCACGCCGCGGACGACATCAAGGTCCTGGTCGTCGGCAACCCGGCCAACACCAACGCGCTGATCGCCCAGGCCGCCGCCCCGGACGTACCGGCCGAGCGCTTCACCGCGATGACCCGCCTGGACCACAACCGCGCGCTGACCCAGCTCGCGAAGAAGACGGGCTCGACGGTCGCCGACATCAAGCGCCTGACCATCTGGGGCAACCACTCCGCCACCCAGTACCCCGACATCTTCCACGCCACGGTGGCCGGCAAGAACGCCGCCGAGGTCGTGAACGACGAGAAGTGGCTGGCCGAGGAGTTCATCCCGACCGTCGCCAAGCGCGGTGCGGCGATCATCGAGGCCCGCGGCGCCTCCTCCGCGGCCTCCGCGGCCAACGCCGCGATCGACCACGTCCACACCTGGGTCAACGGCACCGCCGACGGCGACTGGACCTCCATGGGCATCCCGTCGGACGGCTCCTACGGCGTCCCGGAGGGCCTGATCTCCTCCTTCCCGGTCACCACCAAGGACGGCAGGTACGAGATCGTCCAGGGCCTGGAGATCAGCGACTTCTCCCGGGCCCGCATCGACGCCTCGGTCCAGGAGCTGGCGGAGGAGCGCGAGGCGGTCCGCGCCCTCGGCCTCATCTGAGCCTCCCGCGCCCCGGCGGGCCCCGCCCCGGATTCCTCCGGAGCGGGGCCCGTCCGCGTTCGGTGAGCGGTTACTCCATCCCGCGCTTCCCCGGTGTCCAGAACGGCTTGGTGAGGACCGCGCGCCGATCCCACCCCGCCTCCTGGACCAGCACCTTCCGCACCGCCTGCACGGTCCGGGCCTCCCCGGCGACGTACGCCACCCCGCCGGGTTCGGGAGCGAGCCGCCGTACCGCCTCCGGCAGCGAGGTCTCGCTCCTGAGCACCCAGTCGAGGCGCTCCGCGTGGGTGAGGGGCAGCCGGTCGGCGGCCGTCTCGGTCTCGACGCAGCCGGAGATCCGGGTCTCCTCGGGCAGCGCCGCGAGCATCCCCCCGAAGGCGACCGCGGCCGTCTCGTCGCCGACGAACACGTGGTGGGCGGCGTCGGGGCGCAGCGTGAAGGTGCCCTCGGGCCCGCGCAGCCGCACCTGATCGCCCTTCTGGGCGGTCCGGCCCCACCGGGCGCCCGGCCCGCCCTCGGGGTGGTCGAGGACGCACAGCTCGACGACGCCGGACGGGTCGTAGTGCCAGACCGAGTACGTCCGCAGGGTCAGGCCGGCGACCAGGACCCGGACCTGCTGGCCGGGCCGGACGTCGAGGCCGGCGAGCCGGTCGCCGTCGACGCGCAGCCGGCGCATCCGGGCGGTGAGCTGTTCGGCCTCGGTGACGGTGCCGCGCAGGGTCAGCAGGTCGAGGACGGGGTTCAGCAGGGCGGGCATCGGGGGGCTCCTCAACGGGCCGGGGTGCGGCGGGAGTTGCTCAGGCATCGGTCGAACGCGACAGTACGCGTTGCGGATCGGACGCGATAGTACGTGTCGGGGTGCGGCCGCCGTGACCGGCCACCACGAGCGCCGTCGCCGCGAGCACCAGCAGGGCGACGGTACGCAGGGCCGGCCCCATTCCGGAGGCGAGGTCACCGTGCCCGCCCAGGATCGTGCCGGTGACCGCGACCCCGAGGGCCGCGCCGGTCTCCCGGGCCGTGGTGCCGAGCCCGGAGCCGAGGCCCGCCTGGTGCGGCGGGAGCGAGTCGACCACGCCGAGGGTCAGGGCGGGCATCGAGAGCCCGGTGCCGGCCGAGATGACCAGCAGCCAGCAGGCGTACGCCCAGTACGGCGTGGCCGCGTCGACGGTGGACGTGCCGAGCAGTCCCAGGCCGATCAGGGCGAGCCCGGCGCCGACGACCGCGCGCGGCCGGCCCGACCAGCGGGCGGCGAGCCTCGGGACCAGGGCCATGCCGATCGTCAGCGGCATGATGGCGACGCCGGTCACGGCCGCGCCGTAGCCCTTGATGTCCTGCAGGTACTGCGAGTTGACGAAGAAGAGGGAGAAGAGGCCGAAGAAGCCGGCCGCCGTGCCGAGGGACGCCGAGCGCAGCCGGGCGGAGGCGAAGACCCGGGGGTCGAAGAGGGGTCGCGGAGAGCGCAGGGCGTGGGCGGTGAACAGGGCGGTCAGGACGGCGCCGGCCGCGAAGGCGCCGAGGATGGGCGCCGACGTCCAGCCGTACGTGGTGCCCTCGATGATGCCGAACAGCACCGCCACCAGGCCCGCCGTGAGGAGCACGGTGCCGAGCGGGTCGAGGTCGCTGTGCGCGGAGCGTTCGGTGCGCGGCGTGATGACGGCGACGGCCAGGGCGAGCAGCGCGGCCAGCGGGACCATGACGGCGAACAGGGCCCGCCAGGACAGGAACTGGCCGACCAGGCCGCCGCCCAGGTTGCCGGCCGCGCCGCCGAGGCCGAGGGCCAGGGTCCAGGAGGCGAGGGCCCGGGCCCGCTGCTCGGGGGCGGAGAGGTGGACCAGGATCGACAGGGTGGCCGGGGTGATCAGGGCGGCTCCGGCGCCGGACAGGCCGCGGCCCGCTGTCAGTACGGCGGGATCCGGCGCGAGCGCGCTGGTGGCCGCGCCCGCCGCGAACAGGGCGAGGCCCGCCAGCAGGGCGCCCTTGCGGCCGTGCCGGTCGCCGAGCGCGCCGGCCGGGATGAGCAGGCCGGCGAAGGCGATGACGTAGGCGTCGACGGTCCACAGGATCTCGCTGTGCGAGGGGTGCAGGGACGACGCGGCCAGTTCGGGGATGAGCAGGTTGATGGCGGCGACCATGCTCTGCGCGACCAGCACGCAGGCGCACATGACGAGCAGGACGGGGCGTTTCAGGGCGTGCGAGGGCACGGCTCCTCCCGGGGAGCTGGTGGGTGTGGTGTGGGCTGCCCCGTCACCGTAGGCTCGGCACTGACCTGCTTTCCAGTGCAACCTTTGCAAGGGACGACTGCGTATGACGCAATCCGCCGCATCCCCCGCGGGCCTCGACCTGAACCTGCTGGTCGCGCTGGACGTGCTCCTGGAGGAGGAGAGCGTGCAGGGGGCCGCGCGGCGGCTGCACCTGTCCGAGCCGGCCATGAGCCGCACCCTCGGCCGGATCCGCCGGGCGCTCGGCGACCCCGTACTGGTGCGCGCCGGGCGCCGGATGGTGCCGACCCCGCACGCGCTGGCCGTGCGCGCCGAGGTGAGCGCGGTGGTGGAGCGGGCGCGGGCGCTGTTCGCGCCGGGCCGGGACGCCGACCTGCGCACCGTCTCGCGGACGTTCACGATCGTCGGCTCCGACACGATCGCCGGCACCCACGCCGCCGTCCTCTTCGCCAGGGCCGCCGCGGAGGCGCCCGGCATCCGCATCCGGTTCCTCGCCGAGGCCCACGTGGACCTGCCGTACCTGCGGCAGGGCACGGCCGACCTGGAGGTCGGGGTGATCGACACCACCGCGCCCGAGGTGCGGGTGGAGCAGCTCCACGAGGACCGCATGCTCGGCGTCGTACGGTCCGGGCACCCGCTGCTGGCCGGCGAGCTGACCCCCGAGCGGTACGCGACCGCGGCCGGTCACCTGAACGTCTCGCGGCGCGGCAAGCTGCACGGCCCGGTCGACGCCGCGCTGGCCGAACTCGGCCTGGAACGCCGAGTGGTGGGTACCGTCGGCACCTTCCCGGCCTCCCTCTTCGTGCTGCGCGACTCCGACCTGATCGGCCTGATCACCTCCTGGGGCGTCCCGCTGGCCACCGCCCTCGGCCTCACCACCTTCGAGGTCCCGCTGCCGCTGCCGCCGATCCCCATCGGCCTGGCCTGGCACCCCCGCCACGACGCCGACCCGGCGCACGCCTGGCTGCGGAACTGCGTACGAGAGCTGATGACCGGGGCCTCCGGCGCCGCTGCCGGCGCCGGACCGCAGCCGTTCATTTAAATTCAGTACTCACGGAACGTGAGCGCCCGCGCATTCAAAATTTCTTCGAATGTGCGGGCGGTGCGAATTATATAACTTCTCTTCCGGGTGACTGAATTCCCCCGAACGCTCCAAATCCCGCCCGGCGCGACGGTCGTTAGGTGACCGTGACGCGATTGGACTGGTGCGCAGCCGAAGATCATCCGACAACCGTGCTGCGCTGGCCCGGTGGTATGGATATCACCTCATGCTCGGACCTGCTCGATGATTTCCTGAAGAGAATCAACACGATGGAAAATGAATATCGGCGGACCATGGCAGATCTGTACGGAGCCTTCTGAGTCAGGGTGCGGAGGTAATCGATGGACGGGATTCAGCACGACTCGGGGCCGGGTCTCTACGACCACCCCGGCTTCTACGACCACCCCGGTCTCTACGACCATGCCTGGGGTGTCCCGGAGCCGGACGTCGCGGCGAACGACTGGGACCCGGTCGAGGAGCTGGCGCAGATACTGTCCGCACCGACCGTGGCCACGGCTCCCACCCTGCTGGACGTGCCGGGCCAGCGCCGGGGCAGCCGTCGGCGGGTCCGCCACCGGGTTCGCCACGACTCCCACCTGCTCGACGGCGGCCGGAGCGTCACGCACATCACGTTCCTGATCGCGACGGTCTCGCTGTGCGCGGTGTCCATGCTGGCCTGGTCCCTCTGCTACTCCTACGCCCAGCTGCGCGGCATCGCCTCCTCGGTGCTCCCCGGCGGGCTGGCGCAGTACTGGCCGCTGACGGTCTACGGCCCGTGGTTCGTGGCTGCGCTGTCCGTCCTGCGGGCCACCGCGCAGCGCCGGAGCGCGCGCCGGTCCTGGTGTGTCGTGCTGGCCGCCTCCGTGGTGGCCGTGGCCCTGTGCATCAGCCACTCCTCCCACGCCCTGCTGTCCTTAGTCATCTTCGGGATTCCGCCCGTCACCGCCCTGGTCTGCTTCTGGGAGCTCGTCGGTCAGATCTCGACCAAGAGCGGGCCCCGGCACGCCACGCCCACCGCATCGGCGGGCACCACGTCCTGAACCCGAACCGCCCCCCGGGAGCCTTCGCTCTCCCCGGGGGGTTTGTTCATGTATGTCCGACTGTTCAGTGACGCCGCACACTTTCGGTCGACGATTGCGCATGCAATCCGGGGTCCAGGGAAGGTGCCGGCGGTCTCCGAGTGTGACCCGGATGTCACACAGGGGCACCGAACAGGAACGGAAGGCAATACCGATCATGGCGGACAGCACGGCACGAGCGACCATCCATGCCGGAGGCGACTGGCTGGCAGCGGTCTCCGGCGCGACACGCGAGATCATCGACCCCGCGGACGGCCTGCCCTTCGCCGTGGTCGCCGAGGGCGACGAGAAGGACGCCGAGACGGCGGTGGCCGCCGCCCGGCACGCCTTCGACACCGGCGACTGGCCCCGGACCCCCGTCGCGGAGCGCGCCGCCCTGCTCCGCCGGGTCGCCGACCTCCTCGTACGCGACCGCGAACAGCTCGGTCTCCTGGAGAGCCGGGACGCGGGCAAGACGGTCGAGGAGGGCCGCGTCGACATCGACTGCGTCGCCGACGCCTTCCGCTACTTCGCCGACCTGGTCGCCGCGGAGGGCGCGGGCCGCGTGGTCGACGCGGGCTCGGCCGACATCCACAGCGTCGTCGTGTCCGAACCGGTCGGCGTGTGCGCGCTGATCACGCCCTGGAACTACCCGCTCCTCCAGGCGAGCTGGAAGATCGCTCCGGCGCTCGCGGCCGGCAACACCTTCGTGGTCAAGCCCAGCGAGCTCACCCCGCTGACGACGGTCGCCCTGATCGGACTGCTCGCCGAGGCCGGGCTGCCCGCTGGAGTCGCCAACCTCGTCACCGGCCCCGGCCACACCGTCGGCGCCCGCCTCGCCGAGCACCCCGACGTCGACCTGGTCTCCTTCACCGGCGGCCTGGTCAGCGGCACCAAGGTCGCACAGGCGGCCGCGCCCACCGTCAAGAAGGTCGCCCTCGAACTGGGCGGCAAGAACCCCAACGTCGTCTTCGCCGACGCCTGCGCCACGCAGGAAGGTTTCGACACCGCCGTCGACCAGGCCCTCAACGCCGCGTTCATCCACAGCGGCCAGGTCTGCTCGGCCGGCGCCCGGCTGATCGTCGAGGAGCCGGTCAGGGAGCGGTTCGTCGCCGAACTCGCCCGCCGTGCCGCCCGGATCAGGCTCGGCCGGGGCACCGCGGACGGTGTCGAGTGCGGCCCGCTCGTCTCCGCGCAGCAGCGCGCCAAGACCGAGGAGTACGTGGCGTCGGCGCTGGCGGAGGGCGCGGTGCTGCGCGCGGGCGGCAAGCGCCCCGAACCGTCCGCCGACCGCCCCGCCGGCGGCTACTTCTACGAACCCACTGTCCTCGACCAGTGCCACCGCGGCATGCGGGTCGTGCGCGAGGAGGTCTTCGGCCCGGTCCTCACCGTCGAGACCTTCCGCACCGAGGACGAGGCGGTCGCCCTCGCCAACGACACCGAGTACGGACTCGCGGGCGCCGTGTGGAGCACGGACGCCGGGAAGGCCCGCCGGATCGCGGGGCGGCTGCGGCACGGCACCGTCTGGATCAACGACTTCCACCCCTACCTGCCGCAGGCGGAGTGGGGCGGCTTCGGAAAGAGCGGGACCGGCCGCGAGCTGGGCCCCGCCGGCCTCGCCGAGTACCGCGAGACCAAGCACGTGTACCAGAACCTCGCGCCGAAGCCGGTGCGCTGGTTCGCCGGCTGAGTTCTTCCGACCGCCGTACCGAAGAAGCCTCTTGGAGCTCCCCCCATGTCCCACACACCCCACGTCTACGACTACGTCGTCATCGGCGGCGGAACCGCCGGTTCCGTCATAGCCTCCCGCCTCACCGAGAACCCGGACGTCACCGTCGCCGTCATCGAGGGCGGCCCCAGCGACGTCGGCCGCGACGACGTCCTCACCCTGCGCCGCTGGATGGGCCTGCTCGGCGGCGAGCTGGACTACGACTACCCGACCACCGAGCAGCCGCGCGGCAACTCCCACATCCGGCACAGCCGCGCCCGGGTGCTGGGCGGCTGCTCCAGCCACAACACCCTCATCTCCTTCAAACCGCTGCCCTCCGACTGGGACGAGTGGGAGGCGGCGGGGGCCAAGGGCTGGGGCGCGGTACCGATGGAGGCCTACTACGCCCGCCTCCTCAACAACATCGTCCCGGTCGACGAGAAGGACCGGAACGCCATCGCCCGCGACTTCGTCGACGCGGCCCAGGAGGCGCTGGGCGTCCCGCGCGTGGAGGGGTTCAACCGGCGGCCGTTCACCGAGGGCGTCGGCTTCTTCGACCTCGCCTACCACCCCGAGACCAACAAGCGGTCGAGTGCGTCGGTGGCCTACCTCCACCCGGTACTGGACGAGCGCCCCAACCTGCGTGTCCTCCTGGAGACCTGGGCGTACCGCCTGGAACTGGACGGCACCCGGGCCGAAGGCGTCCACGTCCGCACCAAGGACGGCGAGGAACTCCTCATACGGGCCCGCAACGAGGTCGTCCTGTGCGCCGGCGCCGTCGACTCCCCGCGCCTCCTCCTCCACTCGGGCATAGGCCCGGCGCCGGACCTCGAAGCCCTCGGCATCCCGGTCGCGCACGACCTCCCGGGCGTCGGCGAGAACCTTCTCGACCACCCCGAGTCGGTGATCGTCTGGGAGACGAACGGACCGATCCCGGAGAACTCCGCGATGGACTCCGACGCGGGCCTGTTCGTCCGCCGCGACCCCGAGCAGGCGGGTCCGGACCTGATGTTCCACTTCTACCAGGTCCCGTTCACCGACAACCCCGAGCGCCTGGGCTACGAACGCCCCGCGCACGGCGTCTCGATGACCCCGAACATCCCCAAACCCCGCAGCCGCGGCCGCCTCTACCTGACCAGCGCCGACCCGTCCGTGAAGCCCGCGCTCGACTTCCGGTACTTCACCGACGAGGACGACTACGACGGCCGCACCCTCGTCGACGGCATCCGCATCGCCCGCGAGATCGCGAGGACCGAGCCGCTGGCGGGCTGGCTGAAGCGCGAGGTGTGCCCCGGCCCGGAGATCCTCGGCGACGCGGAACTCAGCGAGTACGCCCGCAAGGTCGCGCACACCGTCTACCACCCGGCGGGCACCTGCAGGATGGGTGCGGTCGACGATCAACTGGCCGTCGTCGATCCCGAGTTGCGGATCCGCGGCCTGGACGGCATCCGCATCGCGGACGCCTCCGTCTTCCCGGCCATGCCGGCCGTGAACCCGATGATCGGGGTGCTGATGGTCGGCGAACGGGCCGTGGACCTCCTGAAGGGCGGTGCGTGATGAACGGTACGACCCCTGTCTTCTCCGTCGAGGGCCTGTGGAAGGTGTTCGGCCCCAAGGCCGACCGCGTCCCGGCGGACCCCGAGCTGACCGGCCTGTCCCCGGCCGAACTCCGCACCCGCACCGGCTGCACCGCCGCCGTCCGCGACGTCTCCTTCGACGTGCGCAAGGGCGAGGTCTTCGTGGTGATGGGCCTGTCGGGATCCGGCAAGTCCACCCTGGTCCGCTGCCTGACCCGGCTCATCGAGCCCACGGCCGGTGCCATCGCCATCGACGGCGAGGACGTCCGCGCGATGGACAAGGGCCGGCTGCGGGAACTGCGCCGGCACCGGGCCGCGATGGTCTTCCAGCACTTCGGGCTCCTCCCGCACCGGTCCGTCCTCGACAACGTGGCGTACGGCCTGGAGATCCAGGGCGTCGCAAGGTCCGAGCGGCGTGCGCGGGCCACCGAGGTGGTCGCCAAGGTCGGCCTGGAGGGCATGGAGCAGCGCCGCCCCGGCCAGCTGTCCGGCGGCCAGCGCCAACGGGTCGGCCTCGCACGGGCGTTGGCCGTGGACCCCGAGGTCCTCCTGTTCGACGAGCCGTTCAGCGCGCTCGATCCGCTGATCCGGCGGGACATGCAGGAGGAGGTGGTCCGCCTGCACCACGAGGAGGGCCGCACGATGGTCTTCATCACCCACGACCTGTCCGAGGCGCTCAAACTCGGCGACCGCATCGCCCTGATGCGGGACGGCAGGGTGGTCCAGCTGGGCACCCCGGAGGAGATCGTCGGCTCCCCGGCCGACGACTACGTCCGCGAGTTCGTCCGCGACGTGCCGCGCGAGCAGGTGATGACGGTGCGCTCCGCGATGCGTGCGCCGGGGGAGACCGGCTCGGCCGACGGCCCTGCGGTCGCCCCTGAAGCGACGGTCGCCGAGGCGATCGAGGTCGTGGCGGAGGCCGGTGTCCCGGCGCGCGTCGTGGAGGGGGACCGCTGCGTGGGCGTCGTCGACGCCGACACGCTGCTCGGGGTCGTGGCGAAGGGGGATGCCTGTGGCACCTCGGCCGCGGGTGGTGGTGGGCCGGTCGCGCAGTTCCCCGCGCCCCTGGGTGGGGATGCGGAGCCCGCGCGGGAAGGCGCCGATGCTGCGCCGGCTGCGGGCGGTTCTTCGGCCGCGGGTGGTGGTGGGCCGGTCGCGCAGTTCCCCGCGCCCCTGGGTCGGGATGCGGAGCGTCCGCTGGAGGGTCCCGCGGCTGCGGGCGGTTCTCCGGCCGCGGGTGGTGGTGGGCCGGTCGCGCGGTTCCCCGCGCCCCTGGGTGGGGATGCGGAGCCCGGGCTGGAAGGTGCCCCGGCTGCCGACACCGACTCAGCCGCGGGCAGTCGTGCCGCTGGGGCGGTGGGGCCGGTGGGCGCGGTGGGACCCCGTGAGCGTGGGCGAGTGACACCCCCCGCCCCCCGCACCAGCCCGGAGGACGTCTGATGGCGACGATCAGTGTTCCCAGCCCTCGGCGGGTGTCGCTCCCTGCCGGCCTGGCCGCCCGCAAGCTCCTCGTCCTGGCCGTGGCCGCCGCGATCCTCGTCCCCCTCGCCAACGCCCGCTGGGCGTCCGCCTCCTGGCCCGGCCACCTCACCGTCGACCTCTCCTCCCCCCTCACCTCCGCCAGCAACTGGGTCGTCGACAACCGGGACACGCACCCCCTCTTCCTCTACTTCTTCGGCTACATCAGCGACGCCGTCGTCCTGACCGTCCGCGCCGTCTACCTGACCCTCCTCGCCGCGGGCTGGCCCGGCGTCACCGTGGTCGCCGCCGCCGTCGCGCACCGCGTCGCGGGCACGCGGCTCGCCGCGGGTACGGCCGTAGCGTTCCTCGCCTGCGGTGCCCTCGGCATGTGGGTGCCGACGATGCAGACCCTCGCGCTGATGGTCGTGGCCGTACTCGCGTCCGTGGCCGTGGGCCTCGTGCTCGGCCTCGGTGCCGGGCTCTCCGGCCGGCTGCACCGCGCCCTGCGCCCGGTCCTCGACACCATGCAGGTGCTGCCCGCCTTCGCCTACCTCCTCCCCGTCGTCCTGGTCTTCGGCATCGGCGTCCCCGCGGCCGTCCTCGCCACCGTCGTCTACGCCGCCCCGCCCATGGCCCGGCTCACCGCCCTCGGCCTGCGCGGCGCCGACCCCGAGGTACTGGAAGCCGTCGACTCGCTCGGCGCCACCCGCACACAGCGGCTGCTGACCGCCCGCATCCCGCTGGCCCGCAAGGAACTCCTCCTCGGCCTCAACCAGACGATCATGATGGCGCTGTCGATGGCGGTCATCGCCTCCGTCATCGGCGCCGGCGGTCTCGGGGACCGCGTCTACCAGGCCCTCGCGTCGGTCGACGTCGGCGCGGCCCTCGCCGCCGGCATTCCGATCGTGCTGCTCGCGGTCGTACTGGACCGCATCACCGCGGCGGCGGGCGAGCGCGGCGACACCCGGAAGCCGTCCGCCGGCCTCCTGTACGGCCTCGGCGCCACCGTCGCCGTCGCGCTCGCCGCCCGGCTCCTCGGCCGCCTCGACTGGCCCACCGCCTGGACCCTGAACTTCGCCGAACCGGTGAACCGTGCCGTCGACTGGATGACCGCCCACCTGTACTCGGGCGTCCCGGTCGTGGGCGGCACCGCCGACTGGGCGGGGCACTTCACCACCTGGGTCCTCGACCCCGTGCGCTCGGGGCTGCAGTGGCTGCCCTGGTGGGCGGTGCTGTTCGTGGTCGCCGCGCTGGCCTGGCTGATCGGCACCTGGCGCACCGCGCTGACCGCCGTCCTCGCGATGGCCGCGATCGGCGTGCTGGGGGTGTGGGAGCCGTCGCTGGACACCCTGTCCCAGGTCCTCGCGGCCGTCGCCGTGACCCTGGTCCTCGGCTTCGCCACCGGCATCGCCGCCGCCCGCAGCGACCGCGTGGAGCGGGCCCTGCGGCCCGTCCTGGACGTCTTCCAGACCATGCCGCAGTTCGTGTACCTCATCCCGGTCGTCGCACTGTTCGGCGTCGGCCGCGCGCCCGCCGTCGCCGCCGCCGTCGTCTACGCGCTGCCGGCCGTCGTACGGATCACCGCGCAGGGGCTGCGCCAGGTGGACCCGGCCGCCCTGGAGTCCGCGCGGTCGCTCGGCGCGACCGGGCGCCAGCAGCTGCTGCAGGTCCAACTCCCGCTCGCGCGGCCCGCGTTGCTGCTCGCCGTCAACCAGGGCGTGGTACTCGTCCTCGCCGTCGTCATCATCGGCGGCCTGGTGGGCGGTGGCGCCCTCGGGTACGACGTCGCCTTCGGCCTCGCCCAGGGCGACCTGGCGACCGGGCTGGTCGCCGGTGCCGCCATCGTCTGCCTGGGGCTGATGCTCGACCGGGTCACCCAGCCCACGGAACGCCGTACGGGGAAGGGAGCGTGACCATGCGCCGTACGACACTCGTCGCCGCCGCCTCCGTCCTCGTGCTCGCCACCGGGTGCGGTGCCGCCGACATGACCAAGCAGGCCTCGCCGTTCGCGGGCGCGCAGGGCTCGAAGACCGTGACCCTGTCCGTGCAGTCCTGGGTCGGCGCGCAGTCGAATGTGGCCGTCGCCCAGTACCTCCTCGAGCACAAGCTCGGCTACCGCGTCGACACCGTGCAGGTCGACGAGGTCCCGGCCTGGGACGCGCTCAGCCAGGGCCGCGTCGACGCGATCCTGGAGGACTGGGGGCACCCGGACCAGGAGAAGCGGTACGTCGACGACAAGAAGACCATCAGCCGGGGCGGGGAGCTCGGGGTCACCGGGCACATCGGGTGGTTCGTGCCGACCTATCTCGTCAAGCAGCACCCGGACATCACGGACTGGAAGAACCTGAACAAGTACGCCTCGCTCTTCCGCACAGCGGAGAGCGGCGGCAAGGGCCAGCTCCTGGACGGCTCACCGTCGTACGTCACCAACGACAAGGCGCTGGTGAGCAACCTGAAGCTGGACTACCAGGTCGTCTTCGCCGGGTCCGAGGCCGCTCAGATCACCCAGATCAAGCAGTTCGCCAAGGAGAAGGGGCCCTTCCTCACCTACTGGTACGCGCCGCAGTGGCTGTTCAAGAAGGTACCGATGACCGAGGTGCGGTTGCCGGCGTACAAGGAGGGCTGCGACGCCGACGCGGCCAAGGTCGCCTGCGCGTATCCGCACACCCCGCTGCAGAAGTACCTCAACACCGGCTTCGCGCACAGGGGGGGCAGGGCGGCGGCCTTCCTGAAGAAGTTCAGGTGGACGACCGAGGACCAGGACCAGGTCTCCCTGCTGATCGCCGACCAGAAGCTGAGCCCCGAGGAGGCCGCGAAGAAGTGGGTGGACGGCCACCCCGAGGTGTGGAAGCGCTGGCTGTCCTGAGCCGCCCGCCGGGCGTGCCGCCGCGTCACCGGTCCGGCCGTAGACCGGTGACCCGAAGGTATGTCCGGCGGTTACCCCTCCGGCCGATGCCCGAGGGAGGCGTACGTGGTCTACACGCGCAAGAACGTCAACAGGCTGACCCGAGCCGAGCGGCGCCGTCTCGTGGGCGCGCTGCTGGAGGTCAAACGCCGGGGTGAGTACGACGAGTTCGTGCGGATCCACATCGCGCACAACTCCGCCGACCGGGAACACCGTTTGCGCACCGCCCACATGGCGCCCTCCTTCCTGCCCTGGCACCGCAAGCTGCTGCTCGAACTGGAGCGGGCGCTGCGCAGGGTGGACGCGTCGGTGACGGTGCCGTACTGGGACTGGACGCGGGACCGGGCGCCGGACTCCCTGCCATGGGCCGACGATCTGCTCGGCGGCAACGGGCGGCGCTCGGACCGGCAGGTGATGACGGGCCCGTTCGCCTACCGGGCGGGCCACTGGAAGATCACCGAGAACGTGACCGACGTGCAGTACCTCACCCGCGACCTCGGCCACGCCCGTGCCCCGATCCAACTGCCGACCGGCCGCGACGTCGAGTCCGCGCTGGCCGACCCGGTCTACGACAGCTGGCCCTGGAACTCGGCCGTCACCCGCGGCTACCGCAACAAGCTGGAGGGCTGGGGGAGCGGCCGGGGCAGCGTCTCCTGGCGGAACCACAACCGGGTCCACCACTGGGTCGGCGGGGTGATGGTCAGCGCCGCGTCCGTCAACGACCCGGTCTTCTGGCTGCATCACTCCTTCGTCGACCTGCTGTGGACCCGCTGGCAGCAACGGCACCCCGGCCACACCTACCTTCCCGCCGAGCCCCCGGGCGCGGGTGACCCCCAGCACGGCCGGGTCGTGGCCCGGCACCAGCAACTGCCGCCCTGGAACGTCACTCCGGCCGAACTGGAGGACGTGCGTGGGATCTACAGGTACGAGTGAGGTGGTGCGCTTGTCCGTTCGATACGTCACACGTCCCGCTGAAATCACGGCGACACAGCGATCATCGCGCGCGTACGGCTTGCCGTTGATGATGAAGCTGGTGTCTTCTGCGAAGGAGAGCCACCGTGCGAATTTCTGACATCCAGCGCTGTGAGATCCGGCCCGGACGGCTCGTCGAGTGGAGATTCAGCCCGGTGACGATCGCGGCCGCGGCGGCACTGCCGCCGGATCCGCGGCCGCCGGCGTACATCCAGGAGTCGCACATCAGAACAGCCCGGTCGGTGCGCGAGGACGGGCTGTTCGTGCCGACCTGGCTCGGCGCGGCGTTCGACCTGCCGGGCGAAGTCGATCTCGACGCGCTGGAAGGGGCGTTGCGCGGCTGGACGCTGCGGCACGAGACGCTGCGCAGCGGCTTCCGGTGGGCCGGCGACGACATGCAGCGGTTCACGCTCGCCGAGAGCGACGTGTCCCTGCACCGCGAGGTGGTCGGCGAGTTCACCGACGCGGGAGCGCTCACCCGGTACCTGCAGGATCGGTTCGACGCCGCGGCGGACGCGCTCGGCTGGCCGAACCTCATCTACACGGCGGTCGTACGCGAGGACTCCACCAGCGTGTACATGGCCTTCGACCACACCAACGTCGACGCCTACTCGATCCACCGGCTCCCCGAGGAGATCAACGGGCTGTACGCGGCCGCCCTCGCGGGAAGTCCCGTCACCGGTCCGTCCGTGGGGAGTTACGTCGACTTCTGCGAGCAGGAGCGGGCGAACGCGGACGGCATCGACGACGCCCACGCGATCGTCGCGCGCTGGCGGGAGTTCATCGCCCGGTGCGGCGGCCGGCTCCCGGAGTTCCCCGTCGACCTCGGTCTCGAGCCCGGCGGGGTGCTGCCCACCCAGAAGCTGGTGTGCGAGCCGCTCGTCGACGCGGACGCCGCGGCCGCGTTCGAGGCGTACTGCCGTCCCTACGGCGGCAGCCTGGTGGGCATCCTGGCCGCCACCAGCCTGATCGTCCACGAACTCGGCGGCCAGCCGGTGTACCGCACCGTCGTGCCCTTCCACACCCGGCTGAAGTCCGCGTGGTCGGACTCGGTGGGCTGGTACGTCGGCGGCGCACCCATCGAGGTGCCCGCGGCTCGGGACCTGGAGACCGCGCTCGACACGGTTCGCGCCGAACTGCGGGCCAACCGGACGCTGGCCCGGATCCCGCTCGCCCGCGTACTGCGGCTGCTAGGCGCGGACTTCAGGCCGACCTCGCCCGACATGTACTCGATCATCTCGTACGTGGACGCCCGGCTCATCCCCGGCGCGGCCGACTGGGCCGAGCAGAAGGCGTACGGGCTGCTCCGGGTCTCGTACGGCGACCAGGTGTGCGCCTGGGTCAACCGGCTGCACGAAGGGCTGTGGTTCGCCTGCCGCTACCCGGACACCGACATCGCCTACAAGAACGTGCGGCGGTACCTCGAGCGGCTGCGGGACCTGATCCTCTCCGTGCCCGCGACCGATCGCCCG
This sequence comes from Streptomyces sp. NPDC001507, assembly GCF_042894765.1. Taxonomy (NCBI): domain Bacteria; kingdom Bacillati; phylum Actinomycetota; class Actinomycetes; order Kitasatosporales; family Streptomycetaceae; genus Streptomyces; species Streptomyces sp. NPDC001507. The sequence continues at coordinate 464,226 of NZ_JBIAVV010000009.1, forward strand.
CGGCCCGCGGAGCTGGCGCTCTCCTGACTCAACTCCCCCCACCCATAAGGTGATTATGTGGTGCTATGTCACCCTGGGGGCGGATGTCCCTTGTGGAACCCCTTGTCCCACTACTGCTAGTGTTCATGCAATCACGCTAGGCAACCACATCGCTGTATGAGCAGCTGTACGAGCAAAGGACCGAGGGTTCCATGCGCAAGCTTCAGCAGGTCGTGATCGCAGCAGTGGCGGCCGCCGGCGGCCTGTCCGCCGTCGCCGCCGCCCCCGCCGTGGCCGAGTCCTACGACAGTGGGCCGCAGGTGTCCAACCACTACCGCCCCTACCAGGAGTGCAGCCCGCAGACGGTGTCCGAGAACGACGTCCCGATCGGCGTGCTCGGCCTCGCCGACACCCTCGACACCACCTGTGGCCAGTACAACCAGGCTTTCGGCGGCTGAGTTCGGCGGGTGTCCTCACGACAGGAAGCGCATCACATGTTCAGCGGGAAGATCAGCGGGAAGAAGATCGCGGCCGTCTCGGGGCTCCTCGGCGGCCTCGCCGTGGCCTGTGCAGGCCTCGCCCCGGCGTATGCCGCGGCGGGTCCTGGCAAGTGCATCGACGATCTCATGGGCAACCTCACCTGCACCCAGCGGATCAAGGGCGAGGTTCCCGAGGGCGCGACCATTCCGCACCAGGAGACCTGCAAGCCGGTGCAGCCCGTGCAGTTGCCCGCGGTCCTGGGGCAGGGGACGGAGCGGCTCGGGCCCGAGGTGACCTGTTCCCCCGGAACCGTCGGGGTGGCGCCCGTGGAGAAGGGTGACGAGCCGGACTCGCCCGCCGGCCCGTTCGGTGTCATGGGCCGGATCCTTCCGGTCGGCGGCCGGTAGCGCTTGTACGACAGACGGGGCTGAAGCGCAACTCGGCGGGTGTGGATCCTCGGTTAGCTACGGAGTGTGTGTATATGCTCACATTAAGTAGTCGAGCCGGGCGCTACCGCCTGGACCAGAAAGGGTCAATCATGCGTAAGTTTCAGCGCGTCGCACTCGTAGCGGCGACGGTTGCGGGGCTCTCCTTCCTCGGTGCCGGGGTCAGCTCCGCCGCCGGTGGCGAGGACGCGCCCCCGCAGATCACCGCCGTGGCCAACTCGACGGCCAACGCCCTGGCCGTCGGTGGCGGTTACTACGCCACTCCGCAGGCCGAGCCGCAGGGGCAGCCCGAGGCTCAGCCCGAGGCGCAGCCGCAGGAGCAGGGGAACTCCGGCCCCGAGCAGGGCGGTTACGACCAGAACCAGGGTGGCGAGTAAAAACGCACCCCGCACGAACTCGGTATCCCGCGTCGGCACCGCTTGGGTCCGCTCGCCGGTGTGCTGAGTGACAACCATGGCGAAAGCAGCCCGGACGCACCCCGACTCCGTCGAGGTATGCGTCCGGGCTGCTTTGCGTCGCCCATCGCAGAGGAAGACAACTCATGTTCACTGCACGGAAGATCGCCGCCGTCTCGGGGCTCGTCGGAAGTCTCGCCGCGCTCTGTGTCGGCGCCGGGCACGCGTACGCGGACCCGGCCCCGGGCGACTGCAGGACCACCGCCCAGGGCGGCACCGTCTGCGTTCACAAGGACGAGACGCGTATCGACAAGAACGGCACGCATGTCGTCAAGCAGGCACAGGACTGCTCGACCTCGGACCGTCCGCGCGTGGTGTTCCCGGACGACCAGCTGGTGGGTGAGGGATCGCACGGCGTCGGGGAGGTCGTGGACTGCTCCAACAAGGCCGAGTTGCCCAAGGGCTTCAAGCGGCCGCACGTCGAGTTCTGAGGGCCGCGGAAAACGAAAGTCCCCGGTTTCCCGGCCGGCGGCCGGGAAACCGGGGACTGTTGTTGTGTCCTACTTGCCGAACGCGCTGTTGCTGCAGCCCATGCTCGAACCCAGGGACGACTGCTGCGCACCCGAGTTGCCCTCGCCGTTCAGCAGGTTGCCGCCCAGGCCGTTGAGGATGCCGACCTCGCCGAGGATGTCGAGGTTCAGGTCGTGCGACTTACAGCTGCTGCTCTGCTGGATGTTGAATTCGTCGCCCTTCTTGCCCCAGCCCTGGTCGGCGTGAGCGGCGCCGGCGCCGAGGAGCCCGAAGCTCCCGAATGCGGTGACGAGAACGGCGGCGGTGCGGAGCTTGTGCATGTCATCTCCGATGAACGAGGTGTGGTGGATGCGATCTGCGAGACATCGCGATCTGTGTCATAAAGGCTGATACGAAATACCCGAGATAACCGCGCGACGCGCCGAATGCCGCTGTATTTCGCTGCTTTGCCGACCCGTCGACACACACGAATGGTCCCGGCGCCGGGCGCCGGGACCATTCACTGCTGCTGTTACCGACCTCAGAAGGCGCTGTTGTTGCAGCCCATCGTCGAACCGAGGTTGGTGGCCTGGGCGCCCGGGTTGCCCTCACCGTTCAGGGCGCTGCCCAGCAGGCCGTTGAGCAGACCGACCTCGCCGAGGACGTCGAGGTTCAGGTCGTGCGACTTGCAGTGCGAGCTCTGGGTGATGTTGAACTTGTCGCCGTGCCCGTGGCCCTCGCCGCCGGCGTAAGCCGTGCCACTGACGAGGCCGATGCTGCTGAGAGCGGCGACCAGGACGGCAGCGTTGCGAAGCTTGCGCATGTCATCTCCGTGGAGTGGGGGGTTGCGATCTGTGGAAGATCGACTTTTTACAATTACGGGAGATTAGTACCTAATACGGCAAATCTGGCAACGACGCGCTGTTCTCCGCGATACGCGACAGAAACACCCGAAGAGTCGAACGGCCGTCAGCCCTGGTACTGGGCGCGGGCAAGGGCGTTCGACTGGCTGTTGGCCTGGGTGCAGTCGACGCCCCGGGTCTGGGAGGCGGCGAGCAGGGCGACGGGAACGTTCGCGTCGAGCAGGGACTGCGGGCTGCACTCCTGGTACGGACGGAACAGGTTGTTCTGCTCCACCGCTCCGCCCTGCACCTGTTGCGGGGCCTGCGGCGAGATCTGGGGGCTGATCTGCGGGTTCAGCTGGGGGTTGAGCTGCGGGGCGACCTCGGTGCCGCGCTGCGGGGCCTGTTGCGGGGCCGGCGTGCCGTACGTCTGCGCGGTCGCCGCGGCGGAGGTGGCCGCGGCGGCCTGTGCGTCCGGCTGCGACAGGGGAGTCGGGCCGGTCCCGTAGGTGACGGGGGCGGCGGAGCTGGGGCCGGCGCCGACAGCGGTCAGACCGCCGGCCGCTGCGACGATGAGCGCGACTTGCCGAAACTTGCGCATGGAATCCTCGGCTCTTCATTTGATCTGTGCACGAAAACTGATGAAATGACTGATGAGGCAGCGCGGTTATCGCTTCATCGCCGCACCGGACGGCTGGGATGCCCCTTCGCCCTCACCCCGTGGGGAACGACGTGGATGCGCACCCGGATACGGGCGTGATGTCGCGTCACCCGTTTGCCAAAAGGCATATGAGCGGCAACGCCCGTATTGGTGACGGCAATTGGGTGACGCGATGCCGAATTGCCGTGACTCTGGCCCGGCATTCCTCGTTCCGGTGGGGAGAGGGCAGCGGTCGAGGACCTGAAGAGAACGAGGCGAATCGCCGCCGGCTCCGATGCGAAGTTCGCGTGCTGCTCGGGAGCACCGCTGCTGAAAGTGCAGTGTCATTACCGCACCGTCCGCACGCGCGACCGCACCGAACGCAATGGACTTTCTCATCTCCAGGTATCGAAGGGCCGAGGGTTTCATGCGCAAGCTTCACAAGGCCGCGCTCGTTCTGGCGGCGGCCGGCGGACTGTCCGCCATCGGCGCCGGCGTCAGTTATGCCGACGCTCCCGTCGGATACGGCGGTCCGGCTCCGGCCCCGGCTCCGGACCAGCCGTATCCCCAGGCCCCACCCCCGGCACCCGCTCCGCCGCAGGCCCCCTACGCGGCCGGCCAGACCCAGGGCTCGGCCCAGGCCACCGTGCCCGCCTACCCGCAGCAGCAGGCCGCGCCGCCGCAGTACCAGCAGCAGGCGCCGCCCCCGCAGTACCAGCAGGCCCCGCCGCCCCAGCAGTACCCTCAGCAGCAGACCGGTTACGCCGCCGCCTCGGCCTCGTCGCAGGGCTCGGCCCAGGCCACCGCCGCGCCCGCCTACCCGCAGCAGCAGTACGCCCCGGCGCCGCAGTACCAGCAGGCCCCGCCGCCCCAGCAGTACGCCCAGCCGCAGGCCGCCCCCGCCTACCCGCAGCAGCAGTACGCGCCGGCGCCGCAGTACGCCCAGCCCCAGCCGCAGGCCGCCCCGCCGCAGGTCGTACCGCAGGTCATGCCCCAGGTCATGCCGCAGGTCGCCCCGCAGCTGGCCGTTCCCCAGGGCTACGCCCCGGAGGGCCCGACGCGCGTCACCCCGCAGGTGAACCCCCAGGTGAACCCGCAGGTCAATCCGCTCATCAACCCCGTGCTCGGAGCGCCGGGCGTGCCCGGGCTCGCACCGGTCGGACTCGGCCAGGTCGCGGCGCCCCCCGTCGGCCAACTGGGGCTTCCCCGCCTCGGCTGACGCCCTCCCGCCACCTTCCGCACCTTTCATCGACCCGTAGCGGATCCCCGTCCGCTCGACCAACGGAGAACCCATGCGCAAGCTCCACCAGGCGGTCCTCGTGGGCGCCGCCGTCCTCGGCAGCGTCTGCTCGCTCGGCGGCGGCACCGCCTTCGCACACGGTGAGCCCGGCCACGACATCGACGTCACCCAGGGCACCGAGTGCCGCTCCCACGACATGAACATCGAGGTGCTCGGCAACATCAGCGCCCTCACCGGCCTGGCGGGCAACCTGCTGAACGGCGAGGGTAACCCGGGCGCGCAGCAGAGCCACCTCGGCTCGGACATGGGCTGCAACAACCAGGCGCTCTGACCTGGCAGACCACCTCTCTTTTCACTTTTCTTCTCTCTTCAGTGATCCCCCCAACATTTCGCCGAGTCCGGGTGACCGCCCGCGACGCGTCTGGAAGGGCAGGTACCCCATGAAAAGGGTTACCCGGAACAGTGTGATCGCCATGGCCGTCGCCTCTGGCGCGATGGCAGTAGCGGGGACGGCGCACGCCGACTCCGCCGCGGACGGCACCGCGAGCAACTCGCCCGGGGTGGCGTCCGGCAACGCCATCCAGTTGCCGGTGGACATCCCGGTGAACATCTGCGGGAACACCGTGGACGTGGTCGGGCTGCTCAACCCCGCGATGGGCAACAAGTGCTCCACCGAGGGGCACAAGGCACCGGGCAAGGCCGGCTCCAGCACGTCGGGCCACACCAAGGCCGACGGAACCGCCCACGACTCGCCGGGGGTTCTCTCCGGCGACCTCGTCCAGATCCCGGTCCACGTGCCCGTGAACATCAGCGGCAACAGCGCGAACCTGGTGGGCCTCCTCAACCCCGTCTTCGGCAACGAGTCGGGCTACGGCTCGGACGAGCCCGACGCGCCGGCACCGTCCACCCCGTCGACGCCGCGGGTGCACCACGAGCCGCAGCACCCTGCCAAGACGCACCCGAGGCGGACCACCGTCGTGCAGCAGCGGACGACCGACACCCTCGCCCACACCGGCGCGGCCAGCCCCTGGGCACCGGCCGCCGTGAGCCTGGCCTCCCTGGCGGCCGGCGCGGTGCTCTACCGACGCTTCCGCCCCGGGACGGGCAGTTCGTCGTACGTCTGAGCGGTCCGGCGGAGTCCGCGGCTGCCGCCGCGTGGCCGCGACCGGTCACGACGGCGCCGCAGTCGACAGCCGGCACTTCGCGGAGCGCTCAGCGCGGCAGCGCGTCCAGTGACCGCAGGGCCGGCCGCAGCAGGCCCGGTCCGAACGTGACGCGGATGGCCCCGAGTTCGCCGAGTTCGGCGGGCGAGGGGCCGTCGCCGTCCACGCGGGCGAACATCTCCGCCGCGGGGGGAGCCGCCGTCCGCGTACCCCAGACTCGCCGCCACCCCGGCACTCGGCGTCGCCGGCGCCGGGAACCCGGCCGCCGCCAGGGCCCGGGCGCTCGCCGCGTCCCACGGGCCGGCCAGGACCAGGGGGTCACCGGCCGGGCGCCCGTGGTGCAGCGGCCGGAGGCCCTCGGCCTTGCTCACCCGTGCTGTCCCGGCGTGTAGTGCCCGGGGACCATGCGGGTCGTCACGGCGAACCGGTTCCAGGAGTTGATCACGATGATCGAGGCGATCAGCTGCGTCAGCTGCACCTCGTCGAAGTGCTTGGCGGCCCGCTCGTAGACCTCGTCGGGCACGAAACGGTCGGTCAGCACCGTGACGGCCTCGGTCAGCTCGATCGCGGCGAGCTCCTGCTCGGTGTAGAAGTGCTTCGACTCCTCCCACGCGCTGAGCTGAACGATGCGCGCGATGCTCTCGCCCGCCGCGAGCGCGTCCTTGGTGTGCATGTCGAGGCAGTACGCACAGTGGTTGAGCTGCGAGGCGCGGATCTTCACCAGCTCGAACAGCCTGGCGTCCAGACCCTTACGGGCCGCCCCGTCCAGACGGACCATCGCCTTGTAGACCTCGGGCGCGTGCTGTGCCCAGGCGAGGCGGGGGGTGTGCTCGGGGGCGTACTCGGCGTTCTCCTGATTGCTCATGGTGACGACGCTAGGTGCCAGGCAGCCCAGGGGTATGGTCCATTTCCATGGAGAACACATGGGCCACTTCTCCGCCCCGGCCCGCTTCGGCCGCCCGGCCCACGCGGGCCGCCCTGGGCATCGACCTCCACCTGGAGCCGGCCGCCGGTCCGGGCCTGCGCCGGGGCCTGACCGACGCGCTGCGCGAGGCCGTGCGCAGCGGCCGGCTGCTCCCCGGCACCCGGTTGCCCTCCTCCCGCACCCTCGCCGCCGACCTGGCCATCGCCCGCAACACCGTCGCCGACGCCTACGCCGACCTGGTCGCCGAGGGCTGGCTCACCGCCCGGCAGGGCTCCGGCACCCGGGTCGCGACGGGCGTGACGCCGGTCCGGCAGGCGGAGCCCCCCGTGGGAACGGCCGCCCACCGGCCCGCCTACGACCTGCGCGCCGGCTTTCCCGACGTCTCCGCCTTCCCGCGCGCCGAGTGGCTGAAGGCCGCCCGCCGCGCCCTCACGGCCGCCCCCAACGAGGCCTTCGGCTACGGCGACCCACGCGGCCGCCCCGAACTGCGCACCGCGCTCGCCGCCTACCTCGCCCGTGCCCGGGGCGTGCGCGCCGACCCCGAACGGATCGTGATCTGCGCCGGGTTCTCGCACGGCCTGAGCCTGCTCGGCGGCATGCTGCGGGCCCGCGGGGCGGACACGGTCGCCGTGGAGTCGTACGGCCTCGACGAGCACTGGCAGCTGCTCACCGCGGCCGGACTCCGCCAGGTCCCGCTGCCCTTCGACGGACTCGGCACGGACACCACGGAGCTGGCCAAGGGCCCGGCCGCGGTGCTGCTGACCCCCTCCCACCAGTTCCCGATGGGCGTGCCGCTGCACCACGACCGGCGGGCGGCCGTCGTGGACTGGGCGCGGCGCACCGGCGGCCTGGTCCTGGAGGACGACTACGACGGCGAGTTCCGCTACGACCGCAGGCCCGTCGGCGCCCTCCAGGGCCTCGCCCCCGACGAGGTGGTCTACCTGGGCACCGCCAGCAAGTCCCTGGCGCCCGGGCTGCGGCTGGCCTGGATGGTGCTGCCCCCGTCGGTGGCCGGGGAGGTGACGGCGGTCAAGGGCGGCGTCGACACCTGCAGTGCACCGGAGCAGCTGACCCTGGCCGAGTTCATCACCTCCGGCGCCTACGACCGGCACGTCCGCGCGGCCCGCTCCCGCTACCGGCGCCGCCGCGACGCCCTGGTCAGGGCCCTCGCCGAGCGCGCCCCGGCGATCCGGGTCACCGGCATCGCGGCGGGCCTGCACGCCGTGCTGCGGCTGCCGCCCGGCACTCGGGACCGGGTGATCCTGGCCGCCGCGGACCGAGGCCTCGCCGTCGAGAGCCTCACCCCGCGCCACCGCCACCCCGACGCGGCCGTCGCACCCCCCGACGCCCTCGTCCTCGGCTACGGCACCCCGCCCGACCACGCCTGGTCGGGCGCCCTGGACATCCTGTGCACGGTACTGTCCGGCCCGGCTGTGACCGGCTCCGCCTGAATACCCCCGAACCCCAGGTGGAAGCGTGATTCCCGGCCCGGCAGAACGACATTTCGGCTGCGGGTGGGTGGGCGCCGGTCGCGCAGTTCCTCGCGCCCCTGAAGGGGCTCCGTTGACGCCGGTGTCCTTTGGTCGAGCCGCTTCCGCCGATCCGCCCGTTCCGGTCGTCCGTGTAACCTGTCTGGTGCATCGATTCGGTTAGGAGGGATGGCGGTGGCCGACCGGGAACCGCAGGAGGCGCTGCTGCTGGAGCTCCTCAACAGCACGCCGGTCGTCAACGGGGTCGCCCAGGACCTGCTGGCGGACCCGGAGGCGGCGCGGTCCTGGCAGCGGGCGCACGGCGGCAGCGGGACCGCGGCCGAGCTCCGCGGCCTCGTGGCGGCTCGCGACGCCCTCCAGGAGGTGGTGCGCGGCAACCTGCCCGCCACCTCACTGGCCCCGCTCCTGGACGGCGTCACCTCCCGCCCGCACCTCTCGCCGACGGGCGTGTCGTGGCAGCTGGACGCCCCCGCGGAACGGCGGATGGCCGCGGAGGCGGTCATGGCGTGGAGCGGCGTGCAGCAGACGCTGCCGGCCCGGCTGCGGCCGTGCGCCAACCCGGAGTGCCGGCTGTTCCTCATCGACCGCAGCAGGACCAACAAGGCCCGCTGGTGTTCGATGGCCGTGTGCGGCAACCGGATGAAGGCGCGCCGCCACTACCAGCGCACCCGTGACGCCGTGCCGGACTGACGGCGGGCGTGCGCGGGCGGAAGGCCGGGGACGGCGGCCTCACCCCTCCTCGGCCGTGACCGGCGCCTCCCCGAACCGGGCCAGGGCCAGCGCCCCCGCCACGGCCACCGCGAAGCCGAGCACCGCGAGCCAGGTCAGCCCCTCCCGGGTGCGGTCCCCGAGCCACACCACCCCGACCGCCGCCGGGCCGATCGTCTCCCCGATGACCATGCCGGCCGTCGCGGTGGTCACCGACCCGCGCTGCAGCGCCGAGGTCAGCAGCATGAAGGCGCCGCCGCCCCCGACCAGCAGCGCATAGGTCGCGGGGTTGGTGAACAACCCGGCCGGCCGCAGCGTGTCGATCAGCCGCACCGACACCTCCACCACGCCGAACCCGAACCCCGCCCCGAGGCCGAGGACCAGCGCCCGCCCCCGCCCGGTCAGCCGCCCGCCGGCCAGGCCGAGCAGCAGCACCCCCACCGCGGTCCCGAGCATCACCCACTTCAAGGCCGTGGAACCGGCCCGGTCGCCCTCCGGACCCGACGCCAGCCCCAGCATCGCGAGCCCCGCGCACACCACCCCCACCGCGGCCCACTCCATCCCACTCAGCCGCACCCGCAGCAGCCGCGCCGCGACCACCGCGGTCACCGCGAGCGACGAGGCCAGGGCCGCGCTCACCGCGTAGATGGGGAGCGCCCGCAGCGCCAGGATCTGGAACACGAAGCCGAGCCCGTCGAGCCCCAGCCCGACGACGTACCGCCACTGCCGCACCGCCCGCAGCAGCAGCGCGGCCTCCCCGCCGGCGCCGTCACCGGCCGCCCGCGCGGCCATCGCCTGCAGGACCGTCGCCGTACCGAAGCAGATCGCGGCCGCCAGGGCACACACCATTCCGAAGAGCACAGAGGGACTGTAGGGGAGGGGGCCTGCGGTGATCGGGAGGAAAGGTAAGAACGAGCGGGCCCGGGGCGATTCCGGACCCGCTCCTCGGGCGTCGTTCCGGACGTCAGCTCGCGCCGGCCAGCCAGGCGGTGGCGTTGAGGGCGAGGGCCGCGTTGGTGGCGCCGCTGTCGTTCCAGCCGTCGTACAGCGTGTTGCCGGACTGGCCGGTGCCGTCGTCGATCGGGGAGCTGTCGCCCCAGAACGCGACCCGCCCGCTGCCGAAGGTGCTGGTGGCGAAGAAGGCACCGGTGTTGCCCGAGTAGCCGCTGCGGTACACCAGGCCCTTGACGGCGGAGTTGTCGGAGGGCTTGAGCGTGGCCGTCGTCCCGTTGGCGATCAGGCTCTTGGTGACCGTGCCGAAGGAGCCGTTCAGCACCGCGTTGCTGCTGTCGCTGACGGCCTTCGGGTAGCCGGAGCTGATGTTGAGCGAGTCGATCGAGAAGCCGAACGGGTCGGTCGAGTCGACGCTGTTGTTGGTCATCAGGTCGTTGAGGATCTCGACCGCGTCGTAGCCGTCGTTGTTGCGGTCGGCCCCGGTGTGGTCGGAGATCATGAACAGCCCGCCGCCGGCCTTCACGAAGTTCATGATCGCCGTCTTCTCGGCGGTGGTGAACTTGGTGTTGGGCTCGGGGAGCACCAGCGCGTCGAACTTCGACAGGTCGGTCGTCGACGAACCCCCGTACGTGAGGGCGCTCGTCGCGGTCTTCAGGCTGTAGTCGCCGGTCTTCTGCAGGGCGATGCCCCACGACGACAGCGCGCCGGTCCAGTCCTTGTCCGAGGACGGGGAGGAGTCCTGGGCGAGCGGGTCGGGCTTGCTGGTGGAGATGATCCAGTCCGCGTTGCCGGCCTCCTCGGCGTGGCCGTCGTCGAACAGGACCTTGTAGGTGGTGGCCGCGTGCGCTGGGGTCGCGGCGCCGGTGGCCTGGACGGCGGCACCGGCGGTGAGCAGGCCGAGCACGGTCAGAGCCGTGGTGAGTGTGCGGCGCGGTACGGCGAAGCCGGGCATCTGTCATTCCTCCATCGGTGGGGGGTGCGAGAGGGATGGCGGTGCGGGTGGTGCGTCACGAGTCGTTCTGCGCGCGTAGAATTCGAAGTTGATCGTTCACCTACGGGCAGCAGGACGGTACCGGCAGGACGTGGCGCGCCGACGGGGACCCGGCGACTTCACATGTTTTTCTTACCTGTGCATGACAATTCAGAGCCGTCCGGTGGTGGCTCGAAACCGCTCGTCTAAGCTTTCGCCGGACATCGCATCGCACGGGGGAGAACGAACATGGCGGACGCGCGCCGGCAACTGCGCTCGGGCACGGTCGTCCTCGGTGGCATGGGCCTGCTGGCCGCCGCCCTGACCTCCTGCTCCGCCGATCCCGACAAGCGCTGCGTCGACCGCGACAGCTACACCGCGGCCAAGGGCTACCAGGTGGTCTCCGACAAGAACTGCACCTCGGCCAAGTCCGCCGTCGACGCGGGCTACTACTACGGCGGCAAGAAGCAGGGCGGCTGGGTCAGCGGCGGCTCCTTCACCAAGCCGCGCAGCGGTTCGGGCGGCTCCTCCGGCGGCGGCCGCGGCGTCAAGCGGGGCGGCTTCGGCGGCGAGCACGGCAGCTCCGGCGGCTGACCGCACGTGGAACGCCGTACGACCGAACCCCGCCCCGGCTGGCAGCGGACCGTCGAGGAGCAGGGTCTGATCTACCCCCTCACCCGCCACCCCGACGGCACCCTGCGCCCGTACTGGGACGAGAGCGCCTACTACGCCTTCACCCTCGACGAGGTGGAGGCGCTGGAGGAGACCGTCGAGGAACTGCACGCCATGTGCCTGGCGGCGGCGGACCGCATGGTCAAGGAGAACCGTTTCGCCGACCTGGGCATCACCGACCCGCGCGTCGCGGCGGCCGTCACCGAGTCCTGGCACCGCCGCGCCGAACTCCCCTCCCTCTACGGCCGCTTCGACCTGCGCTACGACGGCACCGGTCCGGCGAAGCTCCTGGAGTACAACGCCGACACGCCCACCTCCCTGGTGGAGGCCGCGTCGGCGCAGTGGTTCTGGATGGAGGACCGCTTCCCGGGCGCCGACCAGTGGAACAGCCTCCACGAACGCCTGGTCGCCGGCTGGCGGAAACAGGCCCCCCTCCTCCCGTCCGGCGCCCCGCTGCACTTCGCCCACTCGTCCGCCGACGAACTCGGCGAGGACCTGATGACGGTCGCGTACCTCAAGGAGACGGCGGACCAGGCGGGCCTCGTCACCGACTGGATCCCCATGGAGGAGATCGGCTGGGACACCCTCTCCGGCCGCTTCGTCGACAACCGGCTCCGGTTCATCCGCAGCTGCTTCAAGCTCTATCCGTGGGAGTGGCTCACCACCGACGCCTTCGCCGCCCACGTCCTCGACACCCTCGACAACGGCGGCGGCACCGGCACCACGATGTGGATCGAGCCCGCCTGGAAGATGCTGCTCAGCAACAAGGCCCTGCTGGCGATCCTCTGGGAGCTGTATCCGGGCCACCCGAACCTGCTCCCGGCCTACCTCGACGGACCGAGGGAGCTGGCGGCCACCCGCGGATACGTCAGCAAGCCGCTGCTGGGCCGCGAGGGCGCGGGCGTGCGCGTTCACGCGCCGGGCGCGAAGCCCGTCGTCCGCGACGAGCCCTGCTGCTACCAGGAACTGGCCCCGCTCCCCGACTTCGACGGCAACCACGTGCTGCTGGGCGCCTGGGTGGTGGGGGAGGAGGCGGCGGGCCTGGGCATCCGCGAGTCACAGGGCCTGGTGACGGATGACTACGCCCGCTTCCTGCCGCACGTGATTCTGCCTGCCTAGGGGGCGCTGGGGGCTCCCCCGGCCTTCGGCCGGGGGAGGAACTGCGCGACAAGCCACGACGGCGCGGCACCCGCCGTCAGACCTCCGGCGGCACCCCCTTACGCACTCAGCACCGCCCACAACTGCTCAATCCCCCACTCCAGATCCTCCTCCGCCACGACCAGCGGCGGAGCCACCCGCACCGTCACCCCGTGCGTCTCCTTCACCAGCACCCCCCGCTCCATCAGCCGCTCCGCCACCGCCCGCCCCGAGCCCGCCTCCGGATCCACGTCCACCCCCGCCCACAGCCCCCGCCCCCGTACCGCCGTCACCCGTCCGCTCCCGGTCATCTCCGCCAGCCGCCGGTGCAGCAGGTCCCCCAGTTCGGCCGCCCGCTCCTGGAACTCCCCGGTCCGCAGCATCGCGATCACCTCCAGAGCCACCGCGCAGGCCAGCGGGTTGCCGCCGAAGGTGGACCCGTGCTCGCCGGGCCGGAACACCCCGAGCACCTCGGCGTTCGCCACCACCGCGGACACCGGCAGCACCCCGCCGCCCAGCGCCTTCCCGAGGACGTACACGTCCGGTACGACCCCCTCGTGCTCGCACGCGAACGTCCGCCCGGTCCGGCCCAGCCCGGACTGGATCTCGTCCGCGACGAACAGCACGTCCCGCTCGCGGGTCAGTTCCCGCACCCCGGCCAGGTAGCCCTCCGGCGGCACGATCACTCCCGACTCGCCCTGGATCGGCTCCAGCAGCACCGCGACCGTGTTCTCGGTCACCGCCGCCCGCATCGCGGTCAGGTCGCCGTACGGCACGATCTCGAAGCCCGGGGTGTACGGCCCGTAGTCCGCCCGTGCCTCCGGATCCGTGGAGAAGCTGATCACGGTCGTCGTACGGCCGTGGAAGTTCCCGCCCGCCACCACGACCTTCGCCATCTCCGCCGGCACGCCCTTGACCCGGTACCCCCACTTCCGGGCGGTCTTCACCGCCGTCTCCACGGCCTCCACGCCGGTGTTCATCGGCAGCACCATCTCCATCCCGCACAGCTCGGCCAGCTCCGTGCAGAACGCTGCGAACCGGTCGTGGTGGAACGCCCGCGACGTCAGCGTCACCCGCTCCAGCTGCGCCTTCGCCGCCGCGACCAGGCGGGGGTGGCCGTGCCCGAAGTTCAGCGCCGAGTAGCCGGCCAGGAAGTCCAGGTACCGGCGCCCCTCGACGTCCGTCATCCAGGCGCCGTCGGCCGTCGCGATCACCACCGGAAGCGGGTCGTAGGTGTGCGCGCTGTGCGCGTCGGCGGCGGCGACGAGGGCTTCCGTAGTGGTCACGGCGACTCCAGGGGACGCGGCGGGATTGCCCCCTTTCCTACCTCCTGCCCCTGCCCGACTGGTGGACGCCACGGCCCCCGGGCCCGGCGTGCCCGGTAATGTGATCCACGGGCCGTGACTGGCGCGCTGGGATGGGACCGACCATCGGGGAGCGGCCTGCGTCGTGACCGAGTGCCGTGCGCCTGGGCCGAACCGTGAATGCCGAACGCCATGTCCGGAGGTCCCGAATGTCAGACAAGTCCGCGCCCCTGTCCACCGAGTCCACCGCCTACCGCGCCGCCCTCGACGTGATCCGTGCCGTCGAGCCGCGGGTCGCCGACGCCATCGGCCAGGAGGTCGCCGACCAGCGCGAGATGCTCAAGCTGATCGCCTCCGAGAACTACGCCTCCCCGGCGACCCTGCTCGCGATGGGCAACTGGTTCAGCGACAAGTACGCCGAGGGCACGGTCGGCCGCCGCTTCTACGCCGGCTGCCGCAACGTCGACACCGTCGAGGCGCTCGCCGCCGAGCACGCCCGCGAGCTGTTCGGCGCCCGGCACGCCTACGTCCAGCCGCACTCCGGCATCGACGCCAACCTGGTCGCCTTCTGGGCCGTCCTCGCCGACCGCGTCGAGGTCCCCTTCCTCCAGAAGACCGGCGCCCGCCAGGTCAACGACCTCTCCGAGGCGGACTGGGCCGAGCTGCGCCAGGCCTTCGGCAACCAGCGGATGCTCGGCATGTCCCTGGACGCCGGCGGCCACCTCACGCACGGCTTCCGCCCGAACATCTCAGGAAAGATGTTCGACCAGCGCTCCTACGGCACCGACCCGGCCACCGGCCTGATCGACTACGACGCGCTGCGCGCCCAGGCCCGCGACTTCAAGCCGCTGATCATCGTCGCCGGCTACTCGGCGTACCCCCGCCTGGTGAACTTCCGGATCATGCGGGAGATCGCCGACGAGGTCGGCGCCACGCTGATGGTCGACATGGCCCACTTCGCCGGTCTGGTCGCCGGCAAGGTCCTGACCGGTGACTTCGACCCGGTCCCGCACGCCCAGATCGTCACCACCACCACCCACAAGTCGCTGCGCGGCCCGCGCGGCGGCATGGTCCTGTGCGACGACTCCCTCAAGGACCAGGTCGACCGCGGCTGCCCGATGGTCCTCGGCGGCCCGCTCCCGCACGTCATGGCCGCCAAGGCCGTCGCCCTCGCCGAGGCGCGGCAGCCCGCCTTCCGGGACTACGCCCAGCGCATCGTCGACAACTCGCGCGCGCTGGCCGAGGGCCTGATGCGCCGGGGCGCCACCCTGGTCACCGGCGGCACCGACAACCACCTCAACCTGATCGACGTCGAGACGTCGTACGGCCTCACCGGCCGCCAGGCCGAGTCCGCCCTCCTCGACTCCGGCATCGTCACCAACCGCAACGCGATCCCCGCCGACCCGAACGGCGCCTGGTACACCTCCGGCATCCGCATCGGCACCCCGGCCCTCACCACCCGCGGCCTCGGCACGGCGGAGATGGACGAGGTCGCGGGCCTGATCGACCGCGTCCTGACCACGACCGAGCCGGGCACGACGAAGTCCGGCGTGCCGAGCAAGGCCTCCCACGTCCTCGACGAGAAGGTCTCCACGGAGATCGCCCAGCGCGCGACGGACCTGGTCGCCGGCTTCCCGCTGTACCCGGAGATCGACCTGGGCTGATCAGCGCCGGTCAGGGGCAGCGCCCCTGAAAGGGGCGCGGGGGACTGCGCGAACGGCCCCCACCGACCCGCAGTCCCCCGCGCCCCGAAACCACCCCCCACCCGAGGGGCCGTTCCCACCCTCGCCCTCTGAGAGAATGGTGAGCATGGCCTCTGATCGACCCCGCGTGCTCTCCGGCATCCAGCCCACCGCCGGCTCGTTCCACCTGGGCAACTACCTCGGCGCCGTCCGCCAGTGGGTAGCCCTCCAGGAGACCCACGACGCCTTCTACATGGTCGTCGACCTGCACGCGATCACGGTCCCGCAGGACCCCGCCGACCTGCGCGCCAACACCCGGCTCGCCGCCGCCCAGCTGCTCGCGGCCGGCCTGGACCCGGACCGCTGCACCCTCTTCGTGCAGAGCCACGTCCCGGAGCACGCCCAGCTCGCCTGGGTCATGAACTGCCTCACCGGCTTCGGCGAGGCCGGCCGGATGACCCAGTTCAAGGACAAGGCCGCCAAGCAGGGCGCCGACCGCGCGAGCGTCGGCCTGTTCACGTACCCCATCCTCCAGGTCGCGGACATCCTGCTCTACCAGGCCAACGAGGTGCCGGTCGGCGAGGACCAGCGCCAGCACGTCGAGCTCACCCGCGACCTCGCCGAGCGCTTCAACGGCCGGTTCGGCGCGACCTTCACCATCCCGAAGCCGTACATCCTCAAGGAGACGGCGAAGATCTACGACCTCCAGGACCCGACGATCAAGATGAGCAAGTCGGCGTCCACGCCGAAGGGCCTCATCAACCTGCTCGACGACCCGAAGGCGACCGCGAAGAAGGTCAAGAGCGCGGTCACCGACACGGAGACCGTGATCCGCTACGACGCGCAGAACAAGCCGGGCGTCTCCAACCTCCTGACCATCCACTCCACCCTCACCGGCAAGTCGATCGCCGAGCTGGAGCGGGAGTACGAGGGCAAGATGTACGGCGCGCTCAAGACGGACCTCGCCGAGATCATGGTCGACTTCGTCACCCCGTTCCGGGAGCGCACCCAGCAGTACCTGGACGACGCGGAGACCCTCGACTCGATCCTCGCCAAGGGTGCCGAGAAGGCGCGGGCCGTCGCGGCCGAGACCCTGGCCCAGGCCTACGACAGGGTCGGCTTCCTGCCCGCCAAGCACTGAGCGGGGCGAAGCGCTGCACATCACTTCGGCCACGGCTGCCCGGGAGGCGGCCGTGGCCGTACAGTCGATAGCCGGACGCCCGGGTACGAACCCGACATGCGTCCGCCCATCACGACCGACGGGAGATGACGTGGGGACCGTAACGATCGGCGTGTCGATCGCGGTCCCGGAGCCTCACGGCAGCCTGCTCCAGGAGCGGCGCGCGGGCTTCGGCGACGCCGCGGCCCACGGCATCCCCACGCACGTGACCCTGCTGCCGCCGACGGAGATCGGCTCCGCCGAGTTGCCGACCGTGGAGGCGTATCTCGGCGAGGTCGCCGCCATGGGCCGGCCGTTCCCGATGCGGCTGTGCGGGACCGGTACGTTCAGGCCGCTGTCGCCCGTGGTGTACGTCCGGGTGGTCCAGGGCGCAGACGACTGCGCCTGGCTGCAGCAGCGGATCCGGGACGCGTCCGGGCCGCTCGACCGGGAGCTGCAGTTCCCGTACCACCCGCATGTGACGGTTGCGCACGGGATCGACGAGGCGGCCATGGACCGGGCGTTCGCCGAGCTCGCGGACTTCGAGGCCGAGTGGCCCTGTGCCGGGTTCGCGCTGTACGAGCAGGGCGCGGACGGGGTGTGGCGGAAGCTGCGTGACTACGTGTTCGGGGGCGCTGTCGTGCCGCCTCAGGTGGGGCACACGGAGCGGGGATCCATCGCCAGTCGGTAGCCAGCGGGCCGGATCAGATGGGCAACCTGCGGAAGACCGACCGTGGCATGTGCCGCAGTGCCGACATCACCACGCGCAGCGCGCCCGGTACCCACACCACCTCCGAGCGCCTGCGCAGGCCCAGTTCGATCGCCGTCGCCACCGCCTCCGGGGTGGTGGCGAGCGGGGCTTCCGCCAGGCCGCGCGTCATCCTCGTGCGGACGAATCCCGGCCGTACGACCATCACGTGCACGCCCGTCCCGTGCAGCGCGTCGCCCAGTCCCTGCGTGAAGGCGTCCAGGCCCGCCTTGCTGGAGCCGTAGATGAAGTTGGCGCGGCGGGCGCGTTCGCCGGCGACGGAGGAGAGGACGACCAGGGAGCCGTGGCCCTGGGTCTGCAGGGCCCGTGCGGCGACCAGGCCCGCCGAGACGGCGCCCGTGTAGTTGGTCTGGGCGACGCGTACGGCGTTCACCGGTTCGCGCTCGTCGGTGGCCTGGTCGCCGAGGATGCCGAAGGCGAGCAGGACCAGGTCGATGTCGCCGTTGGCGAAGACCTTGCCGAGAGCCGTCTCGTGGGACTCGGGGTCGAGCGCGTCGAAGGGGACGGTGTGGACGTCGGGGCCGAGGGCGCGCAGTTGCTCGGCGGCCTGTTCGAGGCCGGGGGAGGGGCGGCCGGCCAGCCAGACCGTGCGGGTGCGGCGGGCGATCAGCCGGCGCGCGGTGGCCAGCGCGATCTCCGACGTACCGCCGAGGACGAGCAGGGACTGGGGCATTCCGAAGGCGTCCTTCACGGCAACTCCTTGGGCTGGAGGAGGACTAGAGTCCGAGACGGCGGGACAGGTCGGAGACGAAGACTCCGCGTGGGTCCAGCTCCGCGCGCAGGGCGCGGAAGTCGGTGAGCCGCGGGTACATCGCGGCGAGCAGGTCGGGACGGAGCCGGGCGTCCTTGGCGAGGTAGACGCGGCCGCCGGCGCCCGCGACCTCCTCGTCGAGTTCGTCGAGGAAGGTGCCGAGACCGGGCAGCCCGGCGGGGATGTCGAGGGCGAGGGTCCAGCCGGGCACGGGGAAGGAGAGCCAGCCGGGGTCGGCCTCGCCGAAGCGTTTGAGGACGGCCAGGAAGGACGGGCAGCGGCGCTCGGAGATCCGGGTCACGATCCGGTGCAGGGCGGCCTCCTGGCCGTGTCCGACGGCGAACTGGTACTGGACGAAGCCGGCCCGGCCGTAGACGCGGTTCCAGTGCGGGACGCCGTCCAGGGGGTGGAAGAACGCGGAGATGCGCTGGAGCTGGCCGGCCCGGGCGCGGGGCGCCTTGCGGTACCAGAGCTCGTTGAAGACGCCGACGGTGGTGCGGCCGAGGAGGCCGTCGGGGAGGAAGGCCGGGGCGGGCGGCAGCTCGCGGGGGTGGAAGGCCAACGGGGCGCGCCCGGCGCGGCGGTTCCCGGCGAGCGCCTCCCTGGGCGCGTGATCGCCCCGGGTGAGCACCGCGCGCCCGGTCGCCGCCCCGCGCGCGAGCAGGTCGATCCAGGCGACCGAGTAGCGGTAGCGGTGGTCGGTCCCGGTCAGGCGGGCCATCAGGTCGTCGAGGTCGGTGGCGCGTTCGGTGTCGACGGACATGTACGACGTCTCGACGGGGAGGAGGCGGACGGTCGCCGTGAGGATCACTCCGGTCAGACCCATGCCGCCGGCCGTCGCGTCGAACAGCGGGGTGCCGCGGCTCACCGTGCGGACCTGGCCGTCGGCGGTGAGGAGTTCGAAGGACAGCACGTGACGGGAGAACGATCCCGAGACATGGTGGTTCTTGCCGTGGATGTCGGCGCCGATCGCGCCGCCCACCGTCACCTGGCGGGTCCCCGGGGTCACCGGGACGAACCAGCCGAGCGGCAGCAGCACCTCCATCAGGCGGTGCAACGAGACCCCGGCGTCGCACAGCACGGTGCCGCCGTCGGCGTCGATGGCGTGGACGCGGTCCAGGCCCGTCATGTCGAGCACGGCACCGCCGGCGTTCTGCGCCGCGTCGCCGTAGGCCCGCCCGAGGCCCCGCGCGATACCGCCGCGCGCCCCGCAGTTCCGGATCGCGTCCGCCGCCTCCTGGTAGGTCCGGGGACGGATCAGGCGGGCGGCGGTGGGGGCGGTGCGGCCCCAGCCGGTGACGGGGACGGTCTCTCCAGGCATACGGCGACCGTAACGCCCGTTATGGGCAATTAGCGCTATTGGCCACGGGAGATCGCCTGACTCCCCGAAACGGGTGATTATCCCAATGTCGCTCAATATGGTCGTAGCTTTGGCGGGGTGAGGGTGAACAGTGAGTCCAATGGACGACATGGACCACCGGATCCTCTCCGCACTGCACGCCTGCGGCGCCGATCCACGCGTCGCGTCGGCCGCGCGCGGTCTCTCCCTCGCCGGTGAGCACGGCGCGCTCTGGCTCGCGGCGGGCCTCGCCGGCGCCGCCGTGGACGGCGCGCGGCGCGGCGCCTGGCTGCGCGGCACGGCGCTCGTCGCGGTCGCGCACCTCGGCAGCATGGGCGTCAAACGGGTCGTACGCAGGGCCCGCCCCGCGCACGTCCGGCCCCGGATGCGCACCGCGGGCCGGCACTCGTTCCCCAGCTCGCACGCCACCTCCGCGGCGGCCGCCGCCGTCGCCTTCGGCGCGCTCGGGGTGCCCGCCCTCGCGCCGCTCGCGGCCGCCATGTGCCTGTCCCGGCTGGTCGTCGGCGTGCACTTCCCGACCGACGTGGCGGCGGGCGCGGCCCTCGGGGCACTCACGGCCCGGGCTGGGGCACGCTGGATGAGCGGAGGCGGCCGTGGCTGAGACCGCGCACGCCGCCGCGCAGGAGACCGCCGGAACGGCACCGGCGGAGGGCCGGGCGGAGGGGGCCGCTGAAACGACTCTCCACGGACAGCGCGCCCACCCCGCCCGAGCCCACGTACCAGCACACGCGCGCGTCACCCCCGGCGGTCTCCTCACGGGCCTGCTGCGGACCACCCGCCCCAAGCAGTGGGTCAAGAACACCCTCGTCATCGCCGCCCCGGCCGCCGCCGGACGCCTCTTCTCGGTGCCCGCGCTCGGCCGCCTCGCCCTGACCTTCGCCCTCTTCACGGCCTGCGCCGCGGCCGTCTACCTGATCAACGACGCCCGGGACGCCGAGGCCGACCGCGCCCACCCCGTCAAGTGCCGCCGCCCGGTCGCCGCGGGCCAGGTCCCGGTGCCCGTCGCCTACACCGCCGGCGGCCTCCTGGCCGTCCTCGCACCCCTGCTCGCGGCCCGGCTCACCCCACCCCTGGTCCCCGTCCTGCTGACCGCCTACCTGGGCATGCAACTGGCGTACTGCGTCGCCCTGAAGCACGTCCTGGTCGTCGACCTCGCCGTCGTCACCACCGGCTTCCTGATGCGGGCGATGATCGGCGGGGTCGCCCTCGGCATCCCGCTGTCCCGCTGGTTCCTGATCACCACCGGCTTCGGCGCGCTCTTCATGGTGGCGGCCAAGCGCTACTCCGAGGCCGTGCAGATGGCCGGAAAAGCGGGCGCCACGCGTGCCCTGCTCACCGAGTACACCACCGGATACCTCCGCTTCGTCTGGCAACTGGCCGCCGGAGTCGCCGTCCTCGCCTACTGCCTGTGGGCCCTCGAAGGCCACGACGGGCCTGCCGCCGGCCTGCTGCCCTGGCGCCAGCTGTCCATGGTCGCCTTCATCCTGGCGATCCTGCGGTACGCCGTCTTCGCCGACCGCGGCACCGCGGGCGAACCCGAGGACGTCGTCCTGCGCGACCGCGCCCTCGCCCTGATCGGCCTGGCCTGGCTGGCCATGTACGGCCTCGCGGTGGCCCACTGGTGACCGCGCCCGCGCGCGAGCTGATCGGCTTCGCGACCGTCGGCCTGCTCGCCTACGCCGCCGACCTCGGCCTCTTCAGCTGGCTGCGCGGCCCGGCCGCCCTCGACCCGCTCACCGCCAAGTCCCTGTCCTTCGTGGCGGGCTGCACGGTCGCCTACCTCGGCAACGCCCGCGGCACCTACCGGCACGCCCGCGCGACCGGGGCGCGCGCCTACGCCGTCTTCGTCGCCGTCAACCTCGCGGGCGCCCTGGTCCAGTTGCTCTGCCTCGCCGTCAGCCACTACGGACTCGGCCTCACCTCGCAGCGCGCCGACACCGTCTCCGGCGCGGTCGTCGGCATGGCGCTGGCTACGATCCTGCGCTTCTGGGGTACCCGCACATTGGTGTTCCGCGGAGGGGGCAGAGTCGGATCATGGACTGGCTGAGAAAACTCCCCGTCGTCGGCCCCCTCGTGGGCTGGCTGATGACGACGCACGCGTGGCGGTCGTACGAGCGGCTCGACCGGGTGAAGTGGTCCAGGCTGGCCGCCGCCATGACCTTCATCAGCTTCGTCTCGCTCTTCCCGCTGCTGACCGTGGGCGCCGCGATCGGCGCCGCCACGCTGAGCGCCTCGCAGCAGCAGGACCTGCAGAAGAAGATCGCCGCACAGGTGCCCGGCATCTCCGACCAGCTGGACATCAACTCCCTCGTCCAGAACGCCGGCACGGTCGGTCTCATCGCCGGCGCCGTCCTGCTGTTCACCGGCATCAACTGGGTCGGCCAGATGCGGGACTGCCTGCGCGCGGTGTGGCAGCTGCCCGACAAGGACGAGAACCCGATCCTCGCCAAGGCCAAGGACGGCGTCATCCTGATCGGCTTCGGCGGCGCCGTGCTCGTCACGCTCGCCGTCTCCACCATCGCCTCGGCGGCGGTCGGCTGGACGGGCCGGCAGTTCGGCATCGCCGAACACAGCTGGGGCAGCCTGCTCCTGCGCATCGCCGCGTTCCTCGTCGCCGTGACGGCCGACTTCCTGCTCCTGCTCTACGTCCTCACCCTGCTGCCCGGCGTCGAACCACCGCGCCGCCGCCTGCTGGTCGCGGCCCTGATCGGCGCGGTCGGCTTCGAACTCCTCAAGCTGCTGCTCAGCGGCTACATCCAGGGCATCGCCGGGAAGAGCATGTACGGCGCGTTCGGCGTCCCGGTGGCCCTGCTGCTGTGGATCAACTTCACGGCCAAGATAGTCCTGTACTGCGCCGCCTGGACGGCGGAGGAGACCACCGCCGAGTTCAGGGACGAGTCCGCCGGCGCACCAGATCCGGCAGCGGCCAACGGCGGTTGACCAGGAACGCGGCGCCCGCCAGCAGCACCACCGCGCCGCCCGCGATCCCCAGCGCCACCCCGACCCCGCCGGAGCCGTTGGCGGAGGCGGCGGCCACCGGCTTCGCGCTCGCGCCGCCGTCCTTGCCGACCGCGGTCGCCCCCGGCGAGGCGCTGGAGGTCACGGCCCCCTTGGGCGGTACCAGCTCACCCACCGGAGTCACCTTGCCGGCCGCCTGGAAGCCCCAGTCGAACAGCTTGGCGGTCTCCTTGTAGACCTCGTTGTGCTCCTTCTTCTCCGGGTTCATCACGGTGACCAGGAGCACCCGGCCGTTCCGCTCGGCGACCCCGGTGAAGGTGGCGCCCGCGTTGGTGGTGTTGCCGTTCTTCACCCCCGCGATGCCCTGGTACACCGGGACGTCGGTGTCACCGCTCAGCAGCCGGTTGGTGTTCTGGATCTCGAAGGACCCGCGGACCGACTGGCCCTTCGCGTTCTTCGTCGTGTCGCCCGGGAAACTGGCCCGCACGGTCGAGCAGTACTCCCGGAAGTCCTTCTTCTGCAGCCCGGAACGCGCGAACAGCGACAGGTCGTACGCCGACGACACCTGCCCCGGCTGGTCGTACCCGTCCGGACTCACCACGTGGGTGTCCAGCGCCTGCAGCTCGTCCGCGTGGTCCTGCATGTCCCGGACGGTCTGCTCGACACCGCCGTTCATCGCGGACAGCACGTGCACGGCGTCGTTGCCGGAGCGCAGGAACACCCCCAGCCAGAGGTCGTGGACCGTGTAGGTCTGGCCCTCCTTTATCCCGACCATGCTGGAACCGGCACCGATCCCCGCCAGGTCGGCCGGCACCACCTTGTGCGGGGTCGACTTCGGGAACCGGGGCAGCACGGTGTCCGCGAACAGCATCTTCAGGGTGCTCGCCGGGGGCAGCCGCCAGTGCGCGTTGTGCGCGGCCAGCACCTCGCCCGACTCGGCGTCGGAGACGATCCAGGACCGCCCCGTGATGTCCTTCGGCAGCACCGACACCCCGGCGGCCAGGTTCACCTGGGTACCGGGCTGCCCGAGCCGGGTGCCGCCCACCGTCGACATGCCCGCCGGGGGAGTCGCCGACGGAGTCGTAGTCGTTGACGGGGTCGGCGCGGCGAGCGCGACCGGCGCGGTGGACGACAGGGACAGCAGGGCGGCGGAGGCGACCAGCAGCACGCGGCTGGCCTTCGGCTTCGGAGCGGGCACGGACGAGAACGTACCTGCCACGGAGGGCGAAGTCCCGTCACCGACTCCACCCCGGAACCGGAACCGGACAGCGGCCGGAGATACTGAACCCATGAAGCTCAGTCGTCCGGTCTCCTGGTTCCTGCTCGCCTTCGGGGTGTGGAGCTGGTTCATCTGGATCACTTTCGTCAAGAACCTCGTCAAGGACGGCAGCGGTCTCGCCTTCGACGACGGGCATCCCACGGCGTACTTCTGGATCCACCTGACGCTGGCCGTCGTGTCCTTCGTATTGGGGACGGTCATCGGGGTCATCGGGTTGCGCGGAGTGCGCGCACTGCGCCGTACGTCATAGAAAACAGGCCAGGGAAGAGGCACGGCAGGGTGATCATCGTCTTCGGGCTCCTCGCCCTGGCCGTGGTGACGGCCCTGTACTGGTACCTCTGGCGCCGCCTGGTACGCGACACGACGACCGGGTGGGGGTGGCCGCGCCGGCTGGGCACGGCCCTCTTCACCGTCGGCCCGGCGGTGATGTTCGCGGCCCTGTTCGCGGAGGTCGGCCACGCGCCGTTCGTCCTCCAGCGGGTGCTGGCCTGGCCCGGCTTCCTGTGGATGGCCCTGTCCCTGTACCTGCTGCTGGCGGTGGTGGCGGGGGAGGCGCTGAGACCGCTGCTGAGCCGTCTCCTGAAGCGCCGGGACGTTGAGCGCCCCTTCAGGGGCGCGGGGAACTGCGCGCCCGGCCCCCACGACGCGCCGCTGTCCCCACCCACTGAACCACCCCTGAAACAACTCACCCGCACCGAAAGTCCCGTCCTCACCACCCCCACCCCCACCCGTCGCCTCTTCGTCTCCCGAGTGGTCGGCGCCGCCGCAGCCACCGCCGCCACCGCCACCGTCGGCTACGGAACCTACGGCGTCCTCCGCGGCCCCCGCGTGAAACGCGTCACCGTCCCCCTCGCCAAACTCCCCCGCGCCGCCCACGGCTACCGCATCGCCGTCGTGAGCGACATCCACCTCGGCCCCGTCCTCGGCCGCGGCTTCGCGCAGCGCGTCGTCGACACGGTCAACGCCACCCGGCCCGACCTGATCGCGGTCGTCGGCGACCTCGTCGACGGCAGCGTGCAGGACCTCGGCCCCGCCGCCGCCCCCCTGGCCCAGCTCTCCGCACGCCACGGCAGCTACTTCGTCACCGGCAACCACGAGTACTTCTCCGGCGCCCGGCAGTGGGTCGAGGAGGTCCGCACCCTCGGACTGCGCCCCCTGGAGAACGCCCGTACGGAACTCGCCCACTTCGACCTCGCCGGGGTGAACGACATCGCCGGCGAAAGCACCGGCCAGGGCCCCGACTTCGACCGTGCCCTGGCCGGCCGGGACCCGGCCCGCGCCTGTGTGCTCCTCGCCCACCAGCCCGTCCAGATCCACGAGGCCGTCCGTCATCACGTCGACCTCCAGCTCTCCGGCCACACCCACGGCGGCCAGCTCTGGCCCGGCAACCTCGTCGCCGCGGCGGCCAACCCGACCGTCGCCGGCCTGGACCGTTACGGCGACACCCAGTTGTACGTCTCCCGGGGCGCCGGCGCCTGGGGTCCCCCCACCCGGGTGGGCGCCCCCTCCGACATCACGGTCATCGAACTCGCGTCGCGGCAGGCCTGACCGGGACCGCCTCGCACACACTGTGGAAGAGCTGTGAAATCCGGCGGAAACAAGCCATCGGTAAGTTCTTCCTCATCTAGTCAGATCGCTCTTCCCCCACACGAAACTCCTGTGATTAGGTGAGCCGCGTCACTTAGGGGAGTGACACCTGTGGAGGGCCTGGGCAGGGCCTGGAACGGACCCGTGCTGGTCCTGGGGAGGGCACCAACCATGCGATCTGTTCGCATGCGGATTCTCGTGACACTCGTCGTTCTGGCGGTCGTGGGGATCGGCGGCTGGCAGCTGCTGCCGTCGCAGGAGAACAAGAACAAGACGATCACCGTCGGCACGACCGACGCCGTCACCTCGCTCGACCCGGCCGGCGCCTACGACGCCGGTTCCTGGGCGTTGTTCAACAACGTCTTCCAGACGCTGCTCACCTTCGAGCCCGGCGGTGTCCAGCCGGTCCCGGACGCGGCGCAGAGCTGTGACTTCACGGACTCCGGCCTCCAGACGTACCGCTGCGTGGTGCGCGACGGGATCACCTTCCCGAGCGGCCGGACGATGACCGCCGAGGACGTGAAGTACTCCTTCGACCGGGTCAAGAAGATCAACTCCGATGTCGGCCCGGCCTCCCTGCTCTCGACGCTCCGCTCGGTGACCGCCTCCGGCAAGACCGTCACCTTCCACCTGTCGTCCGCGGACGCGACGTTCCCGTTCAAGCTGGCCACCGGCGCCGGCGCGATCGTCGACAAGGACACGTACCCGGCGGACAAGCTGCGCACCGACAACTCGGTGGACGGCACCGGCCCGTACACCCTGACGTCGTACACGAAGGACAAGCAGGCGACCCTGCGGCCCAACGGCAACTACAAGGGCGTGCTGAGCGGCACCGGCCGCCCCGTCGAGCTGCACTACTACGCCGACTCGGCCAAGCTCGCCGGCGCCTACAAGGCCAAGCAGGTCGACGTGGCGACCCGGACGCTGCCGCCCAGCATGGTCTCCAAGCTCTCGCCGAGCGACCCCGACCAGCGCGTCCTGGAGTCGGACAGCTCCGAGACCCGCAACCTGTACCTGAACACGCGCAAGAAGTCACCCCTGCACGACGTGCTGGTCCGCCGGGCCCTCGCCTGGCTGATCGACCGCGAGCAGCTGGCCTCGACGGTGTACTACGGCACGGTGCAGCCGCTGTACTCGCTGATCCCGAGCGGCCTCACCGGGCACACCACGTCCTTCTTCGACACCTACCCGACCCAGAGCGTCGCCAAGGCGAAGGCGCTCCTGGCGGAGGCCGGCGTCAGCACGCCCGTCGAGTTCACCTTCGGCTACGGCATCGGCCACGGCGCGGGAGCCGAGGAGGCCGCCGCGCTGAAGAAGCAGCTGGAGGCGGGCGGCCTGTTCAAGGTCGACGTCAAGGGTTACGAGTGGACCGACTTCCAGAAGTCGTGGGCCGAGGGGAAGATGGACGCCTGGGCGGTCGGCTGGGTCGCCGACTATCCCGACCCGGACACCTTCGGCGCCTCCCTGGTCGGCAGCGACTCCGTGATGAGCACCGGCTACAGCAACAAGGCCGTCGACGGCCTCCTCCAGGACAGCCAGCGGTACGCCGACCGCAGCCGTGCCGACCAGGACTTCCGGAACGTCCAGACGGACGTGGCGAACGACGTCCCGCTGATCCCGCTGTGGCAGCGCACCGACTACGTCCTCAGCAGCGAGGACGTGGGCGGGGCCCAGTACCTCACGGACAGCACGGGCGTGTTCCGCCTGTGGA
Source organism: Streptomyces sp. NPDC001507 (assembly GCF_042894765.1). NCBI lineage: Bacteria > Bacillati > Actinomycetota > Actinomycetes > Kitasatosporales > Streptomycetaceae > Streptomyces > Streptomyces sp. NPDC001507. The sequence goes on from NZ_JBIAVV010000009.1 coordinate 491,337, forward strand.
GCCTGAACTGGATCTGACGGGCGTGCTGAGACGCAACGCCTTCCGGCTCCCCCGGCACCCGGCGTCCGTCGGCATGGCCCGGCACCGGGTCCGGGACCACCTGGCCGCGTGGGGCCACGCCCCGGACACCCCGGCGGTCGACGACGCCCTGCTCCTCGTCTCGGAACTGGCCACCGACGTCGTCCGCCACGGCCCCCTCCTGGAGCGGGAGTTCGAGGTGGCGGTCACCGCCCTGGCCGACGGCTCCTGCCTGCTGGAGGTCTCCGACGAGGGGCGTGCGGAGCCCCGCCTGCGGATCGTCCGGGAGGACGACGAGGCGGGCCGGGGCCTGCGCCTGATCGAGACGATCGCGGCGGCGTGGGGGGTGTGGAGCAGGGGAGCCCACGGCAGGACCGTGTGGGCGCTGATCTCGGTCGACCCGTAGCAGTCATGTGCGGCTGCGGCGCGGTCGTGGTTGCTCGCGCAGTTCCCCGCGCCCCTAGAAGAAGGGACGCGTCCCCTTTCTTTCAGGGGCGCGGGGAACTGCGCGGCCAGCCCCCCTCACCCGCAGCCGAAACTCAGCCGCAACGCAACGTCACCGTCACCGTCAGCCCCTCCCCCGGAGAGGTCCGCACCCGCACCTCACCCCCATGGGCCTCCACCACTCCCTGCACGATCGCCATTCCCAGCCCGCTCCCCTCCGCACTCCCCACCCGGAAGAACCGGTCGAAGATCCGCCCCGCGTCCTCCTCCCCGAGCCCCGGCCCCTCGTCGGCCACGCACACCCGGACCACCCCGTCCGCCCGCTCCACCCCCAGCCGCACGGCCGCCTCCGCCGGCGTGTGGACCCGCACGTTGGCCATCAGGTTCCCCAGCACCTGCCGCAGCCCCGACTCGTCCGCCCGCACCAGCACCGCCCCGTCGGCCGCCACGGCCACCGGCCGCCCCGGCTGCTGCGCCCGCAGGTCCTCCGCCGCGTCCCGCACCAGCCGGCTCACGTCGACGTTCCGGAACCGGATCTCGGGCCGCTGGTCGAGCCGGGCGAGCAGCAGCAGCTCGTCCACGAGGCGGCCCATGCGGTCGACTTCGCCGTGCATCCGGTCCCAGGCCCGCCGCCGCTCCCCGGGCTCGCGCAGCATCCCCTTGTCGTACAGCTGGAGATAGCCGCGGATGGCGGCGAGCGGTGTGCGCAGCTCGTGCGAGGCGTCGGCGACGAACCGGCGCAGCTGGGCCGCGCTGCGCTCGCGGGTCCGGTACGCCGTCTCCACCTGGTGGAGCATGGCGTTGAGGGCCAGCCGCAGCTGCTCGACCTCCTCCGTCGGATGCTGGCTGGAGGGCACCCGCCGGGTCAGGTCGCCCTCGGCGATCGCCGACGACGTCTCCACCATGTCCTCCAGCGGCAGCAGCCGTCTCCGCACGCTGTACATGGTCAGGCAGCACAGCAGCGCGAGCAGCAGCGTGCCGACCGCGAAGTCGAGCTTGAGTGCCTTGGCGATGCCCTTGTGCAGCAGCTCGGTCGAGGTGGCCAGCAGGATGCAGGAGCCGTCGGCGAGCCGGGTCGCCGTCACCCGGTAGGAGGCGCCGTGCACGTCGACGTCGCGCGGGTCGGGCGCGGCGGCGAGGGCCTGCGGGTCGGGCACGGCGGCGGCGAGGGAGCGCTGGGCCTCGGTCGGCTTCATGGCGAAGAGGGAGGTCGCGTCACCCCTGGCGTCGATGACCGTGAAGATCGAGTCCGGGGTCGGGTCGGACTCGGCCGGGGCGATCCGGTCGCGGATCACGCCGAGCGCGCCCAGCGAGTCGACCTGCCGCAGGGTCAGCCCCGAACTCCCCAGTGACGTACGCATCTTGAGCAGCTCGGAGTCCACCTGGTCGATCAGGTACAGCCGCATGCCCATGATGCTCGCGACGGCCGCCACCACGATGCCGACGGCGAGCAGCCCGACGTTGGCCAGGGTGAGCTTGCCGCGCAGCGAGTGCAGTCCGTGCCGGTGCCGGCGCTTGCCCAGGCTCATGTCAGGCCGTACCCGACGCCCCGCCGGGTGGTGATCACCGGTGCTCCCAGCGCGTCGAGCTTGCGCCGCAGGTAGCTGATGTAGGTCTCGACGACGGTCGACTCGGAGGGTATGTGCTCGTACTGCCAGACGTGCCTGAGCAGTTGCTCCTTCGGCACGATCCGGCCGCCGTTGCGCACCAGGAAGCGCAGCAGCGCGTACTCGGTCGGGGTCAGCTCGACCGTGCGGCCCGCGCGGTGCACCGAGTACGTCGTCTCGTCCAGCTCCAGGTCGCCGTAGCGCAGCGGCGGGCGCTGCTGGATGACGTCCGCCGGGCGGGTGCGGCGCAGCACGGCGCCGATCCTGGCGACGACCTCGTCGATGTTGAACGGCTTGGTGATGTAGTCGTCGCCGTAGCCGAGCGCCCCGACTATCTCGGCGGGCGCGTCCCGGGCGGTGAGGAACACCAGTGCCAGGTCGGGCTGCCGGGCGCGCAGTTCGCGGGCGAGGGCCCGTCCGTCGCCGTCCGGCAGCATCACGTCGAGCAGGGCCGCGTCCGGCCGGGTGCGCTCGGCGAGCGCGAGGGCGTCCCGGACCGTACCGGCCGTCATCACCTCGAACCGGTGGTAGCGCAGGGCGATGGCGAGGACGTCCGCGATGCTCGGCTCGTCCTCCACGATCAGCACGGTGCTGCCTGGAGCCGTCATGCCCCCAGTATCGGCGCCGCCGCCGACGGCCGGGGGCGCGCAGCTTTGGAGTTCCTTGAGAGTCATGCGCGCCCCGTGTCCCGGCGCGCTCCCCGCTGCCGATCCTGTTCCCCAGGACCTGGGGGACCAACCGACCGAAGTGATCGACGACAAGGAGCTGTTGAGCGTGACGGCATTGGCACGGTGGTGCTATCGGCACCGGCTGGTGGTCCTGTTGCTGTGGGTGGGGGCACTCGTCGGCGTGGGCTTCTCGGCCTCGACGGCGGGCACGAACTACGCGAACGTGTTCTCCCTCCCCGACACGGACTCCAAGACCGCGTACGACCTGATGCAGAAGGCCTTCCCGAACACCTCCGGTGACACGGACACCGTGGTGTGGAAGGCCGACAGCGGCTCGGTGACGGACCAGGCGGTCAAGGACCGCGTCCAGCCGGCCCTCGACAAGATCGCCAAGCTGCCCGGCGTGGGCGCGGTCACCAGCCCCTACGCGGGCGCCCGCGGGTCGGCGCAGATCAGCAAGGACGGCACGATCGCCTACGCCCAGCTGACCTTCACCAAGCGGGCGAACGAAATCCCCAAGGAGCAGGTGCAGAAGGTCCTCGACACCGCGCAGGCCGCCGAACGGTCCGGCCTCCAGGTCGAGTTGGGCGGCCAGGCCATCCAGCGCGTCCAGGAGCCGCCGCAGGGCCTGTCGGAGATGGTCGGCATCATCGCGGCGGCCGTCGTGCTGTTCCTCGCCTTCGGCTCGTTCTTCGCGATGACCCTGCCCATCGCGATCGCCGTCTTCGGCGTCGGCATGGGCCTGTTCTCCACCCAGCTGCTCAGCCACACCACCGACATCCCCGACATCGCGCCGCTGCTGGCCTCCCTGATCGGCCTCGGCGTCGGCATCGACTACGCCCTGTTCATCGTCACCCGGCACCGGCGCGGCATCCTGCGCGGCATGGACCCCGAGGAGTCGGCGGTCACCGCCCTCAACACCTCGGGCCGGGCGGTGCTGTTCGCGGGCGGCACGGTCTGCATCGCGCTGGCCGGCATGCTGGTCACCCGGCTGCACTTCCTGGACGGCGTGGTCATCGGCACGTCCCTCACGGTCGTGCTCAGCGTCCTCGCGGCCACCACCCTGCTGCCCGCCCTGCTCGGCTTCCTCGGCCCGCGCGTCCTCAGCCGTCGCCAGCGCCGCCGGCTCGCCGCCGAGGGCCCGGAACCGGAGAAGGCGAGCGGGCTCGCGGCCCGCTGGTCGGCGAACGTCGAGAAGCGCCCGCGCCGCATCGCCGTGCTCGCCGTGGTCGTCATGGCGGTCCTGGCCATCCCGGTCCTCTCGCTCCGGCTCGGCGCCACCGACCAGGGCAACGACGACGCGTCCACGACCACCAGGAAGGCCTACGACCTGCTCGCCGAGGGCTTCGGCCCCGGCTTCAACGGCCCCCTCCAGGTGGTCAGCGTCGGCGGCGACACCGCGAAGCTGGTCCAGGGCCTGCAGTCGACCCCGGGCGTCGCCCAGGTGGCCGAACTGCCCCCGTCGCAGGGCGTCACGGTCATCCAGGTGGTCCCGACCACCTCCCCGCAGTCCAAGGAGACCGACGACCTCATCGACACCCTGCGCGACCAGGTGATCCCGAAGGCGGGCGCACAGGCGCACGTGGGCGGCGTGACGGCGGTGTCGAAGGACTTCGCCTCCGTCACCGGCGACCGGCTGCCCCTCTTCATCGGGACCATCATCACCCTGGGCTTCCTGCTGCTCCTGGTCGCCTTCCGCTCCCTGGTGGTCCCGCTGACGGCCGCCGTGATGAACCTGATCGCGGCGGCGGCCTCCTTCGGCGTCCTGGTGGCGGTCTTCCAGTGGGGCTGGGGTCTGGACCTGCTGGGCCTCGGCAAGGAGGGCCCGATCAACGCGTTCCTCCCGGTCATCATGCTCTCCCTGCTCTTCGGCCTCTCCATGGACTACCAGGTGTTCCTGGTGAGCCGGATGCACGAGGAGTGGGTGCACACCAAGGACAACGCGCGGGCGGTCCGGGTCGGCCTCGCGGAGACCAGCCGTGTCATCAACTCCGCGGCCCTGATCATGGTCTGCGTCTTCCTCGCCTTCGTCCTCAGCGGCGACTCGGGCGCCGCGATGGCGGGCGTCGGCCTGGCGGCCGCGGTCGCCCTGGACGCCTTCATCCTGCGTACGGCCCTGGTCCCGGCGGCGATGCACCTGCTGGGCCGCTCCAACTGGTGGCTGCCGGCCTGGCTCGACAAGCGGCTCCCGCACCTGGCGGTGGAACCCCAGGAGCCCGCGGCGGCTGTGGATCCGGCCGAGCCCACCGGCCCGGGCACGGCGATCCACGGCTTCGTCCGCACACCGGGCGGCGACCCGGTGGAGGCGGCCTCGGTCACCGTGATGTCCAAGGGTGGCCGCCAACTGGACCGCGTGACCTCCCTGGCGGACGGCTCCTACATCGTGTCGGTCCCGGCGCCGGGGGCCTATCTGCTGGCGGTCACGTCGGCGTCGTACGGCTCGAAGGCCCGGCACGTGACGGTGGCGGAGGGGCCGGTGGTGTACGACGTGGAGCTGACCGGGGACGAGGTGGACGCGGTCAACTAGCCGCGCCGCCCCTGCTTCTGCCTCCGGGATCCGGCAGCACCCGCGTCATCCCGGGCAGGAAGTCCGTGAACAGCTCGTGGACCTCCAGGACCAGCGGTCGCAGCACCCGGAACCGCGCGAGGGACACGCCTCGCGCGGTCAGCCGGGCGCCCCGCTCGGCCAGCCGGTAGCTGCGCTCGCTGTCCTCGGTCCGGTCGAAGATCCAGTACAGGACCAGGCCCATCTGGGAGAGCCACATCAACTCGGGCAGCACGTCCCGCAGTTCCGGGGCGACCTTCGCCTTCGCCCCGGCCAGCACCTCGCGGTGCACGCCGATGGCCTCCACGCGCGCGTGCTCGCTCTCCGGGGAGAAGGGGCTGAGCGGGCTGTCGGGGTCGGCGGCGTTCTTGAAGAAGTGGACCGCGAACTCGTGGTACGGCCTGGCGATGTCCAGCCACACCTTGAGCACGCCGGCGAGCCGCTTCTCCAGGTCGGTCTCCTTGTCCAGGACCTCGCGGACCGCCACCCGGTGCTCGGCGGCGAGCTGGTCGTAGAAGCCCTGGATCAGGTGTTCCTTGCCGGCGAAGTAGTAGTACGCGTTGCCGACGGAGACCCCGGCCTCCGTGGCGATGGCCCGCATCGTGGTCTTCTCGTAGCCCCGCTCCCGGAACAGCCGCATCGCCGTCTCCAGGATCAGCGCGCGGGTCTGCTCGGACTTGCTCTGGGCAGCGGCCTCGACGGGACCGTCGTTCTTCGCGGACACGGACAGAGCCTAACGAGTGGCGCAGGCGTCGCCGTCACAGCCCGCGGGGTCGTGGATCCACCCGAGCCCCGGGTCGTACGTCCACCCGTCCGCGCGCCGGTAGACCTTCCCGCCCCACTGCGCGCCCCGCCACCTGGCGGCGGCGAGCACCGCGCCCCGCGCCAGCCGGGCCCCGGCCGGCGTGCTGAGCCGGTGGGCGAGCGGCCGCTGCTCCCGCAGTGCCCAGAGCACGACGATCCAGGCGGCGGTGTCCCGGTAGACCTGCCCCGCGTCGCCGACGACCGTGACCTCGTCGAAGGTGGCCGCGTGGTCGAGGTCCGGGAAGCGGGTGCGGGCCTCGGCCGAGCCCGCCGGGACCAGCTCCAGCGGCACCAGCTGCGGCTGCCGCACGAGCCAGTCGCGCAGGTGGGTGCAGAGGGTGCACTCGGCGTCGTAGAGGACGGTGAGCCCGCGGACCGGGGCGCGCACGGCGCCCCGGTCGTCGGTGCCGGTCACGGCGGTCACGCCCCCGCCGCCGGTGCGGTCCAGCCCTGCGGCGGGACCGGCGGGAGCTGCTCCTTCTCCATGACCCCGCGGCGCCTGATCCGGTTGAGCACGTACACGTTGCCGAGGTGCATCACGCCGAGCACCAGCAGCACCACACCGAGCTTGGACGACAGTGCCTCGAAGATGCCCCGGGTGTCGTCGATCGTGTCGCTGGTGTGCAGGTAGAGCGCGACGAAGCCGAGGTTCACGAGGTAGAAGCCGACGACCAGGAGGTGGTTGACGGCGTCGGCGAGCTGCTCGTTGCCGTGCAGGACGTCGGAGAGGAAGATCCGCCCGTTGCGGCTGAGCGTGCGGGCCACCCAGATGGTCAGACCGATGCTGACGAGCAGGTAGATGACGTAGGCGATGACCGTGCGGTCCATGCCCCACCCCTTCTTGAACGCGTTCAAAACGCTGACAGGGATGACTGTAGACCTAGTTTTGAACACGTTCAACTCGGTTGCCGGGTGACCCGCTTCACCCTCGCCGCGCCAGCTCCGGCCGCTTGCTGTAGTCCGTGAGGCCGATGATGTTCCCCCAGGGGTCGGCGACCTCGACGGTCCAGCCGGTGGCCACGGAGAACGGCTCGTCGAGCACGGCGATCCCGGCCTCCTTGAGGCGCCGGGCCGCGCCCCGTGCGTCCGGCACCTCCAGCCACACGCGCGGCGACGCCCACACCGCCGGCCGGTATCCGAGGCCCTCCTCGGCCCGCAGCAGGATCCCGGGCGTCTCGCCCCCGACCTTCAACAGGGCGATCCCGCCCTCGTCGAACCGGAATCCCACCGTGAACCCGGCCCGCTCGTAGAAGGAGACGGCGGCCGCGAGATTCCCGACCGGCATCACCACGTTGTCGAACCCGAGCAGTTCGTACGACTCGTCATCTGACATGCGATCAGATTAGGAGCGAAGATGACGGTTGCCGGGCGGGCTGACCGTCGGGTCACTCAATGGGCCGAGAGGGGGCCGTCACGTCGCTACGCTGAGCCGTCGTCGGTGCCGGGCGAGCGAGGGGGCGGGGATGGCTCCGGGAGCAGAGGCCTTCCACGGCGAGGCGCGGGCCGCTTTCGCCGACGTCGCGCAGCGGCTGGGCCTGGCCGGGCCGGGCGGCGGGGAAGGCGACCGGCATCTCGCCGTCGTGACCTACGCCGGCTCGGGAGTGACCTACAAGGCGGTCCTCGGCCTGTGGCAGGGCGACGTCGAGATTCACGTGTGCCGCAGGACCGCGCTGACCGAGTGCAAGGTCGGCATCGAGGGGCTGGCCGTCTCCGCGGGCGTCGTGGACCGCCGCGGCCGGGTCTCCTTCGACGCCCGCAGCCTCCGCCGGCTCCGCAGGTCCCTCGCCGGTCAGGTCCGTTACGTCGAACTCGTCCACCCCCTGGTCTCCGGCGATCCGGACGAGGCGCTGTCCCTGATGCGCGCGGCGGGCGCCCGGGAGTGGCGCAGACCTGCCGTGGGGTGAGGCCGGGTACGCCGAAGGCCCCGCTCCCTTCGCGGGAGCGGGGCCTTCGGTGCCGTGGCCCAGCCGGGATCAGAAGCGGCGCGTGATCAGCGCTCGCTTGACCTCCTGGATCGCCTTGGTGACCTCGATGCCGCGCGGGCAGGCGTCCGTGCAGTTGAAGGTCGTGCGGCAGCGCCAGACGCCGTCGCGGTCGTTGAGGATCTCCAGGCGCTGCTCGCCCGCCTCGTCACGCGAGTCGAAGATGAAGCGGTGCGCGTTGACGATGGCGGCCGGCCCGAAGTACTGGCCGTCGTTCCAGAAGACCGGGCACGAGGACGTGCAGGCGGCGCAGAGGATGCACTTCGTGGTGTCGTCGAAGCGCTCGCGGTCCTCGGCGGACTGCAGACGCTCGCGCGTGGGCTCGTTCGTGTCCTTCGTGATGAGGAAGGGCATGACGTCCCGGTACGCCTGGAAGAACGGCTCCATGTCGACGACCAGGTCCTTGAGGACCGTCAGGCCCTTGATGGGCTCGACCGTGATCGGCTTCTCGGGGTTGATGTCCTTGATGAGGGTCTTGCAGGCAAGACGGTTCTTGCCGTTGATCCGCATCGCGTCCGAACCGCAGATGCCGTGCGCGCAGGAACGGCGGAAGGTCAGCGTGCCGTCGATGTCCCACTTGATCTTGTGGAGGCCGTCGAGGACGCGCTCCTTCGGGTCGATCTCCAGCTGGAAGTCTTCCCAGACCGCGTCCGCGGAGACCTCCGGGTTGAAGCGGCGGACCCGGAAGGTGACCGTGATGTAGGGGGAGTCGGCGAAACCGGGCTCGGGCCGGCCGGCCTCGTCCGCCTTGTCCAGAACGGGGGTTGCCATCAGTACTTACGCTCCATCGGCTGGTAGCGGGTCTGGACGACCGGCTTGTAATCGAGACGGATGGACTCGGCGCCGTCGTCGCCCACCTCGCGGTACGCCATGGTGTGGCGCATGAAGTTGACGTCGTCGCGGTTGGGGTAGTCCTCGCGGTAGTGACCGCCGCGGGACTCCTTGCGGGCCAGCGCGGAGACCGCCATGACCTCGGCGAGGTCGAGCAGGTTGCCGAGCTCGATGGCCTCGAGCAGGTCCGTGTTGAACCGCTTGCCCTTGTCCTGGATCGAGACGTTCTTGTAGCGCTCGCGCAGCTCCGCGATCTTCTCGACCGCCGTCTTGATCGTCTGCTCGGTGCGGAACACCATGACGTTGGCGTCCATGGTGTCCTGCAGCTCCCTGCGGAGCGTGGCGACCCGCTCGTTGCCCGTCGAGGAGCGCAGCCGCTCGATCTGGGAGACGACGAACCCGGCCGGGTCCTCCGGGAGCTCCACGTACTCGTGGCCGTGCGCGTACTCGGCGGCCGCGATGCCCGCCCGGCGGCCGAACACGTTGATGTCCAGGAGCGAGTTGGTGCCGAGGCGGTTGGCGCCGTGCACGGAGACACAGGCGACCTCGCCGGCCGCGTACAGGCCCGGGACGACGGTGGTGTTGTCCGAGAGGACCTCACCCTCGACGTTGGTCGGGATGCCGCCCATGGCGTAGTGCGCGGTGGGCTGGATCGGGATCGGGTCCGTGTACGGCTCGATGCCCAGGTAGGTGCGCGCGAACTCGGTGATGTCCGGGAGCTTCGCGTCCAGCTGCTCCGGCGGCAGGTGGGTGAGGTCGAGGTAGACGTGGTCGCCCTCGGGACCGCAGCCGCGGCCCTCGCGGATCTCCGTGTAGATGGAGCGCGAGACGACGTCACGGGACGCGAGGTCCTTCATGACCGGCGCGTACTTCTCCATGAAGCGCTCGCCGTCCTTGTTGCGGAGGATGCCGCCCTCACCGCGGGCGCCCTCCGTCAGCAGGATGCCCATGCGCCAGATGCCGGTCGGGTGGAACTGGAAGAACTCCATGTCCTCCAGCGGCAGGCCGCGGCGGTAGACGGCCGCCTGGCCGTCACCGGTGAGCGTGTGCGCGTTGGACGTCACCCGGAAGAACTTGCCGGTGCCGCCGGAGGCGTAGATGACCGCCTTCGCCTGGAAGATGTGGATCTCACCGGTGGCCAGCTCGTACGCCACCACGCCGGACGACCTCTTGACGCCGTCGACCTCGGTGATCAGCTGGTCCAGGACGTAGAACTCGTTGAAGAACTCCACGCCCTCCTTCACGCAGTTCTGGTACAGCGTCTGGAGGATCATGTGGCCGGTGCGGTCGGCCGCGTAGCAGGACCGGCGGACCGGCGCCTCGCCGTGGTTGCGGCTGTGGCCGCCGAAGCGGCGCTGGTCGATCGTCCCGTTGGGCGTCCGGTTGAACGGCAGGCCCATCTTCTCCAGGTCGAGGACGGCGTCGATGGCCTCCTTCGCCAGGATCTCGGCGGCGTCCTGGTCGACCAGGTAGTCACCGCCCTTGACGGTGTCGAAGGTGTGCCACTCCCAGTTGTCCTCCTCCACGTTGGCGAGCGCGGCGGCCATGCCGCCCTGCGCGGCGCCCGTGTGGGAGCGGGTGGGGTAGAGCTTGGTCAGGACCGCGGTGCGGCTGCGCTTCGTGGACTCGATGGCCGCGCGCATGCCCGCGCCGCCGGCGCCGACGATGACGGTGTCGTACTTGTGGATCTTCATGATTCTCGCAGCCCCGTGCCTAGCGGATGTTCGGGTCGAAGGTGAAGATCACCAGCGAGCCCAGCAGGATGGTGAACACCGTGGCCGTGTAGAGCAGGCCCTTGAGCCACAGCCGGGTGTTCGCGCGCTCCGCGTAGTCGTTGATGATCGTGCGCAGGCCGTTCGCGCCGTGCAGCATGGCGAGCCACAGCATCAGCAGGTCCCAGACCTGCCAGAAGGGGCTCGCCCAGCGGCCGGCCACGAAGGCGAAGCCGATCTTCGACACGCCGCCGTCGAGCACCAGCTGGATCAGCAGGTGGCCGAGGACCAGGACGACCAGCACGACGCCGGACAGGCGCATGAACAGCCAGGCGGCCATCTCGAAGTTGCCGCGGGTGGAGCGCGGGGTCTTCTTGGTGCGCTTGCGCGGGGCCTCGATGAGGGGGGCCGGGTTGTCCACGTTGAAGAGGGGCGCGCCCTCGACGGGACCGACGCCGGCGGGGGTTTCAGTGGTCGACATCTGCGTCAGCTCCCGAACAGGACACGAGCGGCGTGGCCGAGAACGGGGTAAATGGCCCCGGCCATCAGGACGACCCAGACACCGACGACCGTCCAGAGCATCTGCTTCTGGTAGCGCGGGCCCTTCGACCAGAAGTCGACGGCGATCACGCGCAGGCCGTTGAGGGCGTGGAAGAGGATGGCGGCCACCAGGCCGTACTCCAGCAGTGCGACGATCGGCGTCTTGTACGTGGCTACGACCTTGTCGTAGTCCTCGGGGGAGACGCGGACGAGAGCGGTGTCCAGCACGTGAACGAACAGGAAGAAGAAAATGAGGACGCCGGTGACTCGGTGAGCCACCCAGGACCACATTCCTTCCCGGCCGCGGTACAGCGTTCCAGCCGGCACGGAAGTCCCTCCGGGAGCGGGGTATCGGGGCCGCGCCGGCTTGTGGGTGTCGGTCGGGCCCGGCCGGGTACGGTCCACCGGCCCCCAGCATCGTAGCGAGGCGCTGCGGCTGGGCTTACGCCGGGCCTACCGGTGTGATCAAAGTGGCACGCGGATGGGTGAGCGCCGACGGGGCCCGGGGCGGTCTGTGCGGTTATCTGCCGGGTGCGGCGCCGTTGTGGCTGGTCGCGCAGTTCCCCGCGCCCCTGAGTGTCTCGGCGAGCCGTTGCCCGGCAAGGCGCCGGAGCTCCTCCGCCGTCACCACCCGCTCCTCCTCCGGATCGTTTGTCAAACGTGACCGGATGCCCTCCAGGACGCGATCCAGGGATTCGGCGGGTGGCGTGTCGCCGAGGTGGATGACGAAGACGTGGCCGAACTTGGCCTCGTAGGCCGCTTGGGCCGCCGTCAGGGCCGTGTGGGCGGCCGAGTACGTGTCCTCGGGCAGCTCCGGGAGGCACTCGCCCGCCAGTGCCTCCGACAGGTCGCCCGGGGAGAGGTCGTACGCCGCTTCGTCGGCCGCCGCCAGGAGGGACTCCACGTCGGGGTAGGGGCGGTGGTCGGAGATGCGACGGGACCAGCGCAGGCTGTGCAGGCAGTGCAGGAGCAGCGCGCCGGCCTCGTCGTCGGATGCGGCGTTGAAGGCGTCCAGCGGGGTGGGGAGATGGGGCAGGCGGTGGGCGGGCAGCGTGGGTCCTCGCGTCACATGTGGTGTGGCAGGGGATGCTGTGAGAGATGTGTCGTCGACGTTATCGAGGACGTCCACGGTGTGTCCGTTGGTTGCCTGAATTTCACCCGAACGGGAGAGTTTCAGATTGCGTCGATGACGGCTGTGCGGCGGGTGCGTCGTAAGTTGTAGCCGTGAGCCAGCACAGGCGCAGGCCGTCGGCACGGCAGGGCACGCGGAGGCGGGCGGTGGTCGCCGCCGCTGCCTTCGCGGGGACCGTCGCGCTCGGCACGGGCATCGGCGTATGGGCCTCCTCGGGCGGCGACGGCGGGAGTACCGCCGGAGCGTCCCGGCAGCCCTCGGGAAGCGACCGGTCGGCCTCGTCCGGGGCGCGCTCCGGGGCGGCCACCCCCACACCGACCCGCAGCTACCCCCTCTCCCAGGCCCCCCGCACCATCCCCGCCGTCCGCTCCCACACCGCCGCCCGCGGCCCCGGCTGGCGCCCGCACCGGGGCGGCCGGGTCGTGGTGAGCGACGCGGCGCTGGCCGACGAGGGGCGGCTGACCGCGGGCGAGCTGGGGCTGTCGTACGCCGGGCAGAAGGGCGCGGACGAGGATGTCCGGCCGGGCGACCTGCGGCTCGACCTCGGCGGCAGCGGGGACCCGGAGTCGTACACCATGACCGTGCGCGGCGGGTCGGTGCGGATCAGCGGGCCCGGGGACGCCGGCGTCTTCTACGGCACCCGGACCCTCAAGCAGGAGGTGCACGGCGGCGGTACGGCCCCGGAGGGGGTGGTGCGGGACCAGCCGGCCAAGCCGCAGCGCGGGTTCATGCTGGACATCGCGCGCAAGCCGTTCACCGCCGGCTGGATAGAGGACCGGATACGAGAACTCGGCGACCTGAAGTTCAACGAGCTCGGTCTGCACTTCTCCGACGACCAGGGCTTCCGGATCGAGTCCGACACCCACCCGGAGATCGTCTCCCGGGACCACCTGACCAAGGCCCAGGTGAAGGAGATCGTCGCGCTCGCCGCCGCCCGGCACATCCAGGTCGTACCGGAGATCGACTCGCCCGGACACCTCGGCGCCGTCCTCGCCGCCCACCCCGAGCTGCAGCTGCGCAACGCGCAGGGCGTCGCCACCAGGGGCGCCATCGACATCTCCGAGGACGCCTCGGCGAAGATCGTCGACGACCTGCTCGACGAGTACGCCGACCTGTTCCCCGGCTCCTACTGGAACCTCGGCGGCGACGAGTACCAGGCGCTGACCGTCGCGGACCCCGAGGCCTCCTACCCGCAGCTGGCGGCCGCGGCCCGGGAGGCGTACGGGGCCTCGGGCACCGTCGCCGACCTCACCACCGGCTGGCTGAACGACCGCGCCGACACCGTCCGCGCCCACGAGCGCACCATGCGGGCGTGGAACGACGGCTTCCTGCGGGGTGCCTCCGTGCAGCCCGCCGACGACCTGCAGGTCGCCTACTGGACCGGCAAGGAGAACGGCGCCCGGCAGCCCGTGGAGTACCTGAGGGCCGGCCGCAAGGTCCTCAACTACAACGACGAGTACCTGTACTACGTCCTCGGGCAGCCCAACACCTTCGTCTACCCGACCGGTCAGCGCATCTACGAGCAGTGGATCCCGCGCATGCTGCGCGGCACCTCGGCCGTGGCCGCGCGCTACGAACCCCAGGTCCTCGGCGGCTCCTTCGCGGTCTGGTGCGACCTGGCCAACTCCCAGACCCAGGACCAGGTGGCGGCCGGCATCAGGATGCCGCTGCGGGCCACCATCGAGAAGCTCTGGGACCCGGAGACCACCCCGGCGATGTCCTGGACGGACTTCAAGGCCCTCGCGAACAGACTGGGCTGACCTGCGAGGACGAGGCGGTACGGGTGGACGTACGGCGGTGCCGGGCCGTATGTTCCGCATTCCGCGCGCGGACCTGGGGAGGGCTCCGCGCACTGCCGCGTCCCGGGGGAACCGTCTTGATCTGCGCCCGCTGCCACCACTTCGCCGCCGCGCCCGGCGCCACCCTGTGCCACCGCTGCCTCGGCGACTCACCCGAACCGGCCCCGGCCTTCGGCAGCACGCCGGGGCTGTGGCTGCGCTCGCCGGTGGGTCTCGGCTGGGCCGCGGCCGTCCTGCTCGGGGTGGTCATGGCCGCCGACCTGTTCGCCGTCTGGGCGGACTTCCTGAGGTACGACGTCATGGGCGACCTCATGGACGGCGAGACCGGTGCCGGGGTGTTCCTGCGGGCCGACCGAGCCGACGCGCTGGTCCGCCTCGCCGCCCGCGCCCACGCCGTCTCGATGGTCGCCTGCGTGATCGTGTACCTGTGCTGGTTCCAGCGGGTGCGCGCCAACGCCCAGGTGTTCGACCCGCTCCGGCAGAGCATGTCGCCGGGCTGGGCGATCGGCGGCTGGTTCGTGCCGATCGCGAGCCTCTGGTTCCCGCGCCGGATCACCCTCGACATCTGGGACGCCAGCAGCCCGTGGGGGACGGCCCGTTCGCACAAGCTGGTCAACGCCTGGTGGACCCTGTGGCTGGTCGCGCTGTTCGCCGGCCGCCTGGCGAGCGCCGGCTCCGGCGACGACCTGGGCGTGGCCTGGGACCAAGCGGTCTCCGTGGAGATGCTCATCGCGCACGCTCTCGACCTCGTCGCCGCCGTCCTCGCCGTGCTGCTCGTGGTGCGACTGACCCGCATGCAGCACGCGAAGGCGATGGCGGGCCCCGCCCCGGCCGGGCTCTGAGCCGCCGCCGTACGACCTCTGTTGGCCGAAAACCCTTTCCCTGAACTCCTTCGCATCCTGGGTGTCCCGCCTGTGTGACACTGCCGTACCGTCGCACGCAGTTAGGGAAAGTACGAGCTCCGTGCAAGTGGGGCCTTGGTATGTACCGTTTCTGGGAGGCGTGGGATGAGCCTGGTGGAGCTGATCGCTCAGGCCGATGAACGCGGACTGGCCGCCAGCGGGCTGGCTTGTTTGGATCGGTGCGTACCGCTCCTTGGCGGGGACGACCTGGTGCTGCGGCCGCTGTGGGCGAGCCTCGCCGACGGCTCCGACTGGAGCGCGGGCCTTGAGAAGGCGCGCGGCTCGCTCGGCTCCGGCGCGGAGACCGGCGGCGGCGCGGGCGGCCAGTCCGACGAGGCCGAGACGCTGGCCCGGCGGATGCTGGACGCCGCGCCCGTGTCGCAGGAGGCAGCCGACGTCCGCCTGTGGGCCGACGCCTGTTCCGTCGCCTCGCTGCAGATCCACCGGCTCCTCGACCCCGCCGAGGACGCGGCGCCCTCCGTCGACACCCGCCGCGAGGGCGGCACCGAGGGCATGTCACCGCTGGTCGCCGCCGAACTGCGGCGCCAGGTCACGGTGCTGGAACTGCTCGCCGGGCACGGCGCGGCCGGACTGCGCCGCGCGCTGGACGTCTCCACCGAGGGCCGCCGGGTGCTGCGCGCGGTGGTGTCGCGGCGGGCCCGTGGGCTCGGGTGAACCATTGGTGAGGACGGTGCGCGGGTCCTGCGCCGGTTGCGGGAACAGCGTCCGATCCGGGTGACGAAACTCCCGCCGACCTGGATCTTCCCTATGTGACAGTCCACTACGTGACACCCCCCTACGGGACCGCAGGGCAGCAGACCAGGCCGCACGCCGCCGCCAGACCGGCCCGGTGGGCGGCGGACGCGGTCGCCGTGATGCGCGAAGGCGCCCGGGTCCGGCTCGACTACTCGGCGCAGAGCCTGTGGCGGGTCGACCGGGTGATCGAGGAGATACGCCGGGAGGGCGTGCCCTACGACGCCGTGCGGGAGACACTGCGCGGTCTCGGGGCCTACGCCGGTGAGGTGATCGTCCGTCACACCGGCGCCGAATGGTGGGCGTCGGGCGGCGAGCACTGGATCCGCACCCCCGACGGCCGGCTCTGGGACCCCGTCGACGAGGCCCGGCGCTGCTACGGCGGCCACGGCTCGCTGCGGCTGCTGTGCCGGGACGCCCTGGGGCAGCCGGCGGCGGGGTCCACAGGGGCGCGGGGCTCGGCAAAAACACCGTAATAAGAGACGCGGGCGTTCCCAACTGGCCGGTGGCGGAGCACGATTGGGCCATGGCCGACAACCGACGCTGGTGGGCTCTGGTCGTCATCGCACTGGCCCAGCTGATGGTCGTGCTCGACATGACCATCGTCAACATCGCGCTCCCCTCCGCCCAGGTCGCGCTGCACATGTCCGACGGCAACAGGCAGTGGGTGATCACCGCCTACACCCTCGCCTTCGGCGGACTGCTGCTGCTCGGCGGCCGGATCGCCGACCTGGCCGGACGCAGGGTGGCGTTCATGACCGGCCTGGTCGGCTTCGCGGCCGCCTCCGCGCTCGGCGGGGCCGCGGTGAACCAGGGGATGCTGTTCGGGGCGCGGGCCCTGCAGGGCGTGTTCGGCGCGCTGCTCGCGCCGGCCGCGCTGTCGCTGCTCGCGACGACGTTCACCGACCCGAAGGAACGCGGTAAGGCGTTCGGCATCTTCGGCGCCATCATCGGCGCGGGTGCCGCGGTCGGGCTGCTCGCCGGCGGCTTCCTCACCCAGTACCTGGACTGGCGCTGGTGCCTGTACGTCAACGTGCCGATCGCGCTGGTCGCGTTCGCCGGCGCCTGGGCCCTGCTGCCCGGCGGCGGCCGGCATCCCGACGCCCGCCTCGACGTCCCCGGCGCCCTGCTCGGCTCGGCCGGCATGCTCTCCCTGGTCTACGGCTTCTCCGAGGCGGAGTCCCGCGGCTGGACCGACGGCCTGGTCCTGACGCTGCTGACCGGCGGGGTCGCGCTGCTCGGTCTCTTCGGCTACTGGCAGACCCGTGCCCCGGTCCCGCTGCTCCCGATGACCGTCGTACGGGACCGGCAGCGCATCGGCGCGTTCCTCACCGTGCTGCTGGTGACCGTCGGCATGTTCGGCGTCTTCCTCTTCCTGACGTACTACATGCAACGCGTCCTCGGCTACTCGCCCGTGAAGACCGGCGTCGCCTATCTCCCCATCACCGTCGGCATGGTCACCGGCTCCACCCAGGTCGCCGCCCGGCTGCTGCACCGGGTCCCGCCCCGCGTGCTGATGGTGCCCGGGCTGCTGCTCGCGGCCGGGGCGCTGGCGCTGATCGCCCAGGTCGGGGTCGAACCGGCGTACGCCTCGCACATCCTGCCCGGCATGCTGATGCTCGGCCTCGGCATGGGTACGGCGATGATGACCTCCGTCTCCCTGGCCACCGGCAACGTGGCCCCGCGCGACTCCGGGGCGGCCTCGGCCACCTTCAACACCGCCCAGCAGGTGGGCGGTTCGATCGGCACGGCCCTCCTCAACACCATCGCCGCGAGCGTCACCACCCGGTACGCCACCGCGCACGCCGCGAGCGTCCCGGACAAGGCGCTGCTGGCCGCGAAGGCCGCCGTGCACGGCTTCAACGTGGCCACCTGGTGGGCGATGGCCGCGCTGCTCCTCGGCGCCCTGATCGCCGGGGTGGTCGTGAACGCGGACCGGGCCCCCACCCCGCAGGCCCCGCAGGAGCGGGCCCCCGAACCGGTGGACTCGGCCACCTGATCCGGCCGGCGGGCCCGGCGGCCCTTACCCGCCCTTCGTCTCGGCACTCACTCCAAGACTCGCTTCGCCCCGTCCAACCGCACCTGTGGACAGGGCCGTCGCCCGACGGCGGTACGGCGGCCGAGCCGCTGCGGTGCCCCTCCCCGCGCGAGGAGCGCGCGGGGAGGCGGCGGGTGGGGACGGTCGTCGGTCAGGTGAGGGCGGGGATCCGTTCGGGCGTGGGCAGCGGGGTCGGTCGGGTGGTGGTCACCTCGGCGCCCAGGCAGACCTCCTCTCCCTGTTCGATGGTGATCCGCAGTCCGTCGCCGCCCAGCGGTGCCACGCACACCCAGGCCGGCCGGTCCAGTTCCACCCAGCGGTCGAAGGTGACGGACATCCCGGTGACCATGCCGGTGGCGGTCGGCCGGTGGGCGTGCGCGGCCTGGCGGACCGCTTCCAGCAGGAGCATGCCGGGGGCGTGGTCGACCGGGTGGTCGAACAGCACCGGGTGGTCCAGGTCGGCGCGCAACTGCCAGCGGTCCGTGCGGGTGCTGTCGGCCAGTACCACGTTGTACGGCAGGCAGTGGCCCACCGCGGCGGGCCGCAGCGCCGGGGGCAGTGGCAGCGCGGTGGCACGTACGGCCGCGGGGTCGTTGCGGTTCCCGCGCAGCCGGCGGTAGAGGGCCGGGGCGCGGTTGGCGAACCGTGCGGTGGCCGTGCCCATGCGCTCCCCGTCCAGGTGGGCGGTGGTGTGCATGACCATCGAGACGAAGGCGCCGTTCCTGGTGCGTACGTCCTCGCACACGACGTCGAGCACCACGTCGGCGGGGGACGCGGGGACTGCCATGGCGGACGGTTCGACGCGGTAGCTGAAGTCGTCCCAGATCAGATGGTTGCCGAACGGGACGCCGTAGGCGGTGTGGGACAGCAGTGGCAGGGTCTGGCGGACCGACTCGACGAACAGCATGGGGTCGAACCGCTGGTCGCGGGGCCAGTAGAAGCTGTGGAACCGGGGCCACTGGGCCCGGACGGTGTGCCGGTTGTCGGTGTGTGTGGTCCAACCGGTGAGCAGCACTTCGGCGTGCGCCCGCTTGTGGACGAGTTCTCTCGGGACCGCGGTGCTGAGCTGGGACATGTCAAAGCCGCTGGTGTGCGTGTGCAACATTGCTGACTCTCCCCCTGTATGACTGGCCGCTGGCTGCGGTGACCGCGCTAACATAAAATACGTTCTCTATTTTTGTCGAGGAATGGATTGCCCATGAAGACGGCCAACGCAGAGCGCGCCGCGCGAACCCGCCAGCGCCTCCTCCTCGCGGCAGCGGAGATCTTCGACGAGGCGGGGTACGAGGGCGCGGCGGTCACCCGGATCGTGGAGCGCGCCGGACTCACCCTCGGCGCGCTCTACTTCCACTTCGGCTCCAAGCAGGGCGTGGCCGAGGCGTTGATGAACGCCCAGGCCACGACCATCGAGCCGCATCTGGAGTCGACCGGCCTGCAGCGGCTGGTCGACATCACGCTGGTGTGGGCGCAGCGGATGCAGCACGACCCGATCCTGCGCGCCGGTGTCCGTCTCGCCGTCGAGCAGGGCAGCCACGGCATGAACGACGCGACCTCGTTCGAGGACTGGCGCAAGCTGATGCGCGATCTGCTGGAGACGGCGCAGGCCGACGGAGAGCTGGAAGAGGGGGCCGAACCCGACCGGGTGGCCCGTTTCGTGGTGGCCGCCTGTACCGGGATGCAGGTCTACTCCCAGCTCGCCACCGGCCGTGCGGACCTGATGGAGCGCGTCTGCGACATGTGGCGGTTGCTGCTGCCCAGCCTCTCCTCGGACGCCGTGCGCGCCAACATCAGCGTCGACCCCCAGCGGGTGCCGGCCACGTGACCGCCACCGCGCACAGAACCCGACACCTGGTGCTGACCGGGGCGAGCGGTACGGTCGCCTCCCTGGTGGCCCGGCGGCTGGCGCCCACCGGACACCGGCTCACCCTCACCGGCCGCACGGTCCCGGGGGACCGACCCCGGGACGCCACGGCCGGTCCCGGGGCGCCGGTACGGTACCTGGTCTGCGACCACGAGGACCCCGCGAGTCTGCGGGAGGCGTTCCGCGGCGCGGACGCGGTGCTCGTCGTCACCAACGACCCCACCCGTCCGCAGCAGGACCGGAACATCCTGCGGGCCGCGCTGGACGCGTCGGTCGGCCACCTCGTCAAACTCTCCGCCGCCGCCGTCCACGACCCGGGCGCCGACGACCTGGTCACCTCGTGGCAGCGGGAGAACGAACGGCGCATCAGGGCCAGCGGCATCCCCTGGACCATGATCCAGCCCCGGTCCTTCATGACGCATGCCCTGGCCTGGGCGCAGGACATCCGTGCCAGGTCCGCCACCGCGGCGCTGCATCCGGACAGCCGCAACGCCTGTGTGGCGCCGGAGGACATCGCCGAGGTGATCGCGCTCGCGCTCACCGACGACGTCCATCACGGCCGGTCGTACCAGCTCACCGGCCCCCAGGCCCTGTCGGCCCAGGACCAGACCCGGATCCTGGCCGAGCTGCTGGGCCGGCCCCTCACCTGCCGGGCGCTGACCCGGAGCGAGGCCCGTGCCGGCTTCCTCCGCCGGTACCCGCCGGCGATGGCGGAGGCGCTGCTGCTCTCGGCCGACCGGCAGGCCGCCGGTGCGAAGAGCGCGACCGGCGACACCGTGGAGCGCCTGACCGGCCGGCCGCCGACCAGCTTCACCCGCTGGGCCACCGCCCATCTGCACCGCTTCGTCTGATCCCTCTGATCCTCCGGCAGCGCCGCTCAGCCGGAGGGCACCCACGTCCCACGTTCCGAGGAGAGTCATGTCCGAACGAGGTCTGCTGCACGGCAAGTCCGTCGTCATCACCGGGGCCAGCAGCGGGATCGGTGCTGCGGCCGCCCTGCTCTTCGCCCGGGAGGGCGCCCGTCTGGTGCTGGCCGCGCGCCGCAAGGACCGGCTCCGGGAGGTCGTCGAGCGGATCGAGGCGGCCGGCGGTACGGCGATCGCCGCCGTCGCCGACGTCACCAGCGCCGACGAGATGCGCAAGGTCGCGTGGACCGCGCTGGACGCCTACGGCGGTCTGGACGCCGCTTTCAACAACGCGGGCTGGACGTCCACCGGCACCCCGATGCACCTGATGACGGACGACGAGTACGACCGGATCATGGACGTCAACGCCCGCGGGGTGTGGAACGCCCTGCGCGCCCAGATAGCCGTGATGCTGGACCACGGCGGCGGCGCCGTCGTCAACACCTCCAGTGTGGCCGGGGTGCGGGCGACCGGGGCGTCCGCCCCGTACATCGCGGCCAAGCACGCCGTCATCGGGCTCACCAGGGCCGCCGCCGACGAGTACGCGGACCAGGGGATCCGGGTCAACGCGCTGATCGTCGGCAGCACCCGTACCGAGTTGATGGACGAGGTGCTCACCAACACCCCTTCCCTGCTGGGGCCGTTCACCGAGCGGGCCATGCAACGGCGGCTGGCCGGACCGGAGGAGGTCGCGCAGACGGCGGCCTGGCTCTGCTCGGACCGCTCGTCGTTCACCACCGGCGCGGCCGTCCAGGTGGACGGGGGCTGGACCTCCAGGTAGCGGCGCCGGGCCGGTCGTACGGGCGGACTTGCCGAGAACGTTCCGGCCTGCTCCCGTTTCCGTTCCCGTCGTCCGCGGGCCGCCCTATGGTCGAATCGCCCGCCGCGCCCGGTGCGCGGGCCGGCGCGGCGACCCCTGGCAGCCGGTGACCTCCGAGGACGCATGTGACCGAGCCGCAGCGACCAGAACCGACGCACCCCGTCGCAGCAACCCCAGGAGCGGGTCCGGCGGCCGGTGACCGGGGCGACCCGGCCCCGGCGCCGAGCCGTCCGCCCGCCCCCGGGTCATGGACCTCCGGTACCCCGGCCGGAAGGCGCCCGGACCGTGTGACCCGCACGGCCGGAGCCCGCCCCGGTGAGGGCGCGGACGCCGAAGCCGCCGCTGTCCGCCCCTCTGTTCACGACCGCGATCACCGAGGCCCCACATGACGAAGAAGACAGAGCAAGCCGCCCGCACCCGCAGCAGTCTTGTCCTGGCCGCGGCGGACAACTTCGACCGGCACGGCTACGACGGCACCTCGCTTGCCTCGGTCTGCGGTGCGCTGGGCATCTCGATGGGGGCGCTGACCTTCCACTTCCGCAGCAAGGCCGCGCTGGCGGCGGCGGTGGCGGACGAGGGGGCCGCCGAACTCCAGCACGTCCGCGCCGCGGCCCCGCGCACCGGGCGGCCGCTGGAGGACCTGTCGTCGCTGGTCCAGGCGGTGGCGGTGGTGCTGCGGGAGAGTGTGCGGGCCCGGTCTGCGGCGCGGCTGATCACGGAGGGCCAGGTGCACTCCGCCTGGCCGTCCGACTGGCGCGACGAGGTCGAGGAGCTGATCGGGCTCGCCTGGGACGCCGGGGAGCTCACCGAGGACATCCGGCCGAGGGCGGCCGCCCAGCTCGTCCGGCACCTGGTGGAGGGAGTGGCGGTCGAAGCCCGGGGAACCACGGGCCGGCCCGCCCCGGGCGCGGCGGACTTCACCGAGGTCTGGCAGGCGGCCCTGACCGGCCTGGCGGCGGGGCCCCGGCCCACCACCGTGGGCCTGCCCTGAGCCCCCCCGTCGTGACGCTGCGCGTGCCCGGGCGAGGCCCGGACGGCCGGTCAGGCCTCCGGGCCGCGCAGCCGGTAGTGCGTGAAGGCCACGGAGACCAGGGTCGTGTGGTGGTGCCAGCCCGGGTAGGAACGGCCCTCGAAGTCCTGGAGGCCGAAGTCGCCGCTGAGCGAGTTCACCACCGCGGACGCCAGCAGCGGCTGGCGCATCAGCGGCAGCAGCTGCGCCAGCGGCCGGTCGACCAGGTTCGTCAGCCACACCGCGGTGCCCCGGCCGCCCGCCCGCCGCTGGGCCAGCAGTCGCAGCCGGGGCTGCCGCGAGGTGGCCCCGGGCAGGGTCACCGGCATCGACACGATGTCCACCCCGTGGTGGTGCTCACCGCCGGTCGCCAGACCGCCCCGGCTGTCGAGCAGCCGCCGCACCGTCACCGGCGCGGGCGCCGGATGTCCGGCCGCGACCGGCCGCACCGCCGCCGTCTCGGGCACCTCCACGACGAACGGCCGTTCGCTGTAGGCCAGTTGGGCGAGGAAGGCGCCCCGGTCCGGCATCCAGGACAGGTCCGCGGTGAGCGGCACTTCCGGACCGCAGGTCCATGACAGGGTTCGACCCGCGAGTCCGGCCGCCTGGGACCACATCGGGCCGCCGGCGTCCTCGGGAAGCCGTACGCGGGCGCCGAGCCGGGGGTCGGCCGGCCAGTCGTCGGGGATGTAGAGGCTCCAGTCGACGGGGAGCGGACCGGCGGGACCGCAGAGGAAGAGCCCGATACCGAGCTGACAGGTGGTGGCCCGGCGCAGGAACGGGTCGAAGCGCCGGTGCACCCCGACCGAGTGGCCGCCCCGCTTGGGGATGAACGCCGGGGCCAGCGCCCACGCCGTGGCGGTGGTTTGCTGCTCCACCCAGCGCAGCAGGTCCTGACGGATCGCCTGCCAGTCCCAGGGGCTGGCGTTGACGAACTGGTGCATGGACTGCGAGGCGGTGGGGGAGTCGCTGACGGAGTCCGCGAGCCTGCGCACCGACTTCTTCCCGGGTGTGCTCAGCAGCGCCCTGACGTACAGCTCGGCCCAGCGACGCTGATCGGCCCGCGGCAGCCGGCCGAAGACCGCGTCGGTGAACGAGCTGAGCCGACGGGTCCCGTCGAGGCCGGCCGGACCCCCGGGATCCGGCTCGTACAGCACGGTCATCTGACAGTCCCTCCCATACGACGACGTCGACCCGTCCAGCATAAATAGCGTTCTTTATGTTGCTGCGCCGGGAAGGTGATCCGCAACGACTTTGGCAGGTCCGGTGCGGCGAACGGCGTGAAAGCGCCGCGAAACGGCACGCGCGGCGGGGCGCGAGGGCCCCCGGACTCTTCGACGACTCCCTTAAGTCGCGTCCGTTCGGGGCGCCGGGCTCGCGGCGACGCGGCCGGTGGTGCGCACTATGACGGCCGACGGCGAGCCGGTACGCATCCCTCGCCCGGGCGCCGCGCGCCCCTCCCCAGGCCGTGCATCACGGCACTCCCACACGTCTTTGGACATCCCACATGAGTGAGATAACGAAAGCCGTCATCCCGGTCGCGGGACTCGGCACCCGCTTCCTGCCCGCCACCAAGGCCACCCCGAAGGAGATGCTGCCGGTGGTGGACAAGCCGGCCATCCAGTACGTCGTCGAGGAGGCCGTCAGCGTGGGGATGCGCGACATCCTCATGGTGACCGGGCGCAACAAACGCGCCCTGGAGGACCACTTCGACCGCAACTGCGAGCTGGAACTCGCCCTGGAGAAGAAGGGCGACACCGAACGGCTGGCCGCCGTGCACGCCTCCACCGAACTCGCCGACATCCACTACACCCGCCAGCGCGACCCGCGCGGCCTCGGCCACGCCGTGCTGTGCGCCGCCCCGCACGTGGGCGACGAGCCCTTCGCCGTACTGCTCGGCGACGACCTGATCGACCCCCGCGACCCGCTCCTCGCGCAGATGCAGCAGGTGCGCCGCAGGCACGGCGGTTCGGTCGTCGCCCTGATGGCGGTCGACCCCGCGCGCAGCCATCTCTACGGCTGCGCCGCCGTGCAGCGGGAGCACGGCGGCGACATCGTGCGGGTCACCGATCTGGTGGAGAAGCCGGCCCCCGGCACCGCACCGAGCGATCTGGCGGTCATCGGACGCTACATCCTCGACCCGGCGGTCTTCCCGGTGTTGCGCCGGACCCCGCCGGGACGCGGCGGCGAGATCCAGCTCACCGACGCCATCCGCACGCTCGCCCTCCAGGGGCATCCGGTGCACGGGGTGGTCTTCTCCGGGCGGCGCTACGACACCGGGGACCGCGCCGACTATCTGCGCGCGGTGGTCCGGATCGCCGCCGACCGCGACGACCTCGGCCCCGGCTTCGTCGAGTGGCTGCACGGGTTCCTGGCCGGCGACCGGGCGGCGCTCACCGCCTGACGCGTCCAAGTGCGTCCGGAGCACCGGTTGAACGTTGAACGCCGTTCCCTCTTAGGCGAGTTGGCGAGGTCGCCACGGTCCGGTTCCGCCACCTGGATGACGACAGGAGATCTCCGTATGGTCCACCACGAGCGAATACAGCGAAGCAGGACGAACGGGTCCGAGCACACAGAAGACCAGAGCGAAGAACAGGCAGAAGACCGGACACAGAAGGGAGTTCGGCACGGCGGGCACCGGGTCCCGCTCACCGCGCTCAACACCTCCGTCAAGGTCAGACTCGACGGCCCGGACGAACGGCACACCAGGGCCCTCGCCGAATCCGGTGAGTTCCCGCCGATCCTGGTCCATCGCGCGACCATGGCGATACTCGACGGCGTCCACCGCTTTCACGCGGCGCGGTTGCGGGGCGAGACCGACATCGCGGTGCGGTTCTGCGACGAACCGCTGGAGACCGCGTTCGTCCGCTCGGTCCGGGAGAACGTCCGGCACGGCCTTCCGCTGAGCCGGTCCGACCGAACGGCGGCGGCCGGACGCATCCTGGCTGCGCATCCGCACTGGTCGGACCGGTCCGTCGCGAGGGCCGCGGGACTGTCCCCGCGCACCGTCGCCGATCTGCGCAAGGACGCGCGGTCCGGGACGGATCCGACCCATCGGCTGGGCCGTGACGGACGGCTGCGCCCCACCGACGCGGACGAACGGCGGCGGCGCGCGGCCGAGATCCTGCGCAGCCAGCCCGATTCCTCGCTGCGCAGGGTCGGACGCCTCGCCGGGATCTCGGCGACCACGGTGCGGGACGTGAAACGCCGGATCGACAGCGGGCAGGACCCCGTTCCGGGGAGCCGGCCGGAACACCCGGAGGTCCCGCCGCCCCGTAACGGCCCGCCGACGATCGACCCGGCGGATTTCCCGGCCCTGGTGAAACGCCTGTGCAACGAGCCCTCGCTGCGGCACTCCGCCGACGGCCGGCTGCTGCTGAGGCTGCTCGATCTGCATCTGGCGGCACAACGGAGTTCCGCCCGGATCGCCTCGGTGGTCCCCGCTCACCAGATCGCGACGGTCGCCGTCGTGGCCGCCCGCTGCCGGCAGATCTGGCAGGAGATGGCGGCGGGATTCGAGAACACCCGCCTCGGCCTGGACGAAAAGGCCGTGGCGGAGAACCGCTGAGAACAACGAGAACCAACGAGAACCAACGAGAACCTTCGAGAAATGGGAGCAGTGACATGTCTGTTGTGGATGGTGCGGTGGAGGGGTCGGTGGGGTCTGGTGCGGGGGGTGGGGGTGTTCCGGGTGGGTTGTCGTCGCGGATGCGGTTGA
>NZ_JBIAVV010000010.1:0-490885 GCF_042894765.1 Streptomyces sp. NPDC001507
CTACGGCGACCGCGTCACCGACAACCAGTAGCACCGCCACACCACACAGAAGAAGCGTCAGCACCAGGGCTTACACAAAGAAAAAGACACTCCCCCGGCCCTCGCTGAGATGGCTTGCTCTGGGTACTGTCCTCGACGTGTGTCCGGTGCGCGTCGGGTTGGTCACCCGTGGGCGTGCGCTGGTTGATCGCGCGCGACTAGGGGAGCTGGTACGGGGCATGGCGGTTGACGCTGCTCGCACGGATGAGGGGTTCACGTCGGCTAGGGCAACGCGGGTGATGGCTGCCGCGTGCCGGGCTGCGGGACTCGACAGCCGAGACGCGGAGTTGATCCGTCTCGGGGAGAACGCGCTGTTCCGGCTGGGCTCTGTGCCGGTGATCGTGCGTGTGGCGCGGGGCGAGGAATGGATGCCCAAGTCCCGCGTGGAGGTGGCCGTGTCGCGGTGGCTGGAGGAAGAAGGGTTCTCTGCCGCTCGTATCGTCGAGGACCTTGAGCAGCCGTTCTTGATCGACGGCCACCCGGTGACCTTCTGGCATCTGATCGTTGAGGGGGACCGCAAGGCTACGTACGGGGAGTTGGGTGGTGTGCTGCGTGACTTGCACTCGCTGACGCTGCCGGAAGGGCTCGTGCTCCCGTCGTTCGACCCCTTCGACAAGCAACAGCTACGGCTCGACCGTGCTGTGATCCCGGATGACGACCGGGTCTTCCTGCGGAAGCGGTGGCGTGAGCTTCGGGAGAAGTTCGCGGAGCTGAAGTTCGAGACTCCCAAGGGGCCCGTGCATGGTGACGCGCATGTGCAGAACCTCATGGTTGACGATCAGGGGCGTGTGATCCTGATCGACTTCGAGGCCTTCTGCTGCGACCACCCTGAGTGGGATCTCATGGTTACGGCCGTTGAGCATCACAGTCTTGGGTGGCAGACCGACGAACAGTACGCCGAGTTTGTGGCCGCGTACGGGCGTGACCTGTACGACTGGCCCGGCTACGAGACTCTGCGGGGTATCCAGGAGTTCGGCATGACGACCTGGCTCATGCAGAACGTACAGGAGGACGAGGAAACCGCGGCCGAGTACCGTCGGCGGATAGCCGGGCTGCGGAACGATGATGGGCCTCGGGACTGGCGGCCTTGGTAGCTGCTACTCGTCGTCCTCGTCCAGGCGGGTGAGGGCATCGTGGACTGTGTCGTTGAAGGCGGCCACGGTGGGGTTCGTGGCGTGCACGCTGACTTCGTTCTGGAAGTCGGTGACGTAGCGCTGGAAGCGGGTGGACTGGAGGGAGTCGCCGGCCTCGACTGCGAGGCTGGCGGTGGTGACAGCGGCTTCCAACTGGCCGTTGAGTAGCTGGCTCTGGGCGAGCACCATGCGGCAGAAGCCCAGGGTGCGGGCGTACTTGGGGTCGGTGCTGTCTACGGCGCGTTGAGCCTGTTCGACGGCTTCCCGGCGCATCTTGAGGTCACGGAAGCAGTGGCAGAGTTCGCCCATGAGTTCCGCTTCGTCGAAGTAGCCGAGCCACGCGGGGTCTTCGGCGGTGTCGGCGTGCTCGAAGTGGCGTTCTGCTTCGTTCATCGCCCGGCCGGCCGCTGTGCGGTCGCCTGCGTTGGACAGTGCGCGAGCCTCCATGGCCGAGTAGTTCGCCATGGCGCGGGGTGTGGCACGTCCTTTGGCGCCCTCGACGGCGGCGCGGGCCAGTTGGATGGCTTGGGCGTGGTTACCGAGGTAGTTGGCCTGGTGGCTCAGGTTGCCCAGGATGCGGGCGCCGAACATGCGGTCGTCAATGACCTGGGCCAGGCGGAGCGTCGATGTCAGGTAGCGGTGGGCGAGCCGCTGGTTTCCGGCGTCGTACGCAGTCCATGCCAGTAGCTGGGATACCTCGGCGGCCGAGCCGAAGAGCGCCGTGCCGACCTTCTCCGTGTAGCTGGCGTCCAGCAGGGGCAGTACTTCGTGCCGGAAGTAGTGGCGTAGTGCCTTGTGGCCATGGCCTCCGCCGTACTTGAAGTCGAGGGCCATGAAGGTGTCGGCTGCGTCTCTGATCGCGCGGACGTCGCGCATGCCTACTCGTTGTTGGGCGGGTCTGTCGGCCTGGATGCCGTCGGGGCGGGCGATCATCCATGACAGGACGGCGGAGCTCAGGTCGG
Organism: Streptomyces sp. NPDC001507; assembly: GCF_042894765.1. Lineage (NCBI taxonomy): Bacteria > Bacillati > Actinomycetota > Actinomycetes > Kitasatosporales > Streptomycetaceae > Streptomyces > Streptomyces sp. NPDC001507. Next base: position 2,135 of record NZ_JBIAVV010000010.1, read on the forward strand.
CTTCCGCGATGACCAGCCGGTCTGAGGCAGGGGCGTCGGCGCGTTCCTGAGCGAGTCCATCGAGCATGGAAAGAACGTCCGGGACGGTGCTCGGGTAGCCGATGGGTTCGGGCGCCGTCGGCTTGGTGTGGTCGAAGAAGCCGAGATCCCCTGGGGTGACGCGGCGCCCGAGTTTGGCGGAGAGAACATCCGCCATGAGTGCGGCCGTCTCGGGCCTGATGCCGGCACCGTCTCGCCATCGCTTCACGGCGATGTGCGTCGTTCCCAGGTCGATGCCGCGCCGGGCGGCCTCGTCCGTCATACGTTTCGCAAGGCCCTTGTTCGAGACCTGGGCCTCGCTCATGACCCCGATTAAGTGCGCGTTTGGCTCTCGGCTCATGCTCCCCTGCCAACCCGAGAATGACGGCGAGTGTTCATCGTGTCACAGCAGACCCGTCCAAGGGGGTTCATTGGTGAACCCCCTTTGCCTTTGCCGGTGTTCATGTGGACCCCCTCGTGAACGCTCCCGACTGATTCTCCTGCGCCGTTCACTGGTCGTCACAGATCGGCGGGCTACGAAGCTCGCCCGCGCTTGGGAGGGAACGCCGTGGAAGCGCAGCAGAGCAAACACACAGCGAACGTCTCGGCACCGGGCGCTCCGCGCCGCTCGATGCACGACGCGGGCAACGGCCACTCTCGGATGTTGAAGGTCTATGCGGAGGACCGGGACTGCGTGAAGGCTGCGCGTGACCTGGCCGGCTCCTACCTTCAGGCCTGGGGGCTGGCGTACGCAGTCGACGACGCGCGGCTCGTTGTGTCGGAGCTGGTCGGCAACGTCGTCCACCACGCGGTGCCGGATGACCGCTTGTCCAAGCCCGATGCCAGACGCCGGATCGACGTGTGGCTCATCAACTGGCCCGGACTGCTGGGGATCGGCGTCTCGGATGAGGACTCGACTCCGCCAGACCTTCCGGCCGGTGAGTTCATCTCGCCGGAACTGGCCGATGACTTCCGTGAGGCGTTGGTGCCGGACAGGGGGCGCGGGCTGTTGATCGTTCAGCGTCTGGCCGATGCGGTCTGGTGGTCGCCGGGGCTCAAGGGCAGCGGCAAGACCGTGTGGGCTCGCCTGGATCTCGATCGACTCTGGGCCGAGAACTCGGCCTGACAGACCCCGGGGCGCCGTCCGTCTTGCTCCCACGCGATCGGGAGCGACGGCAACCCGGAAACCGGCCGGAGCCCGACCCCTCCGGCCAGAGGTGCGACCCCTCCTGCGGGCCTGATCTTCTCTCCTCGTGGGAGGGGCCGCGCTTCACAACCTCATACCGAGACCGGGCCACCCCATCAGCCCTGGAAAGCGAGGGGTGGCCCGGCTGGGAACACGGCGGTTCCCGGTGCCTGATGGTACCGGGGCCGCCGTGCTGCATTCCTGCCCTGGTCCAACGAAGTTGATGATCCGTTACATAGATCAGGGCAGAGGTGGGCAACGTGACTGGCTCCGGTGACAACTGGCTGAACGACGGTCTCGACTCAGCGGGACCGGCCTCCGGTCTCTGGGTGTCCGGCGTCGACTACATCGCAGGGTGGCGCGAGGCACGTGAGGCTGCCGATCGACTGAACCGGGCGCTCCTGGCCGTGGGCTTCGAGTTGTCCGCCGTGCGAACTGTGGCCTCGACGAACGAGGACGGACACGGGGTCGTGCGGCTGGCGGGCTGGCCTAGCTCGGTGCAGCGGCTCGCCGCCCTCCTGGAGGCGGGCGCGGATGGCGACGGTGGTGCAGCGTGAGGCGTCTTCTCGCTGGTGAGTGGTGTGCGTGGGCACGTCGCCGGCCGCAGAGACTTTGGGCGGTAGCTGCCATGGGGCGAGTGAACAGGGGGCCTTACGCTCGCCAGCGGATCGGGCAGTCCTTGGACCTGCCCGCAAGAGCCCGATCGGCCCCCTGTTCTTCGAGGCTCGCCCCATGGGAGCTGCCTAAAGTCTCGGAGGCTGGCGACCCCCAGCCCCGTGGGCCCCGGCCTGAGACGGCCGGTCATCGCCTCGCTTCCTCGGGCGGTACGCGGTGTGGGGCGTCGGGCGACCGGACGGGATCGGCGGTCACGCCGCACGCCCGGCCGGGGCGGCCGGGCGCCCCGGCGCGCCGAAGGCGCGCCCTTGAGGAAGTGAAGGCTGTTTCGACCGATCCTCGTCGGCCCTCAGGTCCGGGTGCGTGGTGCGGGCTGTTTGTCGGCGGTGATCCGGTAGGCGAGTTCGGCGCGGTCGGCACCGATGCGGAGTTCTTCGAGGATCAAGGGCGTCTCGTCGGTGTCGTGGGTGACGCGGGCCAGGTGCAGGATGGGGGTCGCGTCGGGGAGCTGGAGCGTGGTCCGCTCGTCGGGCAAGGGCATGCGGGCGCGTACGGTCTCGGACCAGGTGAGCTTGTGGCCGTCCTCGGTGAGCTGCCGGTAGATGGCCCCCGACCGCTTGTACGGGTCCTCGGCGAGTGCCGGAACCATGTCAGCGACGGCGAACGGGATCAGAGTCCGGTGCATGGCACGCGTGCCCGTGGCGGGATCGAGGAGCAGCCGGTCACAGCCGAAGAGTGCTTCTTCCTCAGCAAGTTGGAGGAGTCGGCCGGTGTCTCTGTTGGTGTGCGTGCGGTAGGTGCTGGGTTCTTCGGCTTCCTGCCAGACGTCGCCGTTGGGCATGACGAACTTGCCGTCGGCCGTGCGGCTGATCCGGCGCTCGATCGTCATGGACGGCTGGCCGTCGGAACGGACGAAGCTGCCTTTGCCGTGGCGTACGTCGATCAGGCCTTCGGCCCGCAGGGCTGCGATGGCGTTGCGGACGGTGGGGCGGGAGACGCCGTAGCGGGTCATGAGCTGGGCTTCGGACGGAAGCAGGGAGTCGGGGGCGAACTCGCCCGACAGGATCGCTTCGCGGATCGCGGCGGCCACCTGCTGGTAGAGGGCTCCGGGGCGCTGGATCTCCGACATCTGGGCATCTCCGGCGGGTCGGGGTCATAGGCACGTCGCACGCGCGGCGTCACTCGTCAGCATAAGTACTTGCGCACTCGCCGTATAGCACTCCACACTCATAACTCGTTAGGACAAGTGACGTCAGAGTGAGTCTGACGTCTCGACTGGGCCAGGGAGGCCAACAAAATGCAGTCCATTCCCGTGGACACAGCGCGCCTCGGCGTACTGCGGTGCGCCATCGCGCCGGAAGCGAAGATCACTAACTCCGAGACACAGGAGGTAAAGAGGGACCGGGACGGCAACCCGGTCTGGACCGTGGCGGTCACCGTGCGACAGGACGGGCGGCGGATCTCCGTCATCGAGATCGCCGTCAGCGGCCAGCCGCGAGGCATCGAGGAAGGGCAGATCGTCAAGGTCACCGGGCTGACCGCGTTCGCCTGGTCGATGGGCGACCGGCACGGGCTCAGCTTCCGCGCCGACGCCATCACGCCCGTGCACGGAACCCCCGCGCAGAGCAAGGGCGGTGACGCGTGATGGGGCTGATCCTGATCGCGTTCGCCGTCGTCGCGCTGGCCTGGATGCTGGTCATCGGTGACCTGGTGCGTCGGCACCGTCCCGTCTGGCACTGGTACCTCGCCGGCTACCCGGCCACCGCGTTCCGAGTGGTGGCGACCTGGCGCAAGGTCGCGATGCTCAACGACCTGTCCGTGTCCCGGCGCCCGCCCCGCGGGCTCCTCGGCGACCTGGTCGTCAAGGGTGATCCGCTGCGGCCGGTCATACCGCGCGCCTCGTTCCCGCGTGCCACGCGTATGGGCCTGACGGTGACCGTGCGCCTGCACGCGGGGCAGACTCCGGCGACGTACATGAAGGCGGCCGACGCCCTGGTGCACGCGTGGAAGGTCCATGCGGTGCGGGTCACCTCGCCCGAACGCGGGCTCGTCCTGCTGACGGCAACGGCCACGGATCCGCTCCAGCGGCCCGGCTTAGCCACCGCACCGACCGAACTCCTCTCCGCGCTGATCGGTGTCCTGGAGTCCGGCGGCGCCTGGGTGATGAACCTGCGGTTGGTGCCGCATTGGCTGATCGCTGGGGCCACCCGCTCCGGCAAGTCCACGCTCCTGGCCCGGCTGATCACACAGCTGGCTCCGCAGCGGGTCGCCCTGGTCGGTATCGACTGCAAGGGCGGCATGGAACTCGGCCTGTTCGCCGACCGGCTCAGCGCGCTGGCCACCTGCCGCAGCGAAGCGGTCGCGGTGCTCTTCGCGCTGGCGGCCGACATGAGGGAGCGCATGAGTGCCTGCCGGTCGGCCGGCGTCCGCTCGATCTGGGAGCTCCCCGACAAGCTCCGCCCGGTGCCCGTCGTCGTGATCGTCGACGAGATCGCCGAGCTCTACCTGTCCGACGGCACCCGCGAGAGCAAGACCGAGGCGGAGCAGTGCTCCACGCTCCTGCTCCGGCTGGCCCAGCTCGGTGCCGCGCTCGGCCTGCACCTGGTCGTCGCCGGGCAACGCGTCGGCTCCGACCTCGGCCCCGGCGTCACCGCTCTGCGAGCTCAACTCGGTGGCCGGATCTGCCACCGCGTCAACGATCCCGGCACGGCGGAAATGACGCTCGGCGACCTGAACAAGGACGCCGTGGCCGTGGCCCAGTCCATCACGGCGGAGGAACGCGGGGTGGCCGTGTGCACCGGTCCGGACGGCGGCTGGAGCCGTGCCCGCTCCCACCTCACCTCAACTGAAGAGGCCGTGTCGACGGCCCGGAAGTACAGCGCGCTGACCCCTCAACTGCCCGCCCTCGGCCGCGCTCTCGCGGTGGTGGAAGGAGAGAGCAAGTGATCAGTGAAGGTACGGCCTACGGGTTCGCGGTGATCTTCGGGATCATCACCGTTCTCCTCGTCCGCTCCCGCGATGTCCGTCCGTGGGAAGCCGTGTGCGTCGGCCTCTTCGGCCTGTACGTCGGTCAGACCCCCGTGGGCCTCACGGTCCATGAACTCGTGACCTGGTTCATCAGCGGCTTCTCCCACCACTGAGCAGAAAGGGAACCTGACTATGCCCATGCCTCGCGTGAGGTGCCCGTACTGCAAGGGCGACGGAGCACGGAAGACCTGGACCGGACGGCTGCGCCGCTGCCGCATCTGCCGGGGCACCGGCACCATCCGCTGACCCACAACCCCACCCACCGGACCACCGAAGGGACCACCCCATGGACAACGGCGCACCACCACCCACCCACCGCGCCGCCTCGGCGGCTCACCCCGGAAGGCCACCACCATCACCCCGGAGTCCACACCGGCTGACAGGCGCGCCGCCCTCGACCGCGCGGCGCGCCTGCGTCAGCTCCCCGAAACCGACCGCGACGCCATACGCCTCGCCCAAGACCCGAATTTCCCGCGCTGGCTGGAGCAGATCACCGCAACCGGAGGCTGCTCCCACCCCGTCCACCTCTCCGGCTCCACCACCACCCTGGACGGCACAACCGGCGAGATCCTCCACCACTACGACACCCGCACCGAACCGGGGGAACGCCTCCTCGTCCGCTGCCGCAACCGCCGCGCGACCATCTGCCCCGCCTGCTCCCGACTCCACGCGGGAGACACCTTCCACCTCGTCCGTGCGGGCCTGCTGGGCGGCAAGAACGTCCCCGCGACTGTCCGGCACCGGCCCCGGCTCTTCATCACCCTGACGGCCCCGTCCTTCGGCCCCGTCCACCGGGCCGGGGAACCCTGCCGTCCTCGCCGCGACGGGGGCACCTGCGCGCACGGACGATCCCTCGGCTGCGGCGCCGTCCACACCCCGGATGCCCCGGTCGTCGGCCAACCGCTGTGCCCCGACTGCTACGACTACACCGGCCACGTGCTGTGGCACGCGCACGCCTCCAAGCTGTGGGACCGGTTCGTCATCGATGTCCGGCGGCGCCTGGCCTCCTCGGTCGGCCTCGTACAGTCCCGCTTCGCCGACCACACCCGGCTGTCCTTCGCCCGCGTAGCCGAGTATCAGAAGCGGGCGGCCGTTCACGTCCACGCTGTTGTCCGCCTTGACGGGCCGAACGGGGCCAACGACGACCCCCCGGCCTGGGCCTCCACTGAGCTACTGGCGGACGCCGTGCGTGCCTCCGCGCGGCGGGTCCTGGTCCACACTCCATACAGCGCGGCGGTGGGAGAGCTGGCACTGCGCTGGGGCGTCCAGGTCGACGCTCGGCCTCTTAGTACGAACGGCGACGGCCCCGACGATGACGCGGTGGCCGCGTACGTCGCCAAATACGTCACCAAGGGAGCCAACGAGACAGGCGCCGGCGTCGACCACCCACTCACCACCTGGGCGGACATCGAGTCGGCACCCGTCAGCGGACACGTCCGCACCCTCATGCGGGCCTGCTGGCACCTCGGCGGCCTCCCCGAGTACGCGACCCTCCGCCTCCGGGAATGGGCTCACACCCTCGGCTACCGCGGCCACATCCTCACCAAGTCCCGCGCCTACTCGACCACCTACGCGGCCCTCCGCGCCGAACGCGCCCACCACATGGGCCATCTCGAAGTGCCCGATGTGATCACTGAACGCCAATGGCGCTACGTCGGCTCCGGCCACACCCCGGGCGCTGCGCTGATAGCGGCTGGCATCGCCTCCGACATCATCCTCAACCGGGAGATTGCACTTACTGAGGTGCGTATCGCCGACGGGGGTGCGGCCTGGTGAACGACCCGAATCAAGAGTTACGAGAATGGGCACGGGAGCACGCGCGCAATGCGCCCCGCTGGTCCGAGCGGAAGTGGCGGCGGGTGAACGTCACGCTTCGGCTGGACGTCACTAGCCGCCGCCTGGGTCCTACTCCGTCCGCGCCGGAGGCCTAGGCGGGCTTGCCCGGGGTCCCCTTCCACGGCCAGTATTCGAAGCCGTTGCCGGTGTACCAGTCCAGGCGGGTTTTGCCGCAAGCGCCGCTGTGCACGTCGAGGGAGTCGTAGTAGGAAGCCTTGATGGACTTCTTGGGGAAGGACACGGAGATCTCCGTGGTGACGGTGCCACGCGAGGGGATCGTGCCCACGGCCAAAGCCTGGGAGTTCCACAGGGGCAGCGTGCCGTTGGTCTTGCTGTTCCAGTGCAGCGCCATCGCGTGCCAAGAGCCCTTGCCGACACGCCACTGAACATGGGGCGCGGGGCCCCGGTTCTTCATGAGGTCGCCGATGGCGAAGACATATGAGGCCTTGGTGAGCGCCGTGTTCTCGGTGTTGTGGAGCCGGAGCGTGGCGTAGAGCGCAACGCCGGGCTTGCGCGCGGTGGGTACAACCGATCCGGCCACGTCCGAGACCGACACCGCTCCGTACCGGCAGTTGTACCCGGTGGCGGTCTCCTCGGGCCGAGCGGCAGCTGCGGCACCATGGGCGGCGAGCGCACTGATGACGCCGGCGGTGGCGGCGAGAACGGCGCCGTGGCGAATAGTGGTGTTCAACATCTCCTCCTCATCGCCTCGATAGCACAGTGACCGCAGCCTGACGTCAATGATCTTTGCGGGATCATTGCGTACTGGAGGACTAGCCTGAGCTAGGCGTCGTCCTCCGTCCGGAAGAGCGGGGTCAACCTCGTCTGGACTGGTTTGCGCCGTCCGATTGCCGGGCTGACCAGTACCGCTGTGAGCGTCTGTTCCACATACGCCCGCTGTTCCGGCAGAGTGAGCCCCTCCCACTCCGCGCGCAGGTCGACCGGCTTTCCGTGCACGGCGGACTGCTGCTTGATCCACCGGTTTCGGTCTCGGGTCAACCGCCGTTCCTGAGCCGTGAGTTCCTGGAGCATGGCAAAGTAGCGTTCCTTGGTGAGCAGGCGCTCTCTGCGGGCTTCCTTGGCCTCCTCGATGTCCTCACGGACGCGCGCGAGTGCCTCCTCTCCGTCCCAATCCTGCGGTGCGGCCTCGGCCTGTCGAGCTGCCGCCTCCTCCTCGTACTTGGCGATCACAAGTTCCGTAACCGCCTTGTCCGTCTCAGGACCGGGGATCCTCGTACCGCCTCCGCACCCGCCCTGCCCCTTGTCTGGGCACATGTAGTAGAAGAACCCTTCGGGCTTGTTGGCGCTCTTCGGCGCCTTCATCGCCCGATGGGGAGCGCCGCACTCGTCCTTGTCGCAGCGCAGAGTTCCGGTCAATAGGTACTTGCGGGAGTTGTGCCCATTGCCGGGCTGCATGTTCTCGCCGATGACTTCGAGCAGGGCTTCCCACTGCTCGACAGGGATGATCCTCTCCCACTGCCCGCGTACCGGTTCGCCATCGTCCCCGTAGACGATCTCCCAGCGTTCGTTCTCGGTTCCCGTGTCGGGGTTGAGCATGCGTACCTTGCGTGATCGGATCCCGCAGACGCGCGGATTACGCAGCACCATCTTGAGCTTGGTGGGATTCCACGTGCTTCCGCGCGGCGTCGTCACCCCGGTCTCGTTCCAGCGGACTGGGTAGGCACGTACCGGAGCACCACCGAGGATGCCAAGTGCCGCTTCCCGCAGGAGCTTCGATTCCGTCGGGTGCAGGGTCCGCTTGTCGTCCAGCCAGCCGAACGGCCGCGCTCCCCCTGTCGGGATGCCCTCGCGTTCCAATGCTCGGTGCTTACGCCGCACGCGCCTTGCCGTGTCGGCGGACTGCTTGTTGCTCATCGCCACGACCACACGAGCCGTGGCGCGCCCGTTCTCCGTGAGGAGGTCAAGGCTGCCGTTGATGTCGATGATGGGCCGACGGTGACGCTCCACCACGTCGATGGCGTCTTCAAGGTGCCGGTTGTCGCGTGTCAGGCGGTCGATGTCGTAGACGATCAGGCCATCAAGGCTCTGGCCGTCGGGCGTCCGGCCGGACTTGAGGTCTTCCAACGCGCCTTCAAAGACGGGGCGGACTACTCGATAGACCACTCGGCCGTCCGGCAGGCGGACGCGCTTCTTGCGCCACGCCGAGGTGTCGGGCTCGTAGTAGATGTGCACGCAGGTGCCGCCGTGGCGGGCTATGTAGTCCCGGCCGTCGCGCTCCTGCTCCTTGGTGCTCTTGATGTCGCGGCCGGTCATGGGGCCGCGCCGTTGACCGCCGCTCTCGGACGGTTCGCCGGCGGGCTCGTCGTCGTCCTCGTCCGTGGAGAGGCGGACTAGAACTGCCCAGTTCTGGTTCTCTAAGTTCCCCCACTGTGCGCGAGAGACCAAGTCATCTTCGCTCATGGTTAGTAAGGTACATCCGCACATCCTGTGCCCGGTCGAGGGGACCGACCAGTATCTGGTGTACACGCGGTGGAAGGACGAGGAGTCCTTTCAGGCGTGGATGGAGGGGCCGATGAAGGCCGCGCACCAGGGGGGTGCGGAAGGTGAGCGGCCGAAGCCGGCGGCTTCCGGGTCCACGCTGTGGTCGTTCGAGGTGGTGCAGTCCGCGGGGCCGAAGGGCTGACGAGGCCGGTGGCCGGTGCCCCCCGTGGGCACCGGCGCGGTGAGTGGGTCAGGCGGCCTTCCCGGGGGTGGTCGGGAGGGGTGCGGCCGCACGGGCCGGGGCCGCTACGAGGGGGCGGCGGCGGGACGGGAGGCCGAGCATCGGGTGGGACACGGCCCAGGCAGCGCCCTTGCAGATGAGTTCCTTGTAGCGGGCGGCGGCGCGGCCTGTCAGAGCCGCCTGTACGGCGCGGTCGTCGGCCGTGACGTACTGGACCAGGCCCTGCCTGCGGCCCAGCGAGACGCACTGGTTGAAGTAGCGCAGCGGCATGTTGGGGAGCTTTCCGCCGGTCAGGCGGGCCGCGATGGCGTCGGCGGCCTGCCAGGCCATCGGGAGGCCCGAGGCGCAGGACATGCGCAGCGGGTTGCCGGCCGGACCCGTCGCCTGGGCCGCGTCGCCGACGGCGTACACGTCCGGGTGCGAGACCGAGCGCATGGTCCGGTCGACGACGATCCGGCCGGCGCCGGTGACCTCCAGGGCGGTGGCCCGCGCGATCGGGTGGACGGCGAAGCCGGTGGTCCACACGGTGACCGCGGCCGGGACCGACCCGCCGTCGGCCGTGGTCACGTGGCCGGGTGCCACGGCGGTGACGTCGGTGTGCTCGTGCACGGTGACGCCGAGCCCGTCGACGACCTTCCGCAGGTGGCGGCGGCCCTTCGGCGAGAGCCAGTCGCCGAGGGCGCCGCGGGCGGCGAGCGCGACGTCGAGGTCCGGGCGGGCCTCGGCGATCTCGGTCACGGCCTCCAGACCGGTCAGTCCGCCGCCGACCACGAGCACCGGCTGTCCGGCCGGGAGCGCGGCGAGGCGCCGGCGCAGCCGGAGCGCTCCGGGGCGGCTCGCGATCTCGTCGGCGTGCTCGGCGGCTCCGGGGACGCCCTGGTCGTTCCAGGTGCTTCCCAGGGCGTACACGAGGGTGTCGTACTCCAGTTCCTCCGGCTCCCGTGTCTCCCCGGCGGTGGGGAGTGTCGTGACCGTCCCGCGGTCGACGTCCACGGCCGTGACCCTCGCGAGCCGCAGCCGCACTCCGGTCCCGGCGAACATCTCGGCGAAGGGCCGGGGCCGCAGCTCCTGGCCGGTCGCGAGCTGGTGCATCCGGACGCGCTCGACGAAGTCGGGTTCGGCGTTGACGAGGGTGATCGCGACGTCCTCACGGCGCAGCCGGCGGGCGAGACGGCCGGCGGCGACGGCTCCGGCGTATCCGGCGCCGAGGACGACGATGCGGTGCTGCATGTCCGTACTCCTGTCATCCAGGTTCAGCGGGTCGCCCCCTGAACCGGGCGGCCCGCCGTTTCCTGACAGGAGGGCGATGTGAAGCGGCTCACATCGCCGGGGAGAACTCGGAAGGGCTCAGAAGAGCCGGGCAAGGGGTTGGCCGTGGGCCGTCGCCGCCCACTGCCTGGTCGCGCGCTCCAGCTTGTCGGGGTTGACCTGGTTGCGGAACGCGGCAATGCCCTCGGTGGTGATCTCCAGGCACATCACGCCGAAGACCCGGCCGTCCACGGTCGCCACCAGCGCGGGGCCGCCGTTGGCGGTCGTGGCGTACAGCTCGACGGAGCCGCCGACCAGGGCCCGCTGGGCCGGGCCCTGTTTGAACAGGCCCCGCATGAACTTCGCGACCGCGAGGGCACCCTCGAACGCCCTGGCCGCCGCCGGGACCTTCCCGCCGCCGTCTCCGACCGCGACGGCGTCCTCGGTGAGCAGCCGGACGAGCGGCTCGGTCCGGCCGCTGGCCGCGGCCGCGAGGAACTCCTCGATGATCCGCCGGGCCGCCGCCTCGTCGACCTCGGTGCGGGCCCTGCCCTGCGCGACGTGCTTCCTGGCCCGGTGCAGGATCTGCTGGCTGGCGGCCTCGGTGAGGTCGAGGATCCGGGCGATCTCCCGGTGCGGGTAGTCGAAGGCCTCGCGCAGCACGTACACGGCGCGCTCGGCCGGGGCGAGGCGCTCCAGCAGGACCAGGACCGCGTACGACACCGACTCCCGCCGTTCCGCGGTGTCGGCGGGGCCGAGCATCGGGTCGCCGGCGAGCAGCGGCTCGGGGAGCCACTGGCCCACGTAGGTCTCGCGCCGGGCGCGGGCCGAGGTGAGCTGGTTGAGGCACAGGTTGGTGAGCACCTTGGTCAGCCAGGCCTCGGGGACCTCGATGCGGGCGGTGTCGGCGGCCTGCCAGCGCAGGTAGGTGTCCTGCACGGCGTCCTCGGCCTCGCTCGCGGAGCCGAGGAGGCGGTAGGCGATGGCCGCGAGGCGCGGCCGGGCCGCCTCGAACCGGTCCACGTCGGTAACGGTCGCTGCCATGCTGCGGATCCTAGGCGCTCGGCCGGAAGTGCCGCGACGCGCCGTCGGCCGGTCGCGGTTCGATCACCGGTGCCGTGCGAGGTATGCGCATATTGTCGTCAATGCGTGGTATACGCCGCCATAGCGGGCCCGGCAGAGGTTCCGTGCGGCGTCCGCCGCTCACCGCACACGACCGGAGGACGAACGTCATGCGGCTCCGTGCCCAGCCCCGGGGTGACCTCTCGGTCGACGATGCCCTGGGTATGGCACTGGCCGACATGGTGCGCCGTACGGGGGCGGCGATCGGCGGCGTGTACCTCGTCGAGGAGCCGGCGGCGCTGCTGCGCCTGGTGGCGCTGTGCGGGCTGCCCGTCGACTTCACCGCGCCCTGGCAGCGGCTGCCGCTGACCGCGCCCGTCCCGGTGGCCGACGCGATCGAGGAGGACCACCTGGTCTGGGTCGGCTCCCAGGACGAGATGGCGCGCCGCTACCCGCGGGCCGCGACCGTCCTGCCGTACCCCTTCGCGCTCGCCGCGGCCCCACTGCGCGGGGTGCGCCGCAGGTGGGGCGGGGTCGTGCTGATGTGGCCCGCCGACCACCCGCCCCGCGCCACCGCCCGCGAACGGCACCACATCACGGCCAGCGCCCGCAATCTGGCCCGGCTCCTGGACGACTCGCCGGTGCCGCCCACCCTCCCCGACCGGCCGCGTGCCGTGGCCGTGGACTCGCAGCGTCATCCGGCCCAGACCGCGACGGCCGCCGCCGACTTCCTCGACCGGATCCCGGAGGGTGCCCTGGCCCTGGACCTGGAGGGCCGGGTCACGTTCATGTCCGCCCCGGCCGCGCGGCTGCTCGGCCGGGACGCCGACCGGCTGCTGGGCACCCGGCCCTGGCAGTCCCTGCCGTGGCTGGACGACCTGCGGTACGAGGAGCGGTACCGGCTGGCGGTCGTCAGCCGGGCGCCGGTGTCCTTCAGCGCGCTCCGCCCACCGGACCAGTGGCTGACCTTCCACCTCCACCCGGACGCCAGCGGCATCAGCGTGCGCATCACCGCCGGGGAGGAGGCGGCGACGGACGCCGGAAGCGGGCGCGCGGAGCCTGCCCCGACCACGCCCGGCCGCCTCTACCAGCTGGTCCACCTGGCGGCCGCGCTCACCGAGACGGTGACCACCCGGGACCTCGTCGCGCTGATCGCGGACCAGATCCTGCCGGCGTTCGGCGCCCAGGGGTTCCTGCTCAGCATCACCGAGGCGGGCCGCCTGCGGATCGCCGGACAGCACGGCTACTCCGCCGAGGCCGTCGAACGCCTCGACGCCCTCCCCCTCGGCACCCGTGAAACCCCGTCCGGGCAGGTCCTGGCGAGCGGCGTCCCCGCCTTCTTCGCCAGTCCGGCCGAGCTGGCCCGGAACTACCCCCGGGTAGCGCGGCTCAGCGGGAAACAGGCGTGGGCCTACCTGCCCCTGATCATCTCCGGACGCCCGGTCGGATCCTGCATCCTCTCCTACGAACACCCGCACGTCTTCACCGCCGACGAACGCGCCGTCCTCACCCCGCTGTCCGGCCTGCTCGCCCAGGCCCTGGACCGGGCCCGCCTCTACGACACCCAGCACCACCTCGTCCACCAGCTCCAGCAGGCGCTCCTGCCGCGCAGCCTGCCCACCGTGCCCGGTCTCGCGGTCGCCGCCCGCTACCTGCCGGCCGGGCACGGCATCGACGTCGGCGGCGACTTCTACGACCTGCTGCGCCTGGACGACACCTGCGCGGCCGCCGTCATCGGCGACGTGGAGGGCCACAGCATGGCCGCGGCCGCCCTGATGGGCCAGGTCCGTACGGCCATCCACGCGCACGCCACCGCCGGCGCCGCCCCGGACCAGGTCATCGCCCGTACCAACCGGCTGCTCGCCGACCTGACCCCCGACCTCCTGGTGACCTGCCTCTACCTCCATCTCGACCTGGCCCGGCAGGAGCTGACCCTGGCCGGCGCCGGTCATGTGCCGCCGCTGCTGCGTCCGGCGGCCGGCCGGGCACACCCCCTCTGCCTCGATCCCGGGCCGCCGCTGGGCGTCGACGCCTGCGCCCGCTACCCCCTCACCCGAGGCCCGCTCCCGGCGGGCTCCGTCCTCGCCCTCTACACCGACGGCCTCGTCGAACGCCCCGGCACCGACCCCGGCCACGCCACCGCGGGCCTCGCCGAGCACCTAGCCCGCGCCGACGTCGGCGACCTGGAGCGCCTCATCGACGACCTCGTCCAGCAGGCCTGGCCGGCCGGCGGCCACACCGACGACCTCGCCGTACTGCTGCTGCGGACCGGGCGCCCGCACGCGTGAACCGGGCCCCTGACGCCGCTCGGCGGCACACTGCGCGAACTCGGGTTCGCCGAGCAGGTGGCGGCCGCCGGCTGACCCGAGCCGTCAGCGGGGGTGGGCCGTGAAGACCTCGTGCAGGACGTCCATGTAGGCGCCGTGGCCGCTGGGGCTGGCCCAGGCCGTGGCGGACTCGGCGGCGGTGCCCTCGCCCCACTCGTTGTAGGTGACGAGCAGCTGGAAGGGCGCGCCGGAGGTGGCGACGGTCAGGGCGTCGCGGCGGAAGCGGTCGAGGTCGCGGGGGACGACCGGCGCGTCGGCGTCGTACTTGTAGAAGCCCGGCGACAGGATCGCCGAGTAGCCCTGCTGCAGGTCCAGGCTGGACGCGTACTGGTGCCAGCCCTGCGGCTGGTTCGCGCAGGTGCGGTAGCCGCCGAACACCTTGAGGACGACGTAGTAACCCGCGGTGCGGTTGGCCTCGGTCCACCGGTCGACCATGTCGCAGCCGTCGCCGCCCGCCGCGTACACGAAGATCACCGGCTTGCCGTCGATGTGCAGCCAGGTCTTCTGGTCGGAGTACTTGCGCAGGTAGCCGAGGTCGCTGTGGATCTGGGTGACGGAGGGGTTCCCGTAGGCCTCGTTCTCGTAGTACGCCGTCCAGGAGAAGCCCAGCTTGGCGCCCTCGGACATCAGCAGCGGCATCCGCTTGTCCTCGCGCTTGCCGGCGCCCCACCAGGAGGCGATGCCGGCCTGGAGGCCGCCGTACTGCATGTCCTTGATCTGCCGGTCGACGGTTGCCGGGTCGTCCTGGTCGTAGTCGGGCGCCGAGGCCGTGTACTGGCTGCCGCCGTCGGTGTGCGGGTTCTTGTCGTACCAGGGGTAGTAGAAGGCGGCGCGGACCGGGAGCCTCGTGTCGGCGGTCGTGGGGTTCGGGGCCGCCGCCGCGGTGGTCGCCGGTTTGCCGGTGGCGTGCGGCCGGGCGGAGGGGGACGGCGAGGCCGACGGTGCGGGGGAGGCGGACGCGGTGGGCGGCGCGGAGCGGGCGGTGGGCGGCGCGGAGAGCGCGGCGGCCGTGGGGGACGACGGCTCGCTCGGACCGGCCGCGAGGGCGACCGCGGCGATCGTGACACCGGCGACGCCCGCGGCGGCCAGCGAGAGGAGGGCGGCGAGCTTTCCGGCGGAGGCCGCCTTGGTCAGCGTGGCTGCCTTGGTCAGTTCGGCCGTGTGCGTGGTGGGTGCGGCCGGCGTGGTGTGCGCGGCCGTGGTGCTGTGCACGGCCGTGGTGGCGTTGCCGCCGCCCGCCCGCAGGGCCGCCGCCGTCAGTGCGGCCAGTACCGGCGGGACCGGGACCAGGGTCAGGTCCGCGAGCAGCCGCTCGGCCGGGACCACGTCGGCTGCGGCGAACACCCCGTCGCAGACCGGGCATTCACGGGTGTGCCGGGCCACCCGCTTGCGCCACAGACCGCTCGGCCGGCCGTCCCAGCCGTAGAGCATCCCGTCCAGGTCCGGGCAGCGCGGCACCACCTCCAGGGCCCGCACCACGGCCCGCGCGACCTCCAGCCGGGCCTTCAGCCGCTGCACCCGGACACCAGCCTGCGCGGGCGGGATCTCCAGGGCCGCCGCCAGTTCGGCGCGGGTCAGCTGACCGGCCACCTCCATCCACCACACGGCGAGCAGTTCGCGGTCCTCCGCGTCCAGCCAGCGGGTCGCCTCGGCGGTCTCGCGCCGCTGCTCGGACAGGTGCAGCACGGCGATGGTCAGGTCGGCGAAGTCGGCGCCGGGATCGGCGAGCCGGGCGGTCTCGTCGAGCCACTCGGGGCCGGCCTGCGGCGCCGCCCGCCGCAGCCGCCAGTGCCGGCGCACCTGGCGCATCGCGATCGCCACCAGCCAGGACCGGAACGCGGCGGGATCGCGCAACTGCCCCACGTCGCGGACCATCTGGAGCATGACGTCCTGGACGACGTCGTCGGTGTCGGAGGGGGCGTTCAGGGCACGCCCGACGACGTTGTAGACGAGGGGCAGATGGTCCGCCACGAGCACGTCGAGCGCCCGCTGGTCGCCGGCCTGGGCGGCGCTGACGACGGCGGCGTACGCGTCATGTCCACTGGGTGAGAAGTCGCTCATGCAAGGGGAGGGTCGGCCGACACCGTCGGCATAACAGAAAACCGCGTACCGGAAAGCCGCGGCCAGACTATCGGGCGGCCCGGCGGGCGGGTTCCTGCCGCCCGCCCTGCCGCCCGCTCAGTCGGGTACCGCCAGCCGCTCCACCCGCTCGTGCAGGTCCTCGACGTGGTCCTCGGACTCCGGCTTCATCAGGACGCTGCGCAGGATCCGGGCGCCGTCCGCGTCCGCCGTGATCTTGGGGTGGCGGGCGCCGAAGGCCGCGCGGTCGGCCTTGAGGGTGCTGAGGAAGACCGGGTCGGGGGCGGCCATGCCGTCGGCCAGGACGCGGGCGGAGGCGGCGTCGATCGCGGTGAGGGCGGCCGGGTCGGTGGCCGGGAAGTAGGTGACGATGTCCAGCTGCGGGCGCTGGTAGAGCTCCAGGGTGTCGGACGTCTCGATCAGGTCCGACCAGCGCAGGGCGGCCCGGCGCCCGGCCGCCAGCACCCGGCCGAGGCCGTCGGGCGTGGGCGGCAGCAGCCGGAAGGTGAGCCACAGGGCCGCCGCCGCGGCACCGGCGCGGGAGCACTCCAGGCTGATCTCGCCCAGGTGGAGCTCGCCTGAGGTGAAGTAGGTGTACGGCGAGTCGTGCAGGTAGAAGCGGCCGACCTCGGGGTCGCGGAAGAGGACGGCGCCGCAGCCGTAGGGCTGCAGTCCGTGCTTGTGCGGGTCGACGACGATCGAGTCGGCCCGGGCGAGGGCCCGCCAGGGCTCGGGCGGCAGCCCCTCGGGGCCGTCGGCGCCGGCGAGCAGCGTGAAGAAGCCGCCGTAGGCCGCGTCGACGTGGACGCGGACGCCGTGCCGCTCGGCCAGCGGCAGGATCTCGTGGACGGGGTCCACGGCGCCGAGCCCTGTGGTGCCGGCGGTGACGACGACCGTCCCGACGTCACCGGTCTCCAGCACCTCCGCCAGCGCGTCGAGGTCCATCCGGCCCCGGTCGTCGGTGCGGACGGGGTGGCTCGTCATGTCCAGGACGTGGCACATGCGGCCGTGGGTGTAGTGGGCGTCGGCGCTGTGCGCGACGCCCCGGCCGGGGTGGAGTTCACGGGCGACGAAGAGGGCTTCGAGGTTGGCGATGGTGCCGCTGGTGGTGAGGTGGCCGAGGTGGGTGTCGTAGCCGAACATCGCGGCGAGCCGCGCGACCGCCTCGCGTTCCATCGCCGCGGTGGCGGGGCCGCCGTCCAGGGCGTGGTTGTTGGGGTTGATCAGCATCGCGGTGAGGTGCCCGACCACCGCCGCCGGGTGCGGGGGCTTGAGCATCTGGCCGGCGTAGTGCGGGTGGAAGAAGGGGTAGTTGTCCCTCAGCCGGTCCGTGAACTCAGCGAACACCGGCGCGAAGCGGTCGTCGGCGACGTCGAGGGACGGGTGGGACCGGTAGGGGCCGAAGGTGCCGGCCCACTCCTGTACCGCTTCGGTGGCTCGGCCGAGCCAGTGCTGCAGATCCACGGATCTTCCTCTCGCTCTCGCTCGCGGTGTCCCCACCGTACGATTTCATTGACTAGTCAGCAATCATCTAGTCAGTAATAATCGAGTCAGTAACAAACTGATCAGTGATTGCGGAAGCAGTAAGGTCGGTCTCGATGAACTCCACGCCCCAGCACGACGCCGAAGCCGCCGCCCGCGCCGCCGACAGCCCGCTCGTCCGGGACTTCGGGCTGCTGATCACGTCCGCCACCCGCCTCGAGCAGCGCATCGACGGCGCGCTGCGCCGGGAGTGCGGGATCAGCCACACTATGCTGGAAGTGCTGATCCTGCTCTGCCGTCGGTCCGGCGAGGAGGTCTCGCAGCGGCAGCTGGCCGACGGCCTCACCCTCACCAGCAGCGGCACCACCCGCCTGATCGACCGCATGGAGGAGGCCGGGCTGGTCCGGCGGGTGCCGTCCCCCGGGGACCGGCGGGTGGCCCTGGTGGAGCCGACCGCCGAGGGGCGTACGACGTTCCTGGGCGCGGTCGCCGTGCACGCCCGGGTCGTGGAGGAGTTCTTCGTCGGGCCGCTGTCGGCCGACGACTACACGCGGCTGACCGGCGCGCTGGCCGCGATCGACCGGGCCCTGCGCGAAGACACCGGCTGACGGCTCCCCACGGGCGTCATCGCACACCGGTCCCGCCGAGCCGCCGGTCCAGCCCCCGGCCCAGCCGCCGGTTGAAGGGGGATCAGGGCGGCGGGATCCTGGGAGGGACATCCGGACAGCCGGAGGCACCATGCAGGGTCGCGTACCGGAGGACCTGGCGGTCGTCGTCGACGCCGACGGCGCGGTCCTGGTGTGGAGTGCGGGGGCCCGGCGACTCCTCGGATACGAACCCGCCGAGGTCGTCGGCCGTCCCGCACTGACGCTGCTCGCGGCCGACCTGCCCGTCTCCGCGCGCCGGCACCTCGCCGACGGGCAGCGCTGGTCCACCGAGGTGGCGCTGCTGCACCGCAACGGCGACCGGATCGTCGTACACCTCCAGGGCATCCCGCTCGCGGACGCGGGCGACAGGCCGCTCTGGCTGGTGACGGGTGCCCCGCGGACGACCGTGGCCGGACGCGAGCAGCCCGGCGCGGCGGCCCTGTGGGACCTCACGCTCGCCCAACTGCCCACGCCGGTGGCGATCTACGACCGCGACGCCCGGCTCGTCGCCGCCAACGACGCCATGTCCCGGATCATGGGCCTGCCCGCGACGGAGATGCGGGGCCTGACCCTCTCGGAGATCGAGCCCGGCTTCCCGTTCGACGAGTACGACCGCCTGCAGCGGCAGGTCCTGCGCACCGGGCGGACGATCTTCCACGAACAGCACGCCCAGGCGCCGGGCGAGATCCGGGAGCACTCCTGGTCGATGTACTTCTCCCCGCTGAAGGACGAGAACGGCACGGTGCAGGGCCTGTCCGCGGTGGTCTTCGACACCACGGAGCAGTACTGGGCCCGCCGCCACCTGGCCGTCCTCAACGACGCCGGTCTGCGCGTCGGCACCACCCTGGACGTGACCCGCACCGTCGAGGAACTGGCCGAGGTGGCCGTGTCCGGGTTCGCGGACTTCGTCACCGTCGACCTGCTGGAGTCCGTCGCTCTCGGCGACGAGCCGGAACCCCTGACACCGGGCGAACCGGTCGCCGTACGCCGGGCGGCCCAGCGGTCGGTGCTGGCGGGCTGCCCGGAAGCGGCGTTCGCCCCCGGCGACGCGTTCCGCTACCCGATGGACACGCCTCCGATGCGGACGCTGCTCGCCGGCCACGGCACCCGCCACCGGCCCGGCGACCCCGGCATGCAGGACTGGCTCAGGGCCTCCCAGGCCCACGCCGAGTCCGTCGCCCGGCACCTGATCCACTCGGTGCTGATGGTTCCGCTGCGGGCCCGCGGCGTCACCCTCGGCCTCGTCCACTTCCTGCGGCACCGCACGCCCGAGTCGTTCACCGAGGACGATCAGCGGCTCGCGGAGGAGATCGTCGCCAGGGCCGCGGTGAGCGTGGACAACGCCCGCCGCTACACCCGCGAGCGCCGCACCGCGCTCGCCCTGCAGCGCAGCCTGCTGCCCGGCCGGCCGCCGGGTCTGGCGGCGACAGAGGTGGCCTACCGCTACCTGCCCACCGGGGCCGGTGCCGACGTCGGCGGCGACTGGTTCGACGTGATCCCGCTCTCCGGCGCCCGGGTCGCCCTGGTCGTCGGCGACGTGGTCGGCCACGGCATCCGCGCCTCGGCCACCATGGGCCGCCTGCGCACCGCGGTACGGACGCTGGCGGACGTCGACCTCGCCCCCGACGAACTCCTCACCCAGCTGGACGACCTGGTCCTCCGCCTCGACCGCGAGGAGGGCCCGGAGATGCCCGGCAGGGCGGAGGCGGCGTCGGCCGGCGACATCGGCGCGACCTGCCTGTACGCCGTGTACGACCCGGTGACCCGCCGCTGCACCATGGCCCGCGCCGGTCATCCGCCGCCGGCCCTGGTCACCCCCGGCGGCGACGTCCGCTTCCTCGACCTCCCGGCGGGCCCGCCGCTCGGCCTGGGCGGCCTGCCCTTCGAGTCGGCCGAGGTGGAGCTCGCGGAGGGCAGCCTGCTCGCCCTCTACACCGACGGCCTGGTGGAGACCGCCGACCACGACATCGAGGTGGGTCTCGGCCTGCTCCGCCGGGCCCTCACCGAGCCGGCCGCGCCCCTGGAGGAGATCTGCGACCACGTCCTGCGCACGGTCCTGACCGACCGCCCGGCCGACGACATCGTCCTCCTGCTCGCCCGTACCTCCGCCCTGGACACCGCGAAGGTCCGCACCTGGCAGCTCCCGCAGCACCCGGCCGCCGTCGCCAGGGCCCGCAAGATGGCCTGCGAACAGCTGGCCGCCTGGGACCTGACGGACGCGGTCTTCGCCACCGAACTGATCGTCAGCGAACTGGTCACGAACGCGGTCCGCTACGGCGACGGCCCGATCGCCCTCCGCCTGATCCGCGACGCCTCCCTCATCTGCGAGGTCTCCGACGGCAGCAGCACCGCCCCGCACCTGCGCCGGGCCCGCGTCTACGACGAGGGCGGCCGGGGCCTGCTCCTGGTCGCCCAGATCTCGGAACGCTGGGGCAGCCGCCAGACCCCCACCGGCAAGACGATCTGGGCGGAACAGCCCCTGCCGGCGTGAGCCGCGCACCCGGCCCGAACCGCGTGACCCACCGGGCGGGCCACGTGACCCAGCGGGCGGGCCGCGTGGCCTACCGGGTGAGCGGCCGGTCGCGACCGAGCGTGTCGGTCAGGACGGACACGACGGCCGTGACGACGGCGGAGGCGACGAAACTCCCCGCCATGACCAGCACCACCCCGACCATGAACAGCCCACTGGCCTCGCCCGACCAGTCGACGTAGGCGGCGAGGGTCAGCCCCACGGTCGTACCGGCCACGGCGGCGGCACTGTGCCCCCGGGCGGCCGCGCAGCAGACCGCCGCCAGCAGGGTCGCGGCGAGCCCGGCGACCTGCCAGGCCTCGTACGGCCCGCTGACGGACCCGTCGGCCCGCACCTCCTGGCGCTGGTCCCAGCCCAGCCAGGCGGCCCAGGCCACCACCGACACCCCGGCCAGCACGAGTGCCGGCGCCGCCGCCCGCAGAACGGGCCTGTGAAGTCCCATGCCCCCAGAGTCCCGGCCGGGCAAGGGCGCCGGACAGAGTGCGGATACTCAGACCGACCCGAGTACGTGCGCCGGTGCGGCGGCCGCCCGCGCGGAGGACGCCGTCATCGCCCATGAGGTGCTGGGCAGTCCGGGCGCCTACAGCGACCGCCCCGACGACGCCCTGGTGGCCTTCGTCCGCATCTGCGCGCACTACTTCGCCCACGACGCCTGGCTGGAGGACGGCAGGCTGCTGCGGGACGCCCACCGGTTGGCCGGCATCCCCGGAGTGCTGATCCACGGCCGGCTGGACATCGGCAGCCCGCTGAAGACCGCGTGGGAACTGGCGAAGGCCTGGCCGGAGGCGGAGCTGCAGGTGATCGACGACGCGGGGCACACCGGCAGTCCCGCGATGCACCGGGCGGTCCTGACGGCCATCGCGCGGTTCGGCGAGGGCCGCTAGACACGCCGGCTTGTCAGCTCCCCGACCCCTCCGCCCCTCGCACCTCTGCGCCTCGCGTCTCTGCCCCTCGGCGGCGGCGCAGGGCCGAATCGAGGAGGGCGGGCGGGGTGTCGAACTTCTCGTGTGCGGCCAGGTCGGTGCCGGGGGCGACGATCGCGTCGACCGCGTCCAGGACGTCCGCGGAGAGCACGATGTCGGCGGCGGCGAGCTGGGAGCGCAGGTGGTCCCGGGTGCGCGGGCCTATGAGGGCGCTGGTGACGGCGGGGTGTGCGGTCACGAAGCCGAGGGCGAGCTGGATCAGTGTCAGCCCGGCCCCGTCGGCGACGGCGGCCAGCCGCTCCACGGCGTCGAGCCGGGCCTGGTTGGCGGGCAGGGTCAGGTCGAAGCGCTCGGGCGCCAGCGTGGCGCGGCTGGTGGTGACGGCCTGGCCCCTGCGCACGGCGCCGGACAGCCAGCCGGAGGCCAGCGGGCTCCACACCAGGACGCCCATCCCGTACTCCTCGGTCACGGGCAGGACATGGGACTCGATGCCCCGCTGGAGGATCGAGTAGCTGGGCTGTTCGGTGACGTACCGGCTCAGGCCGTGCTCACGGGCGGCCCACTGACCCTGCACGATCCGGTACGCAGGGTAGGTCGAGGAGCCGAAGTGGCGGATCTTCCCCGCGCGTTGCAGATCGGTCAGCGCCGACAGGGTCTCCTCGTCACTCGTGGCCGGGTCCCAGCGGTGTATCTGGTAGAGGTCGACGTGGTCGACGCCGAGCCGCCGCAGGCTGTTCTCCAGCGCGGTGACCAGCCACCGCCGTGACCCGCCACGGTGATTGCGCTCGTCCCCCATCGGCATGCCGGCCTTCGTGGCCAGCACGATGTCGTCGCGGCGGCCCGCGATCGCCTTGCCGACCATCTCCTCCGACTCGCCCTGCCCGTACATGTCGGCGGTGTCGATCAGATTGATCCCGGCGTCCAGGGCGGCGTCGACGATCGCGGTCGCGTCCTCCTGGGTGGTCCGCCCGATCGCCCCGAAGTTCATCGCGCCGAGCCCGAGCGCGCTGACCTGCACACCGGTACGGCCCAAGGTGCGGTATTGCATGGCTGTTCTCCTCACACGGCACACTCGACACAAACGGGACACTGTCCCGCTTCACGTCCACGACGATACGGAACGCCGTCCCGTTTAGCAACGCCCCGATAGAGTGACCCCCGACGGAGCACCCGTCGAAGGACGCCCGACGAAGGACGCGCGATGAAGGACGAGGAGCAGGCGGTCCGGCCCCGGCGGGCGGACGCCCGGCGCAACGAGACGACCCTGCTGGAGGCGGCCGCGGCGGCGTTCGTCGCATCCGGCGTGGAGGCGCCGGTGCGCGACATCGCGGCCCGTGCGGGCGTCGGCACGGCGACGATCTACCGGCACTTCCCGACCCGCGCCGACCTGATCATCGCCGTCTACCGGCACCAGGTGGAGGCCTGCGCCGAGGCCGGCCCGGCGCTGCTGGCCGACTCCCCGACCCCTTACGAAGCGCTGCGCCGCTGGATCGACCTCTTCGTGGACTTCCTGGTCACCAAGCACGGGCTCGCCGCGGCCCTGCGTGCCGACCAGGCGGGCTTCGACGCCCTCCACGCCTACTTCCTGGACAGCCTGGTCCCCGTCTGCACCCGGCTCCTCGACGCGGCGGCCGAGTCCGGCGAGGTCCACACCGACCTGGCGGCCGTCGAGTTGATGCGCGGCGTCGGCAACCTCTGCATCGGCGCGGAGAGCGACCCCGGCTACGACGCCCGCCGCCTGGTCGCCCTTCTCGTCACGGGGCTGCGCAACACGGCGGCGTGAGGTCCCGTACCGCTCACGCGGTCTGCCCGGCACCGGCCTCAGCTTCAGCACCGGCACCGGCACCGGCACCGGCACCGGCCTCAGCTTCGGCTTCGGCTCCGGCTCCGGCGCCGGAGCCGGTGAACATGGCGATCAGCCCGTGCGGGGAGTCCTCGCCGAACATGCGCTCGTGGAGGTCGGCCGCGTCGGCGGCCTCCGCGGCGCTGCGGCGGAACATGGCCTGCTCGTACGCGGTGAGGGCAGCCTCGGTGTCGTCCGGGTGGGCCGCGAGGGCCTTGCCGAGTTCGGCGCCGTCGTACATCGCCAGGTTGGCGCCATCGCCGTTCGGGATCATGAGGTGGGCGGCGTCGCCGACCAGGGTCACCCCGGGCACCCGGTCCCACCGGTGGCCGGCGGCCAGGGTGTACAGGGGGCGTAGGACCGGCGGGGTATCTCCGTCGGTGATCAGCGCGGTCAGCTCGGGGGCCCAGCCGTCGAACTCCGCCGCGACGCGCGCGGCGGACCCGGCAGGGTCGGCCGGCTCGGCGGGACCCGCAGGGCCGGCAGGACCCGCAGCACCGGTGAAGCCGGCCGCGGCGAACCACTCCTGGGACCTGCGCAGCGCCACGTACGTGTGGAGTGTGCCGCCGGTCTCCCGGTGGGCCTGGATCCCCTTTCCCGGTGCGAGCGCGAACATCGCCCCGCCGCCGACCGCCCGCGCGGCGGCCGGGTGCCGGGTGTCGGCGTCGTACAGGTAGGTCTCGACGAACGAGGTGCCGGTGTACGCGGGTACGGCCGCGGACAGCAGCGGCCGTACCCGTGACCACGCGCCGTCCGCGCCGACCAGCAGGTCCGTGGCGACGGTGGTGCCGTCGGCGAACGTCACCTCGTGGCAGCCCCCGCCGAGGGCGCGGACGGCGCCGACCTTGTGGCCCCAGCGGACGGTGCCGGGCGGAAGCGATTCCAGCAGGATCCGGCGCAGCTCGCCGCGGAGCACCTCGGGGCGGCCCCCCGTGCCGTCGTCGCCCTCTTCGAAGAGCACGGTGCCGTCGGCGGCGAGGGCCCGGGCCGCCTCGCGCCCCGGCAGGACGAGGGCGCGGAACTCCTCGTACAGGCCCGCCTCCCGGAGCGCCGGCTGGCCGTTGTGCTCGTGGATGTCGAGCATCCCGCCCTGTGTGCGTGCCGCCGGGGAGGCCTCCGCCTCGTAGACGGTGACCGGGATGCCGCGGACGTGCAGGACGCGGGCGAGCGTGAGGCCGCCGAGTCCGGCTCCGACGATCGTGACGGGCGTGCGCATGGTGACTCCTCGTAAGTGGACCAGCCCGGATGGAACGATATTCCAGATTGGAATTCCGTTCCATGTTGGAACGGCGCTCCAGGCGTGTCAAGATGGGCCCATGGCAACGCGGACACGCCGGTCACAGCGGCGCACGGACGCGCTCTCCCGCGAGCGCATCGTCGAGGCCGCCGTCGAGCTGCTCGACACGGCCGGTGAGAGCGGGCTGACGTTCCGGGCCCTGACCGAACGCCTGGCCACCGGCCCCGGCGCGATCTACTGGCACGTGGCGAACAAGGACGAGCTGCTCGCCGCCGCCACGGACGCGGTCGTCGCCGCCGCCGTGGCCGTCGGGCCCGCCGTCGAGGCGCCGCGAACGCCGTCGCAGGGGGCGGGGGCCCCGGTCTCGCCGCAGGACGCGGTCCGGGCCGTCGCGCTCGGGCTGTTCGACGCGATCGCGCGGCATCCGTGGCTCGCGGCGCAGCTCGCCACGCAGCTCTCCCGCAGTCCCTGGGGGACGGTGACGCCACGGATCTTCGAGAGCATCGGTCAGCAGGTCCGTGCCCTCGACGTGCCCGAGAGCAGCTGGTTCACGGTGACCTCGGCGCTGGTGCACTACGTCCTCGGCGCCGCCGGCCAGAACGCCGTGAACGCCGCGATCGGCCGCGCCCTGCCGCCCGGCGCGGACCGCGCCGGGTTCCTCGACACCGTGTCGACGGCGTGGGAGGAACTCGACCCCGGCGAGTACCCGTTCACCCGGGCCGTCGCGGACCAGATCCGCGGGCACGACGACCGCGAGCAGTTCCTCGACGGCATCGATCTCGTCCTCGCCGGCATCACCGCCACCCACCACCCCCGGCAGGAGCACCAGGACCGCCCGGACCCCGCCCGCGGTCCGGAATAGCCGCCGGTCCGGCCCGTGTTGCCGCCACCATGACGACGAACGCGCCCCGGCCCGAGATCCTGCGCTACACCGCCTTCTCCAGCTCCCCCAAGGGCGGCAACCCCGCGGGGGTCGTACTGGACGCCACCGGTCTGGACGACGCCGCCATGCTCGCCATCGCCGCCGAACTCGGCTACTCGGAGTCCGCGTTCCTGACCGCGCCCCCGGCGGGCCTCGCCGGCGGGGACAAGGACGGGGCCGGCGACGGGGCCGGACGGGCGTACACCATCCGTTACTTCAGCCCCAAGGCCGAGGTGCCGTTCTGCGGGCACGCCACCATCGCGACCGCCGTGGCGCTCGCCGAGCGGACCGGCCCCGGAGAGCTGGTGTTCGCCACCCGCGCGGGCACCGTGCCGGTGGCGGTGACCGAGGAGGGCGGGACGGTCCGGGCCACGCTCACCAGCGTCGAGCCGCACACCGAGGAGATCGCCGGCGCCGACCTCACGGAGGCGCTCGCCGCGCTCGACTGGCCGGCCGCCGATCTCGACCCGGCCTTCCCGCCCCGCATCGCGTTCGCCGGCGCCCGCCATCTCGTGCTCGCGGCGGCGACCCGCGCCCGGCTCGCGGACCTCGACTACGACTTCGCGCGCCTCGAAGCGCTGATGCACCGCCTGGACCTGACCACCGTGCAGCTGGTGTGGCGGGAGTCGGCCGACGTCTTCCACGTCCGCGACCCGTTCCCCGTCGGCGGGGTCGTCGAGGACCCGGCGACCGGCGCCGCGGCCGCCGCGTTCGGCGCCTACGCCCGTGAGCTCGGCCTGGTCCCCGAGGACGCCGTCCTCACCCTCCACCAGGGCGAGGACCTGGGCCGCCCCGGCGAACTCACGGTCACCCTGCGCGCGGGCGACCCTCGCGTGCACGTCGGCGGCACCGGGGCCCGCATCGTCTGAGCCTGCGCTCCCCCGGTCCTGCGGCGCCCGGATATTCCGTGGCACCGCCACCGGACCGGGCGGAGACTCGTCCCATGACGGATCCCAGTACGGATACGGCGGACACGGCGGACACGGCGGACGCGTCCGATAGGGCGGACGCGGCGGATACACCGGACGCGGCACGCGGAGCGGACCCGGCGCATACGCCCCGCCCGCCCGGCATGGCGGAGTTCCGGGAGGCCGTCGGCGCGTGGTGCCGCGGCGGCCCCGAGGAGCCCGCGCGGGAACTCGCCGAACGGCTCGGCGTCCGGGTCGCCGTACTGCTCGAAGGGCCCAGCGACCTCGCGGCCGTCGAGGCGCTGGCCGCCCGGCGCGGCCGGGACCTGGCGGCCGAAGGGGTCTGCGCGCTGCCGATGGGCGGAGCGATGAACGCCGGCCGGTTCGCCCGCCTCCTCGGACCGCCCGGCCTCGGCCTGCGCCTGACCGGGCTCTGCGACGAACGCGAACTCCCGTACTACACCCGCGGCCTGGCGCGGGCCGGCGCCGCACCGGACGGCCTCTTCGTCTGCGCGGCCGACCTGGAGGACGAACTGGTCCGCGCCCTCGGCCCGCCGCGCGTCGCCGAACTCGCCCGTGCCGAGGGCGACCACCGTGCCCTGCGCACCTTCCTGAACCAGCCCGCCCAGCAGGGCCGCACCGCGCAGCAGCAGTTCCGCCGCTTCCTCGGGACGACGTCGGGCCGCAAGATCCGTTACGGCCGGGTCCTCGTCGAGGCCCTGGACGCCGACCGGGTGCCCGCACCGCTCGACGGACTGCTCGCGGCTCTCTGACCGCCGGGGCCGCGGCCTACTCGCCTCCCGCCTTCAACGCCCCCGCCAGCGCCCGGTACCCCGGCAGCGGGTCGGCGCCGTCGGCGTGCAGCAACTGCACCGCCACGTGGTCGGCGCCCGCGTCCAGATGGGCCCGGACGCCCTCCGCCACCCGGTCCGGGCCGCCGTGCACGATGAGCGCGTCGAAGAGACGGTCGCTGCCGCCGTCCGCGAGGTCGGTGTCGTCGAAGCCCAGGCGGCGCAGGTTGCCGACGTAGTTGGTCAGGCCCAGGTAGAAGCCGAGCGTGGCGTCGCCGATCGCGCGGGACTTGGCGGGATCGGTCTCCAGGACCACCTTCTGTTCGGGGGCGAGGAGCGGTCGGACGCCCAGGAGTTCGCGGGCCCGGCGGGTGTGCCCGGGGGTGACGAGGTAGGGGTGCGCGGCCGCGGTGCGGTCGCCGGCCAGCCGCAGGACGCGGGGGCCGAGGGCCGCCAGCGCCCGCCGGGCGACCGGGACACCGCCCGCGTCGAGGACGTCCAGATAGGCGTTGAGGGCTTCGTACGGCCGCACGAACTCCTTCGTGGCCTCCGGGTGGCCTGCGCCGACGCCCAGCAGGAAGCGGTCCGGGTGGCGTCCGGCGATACGCCGGTACGCGCGGGCGACGCGGTCGGCCGGGTTGGACCAGATGTTCACGATGCCGGTGGCCACCACCAGACGGTCCGTGGCGTCCAGCAGGCGTTCGGCTTCGGCCAGGTCCGGGTCGGTCACGTTGCCGAGCCAGAGGGTGCCGTAGCCCAGGCCTTCCAGTGCCACGGCCAGTTCGGGTTCGGTCCTGTCGTGGCGCCACACACCGAAGGCGCCGAGGTCGATCTTGCTGGGGATCTCGTCCATGCCCCGGACAACCGAGGGGGCCGAGACCCGTATTCCGATCACCGTCGAAATATCGACAAGGGCAGTTCGGTGTTCCGGGCCGACACCTCGTCCGGGTTCGCGCCTCCTACGCGGGCGCCCTCGGCTGGTCCTTCGCCTCGTCGGGCAAGCTGAACGTCGCCTTCGGCGGGACGGTGGTCAATCCGTAGCCCCTCCCTGAAGACAACTCGGCCCGGGTGTCCACAGGGTGTGGACGCCCGGGCCGGACCGGCGGTGCGCGGGGCTCAGTTCCGTACCGTCAGGTACAGCCAGCCGCCCCAGGTGTCCGCGTTGCTCGTGTCCTTGGAGCTGTGGACGTACTCCGTCCGCACCCGGAACCGCTGGTTCACCGCGTGGGTGAGGGCCAGGTGGGTCACGCCGGTGCTGTTCGGGGCCATGGAGAAGCAGGAGGACGTACCGATGGTGTGCCAGCCGCCGCTGTAGTACTCCTGCGCCTGGAACTTCATGCACTGTCCGGACTTGTCCGGGGTCACCACGCCGACCACCTGCGGCTGCACGGTGTGGTGGTAGACGCGGTAGGTGACCCCGCTGTAGGTGGTGCTGGTGTAGTAACCGCCCAGCCGCTCCGCGATCTTCACCTGGGTGGCGGCGGAGTGGGTGGCCGTGGCGGGGGCGTAGCGGTAGTCGCCCCCGAAGGACGCCGTGTAGACGGTGGAGCGGGTGGGCTTGTACGTCGCCTTCAGGTTGCCCTTGCTGTCCACGGTGCCGGTCTTCAGCAGCGTCTTCCTGCCGCCCGCGGGGGTGGCGTAGACCGAGACCGTACGGCCGTTGTACGTGGTGCCCAGGTGTGCGGTGACGGTGGCCGTCGCGCCGTAGGCGTACGTCGACTTGTCCGTGGTGACCGTGACCGTCGACGTGGCGCGGGACACCTGGACGATCGCCGAGGCGGTGGCCGCCTTGTGGGCCGCGTCGCCCGGGTAGCTCACGGTGTAGGTGTTCGCGCCGCCGACGGCCGGGGTGTCCTTGACCGTGACGGTGCCGTCGGCCGCGACGGGCGCGGTCCAGGTCGCCGGGGCCGTGGTGTGGGCGGCGTCGGTGCGGGTGACGGTCACCGTCTCACCGGCGGGGTAGGGCGCGTCACCGAGCTTGCCGGTGAAGGAGAGGGCCGTGGCGCGGGTGGCGGTCGCGGGGGCCTTCAGGGTGAGGGCCGGGGCGTAGGCGGAGACCGTCAGGCTCGGTTCGTCGACGCTCGGCTCGTGGGTGGCGTCACCCGCGTAGGAGAGGTGGTACGTGAACCAGCCGGCCGCCTCCGGCGCGTCGGTCACCGTGAACTCCTCGGTGGCCGGGTCGACGGTCACCGAGGGGAGCTGGACCGTCTCCTGGGTGTCCTCGTCGATCCGGGACACGTCGATCGTGGTGCCCTGCGGGAAGCTGCCGAGGTTCAGTTCGGAGGTGAGCGTGCCCTTGATGACGACCGAGTGCGGGCTCGCCGAGTCGATCTCCGGGGCGGCGATCGCCGTGGACAGCCGTGCCACGTACACCTTCAGGTCCGCCGTCGCGGGACGGTGGGTGGTGTCTCCGGCGTACGACACCTGGTACGTGTACGTGCCCGCGTTCTGCCGGGTGTCGCTGACGGCGAAGGTGCCGTCGGCACCCACCGTGGTGTCGGGCAGCGGCTCCCCGTCGCGGGTGACCTGGAGGGCGGCGCCGGCCGGGAGGATGCCCCTGGTGGCGAGGGTGCCGGTGAAGGTGAACTGCTGGGTGGGGACCGCGTACTGGGGCGGGTCCAGGGCGAGGGTGGTGTCGGTGAGCTTGGCGGAGCCGAGCACGTCGAGGCCGTAGGCGCCGGAGGAGTCCCGGGTGACGGCGTAGAGGGTGGCGCCGTCGCCGCCCCACGTCAGGCCGTCCGGGGCGACGGTGGTGCCGGCGGGGAAGGTGACGTGGTTCTCCGCCAGCTTGCCGTCGACGTAGACGTAGAGGCCCGCGGTACTGGCCGCGGCGATCGTGCCGTCGGTGTCGATCGCGAGCGAGCCCGGGCCCACGCCACCGGTGTAGTAGGGGGCGGGGTTGGCGCGCGACAGGTCCGGGGTGCGGTAGGTCTCCAGCGCGGGCTGCTCAGTGGCGCCGAGCAGCACGGTGGCGCCGTCGCCGGTGATCTGGAGCCCGGTCGCGGTGCCGCCGTAGACGTCGGTGTCGGCCTTGGCGGTGGCCGTGCCCGAGGAGACGTCGAAGGTCGCCACGTGGCTGAGGCTGTTCAGCGGCTCCTCGGCGGCGAGCACTCCGCCGCCGGCTGCCAGCAGCGGCGGGACCGCCCAGTGGGAGAGCGAGGGCGTCGACACCGTGCCGGACGCGTCGACGGAGCCGATCGCGCCCTTGCCGTCGGCCGTTTCGTAGCCGTACCAGACCTTGCCGCCCGCCACCGCCACGGAGACGGGCGCGCTGCCGGTGCCGGTCGGGTAGCGGGTGGACTCGGTGAGCGTCGCGGTGTCGACGGCGGCGACCGCGTCCCCGTCGGCGAGGGCCGCGTAGAGGGTCGAGCCGTCGGCGGAGAGCGCGAGGCCCGTGGCGCCCTGCTCGTCCGTGATGGTGGTGACCGGGGTGCCGGACAGGTCGGTCACCAGGATGCCGGCTGAGCCGGCGCCCTGGCTGAAGAAGAGGTGCTGATGGGCCGGGTCGGCCACCATGTGCGCGTAGTGCGCGAGCGGCAGCGACGCCGTGCTGTCGGCCAGGGCGGCGGGGCCGGTGAGGCCGACAACGGCGGTGGTCAGCCCGGCGACGACGGATATCGCCGCCGAGAGCGAGACCTGCTTGAGGCGCATGGAGCTCCGGGGAAAGGGGTGATCAGGACGTGAGGTGAGGGGTGATCAGGATGTGGGGTGGCTGTGCGGACGATAACCGGTCCCGGTGGCCGGACAGTTGTCCGAAAACCTGATCTTCACCATGTTCCGGCAAAGACTCCGGCCTCCCGTCCGGCCGGGGCCGCAGGCGCGGTGGGCGCCGACGGTGTCCGCTACCGGCGGGGGCCGCCGAACCTGCCGAAGGTGTGGCTGAAGTACCAGGGGTCCTGGGCTATGCCGGAGCAGGCGTTGGCGCCGCCGGTGCCGACGCAGTTGCCGTTGTCGCGCTGGAGGGCCCAGAAGGAGAGGGTGTCGATGCCCTGGGCGGCGGCCCAGCGTTCGACGGTCGCGGCGTTCTGGGTGGTGAACGTCTCCGCGGGACCGAAGTCGTCGATGCCGGGCATCTCGGTGACGCCGACCTTGCCCCACAGGGCCTTGGCGCTCTTGTGCGGGTAGAGGGCCTGGAGTTGGGTGTGCAGGCCGTCGGCGGCGGTCTTCGTGTCGGCGGCCATGTCGTGGGCGGCGCCGTCGTAGTAGTCGAAGGTCATGATGTTGACGACGTCCACACGCGCATGGTTGGCGACGGCGTTCTGGAGGACGGCCAGGCCGCTGTCCGCGAGGCCCTTGGTGGTCGTCGGCAGGGTGTAGGAGAACTGCAGCGGCCGGCCGGTGCGTTCGGCCCAGTGCTCGGCCTTGGCGATCGCCTTGTTGCGGCGGTCGATTCCGGCCGCGTTGGCGAGGGAGTCCGCCTCGATGTCGAGGTCGATGCGGCTGATGCCGTACGTCGTCACGAGCTTCTCGTAGACCCCGGCGATGGCGTCCACGTCGGTGCAGCTGTCGGCGAGTTCGGTGCCGGTGGTGTCGGCGCCGTAGCCGCCGAAGGAGGGGATGGCGTTGCCGCCGCGGGCCTGGAGGGCGGCGATGTCGGCGCCGAAGGTGGCCGGGTCGACGGGCTGGGTGGCATCGCCGTTCCAGTCGGCGGTGCAGGAGCCCGCGGCCGGCGTCTGGAGGAAGGCCAGGGTGAGGTACTTGTTGCCGGACTCGGCGGCGAGCGCGGCGGGGCTCTCGCCGGTCCAGGCCTCGAAGTAGGGGGCCGCGACGTGCGCGGGCATGGGCTTCACGTGGTGCGAGGCGGCGTGCGGGTCGGCGTGCGCGGCGCCTGCCCCGAGGGCAACGAGCGCGGCGGACAGAGCAGTTGCGGGCAGGGCGTGCAGGGCACGAGTGCGTCTCATGGATGCCCATAGTTGGACTAGACCAATTGACTGTCAAGGTTCTTTACGACCAGCAGACCCTTTCGTTCGATGAGGCGTCAGGGGGCGGTCACCTCCGGTCAGTTCCGGCCAAGAATTTTCATGCGAAGATTTGAACTGACCATAAGAGAGTCATTAGGGTCTGTTGCCCGAACCTCTGCTCGGAAGGAGCTCGCCTCCGTGGCGTCCCACCGTCGTGCCAAGCAGCCGGGCCGTGCCCGTGTCACCGTGCTCACCTCCGCCGCCGCTGCCGCCGTGGCCCTGAGCGCGCAGGCGGCCAACGCCGCGCCAAGCGAGAAGCCGAGCAAGAACGAGGTCAAGTCCCGGGTCGACAAGCTCTACGAGGAGGCCGAGCGGGCCACCGAGAAGTTCAACGGGGCCAAGGAGAAGCAGGAGAAGCTCCAGAAGCAGATATCCGCGCTCCAGGACTCCGTCGCCCGCGGGCAGCAGGAACTGAACGAACTCCGCGACGGCATCGGCTCCATGGCCACCGCCCAGTACCGCAGCGGCGGCCTCGACCCGTCCCTCCAGCTGTTCCTCTCCTCCGACCCGGACAGCTACCTGGACAAGGCGTCCACCCTCGACCAGCTGAGCAGCCAGCAGGTCGAGACGCTGAAGAAGATCCAGGCCAAGCAGCGCGAGCTGGCGCAGGAGCGGGCGGAGGCGACCGGCAAGCTCCAGGACCTGGCCGCCACCCGCACCGAACTCGGCAGGAAGAAGAAGGAAGTCCAGGCCAAGCTCGCCGAGGCGCAGAAGCTGCTCAACAGCCTCACCGCGGCCGAGAAGGCCGCCCTCGCCGCCGAGCAGGACCGGGCCAGCCGCTCCTCCAGCGAGCGCGTCGACCTCGGCAACGACACCTCCGCCACCGGCAGGGCCGCCGCCGCCTTCGCCGCGGCCAAGACGAAGCTCGGCACCCCGTACGTGTACGGCGCCACCGGCCCGTCCTCCTTCGACTGCTCGGGCCTCACCTCCTGGGCCTACGCGCAGGCCGGGGTCTCCATACCGCGCACGTCCGAGTCCCAGTCGGGGATCGGCACCAGGATCTACTCGACCTCGGACCTCCAGGTCGGCGACCTGGTCTTCTTCTTCAACGACCTGCACCACGTGGGCCTGTACGCGGGCAACGGCCAGATCCTGCACGCACCGCGCACCGGCACGGTCGTCCGCTACGAGTCGATGTCCACCATCGGCGGCCCGTTCATGTTCGGCGTCCGGGTCTGAGCCCTGAAGGGGCGCTGGGGGTGCCCCACGCCGAAGGCTGGAGGAGGAACTGCGGAGCCACGACGATGCTCCAGCCGACCGACGACGGATCGCGGCGTTTTCGGACCGTCATTCCGTCCCGTGTCGACTGCGGGTCCGTCGTGGCTTGCCGCGCAGTTCCCCGCGCCCCTTTCGGGGCGCTTTCTCAGCCCTCGGTTTCCGGGCGGCCCTCGGTCGCCCAGTGGGTGTGGAAGGCGCCGGCGCGGTCGACGCGGCCGTAGGTGTGGGCGCCGAAGTAGTCGCGCTGGCCCTGGAGGAGGGCCGCGGGGAGCCGGTCGGCGCGGAGCGTGTCGTAGTGGGAGAGGGCCGCCGAGAAGGCGGGGACCGGGACGCCCCGGCGGGCCGCGGACGCGACCGTCTCGCGCCACGGCACCTGCGCGTCGGCGATCTCCTTCGCGAACTCCTCCTCGGCCAGCAGGCTGACGAGGTCCGGGTCGGCCCGGTAGGCCGCGCGGATCCGGTCCAGGAAGGACGCGCGGATGATGCAGCCGCCCCGCCAGATCCGGGCCACCGCACCGAGGTCGATCTTCCAGCCGTACTCGGCGGCGGCATCCTGGATCATCGTCCAGCCCTGGTCGTAGGCGATGACCTTCGAGGCGTACAGGGCGTGTTCGACGCGGGAGGCGAAGCGGTCGGCCTCGGTGGCGCTGAGGGGTGGGGTCGTGCCGCCGGGGAGTCCGGCATAGGCGGCACGCAGCGCACCGCGGCCGGAGGCGGCGCGGGCGAACGTCGCCTGGGCTATCGCGGTGACCGGCGAGGCCAGGTCCAGCGCGGTCTGCACGGTCCAGCGCCCGGTGCCCTTCTGCCCGGCCGCGTCGGCGACGACGTCGACGAAGGGCGCGCCGGTGGCGGCGTCGACGTGCGCGAGGACGTCGGCGGTGATCTCGATGAGGTAGGAGCCGAGCCGGCCGCCGTTCCACTCGCGGAAGATGCCGGCGATCTCGGCCGGCGTGTACCCGCCGACCTGGCGCAGCAGGTCGTAGGCCTCGGCGATGAGCTGCATGTCGGCGTACTCGATGCCGTTGTGGACCATCTTCACGAAGTGCCCGGCGCCGTCCGCGCCGACGTGCGTGGCGCACGGCTCGCCGCCCACCTTGGCGCTGATGTCCTCGAACATCGGCCCGAGCACGGCGTACGACTCCGCCGAGCCGCCCGGCATGACGGACGGCCCGTGCAGCGCGCCCTCCTCCCCGCCGGAGACACCCACACCCACGAAGTGCAGGCCCTTCTCGCGCAGCGCGGCCTCGCGGCGGCGGGTGTCGGCGAAGTGGGCGTTGCCGCCGTCGATGACGATGTCACCGGGTTCGAGGAGCGGTACGAACTCGTCGATGACGGCGTCGGTGGCGGCGCCCGCCTGGACCATGATCATGAGGCGGCGGGGCCGTTCCAGGGCGGCGACGAACTCGGCGGCGGTCTCGGCGCCGACGAAGTCGCCCTCGCCGCCGTACTCCTCGATCAGCGCGCGGGTGCGGGCCGGGGTGCGGTTGTGGACGGCGACCGGGTAGCCGTGCCGGGCGAAGTTCCGGGCCAGGTTGCGGCCCATCACGCCGAGGCCGGTCACGCCGATGGCTGCGGATGCGTTCACGGGGGGACTCCGTTCTGCGGACGCGTGCTGTGCCCGGAGGTACGGGTGGACGGCGGCCGGGCGTTCAGCTCCGGCACGATCATGCGGACGCTCAGCCGCGGGAGACGGGGTTCATGGCCGCGGCGACGGTCACCGGGCCGGCGCCGGCCGGCAGGTCCGGGAACTCGCGGCCCACCTCACCGACGCCCCGCGCGCCCGGCTCCCGCTGCGCGCGAGCGCGGTGGTGAACCATCACACCGAAATCCGAGCCGAGCCGATCATCCGAACAGGCGAAAGTCGTGGCGCCGAGCGCGTGGGGCCGCCGCCCGGCGAGCCGGCCGTCAGAGGATCCGAAGATGCGAAGGGATGATCTACGGCTGCTCACCGCCGCGCTGGTGCTCCTGCTGACCGGCGCGTTCCTCACCACACCCGCCAAGGCCGACGAGCGCCCGGCCACCTGCGCCTTCGGGCGGCGCAGCACCCCGCCACCCGCTGCGCACCAGGACGGCGCGGACCGCGCCACAGGCGGCGGCCACCGTACCGTTCACCCCGGTCGCACCGCCCGCTGGACCGCGCCCACCGTCGGATACCGGCTCTCCGCCCGCTACGCGGCCAAGGGCCGCCTCTGGAAGCACCGGCACACCGGCCAGGACTTCGCGGTCGACGCCGGTACGCCCGTGTACGCGGTCGGCCCCGGCAGCGTCGTGGCCGCGACCTGCGGCGACGCCTTCGGCAACCAGGTCGTGTTACACCATCCCGACGGCTACTACACCCAGTACGCCCACCTGTCCGTCATCAACGTCCGCCGCGGCCAGCACGTCTCGACGGGCCAGCGGATCGGCGCGGCCGGCTCCACCGGCAACGCGGAAGGCCCCCACCTCCACTTCGAGGTCCGCACCACCCGGCACCTGGGCTCCGAGGTCCCGCCGCTCCCGTGGCTGCGGCACCACGGCGTGAGCGTGCCCGCGAAGCCGTGCCCGGCACACCGCCACCCGACCCCGGGCGCCTCGGCCACCGCGTCCGCCACGGCCACCGTGGTCGCGAGTCCGGCGCCGGCGCCGGCAACCGCCAAGCCGTCCGCACGGACGACGGCCACCCCGCCGGGGCACGGCCGCCCGGCGAAGCCGCACAGGACCACGGCCCCTCAGGCGACCTCGACGCGTCAGGGAACCCCGCTGAAGCACTGGCTCCCGACGTCGGTGTGGGATCCGGCGACGCTGTGGAACCTGACGGCAGGGCGGGTGCCGGGGACACGGCCGTAGCACGCCGGAGGCGCACAGGGTCACGGTATGACCACATGCCGTGACCCCTGTGCGGGGAGCGGCCAGACTGCCTCCCATGGCACGTCTGAGGTTCCTGTGGGTCGCCGTGCTGGTCGCCCTCCTGCTGCTGCCCTTGTCCCGGCCGGAGACCCCGCGGCCCGCCGCACCCGGGCCCTTCGGGGCGTACGTCGGGTACGGCGCGGACGGCGTACGGCGGGTGGCGGCGCTCGGCAGCTGGCTGCGGGACCGGCCCCGGGTCGGGCACACCTACCTGCCCGGTGACGTGTGGCGGAACATCGAGGGGGCCCCGGACTTCGTACGGCTGTGGGCCCGTTGGCGGCAGGCCGAACCCGACCGGCTCCTCGTCCTCAACGTGCCGATGCTGGAACACACCGAGGCACACGTCCCCGACGCCGAGGTGCGCCGTCAACTGCGGCTCGGGGCGGGCGGTTCGTACGACGTCCACTTCCGTGCCCTGGCCGGGCGGCTGGTCGCGGTCGGCGCGCCGGACACCGTCGTCGTGCTCGGCTGGGAGATGAACGGGGACACGTACACCCATCGCTGCGGCCCCGACCCCGCCGCCTGGCGGGCGTACTGGCGGCGGATCGTGACGGCCATGCGGTCGGTGCCGGGCGCCCGGTTCCGGTTCGACTTCGCGCCCAACCGGGGCCGGGACGCCGTCCCCTGGACCACGTGCTACCCGGGGGACGCATACGTGGACGTGCTGGGGATGGACGCGTACGACGCCCCGCGGGGGATGTCCTTCCAGGAACAGGTCGCCGAGCCGTACGGGCTGCGGGCCCAGGTCGACTTCGCCCGGGCCCACGGCAAACCGGTCTCCTACCCCGAGTGGGGGCTGTACGAGAACGGCGACGATCCGGCGTACCTGCGGTCCATGCTGGACTGGTTCGCGAGCAACCGCCCGCTCTACCAGACGATCACCGACTACTGCCCGCACGGCGTCTGGCAGTGCCGCGGCAACCCGAGGTCCACGGCCGTGTACCGGTCGCTGTTGCGGAGTTGACCACTCCCTGCTCGATTCCTACGAGTTCGCGCTCGACGGGCCGAAGAACTCGATCTCGGCGATGGCCACCTGGGTGCGGCCCGACGTCTGGTAGGACGAGTCGATCGTGAAGCGGACGGAGACGACGTCCGCGGCCCGCAGGTCACGGGTCTGGCCGCCGGCCGCCTGGTCGAGGGTCAGTTCGCGGGTCAGGGTCTTGCCGTCCGCGGTCTTGATGGTCGCCGTCAAG
The DNA here is from genome assembly GCF_042894765.1 of Streptomyces sp. NPDC001507. NCBI lineage: Bacteria > Bacillati > Actinomycetota > Actinomycetes > Kitasatosporales > Streptomycetaceae > Streptomyces > Streptomyces sp. NPDC001507. The sequence continues at coordinate 39,757 of NZ_JBIAVV010000010.1, forward strand.
CGGTGCGGCAGGGCCGACTTGTTCAGCTGCTCGGTGTGGGTCGACTCGCCGGCGGTGATGACGACGTTCAGGAGCCGGGTCGGCTCGTCGAAGTGCGCCTCGACCCACTCGCCCTCGCCGGCCCCGGCGATGCCCGGGCCCCACCACGTGTTGTTCAGCTTGTCGAAGAGCAGTTCCGGCTTGTGGCCGGCGTAGGCGCGGGAGGCGCGGTAGCTGTCCGGGGAGACCGGGGCGCGCTTGGCGAAGTGGTCGCGGGTGGCGCTCACCGCCTTCGGCGTGTTGATCGCAAGGACCGTGACGCCGGTGAGGACGGCGGCGGCGACGATCCAGGTGAGGACGCGGTCGAAGGTGCGGCGGAGGCGGGGGCGGTCGCCCGCCCACGGGGTCTCTCTGTTGCGGAAGTCGAAGATGCGGCGCCACCAGGGGCGGCGGGCGGCGGGGCCGGTGTCGGGGTGGCCGGCCATGGGCATGGCGCAGCGGGTGCAGAAGTGTCGGTCGTGGCGGTTGGGGGTGGCGCACCAGGGGCATGGGGTGCCGCCGTGGGCGCCGAGGTCCTCGCCGGGGGCGCGGACTGCGGCGGGGCGCTGGGGGGTGGGGCGGCCGGGGAGTACCGGGGCGATGGGTTGGGGGGCCGGGGTGGGGGTGGGCTCGCTCACCGGGATGAGGAGGCGGCGGGCTCGGTCGTGGTCGTGGTCGTGGCCTTCGCCTTGGCCTTCATCCGCGGGCGGGTGGGGGGTGGGGAGGGGGGTGGTTTCGGCCGTGGGTGAGGTGGCGGTGGGTGGGGGCTGGTCGCGCAGTTCCCCGCGCCCCTGAAGGGGCGCTGGTGTGGGCGGGGTTGACAGGGCGCCGTGGGGCTGGAGGGGCGCTGTCGTGGGCGGGGTTGACAGGGCGCCGTGGGGCTGGAGGGGCGCTGTCGTGGGCGGGGTTGGCAGGGCGCCGTGGGGCTGGAGGGGCGGGGTTGGCAGGTCGCCGTGGCTTTCTGCCGGGGCTGTGGCTGTCGTTGCCCGGCCGTCTCGTTGGGGGAGGCCGGTGGCGCCGTCTGTGTGGGTGAAGGCGTCCCGGGCGGGGGCGGCGGGCGGCTGCTGTGGGGGCTCCTCGTTGGTGGTCGCCCAGCTCAGGACGGCGCCGCACGCGTCGCAGAAGGACTGGCCCGGTTCCGCGACCGTGCCGCACTCCGTGCAGTTCCGGTTGGTCGTCATCGCTGCGGGGTCCTTTCGGCGGACGCGGTCACCTGGACCGTGTAGGGCATGTGAGCGGGGCGGGCGGCGGCCACGAGGTGTTCCAGGCGGACCTCGTCGGCCGGGGTGGGGGACGGGAGCGCGAGGTGGACGTGGAGACCGGGGCGGGGAGCGCCGGGGAAGGCACCCAGCGGGCGGGCGCTCCAGTCGGCGCCGCCGCTCTCCGTGATCTCCGGTGCCACGCCGAAGGCCAGCCGGACCGTCTCGGACAGGCCCCAGCGGGTGCCCCGGATGCGGTGCAGGTAGGCGGCCGCGGCCACGGCCGCGCGGAGCAGGGGTGCCGATTCCGTACCGTCGGTCTCGGCGCCGACCCAGGTGCCGAGCCACTCCGCGAAGTCCAGCGGGGCCAGCGCCGGGTCGAAGTAGCTGGGCAGGCAGTCCAGGACGTTCGGGATCGGGGCGATCACGTCGTCCAGGCCGGCGACGAAGCGCAGGGCGAGGTCGTCGTCGGCGAAGACCGCGGGGAGCATCGCGCCGATCGGGACGGAGGAGCCGAGGCCGTCGATGGACCCTCTCAACGGGGGCCTCCGGTCAAGTTGTTGCCGGTCATTCGCCGATCACCCTCACGCGGTGGTCGTAGGAGAAGACCAGGGACGGGGCGTCCAGGTCGATGCGGTCGGTCGGGTCGCCGCGCTTGCCGGTGAGCGGGTCGGCGGGGTGCAGGACGACCTCGTCGACGAGTTCGATGCCGGGGACGCGCTGCAGCACCGCGAAGATCTCACCGGACTGCACCGGGCGCCCGAACGGCCAGCCCTTGCCGTCCGCGCCGCCGGTCAGCGGGTCCAGGTGGCGGTAGAGGGCGTCGTGGGCCTGGCGGCGGACCCGGTCGACGTCCACGCCCCGGAAGGCGTGCACGGTGGCGACGACCGTGACGCCCTGGTAGAAGGGCGGGCCGACCGCGAGCCGGGTGCCGATCAGCCGGCGTTCGTCCAGGTAGCGGGTGATGCGGTCCAGCAGCGCGTCGCCGGGCACGAGTTGCTCGAAGCGGAGCCGGCCGCCCGGGTCGGAGACCGCCTGGGGCACCACCAGGACCCGTACCGCGTACGAGCCGTGCTCGCTCTCCTCGCCCTCCAGGCAGGTGATCCGGGCCGTCTCGGGCGCGGCGCGGCGGGCCAGCTCCTCGTAGTCGCGCAGGGTCACCGCCCGCTCCTGGGCGCGCAGCGTGATCGGCGCGCGGACCTTCGCCTCGGCGACCGTCTCGCCGTCCACTCCGCCGCGCGCGGCCTCGCGGTTGACGACCTCCGCGACGTACGGGATGGAGGAGCGCAGGATCTGTACGGCGCCCCGGGCCACGTTGCCCTCCCGGCCGCCGCCGGTGCGGTAGCGGCGGGCCCGGATGACCGCGCCCTTCGGGGCCACCGCGCCGTACTGGCGCAGCGAGCCGTCGGGTTCGCGGACCGCGGGGCCGAAGGCGATCTCGCCGGTCGTCGCGTCGAGGGTGACGTGCCGGTCCTCCGGTCCCGAGGCCGCGAAGTGCGGGACGACCTGCCAGTCCACCCAGCCGCCCTCGCCGTCGTGCTCGGCGGTCTGCAGGAGGAGCGGCGGGCTGTCCCCGACGACGGGGGCGTGGGCGAGCCGGAGACGCTGGCCGGGCAGGCCGGTGGACTCGCCGAGCGCCTCGTCCTCGACGGTCTCCGCGTGCACGGCGGCCGTGGTGCCGCCCACCGTGCAGGCCTCGACGAACCGGACCGTCGGGGAGGTGGTGTAGAACGGCTGGTCGGCGTGCGGCTCGGTGACCCGGCAGCGCAGCCAGCTGGCCTCCAGGCCGCCGTTGCGGGACAGCACGTGGCCGCCGGGGACGTGCAGGACGACCTCGCCGGGGCGGTTCAGGCCGCCGGTGCCGTCCCGGTCGACCTCGCACTCCTTCCAGCCGTCCTCCGTCCACGCCTCCCACACCAGCGGGGGCTGCCGCGGGTCCACGCCGACACCGTCGACCCGGCTGTCCAGGTCCAGGGCGACCGCGCAGTGCGGGACGGCGGCGGACAGGCCGAGCAGCATGCAGTCACCGGGGTTCGGGGACTCGTTGAAGCACAACAGGTCCTTGCCCTCGGCGAGTTCATGGGTGAGGTCGACGACCGCCGAGCCCTCCTGCTGGCGCAGCAGGTGCCGCAACTCGCTGGGCACGATGGTCAGTTCGCGCTCGGTCGCGAAGACCACCGCCTCCTGCGTCTCGGTACGGCGGGTCGCCACCTCGGTGCCGACCGGCACCGGAACCGCCTCCTCCTGGGCCGCCGACAGCCACAGCGTCACGTCCGTGCGGGCGGCGGAGGGCGGGAACAGCGTGATGCCGACCAGGTCCAGGAAGGCGAGGTGGTTCTTCTCCGGGACCCGGTTGAGGCGGTACACGATCTGGTCGGCCATGTGCGCGACCGTCTCCACCAGCGTGATGCCGGGGTCGGAGACGTTGTGGTCGGTCCACTCCGGGGCGCGCTGCTGGATATAGCGCTTGGCGTCGTCGACGAACTGCTGGAAGCGGCGGTCGTCGAGGTTCGGGGAGGGCAGGGCCATCGGGATCAGCGGTCGCTTTCGGAGGAGTCCGGGGAGGCGGGCAGGTCCGGCTCGTCGTGGGAGGGGATGACGTAGAAGGGGAAGACCAGGCTGCGCGGGTTGTTGGTGCCGCGGATCGAGTAGCGGACGTCGATCATCAGCACGCTGGGGTCGGCGCCGGTGGTGACCTCGACGTCCTCGACCTCGATGCGCGGCTCCCAGCGGTCGAGGCTGACGTGCACCTCGTGCTGGATGCGGCCGGCGGTCTGCTCGTTGACGGGGGCGAAGACGAGGTCGTGGATGGCGCAGCCGAACTCCGGCCGCATCGGGCGTTCGCCCGGGGCCGTGGAGAGGATGAGCCGGATGGCCTCCTCCACCTCCTTCTCGCCGCTGACCAGGGCGATGCCGCCGGTGGGCCCGATCCGCAACGGGAACGACCAGCCGGAGCCGACGAACTGCTCTGCCATCAGCCCCGCACCCGCCCCTCCGGGAAGACCCGTCGGCCGCTCATGCCGGGATCACCGTGCCCGCTCATGCCGGGATCACCATCACCGTCAGGCCGCCCATCATCAGGTTGCCCAGGACCGGCACCTCGGGGGCCTGGATCCCCACCGTGGCCAGGGAGCTGATCGCGACGGCCGCGTTGCCGCGCAGCGACAGGGCGGCGTTCGCCATCACGTTCACGGCGGCGGCGTTCACGGAGACCGCGCCCGCCGGGGACTTGATGTCGACGAGTTCCCCGCTCTGCAGGGACAGCGGCCCCCCGCTCCTGATGCTGAGCGCGCCCACCGCCTTCAGGGACAGGTTGGCGCCCGCCTCGACCGACACCGACCTGCTGCCCTTGATGGAGACGCTGCCCTTGCTGTCCACGGTGATCTCGGTCTTCTGCCGGTCCAGGAAGACGGTGAGCCTGTCGTCGCCGCTGGCCAGCCGGACGCCCTGTTTGCGGCCCCGCTGGTCGAGCAGGTCCATGCGGTTGCCGACCCGGTCGGAGACGGTGTGCCGGGTGGCCCGGCCGCGCATGCCGTCGTGCAGCGGCACGTCCTTGACCCGGGTCGGTTTGTCCTTGCCGTTGTAGAGGCCGCCGATGACGTAGGCATGGTCGAGGGCGCCACGGTCGAAGGCGACCAGCACCTCGTCGCCGACGTCCATCGGGAAAACCCCGCCGCCGCGCACCCCGCCCCACTGCATGGTCCGGGTCCAGTCGCTGACGTACGTGTCGTCCAGCCACGGGAACTTGAGCTTCACCCTGCCCTGCTGGAGCGGGTCCTGCACGTCGGTGACGAGGGCCTGGGCCACGCTGAGCTGCCGGTCGCCGCCGGCGTCCCCGCCACCGCCGGAGGCGACGCCGTAGAGCGAGCGCCACTGGCGGCCGCTGACGGTGATCCAGGTCTCGTAGTGCTTGGCGTCACCGAAGACGTGCCGTACCGAGGTGACCGTGTACTTCCCCTCGAAGGGGTCCCCGACGTCCGCGAGCGCCACCGGCACCCCCGGCCGCAGCTTCGGGTTGCCCCGCACGACCACCTCCACCTCGGCGAACGTCGACGTGACGTCGTCGGAGAGGGCGTCGGCCGCGTACTTCACCTCGGACTGCTTGTCGTACGGCGTACGCGTCTCGACCAGCTTCGACGTCTTGAACTCGCCCGCCGCCGCGCCCGGCGTGGTGCCGATGCTGTAGCCGGTGTTGGAGGCGGGGGTCGTGGTCGCCGTGAGCGTCTTCTTCGTCCGGACGTCCCAGCCGCGCGACTCGACCTTGTTCACCTGGTCGGAGGCGGTGACCGCGGTGCGCAGCCGCAGGATGTCGTGCCGGGCCTCCAGCACGAACGGGCTCTTGTCGCCGTCGGTCTGCGGCGAGGGCGCCCCGGAGGCGCTCTTCTGCTTCACGAACTGGAACTTGCCGTCGGCGGCCACCGACATGACCATCTCGTTCTCGTCGGCGAGCCGGGCCAGGAAGTCCCAGTCGGTGACGTTCGACTGGCTGATGAACTCGTAGACGGTCTTGGTGGCCTGGATCCGCCCGATCGGCACGCCGTCCTGGGCGGCCAGCTTGCGGGCGATGTCGGAGGCGGTCTGGTTGCGGTAGGCGACCACGCGGCGCTGCCGCATCAGCCGGAACCCGTAGTCGTAGCCACGGACCACCGCATAGCTGCCGGTGCCGTCGTACTCGGCCTCCATCGCGGTGACCTCGCCGGTGAGCAGCGGGTCGCCGGTGCCCTGCCCGTCGGAGACCGGCGTGATCACCACCGGGGTGCCGAACTGCACGCCCAGCTTGCCCAGCAGCTTGCGGGCCGGGTCGCGGAAGGTCAGCTGGAAGGCGGCGGGCACCCCGACGCCCTGGTCCACGTGGGCGTCGACGAGGTACCGCCCGTACTCCGAGGTCGCGGTCAGCTCCTTGCCGCCGATGACGACCTTGATGACGTTCGAGAAGGCATGCTTCACCATCAGGACCGCACCTCCTCGGCGGCCGGCAGCACCAGTTCCGTCCCCGCGGGCAGCCACCCCGGGTCGTCGATGTCGTTCGCGTCCGCGATCGCCCGCCAGGCGGCCGCGTTGCCGTACTCCCGCCAGGCCAGCGACTGCAGCGAGTCCCCGGCGACGACCCGGTGCACGCGCTGCGCGGTGAGCGCGCCGGAGGTCGGGTTCTGGCCCGCGGTCTTGCTCGGGATCTCGTGCAGCTGGAGCCGGCAGCTGGCCCGGATCGGCATCCCGCTCGTCCCGAAGAGCGAGTAGGAGACGTCGGCGGAGGCGACGTACGCGGTGAAGTTCGCCGTCGAGAACGAACCCCACTGGAAGACCACCCACGGCGGCGACGGCTGCTTGGCGGCGATGCTCTTGCTGGTGACCTCGCAGCAGGCCAGCAGCGACTCCACCTTCTTCATCACGTCGTTGCTGTCCGGGTCGTCGGACCGGTCCAGGAAGATCTCCACGCTCATCTCGCGCGGGTGGGTGCCGAGGAACTCCGGCAGCGCGCCGTCCCGTTCGATCGGCGCCGCCGACGACTTCCAGTCCGCCCGGCGGGCGATCGACAGCTGCGCCGGGTTGAACTCGAACCCGAACGTCTTGATGATGCCGCCCGGACTGGTGCTGGTGCCCACGGGCGGCTCGTGAATCGCGAGGGTGGCCCGCACGAGGCTCTTGCCGGCGCCCCGGCTGCTCCTGGCCATGATCTGGTCTGCCTCTCAGTCCGTGAATCCGTGGTGGGCGATCTCCAGGACCTCCGTGGCCACGGACGGGCTGCCCGCGTCCAGGGAGGGCCCCTGCCAGCTCACCGGCAGCACGTCGAGCAGCCCCCACCGGGCCACCTCCGAGCCGTCCGCGCGCAGTGCCGTGATCTGCCCGGTGGGCCGCTCGATCCCCGTCTGCACGGACGAGATCCACTTCGCGACCTTCGTGGTGTCCGGGGTGAGCGGGCGGGTCAGCCGGATGTGGGAGAAGGTGACCCGGGTCGGCAGCTGCCACACGAACCCGTTGTTCCCGCCCTCCTGCCGCTGCTCGATCTCCACCTGCGACGACAGCCCCTCGCACCCGTTGAAGTAACCGAGGTCCTCACCGTCGATGGAGAGGCTGAACCAGACTGTGGTTCCCGGGTCCTGGCGATCCATCGGCAGGCCTTTCTGTGGGTGGTGCGCGGTCGTCGTGATCAGGGGCGGTCAGGAGCTGTCGGGGGCGGTCAGGGGCGGAAGTCGCGGAGCTTCCCGACCCGCTCGCGGTCGCGCCGGAGTTCGGTGCGGACGTGCCGGGTGATCCGGTCGATGATCCGGTGCACGAGGGCGTCCACCTGGAACTCGGTGAGGGCCCGCGGATCGAATCCGCCGGCCTCGACCGCCGTGTAGCCGGGCGGCGGATCGTCGGCGGCCGAGGCCGAGGCGGAGTACCCGGGCGGCGGCGGGTCGTCGGGGGGCGGGGGCTGCCGGGACGTCTGGGTCCGGGGAGCCACGGCACGGGTGGTGTGGGTGGCCGGTTCCTTCTTCAAGGAGGCCGTGGCGTGATGGCCGCCGACGGACCCGGTGGTGAGAGCGTCGCGCTGGACGGTGACGCGGCCGAGGGGGGCGACGGGGAGGGGGGCGGTGGCGGAGATCGGGGTGGTCGGGCGCAGGGGGACCGGTTGGGCCGACGTGAGGGCGGTGGCGGCCGGCTTTACCGGCGGGGCGGCAGGCAGGGCCGCGTGCGCGGTCGCGGCCCGCTGCACGAAGAGCGGCGCGGGGGCCGGGGCGGTGGTCCCGGGGAACGGCGACTGCACCTGACGCTGCACGGCCGGGCGGCTGCTTCCAGGGCCGGGAGGGACGGGGGCGGTGGTGCGCTGCACGAAGGGGGGCCAGGGGGAAGGCGGTGCGGCCGTCGCCGCAGGGGCCGCCGGGGCGGGGCCGGGAAGAGACGGGGGCGGCGGCGTCGCGGGACCGGCGGGGGCCGGCTGGAGCGACTGAGCCGGCCGGGGTCCCTCGGCCGTCGTCGGTGGCAGGCCCCGTGCCGAAGCGCGCTGTACCGGGCGGGGCGCTCCGGGCACCGGCGGGGAGGAGGCGGCAGGCTGGTCACCCGACGGAGAGCTCGAAGTGCCGGCCGCCGGACCGCTCGACGGAGCGCTCGGCGGACCAGCCACCGGACCAGCCGACGGACCGCTCGACGGACCGCGCACCGGACCGGTCGACGCCGGTTTCCGCTGCACGGACGGCACGGCCGCCCGGCGGCCGGTGGTCCTCGCGGCAGCCGCACCACTCGCGACGGGGCCCGCGACAGGGGCGCCGAGGCCGAGACGCGGTGCGCGGGGGGTGGTCGTACCGGCGGGCTGTACGGAGGCGGAAGCGGGAGCCGGCTGTGTCGCCGACGCCGGGCCGCCGGACGACGGGGCGGGTCGCGGCTCGCGCGGGCCCGGCGGGGTCTGGGCGTCCGGCACGGCAGCGGAGGAGGGCTGCGGACCCTCCGTCGTCCGCCGCTGTACGGACACCTCACGGACACCGCTCCCGGCGGCGGGCGACAGCGGGGCGCCGAGGCCGGGGCGAGGTGCGTCCGGAGTCGTCGCGGCGCGCTGCACGGAGGCCGGCGCGGAAGCGGGCGTGGCCGCCGACGTCGTCGTGGCGGTGCCGGACGCGGCGTCGCTGCCGGACTCGCCGGGTGACAGCGGCGCGCCGGACGGTGCGGTTCCCGCCGGACGGGGCGTTTGCGGTACGGCGCCGGTTGCGCCCGCGCTCCTGCTCGTCGCTCGTTGCACGGAAGTCCCGCGGCCACCGCTCGCGGCCGCGGGTGTCGAGGGTTGCGCGCGCTGCGGCGCGGCCGAGGCGCGAGGGGCGGCGGGCGTGGCTCCGGTGCTGGGCGAGGCGGCCGTGGCGGATTCGGTGCCGGTGGCGCCGATGGCCGCCGTACCGGTCCGGGGCGTCGGTGCCGCGCCGGACCCCGTACGACCGCTTTCCGGCGACGGAGGTGTGGCCCGGGCGGCCGGGCCCGTGACGGCGCTGCGCTGTACCGAGGTCGCCTCGGGACCGCCGGGCGACCGCTCCGGGACCGGCGCCGGCGTGCCGGGCACGGTCGGCGGGACCGGGGTGCGGCCGCCGCTCACCGCCTGCCGTTGCACAGGGGTCCGCGCCCCGGCGCCGGACATGCCGGAAGGCCCGCCGTTGCCCGGGGGCGTTGCCGATGTCGAGGGTGGCGCGGCAGCCGTAGCGGGGACAGCCGGGGGCGTCGGTGCGGGCGGCACGGGGGCCGTACGAGCCGTGGCCCCGGGCGGCACGGGTGCCGGGGCCGTACCGCCGCCACCGCCAAAGGACGCCCCGGCCCGACTCGGACCGGGAGCCGTCGTGCCCGGCCGGGCGGTCACCGGTCCGGCACCGGACGCTGACCGCTGTACGACGGCAGGTGCCGGCGCCCGTCCGGGAGCAGCGGCGCGCGGGGCGTCGCCGGAGGGGGAACGGCCGTCACCGCGCGGACGCGACCAGCCCCCGGTCACCCGCACCGGATCCCCGCCGCCGCCCTCGACCGCCCGCTGCACCGCCGCCGTTTCGCCGCCCGTTCGGTCGCCCTCGCCCGACGCCGGGGCCACCCCCTCGGCGGCCGTCACCCGCGGCGCCGACGGCAACGTACGCCGCTGCACGGCCGTCACCGACGTGCTCGCCGGTGCCGTGGTCAGCGCGCTGCGGCGCGGCGGGACGGGAGGTGCGGGCGCGACACGCGGACCCGTGGCAGGAGCCGGTGCGACCGGAGTCGGCTGCGGCGCCCACGCCACCGGCACCGCGCTCGAAGCGGCGGAGGAAGCGGAGGCCGAGGTCGCGGCAGCCGACGTGACCGACCGCTGGACAGCAGGTGCCGCCCGCTGCCCGGACCGCGGCGCGGTGGGGGCGGATCCCTTGTCCTGGACGGCCGACGGGGCCGCCGGGCCCGGCGCGCTGTGCCCGTTCCGTACGGCTTCCGGTGTCACGCCGGTTCGGTGCTCGGCCACACCACCACCGTGCCGGCCCGCCGACGGCACCCGCTGTACCGCCGGCGTCACCGGTCCGGCCGATCCCAAAGATCCGGACGATCCGGAGGATCCCGAAGGTCCGGACCGTCCCGAGCCTCCGGCCGAACCAGCCGATCCCACGGCCCCGGCAGGCCCGATGGATCCGGCGGACCCCGCGGACTCCCGGAGCGTGGCCCGCTGCGGGTCCGTCGTGGCCGGCCGCGCAGTTCCCCGCGCCCCTGACGGGGCGCTTGCGCTCCCGACCGCACGCAACGGCACCACCGGAAGCGACGGAGTCCGGCGGCCGGCCGCCGGCCCCGGCTGGCCCGCCGCGCCGGTCGTTCCCGCCAACGGCAGTGCCTGCACCGGGCGTTCGAGTCCGGACAGGGCTCCCGCGCCCGTGGTTCCCGTACGGCCGCCACCGGCAAGACCCGCGCTCGACTCGCCGTCCAGGACGGCGTGCGAGCGCGTGCCCATGAACGACGGGTTCTGCCAGGTCGGCAACCGGCCGCCGAACCCGGCGTCCGCGACCGGCCCGCCCGCACCCAGCGCACGCTGGATCGGCGGCAGCCCGGACCAGGCAGCCGCCACGACGGGACGAGGCGGCGCCGCAGGAGCCTCAGGCGCGTTCCCGGAGTCGCCCGCCTCGTCGGCCCCGGACGACCCGCGTCCGCGCCCCCGTACCCGATCCCACAGCCCCACCCGTCAGCCCTCCGCTCCTGCGGAGGCCGCCGCCCTGGTCACCAGAGACGCGATCTCCGCCGTGTAGCGGCGGCGGTCGGCGTGCTCCAGGTCCAGGATGTCCTCCAGGTTCCAGTGGAAGTGGTAGGCGACGTACGCGATCTCCTCGTGCAGCCGGTCGGTCGCGTACGTCACGATTCCCCCAGGCGGCTCCCGCCGAGTTCCACCTCGAAGGGCTCGGAGCAGTGCGGGCAGTTGACCGCGGCCCGGGTGTGCCCCTCGGCGTTGATCTGGCGGTAGAAGTCCTGCAGGAACGCCAGGTCGGAGGCGAACATGTTCTCCACGATCCCGTCGTGGACGAGCGGGAGCGTGCCGAGGCGGGTGATGACCCGGCCAAGCAGCACCACCGACAGGAACGCGGGGTTCTCCTGGACGCGGACGTCCCGCAGCGGGATCAGCTCGTCGCGCGCCGTGGACAGGCGCATCACGCCGTCGCGGTGGACGGTGCCCTGCTCGTCGACGTACCCGCGCGGGAGCTGGAACGGGAACTCCGTGCGCAGCACCTCGACGGGCGCCTCCGGTTGCTGGGGGGCCTGGGGCGCCGCCGCCTCCGGTGCCAGCGGCGCCCCCACACCCCCGGCCCTGACAGCCGAACGCCTCATTACTCGATGACCAGTTCTTCGAACGTGATGGTCACCGTCTCGGTCAGCGCGGACGCCTCGCCCGCCTTCACCGTGCTGGTGTCGATCTTGCTGCACCAGGCGTTGCGCAGGTTGTAGCGCTTCACCGGGTTGTTCTCGAAGTCCATCATGATGATGGAGGCGTTCTTGCGGGCCGTGGCCATCTGGCCGTTGATCGACTCGTTGATCCACTGGGTGAACGACGAGGACTGGGTCATGCCGCGGACGACCGTGCAGGTGCCGTTCTTCTTCACGCCCGGCAGGTTGCGGACGTGGTTCTTCCCGTCCGGCGTGTTCTGCTGGTAGGTGATGACGTCCTGCTCCATCGTCATGCCGCTGACCTCGGCGAGGTACTCGACCATCACGCCGTCGATCTGCAGGCCGAAATTGTGCGATGTGAGGGCGTCACCCGGCTGGAGACTCATGTGTTACTGCCCGTTCTTCTCAAGGTGCCGTGACATCAGGGGGGTTGGGGACCGCGGGGTCCGCTACTCCTGCAGCTCGCCGTTGCCGCTGCTGAACTGGGCCAGCCGGAAGATCACGAACTCGGCGGGCTTGACCGGGGCGATGCCGATCTCGCAGATCACGCGGCCGACGTCGACCGACTCCGGCGGGTTGGTCTCCTCGTCGCACTTGACGTAGTACGCCTCCTCGGGCCGTTGCCCGAACAGGGCGCCGCTGCGCCACTCGTTGACCAGGAACGCGGAGATGTTGCGCCGGATGCGGGCCCAGAGGTTGTGGTCGTTGGGCTCGAAGACCACCCACTGGGTGCCGATCAGGATCGACTCCTCCAGGTAGTTGAAGTACCGGCGGATGTTGAGGTAACGCCACGCCGGGTCGGAGGAGAGGGTGCGCGCGCCCCAGATGCGGATGCCCCGGCCGGGGAAGGCGCGGATGCAGTTCACGCCGATGGGGTTCAGGAGGTCCTGCTCGCCGCGGGTGATCTGGAGCTCCAGGTCGACCGCGCCGCGGATGACCTCGTTGGCCGGGGCCTTGTGGACGCCGCGCTCGGCGTCGTTGCGGGCCCAGACGCCAGCCACGTGGCCGGACGGCGGGATCAGCCGGGACTGGCCGGAGGACGGGTCGAAGGTCTTGATCCAGGGGTAGTACAGGGCCGCGTACTTGGAGTCGTAGCCGGCCGTCTCCTGGCGCCAGACCCGGATCTGGCGGGCGTTGAGGCCCGGCGGCGGGTCGATGACGGCGACCCGGTCGCCCATCAGCTCGCAGTGCGCGATCAGGCCGAGCTGGACGGCCTTGACGGCCTCCAGGTCGATCGCGCCGCGCTGGTAGGCGGCCATCAGGTCGGGCACGGCCACCATGGACACCTCGTCGACGGCCTCCAGGCCGCCGAAACCGGTGCGGTCGGCCGAGTCGCCGAGGTACTCGGCGGGGCCGGGGTGGGAGCCGGCGCCCGCGACGGGGGACGCGGACGCCGGCGTCTGGGCCGGGGCCACGAGGGCCACCGTCTGGTTGTCCGGCCGGGCCAGCTGCGCGGCGGGCGCGGCCTCGGTCACGGTGATGAGCTTGGAGCGCTCCTTGACCTGGGTGACCACGTAGTTGCGGCCGCCCTTCTTCGCGGTCACGTCGAAGGACTCGACGGCCTTGCCGCCGTCCTTGACGACCAGCCTGAAGCGTTCGGCGGGGCCCTCGCCCTCCGGGTCGGCGACCTCGACGCTCAGGTCGCCGGAGGCGATGGCGCTGACGGTGAAGGTGCCGAGCTGCTTGGCCTCGCCGGGTGGCAGGGCGGCCGGGGCGGCCGAACTCCCGACGGCGGCGGGCCCGCCCGCGGTGCCCTCGGCGTCTTCCCGGCTGCCGCCGACACGGACCACGTAGGCCGCCGTGCCGCCGTTGTTGAAGAAACCGTAGACGGAGTGCGCGAGGTAGTACCCGTCGGTGAACTCTCCGAAGGACGCGACGTACTGCGTCCAGTTGGTCACCAGCGTCGGCTCGTTCAGCGGACCGGTCGGGGCCAGGCCCACGAAGGCCGCCACCGACGTGCCCACCCCCTCGATGGGGCGCGAGCCGCTGGCCACCTCCTCGACGTAGACGCCGGGCGACAGGTAGGACGGCATGCTCTGCTCTCCTCGGGGTACGAGACAGGAACGCTTCCCACCCTCACGCGCGAAGCGCGTCGGCCGAAACGGCCACCGGTGCCCGGACCAGGGCACATCTGTTGCCCCCAAGGGCAACCCCTGGGGGCAGCCACCCGCCGCAGGTCACCGGCCATGGGGCCGGAGCATCTCAACTCCGGTTCGTTAACCGGCCCGTTCAGCGAACACACCCTTGCGGACCCTTCCCGTTCACGCGTTACCCTGCACGGCCAGACGGGACGCGTCCCGTCACGGGCGCCCGCACGCGCCACCAGGACGACGCGGACGGGACCCCGGGTCCCGCCGGGACGGGAGTGCGCGGGATGCGGCGGACAGGGAAGCCGGCGCCGGGCGACGGCGGGCCGGGCGCCGCCGTGGTGAAGCGCACCGGCCAGGGCAGGGAGGACGGCCCCGCCGGCCGGCAGCCGTCGACGCCGGGCGGGCTCCCCCCGGCCGCCCTCGAGATGCGGGACCTGCAGAGCACCGCGGGGAACGCCGCCCTGGCCGGCCTGCTCGACGGCGGCAGGCCGCCCGCCCCGACCCGCACTCCGCCACCCGTCCCCACCGCGGCCCGGCAGCAGGCACCGCTCACGCTTCCCCCGTACCTGACGGCGATGACCTCGGCGGGCCTGTCCACCGCCTCCGGGCTGACCGGCCACGCGTTCGTCGCCGCCGAGGTGACCCGGGTCACCGGGCAGGACGGCGCCGACGTGGAGGCGATAGGGCAGGAGCTGGCGGGGCGGCCGGAGACCTTCTACGGCCGCGGGCGGGCCTTCGCCGTGCGCGGGGCGAACGGGGCGTCGTACGACGTCACGGTCTCCATCACGCCGCGGGACACGGAGGACGCGGCCGGGCTGTCGTTCGCGGACAGCGCCCAGGGCGAGGACGCCGACACCAAGGTCGACCACCTGCACAACTCGGCGGGCACGGTGGCCGCCGACACGGTCCGCGCCCGCCAGTGGGGCGCCGGCGCCTCCGGTACCGTCCTGGTCCCGACGCCCACGCCCGGTGTCCTGGGCGGCGCGCAGCTCGCCGCCGGAGCCGCCCTGACCTCCACCCACGACACGCACTCCACGCGCACCGTGTCCGAGCCCCGGACCTTCCGCAGCGGCGGCGGCACGGTCACCGCGCGGCGCCGGGTGCGCTTCGTCGTACGGATCAGACGGCACGGCGCGCGGGGCCGGCACCTCGCGAGCGGCGACGGCAGCCTCGTCATGCGCGTCCCGCACGAGCACCTGGTGCCGCACGGCACCGTACGGCCCGTCCCCGGACCGGAGCTGAGCGAGGAGCAGGCCACCTCCGTACGGCAGGCCGGGTCCATGGCGGCGCTGGCCGTGGAGGACCCCGGCGGCCCGCACGGCGGCGGGGGCGGCCTGTTCGACACGGTCGCCTCCGTGCTCGCGCCCTGGGTGACCGCGCCCGGCGCGCCCGGCCGGGCCAAGCTGTTCGCGGCCACCTCCGGCACGACCGTGCTGCAGGACCTGCCCCGGCTCCTCGCGGGCTGGGTACCCAGCGAGGACCTGCTCTCCGCGGACGGCAGCGCCGCCAGTTCGTACCGGATGCGCGCCGACATCGTGTCCCTGACCCCGGGCTGGGGCGCGGGGCAGACCCAGCTGCGCACCCACCAGCAGAGCGCGCACGGTGCGGGCCGTACCGGCGCGAAGGGCAGCAGCGGTATGGCCGGGGCCGGTCCCGCGGTCGCCTTCGGCCCCCCTGGCGCACCGGTCGTCCGGTTCCAGGGCATGGGCTCCGTCGCCCTGAAGAGCGCCCGGTTCTCGTCGTCCGACCAGACCGTGGCCACCCGCAAGGGCGCCGAGATCCGCGGCGACAAGGTGCTCTACCTCGGCCAGGTCCGGCTGACCGTACAGGGCCTGGGGCCCGCGTCCCCCGTACAGCGGCTGCGCCCCGCGCAGCGCACGGCCGAGCACACCCTGGACAGCTGGGTCAGCCTGAACGCCCGGGAGGCCCAGCACATCGGGCTGCCGCTGCCGGAGGGCGTGCAGGCCGGCGCGCTGCACCGCAGGCCCACCGAGACCGCGCCCGACGGAACCGAGCACGAGAGCGAACGCCACCTGCCGTTCGGCGCCGTCGGCAACAGCGTCTCCCTCACCCACCTGGACGTGCGCCCCCTCGTCGAGGCGCTGGAGGGGCTCTTCGCGTCCCGGCCGGAACTGGCGGGCTACCTCCCGGACTTCGCCACCGGCGACCGGCCGCGGGGGAGCATTCCGGACCGGGACGAGTCCGAGGCGCGCATGCGCAACTACCGCGAGCTGGTCACCGTGCTCTCGGAGACCAACCTGCGGGCGAAGAAGAACCAGCTCCTGGGCGCCGGCATCCCGGTGCGGCTGCGCCGGAAGTCCACCCTGCACTCGCACGACGTGCAGATCCGGGTACGCGGGCGGATCGGCGCGCTCACCTACCTCGGCGACACCGACAACTGGCTGGTGCGCAGCAGTTCGGGCGTCGCCTCCGGCGGCCAGACCGGCCGCGCCACCGCCCGCAGGGCCGGCGTGCAGGGCAGCGGGAACGCCACGCTGCTGCCGGGCGCGCTGTCCCTCGGCGTCACCGCCAACGCCGCGGTGGAGAGCGCGCGCCGCGTCCAGGGCGGTCCCGCTGTCCGGGGCGACTCGCTCAACAGCGGTGACGTGAGGACGAGCACGTTCGGCACCCGGCTGATGCTCGACGCCAAGGTCACCATGACCACCCGGGAGCGCACTCTGAAGCGCTCCCTCACCCCCGGCGCCCCGGGCCGCGAGCAGCCCGACGCCCGGACCGTCGCCTCGCTGGGCGACCTCGACGCCGCCGTGCCGCAGCACTTCGACGGGAGCGCGGAGGGACAGGACGTGGAGCTGAGCACGCCGGCCGCGCTCACCGTGGGCGCCGACGAGCACCGCAGGACCGCAGGGCGGCGGTCCAGGGCCGCCAGGTTCCACCTCGCCTCCCGGGCCACCGGCATCCACGACATGCTCACCCGGGCACCCGGCCTGGACACCGGACGGCAGGTACGCGACTGGGAGTTCGTGGAGACCGTCGGCGACGGCGGGCAACTGCGGCAACTTGCCTTCCAGTTGCTCGCCCTGGCCGCGCGCAAGGGCGACCGGGACCGGCCGGGGGACACGGCGTACCAGGCGGAGGGCCTCGCCCCGCGCCTCGCACTGGAGGAGCGGCTCGGCCCGGAGTCCGTCACCGCGGCCCTGCGGCAGGCCACCCGCACCGGCTGGGTGGTCGGCGACCTGCGCCACGCGCGGCGCGCGGCCGCGCTGAACGGTGCCGTCGGCACCCGGCTGGCCCTCACCGACCCGCGGGTCCTGCGTCGCAGGCCGGAGCAGGACGGGGTGGGCGGGGCCGGCGTCGAGAACATGGTGCTGGGCGGCCACCAGGCGTCGGGGCAGCACGCGTCGACGAAGAGCAGGGCGGTGACCTTCAACGGCACCGGGTCGGAGCGCGGCGCGGGCTGGACGCTGGCCCAGAGCGTGTCACCCGCCTTCGGGCAGGCGACGACCACGACCGGCACGTCGACGACCGGCGGCACGATCGAACGCAACTCCGTCCATCCGCGCTCCAAACCGCTCTACCTCGTGCAGTGCGACCTGTCCGCATGGATGGTGGCCGAGGTCGCGGTGAACGGCCGCGGCCCCTACGCGATGTCGCAGCGGCTGACGGTGCCGGGCGCCGTCGGACTCTGGCTCACCGAGCCGCAGTTGCGCAAGGCGGGCCTGCGCACGCCGGAGGAGCGGGCCCGGGAGCAGGAGCGGGCGCTGGCGGAGACCGCGGCCACGTGGGGGCCCGCGCCGAAGGACGGGAAAGGCCCGAAGGACCCGAAGGACCCGAAGGGCAAGCTCCCCGAGCGGGCGGCGGAGGGGTCCGGCGGCCGGGAACCGCAGGCCGCTCCACCCGCACCGCCGCGGGACGTGTCCGGCGTACCGGCGCTCCCCGCGCACCTCCCGCTGGGGGCCGGTCTGGTCGACGGCATGCCCGACTTCGTGCCACTGCTCGGACGGCTGCGCGCGGCGGTGCGGGACCGGGCGCTGGCGGACGACCTCCTGCCGGCCCGGGTGCTGGACGACCGGTTCGAGAACGTGCAGCGGCTGCTGCGGGTGCTGGACCAGGACGGCGCGGTGGGCCTGCTCGCCGGGGCCATGGACGGCGGAGTTCCCGTCGAACTGCTGCGCAACAGTTCCGTCCCCGGCCGCCGGGCCACCTCGTACTGGGCCGTCTTCCACGTCCGCCGCACCGGGCCCGGCACGGTGGCCGGGCCGTCCGGCAACGACCGGGAGATGGAGTTCGCGACCGTCGCGTACTCACAGCGCGCGACCAGCAGCCAGGAGAGCCTCACCAGCGGCGTCGACGCCTCGCTGACCGGCGCGGGCAAGCCGCACGACGACGTCGTCGGCAGCGCGGGCGCCGTCGCGGGCCCCGGCGTCGGGAAGACCGCGTCGACCCGGCAGGCCGCGGCCACCCGGACCCAGACCGGCCTGCGCACCATCGTGGACACCGGGGCCGACTCGGTGAACGTGACGGTCCCCTTCCAGGCGGAACTCGAACTGCGTTCGGCGGACGGCCGGTTGGCGTCCGTGACTCTCGACGGGTCCTTCCTGCACCGCGTGCTGGACAACGATCTGAAGGCCGTCGCCCGTGCCCGGCCGGAGCGGAGCGCGGGCCCCGCCCGGGGCAGCACGGCCCCGGTACGCGACGCCGTTCCTGACGCCCTGGCCGCATGGCGTGCCGACGGCGCCGAACTGCCCCTAGAGGCGCAGGTCAACGGCTTCCGGGGCGCGCCGCAGATACGGGAGCTGATCGGCCGGGCCATGGCGCAGGCGCACGTCGGCGGCGGCTTCCGGAAGGCGGGCAACGCGGCGCACTACGCCCAGCGGGAGGCGGTGTCCACCGAATGGCTCACGGCGGCGCTGCCGCTCCTGGTGTCGGCCGGTGCGCAGCTGCCGCCGGTGCACGTGTCCGGCGTCGAGGGCCAGGACATCGCCTGCTCCCTGCACGCGCGGCTGCGCGACGGGGAGATCCTCGGCAAGGGCGACACGATGACGTTCGAGACGGTCGCGCAGAGCGGTCCCGAGGGGCGTCCGGCGGCCGGCGAGACACAGCACGCCGCCCACCACGGCCGTTCCGCGCGGTTCATGGGCGGCGAGGGCCCGGTCCGCGCCGACTACTCGGGCATGAACAACGTCCCCGGCACGTACGGCCGCGACGGCGGTCCCACCGAGGCCGCGGGCAACGCCTCCGGCACGGTGCCGCTGCGGAAGCCGAAGGCCGCGTCGCTGCTGGTGCAGTTCACCCTGCAGGTCAGGGCCGTGGCCCGGGTTCGCCACCGGCACACCGGGGCGCTGCGCGATCCGGCACGCGCGGTCGGCGTACAGGACCACACCCTCACGTACCCGGTGGTGATCCGGATGCCCGAACCGGCGGTACGGCGCATGGCGGCCGCCGCGCCGGGCGGTCACGCACCGGCCGACCCGCACCAGGTGCTGGCGGCGGCGGACGGGGAGTCCTGAGGACGCTGCCCCCGAGACTGCCCGAACGCCCCTTGCGCCTTGCGCCCCGGTGCTCGTAGTTGTGGTCAAGGGTTCGTCGCCGAAAGGTAGTTCATGCACACGCAGGAGGAGCACAACCAGGCCGGCCGACCGCAGGCGACCCGCCGCCCGGCGCCCCGGGACGCGTCCGCCGACGCGGACCGCGCGGCCGTGACCGGGACCGGGACCGCCGCCGGGCTGCTCGCCCTCCAGCGGACGGCGGGCAACGCCGCGGTGGCCCGCACCGTCGAGGCGTCGCGCCACCGGCACGACGCCGGCTGCGGCCACCTGCCGGCGGTGCAGCGGCAGGCGGCGGGCGAGGAACTCCACGAACACGACACGGCCTGTGGCCACGTGCCCGCGGTGCAGCGCCAGGCCCTGGTGCACAGGGTGATCGAATCCCCCGGCCAGAGCATGGACCAGGCACTGCAGTCGGAGATGGAGAGCCGTTTCGACGGCGCGGACTTCAGCGGCGTGCGGGTGCACACAGGACCCCTGGCCCGGGAGTCGGCGCAGGAACTCGGCGCCAAGGCCTACACCACGGGCCCCAACATCGTGGTCGGCGACTCCATGACGAAGGAGGACTGGGCCCACGAACTGACCCACTACGAGGATCAGCTGAAGGGTCCCGTCCCCGGCACGGACACCGGCGCCGGGGTCAGCGTGTCCGACGTGAACGACTCCGGCGAGCGGCATGCGGTGAGCAAGGCGCGGCGCGTGATGAGCGGGCCGGCGCCCCAGGTGCAGCGGCAGCCGGCGAGCACCGGGTCGAGCGCCGTCCCCGCCCCGGTGCCGGAAGGCCCCGGCCCGGTCGCGGTGCAGCGCGTGCTGAGTCCCGGGTTCGTGCAGGGCGTGTCCGAGAGACTGGGCATCGAGGAGGGCACCGTCAAGCTGGTCAAGGTGCCGAACGGCATACCCGCCAGCCGGAGGTTCCGGGACTACGAGGAGGGGTACGTCGTCGGGCTGACCGGCGCCGAACTGGACGAGAGCGTGCAGTCGCTCAACAACTACGAGGACGGGAACACCCCTGCCAGCGTGGTGGTCGAGCAGGCAGGTGGTGGCGGCTACCTGCGGGAGTCCGGCATCATCCTGGTCAACGCCGATCCGCCCGCCAAGTTCACGTTCGACCAGGTCGTCCAGCACGAGATGGGCCATCTGCGGCAGGCCCAGGCCGGGTTCGACATCGACATGGCCGGGGCCAAGCGGGCGCTGGTGGAGTACCACAACATCCTGGTGAACGAGAACCTGTTCGCGGACGAGATGCGCCTCGAGTACACGGACGCCGACAACAGCCTGTCGAGCCGGGCCAGGGAGCAGGCCGAGGCCAACGAGGAGACGCGGCCGTTCACCCCGCTGGGCAACCCGTGGCGGTCGATGACCCGTTACGTCGCGGCGCACGGTGGTGCCTCCCAGCAGAACCTGTTGCGTGCGATCGAGGCCGAGCTGAGCGACCCGAAGTACGACGAGAGGACCGGTAAGGGCCGGTTCGCCCTGTCCCTGCGCGACAAGCTCCAGCGACGCGTCGGGAACATGTACTGGAACCACATGTTCCCGACCGGGTAGGTCGTGCAGGCGGCCGGAGGTCGGCCGAGCCCTGCCTCTTGGGGCACCGGAGCTGCCCCGACGCCTCCTGCGCCGCCCCGGCCGCGGCACTAGCGTCCGAACGGTGAGCCTGTGGACCTCTCTGGAACCCTCGTCCGCGACCGTGGACCCGGGTGCCTCGACCCGTGTACGCCTGCGGCTGCGCAACACCGGTGACGTCGTCGACGAGTACCGCTTCGAACCGGTGGGCCCCATCGCGCCCTGGACGACCGTCGAACCGGCCACGCTCCGCCTCTACCCGGGGACCACCGGCTCGGTCGAGCTCACCTTCGCCCCACCGCGCACCCCGGACGCGACGGCAGGACCGAACCCGTACGCCATCCGCATCACGCCCACCGAGCACCCCGAGGCCGTCACGGTCCCCGAGGGCAACCTCACCATCACGCCCTTCACCGAGCTGCGCGCGGAGCTGGTCCCGCCGACCGTCAAGGGCCGCTTCCGGGGCCGCCCGAAGCTGGCGATCGACAACCTGGGCAACACGAAGCTGACCGCCTCGGTGAGCGGCAGCGACAACGGCGACCAGCTCGTCTACGACCTCCACCCCAGCAACGTCCAGATCGACCCGGGCCGCGCCGCCTTCGTCAACGCCACCCTCAAACCCCGCCGGATCATCTGGTTCGGCCCGAAGGAGCAGCGGCCCTACCGGCTCACCGTGCAGCGGTCGGGGGTGCAGCCGGAGCCCGTCGACGGGACGTACGTCCAGCGCGGTTTCCTGCCCCGCTGGCTCGCCACCCTCTTCGGCACCCTGCTGGCGCTCGCCGTCACCTTCGCCCTGATCTGGTTCAACTACAAACCCCACGTCCAGAGCCTCGCCCAGGAACAGCCCGTGGAAGCCGCGGTGAGCAGCATCGCGCCCAGCCCGTCCGTCACCCCGACGCCGCCGCCGGCGCCCACCGAGACGCCGTCGTCGGCGCCCCCGGCGGACACCGGGAACGGCAACGGCGGGGGGAGCGGAGGCGGCGGGGGCGGTGGTGCGACGGCCACCGTGACCGCCAAGCCCAAGCAGGACACCGCGGCGACCGCGGTCAACCGCCTCGCCGCCGACGACCCGGCCGGGCGGCACATCTGCTACCGCTCCTACGTCCAGGGCACCGGCTGGCAGAAGCCCGTCTGCGACGGCACCATGTCCGGCACCGTCGGCAAGAACCTGCCGATCAAGGCCATCAACCTCGCGGTGTACGGCGTCCAGGGCTCCGCCGCCAACTGGTTCCACTACGACGCGCAGTCCACCAGCGGCCAGGGCACGTGGTACCCGAACTGGACGGCGATCATCGCCGACGGCAAGGACAACTACATCGGCAGCACCAAGGCGGCCGACCCCTATATCGAGGGCTTCGCCTTCAACGTCGGCAACGGCCAGAGCTGCAGCAGCGCGAAGGTCCGCGACCACGACTGGGGCGACCAGTGGTGCAAGGGCCCCCGCAGCGACAACAACGCTCTCGATTTCGTCGGCACCCTCGACAACACGCTCTGGCTCGAAGCCTTCAAGCTGACGGTGACCCCATGACGCTGTGGACCTCCCTCGAACCGGCCTCCGCGACCGTGGACCCGGGCGCTTCGACCCGTGTACGCCTGCGGCTGCGCAACACCGGTGACGTCGTCGACGAGTACCGCTTCGAACCGGTGGGCCCCATCGCGCCCTGGACGACGATCGAGCCCGCCACGCTCCGCCTCTACCCGGGCACCACGGGCACGGTCGAGCTCACCTTCGCCCCGCCCCGCACCCCCGACGCGGCCGCCGGCCCCAACCCGTACGCCATCCGCGTCACGCCCACCGAGCATCCCGAAGCCGTCACCGTCCCCGAGGGCAACCTCACCATCACCCCCTTCACCGAGATCCGCGCCGAGCTGGTCCCACCGACCGTCAAGGGCCGCTTCCGGGGCCGCCCCCAGCTGGCCATCGACAACCTCGGCAACACCAAGCTCACCGCCTCCGTCAGCGGAAACGACAACGGCGACCAGCTCGTCTACGACCTGCACCCCAGCAACGTGCAGATCGAGCCGGGCCGCGCCGCCTTCGTCAAGGCCACCCTCAAACCCCGCCGGATCATCTGGTTCGGGCCCAAGGAGCAGCGGCCGTACGCCCTCACCGTCCAGCGGTCGGGCGTCAGTCCACAGCCTGTGGACGGCACCTACATCCAGCGCGGTTTCCTGCCCCGCTGGCTCGCCACCCTCTTCGGCACCCTGCTGGCCCTCGCCGTCACCTTCGCCCTGATCTGGTTCAACTACAAACCCCACGTCCAGAGCCTCGCCCAGGAACAGCCCGTGGAAGCCGCGGTGAGCAGCATCGCCCCCAGCCCCACGGCCAGCGCCCCCCTGGTGGCCGCGCCGGCACCCTCGCCGACCCCGGTGGAGCAGCAGCCGGCGAACGACGGCAACGGCTCGTCCGACACCCAGGGCGGCGGCCGGTCCCAGCCGGCCCCGCGGGCGACGAAGAAGAAGACCGCGAAGCCGGTCGTGCCGGCGACGAACGTCCTGCTCCTCAACACGACCACCAGGAAGTGCGCCGACATCCCCGGCTACGGCAACGGCACCAGCGACGGCCCGGTGCGCGAGTACACCTGCGACGAGACCACCCACGACAACCAGCTCTGGAACCTCGAGGTGCGGTACCCGAAGGGCGGCCCCGGCTCGGCCGCGCTCTTCCAGATCCGCAACGCCAAGGACCAGCTGTGCATGGACCTGCCCGACCACGGCTCGGCCCGTCTGTCCGCACCGATCACCGAGTACGAGTGCGACGGCACCAAGGCCGACAACCAGCTCTGGTGGGTCGACAAGCAGCCGAGCGGCGCCTACTGGATCCGCAACTTCGCCAGCGACAACCTCTGCCTGGACGTCGCGGGCTACAGCACCGGCGGCAACGACACCAACCTCACCCTGTACTACTGCTCCAACACCGACGACCAGGAATGGCGGATCGTCCAGCCTTCGGGCGACTGAGCGGGGCCGGGCGCGACCCGGAGCCGTCGGCGGGCCTTCCCACCCCTTGGCACGACCAGCGGGGCTCTTGACACGCAGTCGGAGTCCGTCCAAGATCTCCACGCCACTGCCTCACTGCCACCCACTCCGCGGAGACGGCGTGCGGACCGCACCGGGCGCCTCCGCCGAGCCAGGGCAGGTTCCGGAGGAGAGACGTGGACATATCCCGATCTGTCAGATCGCTCGCGGTTGTCGCGAGTGCCGCCGTGCTGTGCGCCGTCACGCCCGTGTCGGCCGCCGTCGCGGACGACACCGGTGCCGTGATCACGATCGACGGCATCTCCTCGGACGCCGGAGGCGACGGCACGGTCAGTGCCGGGCAGACGATCACCGGCACGACGGACGTCACCTTCACGGTGCAGGCGGATCCGGGCGACGAGCCGACCGAGGCCGTGGTCAGCATCACCGGCAGCGGTGAGTACCAGGGCACCGGCACGGTCAAGCAGACCTTCACCCTGAACCCGGGGGACTGCCTGCCCTCCTGCACCCTGCACGCGACCCTGGACACCGCCGCTACCCAGCAGTTCGGAGGGACCGCGAACGGGGTGGAAGCGCCGTTGGTGAACGACGGCGCGAACACCGTCCACGTCGAGGTGGACAGCCCCCGCCCGCGGACCGTCACGGCCGACACCGCCGTCACCGTCGACAACGGGCGGCCGACCGTCACCCTGCCCGATCTGCCCGGCGAGGACGCCTGGACCACCTACAAGCCCGTGGGCCTGACCGCGGACGACGCGTTGTCGCTGCGCGCCACCGCGACCGGCGACAAGGGCGTCTCGCGCGTACGGTACTTCAGCTCCAGCAGGGCCTGGCCCGCCCCGGTCGACCTGACCGCCCCGGAAGACGGCTCGACGTGGACCACCACGCTGGACACGAGCGCGGTCCCGGCCGGCCTGTACGCGGGAGACCTCTTCGTCGTGGCCTACGACAAGGACGGCCGCGCGGGTTCCCCGGTCCGGGCCCTCACCCTGGTCGACCACGGCTTCACCGTCACGCCGAAGCTCGGCACCGTCATCCGCCCGGACAAGACCCCGGTGAGCGTGCAGTACGCCTACCCGTCGGCGCTGAACAAGCCGTTCCCGCACAACTTCAACTACGCCTACCCGGTCAGCACCACGGTGTCGGTCGACGGCAAGGCGCAGGCGACGACGCCGGTCGACGCCTACACCTACGAGGGGAACACCGCGGGCTTCATCGCCGACGTCGGCCCGCTCCCCTACGGCACCCACACGCTGACGTTCGACACGGTCGACAACCGCGGCGCCCACGGCCGGGTGGACCTGCCGGTCAGGGTGGTGTCCGAGGTCGCGCCGACCTGGACGGACGGCTTCCAGGACTTCCCCGTGGCGGGCAGCAGCTGGAAGCTCGCCGCCACCACGTCCGCCGCCGACGGCGTCAGCCGGGCCGAGCACTGGACCCTCGACGTCGACGGCACAGCGGTCGCCACCGGCAGCTATCCCACGCAGCCCGCCGGCACCTGGAAGGCCACGACCACCGGGGTGCACGACGTCACGCTGACCATCGTCTCCCAGTACGGCGACACCACGGTGCGCAGCCTGCCGCTCCGCGTCGTGGCCGCCACGACCACCCAGCTGACGGGCCCGGCCACCAGCACCTACGGCGGCAAGGCGACCTTCACCGCCACCGTGGCCCAGACCGGCGCCGGGCCCGCGGCGGGCGCCAAGGTCGCCTTCCAGTACAAGCGGGCGGGAACCACCACCTGGAAGACCCAGGCGACCGTCACCGCGGACAGCACCGGCAAGGCCTCCTACACCGCGACCGCCAAGTACAACGGCGCCTGGCGTGCCGTCACCGCGGCCAGGAACCTGACGTGGACGTCCTCGACCAGCAAGACCCTGGCCTCGCACGTCAAGGCCGTGCTCAAGATCAGCAAGCCGGCCGTCAAGGCCGTCCACGGCAAGCCCGTGTCCTACACCGCGCTCAGCTCCCCGTACGTCAAGGGGACCGCACTGCGCTTCCAGGCCCGCCAGAAGAACGGCACCTGGGTGACGCTCACCAGCGCCACCCTCGCCACCGGCGGCAGCGCCACCGCGAAGATCACCTTCTCGCACACGGGAACGTGGACGCTGCGTGTCTACCGCCCGGGTACCACCGACCTGACGGACACCTACTCCTCGTCCTGGACGGTCAAGGTCGGCTGACCGGTCACCACGTCCCCGGCACCAGGCGCCCCGCCTTGCGGTACTCGCGGCGGGCGCCCTCCAGGAGGTCGGCCGCGGTGAGGGGCCGGTCACGGCCGGCGGCGAGGTAGGCGGCGGTGACGACCGCGCTGCGGATCGCGCCGCCGGACAGCTCGAAGTCCCGGGCCAGCGGGCGCAGTTCGACGCCCGCCTCGCTCGGCACGTGCGCCAGGCCGTGCCGCCACAGGGCCAGGCGCTGCTCCTCGTCCGGGAACGGGAAGTCGATCACCAGGTCCAGGCGGCGGGTGAAGGCCTCGTCGATGTTGGCGCGCAGGTTGGTGGTGAGCAGCGCGATGCCGTCGAAGGCCTCCAGGCGCTGCAGGAGGTAGGCCGACTCCAGGTTGGCGTACCGGTCGTGGGCGTCCTTGACCTCGGAACGCTTGCCGAAGACGGCGTCGGCCTCGTCGAAGAGGAGCACGGCGTCGGTGCGGTCGGCCTCGGTGAAGATGCGTTCGAGGTTCTTCTCGGTCTCGCCGACGTACTTGTCGACGACGGAGGAGAGCTGGACGACGTAGAGGTCCAGGCCGAGTTCGGCGGCCACCACCTCCGCCGACAGGGTCTTGCCGGTGCCCGACTCGCCCGCGAAGAGGCCGAGCACACCGCGTCCCCGGCCGCCGCCCGCGCTCAGCCGCCAGTCGCCGAGCACCCGGTCGCGGTGGCGGGCCCGCAGGGCGAGTTCCCGCAGTTCGGCCAGCGGCCGCTCAGGCAGCACCAGGTCGCGCCAGTCGACGGCGGGCCGGATCCGGCGGGCGTGCTGCTCCAGGCCGGAGGCGGACTGCTGGCGGGCACCGAGCCGCAGGTGGGCGGCGGTCAGCGGGGTGCCGTCGAAGGCGGCGAGGTCCTGCGCGGCCCGGGCCGCCCGGGTGAGGCGCTCGCCGCCGAGGTGGTACGGGGCGACGGTGGCGGCGAGGTCGAAGCCGGGGTCGCCGGGCAGGACGTCGGCCCAGGCGTCCAGGTCCGCGGCGCGCCGGGAGGGCACCTCCAGGACGAGCGGGTCGCGCTGGTCGCACCACTGGGGGTCGTAGGGGCGGGCGGACGTGACCAGCACCGTGACGTCCGCGGCGGTACCGGCGCCCAACGCTGCCAGGAGGGGGCCTGGTTGGTCGCTGTCGACCAGGATCGCCCGCCCGCTCAGGCGGGCCTCCCGCAGCAGCTCCGGGATCCGCTCCTCGGGCCCGGTGCAGTGCAGCACCGCCCGCCCCGCGAGCCGCAGCGCGGCCGTCGCGCAGCCGAGGCCCTCGCCCTCCCGCCGTTCCCGCAGGTAGGCGAAGAGCGGCCCGGCGGCGATCCGCGCGGCCACCCGGCCGGTGAACTCCGCGTCCGCGGGCGCACTGCCGTACGACGGCTCCCGCAGGTGCCCGGTCAGCGCCGCGTCCGGGGTGTCGTCACCGAGGAGGTGCGCCAGGACCCGGTCGGGGACGCGCAACGAGCGGCTGAGGAAGGGACGTTCTGGCTCCTCGACGGTGAGCAGGCCGAGCGCGGTGAGCGGGGCGGTGGGGTGGAAGCGGGCGCGGGCCGCCGCGAGGTGCGCGGGGGCGCCGTACAGGTCGAGGGCGAGGCCGACGGTGGCGCGGCGGCGGCCGACGTCGTCGTTGAGGTAGCCGTACAGCTGCTCGAAGGTGCGGTCGAGGTCGGGGGCGAGGGCGATGAGGAGGAGGGTGGTGTCGAGCGGGGCGAGGCGCAGGCGGGCCGCGAGGGCGGCGAGCGGGTCGGCGAAACCGTCGGCCAGGTCGGGCAGTTCGGCCGGTTCCGGCTCGGGGCGCAGCAGGTGCCGTACCGCTTCCTCGGAGAGGTAGAGGCCGCGCAGCGGGTCGTCGGCCGTCGGGTCGTCGGCCGAACGGTGGGCGACGAGGGCGGCGACCCGGTCGCGCAGCGCGGACAGCCGGGTCAGGAGCGCGGCGGCCGGCTCCAGGGAGACGTCCAGGGTCACGCCCGGCCCCTCCGGGCGGCCGCGGCCTCGGCGACCTGGCCGGGCCGGTGGGCCCGCTCCTCGAGGACCGGTGCGGTGTCGTCCGTCCCGCCGCGGACCCGCACCGCGGCGCCCTCGGTGACCGGCGGACCGGCGTCGTACTCGGGGTAGGCCGGGAAGGGGGCCGTGATCACGACGTCCAGGGACGGCTTGAGCTCGCCGCCGAGCGCCGACCAGATCTCGGCGAGGGAGCGCGCCTCGGTCTGGATGCCGGCGCACGACAGCGGGATCGTCAGGCCCAGCGCGCCCAGTGAGCCCGGAAGTTCGGAGGGGTGGATCAGCTCCCGCGGGATCAGTGTCGCGAGCACCGCGCTGATCAGCCGGTGCTCGTCCTCGGGCCGCTTGGTCCACGCCGTCACCAGGTACGACAGCCGGAACCAGCGGGGCGGCTGGCGGCGCTTGACCACGACGTCCCGCTCGTCGCGGACGTCGACGTGCCCGCGCTGACGGCGGTGCACGTCCTCCCGGATGTCGTACAGGTAGCTGTTGATCACGGGGCCGTTGCGGCGCGCCGACCAGTCGCGGGTCGGCGCGTCGAAGGAGACCTCGATGCCGGAGCCCTCCAGCGCACCGCCGGTCAGCAGGTTCCGCAGCACCTGGTCCACCTCGTGGATCACGCCGTACTCACCACCCCATGGACCCGCGCGGCCCGCTCGGCATACACGCCCCATCCTGCCCTTCGTCCCGGCCGGGCCCGCAGGCGCGGCCGGGCAGACCGGCCTGCCCCGGAACCGGTGTCCGCTGCCCGATCGGTCAGATGTAGCCTTCCCGGAGGGCATGGGCGACGGCGTGGGCCCGGTTGCGCAGGTGCAGTCGGGTGGTCAGCCCGTGCATCACGTTCTTGACGGTGCGCTCGGAGTAGGACAGCTTGCTGGCGATCTCACCGGTGTCGAGGCCCTCGGCGACCAGCCGCAGGACGTCCACCTCGCGGGCGGACAGCCCGGCCGCCGGGGCACCCGGACGGCCGGCGGCGCTGCGGTGCAGGGTGCCGACCTGGTTGATGAGCCGGCCGAGCAGGTCGGCCGGCAGGTCCCCGTCGCCTCGCGCCGCCGCCAACACGGCCTGCACGAGCCGGAGTTCGGTGGCCTCGTGGCGCCATACGATGGCCCCGACCCCGCACTCGATCACATCGAGCAGCTCGGTCTCGCGCAGCGCCCCGACCACGAGTACGGCCCGCGCCCCCTCGCTGCGCACCACCCGGCGCAGCCGGGTCAGTTCGGGCTCGTCGAGGCCGTCGCTGATGAGCAGCGCCACCGTGCCGGGCCCGGTCTCGGACTCCTCGCGTATCTCGACCTCCGGGTGGCGCCGCAGCTGGCTGAGCGCGCCCTCGCGGGAGATCGGGTCCGGCGCGTACACCGCCACCGGCGTGCGGCCGACCGGCGCGAATGAGCTGTTGCTGACCAACCGCTTCCCCCATGTTCACGTGCCCGTCGTCTCCGAGGGAACTGTGACGGGCGGTAGTACCCAGCCTGCTGTGGCCAAAGGGGCAACGACAATCGTGGAGGACCACGAGAACGACCACGAGATGTATCGGGTTTCGCGGGGTTGTGGGCGACTGCGGGCCGGTGGGGGTTTCTCGCGCAGTTTCCCGCGCCCCCAAGAAGGTGGGTCCACTGGTCCGACCCGAAAAGGGGCGCGGGGAACTGCGCGACCAGCCCCCACCGGCCCACGGCTCACGCGCAACCGCACGCACCCCCCACCCAGATCCACAGCCCCGTATCAAATGTGCGGCCCCTGCAACAAACCCGCCGTCCACACCCGCCACCTCACAACCTCTCCCGCTCCCACCACCTCTAACCCCCCGAACCCACCAGCGCACCGCGAGGAGCCAGGCATGACCCAGCCGTCCCCTGAACTCGCCGCCGCCACGCACCTGCTGGCCGAGGAAGCCGAGCGCACGCTGGCCGGCAGCGGCCGCCTCGTGCTTCTCCGGGGCGCCACCGGAACCGGACGCACCACCGTCCTGGAGGCCGCCGCCGAGCAGGCGAGCACCCTCGGCCTGAAGGTGCTCCGCGCCCGCTGCTCACCCGGCGACACCTCCATCTCCTTCTCGACCGTCCTCCAACTCCTCGGCCCGGTACCCGAGTTCGCCGATCTCGCGGTGGACGGGGACGAGCGGTCCACCGCCGCAGGCCTGTGGCGGGTGCTGCGCGCCTACGCCGACGACTCGCCGCTCCTCGTCGCCGTGGACGACGTCCACCTCGCCGACGCCCCCTCGCACCGCTGGCTCGTGGAGTCGGCCCGGCACATAGACCGCTTACCGATCCTCCTCGTCGTCAGCGAACGCAGCCAGTACGACCTCGACCCGCCCGCCCCCGGCTTCACCCACACCCTGCCGCCGGCGCTGGTCCGCACCCACACCCTCGCGCCCCTCGCCCCGGCGGCCGCCGCCGCCCGGGTGCACGCCGTGTTCCCCGCCGCGTCCCCGTTCTGGGTCGACGCCTGTGTCCGGGCGGCGGCCGGCAGCCCCCTGCTGCTGGGCGCCCTCCTCGACGACCTGGACGAGAGCCGGCACCGGGACGTGCCCGAGACGACGGCCGCCCTCTACCCGGGCGCGTACCCGGCCGCCGTCCAGTGGTGGCTGGACAGTGCGGGACCGGCCACCACCGAGGTCGCCCGCGCCCTCGCCGTCCTGGAGGAGGACTCCGGCACCGGCCTGCCGGAGAGCGAGATCACCCCGCTCCTCGCCGAACTGGCCGACGCCGACCCCGTCCGGGTGGCCGGCTGGCTCACCGCCATGACCAACCTCGGCCTGCTCACCCTGGGCCCCGACGGCCGCCCGCACTTCCCGCACCCGCTGCTGCGCGACGCGATCCTCGCCGGTGTCCCCGCCGCCCGCCGCCGCACCGCCCACCGGGCGATCGCCGAGGCGATGCTGCACCAGGACGCGCCCGCCGAGGCCGTGGCCCGCCAGCTGCTCGCCACCGGACCGGTGGACGCCCCCTGGGCACCGGCCCTGCTCCGGGACGCGGCCGCCGTCGCCCTCCACGAGGACCGCGCCGAGGACGCCGTCGCCTACCTGCGCCGCGCCCTGGAGGAACCCCTCCCCGACGACCGCCGGCAGCGGCTGCTGACCGAGCTGGGCTCACTGGAGTACGCGGCGCCCCGCTCCTCCGCCGCGATACCCCGCCTGGCCGAGGCGGTCCGGCTGCCCGCGACCCCGCAGGACCGGGTGCGCGCGGCCGTGGCCCTCGGCACCGCGCTCACCGGCCGGGGCCGCACCCGCAAGGCCGTCGAGCTGCTGTGCTCCGTGCACGGCGAACTGGACGGCCACCCCGACCTGGTCCGCACCCTGCACACCGCCTCCGTCCTCCTGTCCGACCAGGACCAGGAGGTACGGCAGGAGGTCTACCGGCGGCTGTCCGAGGCCGCCGACCGCTCCCCGGAGCTGGTCGGCACGGCCGGCCAGGCCCTGCTGGTACGGCACGCGGCCTCCGCGGGCCTCACCTCGGCCCGGGACGCCATGCGGCAGTTGCGCACCCTGCTCGCCGAACCCACCGACCCGCTCACCGAGCCGTTCCTGGTCGGCACCGCGGCCACCGTCGCCCAGTGGGCGGACGAACTCGACGAGGCCGACCGGCTGGTGGACCGCGGTCTGGCCGGGCAGCGCCCCGACCTGCTGCACCCCATGCACCAGGCGCTGCTCAACAACCGTGCGGACATCGCGGCGGCCCGCGCCGACCACACCCGCCCGGCCGCCGTCCCCGACGCGGTCACGCCGTCCAACGCCGACGCGCACGCGCTGATCGCGCTCGTGGAGACCGGCCGCGGCGCACAGGCCGCGGACCTGGTCGCCGGGATCGACCTGCGGGAGGCGCCGGACTCCTGGGAGCTGAACCGGTTCCTGTACGCGCGGGGCGTGGTGCGGGCGGCGGCCGGGGACCCGGCCGCCGCGCTGCACGACTTCCTGGAGTGCGGGCGCCGCCAGACGGCCCGTGACGTGATCAGCCCGGTGGTCACCCCGTGGCGGACCGCCGCCGCCGAGTGCCGGCTGGCCCTGGACCGCCCGCTGGAGGCCATCGCCCTGGCCGAGGAGGAGCTGCGGCTGGCCCGGGTCTGGGGCACCGCGCGCACGGTGGGACGGGCGCTGCGCGTCCTCGGTACGGCGACCGGGGGGCGCCGCGGTCTGGAGCTCACCGAGGAGGCGGTGCGGCTGCTGCGGGACGGCGGCCCGGCCGGTACCGAGCCGGCGCTCGCCCTGATCGCGCTGGGCCGCCAGCTGACCGCCGCCGGTGAGGGGGCCCGCGCCCGCGACTGCCTGCGGGAGGCCGCCGAGCACGCCGAACGGCAGGGCGCGGTACGGCTGTCGGAGCTGACCGAGGAGATCCTGCGCAGGGGCGGCGCCCGCTCCCCGAGGCGCCGTACCGGCGCCGCCTCCCTCACCGGCAGCGAGCGGCGGATCGCCGAACTCGCCGCCGCGGGGCGCACGAACGTGGAGATCGCGGCCGCCCTCCATCTGGCCCGCCGCACCGTGGAGACCCACCTCACGCACACCTACCGCAAGCTGGGCATCCGCCGCCGGGCGGACCTGCGCCCGGCCCTGGACCAGGCCGGGCCCCGTCCGTAGCGGACCGGACGGATCGTCAGGGGGCGAGCCAGTGGGCCGCCGCCGCGAGCAGGGCGCGGACGCCCGTCTCGATCGTCGGTTCGGGGACGGGCGCGAAGTGCGGGGAGTGGTTGGAGGGGATCTGCGGGGGGATGCCGTCGCGGACCAGGGCCTCCAGGTCGACGCCCTCGTAGAGCCTGTGGTCGGCGCCGCCGACGAACCAGAAGACCGAGGGCACCCCGAGGGCCGTACCGAAGGCCCCGAAGTCCTCGCTGTTGGGGACCGGTGAGGTCAGCTCGAAGGTGAGGCCCGGGAACTCGCCGGCCAGCGCGGCCTGCACGGACGCGGTCGCGGCGGGGTCGTTGTGGGTGACCGGGAAGGAGTCGATGGGGACGATCTCCGGCTCCCTGGACACCTCGGAGGCGGCGGCCTCGGCCCGTATGATCCGCTCGACCGCGGCCAGGACCCGCTCCCGGACGGCCGCCGTGGTGGTCCGTACGTTGATCTTCAGCTCGACGCTGTCCGGGATGATGTTCTCCTTGGTCCCGCCGTGGATCGAGCCGACCGTGACGACGGCCTGCTGGTTCGCGCCCACCTCGCGGGAGACGACGGTCTGCAGCCGCATCACGACCGCGGCGGCCAGCACCACCGGGTCGACGGTGGCCTCCGGCGTGGACCCGTGGCCGCCCCGCCCGAACAGCGTGACCCGCATGCTGTCCGCGCCCGCCATCAGCGCTCCCGCCCGGGTCCCGACCAGCCCGGCGGGCGCCGCCGCCACGTGCTGGGCGAGGCACACGTCCGGCCGCGGGAACCGCTCGGCGAACCCGTCCGCGAGCACCTTCGGCGCCCCGCCGACCTCCTCGGCCGGCTGGAAGACGGCGACCACCGTCCCGCGCCAGCCGTCCCGTCCGGCGGCCAGCTGCCCGGTGGCCCCCAGCAGACAGGCGACGTGCAGGTCGTGCCCGCACGCGTGCATCACCCCGGCGGTCTTCGAGGCGTACGGCAGCCCGGTCTCCTCCTGCACCGGCAGCGCGTCCATGTCGGCCCGCAGCAGCACCACCGGCCCGTCCCCGTTGGCCAGCACCCCGACCACCCCGGTGGCGCCGACCCCCTCGGTGACCTCCCAGCCCTGCTCCCGCAGCCGCCCCGCGACGACGGCCGCGGTCCGCTCCTCGGCGAACGACAGCTCCGGGTGCGCGTGCAGGTCCTCGTAGAGCGCCCGCAGCTCGGGCAGCCGGTCGCTCAGGCCGGTCAGGAGGGGGCTGGTGCTCATGTCGTCGTCTCCCGGGGTGTGTGCGTCGCGTGCCTGCCGAGTCAGGATCAGGATCGACCCCGGGACCGGACTTCGCGCAGAAACGCAGGAAAACGACGTGAACGGCCTGGGTCTGCCGGATTCCGGCACGGCCGTCGCTCCGCGTCGTTCCTCTGCGACTGCGTCGTGGCTGGTCGCGTAGTTCCTCCCCCGGCCTTCCGCCGAGGCACCCCCGCGCCCCTTCGAATGCCCCGGGCGCCGGCTTGTCGCGGCTCGCGCTCGCCGGGGACGATTTCCGCATGGTGGATGGAATCGGCGGGATCGACGGACTCAAGAACCTGGCGGACAAGGCGAAGGAGGTCGCCGAGGAACACGGTGACGCGATCGGGGCCGGACTGGAGAAGGCGGGCGACCTGGTCGACGAGCGGACCGACGGCAAGTACACCGAGCAGATCGACACCGGGGTCGCCAAGGCGCGGCAGCTGGTGGAGCGCCTGGGCGAGCAGGGCTCCGGGAAGTAGCGCCTACGTGTCGGTGGTCGGGCGGGTCCGGCCCGGCTCCGGCAACTCGCCCAGCTTCAGCCGGGCGTGCAGGACGTCGCCGATGAACAGGTCGTAGACCAGCACGCCGACCACGCCGCCGACCAGCGGACCGACGATCGGGATCCACCAGTACCCGCTGAACGTCGCCCCGTTCCCCGGGAACGCGAGGCTCTTCCACCCGGCCAGCCAGGTGAGCACCCGCGGACCGAAGTCACGGGCCGGGTTGATGGCGTAGCCGGCGTTCGCGCCGTAGGACATGCCGATGGCGGCGACGGCCAGGCCGATGACGAACGGGCCGAGGTTGGACCCGACGGCCGTGTTGCGAAGGTCGACGACAGCGACGACGAACATGACGAGGAAGGCCGTACCGACGATCTGGTCGATCAGCGGCCCCCAGATCCCGCCGTGGAAGTAGGGCGCCGGGAAAGTGGCGAAGATGGAGAAGGTGGCCTCGGTGTGCCCGCCCACCTTCGGCGGCTTCGACGCGGCGTCGAACGCGTTGATCGCGTCGTGGTACACGAGGAAGACCAGCGCGGCCCCGGCGAAGGCGCCCAGTACCTGCGACGCCCAGTAGGGCACCACCTTCGCCCAGGGGAACTTGCGGCGCACGGCGAACGCGAGCGTCACCGCCGGGTTCAGATGGGCCCCGCTGACCCCGCCCGCCACGTAGATGGCGAAGGTGACGGCCAGGCCCCAGCCCCAGGCGATCAGGAGCCAGTCACCGGCGGCGAGGAAGACCGTCGTGGCGGTCTGCGCCCGGCCCGACCCGGGCAGCGCGGCCACCGCCATCGCCACGACACCGGCACCGAACGAGATGATGACGAAGGTCCCGAGAAACTCTGCCAGGCACTCACCGAGCAGGCCTCCACGGCTTCTGAGCCGGGAGGGCTTGAGGAGCGGAGGTATTTCCACAGCCATCGCTGGCCCCCTTTAGCCATCGCTGACTCCCTGAGAGGAGCAATCGGGCCGAACACCATATTGACCTACAAATGATGTTCGCGCAGATCGGCCGGTCCCGCCCGACGGGGCCTGTCCTCCCAGGACCCTCCCAGGGTTCATCCGTCGAGGTCGTCGGCGTAGTGCCGGAACCCGTGCCGGTCGCGGTGCATCCCCCACAGCGCGTCGGCGAGCACGGCGGGGTCCTTGCGCGGATGCCCTACGACGATGGCCCCCGGGATGATGAGCTGCCCCACGTGGATGCCCTCGCCCGCGAGCCGGTCGTGCAGCAGGTGCCCGTACGCGCTCTCGGCGGCGAAGGCGATGGAGGTCCCGGCCCGGTCGGGGTGCGGGATGACGGCCGTACCGCCGTTGACGAGCAGGATCGTCCCCCGCCCCAGCTCCCGCATGCCCGGCAGCACCTGCTGGACGGCGGCGACCGGCCCGTACACCGAGAACTCGACCGGTCCGGTCAGGTCCGCGTGGGTGGTCTCCAGGACCGGCAGCATGAAGTCCCGCTGCGGTACCGGGCTGTACTGCAGGACCTCGACGGTCCCGAGTTCCTCGGCGGCCCGCGCCAGCGCCCCCGCGAGGGCCAGCGGGTCCCTGACGTCGGCGGCGAACCCGCGGGCGCGGACGCCCTCCCGGGCCAGCTCGCCGGCCAGCGCCCCGAGACGCTCCCCGTCCCGGGCCAGCAGCGCCACCGCGAACCCCTCCCGCCCGAACCGCCGGGCGACGGCGGCCCCCAGGCCGGGCCCGGCCCCCACGATGGCAACACTGCTCACGACGACTCCCGACGGGCGACACGGCTGACACGGCACGCTTGCATCTACGTCCGTACCGCACGCCCCCCGACTTCACACGTGCGTGCCGTCCGCGTCCTTGGCAGGATGGCGGCATGGAACGTGTGCTTGGAATCGGCGGATACTTCCTGCGCTCCGCCGACCCGGCGGCCCAGAAGGCGTGGTACCGCGACTGCCTGGGCCTGGACATCGACGACCACGGCCTGTGGGAGCAGCCGGCCGGGCCGACGGTGTTCGCGGCCTTCGAGTCCGGGACCGAGTACTTCGGCTCCCCCGCCCAGCAGACCATGCTCAACTTCCGGGTCCGCGACCTGGACGCGATGCTCGCCCAGCTGCGTGCCAAGGGCGCGGACGTCGACGCGGAGACCCAGGACATGGACGGCGTGGGCCGCTTCGGCTGGGTCACCGACCCGGAGGGCAACCGCATCGAACTGTGGCAGCCGGCCTGACGGCACACTGGGGGCATGCGATTCGCGGTCGGATTGTTGGCACTGGTCTCCGTGCTCGGGCTGGTCTCCGCCGTGGTGCACGCGCGCGGGGGCAGGTGGCTGAAGGCCGCGGAGGCCGTTCTTCCCGTACTCGGTGTGGACCTGCTGCTGTTCGGCGGCGTGGAGGAGAAGAGCACGGCCTTCCTCTGGGCGGGCGCCCTGCTCCTTGCGGCCGGCTTCGCGGTGGAGGGCCTGTCCTTCTGGCGGGGCCGGGCGGCGGAGCAGAAGGCGGCCGACTGACCTCACCGCACGTCAGTCCTCCGGCGGCCGTCCCTGGATCAGGCGTTCCGCGATGTCGTCGGCCCAGGTCTGGGCCCAGTGGCGGAGGGCGGTGATCTCCTCGGCGTCGGCGCCGTGTTTCGCGAACTCCCGGTCGTCGATCCAGTCCGCGCCGGTCAGGCGGGACTGGAGGTCGGCGAGGTCGAAGGTGTCACGGGCGTGCCGGCGGCCGAGGTCCTCCAGGTCGGGGAGGGTCCAGCGGTCCGCGGCGGCGTGCACGACCATGAGGTCGCGGGGCAGGCCGCGGTCGGTCAGCGCCCAGACCCGCATGCCGACCACGTCTTCGAGGGCGAGGGTCAGGCCGAGTTCCGTTGGGACCGGCGGGTGCCAGAGGGCCTCTTTGAGGAGGTCGATCTCGCCCTCCTCCTCCGCGACCGCGTCGGCGACGACGAGCTGTGCGGAGAGGGGGTCCGTCTCGCGGGCGTCGACGCGCCAGCCGCGCTCGCGGAGGCCGGCCACGACCGTTTCGGCGATCTCCGGCATGGGAGCCGGGCTCTGCGTGGCCGCGTCGACCGTCCGCCCGGGCCGGTCGAACAGGCCGTGGGCCTGGGCCGCGTAGTCACCGGTCAGCGCCAGGGGGTACCCGGCACCGACCGACAGCAGGTCGGGCAGCAGACGGCGGTGCAGATGGGTGACGTTCACGCGGTGACGGCCGAAGAGGGTGCCATGGGGCGATTATCGCTGGCCGGAGCGGGCGCCACGACGATTCCGCGCCCGGTGCCCGCCGATTCGGCCGACCGGTGGCCCCGTCGCCGGCGTCACAGGTCGCTGCGGCACACTCCGCTCATGGAGTCCACCCAGCCGCCGCCGTCCGCCTGCTGTGCGCCCGCCGGGCCCGCGCGGCCACCGGTGCGGACCATGCCGGCCCCCGGGTGACACCGCGCCCGGGCA
The DNA here is from genome assembly GCF_042894765.1 of Streptomyces sp. NPDC001507. NCBI lineage: Bacteria > Bacillati > Actinomycetota > Actinomycetes > Kitasatosporales > Streptomycetaceae > Streptomyces > Streptomyces sp. NPDC001507. The sequence goes on from NZ_JBIAVV010000010.1 coordinate 77,373, forward strand.
CACCGGCATGGTCGCGCTGCCCGGCGGCGAGTTCCTGATGGGGCCGAGGACGCCGACGGGTTCCCGGCGGACGGGGAGGGGCCGGTGCGGGCCGTGCGGGTGGCGCCGTTCCTGGTCGACGCGTGTGCCCTGAGCAACGACGAGTACGCCGCGTTCGTCGCCGACACCGGCTACGTCACCGCCGTCGAACGGCTCGGCTGGTCCTGCGTCTTCGCCGGGTTCCCGCCCGCCGCGCTGCGCCGGGGTGCGCCCCGCCGCACCCCGGCTTCCGCTGCGTCCGCGACGCGGGATGAGCCGAGGGCCCGTGGTCACTCGCCGACCGGGCCGATGAACGAGCCCGGGTGGGTGGCGCCGTCCTGGAGCACCACGGCACCGCCGTGCCAGGGCAGGTCGAACGACGTGCGCTGGTTCGGCGCGGTGACGACGACCGTGGTCGGCGTGAAGTCACTGGAGTCGCCCTGCCCCGGCACCAGGAAGGTGATCGCGAAGTTGGTGGAGGCACCGTTCGCCAGGGTGACCCGCTTCGGGGTGGCGTTCGTGCGCGGGAGCGACCACTTCTGACCGCTGTTGACCAGGTCGACGCCCGGGAAGCCGTACATCGTGCAGGAGTGGCCGCTCTTGTTGGTGAACGCCACGACCGCGTGCTTCTGCTGGCCGGTGCCGCTGCCCGGGTCGGCCCAGGAGTAGCCGAGCTGGGCGGCCTGGCAGGTGGGCACCGAGCCGGTGGACGAGGAGCCGCCGGAGGACGACGTACCGCCGCCGGACGTCGACGAGCCCGAGGTGCTGCCGCCGGCGCCCGTGCCGGACGAACCACTGCCGGAGGAACCGCTGCCCGAGGAACTGCCGCTGCCGGAGCCGCCCGTCGAGCCGGTGGCCGTCGAGTTGTCGCCGGCCGCCGGGGCCGCCGAACCGCCGTCCGCGCTGACGGAGCCGGTCGCGGTGCCGTTGCACGCGGTCAGCAGGGCCAGCAGCGCGGCGGCACCGGCCGCGGCGACGGCGGTCTTGCGGGCGTTCGTGCGGCGGTTGCGAAGCTTCGACATGGGATCCCCCAGCGACGGTGTCCTTCCCGGCTCTCTGCCGGACACCCCTTTCGATGCGGGCCCGGCAGGGGAAGTTCGGGGATCACCGTCACGGGCCCGTCCTGGTCGTGTCACGCCCGCTGTTACAGACGTGGCCGCTCACGCCATCCAGAAGAAGACCGCCGTCATCCGCTTCTCCTCCAGCGTCTTCCCGGCGTAACCGGTCGCGCTGTGCACGAGGTTGGCGTTGTAGAGGAGCAGCCGGTTGTACTTGTGCGGGACGCGGACGTCCTCCTCGAAGTGGTCGCCGGGCACGAACCGGGTGCCGAGCGCCTCGACGAGGTTGTTGTGCGGGGCCTGCACGATGTTGCCGCCGAGCCGGCCGCCGGGCAGCGACTGACGGTAGAAGGCGGTGCCGCAGTCCTTGGCCACCCCGGGGTTGAGGTACAGCACCGCCGCGTACCGGCACAGCGCCCGCGAGTCGGTGTGCGGGCGCGGCTCGCTCTCGCCCTCGCCGACCACCTGGACGCAGTTGTGGTTGAGGGTGCCACCACCGGGCGCCTGCTGCACCCACAGCTTCCCGGCGCCGGTCGCCTTGCGCACCAGCCCTTCCACGACGTCGAGTTCGGCGGGTTCCAGGCCGGGCATGGTGCGCAGTCCGGGCCAGGTCTCCGAGGTGTACGGGTATCCCTGGACCCAGTCGTCCTTGGCCAGGCACCGCTCCCGTACGGCGTCCACGTCCGGGAGGACGTCGTCGAAGACCCAGTAGTCGCGGCCCTTGGTGGGCTTGCGGTAGGGCAGCACGGGCAGGGCGGGACGCGCGGCGGGGCCCCGGCCGGCCGAACCGTTGGGCAGGCGGGGGACGCGGGGGGATGACTGTGGGGGCATGCGGCGAAGCCTGCCCGCGACTTTGTCATGACCACTCTCACGTGGGGAAACCATCACCTACTCGTGGTCAGGACATGGCGAGACGACACCCCGGGCAGGGCCGGTCCTCACAAGTTCTTTGCCAAACCAAAAGGTTTCCGGTGCTTCGGCATCCGTATTCATCGACGACCGACCCCCGCCCCTGCGCGGGAACCCTGACCGGCAGGAGGCACAGGTGCGCTTTTCGCGGAACGCGACGGGAACGCTCTTCGTGGGCGGAGCCCTCAGCTTGACCCTCGCCGCGCTCGCCTACCCGAGCATGCTGGGCCTGAACACCGTGTCCAGCGACACCACCCGGGTGATCGCCAACACCCAGTGGGGGCCGCTGACCGAGGGCGACCGCGACTTCGTGGTGAAGGTGCGCGCGGCCGGTCTGTGGGAGTACCCCGTGGGCCAGCTCGGCCTGAAGAAGGGCCAGTCCCAGGCTGTCCTCACCGCGAGCAAGCACCTCATCGACGGCCACGCGGCGCTGGACGCCAGCTGCCGCAAGATCGCGCCCATGCTCAACATCACCATCCCGAACCTGCCCTCTCCGCAGCAGCAGGGCTTCGTCAACACCCTGACCGCGGACACCGGCAAGAAGTTCGACACGGACTTCGCCAACATCCTGCGCGTGACGCACGGTTCGATCTTCAACACGATCGCGAAGATCCGCTCGACCACCCGGAACACCCTGGTGCGGATCCTGGCCGACCAGGCCAACGCCACGGTCCTCGACCACATCACGGTGATGGAGCAGACCGGCCTGGTCGACTTCCCGTCGGTGCTCTTCCAGGAGACGACCCCGCCGAAGCTGCCCGCGGTCGACCTGACCCCGCCCCCGCCGGACGCGGGTCAGCCGCAGGTCGTCCTCACCCCGCCGGTCAACAGCACGACCAGCCCGCCGGCCCTCCCGGGCGAGAAGGGCTTCACGGGCAGCGGTGCCGGTGTCGGCACCGGCAACGCCGACGGCAACGCGGTGAACGTGACCCCGGGCGCCACGCCCACCGCCGGCTGAGTCACCTCAGGCGCCCAGCCACACCGTGGTGTCGGGCGGCAGCGTGCCGTCATGCGGCAACGGCACGCTCGCCAGCAGCACTTCGCCCGGCGGCAGCGGCACCGGCGCGTCCGACACGTTCGTGACGCACCGCCAGCCCTCTGTCCGGGCGAAGTGCAGCACCCCCGCGGGCGCCTCGGCCCAGGAAAGCGTCTCGCCGTCGAGCAGCTTGCGGCGCAGCCGCAGCGCGGTGCGGTAGAGCTCCAGGGTGGAACCCGCCGTACCGGCCTGCGCCTCGACGGCGTACGACCCGAACCACTCCGGCTGCGGCAGCCAGGCGCCGCCGGACCCGAAGCCGTACGACGGGCCGTCCGCCGTCCACGGCAGCGGCACCCGGCAGCCGTCGCGGCCCTTGCGGGTGTGGCCGGTCTGCTCCCAGATCGGATCCTGGAGGACGGTCAGGGGCAGGTCGGCGGCCTCGGGCAGGCCGAGTTCCTCGCCCTGGTAGACGTACGACGAGCCGGGCAGCGCGAGCATGAGGAGGGTGGCGGCGCGGGCGCGCCTGAGGCCATGGGAGACGTCGACGTGCGGCGTACGGCCGCCGGACAGCAGCCAGGCGTTCTCGTCCGTGCCCGGCGGCAGCGCCAGCCGGGAGGCGTGCCGCACCACGTCGTGGTTGGAGAGCACCCAGGTGGCCGAAGCGCCGGCCGCGCGGGCGGTGGCGAGCGAGCCGGTGATGACCTCGCGGAGCGCCTCGGCGTCCCACGGGGTCTGCAGGTACTCGAAGTTGAAGGCCTGGCCGAGTTCGTCCGGACGGGCGTACAGCGCCCGTCGCGCGTCCGGCACCCAGGCCTCGGCGACGGCGGTGCGGGGCGGGCTGTAGGTGTCGAAGATCTTGCGCCAGTCGCGGTAGATCTCGTGCACCTCGTCGCGGTCCCAGTAGGGGTGCGTGCCCGGCGCCATGCGCGCCAGCGCCTCCTCGCCGGTCGGGCCGAACTCGGCGACGTCCCGCAGCGGTTCGGTGAGGTCCTTCACCAGCGCGTGGGCCACGTCGACGCGGAAGCCGTCCACGCCCCGGTCGGACCAGAAGCGCAGGGTGGTGCGGAAGTCGGCGCGGACCTCGTCGTGCGCCCAGTTCAGGTCGGGCTGCTCGGGGGCGAACAGGTGCAGGTACCACTCGCCGTCCGGGACCCGGCGCCAGGCGCTGCCGCCGAACACCGACTGCCAGTCGGACGGCGGGAGTTCGCCGTGCGCGCCGCGGCCGGGCCGGAAGACGTAGCGCTCCCGGGCCGCGGAGCCGGGGCCGGACAGCAGGGCCTCGCGGAACCAGGGGTGCAGGTGCGAGGTGTGGTTCGGGACGAGGTCGACGATCACCTTCAGGCCCAGCCGGTGCGCCTCCGCGGTCATCGCGTCGAAGTCGTCGAGGGTGCCGAGGCGCGGATCGACGTCCCGGTGGTCGGCCACGTCGTAGCCGCCGTCGGCGAGTTCGGACGGGTAGAACGGGCTGAGCCACAGGGCGTCCACGCCGAGCGCGCCCAGGTGGGGGAGCCGCTCGGTGACGCCCCTGAGGTCACCGAGCCCGTCGCCGTCCGCGTCGGCGAAGCTGCGCGGATACACCTGGTAGATCACGGCCTGACGCCACCAGTCGGGGTTCCTGGAGGAGAGGTCGACCACGCGCGTTCCTTTCGGACGGAGAAACACCGATCGGGCGGAGAAACACCGAGGAGAAGTCTGTCCAGATTGCCGAGAAAGCGAAACTTCACACCGGCCGGAGCGGGTCGTTCCCTGTGTGAGGGACTTGTGATGGTGCCCGAACGGCCCTTGATCCAAGGCAGGTTGACAGGGTTCGGCGGGGCCAACCACCATGGGCCGCACACTGTGGCGCATGTGACCCCTGGGCCCGGTGTTTCTTCGCTTCCCGCTGCCCCTCCGCCGCCCGTCCGGCGAGAGATGAGCACCCCACGGATGGGATATCCATGTCCATAGCCAGACATGTCACCGCGCGTCGCCTGCTGGGGACGGGCTTTGCGTCGTTCGCCCTGTGTGCCGCCTCCGTCGCCGGCGCGTCCGGCGCCTGGGCGCACGGCACCCCCGGCGGTGACGGCTGGAAGTCCGGCGGCCACTACAGCCCCGGCACCGGCGCCGGCACGGAGACCGGCACGGACAAGTGCCAGTTCTCGATCGACGGCTCGAACTTCTTCGACTCGGTGAAGGTCGACGACCAGAACCTGAAGGTCACCGACGACGGCAAGGTCCACCTCAAGGTCCGCGCCGCCGCCGACGCCGCCTCCTGCACCGCCTCGCTCGCCTCCTACATCGCCCACGGCCCCTCCTTCGCCACCTCGGGGCAGCAGATCTTCGTCGACTTCGACTCGGTGACGGTCAAGCAGGGCCAGACCGACTCCCTCGACATCGCGGTCCCGGACGCCGGGTGCTTCGCGCAGATCGACCTCTACCGGGGCGCGACCAAGTTCGACGGGAACAAGGACGCCAACGACGGCTTCGAGCACGGCGACCTGCCGGCCGGCCCGGACCACGCGGTCATCAAGGACAAGCTGATCGCGTCCTGGAACGGCGGTACGAAGGACTGCTCGGCGACCCAGTCGTCCTCGCCGTCGCCGTCCGCGCCGTCCTCCCCGTCGCCGTCCGCCTCCGAGTCCACCCCGGCCGCCCCGCCGCCCGCGCAGACCCCCACCGCGACCCCCTCGGAGACCTCGGCGACCGGCACCGCCACCGCGTCCCCCGCCCCGTCCGAGTCGACGACCACCCCGGCACCGGCCCCGAGCACCAACTCCGCCGGTGGCGGCGACCTGGCCCACACCGGCGCCGGCTCCAGCACCGGGTACATCGCCGGCGGCGCGGCCCTCCTGCTGGCCGGCGGCGGCGCGATCGTCGTCGCGACCCGACGCCGCAGGGCGACCCGCGCCTGATCCCTTCCGTACGACAGGTGCGCCCCGGCCGTCACGACGGCCGGGGCGCACCTGCGCGTGGTCGGTCATCGGGGGTGGTGCCGACGCCGGCCACGGGGTCGGCAGGACGACGCCCACGAGGCCGCCCCGTGAGCGTCACCCGTCCCTACCGAGGGTGTTTTCAGTTGGGCCGGTCCCGGCTGCCGGCGACGGTCTCCAGGTACAGCTTCACGTACCGGTCCACGTCCACGTCCAACGCCACGTCCACCAGGGCCTGTTCGCGGGCGCCGCCGTGGATCTCGGCCTCGCCGGGGCGGGGGCGGCGGTCCACGACGGTCTGGCCCCGGGCCGGGCCGGGGGCGAGGGAGACCTCGACCGGGAGGAGCCGGGTGGTGAGGCCGGCCGGGTCGGCGACGGCGCAGACCGCGCCCGCGTCCCCGAGGCCGCCGGCGGCATCGTCGTCCCCGTCCGGAGCGGGGGCCGCGGGCCGGTGCGCGAGCAGCTCCCCGGCGAGCCGGGCCCCCGGTTCCGCGCTCGCGCGCAGCCGTCGTACCTCGTCCCCCGGCACCACGACCCGCTGGAAGACGTCCAGGCCGTACATGGTGATCGGCACACCGGCGGTGAGCAGGACGGCGGCCGCCTCGGGGTCGTGCCAGACGTTGAACTCGGCGACCGGGGTGGCGTTCCCGGTGGCGACCGCGCCGCCCATGAACACGATCCGCTCGATGTTCCGGGTCACCTCCGGGTGGGTGCGCAGCAGCAGGGCGATGTTGGTCAGCGGCGCCGTGGGGACGAGGGTGACCGGGCGGGGCGAGCCGAGGATCTCGCGGCGCAGCAGGGTGACGGCGTCGACGTCGGCGGGGCGGCGGGTGGGCGCGGGCAGCCCGAGATCGCCCATCCCGTCCGTCCCGTGCACGTGCCGCGCCGACCGCGCCGCCTCGATCAACGGCCGCTCGGCGCCCCGGGCGACGGGGACGTCCCCGGCCCCGGCCCGCTCCAGCACGGTCAGGGTGTTCCGGACCACCCCGTCCACGTCCGTGTTCCCGGCGACACAGGACACCGCCCGCAGCTCCAGCCCCGGGTGCCGGACGGCGAACAGCAGAGCGAGGGCGTCGTCGACACCGGTGTCACAGTCGATGATCACGGGAATGGGCTGACCGGTCACGGGGGGCTCCTTCCGTCGGCCCCGACTCTACGCAGCGGGCGGCACGTCAGTCGCCCCGGAGGCGCGGACCCGCTTGCAGCCGCCCCTGGTCATTCACTCCTGAAGTAGTGCCCCTCCTCGAGATCGGCGAGAACCCCCGCCTCCACCGGTTCCCACCCCAGCAACTCCCGGGTCCGGCCGCTCCTCACCGGCACGTCCAGCGACACGAACGCCCCGAAGAACCCGAAGTGCTCGGCGCGCCGGTCCTCCGGCACGCTCTCCGCCGGCACCCCCAGCCGCCGCCCGATCGCCTCGGCGATCGCGCGCACCGCGACCCCTTCCTCGGCCGCCGCGTGCAGTTCGGCACCGGCCGGCGCCTTCTCCAGTGCCAGCCGGTAGAGCCGGGCGAGGTCCAGCGTGTGCACGGCGGACCACTGGTTGGAGCCGTCCCCGGCATAGCCGGAGACACCGGTGGCCCGCGCGATCCGGATCAGCATCGGCAGGAACCCGCTCCGGTCCCGCGCACTGTGCACGACCGGCGGAATCCCGACGAGCACCGCACGCACCCCCTGTTCGGCGAGCTCGCCGAACAGCCGCCCCGTGGCGATCCGCGGATTGGCGCTGTACGCCGCGCCGAGGTGCTCGTTGCCGTCGCCGTGCCCCATGCCGACCCCCAGGAGCGCCTTGCCGGTCCCGGCGAGCGCCTCGCCGAACACCTGCACCACGGTCCGGTCGGTGGCCGCCGCCCCGGCCATGTCGCCGGCGGCCATCGCCGTGTGGTCGAAGGCGAGATGGACGACCGCGTCGGAATCGGCCGCGGCCGCCCGCAGGCCGTCCGGATCCGCCAGGTCACCGCGGCGCACCTCGGCACCCAGGGCCTTCACGGCCGCCGCGGAGTTCTCGGACCGGGCGAGGCCGACGACCTCGTGCCCGGCGTTCAGCAGTTCGGGAATGACGGCGGAGGCGATATGACCGCTCGCGCCGGTGACGAAGACACGCATGACAGCACTCTCCCCAGGACGGAAGGACAGGTGATGTGACTTGGTACCGTCACCATACTCCCGTGACGGTACCGAGTCACATCACTTAGGCTGTCCCCATGGCCCGATGGGAACCGAACGCACGACTGCGCCTCGTGCAAGCCGCGATCGACCTGTTCGGCGAGCAGGGGTACGACAGCACCACCGTCGCCCAGATCGCCGAGCGGGCCGGGCTGACCAAGACGACGTTCTTCCGGCACTTCCCGGACAAGCGCGAGGTGCTGTTCGCGGGGCAGGAGGAGCACGGCCGGCTGCTCGCCGAGGGAGCCGCGGCGGCGCCGGACACGGCGACCCCGCTGGAGGTGGTGGCCTTCGCCCTGGACGCCCTGGCCGGCTCCTTCACCCCGGAACAGCGCGCGTTCGGCCCGCGGCTGATGCAGGTCATCGGCAGCCACAGCGAGCTGCGCGAACGCGCCGCGTTCAAGAGCCTCAACCTGGCCACGACCCTGGCCACGGCCCTCCACGAACGCGGCGTGCCCGACCCCACCGCGTCCCTCGCCGCCCACCTGGGCGCCCAGGCCTTCTCGGCCGCCTTCGCCCGCTGGATCACCCCGGCGAACGACCGCACCCTCCCCGACCTGGCCCGCACCGCCCTGACCGAACTCCGCGAGGCGACCGCAGCCCTCACGTAGCGGCCCTCACGCAGCGCCCCTCACGCAGCGGCCCTCACGCAGCGGGCGGGGGCACGGCGAGTTCGTCCGGTGTCTCCTCCTGCGGGGCGCATCCCCGCAGGAGGGCTCACCCGGACGGACCGGAGCGGTGGCGGGCGGGGGCGGGAGGTGGTGGCGTGGGAGCACGCGTTCCCGCTGCTCCCGAGTCCTGGTCCTGGAGAGGCCCCCGCATGAAAGCCATCGCCTCCGGTCTCGCCGTGGTCGGCCTGCTGGCCGCCTCCGCCTGCACCGCCGCCGAACCGCCGGAGGCGTCCGCCCCGGCCGCCAGTGCGACCACCGCCGAACGGCCCGCCCCGGCCGCCCCCGCCGCCTCGCCCGGTACGTCCGGCACCTCCGCCATCCCGCCGCTCACCGTCGAGCAGGCGCAGGCCGCGCTGATCGACGAGGGCGACCTCGGCGTGCCGTGGACCGCGACCGACGGCACCGCCACCTGGCACGACGGGCTGCTCAAGGCGGCCACCGGCCAGGCCGACTGCCAGCGCCTCCTGGAGGCCCTGTACACCGACGAACTGCTCGGCGTCCCGACCGGCCCGCGGGCCGCCACCGCCCTCGACGACGGCGACGACGCGGCCCAGCTCCGCTACCAGGTCGACGCGAGCCGCGTCGCCGACGTCGAACGGACCCTGGCCTGGCTGCGGACCCTGCCCCGCACCTGCGGGCAGTTCACCGCGCAGACCACCGCGGCCGGGACCGAGGCCGTCCGGATCACCGACGCCGGGCTGCCGCACGACCTCGGCGACGCGCGCCAGGGGCTCCGGATGACCCTCACCTCGCAGCCCGACCCCGCCGCCGAGCCCACCACCCTCACCCTCGACGTCGCCGTCGTCCGCGTCGGCGACGACGCGATCGTCCTCACCGCCGGGGCCCTGGGCACCCTCCCCGACGACACCACCCGGCAGGCCCTCGACGTCGGCGTCCAGCGCCTCGCCCAGGTACGCGAGAAGGGGCGCGCCCAGGCCTAGCCGGCTCCGGGTGCGTCACCTGCGGGCCGGTGAGGGCTGGTCGCGCGGTTCCCCGCGCCCCTGGAGAGGCACTACAACCCCGCCCACGAAACTGTGAACGGGTTTCAGGTCACGCAGTTCGGCGCCCGTCGTGGTCGCCGGGTCGCGGTCCCAAACCGTGAGGTCGGCCCAGCGGCCCGGGGTCAGGATGCCGCGGACCCGGTCCTCGCCGGTGAGGCGGGCCGCCTGGGTGGTGTGCAGGGTCAGGGCCTCCGGGTAGGTGATCGCGTGCTCGGGGCCCTTCACACCGACGACCGTCTGCCGGGTCGTCATGCCCCACACCGAGCGCATCGCGCCGAACTGGCCGACCGGGAAGTCGGAGCCCGCGCTGACCTGGGCGCCCAGGTCGATCCAGCCGCGCGCCGGGAAGAGGCGGGCGACCCGCTCCGGGCCCCAGAAGCCCTCCTCGACCTCGGCGGTGTCGTGCAGCAGCGGCTGCTGGATGGTGACCGGGATGCCCAACGCGACGGCGCGGGCGCGCTGTTCCGGGCCGGCCAGCCCGCCGTGCTCCATCACCAGGGTGCCGGCGGGCAGGCCGGGGTTGCGGTCCAGGACGCGTTCGTAGACGTCGAGGAGGGTACGGACCGCGCGGTCGCCGTAGGCGTGGGTGCCGACCCGCCAGCCGCGCCTGACCACCGCCTCGACCGCTTCGGCCAGCGCGTCCGGCTCCCAGATCAGCATCCCCGAGAAGGAGTGGTCGCAGGCGTACGGCTCCTCGGTGGCACCGGCCTCCAGGCCGCCGTCGAGACCGAACTTCACGCCCCACACCGACAGGTACGGGTCGGAGGTGTCGCGCCACCGCTCCATGGTGTCGAGCAGGTCCTCCACCTGGGCCGCGCTCGTCATGCCGAGCGCCGAGATCAGCGCGCGCACCCTGGTGTGCAGGGCGCCGGCCTCGCGGGCGGCGCGCAGCACCCGGTAGTCCTCGGGGGTCACCGCGCAGTCCCGCACGGTGCCGATGCCGGTGGCGGCGTAGTCGCGGGAGGCGATGCGGAGTCCCTCGATGCGCTGGGCCCGGTCGGGGGCCGGGACCAGGCGCTCCACCAGGTGCAGGGCGTTGTCGATGAGCCGGCCGTCCAGCCGGCCGTCGGCGTCGCGGCCGATGGTGCCGCCGGGCGGCACGGGGGTGTCCTCGGTGATGCCGGCGAGGCGCAGCGCGTAGCTGTTGACGACGTCGTTGTGACCGCCGCGCTTGACCAGGACCGGGTGCCGGCCGGTGGCCGTGTCGAGTTCGGCCGCGGTGGGCATGCGGCGCTCGGCCAGGTTCAGTTCCTGCCAGTTGGTGGTGGTGCGGATCCACTCGCCCTCGGGGGTGACCGCGGCCCGCTGCCGGATCAGGTCGAGGAACTCGGGGATGGTGCGGGCCTGGTGGACGGGGACGTCCTGGGCGCCGAGCGCGGCGAAGACCAGGTGGGTGTGGGTGTCGTCGAAGGCGGGCAGCACGGTGGCGCCGGGCAGGTCACGCACCTCGGTCCGCGCGGTCACCAGGTGGTCGAGGCCGTGCGGGTCGGCGGACACGGCGGCGATCCGGTCGCCGCGCACCGCCAGGGCCCGCTGGGTGGCGTGGCCGGGCACCAGCGTGTGCACCGCACCGGCGCGGATCAGCAGGTCGGCTCCGTGATCGGTCATCGTCTTCTCCTCCAGCTCGCAGCGTCGCGAAGGTTTCGCTGACGGGACCGTTGTAGAAGCCGTTCGGCGGTTCGCCGCCATATCGAGGGCGTGAACGCAGGATGTACGCCACTCAGACCGCGTCACGCGCGGATCATGCGACAGACGCGGTAGCCGCCCGTAAGGGGCGCGCGGCGCCACCGACCGGCGGCCGGACGTGACCGCTCCGCCGCGCGCGCCGGAGCGGTGGTCCTACAGCGGAGGCTGTGCCGGTGCCGGTCCCAGGGTCGTGGTGCCCGGGGCCGTGCGGTGGCCGAGGCCGGTGCGGTAGGCGTCGAGGGCCGCCTCCACCCGGCCGGTGCGGCGCAGCAGGTCGCCGAGGAGGCGGCACAGGTCCGCCAGGTCGCCGGCCGCGCCCGCCCGCTCCAGCAGGCTCAGCGCCCGTACGTAGTGCTCCTCCGCCGTCTCCGTGTCCCGGGCGTCCTCGGCGATGATGCCGAGCAGCCGGTGCGCGGCGGCCGAGTGGACCGCGCCGCGCTCGGAGGAGAAGTCGCCGAGCACGTCGTGGAGGAGTTCGGCGGCCTCGTCCGACTTGCCCCGGCGGTGCAGGACGTCGGCCAGTTCCACCGCCGCCTGGCTGCGGTACAGGGCCGCGCGGGTCTCCGACAGCATGGCGAGGGCCTCGCGCAACTCGCTCTCCGCGCGCTCAAGTTCGCCGTTCTGGGCGTAGACGTAGCCGCGCATCCAGTGGCAGTTCGCGAGTTCGGTACGGAGCTGGAGCTGGCGGTACAGCTCGGCGGCCTTGGCCAGGGAGGCATCGGCGTCGGCGACCCGGCCCTCGGCGAGCAGGGTGCGGGCGACGGAGCGGTGCATCCGGGCGATCAGCGCGGGGTCGCCGGCCTGCGGGGCGAGGGCGAGGGCCAGTTCGGCGGCCTGGGCGGCGCGGGCGTGGGCGCCCATGTCCATGTAGGGGCCGATGGCGGAGGCGTAGAGGAGCAGGAGCGCGTCCGGGTCGTGCAGGCCGCCGCGGTTGAGTTCGTCGAGCGTGGACTCGAGGAGGTAGACGGCATAGCGCAGCTCACCCGCGAGGTAGTGGCTGACCGCCCGGCCGCGGATCGCCGGGACGCGCACCGGGAGGGGTTCGTCGGCCGTCCACAGCTCGGCCCGTTCGAAGAACTCCCTGGCCTGCCCCAGGTCACCGGTGTCCAGGGCGCATTCGCCCATCCCGAGCAGCGCGGTGGCCTGTTCGACCGCCAGCCCGTGCGCCTCGGCCTCCGCGAAGAGGCCGGCGTACTGGGCGGCGGCCACCTCCGCCGCGCCGGTGGCCAGGGTGCGCTGGGCCTCGGTGAGCCGCAGCCTCAGGTCGGTGGCGAGGTGGGCGGGGCGCCCGCTGGCCAGCTCCTCGAAGCCGATGCCGAGCCGGCCCGCGATGTGCCGCAGCGCCTCGTCGGAGGCCCGTACCCGTCCGGCCTCCAGCGTGGAGATGTAGGCGGGCGTGTAGGCCGGTTCGGCCAATTGCCGCTGGGTGAGCCCCCGTTCGGTGCGCAGTTGCTGCACCCGCCGCCCTATGGTCTCCGGATCGTCCCGTTCCCGCATCCTGCCATTCCCCCCAACTCCCCCTGGACCTCTTGCCGTTGAGCTCCGACTACCCCTAGGTTAAACCGCGGATTAAACGTGCTTAACCCGCCCCTGTTGTTGCGAGGTCGCCGTGCTCGGACGCACATCCGCACGCCCCACCGCAAGCGCCACCACAAGTCCCAGCGCACGCTACGCCCGCGGTCTCGTCGCCGCCGTGATCGCCGTGGCCGCGCTCATCACCGCGGCCAACGCCGGCCCGGCCCGGGCGACGGACGACGCCCCCGCCGCCCCGACCGCGGCGACAGCCCGGCACTGAGGTTCCGCCGGCTGCGCCGCCGTTCGGGGCACCATCCCGTGCCCCCACCCCACCATCGCCCCCGGCGGGACCCTCCCCCTGTCCCGCCGGGGGTTTTCCCGCTGCGTCCGCACGGTGACCAGTTCCACGAAATGCCGTCCCCCGTTTGACAGAAAGCCCTTCCATCGAACGCTCCGCTCGGCAGTCTCGGGCCTGCGTCCGAATGTCATGTCCCGGACGAAAAAACCGTACCAACGTCCTCGTGTCAACGGCCCCCGGACCCACCGACTGGAGCCCCCGATGCCCCGCACCAGAACCCGTCGTCTCGGCCGAGCCACCGCCGTCGCGGGCAGCGCCGCCGCGCTCACCCTCGCCCTCCCCTCCACCGCCTCGGCGGGCGTACTCCAGAACCTCCCGGAGAACGACGACGCCGCCTGGCACCAGGAGAAGCTGCTCACCTGGGACAACATGGCGTCCAGCCTGCGCGGCATCCTGAACGCCTCCGACTGGGGCGACGCGAACTTCCCGCTCCAGGACGCCAAGTTCGACGACCACCTCGACAAGGCCAAGCCGAGCGCGATCCCGTTCGACGCGTACGCCTGACGAGATCCGGCCCCCGCCCCCGAATCCCGGATGCCGGTTGTCAGTGGCATGACCTACTCTTCCTCACATCCGCCACACGCGGCTCACAGTAAACGCACACATATGCCGCGTTCCGTGGCGCCCACTTCATTCGATCCGGGGGGTTCGAATCAGCGTGCGTATCCGCACCGTCACGGCCGCCACCACCCTGGCGGTCCTCTTCAGCTCCGCAGCCCTGGCCGCCGCGCCGGCCTACGCCGACACCAGCGCGCTCCTGCCCGTCAGATCGCTCGGTGACATCGTCGTCGACGGCACCCACCAGCAGGTCTTCATCAGCGACCCGGTCAACGGCAAGATCGTCGTCACCGACTACTCGGGCAATGTGCTCAAGCAGCTCACCACCAACCTCTCCGGGGTCCACGGCCTCGAACTGTCCGCCGACTCCGGCACGCTCTACGCGGCCGTGCAGGACATGGACGCCATCGCCGTCATCGACACCGCGACGGACACCGAGACCACCCGCTACGCGGTCGGCGACAAGCCGCTGAGCGTCGCCCTCGCGGACGGCAAGCTGTGGTTCGGCTACGGCGGCGACACAGCGGGCAACATCGGCTCGGTCGACCTGACCGGCGACCACGCGGTCACCCTCGACCAGGACCGCAGCTGGTATCAGGCACCGCTGGTGGACGCGGCGCCCGGCTCCGACGTCCTGGTCGCGGGCGCTGTCGACCAGAGCCCCGTCGAACTGGCCTCCTACGACGTCTCCTCGGGCACCGCCGCCAAGCTGGCCAGTACCCGCGAGGCGGGCAGCAACCTCGGCGACCTCCAGGTCACACCCGACGGCAAGGACGTCGTGGTGGCGAGCGGAGCGCCGTACTACCACCAGATCTTCAAGACCTCCGACCTCAACGAGGACGGCAAGTACACCAGCATCAACTACCCGAACGCGGTCGCCATCGCGCCGGACGGCACGGTCGCGGGCGGCAGCGACGCCTCCGACGACCCGGACGTCTACATCTTCCGGCCGGGCAGCAGCGAGGCCGTCCGCTCCTACGAGTTCCCGCGCACTGGCGCCTCCAGCGGCTCCGACCTGATGGCCGACGCGGGCCTCGCCTGGGCGCCGGACTCCTCCCGGCTGTTCGCGGTGTCGTACAACAGCGAGGGCGTGTACTCGTTGCGCGAGTACGACACCCCGGGCAAGGCGGCCAGCACCCTCACTGTGAACGCCCCGACGTCGGCGACACGCGCGAAGCAGCTGACCGTCACCGGCACGCTCTCCTCGACGACCGCGTTCCCGGCCGGCACGCAGGTCTCGGTCACCCGCACCGACCTCGACTCCCCGAACGGCAAGGCGCTGCCCGCCGTGACGGTCAGGGCCGACGGCACGTTCTCCTTCACCGACACCCCGCCGGCCGGCGGCAAGGTGACGTACAAGGTCGGCTACGCGGGCGACGCGGAGCACACGGCCGCCGCCGCCAAGGACACGGTCGACGTCTCCCGCGCGAAGCCGACGCTGACCGTGGACAACAACGGCAAGGTGTACGCGTACGGGAAGGACGTGAAGTTCACGGCCCACCTCGGCACGACGTACAAGAACCGCACGGTGGAGCTCTGGGCCGACCCGGCCGGCTCGGACAAGCCCAACAAGCTGGTGAAGTCCGGGAAGGTCGACTCGCACGGCAACCTGTCCGTGGTCCTCGGCCTGAAGCGGGACACCAAGGTCACCGCGAAGTTCGCGGGCGACGCCCGCTGGCAGCCGCGGTCGGTGTCCAGCACGGTGGGCGCGAAGGTCAGCGTCTCCATGGCGGTCAGCCGCCAGTACAAGTCGAAGAAGGCCTGGGGCCAGACCTACTACTACTTCCACAAGACCAGGAACCCGCTGTTCACGACCAAGATGCCGTACTACGGCGGCCGTGCCCAGCGGTTCGACTTCCAGGTCTACTACCAGGGCAAGTGGTACGCGGACACCTCGAAGTACTTCGCGCTGGCCACCAGCGGGGTCTCGCAGGTCGAGTTCACCGGCAACCACAAGGAAGACGTCGGCTGGCGCTTCCGGGTTCGCTCCGACTACATCGACGGGGCGTCCGGCGACACGGTCAACTCCACGACGTACGGCGCCTGGAAGTACTTCACGTTCACGAGCTAGCTGGTCTGAAGCTGCCGCAGGTGCTGCTGGACGTTCTCCAGCGCGCCCTCCCGGCGGCCCGGCACCCTGAGTCTCAACTCCGCGAGCGCGGGCCCGAGTTCACGGGCCCGCGCCGTGTCCTTGATGGCGCCCCACTGGTGGTGGGCCCGGTCCGCGGCCGCCTCGACGGCCGGTGCGTCGGCCGGCTGCCCGGCGCCCAGGCGGGCGCCGGCGACGGTCAGCCAGGTACGGCAGCTCCGCACCGCGTCCCCGGCGAACATCGCGAGGTCGGCACGTACCTCGGACCAGTGCAGGGCGTCCTCGGAGGCCGGCCCGTGCGCCCGCGCGGCCGCCTGCTCCCAGCGGGCGGCGAGCTCGTCCGCCTCGGCGTACCGCCCGTCCCGTACGGCCGCGCTGATGGCGTCGTGCGGATCGCCGCTGTCCGGGGTGTGGGTGCTGAACAGGATGTCGGCGGCGAGCTCCGCCCCGAGCCGTGCGAGCACCTGCCGGTGCAGCTCCGCCATCGCCGGCCGGTACCCGCTCCTCAGCACGGTCGCCACGGCCTTCATGTACGACGGTGCGGCGACCTCCCGCCGGGCGGGCGGCGGCGCGATGCGCCCGTGCACGGCGTTGTTGCGCCCGCAGTCGAACGGCACCGTGTGCAGCTGCTCCCAGACCTCGTGCTCCGCGTGCAGATCGAGCACCAGCGTCGTCGCCCCGGCCGGCCGCAGCCGCAGCTCCTCCCGGATCCAGTGCCAGGGCAGGCCGGTGTAGCGGACGGTGGCGGGCGTGGTCCGGGCCAGCGCGAGATGCGGCAGCCGCTGTTTGCGGTCCAGGTGGAGCTGGCCCGTGACGAACACGGTGAGCGGGCCGGGGGCGGCCGCGGCGGCGCGCAGCCGGGTCAGCACGGCCTGCGGCTCCAGGGGGTCGGCGAGTTCGACGACGTTCGCGGTCTCGGTGCCGGAGAGTATCGCCGGGGGCACGGCCGCGAGTACGGGGAGCACGGAGGCCGCGTCCACCATGCGTGCTTTGCCTGTCGGCGAGGCCGCGATCAGCAGCACGGTTCCGGGCATCGGGCCCTCCCCCTTTGTTCCCCTGTTTCACTTACGCCAGCACGGTAACCGCTGCGCTTGCAAAGCGGGGCCCCCACAAACCCTTTGACCCGGGTAACACCCGGTACGCCCCCTCTGCCTGTGCCTTCCCTGTTCTTCTCCGCCGCCCCCCTTTTTTCCGCCGCGACGGCGCTCAGCCGCAACGGCGTGACTCGGCGGTGCCGGACAGCCGCAAGCCGCCGCTGGGGCGCCGGCCCATTGCGGAGCAACACGCCGTCGTGGCTGGCCGCGCAGTTCCCCGCGCCCCTGACGGGGCGCTGCAGGCCCGCCCCCCTTTCCGCCGCAACGGTGTGACTCGGCGGTGCCGGACAGCCGCAAGCCGCCGTTGGGGCACCGGTCCGTTGCGGAGCAACACGCCGTCGTGGCTGGCCGCGCAGTTCCCCGCGCCCCTGACGGGGTGCTGCAGGCCCGCCCCTCCTTCCGCCGCGACGGTGTGGGCGGGGCGCTGCAGGCGGGCGGGTCTAAGAGGGTGGGGTGCGGCGTACCGCGAAGATGGTGGTGTCGTCGGAGAGGTGGCCGTGGCTGTGGTGGAGGACGCCGTCGCGGATGTAGGCGACGAGGCGGGTGGGGTCGGGGGCCGGGGCACGGGCGGTGGCGTCGGGGAGGGAGTAGAAGGCGCCGCTTCGGTTTCTGGCCTCGGTGACGCCGTCCGTGGTGATGAGGAGGGTCTCGTCGGGGGCGAGGGTGACGGTGAGGGTGGGGGGCGGGCCGGTCGCCGTCGCGAGGTCGGCCATGCCGAGGGGAAGTCCGTCGCCCGGGGGCAGGGGGCGTACCCCCGTCGGCCCCACCGCCAGCGGCGGCTCGTGGCCGAAGTTGACGACTTCCACCACGTCCGGGGCGCCCGGCGGGAAGCCGAGCAGGACCGCCGTGGCGAAGCGGTCGCCGTCGTCCCGGCCCAGCGCCACCGTGTGACTTCGGTGCCGGATCATCCGGGTCTCCAGCCGGTCGGCCACCGTCGCCAGGTCCCGTTCGTGGTACCCCGCCTCACGGAACGTCCCCAGCAGCGCCGCCGCCGTCTCCACCGCCCCCAGCCCCTTGCCCTGGACGTCCCCGACCAGCACCCGGGTGCCGTACAGCCCCGGCTGGATGTCGTAGAAGTCGCCGCCCACCCGCGCCTGGCTGTCCGCGGCGAGGTACACCGCCGCGTGCTCCAGCCCGGCCCACCCCTGCGGCAGCGGCCGCAGCACGGTACGCACGGTGGTCTCGGCGATGTCCCGCATGTGCAGCATCCGCCGCTCGCCGTTCCTGCGGACCACGCAGGCCAGGATGGCCAGCAGCCCCGCGAAGGCGACCAGGATGAAGTCGGGCAGCCCGGCCTGGTACTGCTGGGGCCAGGCGTTGTCCACGGCGACGTAGTCGAGGACCGACAGCACCGCGAAGACCGCCGTCGTCCAGACCCCGCAGATCGCCGCCGCGATACCGGGGACCAGGACGATCCAGGAGACGATCCGGAACCGCTCGGTGGTGTTGAGGTCGACCGCCGTGATCCCTGCGAGCAGCAGGAGCGGCGCCACCCAGGCGACGCTCCGGCCCCTGACCCACAGCAGCTCCTTGCACCGCCGCACGGCCTGGTGGTCGGTCACGAGAGTCAGGGAAACACGGGCGGGCACGCCTCGCACGTCGTACGTGCATCCCGTACGAAGCGTCGTACGGGATGCACTGACCGACTTGCCACGGGGTACCCGCAGGTGTGCTCTGGAAGGTGGGGGCGAGGAGAGAGGAGCACGCTCATGGCTCAAGCGGCACCCACGTCCGGCGGTATGCCCAGGAGCGGCCGGACGCCCGACGTGTTCAGTACGCAGATGCACGCCAGGGCCCGGGTGGCCATACCGGTGGTGACCGGGCTGATCTACGGCTACTGGGCCGCGGCCAACCGGCGCATGGGCGGGCCCATCACCGGCTGGAACCTGCTGTTCGGCTTCCTGACCGCCCTCGTCTTCGCGGTGGTGCTGTTCGGCGTGCTGACCGTCGCCCCCCGGCTGCGGCGGGAGCTGCACGCGGTGCTGTGGACGGCGTTCATGGGCACCGCCTTCGGCTTCCTGTACAGCCAGAGCGGCGAATCGATCCTCCGGTGCGTCGCGATGTCGCTCGCGGTCGCGGCGGTGACGTTCATCGTGATGTTCTACCGGTTCTACACGCACGAGGACGCGGTCGGACACCGCATCCGTTAGCCGCGCGGCCGGCGGCGCCGCCGCGAGGTGCGCGCGTGGACTCCGGCGGCCGACCCCGGCCGTGGGCCCCGGCCCCCACGGCCGGGGCCCACGTGTTTCCCCTGTTTCCCCTCACCGGTCGCCGAGGCGTTGCGGGCGCTCGGCGACGCTCCCCAACCAGGAAACACCCGTTCGGGTCAACCCTCCACCGGAGCGAGGCGCCCCAAGGGTTTCCGGGGCGGCCGGCCGGCACCGCCGTACCCCCGTTCGGCTCGACCTGCGCCTCCCGGCCCCCCGAATGCAGTCGCCCCGCTCGCCTGACCGGTTCTCAGGGGCTTGCCTGGAAGCGTGCCCTCAGTGCCCTCAGTGCCTCCGGGGTCCCCACGGACCGCGCCGCCCTCAGGTCTCCGGCGTGCCCTGTCGGCCCTGCTGATCGTGCTGGGCTGCCTGCTGCTGCCGTTCGGCGCGCTCGCGGCCTGGGCGGCGTACGGGCTGGCGGACACCGGACAGTACGTCAGCACGATGGCACCGCTGGCCGAGGACCCGGATGTCCGGGACGCGGTCGCGGACACCGTCGGCGAGGGCATCATGCGCGAGGTGGACGTCGGCCGGCCGATGCGGGGCACGGTGGCGCCGTTCGTGCGCGAGGCGGTCCGGTCCTTCACCCAGACGGAGGCGTTCCGGCTGGCCTGGGACGCAGGCAACCGGGCCACCCACGACGCCGTGCTGCGCGCACTCCAGGGCGAGCGCGAGGAGCCCGTCACCGTCGACCTCGCGCCGGTCACCGCCCAGGTCAAGGACCGGCTCACCCAGGACCATGTGCCGCTCGCGGCCCGTATCCCGGTCCAGCACACGGCCGTCGCGGTACTGCCGGCGGCGGAACTGGACCGGCTCCGGAAGGGGTTTCACGTGCTCGAGGTCGCCGGCTTCTGGCTGCCCGTGGCGGCCGTCGTCTTCGCGGTCGGCGGCATCGCGCTCGCCGTCCGCCGCCGCCGTGCCGTCACGGCGGCGGCGCTGGGCACGGCCCTGGGCGGCGCCCTGCTCGGCCTCGCCCTCGTCATCGGGCGCCGGCTCACCCTGGCCGACCTGCCGCCGGACGTCTCGCACCCGGCCGCGGCCGCCGTCTACGACGCCCTGACGTCCACCCTGCGCACGGTCTCCTGGCTGCTCCTGGCCCTCGGCCTGACCGTGGCCGCGCTGGCCTGGATCGGCGGACGCCTGCGCCGGCCCGGGCCCGGGGAGACACGGCAGCAGGCCGCCGGCACAGCGGATTCCGCGTCCCTCAGGGCCGGTTCACAGTCCCCTGACCAGAACATGCCAGTCAGGTAACCGGCTGCTCCTCCGGGAGTCACCCGGCGGGCGCCCCGGCCGACCACCGTGGCGAGGCGACGGCCACCGGTACGGAACACCGGCGGCCGACGCCGACGTCACCCGAGGAGCCCCCGCCCGATGAACCGTCGCACCGCACGCCGTGCCGCAGTCGCCCTCACGGCCGGCCTCGCCCTGTCGTTCGCCGCCGCCCTGCCCGCCCAGGCCGCCGACCCGACCGTCACCGAGACCCAGTGGCTGTCCGACGTCGCCGCCGTCACCGGCCCCGCGCAGGACTACATCGACAGCCGAGCCGCCGCGAACGCCTCCGGCGCGAAGCAGGCGATCGTCCTCGACATCGACAACACCTCGCTGGAGACCCACTTCGAGGGCGGCATCACCATCCCCGCCACCCCGCCGGTGCTCGCCCTCGCCCAGGACGCGCACGCCAAGGGCATCGGCGTGTTCTTCGTCAGCGCCCGCAGCGACCTGTACAACGTGGTGACCAAGGCCAACCTGAAGGCGGTCGGCTACCCCGTCGACGGCCTCTACGCGCGGACCGTCGCCCAACTGCTCACCGAGTCCGTCGCGGACTTCAAGACCTCGCAGCGCAAGGCGATCGAGGCGGACGGCTACGACGTCATCGCCGACATCGGCAACAATACGACGGACCTGACCGGCGGTTATGCCGGCACCGCCTACAAGCTGCCGGACTACGACGGCCTGCTGGACTAACCGTCCGCCGGGGGCTGCCGCGGGCCGCGCGCCGCGAGGGCGGCCAGCGTCCGCAGCGCCCCCGCCAGCTCCGGCTCCGCGGCCGACGCCAGCCCGAGCCGCACCGCGTCCGGCGTCCGCTTCGGGTCGACGCGGAAGGCGGTACCCGGCGTGACCGCGATCCCGTGGGCGGCCGCGGCCGCCGTGAAACCGTCGGCCCGCCACGGCTCGGGGAGCTCCCACCAGGCGAAGTACCCGTGCGGATCGGCCCGTACGGCGAACCCGGCCAGCGCCTCGCGGAGGAGCCGCTGCCGACGTGCGGCCTGCTCCCGCTTGGCCGCCACGAGCCGCGCCACGGTCCCGTCCCCGATCCAGCGCACCGCCGCCTCCAGCGCGAACGCCCCCGCGCTCCATCCCCCGGACCGCACGGCCGCCGCCACCGCGGCCACCCGGTCCTCAGGCACGACGGCGAACCCCACGGTGAGACCGGGCGCGACCCGCTTGGAGAGCCCGTCGACGAGATGGACGAGCCGTGGCGCGAGGGCGGCGAGCGGTGGCGGCCCGGGCTCGCGCCGCAGGAACGACCAGATCCGGTCCTCCACGACCGGCAACCCCACGTCCGCGACCAGGCGCGCCAGTTGGAGTCGGCGCTCGGCCGGGACGGTCACCGACGTCGGGTTGTGCAGGGTCGGCTGGAGATAGAGCGCGGAGAGCGGCGCGGACCGGTGCGCGGCGAGCACGGACTCGGCGAGGGGCCCGTCCCCGTCCGCCCGCACCGGGACGAGCGTGATGCCGAGCCGCCCGGCGACCTCCTTGACCAGCGGATACGTCAACGGCTCCACCCCGACCCGGCCGCCCGGCCGCACCAGGGACCCCAGGGTGGCGGCGATCGCCTGCCGGGCGTTGCCGGTGAACAGGACGCGGCCGGGGTCGGGCCGCCAGTCGCCGGTGGCGAGCAGTGCGGCGGCGGCCTCCCTGGCGTGCGGGGTGCCGTCGGCGGCGGCCGGCCGGAGGGCGTCGGTAAGCGCGTCGGTCCGCAGCAGCGGCGCGAGGGACGGGGCCAGCAGCTCCGACTGGCCGGGCACGGAAGGGTAGTTGAGCTCCAGGTTGACACGGGCGGCGCCGTCCTCGACCAGCGCCCGCCCCTGCGGCCCGGCCTGCGCGGACCGCACGAACGTGCCCCGCCCGACCTCGCCCACCACCAGCCCGCGCCGCACGAGTTCGGCGTACACCCGCCCGGCGGTCGAGGCGGCGATCCCGTGCCGCCGAGCGAACGCCCGCTGCGGAGGCAGCCGTTGCCCGGCCCGCAGCCGCCCCCGCGCGATGTCCAGCGCGATCCGGTCGGCGATCCCCCGGAAGTCGTCCACGGTCCCCCCGCTCTCATTGCACCGAGAGCAAAGATTTTATTGCACCGAGGAGTTGCGGGTCCCTAGGGTCGTCCACATGCCCCCCTTCCTCGCATACGACGACAATGACCCGCATACCGCGCGAACCCCTCTCCTCCTCGTCCACGGCCACCCCTTCGACCGCACGATGTGGCACCCCCAGCAGACCGCCTTCGCCGCCACCCGCCGGGTCGTCGCCCCCGACCTGCGCGGCTACGGCACCTCCCCGGTCACCCCCGGCCGCACCCCGCTCTCCCGTTTCGCGGCGGACCTCGCGGAACTCCTCGACACGCTGGGCGTACGGACCTGCGTGATCGCCGGCCTGTCGATGGGCGGCCAGATCGCGATGGAGTGCTACGACCGTCTCGGCCCCGAACGCGTCCGGGGCCTGGTCCTGGCCGACACCTTCGCCGACCCGGAGACCCCGGAGGGCAGACGCGCGAGGAACGCCATGGCCGACCGGCTCCTGCGCGAGGGCATGCGCGGCTACGCCGACGAGGTCCTGGCGAAGATGGTCGCCCCGGACGCCCGCCCCGACGTGAAGGCCCACGTCCACCGCATGATGACGGCCACCCACCCCGAGGGCGCCGCGGCAGCCCTGCGCGGCCGCGCCGAACGCCCCGACTACCGCCCCCTGCTGGCGAAGGCGACGGTCCCCGCCCTGATCGTGGTCGGCGCGGACGACGAGTACACCCCCGTCTCCGACGCCGAGGCGATGCACGCCCTCCTGGCCGACTCCACCCTCCGGATCATCGACGGGGCGTCCCACCTGCCCAACCTGGAACGGCCGGCGGAGTTCAACCGGGCCCTGGGGGAGTTCCTGGCCCGGGTGGACGAGGAATCGTGATCCCCGAATCGTGATCACCGACACCGCACGACACGCCTCGGACCCGGTCCGAAGAACGCACGACACCCCACTCACCCCGTTCCCGCACCCGGCCCGTACCGGCCACCGGGCCCGCGTCTTGGACATCACGCTCCACCGGCACGAGCACCGATAATGGCCGCATGTCCCGCGAGTTCCCGATCGGCCTCACCCCTCCCGACTGGCTGGTAAGGAACCTCCGGCCCCAGCAGGCGGTCCCTCTCAACTGGGCCGCACTCGGCCGCGCCGCACTCGCCATGAGCCTCCCGCTCGCCGTCGGGCTCGCGGCCGGACAGCCCGCGTACGGGGCGCTGGCCTCGATGGGCGCCCTGTCCGGGGTCATCGGCGACACCGCCGACGCCTACCGGATGCGCATCCTCAACATCGCGGTCCCGCAGCTCTTCGGCGCCGTCGGCGTCACCGCCGGCTCGCTGGTCTACGGCCAGGGCTGGCTCACGGTCGCCGTGATCACCGGCATCGCGCTGATCTCCGGGATGATCTCGACGATCGGCGCGGTGTCCTCCGTATCCGGACTGCTGCTCCTGCTCAACTCCGTGATCGGCGCGGGCCTGCCGCTGCCCGGCGCCTGGTGGCTCACCCCGGTGCTGATGACCGGCGGCGGCCTGCTCGTCCTGCTCCTCGCCCTGCTGGCCTGGCCGCTGCGCTCGGGCGTACCCGAGCGCGCGGCGGTCGCCGCCGCCTACCGCACGGTCGCCGACCTGCTGTCCGTCAGCGACGGCGAGGACGGCGAGGCGTACGACCACGCCCGGCACACCGTCACCCAGTCGCTGAACCAGGCGTACGACCTGATCCTGGCCCGGCGCACCCGGTACCGCGGCCGCAGCCGCGATCTCACCCGCATGCTCGCCCAGTTGAACGCGATCACCCCGGTGGTCGAGGCCGCCCCCGCCGTCCGCCTCGCCCGCCGCGCCGGGAAGCCGCTGCCGCCCGAGGTCCCCGCGGCGGTCCTGCACATCGCCGACGCCGTCGAGACCGGCTACACCGGCCCGATAGGGCTGGCCCTGCCCGAGCCCCGCAACGAGACCGGCCGCGCCGTCGACCACGCCCTGCGGCACGTCGCCGAGGTCGCCACCGCCCCCGACGTCGACCCGCGCGGCATCGACGACCGCCTCGGCCGCCCTGCCGCCCTCGGCATCCGCACCGCACGGGCCGCCCGCAACGTCGTCCTCTCCGCCAACTCCTGGCGCTACGGCATCCGCCTCGCCCTGTGCATCGGCATCGCGCAGGCCCTGGTCTCCCTCGTGTCCGTACCGCGCTCCTACTGGGTCGCCCTCACCATCACCTTCGTCCTCAAGCCGGACTTCGGCTCGGTCTTCTCCCGGGCGCTGCTGCGCGCGCTCGGCACGGTGGTGGGCCTGGTGGTGGCCGCGACGGTCCTCACCGTCGTACCGCGCGGCTGGTGGGACGTACCGGTGATGATGGTCCTGGCGCCCCTGGTCCCGGCCCTGACCCCACGGGGCTACGGCTTCCAGACCGCCGCCGTCACCCCGGTGATCCTGCTCCTCTCCGACAACCTGAACCACCAGGGCACCGGCCTGCTCCTGCCCCGCCTCCTCGACTCCCTCATGGGCTGCGCGATCGCGCTGGTCGCCGGGTACCTGCTGTGGCCGGAGAGCTGGCGCACCCGGGTCGGCGACCGGCTGGCCGACGCCGTCGCGGACACGGCGGCCTATGTCGAGCTGGCCTTCAGGGCGGGGGCGGAACCCGCCGCCCGCGCCCGGCTGCGGCGCCGCCTCTACCGCGACCTGTCCGTGGTCCGCACCGAGTTCCAGCGCGCCCTGACCGAGCCGCCGCCCACCGGCCGCCGGGCGGCGGCCTGGTGGCCCCTGGTCGTCGCCGTGGAACGCATCGTCGACGCGACGACGGCGGCCCGGGTCCGGGTACGGCACGGGGCACCGCCCCCGGACCCGGCCGAGATCGACCAGGTGACCCGGCAACTGCGCGAGCTGGCGGAGGGCGTCCGCCGGTCGGAGACCCTGGTGGCGGTCCGCACGGACCTCACCGGCCCGCCGGACAGCGTCCTGGAGCCCCTGCGCCAGGAGGTGGCGGCGGCCAGAGCCATCGCCTCACCGCACTAGCACTTCCCTCTCACCCGCCGATGCCGCGACGTCGGCAGCGCTTGCGAACTTTACATTCCCCTTGCGGATCATTGGCGCGGGATTGACGCAAGGGAGTCGGCCGTGCACACGAACAGCCGCCGCACGAACGGGAGATGAACGGAACGCACCCGGGGGGACCGGGTGCCGGGCTGGGACTCGACCGCCGTACGCCCGACAGGAGTCATCGACCCTCCCCAAGATCGCAACCTGGGGCCGCTAACCTTACGTGTCCGTCCTGGCCAGCGATTGACGGGTATCAACTCACGCGAAGGGTTGCGCACATGGGCATTCTCACTCTCCTGCGGAACGCATTCGGCAGGTCGCGAAAGCCGCGCCCTGCCGAGGCAGAGGGTGCGGACCAGCTCCCTTCGCAGTCGAAGCAGCAAGCGGCGGCGCAGGCGCCGGAGGCACCGGCAGCGGTCCCGGAGCCCCGCCCGGCGACGACAGACGAACACGATCTGGTCTCGGCCGCCTTCGACAACGTCACGGTCCCGAAGCAGGCGACCCGCCTGATCGAACCGGAGGTGGACCTCAAGCCCGAGCCCCCGGCCGAAGCCGACCCGGTGATCAAGGTCGAGGCCGAGGTCGTGGTGGAACCCGCGGCACCGGTGGACCAGGTGGACCCGACGGAGCCGACGAAGCCGGCGACAGAGCCCGAGGCCACAGCCGAGCCGGAGCCGACAGCGAAGGCGACCGAGGAGACGACCCCGGAGCCGGAACCCACGGCGGATCCGGTGGCCGAAGCGACCCCGGCCCCGGAGCCCACGGCCGAGCCGGTGGCCGAAGCAGCCCCGGAACCGATCACCGAGGCCGCCCCCGAGCCCACGCCGGAGCCGGTGGCCGAGACCGAGCCGGAGCCCGTGGCCGAGACCGAGCCGGTCGCGGAGCCGGTCGCCGAGTCCAAGCCGGAGCCGGTCGCCGAGACCATCGCGGAACCGATCACCGAGCCGGCGCCCGAAGCCACCCCCGAACCCGCAGCCGCCGACGGCGAGCCCGCCCCACAGGGGCCACCCGCACCCGACGACGAGACCGTCACGGGTGGTGCGGGCGGGAACCCGACCGCCGAAGGCGAAGCCGAGGCCACGGCCCCCCACGACGCCGCAGCCGCCGACGGCGAACCCGCCCCACAGGGGCCACCCGCACCCGACGACGAGACCGTCACGGGTGGTGCGGGCGGGAACACGACCGCCGAAGGCGAAGCCGAGGCCACGGCCCCCCACGACGCCGCAACGTCCGCCCTCGCCAAGGCCAACCTCACCGGCACCCACGCCGCCACCTACCTCGTCCTCGACCGCTCCGCGAGCATGCGCGGCTACTACAAGGACGGCTCCGCAGCGGCCCTCGCCGACCAGACCCTCGCCCTCGCCACCCGCCTCACCCCGGACGGCGAGACCCCCTCCGTCCACGTCGTCTTCTTCTCCACCGAGGTCGACGGCACCACCGACCTCACCCCCGCCTCCCCCGAGAACGCGATCGACGAGGCACACGCCGGCTTCGGCCGCATGGGCCGCACCAGCTACCACGCAGCCGTCGAAGCCGTACTCGCGCACTACGACAAGCACCACGGCAAGGACAGCGGCAAGGACAGCACCCCCGCCCTCGTCGTCTTCCAGACCGACGGCGCCCCGGACGCGAAGACCCCCGCCACCCAGGCCCTCACGGACGCCGCGAAGTCCCACCCCTCGGTCTTCTTCTCCTTCGTCGCGTTCGGCGAGCACGAGAACAAGGCCTTCGACTACCTCCGCAAACTGAAGACCGACAACGCGGCCTTCTTCCACGCGGGCCCGACCCCCCTGGAGCTCACGGACGCGGAGCTCTACGACGGCATCCTGATCGACTGGCGCCCGTAGCACCGCTCGAAGCACCGCCCGTAAGACCCACCCCCTGTGCCGCCCGCTTCTCACCCAATAAAACGGGAAGCGGGCGGCATACACATGTCGGCTACGATTTCAAGGTTCGCAATAACAGCAACAGACCGACCTGGGAGCAGCCCCCGATGGCTCGACACCTCATCACCAGCGCCCTTCCGTACATCAACGGGATCAAGCACCTGGGCAACATGGTGGGGTCCATGCTCCCGGCGGACGTGTACTCCCGGTACCTCCGCCAGCGCGGCCACGACGTCCTGTACATCTGCGCCACGGACGAGCACGGCACCCCCGCCGAGCTCGCCGCGAAGGAGCAGGGCCTCCCGGTGGACGAGTTCTGCGCCCAGGCGCACGACGCGCAGAAGGCGGTCTACGACGGCTTCGCACTCGCGTTCGACTACTTCGGCCGGAGCTCCTCCCCCGAGAACCGCGACATCACCCAGCACTTCGCCCGCCGCCTGAACGAGAACGGCTTCATCGAGGAGCGGTCGATCCGCCAGGTGTACTCCCCGGTCGACGGCCGTTTCCTCCCGGACCGCTACGTCGAGGGCACCTGCCCGCACTGCGGCTACGACAAGGCCCGTGGCGACCAGTGCGAGAACTGCACCCGCGTCCTGGACCCGACCGACCTGATCAACCCGCGCTCGGCGATCTCCGGCTCCACCGACCTGGAGATCCGCGAGACCAAGCACCTCTTCCTGCTCCAGTCCAAGCTGGAGAACGAGGTCCGCGAGTGGGTCTCGAAGCACGACAAGGACTGGCCGCAGCTGGCCTCCTCGATCGCCCACAAGTGGCTGACCGAGGGCCTGCACGACCGCGCGATCACCCGCGACCTGGACTGGGGTGTGCCCGTCCCGGCCGACACCTGGCCGGAGCTGGCGGCCGAGGGCAAGGTCTTCTACGTCTGGTTCGACGCCCCGATCGAGTACATCGGCGCGACGAAGGAGTGGGCCGACCAGGACCCGGCGAACCGCGACTGGAAGTCCTGGTGGTACGACGTCGACACCGACGTCCGTTACACGGAGTTCATGGCGAAGGACAACGTCCCCTTCCACACGGTGATGTTCCCGGCCACCGAGCTCGGCGTGCGCGAACCGTGGAAGAAGGTCGACTTCGTCAAGGCCTTCAACTGGCTGACGTACTACGGCGGCAAGTTCTCCACCTCGCAGAAGCGCGGCGTCTTCACCGACCAGGCCCTGGACATCCTCCCCGCCGACTACTGGCGCTACTTCCTCATCGCCAACGCCCCGGAGTCGGACGACTCGTCCTTCACGTGGGAGCACTTCACGGCGACGGTGAACAAGGACCTGGCCGACACCCTCGGCAACTTCGTCAACCGCGTCCTGTCGTTCTCGAGGAAGCGCTTCGGCGACGACGTCCCGGCCGGCGGCACCCCCGGCGAGGCGGAGGCGAAGCTCGGCGACGAGATCGCCGCGCTCCTCGCCGAGTACGAGTCCCACATGGAGTCCCTCCAGTTCCGCAAGGCCGCCGCGGCCCTGCGCGCCCTGTGGTCGGCCGGCAACTCCTACCTGGAGGAGAAGGCCCCCTGGCTGGAGATCAAGACGGACAAGGACGGCGCGGCCCTGACCCTGCGCACGGCGATGAACCTGATCCACCTCTACGCGGTGGTCTCGGAGCCCTTCATCCCGGCGACGGCGAAGACGATGCGCGAGGCGTTCGCCCTCGCCGACGACACCGCCACCTGGGTCACCGCCGACGAGGCGAAGGCACTGACCGCCGTCCCGGCCGGCACCCCCTTCACCGTTCCCCCGGTCCTGTTCGCGAAGCTCACGGACGAGGACCTGGAGACGTACAAGACCCGCTTCGGCGGCGAGCCCACCGCATAACCCCACGCCCCACCCCACCCCCGAAGGGCCGGCCGGAGCACCCTCTCCCGCCGGTCCTTCGCCGTACCCCAGCACCAGCGCCCCGGCCACCGGGCCGCGTAGACCAGCGTTCCGCGAGCAGGTTCTCGGCGCTCAGCGCCAGGCCTGCCGTGACGCGGGCGTCCGGTTGCCTTCGTAGGTCATCACGCCGACGCTCTGGTCCTGCACCACGAGTGTCGGGGAAACTGGAGCAGGGCATGAGTTGCCCATGCTGTCGAGTCGGACAAGTGGGGGGCGATGGCGGTACCGGGGGAGACCAGGCCGGAGGCGGCTCCGGTCAGGAATGAGTTTGCGCTGGAGCGCTACCGGTACATCCTCCAGCAGATCCACACGGTAAACGAGAACGCGTACCGGTTTCTCGCCCTCTACCAGACGCTCGCCACCGCACTCGTCAGTGCGGCCCTGGCGCTCTTCGTCGGCTACCGGAAGTGGGACCTGGCACCGTCGACCGCTCGCGGCGGAGTGATCGGGATACTCGCCCTCGTCACAGTCGTCGCCGCCTTCACCAGCACGCTCATCGTGGTGGGAGCCCTGAACTGGCTCGACTACCGCAACGAGGAGTGCGACATCACCGACGAGGTCGTCGGCCCCGGGTTCCGGACACGTCCCCGGCCGGGCAACTTCCTACGCTGGTACGAGACCTACCTGCTGCTCTTCATCCTCGTCTCGGTAATCGCCATGTGGCTGATCGCCGCGTTCTTCCTTCTGCCGGCAATGAGGTGATCGTCCCCGGTGCCCGAGCACGACTACACCAGCACGTCCTTGTGGCGGAGCACCCTTGCCGCCCGCCCGGGTGACGATCCCCACTCCGAACAGCGGGAACGACTGCGTACGTCGTATCTCGAACTGCGCAGGAAGGGGCGCGTCCTCCTGCAGGAGAACGCGCGCAGCATGCCCGATTTCACGGTGCACGACATCACGCACGTGGACGCGCTGTGGGAGACGGCCGATCTCGTGTGCGGGGAGGAGGTGATGCTGAACCCCGCCGAGGCCTACGTGCTGGGCTGCTCCTTCGTACTCCACGACGCCGCGATGGGGGAGGCCGCATACGGGACGAGCGTGCCCGAGGCCCTGGGAGAGGAACGGTGGCGCGATCTCCTGTCCGTGGCCTACTACCGCCGGAAGGGATACTGGCCCGACCAGGACCAACTCGATTCTCCGCCCGCCGAGATCGCCGACGCCTGCCGGGCCGCCGCGATCCGCGAATCACATGCCGAGCAGGCGCGCCGGCTGGTAGACCAGTCCTGGCGGTCCAGCACCGGCAACGAGATCCACCTCATCGAGGACGTCCTGCTGCGTGAGGCGTACGGCCCGCTGATCGGCAACCTGGCCGCCAGCCACTGGTGGCCGGTGGACCGGCTCGCCGACGAGTTCCGGCGTGAGTGGGGCTCATGGCCGTGGCAGCCGCGCGACTGGACCATCGACCGGCTCAAACTGGCCTGCATCCTGCGACTCGCCGACGTCACCCAGATCGACAGCCGCCGGGCCCCGACCCTGCTGTTCGCGCTGCGCGATCCACAGGGCGACTCCCGCGAGCACTGGCGCTTCCAGGAGCACGTCAGCCGCCCCGACCGCAACGGCGACCGGGTCACCTACACCTCGCACCGGCCGTTCCTCCCCACGGACGCGCCCTCGTGGTGGCTGGCCCTGGACTACCTGCGCGACATCGACCTGGAACTGAAGGCGGTCGACGCCCTCCTGCACGACCTGGGGCGGGACCGGCTAGCGGTGCGGGCGGTCGCTGGAGTCGACTCGCCCGAGCGCTTCGCCGAGCACTTCCGCGTACAGGACTGGCGTCCCATCGACGCGACCATCAAGGTCTCCGACGTCCCCGGGCTGGTCCGCAGCCTTGGCGGCGAGCAGTTGTACGGCGACGAGCCCGAGGTCGCACTTCGGGAACTGATCCAGAACGCCCAGGACGCCGTGCTCGCCCGCCGGGCGCTGCAACCCGGCTTCCCGGACGGACACATCGAGATCCGGCTGAGCGAGTCCGACGGCTCCTGGTGCCTGGAGGTCCGTGACAACGGCGTCGGCATGGACGAGGAGACCCTCATCCACGGCCTGCTCGACTTCGGCACCAGCGGCTGGAGCTCTGCCACCGTCCGCAACCAGTTGCCCGGGCTAGCCGGTGGCGGCTTCACACCGAGCGGCCGGTTCGGCATCGGCTTTTTCTCCGTCTTCCTCCTCGGCGATCACGTCGAAGTCATCACCCGCCGCTACGACGCCGCCAGCCGGGACGCCCGCCGCCTCACCCTCGACGGCCCCTCCCATCGCCCCCTGCTCACCCCTCTGTCCGCACAGGGCTGGATACCCGAGGGCACGACGGTACGCATCACCCTGCGCAGGTCTCCCAACGACGTCAAAGGCCTCTTCCAGCGGACCGTGGACGAACGGCTCTCGGAACTCGCCCAGCGGCTGGTCCTCGAGAACGCCGTGCCCATCCACACTTGGGAACCCGGCGCCGCAGCGCCCGAGACCCTCAGCCCGTTCTCGCTCACGACAGGAACGGCGGAGGAGGTGTTCGACCGCCTGTACCCGCCGCAGATTCACGGCCGTCGCGTCGCGGAGGAGAAGCAACGCCTTCACCTCCGCGAAGACTTCGTCGGACAGGCCACCGAACTGGTGGACCACCATGGACGGCGCATCGGCCTGGCCACGCTCGGGAACGATCTGTACTACGCCGGACGCGGAAACTACAGAGGAATCGTCACGGTCAACGGGCTTCTTTCTGACGAGTCGATCTGCTTCGCCGGATACCTGGCCGGTCAGCCCAGCCGTGCCTCACGGGACCAGGCCGCCTTGGTGGCCACTCAGGACGAGGTGCGCGACTGGATGCACAGCCAGGAGCAACGCCTCCGCGGCACCGGACGTTTCGGGGACCCGGTCCAGCTGGAACAGGCCTACACCCTGTATGGCGCTTTCAACGGAATCGCCGGCGATATCGCCTTTGCCTTCACTGCACAGGGTTTGCTCCGCCCGGCCGACGCAGCCGACTGGGTCGCCCAGCGAAACGAGGTCTTCATGGCCTTCGGCCTCCCGGTGGCCATGCAAACCCGGCCTCCCAGGGTCTTTGACTACGCGTCCGGACAGAACGTCCAACTACCCGACAACTGGGTCATCATCTTCCACAGAGTCGCAGACGCACCTCTGTCGGAGGTCTTCCCAGTGGTGATGAACCGCGACGCCGACTACGAGTTCGCCCGCCACCACACCACGCCCACGTGGCAGAAGACGTGGTGGCGGATGTCGGGCGACCTCGACGGACTCTTCCTTCGCATCCTGTGCGAGGCATGGTCGTGCACTCCCGAGGCCGTGCTCGCGCCGGTCGGACGGCGCCACTGGTCCGACAGTCGCCACCTTGATGACGAGAGCCTCGGTGCGGTGCAGGGCTATCTGCTCCAGCGGCCCGCGCGTACGACGCTCACCTGATCCGCCACGCCGTACGTCAGGACAGCACCCCCGCCCCCGCCGTCCTCGCCAGCTCCGTCGCAAGGTTGTCGGCGCTGCTCTCCAGCCCCGCCGTCAAGGTCGGCGTCCAGTTCACCGTCGGCTTGAGCATGCCGCCGGTGATGCCGGCCTTGGTGCCCAGGACGCCGACGATCGGGGTGTTGGCGGGGACCTTGAAGACGGTGTTCGCGGCCTGCTTCTTCTGTGCGGCGGCGCGGGCCGACTCCTGGGTGCCGGAGGGCAGCTTGGCACGGCCGTACGCCGACGGGTCGAACGCCTTCAGATAAGCGGTCAGCGAGTACCCCGTGCCGGCCGCGTAGTCGGCGCAGGTCAGCTTCTTCCCGCCGTCGTCGGAGTTGGCGTCGATGGTGCCCCTGACCTTGATGATGCGCGGGGCGGTGTCGCTCACGCGTTCGGCACGAGCGCACCCGCACCGACGCCCGCGGTCACCACGGCGGCGGAGACGACGAGAACGCGGCGCTTACGGAGGGACCGACGGTGAGAGGCAGAGGCCACGGGGGAGTCCTTACGTACTTCCGAAGTGCCTGGGTGGGGCCCGTCGGGGCGGGCTTCACTCCTCTGTGGTTGTGGAGATCAGGAAGGTTGCCGTGAATTTTTCCGCGGTGTGGTGCCCATCCCGGAAGAGAGCGGCGAAAGTTGACCGGGGCAGCCGTTCTCCGACGCCCCGACAACCGCATGTCCACCACACATCCGTATGGTTTCGCCATGGCAATCCCAGATCTCATCCCGATCGCCTACGAGCCCCATGGCCGTACCGAGGCCATCGGTCACTACACCGGCGGGCAGTTCCTGGCGTCGGTCACCTACGCGTTCCCCGAGGGGTTCCGGCTGGACGAGGGCTGGGAGGAGCGGAAACGGCTCTACTCGGTGCTGCATCTCTTCGACGCGGAGGGCAACTACCGCGACTCGCAGATCTGGTGTGCGGGCAGCTGGGCCGAGCAGCAGCTCGATCCGGACGGCGCCGACTCCGTGCTGGCACGGGCCCGTGCCCACCTGGCGGGCATGCTGCGCAGCCTGCCGAGGCGGACGTACACGGACATCGCGATACGCCCGTTCCAGCTCAGGGTGGACGGCGTGTTCTTCGGCCTGGTGGCGAAGGACGACGAGGACGGCGGGTGGGCCGAGCTCTACCCGGACCACCTGGGCTTCGGCGAGCCCTGGAACGGCCGGTACGACACCTGACACGGTGCGGGCAGGTCCTGCTGCCGGCCGCCCCTGGGACCGCCCCGCTCCGATCAGCCGTTGTTCGTCTCGTCCGGTTCGACGCCCAGGGTCAGGTGGGCGCGGACGCCGCGGGCGATGTGGTGGCGGTCGTACCCGAGGTAGAGCAGGCCGCCCGCGTGGCCGTTGTCCGGGTAGATGGTGTCCTCGTCGAGGGTGGTGCGGGTGGTGGTGTTGCTCGCGTACGGCTCCACGGCGGCCGACAGCAGGACCGACTTCTCGTCGAAGAAGAGCTGGCCGGTGTGGCAGGTGTGGCCGCCCTCGTAGCCGGCGTCCGTCCACTCGCCGTCCACGTGCACCTTGACGTGGATGTGGACGCACCGGCCCTGGTACCAGCCGGGGAAGACGGTCCTGAAGGCGACCTGCCCGTGCCGGTCCGTGTGCCAGGTGCCGCGGAGGTAGCGGGTGTCGTCGGTCGGCTCCTGGTGGCCGCCGCCACCGCCGGGCGGCGGGCCGGTGGGGGTGCCGGTCGGTGCGCCGGTGGGTGCGCCGGTCGGCGGGGTTCCGCCGCCACCGCCGCCGCTGCCCACGGCCTGGTACCCGGAGTAGACGCCGGACGCGTTGCAGTGCCAGATGTCCACGGCCGCGTTCCTGAGCGGCCTGCAGGTCTCCGCGTCGATGACCTTGAGGGTGAGGTGCAGGGGGATGCCCTCCTGGTCCTCGGTGACGTCCTGGCGGAGCTTGTCGGCGTCGATGTAGTAAGGGCCCTCGACAAGCTCGGAGGTCAGCCTGTAGCAGGCGCCTTCCGAGGCTGAGGGCGAGGCCTCGGTTCCGGCCCCGGTCGCCGCGGCGGTGGTGCCGTCGGTCGCCGCGAAGGCGCTGCCGACGCCCACCGCGGTGACGGCCACGCTGCCCGCCGCCAGGACGGTACGGCGGGCCAACTTCCTTCTCTCTTCCGGAGATTGAGCATCTGTGGGGGTGTGGGTGTCTGTCATGGTCAGGGACCGTAGACAAGACCGGCCCGGTGCGAACATCGGAGAGAGCTGTGAATGCGCGCCGCGCAGGCGAAAGGCTCGAAACCGACGCCGGTTTCGAGCCTTTCCCTCAGCTGTTCGCTTCAGTCGTGCTGGTTCTGCGTGCCTGCCTACTTCGGCTGCGGCTTCCGGATGGAGAGGTGCAGCTCGCGCAGGCGGCTCTCCTCCAGCTCGGTCGGGGCGCCCATCATCAGGTCCTGGGCGTTGCCGTTGAGCGGGAAGGCGATGGTCTCGCGGATGTTGGGCTCGTCGGCGAGGAGCATCACGATGCGGTCGACGCCCGGGGCGATGCCGCCGTGCGGGGGGGCGCCGAAGCGGAACGCGCGGAGCATGCCGGCGAACTCGCGCTCCACGGTCTCCTCGTCGTAGCCCGCGATGCCGAAGGCCTTGAGCATGATGTCGGGCTCGTGGTTCCGGATGGCGCCGGAGGACAGCTCGACGCCGTTGCAGACGATGTCGTACTGCCAGGCGAGGATGTCCAACGGGTCCTGGGTCTCCAGCGCCTCCATGCCGCCCTGGGGCATGGAGAACGGGTTGTGCGAGAAGTCGATCTTCCCGGTCTCCTCGTCCTTCTCGAACATCGGGAAGTCCACGATCCAGCAGAACCGGAAGACGTTCTCCTCGAAGTGCCCGGAGCGCTTGGCCGCCTCGACCCGGACCGCGCCCATGATCTTGGAGACCTCGTCGAACTCGCCCGCGCCGAAGAAGACGGCGTGCCCGGCGGCCAGCTGGAGCCGCTTGGTGAGCTCGGCGACGTTGTCCTCGGTGAGGAACTTGGCGATCGGGCCGGTCAGCGAGCCGTCCTCGCCGACGCGGACCCAGGCCAGGCCCTTGGCGCCCTGCGAGACCGCGTAGTCGCCGAGCTGGTCGAAGAACTTGCGGGGCTGGTCCTGGACCGCCGGGACCGGCAGCGCGCGCACGTGCTTGCCGGCGAAGGCCTTGAACTCCGAGCCCTCGAAGATGTCGGTGATGTCGACGAGCTCCAGCTGGGCCCGGAGGTCCGGCTTGTCGGAGCCGTACTTCAGCATCGACTCGCGGAACGGGATCCGCGGGAAGGGCGAGGTGACGTGGCGGCCGTGGCCGAACTCCTCGAACAGCTCGGTCATGAGCTGCTCGATGGGCCGGAAGACGTCCTCCTGCTCGACGAAGCTCATCTCGACGTCGAGCTGGTAGAACTCGCCCGGCGAGCGGTCGGCGCGGGCGTCCTCGTCGCGGAAGCAGGGCGCGATCTGGAAGTAGCGGTCGAAGCCGGAGATCATCAGCAGCTGCTTGAACTGCTGCGGGGCCTGCGGCAGGGCGTAGAACTTGCCCGGGTGCAGGCGGGAGGGGACCACGAAGTCACGGGCGCCCTCGGGGGAGGTCGCGGTGAGGATCGGGGTGGCCATCTCGTTGAAACCGAGGGCGACCATCTTGTGGCGGATCGCGGAGATCACGGCCGTACGCAGCATGATGTTGCGGTGCATGCGCTCGCGGCGCAGGTCCAGGAAGCGGTACTCCAGGCGCCGCTCCTCGTTGACCCCGTCCTCGGTGTTGATCGTGAACGGCAGTGGGGCGGCCGCGCCGAGCAGCTCGACCTCGCCGACCTCGACCTCGACCTCGCCGGTGGGCAGGTCGGCGTTGATGTTCTCGGTTCCACGTGAAACAACGCGGCCGTCGACGCGGACCGTGGACTCCTTGGAGAGCTTGTCCAAGGCCTCGTACGCGGCGGTGCCGGGGCGGGCGACGAGCTGCGTGATGCCGTAGTGGTCGCGCAGATCGATGAAGAGGATGCCGCCCAGGTCGCGCCGATTGTGCAGCCAGCCACTCAGCCGGACGTCGGTGCCGACGTCAGAGGCGCGGAGCTGGCCGCAGGTGTGGGACCTGTACCGATGCATCGTCGGGTGTTCCTCTTCTTCGTCTTCGTGGTCGCCGAGGTGCTCTCCTCGACCGGGACGGGCACGGGGCCCGGACCCATCAAGGGTACCGGGCACCCAAAGATCGGCTCCCCACCATTAATGCGGCCCTGAAACAGTGGCACTCCGCGATCTCATCTTCTTAAAGTGGGGCAATGCGAACTGGCGAGCCCCTGCCCGCCGTGGAGGACGTCCTCGCCGCCCTCGCGACCGGGCTGTGGCACTGGGACACCGCCACCGGGCTGGTCACCGCGGACGCGGAGGCGGCCCGGCTGATCGGGCTGCCCGCGGAACCGTCCGTCCTGTCGGAGGCCCTGGTCCGGTCCCGTTTCCACCCCGTGGACTGGAACGAGAACACCAGCATCACCCGGCTGGCCGCGGTTGAGGGCACCCTCGGGGAGGTCCGGCTGCGGGTCATGGACGAGCAGGGCCGGCTGATCCGGACCGTACGCAGCCGTTTTCGACCGGTGTACGACTCCGAGGAGCGCGTGTACCGGGTGACCGGCACCATCCAGGAGGTCTCCGAACCGTCCCCCGGCACCGCCGTGCAGCATCCGGTCACCGGCGACTGGCGGCGCTCCCGGGAGGCGTTCCTGCTGGACGCGGGCCGGGCGCTGGCCGAGGCGCGGTCCACGGAGGAGGTGCTGCGGGTCGCCGCGGGCCTGTCGATGCCCGGGTTCTCCCCGGACGGGCTGGTCGTCTTCGGGGTCAAGGGCGACCGGCTGATGATGATCGGCCACCACGGCCAGCAGATCGACGAGGACAGCCCCTTCAGCAGCATGCCGCTGGACACGGACTACCCGGCGGCCGAGGTGGTGCGGACCGGCCGGGCCGTCTACCTCTCCTCCGCCGAGCAGTACAGGTCCCGCTACCCGGTGACCTGGCCGCTGGCCGAGCGCTTCGGCCGGCAGTCCTGGGCCTTCCTGCCGCTGACGGTGGCCGGGCGGACCATGGGCGCCTGGATGGCGGGCTTCACCTACCAGGTGTCCTTCACCCCCGACGAGCGGTCCGTGCTCACCACGGTGGCCCGGATGCTGGCACAGGCGCTGTCCCGGGCCGGTATCGCCGACTCGGAGCGGGAGCTGACGGACGGCCTGCAGCGTTCCATGCTGCCGACGCTGGGCCCCGACATACCCGGCATGGACACGGCCGCCCGCTACATACCGACCGGCGGCGGGCTCCAGGTGGGCGGCGACTGGTACGACATGATCCCGCTGCCGTCCGGCCGGCATGCCCTGGTCATCGGCGACGTCCAGGGCCATGACGTACGGGCCGCGGGCCTGATGGGCCAGCTGCGGATCGCACTGCGCGCCTACGCCTCCGAGGGCCACCGCCCGGACGCGGTGCTCTCCCGGGCCTCCCGTTTCCTGCACGGGATCACCGACGCCGAGGACGACACCGACCTGCGCTTCGCGACCTGCCTGTACGTCGAGGCGGATCCGGCGACCGGGGTGCTGGAGATCGCCCGTGCGGGCCATCTCGACCCGGCGATCCGGATGGCCGACGGCACGGTGCTGCGGCGGCCGACGGCGGGCGGGCTGCCGCTCGGCATCGACCCGGACGCCGACTATCCGACGACGCGGTTCGCCCTCGAACCCGGCGAGACCATGATGATCTGCACCGACGGGCTGATCGAGACCGGCGGCCACGACATGGAGAGCGGCTGGCAGCGGATCCGGGCGATCATGGAGGACCACGGCGACGGCGACCTGGAGAAACTGGCCGACAGCCTGGTCCAGGCCGTGCACGGACCCTCCTCGCACCACACCACCGGGCCGCTGGCCGACCGCCGCGAGGACGACATAGCGGTGCTGCTGCTGTCCCGGCCGGGCGGCGGCCGCGGAGACGAGCCGCTGACCGTACGGCCGCGGGTCCGCCGCACCCTGATGTCGGTGGCCCAGGACGAGCCCGAGCGGGTCGCCGAGGCCCGCCAGCACGTGCGCGAGCTGCTGCACGACTGGGACTCGCCCGACCAGGTCGACTCGGCGGTGCTGCTGGTCTCCGAGATGCTCACGAACGTCCTCGTCCACACCGACGCGGACGCGCTGCTGCTCGCCGAGGTCGCCGGCCAGGCCCCCGAACGGCGGCTGCGGGTCGAGGTCACGGACGCCGGTGACGACCTCCCGCACAAGCGCCGGCCCGGCGAACTGGCCTCCTCCGGCCGCGGCCTGGTCCTGATCGAGATCCTGGCGGACGCCTGGGGCGTCGACCCGCGTGGGCAGGGCAAGAGCACCTGGTTCGAGCTGTACGAGGGCGGCACGTCGTAGCGGGGGCGTGCCCTGGCCGGCCGCGGCCTAGCCGGCGGCGTAGCGGGCGCGTAGTTCGTGGACGACCCCGAAGGCGGCCGCGGTGAGCGGTACGGCCAGCAGCATGCCCAGGATCCCGGCGACGGAGGCCCCGGCCGTGATCGTCAGCATCACCACCGCCGGATGCATCTGCACGGTCCGGCTCTGGATCATGGGCTGCAGCACGTGCCCCTCCAGCACCTGCACAGCGAGTACGACGCCCAGCGCCCACAGCGCGATGACGAAGCCGCGGTCGGCGAGGGCGACCAGGACGGCGACCGCGCCGGAGATGAAGGCGCCGAGGTAGGGAATGTAGGCGCCGACGAGGACGAGGGCGCCGAGCCCGACGGCTCCCGGTACGCGCAGGACCAGCAGGCCGACGGTGATGCAGACGGCGTCGATGAAGGCGATGACGGTGGTGCCGCGCATGAACCCCTCGATGCCCTCGAAGGCCCTGCGGGCCATGGCCTCGACCATGTCGGCGCTGGCGCCGGGTGCGAAGGCCCTGATCGTGCCGACGACCCGGTCCGAGTCGCGCAGGAAGAAGAAGACGAGGAGCAGCGCGAGGACGGCCATGGCGATGCCCTCGCCGACCACGCTGACACCGCTGATGACGTTGGAGGCGGCGGTGCCGCCGAACTTGGCGAGCAGGTTTCTGGCGCTGCCGGCCAGGTCGCCGACCGAGGTCCCGGCGGCGCCGAAGTGCTGG
Source organism: Streptomyces sp. NPDC001507 (assembly GCF_042894765.1). Taxonomy (NCBI): domain Bacteria; kingdom Bacillati; phylum Actinomycetota; class Actinomycetes; order Kitasatosporales; family Streptomycetaceae; genus Streptomyces; species Streptomyces sp. NPDC001507. The sequence goes on from NZ_JBIAVV010000010.1 coordinate 117,205, forward strand.
GCGAGGGACTTCGCGGCCTGCTTGAGGGAGGCGACGATCTGGTCGCCGGTGTCGACGAGGGCGGCGACCACGATGTAGACGGCACCGCCGGCGACGGCGACGACCGCGACGCAGGTGAGTCCGGCCGCGAGGGAGCGCTGCACGCCGATCTGTACGAGCCGCCGGTACAGCGGGCCGAGCAGGGCGGTGCCGAGCAGGGCGAGCAGGACCGGGGTCACCGCGGTGCGGAACTCGGAGCAGAGCCGGATGCCGACGTAGCCGACTCCGGCGGCCAGCAGCAGCACGGCACACCACGCGGCGAAACGGCGCACGGGCTCGGGCAACAGCTGCACGAGTCCTAGCGGACCATGCGAGGCCGGTGCATGCCCCGCCGTACACCCCCTGCCGGGTGAACGCACCTCCGCCCGCCGTACCAGGGGGCTCCGCCCCCTGGACCGCCGGAGACCTTCGCCCACCCACCACCCGACTCGGCCGATGAAGAGGCGAGGTCGAAAGGAAAGGGGCGAAGGTGACTCGGCCGATGAAGAGGCGAGGTCGAAAGGAAAGGGGCGAAGGTGACTCGGGCGGTGAGAGGGCGCGGTCGGTGGCGGGAGGCCTGGTGCCTGGTGGCGGCAGGCCTCCCGGTCGGCTCTCTTGCTTATGCCTGCGGGCCCGTCTCGGTCATCCCGTGCACCGCCGGGATCGTGCCCAGGCGGCCCTTCTGGAAGTCCTCGAAGGCCTGCATGAGCTCGTCCTTGGTGTTCATGACGAACGGGCCGTAGTGGGCCATCGGCTCGCGGATCGGCTCGCCGCCGAGCAGCACGACCTCCAGGTCCGGCGTGTGCGAGTCCTGCTTCTCGTCCGCGCGGACGGTGAGGGAGGAGCCCGCGCCGAAGACGGCGGTCTGGCCGAGGTGGATCGGGCGGCGCTCGGCGCCCACCGAGCCCTTGCCGGCCAGCACGTAGGCGAGGCCGTTGAAGTCCTCGCGCCAGGGCAGGGTGACCTCGGCGCCAGGGGCGACGGTCGCGTGGATCATCGTGATCGGGGTGTGGGTGATGCCGGGACCGGCGTGGCCGTCCAGCTCGCCCGCGATGACGCGCAGCAGCGCACCGCCGTCCGGGGTGGTCAGCAGCTGCACCTGGCCGCCGCGGATGTCCTGGTACCTCGGCGCCATCATCTTGTCCTTGGCGGGGAGGTTCACCCACAGCTGGAGGCCGTGGAAGAGCCCGCCGGACACGACGAGGGACTCCGGCGGGGCCTCGATGTGGAGGAGGCCGGAGCCGGCCGTCATCCACTGGGTGTCGCCGTTGGTGATGGTGCCGCCGCCACCCTGGCTGTCCTGGTGGTCGAAGACGCCGTCGATGATGTAGGTGACGGTCTCGAAACCACGGTGCGGGTGCCAGGGGGTGCCCTTGGGCTCACCCGGCGCGTACTCCACCTCACCCATCTGGTCCATCATGATGAACGGGTCGAGGTGGCGGTAGTTGATCCCCGCGAACGCCCGGCGCACCGGGAAACCCTCGCCCTCGAAACCGCTCGGCGCGGTCGTTACGGCGAGCACGGGACGGGCCACGGCGTCGGCCGGTGCGGCCACCCGAGGCAGGGTGAGCGGGTTCTCCACGGTCACTGCAGGCATGTTGGCTCCTCCTTGTGCGCCCAGTTTAGTTGAGCGTTGAACTTTCTGCCACCCCTAACGGAGAAGGCCCGGAGGACATTCCCTCCGGGCCCGGTCATTCCCCGATCAGTGGATCAGTTGCTGAAGTAGAGGTAGTTCCACGCACCGTAGGTCGTGGAGTTCACGGTGTCGCCGGACGAGCCGTTGACGTACACCGACCGCATCCGCGCCCGGATGCCGGACTGGCCGGGAGCGTCGAGCTGCACGGACGTCTTGCCGTTCGTGCCGAGCGCGAAGTACTCGGAGTCCGTCGCGTACCACTTGCCCTGGTAGTAGACCTCCAGGTCCACGCGATGCTCACGGCCCGGGTAGTAGGTCATGGTCGTGTTGAACACCGGGCTGGTGTTCTTGTGGAACCAGCGGTACGACGTCGAACCGATCTTCGCCGTCTTGTAGTACTTGGAGAGCGAGGTGGAGATCTTGACCCGCGCGTAGGCCGTGGCCTTCGCGGTCTTGGGCGCGTAGCGGGCGTCGCCGTCGAAGACCGCGGAGACGGCCGTGTCCCGGGTCATGTCCACCCAGGCGGCGATGTTCCCGTGGGAGTCCACCTTGCCGCTCTTGATCAGCTTGTTGCCCTTGTCACCGCCGAAGGGGTCCGCGTAGATCTTGACCGTGCGGTTCTTGTACGTCGTCCCCAGGTGCGCGGTGAACTTCACGTCGGTGCCGTAGTTGTACAGCTTGCCGTTGTTGTTCAGGCTCAGGCTCGTGCCCGCGCGCGAGACCGCGACCTTGTCGGAGGCGGTGGCCGTGGTGTGGCCGGCGTCGCCCGCGTAGGTCACCTTGTAGGTGACCGTGCCGCCGGCCGGCGGGGTGTCGGCGAAGGAGTACGTGCCGTCCGCCCTGACGGTGACGGCGGCGAGCGCCTTCCCGCTGGGGCTCTCGATGTCGGTACGGGTCACGGAGAGCTTGGCGCCGACGGGCAGCGGGACCGTCGCCGAGAGCTTTCCGGTGACGGTGAGCTTCTTGGCGCGGGGCGCCGAGCTCGGGGCGTTGACCGTGAGCGTCGGCACGTTGAGCGTGGGCTGGGTCAGGGCCTTGAGCGTGAAGGTGCCGCCGTTCGGGACCAGCGCGAAGATCCGCGAGGAGTCCGGTGCCCAGCGCAGGTTTCCGGCGGCGTAGTCGGTGGAGCCGGCGGAGTAGGTGCGCAGCGGCGTGGTGGTGTCGGGCCGGTAGACCGCGACCTTGCCGGCGTTGAACTGGGCGACCAGTCCGTTCGGCGCGATGTCGGCGCCCCACGCTCCGGGGTAGGAGCCGGCCTTGCTGAACTTGCCGTCCGCCCACGCGTCCCGGTCGGTGCCGTTGATCAGCACCTGGTCGGCGCCGGGGACGAGGTCGATGTCCCCGATGCCGTTGTTCAGGGTGTAGTCGCCGAAGTACCAGGCGGTGGCCTTGGGCGCGCCGTCCGAGACGTCGAGGACGGCCATGGAGTCGGTGGAGATGCCGGTCTGGCCGACGGCCAGCACGCCCGGCCGGTTCGGGTCGGTGTCCAGCAGCGCCTGGCCCCACAGGCCGAGGGAGGTGCCCTCGGTCGGGAACTGCGCCATCGCCACCGGGTCGGTCCCGCCCGCCGGGTCCACCGACGGGTCGATGGAGCCGATGTCGCCGTCCCACTGGTCGCCGTACGAGAACCACGCCTTGCCGCCGGTGAAGGCCAGGTGGCGGGGGCCGGTGTCGGTCGGGATGCTGTACGTCGTCTTCACGTCCAGCGTGGCCGGGTCCAGGGCGAGGATCTGGTGGGTGTTGGGCAGGGCCGCGTACAGGGTGCTGCCGTCGTCCGAAAGGGCCAGGTCGCTGACGCTGCCCAGGCCGGCGTTCGAGTCGACGAGGATGCCGTTGTAGTCGGAGGCGAGGATCCGGCCGTTCGCCGCGTCGCCGACGAACACCCGCTGGAGCGGGCCGTCCACGACGAACCCGCCGATGTTGGTGACGGTGGTGCCGGCGGCCGAGGCGGTCCCCGCCGCCACGACGCTCAGCGCCGCCGAGCTGAAGACGACCGCGAGCGCCGTCGCGACCGAAGTGCTGCGCATGCGCACAGTGATGAAACCCCCAGTGAGAACCCGGGTTCGCCGGGCGGATGAGAGCGCCGCGCGGCGCCCGGACACGACCGCACAAGAGCGGTTGCACACGGGGCGCGGCTGCCTGGAGGCAGCCTATGGCATGGCTGTGACAAACAGGGGCCGAGTTTTCAGAGGGCAGAAGAACAGCGCCCCATCAGGGGCGCGAGGAACTGCGCGACCAGCCACGACGGCGCTGCAGACAACCGACCGCCCATCGCGGCCCTGCCGGCGAAGCGCTAGCCGTACATCCGCCGCATCGCGAACTCCACCATCTGCTCGACCGCCTTGGCGTCGAAGACCATCCGGTGCTCGCCCTCCATGTCCAGGACGAAGCCGTAGCCGGTCGGGAGGAGGTCGATCACCTCCGCGCCGGTGATCACGAAGTACTTGGACTCCTTGCCCGCGTACCGGCGCAGTTCCTTCAGCGAGGTGAACATCGGGATCACCGGCTGCTGGGTGTTGTGCAGGGCCAGGAACCCGGGGTTGTCGCCGCGCGGGCAGTACACCTTGGACGTGGCGAAGACCTGCTGGAAGTCCTCCGCGGTCACCTGACCGGTGGTGAAGGCACGGACCGCGTCCGCGAGGGACGGCGGGGACGGCTCGGGATAGAGGGGCGCCTGCTGGCCGTAGCCGCCGAGTCCGCCCGGCATCTGCTGCTGCGGCTGGGCGTACTGCTGCTGCGCGGCCCCACCGTCCATGGGCTGGCCGTATCCATACATGCGCGCAAGCCTACCGAGACACGCGGCGTCCGCGAGAAGGTAGACCCTTCTCACACTTCACCCGACGGGGTTGCGTCTTATTACCGACGGGTAGCATCATCGGAGCTACTCGTTGGTATGTGAAAGCTTGCGCGAGGATTCAGTGCCTCGCCGATCCGGATACGGAGCCGTCACCATGGGGCACTACAAGTCCAACCTCCGCGACATCGAATTCAACCTGTTCGAAGTGCTCGGGCGCGACAAGCTGTACGGCACCGGCCCGTTCGCCGAGATGGACACGGACACCGCGAAGAGCGTCCTGGAGGAGCTGACCCGGCTCGCCGAGAACGAGCTCGCGGAGTCCTTCGCCGACGCCGACCGCAACCCCCCGGTCTTCGACCCGGAGACCAACACCGCCCCGGTCCCGGCCTCCTTCAAGAAGAGCTACAAGGCCTTCATGGACTCCGAGTACTGGCGCCTCGGCCTGCCGGAGGAGATCGGCGGCACGACCGCTCCCCCGTCGCTGATCTGGTCGTACGCGGAGCTGATCCTCGGCGCCAACCCGGCCGTGTGGATGTACTCCTCCGGCCCGGCGTTCGCCCGCATCCTCTTCGAGGAGGGCACCGAGGAGCAGAAGAAGTGGGCGCAGATCGCCGTGGACCGCACCTGGGGTTCGACCATGGTGCTCACCGAGCCCGACGCGGGTTCGGACGTCGGCGCCGGCCGTACCAAGGCGGTCCAGCAGGAGGACGGCTCCTGGCACATCGAGGGCGTGAAGCGCTTCATCACCTCGGGTGAGCACGACATGGAGGAGAACATCCTCCACTACGTCCTCGCCCGTCCCGAGGGCGCCGGCCCCGGCACCAAGGGCCTGTCCCTCTTCCTCGTCCCGAAGTACCTCTTCGACTTCGAGACCGGCGAGCTGGGCGAGCGCAACGGCGTCTACGCGACGAACGTCGAGCACAAGATGGGCCTGAAGGCCTCCAACACCTGCGAGATGACCTTCGGCGACCGCCACCCGGCCAAGGGCTGGCTGATCGGCGACAAGCACGAGGGCATCCGCCAGATGTTCCGGATCATCGAGTTCGCCCGCATGATGGTCGGCACGAAGGCCATCTCCACGCTGTCCACCGGCTACCTGAACGCGCTGGAGTACGCCAAGGAGCGCGTCCAGGGTCCGGACCTCGCGAACTTCATGGACAAGACCGCGCCCAAGGTCACCATCACCCACCACCCCGACGTCCGCCGCTCGCTGATCACGCAGAAGGCGTACGCCGAGGGCATGCGCGCCCTGGTCCTCTACACCGCCTCGATCCAGGACGCGATCGCCGTCAAGGAGGCGAACGGCGAGGACCCGAAGGCCGAGCACGCGCTGAACGACCTGCTCCTGCCGATCGTCAAGGGCTACGGCTCCGAGAAGGGCTACGAGCAGCTCGCCCAGTCGCTGCAGACGTTCGGCGGCTCCGGGTTCCTCCAGGAGTACCCGATCGAGCAGTACATCCGCGACGCCAAGATCGACACCCTGTACGAGGGCACCACCGCCATCCAGGGCCAGGACTTCTTCTTCCGGAAGATCGTCCGCAACCAGGGCGCGGCGCTGAACTCCCTCGCCGAGGACATCAAGAAGTTCCTCGCGCTGGGCACCGGCGGCGAGGAGCTGGCGGGCGCCCGCGAGCACCTCGCGAAGGCCGCCGTCGAGCTGGAGGCGATCGTCGGCCTGATGCTGACCGACCTCGCGGCCACCGAGCAGGACGTCAAGAACATCTACAAGGTGGGCCTCAACACCACCCGCCTGCTGCTCGCCTCCGGTGACGTGATCGTCGGCTACCTGCTGCTCAAGGGCGCCGCGATCGCCGCCGAGAAGCTGGAGACGGCGTCCAGCAAGGACAAGGCCTTCTACACCGGCAAGATCGCGGCGGCGAAGTTCTTCGCGGCCAACGTGCTGCCGGGCGTCACCCTGGCCCGCAAGGTCGCGGCCGACGTCGACCTCGACCTGATGGAGCTGGACGAGGCCGCTTTCTGACCCTCCCGGCCGACCCGGTCCGCCGCGGTGGCCCGCTCCCTCTCCGGGGGAGCGGGCCACCGTACGTCGTTAAGGTGAAGCACATGAGCGAACCCTCCCGCTTCGATCGCGGCCACACCGACGACCTGATGTCCTTCCTCGCGGCCGGCCCCACGCCGTACCACGCCGTGGCGAGCGCCGGCGCACGGCTGGAGAAGGCCGGTTTCCGGCAGGTCGCCGAGACGGACGCCTGGGACGGCACCGCCGGTGGCAAGTTCGTGCTGCGCGGCGGCGCGATCATCGCCTGGTACGTCCCGGAGGGCGCCGCGCCCCACACGCCGTTCCGGATCGTCGGCGCCCACACCGACTCCCCCAACCTGCGGGTGAAGCCCCGCCCGGACAGCGGGGCGCACGGCTTCCGCCAGGTCGCGGTGGAGATCTACGGCGGACCGCTCATGAACTCCTGGCTCGACCGGGACCTGGGCCTGGCCGGCCGGCTCAGCCTGCGCGACGGCTCCACCCGCCTCGTCGACGTGGACCGGCCGCTGCTGCGGGTGCCCCAACTCGCCATCCACCTCGACCGTTCGGTCAGCGGCGAGGGTCTCAAGCTCGACAAGCAGCGCCACCTCCAGCCCGTCTGGGGCCTCGGCGACGACGTCCGCGACGGCGACCTGATCGCCTTCCTGGAGCAGGAGTCGGGCCTGCCGGCCGGCTCGGTCACCGGCTGGGACCTGATGACCTACACCGTCGAACCGCCCGCCTACCTGGGCCGCGACCACGACCTGCTCGCCGGCCCCCGGATGGACAACCTGCTCTCCGTGCACGCCGGTACGGCGGCGCTGGCGGCCGTGGCGACGGGCGGCGCCGACCTGCCCTGCATCCCCGTCCTCGCCGCCTTCGACCACGAGGAGACCGGCTCTCAGTCCGACACCGGCGCGGACGGCCCGCTGCTCGGCAGCGTGCTGGAGCGTTCGGTGCTGGCGCGCGGCGGGTCGTACGAGGACCGGGCGAGAGCCTTCGCGGGCACCGTCTGCCTCTCCTCCGACACCGGTCACGCCGTCCACCCCAACTACGCGGAACGGCACGACCCGACCCACCACCCACGCCTCAACGGCGGCCCGATCCTCAAGGTCAACGTCAACAACCGCTACGCCACGGACGGTTCGGGCCGGGCGGTGTTCGCCGCCGCCTGCGAGAAGGCCGGGGTCCCGTTCCAGACCTTCGTCTCCAACAACTCGATGCCCTGCGGCACCACGATCGGCCCGATCACCGCGGCCCGGCACGGCATCCGGACCGTCGACATCGGCGCGGCGATCCTCTCCATGCACAGCGCACGCGAACTGTGCGGCGCCGACGACCCGTTCCTGCTGGCGAACGCGCTGGTGGCGTTCCTGGAAGGCTAGGTGCACATGTCCCGCTCGCCCCTGGGTACCCGGAGTGGACCGGAACCACCACCGAACCTGAAGGGAAGGCAACGCTCATGGGGCTCGGCGGGTGCATCATCCTCATAGCCGTGGGGGCCATCCTCACGTTTGCGACCGACTGGCACATGAACGGCGTCAACCTCGACGTCGTCGGACTGATCCTGATGGCCGTCGGCATCATCGGCGTCGCCACGTTCAGCAGCATCGCGAGCCGCCGGCGCGTCATGGTGCCGCCGACGACAGTGGTCGAGGAGGAACGGCACCATCACCACCGTGACGGATACGGCGACGGGTACGGCGCGTAACGGACACCGCCGCCCCCACAGGGTCATCACAGGCAACCGTGAGCAATCCGTTACAGCTTTCAACTACCGAAGTTGTACAGGTTTCGTGAAGACTTCTGATCACTGACGGGCCCGGAAGTTCGGCTTCCGGTCCCACCGAGGTCTTCACGACAGGGGGTACCGAGCCGTGCGCCGTCACGCCACGCGCCGTGCCCACGCCGCGCCCGAGGAACCGGGCGACAGACCCAGGCTCGCCGTCCTGATCCCGGCACACAACGAGCAGGAACGTATCTCCGCCGCGATCGACGGCCTCTGGGAACAGACCCGGCGCCCCGACCTGATCGTCGTCGTCACCGACAACTGCACCGACGACACGGCCGGCGTCGCCGCCGCCCACGGTGCCCAGGTCTTCCCCACCCAGGGCAACGCCCACAAGAAGGCCGGTGCCCTCAACCAGGCCATCGCCTGGGTGCTGCCGCACCTGGACGACCGGGACCTGCTGCTCGTCCAGGACGCCGACACCGTCCTCAACCCCTGGTTCGTCGAGACCGCGCTCGCCACCTTCAACCGCAAGGTCGGCGCGGTCGGCGGCGTCTTCTACGGCGAGGACGGCGGCGGCTTCCTCGGCCTGCTGCAGCGCATGGAGTTCCACCGCTACGCCTGGGAGCTGGAGCGCACCGGCGGCCGGGCGCAGGTCCTCACCGGCACCGGCACGATGTTCCGCGCCCGGGTGCTGCGCGAGGTCCGCGCGGCCCGCCGCACCGGCGAACTAGGCGGCGGCACCGGCTACTACAGCCTCGCCTCGCTCACCGAGGACGACGAGATGACCAAGGCGGTCAAGACCCTCGGCTACCGGGCCATGTCCCCGGCGGGCTGCGCGGTCACCACCGAGGTCATGCCGACTCTCCCCAAGCTCTGGCACCAGCGGCTGCGCTGGCAGCGCGGCGCGCTGGAGAACCTCCGCGACTACGGCTGGACCCGGGTCACCGCCCGCTACTTCATGCAGCAGTTCCTCATGGGCTTCGGCGCGCTGTCCTTCCTGGTCTACCTGACCTACATGGCCTCGTACACCTCGCTGTACGGCTGGCCGGGCCTGTCGCCGTTCTGGACGGCGATCGGCATGATCTTCATCGTCGAGAAGACCGTCTCCGTACGGCGGGCCGGCCCGAAGGCCGTCCTGGTCGCCGCGCTGATGATCCCGGAGATGCTCTACGACCTCTTCCAGCACGCCGTCTACTTCACCTCGCTGTGGGGGCTGGTGCGCCGCAGCGAGGAGAAGTGGGTGGCGACGTGAGCCCGTTGCCGGGCACCCTCACCGACCCCGCCCCCCACATGGCAACTCGCATAGGAGAAACACGATGTACGGACGAGTGATCGGCGCGGGCACGGTGGGCGCGGGCGGTGCGACCCTGGCCGCCACCGGGCTCTGGATCAACAGCATGGCGATGGTGGTGGCGGCCACGACCTTGGTGGCGGCCGGGGTTGCGGTGTTCAAGCTGGTTCCGCGGAGGCGGTAGCCGGTCCGTTCGTGTTCTGACTGCGGGCGCGTGGGGGCTGGTCGCGCAGTTCCTCCCCCAGCGCCCCTTTCAGGGCGCTGTTCCTAGGTGTCTTGATCCATCCCGGCCAGAACAAGCGGAAGACGACTCGCCCCACCCTCCGTGATCCGCACCGGCACCCCCCAGTCCTGCTGGTGCACATGGCAGGCCGGGTAGTCGTTGGCCTCGTCGTCGCAGGACGCGGCCGTCGCCGAGACGTGCAGGACGCCTTCCGTGATCGCCGGGTTCAGGTCGAGCTCCCTCGACAGGTCGGTGTCGGCGCCCTCGCCCTTGAGCAGCAGCTCCGGCGGGGTCGACGACACCAGCAGGCGCGTCGACGGGCCGTACCGGGTGTCCAGCTTCTGGCCCGCCGGGGCCTGGAAGACGACGTCCAGCCGGAGCCTGCCCGGAGCGACCTCGGTCGCCGCGCGCTGGGTGCGGTGGGCGACCGACTCCACCCGGACCGCCTCCTCGGGCAGCCGCAGCCGGGTCAGCCGGTGCCGGGCCGATTCGACGACCACGATCTCGTCGCCGGCCAGCACCGCGTCGCTGGGCTCCCGCAGGTCCGTCGCCAGGGTGGTGACCTGGCCGGTCGCCGGGTCGTAGCGGCGCAGCGCGTGGTTGTAGGTGTCGGACACGGCGACCGAGCCGTCGGGCAGGGCCGTGACGCCCAGCGGGTGCTGGAGGAGGGCCTGCCCGGCGGCGCCGTCCCGGTGGCCGAAGTCGAAGAGGCCGGTGCCGACGGCCGTGTGGACGTGTCCGTCCGGATCAACCCAGCGCAGGGCGCTGGTCTCGGAGTCGGCGAGCCAGAGCCGGTCGGCGGTGGCCGCGAGGCCGGACGGCTGGGCGAACCACGCCTCGGCGGCCGGCCCGTCGACCAGCCCCTCGTTGGTGGTACCGGCGGCGACCGCGACCGTCCCGGTCGCCGGATCGTACGTCCACAGCTGGTGGACGCCGGCCATGGCGATCCACACCTTGCCGCCGAAGACCGCCACGTCCCAGGGAGAGGACAGGTCGATCTCGCGTGCCGGGCCGGCGGTCGGGGAGCCCTGCCACCACTGCCGGCCGGTGCCGGCGAGCGTGCTCACCGCACCGGTGACCAGGTCGAGGCGGCGCAGGGCGTGGTTGGCGGTGTCGGCGACCACGACCGAGCCGTCGTCGAGCAGCGCGAGGCCCTGCGGCTCGTTGAAGGCGGCGGTTTCCCCCGTGCCGTCGGCGAAACCGCGCGTGCCGGAGCCTATCCGCCGAACGACCGTCTCCGCGTCCTCGGCCAGTTCCACCAGCTGGTGCCGGGTGGTGTCGCTGACCAGGAAGTTCCCCGAGGGCAGCAGCAGGGCCTTGCCGGGGAAACGCAGGGCGGTCGGCTCCGGCTCCGGCGCCACGTACGGGCCGTCGCCGCGGCGCAGGGTGCCCTTCGCCTCGTGCTCCGCCTCCAGCTCCTCGACCAGCCGCGCGATGGCGTGCGCGTGCCCCTCGCCGGCGTGCTGGGCGACGACGTACCCCTCCGGGTCGATCACGACCAGCGTCGGCCAGGCCCGGACCGCGTACTGCTTCCAGGTCGCGAGCTCCGGGTCGTCAAGGACCGGGTGCTCCACGCCGTACCGCTCCACGGCGTCGACGACCGCCTGGTGCTCGGCCTCGTGGACGAACTTGGGCGAGTGCACCCCGACGATCACCACGGTGTCCCGGTGCCGTTCCTCCAGCTCACGCAGCTCGTCGAGGACGTGCAGACAGTTCACGCAACAAAATGTCCAGAAATCGGCAATGACGATGCGCCCGCGGAGCTCCGCGAGGCTGAGCTGCTTGCCACCGGTGTTGATCCAGCCGCCCTTGCCGATCAGCTCGGGGGCGCGGACACGTACGCGTTTCGCCATGGTTCAAGCCAACCACGCGCGCGCGTGGCGCTATTCCTGCACGTGCCGTTCTTGCTCATTCGTGCCCCGCGGGGCTGTCTCGCCTACGCGTTCCAGCGACAAAGGCAATGAAACTCAGGACCTTCCTGGGGTCCGGGGCCCGGCTTCGGGCCCCGGACCCGTCGGTCCACTCAGTCCTGGTGCACCACGTTCCGGCCGGGACCGCCGGAGAGCCTGTCGCTGCCGGGACCGCCGTACAGCCTGTCGTTGCCGCTGTTGCCGTACAGGACGTCGTTGCCGCTGTTGCCGTACAGGACGTCGTCGCCCTTGCCGCCGTACAGGGTGTCCGCGCCGGCCCCGCCGGTGATGGTGTCCTTGCCGTCGTCGCCGGACAGGTACTGGGCCCCGCTGCCGCCATGCAGCACGTCGTTGCCCTTGCCGCCCTGCACGATGTTGTCGCCGCCGCTCGCGTTGATCGTGTCGTTGCCGTCGTCGCCCCAGGCGAGACCCTCCTTGCCCACGGTGATGGTGTCGTTGCCCGTGCCGCCGGAGACGTAGGCGCCGTCGAGGCGACCGGAGTCGGTGGCCTTGTCGTTGCCCGTGCCGAGTGAGATCTGGGCGTAGAAGTAGATCTGGTCGGTGGCGTTCCTGTAGGCGAGCATGTCGTCCCGGTCGCCCAGGCTCACGATCAGCGCGGCGTACGGGTCCTGACTGTCCACGAGGGTGACCCTGCAGGAAACCTTGGTGTGGTCCGCGCTGTCGAGGTAGGTGCAGTCATGGCCCGCGCTGATCGGGACCACGTCGTCGATCACATAGACGATGCCCGTGCGGTCCGCGGTGAGCGATGCGGTGACAGTGGCTTTGTTGGCCTGAGCGGCTGCGGCCTTGTAGGTGAGCTGCCAGTCGTACTGGTTGACCGCGGCGGTGGCCGGTGCCGTCGCGGCGTCGGCGGTGCCGGCGGTGGTGAGTGCCGCGGCCATGGCCGCACCGAGAGCCAGCGTCATCGCCGGGACGGCGCGTATGACCCGGCGGCGGACGGGACGAACATCCATGGAGACCTCCGAGAGGACCGTGCGCGATTGCGCGCACTACGCACTGTCGGACTCGGAGCCCGCCCCGTTGGTTGGGCGGCTTCCGGACACGCACGGGGACTTCGCCTCCCGGACACCCGTTGGACCGGGAGAATCCGCGGCCCGGTCAGGTGAGGACGTGTCCGGTCGTCGCCTCCACGTGCCCGGGAACCTCGTCGTGCCGGTCGCCCACCGTGAGGGTTCCGGTGGGCTCGATCAGCAGGATCTCGGTGGGCACACGCGCGTGCGGCTTGTGCTCGGTACCCCGGGGGACGGTGAAGACCGAGCCCTTCGGGAGGACGACCGTGCGCTCGCCGGCCGGCTCCCGCAGGCCGATGTGCAGTTCGCCCTCCAGGACCAGGAAGAACTCGTCGGTGTGGTCGTGCACGTGCCAGAGGTGCTCGCCCTCGACCTTGGCGACGCGGACGTCGTAGTCGTTGACGGCGGTGACGATGCGGGGGCTCCACAGCGCGTCGAAGGAGGCGAGGGCGTGCGCGAGCAGGACGGGTTCACTGGTCATGCATTGATCTTCGGCCGTCGGCCGACGGCCGCGTGAGTGCTAGAAATCGCACATGCCGCAAGGATCCTCTCAGTCCACACGGCCGACCCATCGGGTGGCCGTGATCGTCGACGCGGGCACCAATCCGTTCGAGGTCGGGGTCGCCACCGAGTTGTTCGGGCTGCCTCGGCCCGAGCTGGGGAAACCCGTGCCGCCGTACGAGGTGACGCTCTGCGCGCCCACGCGCGAGGTGCGCATGAACCACGGCTTCTTCACTCTCAGCGGGGTGGCGGCTCTGGAGGCCGTGGACGAGGCCGACACGGTCGTCGTACCGGGACGGCCCGACAACGTAGTACCGCGCGGTGCCGACGTTCTCGACGCCGTCCGGCGCGCGCACGCGCGTGGGGCGCGGATCGTGAGTTTCTGCACCGGGACCTTCGCGCTCGCCGAGGCCGGGCTGCTGGACGGACGGCCGGCCACCACACACTGGCGCTGGGCGGACGCCTTCAGGGAACTGCATCCCCGGGTGCTCCTCCGGCCGGACGTGCTCTTCGTCGACGACGGCGACCTGCTCACCGCCTCGGGCAGCGCGGCCGCGCTCGACCTGGGGCTGCACATCTGGCGGCAGGACTACGGCGCCGAGATCGCCAACGCGGTGTCCCGGCGGCTGGTGTTCGCCTCGCACCGGGACGGCGGACAGCGGCAGTTCGTGGAACGGCCGGTGCCCGACGTACCGGACGAGTCGCTCGGCCCGCTGCTGGCCTGGGCGCAGGAGCGGCTCGGACAGCCGCTGACCGTGGCGGACCTGGCCGCACGGGCCGCCGTCTCCCCCGCCACCCTGCACCGCCGGTTCCGCGCCCAGCTGGGCAGCACCCCGTTGGCGTGGCTGACGGGGGAACGGGTGGCCCTCGCCTGCCGTCTGATCGAGCGCGGGGAGGAACGGCTGGAGGTGGTGGCGGCGCGCAGCGGCCTCGGCACCGCGGCCAACCTGCGGGCGCGGTTGCGGCGCGAGACAGGACTCAGCCCCTCGGACTACCGGCGGCGTTTCGGGCCGGCGGGGCGGGAAGGGGTACGGGTATGAGATTCCTGGTACGCGACCGGCTCCTCGGCTTCGGTGAGGACTACTGGATCGAGGACGAGCGCGGCGACAAGGTCTTCCTCGTCGACGGCAAGGCCATGCGGGTGCGCGACACGTTCGAGCTGAAGGACCGGCACGGGCGCGTGCTCGTCGACTTCCACCAGAAGATGTTCGCCCTGCGCGACACCATGGTGATCGAACGCGAGGGCGAGCCCCTGGCCACCATCAGGCGCAAGCGGCTGTCGCTGCTGCGCAACCACTACCGGGTCCGCCTGGTCGACGGCACCGAACTCGACGTCAGCGGCAAGATCCTCGACCGGGAGTTCGCCATCGAGTACGACGGCGAACTGCTGGCCGTGATCTCCCGGCGCTGGCTGCACGTGCGGGAGACCTACGGCGTCGACGTCGTACGGGACGACGCGGACCCGGCGCTGCTGATCGCGGTGGCGGTGTGCGTGATCCACCTCGCCGACAAGGAACGGGACGGGGATTAGGGGGCTAGCGGTGGCGCGGCTGGGCCAGGCCGAGGAGGCGGTCCTTGAGGGCCGGGAACTGTTCACGGGTCACGGCGACCCTGGCCGGGTCGAGGTCGACGGTGAGGATCTCCTCGCCGGTGCCCGCCTCGGCCAGCACCTCGCCCCACGGATCGACCACGATCGAGTGACCGGCCTGCGGAACTCCGGCGTGCGTCCCGGCCGTTCCACACGCGAGCACGAACGCCTGGTTCTCGACCGCCCGCGCCTGGGCCAGCAGCGTCCAGTGCGCGCGTCGCCGCTCGGGCCAGCCCGCCGGGACCACCAGCGTCTCGGCGCCGGCGTCGACGAGTCCGCGGAAGAGTTCGGGGAAACGGAGGTCGTAGCAGGTGGCCAGGCCGAGTGTGGTCCCGGGCAGCCGGACCGTCACCAGCTCCTGTCCCGCGCCCATCAGCACCGCCTCGCCCTTGTCGAAGCCGAAGCGGTGGATCTTGCGGTAGGCCGCGGCCAGCTCACCGGAGGGGGAGAAGACGAGCGACGTGTTGTAGAGGGGGCCGTCCTCCGCGGCGGAGCCGCTGTCGGCCGGAGCCCGCTCGGGGATCGAGCCGGCGTGCAGCCAGACACCCGCGTCGCTCGCCGCCTTCGCCATCGCCTCGTACGTCGGGCCTTCGAGCGGCTCGGCCTCCGCGGCGAACTCCTCGTAGGCGAACGCACCCGTCGTCCACAGTTCGGGCAGTACGACGAGATCGGCGTCCGCCTGTTCGCGTACCAGTGTGGTCACGCGCTGCCGACGAGATTCGACCGATTCGCCCTCGTTTACATCGATCTGGATGAGCGAGGCGCGCACACTACCACCGTCCTGGCATTCGAGCCGTCCACACGGGCCTACGATCGTCACACGAAAGCACTGCCGGGGTGCCTCACAGCAGCGTAACTTAGCGTTTCAAGACACCCGCCGACAGCAGCCACCTCCCGCTGGCAGCGCCGCCATCACCTGCCCGAGTACCGACCGCCGAGGGGTCCCGTTCCGTGAGTCTGCATCCCACCCTCCAGCCCTACGCCGACGCCTGGACCCACTCCATCGAAGCGATATCCGAGCTGGTGACGCCGCTCGTCGAGGGCGAGTGGAACCGGCGGACCCCGTGCCCGGGCTGGTCGGTGCGGGACGTGGTCTCCCACGTCATCGGCCTGGACTGCGAGATGCTCGGCGACCCGCGCCCCATCCACACCCTGCCGCGCGACCTCTTCCACGTCACCAACGACCAGCAGCGCTACATGGAGATGCAGGTCGACGTCCGCCGCCACCACACCGCGCCGGAGATGACCTCCGAGCTGGAGTACGTGATCATCCGCCGCAACCGCCAGCTGCGGAACGAGTCGCGGGACCCGGGCGCCAAGGTCCGCGGCCCGCTCGGCAGCGAGCTCACCCTCGAGGAGTCGATGCGCGGCCACGCGTTCAACGTGTGGGTGCACGAGCAGGATCTGCGGGCCGCCCTCGGACGCCCCGGCAACCTCGACTCCCCCGGCGCCCACATCGCCCGTGACGTGCTGCTCGCCGCGCTGCCCGCCGTCGTCGCCGAGAAGGCGAACGCCCCGCGCAGTTCGGCGGTCGTCCTGGACGTGCACGGCCCCGTCGAGTTCATGCGCACCATCCGCGTCGACATCCAGGGCCGCGGCACCCTCGAAACCGCCCCCGCCCTCGGCCCCGCCGCCACCTTCACCCTCGACTGGGAGACCTACGTCCGCCTGGCCTGCGGCCGCACCACCCCGGACGCGGTCGCGGACCGGGTGAAGGCGGAGGGCGAACCGGAGCTGACGGCGGCGATCCTGCGCAACTTCGCGGTCACGCAGTAGCGGGGGCCTCGGTAGCGAGGGCCTCGGTAGCGGGGGGCTGCGGTAGCCGGTAGCCGCGGTAGCGGGGGCCGCGGTAAATCGGTGTTCCGGGCCGGCCCCCGGGATCTACCGTGCCCGCCATGACAGTCGCCCCCACACCGCATGACGACCTCCCGCCCCGGCTCACCCGGCTCACCTTCCACGGCCCGCTCTCCGAGGCTCGCGCGACCGGGATGGTCCGGCGCCTCGCCGCGACCCGACCCTCCACCGTGCTGGACATCGGCTGCGGCTGGGGCGAGCTGATGCTCCGCCTGCTGGACGCACTGCCACAGGCACAGGGGCTCGGGGTGGATCTGCGGGAGGAGGACCTACGGCGCGGGCGGCACAACGCCAAGGCGCGGGGACTCACGGAACGGGTGAGGTTCGTCCGGGAGTCCGCCGTGGGCACCCGGCGCGGCCCGGCCGACGTGGTGCTGTGCCTCGGGGCGAGCCAGGCGCTGGGCGACGGTCTCGGGCCGGCCCTGCGGGAGCTGCGGCGGCTGGTGGCCGACGGCGGGCGCGTCCTGCTCGGCGAGGGCTTCTGGCAGCGCACGCCGACCGAGGGGGAGCTGGCCCGAATGTGGCCGGGCGCCTCGGCCACCGACCACCACGACCTGGCCACCCTGACCGACCTCGCGGTGGCCGCCGGCTTCCGCCCGGAGTGGATCGAGACGGCGAGCCTTGCGGAGTGGGAGGAGTTCGAGTCGGCCTACCAGGCGGACACGGAGGTATGGCTGGCAGCCAACCCCGGCCACCCGCTGGCGCCGGAGACCCGAGCCCGCCTGGACACCCACCGCTCGGCCTGGCTGACGTACCGAGGCGTACTGGGCCTGACCTACCTGACCCTCGTACCCACGACGACTTGACCCGGCCCCCGGAAAGCCGCCGACGGCGAGGACCCCCACAGGTCGCCGAGCCTCCCCGCCGACGGTGAACACCCCCACGGGTCGCCCGGCCTCTCGGCCCACCGCAAACGGGTGGTGCGCGGGTGGGAGAAGGGATCACGCAGGCACGTGCACGGTCTCCACCCGGCTCGCCACCAGCCGCTCCCGCTCCCGCCGGACCGCCCGCCCCCGCAACCGCAGGATCTGGCTCACCCCCAGCGCCTGCAGCACGAACACGCACGAGAAGGCCACCGCGTAGTCGTCACCGGTGGCATCCAGCAGCACCCCCACCGCGAACAGCGTCGTCATCGACGCCGTGAAACCACCCATGTTGGTGATCCCGGACGCGGTCCCCTGTCGCTCGGGCGGGTTGGCGGGCCGCGCGAAGTCGAAGCCGATCATCGACGCCGGTCCGCACGCGCCCAGCACCGCACACAGCACCACCAGCAGCCACATCGGCGCCCGGGCGGCCGGGTACACCAGCGTCGCCGCCCACACCACGGCCGTCGCCCCGACCGTGCCCAGCACCAGCGGCAGCCGCGCCGCGTGGTGGCGGGCGATGATCTGGCCGTAGACGAGCCCGATCACCATGTTGGAGAGGACCACCAGGGTCAGCAGTTCGCCGGCGGTGGCGCGGGACAGCCCCTGTGCCTGGACCAGGAACGGCAGCCCCCACAGCAGCAGGAACACCATCGCCGGGAACTGGGTGGTGAAGTGCACCCACAGCCCCAGCCGGGTCCCCGGCTCCCGCCAGGACGCGGCGATCTGCTTCCGTACGTACCCCGCACCCTGGTGCGGGAACGGCTCCGGCTCGTACCCCTCGGGGTGGTCCTTCAGGAGGCACAGGACGAGGACCAGCACGACCGCACCGGCGAGCGCGCTGCCCGCGAACGCCGGAGTCCAGCCGATGCCGTGCAGCAGCCGGGCCAGGACCAGCGTGGAGACGAGGTTGCCCGCCATGCCGACGAGACCGGCGAGCTGGGCGACGAGCGGCCCGCGCCGGGCCGGGAACCAGCGGGTGCCGAGCCGCAGCACGCTGATGAACGTCATCGCGTCACCGCAGCCGAGCAGCGCGCGCGAGGCGAGCGCGGTGCCGTACGACGGGGAGAAGGCGAAGCCCAGCTGCCCGGCGGTGAACAGCACGGCGCCGATGGACAGGACCTTCTTCGTGCCGAGACGGTCGACCAGCAGGCCGACGGGTATCTGCATGCCGGCGTAGACCAGCAGCTGGAGTATCGAGAACGTGGACAGCGCCGAGGCACCCACGTGGAAGCGGTCGGCCGCGTCGAGGCCTGCGACCCCGAGGGACGTACGGAAGATGACGGCGACGAAGTAGACCGAGACGCCTGTGCTCCAGATCACCACGGCCCGGCGGCCGCCCGGCGGATCACCGGGCAGCGACACGCTGTCGCGGCTCATCGGACCTCACCCCGCGCCAGGTGCGCGAACCAGTCGACGTGCCGGTGCACGAGGCCGACCGCACTCTCGGCGTCCCCGGCGCGCAGCGCGTCCAGGATCTCCTCGTGCTCGGTCAGCGACTTGGCGATGCGGTCGGGGTGGGCGTGCATGATCGCGACGCCCATCCGCAGCTGGCGGTCGCGCAGCTGGTCGTAGAGGCGGGAGAGGATCTCGTTGCCGCCGTCGCGGACGATCGCGGCGTGGAAGCAGCGGTCGGTGACGGCCGCGGCGGCCAGGTCGCCCGCGGCTGCCTCGGCCTTCTGCCGGTCGAGCAGTTCCTGGAGCCGGGCCACCAGCCCCGCCGACGCCGGTACGGCCTTGCGCACCGCGTGCTCCTCGACCAGCATCCGGGTCTCCACCACGTCCGCGATCTCCTGCGCGGAGACCGGCAGCACCATGGCGCCCTTCTTCGGGTAGAGCTTGATCAGGCCCTCGACCTCGAGCCGCAGCAGCGCTTCCCGTACCGGGGTGCGGGAGACTCCGACGGCCTCGGCGAGCTCGCCCTCGGTGAGGAGCGTGCCACCTTCGTAGTGGCGGTCCAGGACGCCTTGCTTGACATGGGAGTAGACGCGGTCGGCGGCGGGGGGCTGCTTGACGGCCAGGCTCATGCCCACAGCTTAGATACAACACGTACGCAAGCGGCACGGTCGTCCACCATCCGGACGTGATGTAAATCGCTCTCAGCAGCCGCACAACCATCTGTGCTACTTACGTGTCACACACGTGCGGCCCCATTCGCTTCGGCACCCCCAACTCGGCCGCATGCCAGGGGCATTACGACTCGACTCGACTCGGGGTATTTCAGTTGATTACCGGTATTAAGGGCACTCGCCTCCGCAAGGCCGCCGCCGTCGCCGTCACGTCCGGCGCGCTGCTGGCGACCGGGGCCCTCACCGCGGCGCCCGCCCAGGCCGTCACCGCGCCCACGATCGTGGCCAAGGGCGGCTACATCATGAACAACGCGAACGCGAAGTCGCTGTACACGAAGGCGGCGGACACCAAGCGGTCGACAGGCTCCACGACAAAGATCATGACCGCCAAGGTCGTGCTCGCTCAGTCAAACCTGGACCTCAACAAGAAGGTCACGATCCAGAAGGCCTACAGCGACTACGTCGTCGCCAACCACGCCTCCCTGGCCCACCTGATCGTCGGCGACAAGGTCACCGTCCGCCAACTGCTCTACGGGCTGATGCTGCCCTCCGGCTGCGACGCCGCCTACGCGCTCGCGGACACGTACGGCTCGGGCACCACCCGCGCCAAGCGCGTCGCCAACTTCATCTCCAAGATGAACACCGCCGCGAAGAACCTGGGCCTGAAGAACACTCACTTCGACTCCTTCGATGGCATCGGCAACGGCAACAACTACTCGACGCCGCGCGACCTGACGAAAATCGCCAGCAGCGCGATGAAGAACTCCACCTTCCGCACGGTCGTCAAGACGAAGTCGTACACGGCGAAGACGATCACCAAGACCGGTTCCACCCGCACCATGGGCACGTGGACCAACACCAACACGCTGCTCTCCAGCTACAGCGGCGCCATCGGCGTGAAGACCGGCTCCGGCCCCGAGGCGGGCGCCTGCCTCGTCTTCGCCGCGACCCGCAACGGCAAGACGGTCATCGGCACCGTCCTCGCCTCAACCTCGTACGCACAGCGCGCGACGGACGCGACGAAGCTCCTCAACTACGGCTTCTCGACGATCTGACGCACGTCGCACCGAGCCGACGAAGGCCCGCCGCACACCGTGCGGCGGGCCTTTGGCATACCAGGACGGCCCACCGCAGCAGAACGCGAGTTCTTCCCTCGCATTCATGAACATTGCAGTATTTGACTGGCATATTCGATTTTCTCCGCCCTAGGTTCCGCGGCGGAGGTGGTTCCCATGAACGAACCCAACAAGCAAGCGAGGCCCGCCGGTCGGCGTGAGGCCATCGACGTGAGCGACTTCGTGTACGCGGCGACCGGAGCGCGGGTACGACGGCTGACCATGCCGGACGGCGCTCACTGGTTCCCAGCGGTGGATGTCTGCAACCGGTTGGGTCATACCAACCCGCAGAAGGCTCTCTCCGACCATGTCCCAGAAGACCATCGAGAGATTCTCGAGACCCTAACTGGAGGTTACGGTCTCAGCATTCCCGCAGGTAGAGAGTGGCGCCGAGACCTGAATGTCATCTCTCTCCAGGGTCTCATCCTTCTCGTTAACGCCTGCACCAAGCCGGCCTGCGCTCCCTTCAAGCAGTGGGTCGCCGAAGTCATCGAGACCGTGCAGCGAGACGGGTCATACCGCCTCGAAGAGGCCGAGGTGCAACCGACCGAACCGGGCGCGCCCGTCGCATACGCCATGCCGGAGCAGGTCGCGGATGCCATCGTCCGGCTTGAGGCGCACAACCTCCAGCTGGACGAGCAGTTCGTGAGCGGGCAGCGCGAACTGATCGAGCTGCAGAGGAGCACGCTCGCCGTGCAGCAGGCCCTGGTCCGGGCCATGGAACGGATCGCCGACCGGCTCGACGACCTCGTCCTCGAAAGGCGTAAGCCGTACGGTCCGCCCACTGCGCTACCGACCACCGAGTCCGTACTCGCCGACTGGCGGCGGCGATTGTCGGTGACCGAGGACGTGTGGACGGTGGCCGTCGTGATCGCCCCTGTCCTCGTCGAGAAGGGGGAACTGCGCGAGCCACTCGAATCGATCGCCGCGCGTACCGGCCTGACGGTGCACCGCGTCAACGAGTGTCTCCGACTGCTGCGCAAGCACGCCTGCATTCACTCGCGGGGCGGGGCGGAGGACGGGGCGCCGGTCTACGTGCTCAACCAGCTCTGAGAGGAGTGGGCGGTCGCAATCCGAATTTGCGGCCGCCCACCCTCAGCTTATCCACATCAGGCCGAGAGTGTCTCCGAGACCGTAACCAGAAGTTACACTCTCAGCGTTTACGCAGGTCAAAGAAGGGCGAGACCGTGACTGGAAGTCACGGTCTCGCCCTTCTCTCACTTCTCGTCGGCTCTCAGCCCCAGGTGATCAACCGCTTCGGCTGCTCCAGGATCGCCGCGATGTCCGCCAGGACCTTGGAGCCGAGCTCGCCGTCGACCAGACGGTGGTCGAAGCTCAGCGCCAGGGTCGTGACCTGGCGCGGCTTCACCTTGCCCTTGTGGACCCACGGCTGGAGCTTGATCGCGCCGACGGCGAGGATCGCCGCCTCGCCCGGGTTGAGGATGGGCGTGCCCGTGTCGATGCCGAAGACGCCGACGTTGGTGATGGTCACCGTGCCGCCCTGCATGGCGGCGGGCGACGTCTTGCCGTCCCTCGCCGTGCCGACCAGCTCGCCGAGCGCCTCCGCGAGTTGCGGCAGCGTCTTCGCGTGGGCGTCCTTGATGTTCGGCACGATCAGGCCGCGCGGGGTGGCCGCGGCGATGCCCAGGTTGACGTAGTGCTTGAGCACGATCTCCTGGCTGGCCTCGTCCCAGGACGCGTTGATGTCCGGGTTGCGCTTGATGGCGACCAGCAACGCCTTCGCGATGAGGAGGAGGGGGTTGACCCGGAGGCCCTGCAGGTCCTTGTCCT
The DNA here is from genome assembly GCF_042894765.1 of Streptomyces sp. NPDC001507. Lineage (NCBI taxonomy): Bacteria > Bacillati > Actinomycetota > Actinomycetes > Kitasatosporales > Streptomycetaceae > Streptomyces > Streptomyces sp. NPDC001507. The sequence goes on from NZ_JBIAVV010000010.1 coordinate 139,602, forward strand.
GCTTCAGCTCCTCCACCAGCCGCATCGTGCGGGTCACGTCCACCGTCACGAACTCCGTGACGTGCGGGGCCGTGAACGCCGAGCCCACCATCGCCGCCGCCGTCGCCTTGCGGACCCCCTTGATGGGGATGCGGGTCTCGCGGGCGTCGCCGGGAGAGGCGGCCGCCGGGGTCACCGCGGTCTCAGGGGCCGGCGGCTGCGGCACAGCCTCCGGTACGGCCGTCGGCGCCGTCACCGCCGCGTGCACGTCGTCGCGCGTGATGATGCCGTCAGGGCCGGACGGGGTCACCGTGGCCAGGTCGACGCCCAGGTCCTTCGCCAGCTTGCGCACCGGCGGCTTCGCCAGCGGGCGGGGGCGCTCCTCCACCGCGGCGGGCGCAGGGGCGGCGACCGGCGCCGGGCCCTGGCCGTTGAGTTCCTGCTGGACCGCTGCCTGGACGGCCGCCTCGGCGACCGTGATCTCCGGGCCCTTGCGGGGGCGGCGCTTGGTGGAGGAGGCGGCCACGCCGTAGCCGACGAGGACCGGCTGGCGGCCCTCCGGCTTCTTCTCGGGCTCCGGCGCCGTGGCCGGGGCCGGGGCCGGGGCGGGCTCCTCGGCCGGCGCTCCGCCGGACACGTCCACCGCGATGATCGCGGTGCCCACGTCCACCGTGGTGCCCTCGGCGAAGCGCAGCTCGCGGACCACGCCGTCGTAGGGGATGGGGAGTTCGACGGCCGCCTTCGCGGTCTCGACCTCGCACACCACCTGGCCGTCGGTGACCGTGTCGCCGGGCTGGACGTACCACTTGAGGATCTCGGCCTCGGTGAGCCCCTCGCCCACGTCCGGCATCCTGAACTCGCGTACGGACGCTTCCGTCATCGTCGTCACGACCCTCTCCTCAGTACGCCAGGGCACGGTCGACGGCGTCGAGCACCCGGTCCAGGCCCGGAAGGTACTCCTCCTCCAGGCGGGCCGGCGGGTAGGGGGCGTGATAGCCGCCGACCCTGAGGACCGGGGCCTCCAGGTGGTAGAAGCAGCGCTCGGTGATGCGGGCGGCGATCTCCGCGCCCGAACCGAAGAACACCGGTGCCTCGTGGACCACGACCAGCCGGCGGGTCTTCTCGACCGAGGCCTGGACCGAGTCGAAGTCCAGCGGGGAGACGGACCGCAGGTCCAGGACCTCCAGGGACTTGCCCTCCTCGGCGGCCGCGTCGGCGGCCTCCTGGCAGAGCTTCACCATCGGGCCGTAGGCGGCGAGGGTGAGGTCGGTGCCCTCGCGGACCACGCGGGCCTTGTGCAGCGGGCCCGGGATGGCCTCGGTGTTGACCTCGCCCTTGTCCCAGTAGCGGCGCTTGGGCTCGAAGAAGATCACCGGGTCGTCGCTCTGGATGGCCTGCTGCATCATCCAGTAGGCGTCCGAGGAGTTGGACGGGGAGACGATCTTGAGTCCGGCCACGTGCGCGAAGAGCGCCTCGGGGGACTCGGAGTGGTGCTCGACCGCGCCGATGCCGCCGCCGTAGGGGATGCGGACGACGACCGGCATCTTGACCTTGCCCAGCGAGCGGGCGTGCATCTTGGCGAGCTGGGTGACGATCTGGTCGTACGCCGGGAAGACGAAGCCGTCGAACTGGATCTCCACCACCGGGCGGTAGCCGCGCAGGGCGAGGCCGATCGCGGTGCCGACGATGCCGGACTCGGCGAGGGGGGTGTCGATGACGCGGCTGTCGCCGAAGTCCTTCTGCAGGCCGTCGGTGACCCGGAAGACGCCGCCGAGCTTGCCGACGTCCTCACCCATGACGAGGACCTTGGGGTCCGACTCCAGGGCGCGGCGCAGCGACTCGTTGATCGCCTTGGCCAGAGCCATCTTTTCCGCTGCCATGGTCAGACCCCCTCTACGTCCGCGAACGACGCCTGGTAGGCGGCGAACTGGGCTCGCTCCTCGTCGACGAGCGCATGCCCGTCGGCGTACACGTTCTCGAAGATGGCGAAGTTGTCCGGGTCCGGCATGGCCCGTACCGCTTCGCGCACTCGCCTGCCCAACGCCTCGGACTCGGCCTCGAGTTCCGCGAAGAATCCCTCGTCCGCGTGGTTTGCGGTCTCCAGGTAGCGGCGCAGGCGCAGGATCGGGTCCTTGGCCTCCCAGGCCTCGCGCTCCTCGTCGGCCCGGTACTTGGTCGGGTCGTCGGAGGTGGTGTGGGCGCCCATCCGGTAGGTGAAGGCCTCGACGAGCGTCGGGCCCTCGCCGCTGCGGGCGCGCTCCAGCGCCCACTTGGTGACCGCGAGGCAGGCCAGCACGTCGTTGCCGTCGACCCGGACGCCGGGGAAGCCGAAGCCCTGGGCGCGCTGGTAGAGCGGGACGCGGGTCTGCTTCTCGGTGGGCTCGGAGATCGCCCACTGGTTGTTCTGGCAGAAGAACACCACCGGGGCGTTGTAGACCGCGGCGAAGGTGAACGATTCGGCGACGTCGCCCTGGCTGGAGGCGCCGTCGCCGAAGTAGGCGATGACCGCCGAGTCCGCGCCGTCCTTGGCGACGCCCATCGCGTAGCCGGTGGCGTGCAGCGTCTGGGAGCCGATGACGATCGTGTAGAGGTGGAAGTTGTTGCTGTTGGGGTCCCAGCCGCCGTGGTTGACGCCGCGGAACATGCCCAGCAGGTTGGTCGGGTCGACCCCGCGGCACCAGGCGACGCCGTGCTCGCGGTAGGTCGGGAAGACGTAGTCGTCCTCGCGGGTGGCCCGTCCGGAGCCGATCTGGGCGGCCTCCTGGCCGAGCAGGGACGCCCACAGGCCCAGTTCGCCCTGTCGCTGCAGGGCGGTGGCCTCGGCGTCGAAGCGGCGGGTGAGCACCATGTCGCGGTACAGACCGCGCAGCTCCTCGGGGGTGATCCCGGCGACGTACGCGTCGTACTCGGCGTTCTTGACCCGCTTGCCCTCAGGGGTCAGCAGCTGCACGAGCTCGGGTTCGGTGCTCTTCTTCGTGGTGGTGCGGCTGGTGGTGCGCTTGGTGCCGGTCTTGCTGCCGGTGGTACCGGCCTTGCCTGCGGCGCTGCGTCGCGGTGTGCCCGCGGCACTGCTGTCCACGCTCACGTGTGCTCCTCCGTCGGTCCGGCCCCCGGGGTTGCCGGGTGAACCAGTGCGGCTCACCTGCTTCCGACACCCGTGGCACGGGGTGTGTGCCACTCGGCCGGGAACAGGCGTGACAGGTGCCCCGGCGAGCGCCCTGCAACATGCACGTTACCCAGTGCTCCACATTTCTGTGAAACCCCTCCTGACCTGCGATTTTGCTTGGAAATCCAAGTAATTTTTGCTTGGGTTTCCTAGTAAATCGTCGAGGGCCGGAAGGTCGCTGGTCAGAGCCTTGCAGGAGGCCGGAGCTACGGCACGTTATCCCGCCCGCCGGGGCCACGGGAAGACATCGAGGTGTCCGGTCTGGTCACCGATGGCGGGGCGCGCGCCGAGTGCGGCGCCGCGACCCTACGCCCCGCACCACGCCTCCGGAGGCCGTCTTTCGCACTTGTATTCGCCGCGGTCCGTCACATGACCGAAAGCGACCATCGGCGACTGCCTGTGACAACGCCCAGTTCACAGCGCTGACGCTTGCCCTAGCATCTGGCGCGTGCCGCGCTCATGTGTACCACCCCTCGCGCCTCACGCGCCCCCTCTGGGCGCCCTGCTCCGGCGGTACGCCGCCGGTTCCGCGCTCGCCTGCGAACCGGTCGAACAGGGGCTGCTCAACCGCGGCTACCGCCTCTGCACCACCCGCGGCCGCTACTTCCTGAAGCACCACTTCGACCCCGACACCGCCGACCCGGCCGCCATCGAGCGGCGTCATCTGGCCACCCTGCGGCTGGCCGCCCTCGGCGTCCCGGTCGCCCCGCCCCTCGCCGACCGCGACGGCCGCACGGTCGCCGTCGTCGGCGGCCACGCCTACGCGCTGCACCCCTGGATCGACGGCCGGCACCGGCACGGCGGACAGCTCACGCGCGGGGAGTGCGCGCGGCTCGGCGCGCTCCTCGGCGCCGTGCACGCCTGTCTGGAGCGCGTGATGCCGCCGAAGGGGCGCACCCGCCCGGCCACCGGCCCGCATCCCGTCGAGAGCGCCGACCCCGCCGACACCTTCGCGCTCATCGACGACCTGCTCGCCCACGTCAGCCGGCACCGCCCCGCCGACGCCTTCGACGAACTCGCCCGCCACCGGCTGCTCGAACGCCGCGCCCTCCTGGAGCAGCACGCCGCCCGCCGCCCCCCGCGCGGCGCCTCGGTGGGCTGGGTGCACGGCGACTTCCACCCGTTCAACCTGCTCTACAAGGACGACGCGCCCGCCGCGATCGTCGACTGGGACCGGCTCGGCGTACAGCCCCGCGCGGAGGAGGCCGTCCGCGCCGCCGCGATCTTCTTCGTGCGCCCGGCGGGGGCGCTCGACCTGCGGAAGGTGCGGGCGTACGCGCGCGCGTACCGGCGCACGGCCGGAGCCACGCCCTCGGAACTCGCGGCGGCCGTGCACCGCGTGTGGTGGGAGCGGCTCAACGACTTCTGGATGCTGCGCTGGCACTACGAGCGCGGTGACACCCGCGCGGACCCCCAGTTCCCGGCCGCCTCGGCGCTCGCCGTGTGGTGGACCGGGGAGTACGACGCGGTGTGCGACGCGTTCGCGCAGTAGCCGTCGCCGGGGGCCGGTGGCGGCCGGTCAGCCGAAGGGTGTCGGTGTCCTTCAACCGCCGCCGACACCGGTGCCCGCGATCGAGCCGGCGTCGGTGCCGCCGTCGCCGCCCGCGCCTGTCGTGTCGGAAGGCTGCGTGTCCGGCGAGCTCGCGGTGTCGGTCGGCTGCGAGGCGCTCGCCGTGTCGCTCGGCTGGTCGCTCGGCTCGCTGCTCTGGGTCTGGGACTGGGTGTACGACGGGGTCTGCGACGGCGTGTAGTCGGAGTTGCCGTTGTTGCCCGAGCCGCTGTCGTCGGTCGCCGTGTCCGTGGCCGTGTCGCTGGCCTCGTCCGACGGGCTGGAGCTGGGCGTCTCGTCCTTGGTGGTCTGCGAGACGGTCGGGGACTGCGACGCACCGCTGCCGCCGCCGTCGCCGCCACCGCCCTTGTTGAGCGCCAGGGCGACACCCGCCGCGATGGCGATCACCGCGAGGACGGCCAGGATCCACAGCCTGCCGCGGCCGCTGCCCTTGTTGCCGTGCCCCTCGAAGCCGCCGTCGTCCCCGGCCCCGTAGCCGCCCGGCAGGATCGGCTGCGGGATCTGCGTGGTCCCCGCGCCGGTCGCCGGGTACGGCATCGCGGTCGTACCGGCGAAACCGGCCGCCGGGGTCTGGCGGCCGTCGTGCACCGTGACCGGGCCGGTGTTCCAGGTGCCGGTGTGGCCGCCCTGGTCGTACAGCATCTGCAGGCCGTACTGGACCAGGCCGCGCATCTCCTCGGCGGTCTGGAAGCGGTCGTCGGGCTCCTTGGCGAGCGAGCGCATGACCAGGCCGTCCAGCTCCGGTGGGGCCACGCCCTCGGAGGTCTGGGAGGGCGGCACCGGGATGTCCTGGACGTGCTGGTAGACCACCGCCAGCGGGGTCTCGCCGATGAACGGGGGCCGCAGGGCGAGGAGTTCGTAGAGCAGGCAGCCGGTGGCGTACAGGTCGGAGCGGTGGTCGACGGCCTTGCCGAGCGCCTGCTCCGGGGAGAGGTACTGGGGCGTGCCCATGACCATGCCGGTCTGCGTCATCGTCGTGGACGCGCCGTGCAGCGCGCGGGCGATGCCGAAGTCCATCACCTTGACGGCGCCGTTGTGGGTGATGATCACGTTGGCGGGCTTGATGTCGCGGTGCACGATGCCGTGCTGGTGCGAGTAGGCAAGCGCGTCGAGGACACCGGAGACGATGATCAGGGCCTGCTCGGGGCCCGGTGCCTCGGCATTGATCAGCAGGTCGCGGATGGTGCGGCCCTCGACCAGCTCCATCACGATGTACGGCACGGACTGGCCGCCGACCACGTCCTCGCCGGAGTCGTACACCGCCACGATCGCGTGGTGGTTGAGCCCGGCGACCGACTGTGCCTCGCGCGTGAAGCGGGCCTTGGAGACCGGGTCCTCGGCGAGGTCGGCCCGGAGCAGCTTCACGGCCACGGTACGGCCGAGCCGTACGTCCTCGGCCGCGAACACCTCGGCCATGCCGCCCCGCCCGAGCCGGTGGGTCAGCCGGTACCGGCCGTCGCCGACCAGGCCATGGTTGCCCCACATCTCCGGCGCGTCTGACATGCCGCCGCCAGTCGCCTCGGGGTCGGACGGGCCCTGGGCGCTGTGCGTCTGTGCCATCGGTCCTCGCCGTCGTTTCTGCCCGCGGTGCGCGCGGTGTTGTCACGGTCTCCGTCGGCCACGCTACAGCCTCCGCGCAACCCGTCGGTCCGGGATCCGGCCCGTGGACGGACCGGCCATCAAACCCTTACCACTCGTGGTCGTGCAAATTCTGTGTACCGGACGTAGGCCCCCTGTAACGCTTCCGCGGCCGTTCCTTCGCGTACGGTCACGGAACGGGCACCGCGCTTGACGTGCCGGTGCCCTCCGGCAGACTTGGCCGGGAACGGGACATTCGATCAACAAGGGTGCCCGAGTGCCGGGCGGGGGACGGGGAAAATGAGCCAGGACGGCGCATACGGCCGTTACGCGGGGCGGGCTCTGGCCGGTGGCCGCTACCAGCTGCGCGACCTGCTCGGCGAGGGCGGCATGGCCTCCGTGCACCTGGCCTACGACTCGGTGCTGGACCGGCAGGTCGCGATCAAGACCCTGCACACCGAACTCGGCCGGGAACAGGCCTTCCGCGAGCGCTTCCGCCGCGAGGCCCAGGCAGTGGCCAAGCTCACGCACACCAACATCGTCTCCGTCTTCGACACCGGCGAGGACGCGCTCGACGGCTCGACGATGCCGTACATCGTCATGGAGTACGTCGAGGGCCGCCCGCTCGGCTCGGTGCTGGAGGAGGACGTACGGCAGCACGGCGCGATGCCCGCCGGCAAGGCACTGAAGATCACCGCCGACGTGCTGGCCGCGTTGGAGATCAGCCACGAGATGGGGCTGGTCCACCGCGACATCAAGCCCGGCAACGTGATGATGACCAAGCGCGGCGTCGTCAAGGTGATGGACTTCGGCATCGCCCGCGCCATGCAGTCCGGCGTCACCTCGATGACCCAGACCGGCATGGTCGTCGGCACCCCGCAGTACCTCTCCCCGGAGCAGGCGCTCGGCCGGGGCGTGGACGCGCGGTCCGACCTCTACTCGGTCGGCATCATGCTGTTCCAGCTGGTCACGGGGCGGCTGCCGTTCGACGCGGACTCGCCGCTGGCGATCGCCTACGCGCACGTCCAGGAGGAGCCGGTCGCTCCCTCCTCGGTCAACCGCGCCCTGCCGCCGGCCGTGGACGCGCTGGTCGCCCGCGCGCTGAAGAAGAACCCGAACGAGCGCTTCCCGACCGCCGAGTCCATGCGCGACGAGTGCCTGCGGGTCGCCGCCTCGCTGCAGCCGGCCGCGCCCAGCATCGTTCCGGGCATCCCGCCGACGCAGAGCGGCGCCGGGGTCGGCTCCGCGGTGTTCCCGCCGGTCGGCCAGACGACGCCGGCACCTCCCGGTCCGGTGCAGACGCCGTACCAGCCGGCTCCGGCCCCGAATCCCTACGGGACCGGGGGTCCCGCACCCGCCTACGGCTATCCGCAGCAGGCGGGCTACCAGACCCCGGCCGGGTACGCCCAGCCGGCGCCGTCGACCCCGCCGCCGTACAACATCACGCTCCAGGGGCCGTCCGGCGGGGGTGGAAGTGGCGCGGGCGGCGGGAAAGGCAACCGGCCGGTGGTCATCGGGTCGATCGCGGTGTCGCTCGTCGCGGTGATCGGCCTCGTCGTCGCGCTGGCGCTGAACACCGGCGGCGATGACGGGTCCGGTGGCAGCGGTGGCGGCGGGGGCAGCAGCGCGAGTGCCGCGGCCTCGCACGCCTCGGGCTACCGCGGACCCGACACCTCCAAGACCGTCGAGTCGACCGAGTGCACCGAACCGCAGGAGTCCTACGACGACCCGGACAAGATCCAGGTCCCGGACTTCAAGTTCAAGTACATCAAGTCGGTCAAGGAGTGCTTCCAGGCCGCCGGCTGGCGGATGAAGATCGTCTCCGTGGACGAGAACACCTACGGCGACGGCGCGGTCATGGAGCAGTTCCCGTCCGCCGGCACCGACGTCGCCCCGGAGGACATGCCGACCATCGAACTCAGGGTGTCGACGGGCAACCCGGCGACGGGCTGATGCCGGGCGCACGGACGCGGGGCGCTCTGATGCGGGCGCTTTGGTGCCGGGCACACCGACGCGGGGCGTGCTGACGCGGGGCGTGCTGACGCGGGGCGTGCTGACGCGGGGCGCAATAGAAAGGGCCCGGCGGCTGTCCGCCGGGCCCTTCGCTCCGTTTCGGGGGTGTCCGCGGGGGCTCTAGAGGTACGGCCCGCCGGAGCGGCCGGCCGGCCCGTGCTCCTCGCCCTCGTGGCCGACGCCCGGGGGCAGCGCGCGCCGCATCGACTCCAACTGGGCGCGGGCGGCCATCTGCTGGGCGAACAGGGTGGTCTGGATCCCGTGGAACAGCCCCTCCAGCCAGCCCACCAGCTGGGCCTGCGCGATGCGCAGTTCGGCGTCCGAAGGAGTCGCGTTCTCGTTGAACGGCAGCGAGAGGCGCTCCAGCTCCTCCACCAGCTCCGGCGCCAGGCCGTCCTCCAGCTCCTTCACCGAGCTGGCGTGGATCTCCTTGAGCCGGGCCCGGCTGGCCTCGTCGAGGGGAGCGGCGCGCACCTCCTCGAGGAGCTGCTTGATCATGCTGCCGATCCGCATGACCTTGGCGGGCTGCTCCACCATCTCCGTCACCGGGACCTCGCGGGAGTCCTCGTCCCCGTTGCCGCCACCGAGTGCCATCCCGTCCTGGCCCACGACCAGGATCTGCGGATTCTCGGGCGACCGTTCGTTCCTCGGCATCTCCATGCCGCCATTCTCTCGCACCCCTGCACCTCACCACCGTGGTGCCCCCCATGAGGGCTGATCCACCCCTCGGAACAGCCCCGGACCGCCCGTAGTCCCTTCGGCCGCATCAGAAATGCCGGAGTCGTCATCACATGTGAGTCTGATGATCGTCGGCCCTGACGACGACTGTGCTCCAGGAGGTCACCGACGTGACTCCAAGGCTGCGACTCCGCCGCGCCGGCGACCGGCCGCTCGGTCAGGTACGGCCCGCGCTCGTCCGGCTGCTGCTCGCCCTCGCTGCGGTCCTGCTGCCGTGCGGTACGGCGGTCGGGTACGGCCCCGGGCCGCTGCCCTCGGACTCCGCCCACGCCTCGGCCACCCCCGAGCCGTCGCTGGCCGGAACCGTGGCGGGCGAGGGCCGGATGCGACCGGGGCGGCCCGAGGGACCGGGGACGAAGGTCGAGGACCAGGACCCGGACGACCCCGACGGCCCCGGCGACCCGGAGGACTCCGGCAGACCGGACGACCAGGGCGGTAGGGACGACCAGAGCGGTCCCGGCGAAGGGACGGCGACGGAGTCCGCGGGGAGCGGCGTCGGGAGCCCGGCGGCCACCCCTGCCCAGCCGCCCCGGGAGGCCGTCCTGGCGCCCGCCTCCTCGCCCCAGCCGCCCCCGACGTCGGGCCAGGCGATGGGCCCGGGCCAGGAGGACGACACCGAGCCCGTGCTGCAGGTCCTTCCGCTCGGCAGCGGCCTGGTCCTGATCGGCCTCGGGCTCGGCCTCGCCTTCGTGGGCCTGCGGGTACGGCGGGGCTGAGGCGCGACGGGGCGACGGGGCTACGGGGCTACGGGGCTACGGGGCAACCAGCAAGACCTTGCCGATGTGCTCGCTGGCCTCGACCACCCGATGGGCCTGCGCCGCCTCCGCCATCGGCAGCTCCCGGTCGACGACCGGGCGGACATGGCCCTGGGTGATCAACGGCCACACGTGCTCCCGCACCGCCGCTGCGATGGCCGCCTTCTCGGCGAGCGGGCGGGCGCGCAGCGAGGTCGCGCTGATCGCGGCCCGCTTGCCGAGCAGCGCGCCGATGTTCAGCTCGCCCTTCACACCGCCCTGCATGCCGATGATCGCGAGCCGCCCGTTGACCGCGAGCGCCTGGACGTTGCGGTCCAGGTACTTGGCGCCCATGTTGTCCAGGATGACGTCGGCCCCCGCGCCGTCGGTGGCCTGCTTCACCTCGGCGACGAAGTCCTGCTCGCGGTAGTTGACGAGGATGTCCGCGCCGAGCTCGGCGCAGAAGTCCAGCTTCTCCTTCGTGCCCGCGGTGACCGCGACCCTGGCGCCGACCGCCTTGCCCAGCTGGATCGCCATGGTGCCGATGCCGCTGGAGCCGCCGTGCACGAGCAGGGTCTCGCCGGGGTGCAGGTGGGCGATCATGAAGACGTTCGACCAGACGGTGCAGGCCACCTCGGGCAGCGCCGCGGCCTGCTTCAGATCCAGGCCCTCGGGCACCGGCATGAGCTGTCCGGCCGGCACGGCGACCTTCTCGGCGTAGCCGCCGCCCGCGAGCAGGGCGCACACCTCGTCGCCGACCGACCAGCCGGAGACCCCGGGGCCGAGCGCGGCGATCCGCCCGGAGCACTCGAGACCGGGGTACGGGGAGGCGCCCGGCGGCGGGTCGTAGTAGCCCTGTCGCTGCATGATGTCGGCGCGGTTGACGGCGCTCGCCACCACCTCGACCAGCACCTCGCCCTCGCCGGGCACGGGATCGGGGACCTCGTTCCACACCAGCGCCTCGGGCCCACCAGGTTCGGGAATCGTGATCGCATACATGCGGCCGACGCTACTCCCCGCCCGTCCGGCCCCCGCTGGTGACGTCACCGGCGGCTCGTCCGGTCAGGCGCGGGGCAGCGGCCGTACGTCCGGGGCGACCCGGCTGCCCGGCGAGGCCCGCACGATCGTGATCAGCCGGTCCGTCGCCTCGATGGTGCCGACGGCCGGATCGTCGTACCCGAGCACCCGGTGGCCGCGTACGACGCTCACCACCAGGTCGGCCGTCTCCCGTGGCGTCCTGCCGACCTCGGCCTTGACCGCGGGTCGTTCCACGAGGTCAAGGCCGCTGCCCTGCTGGATGAGGTCCTCCATGACCATGCCGGCGGCCGGACTGAGCACGGACAGCCCGAGCAGCCGGCCGGCCGCGCTGGCGCTGGTGATCACGGCGTCGGCGCCGGACTGCTTGAGCAGCGGCGCGTTCTCCTCCTCGCGGACCGCGGCCACGATCTTCGCCGCCTTGTTGAGCTGCCGGGCCGTCAGGGTAACCAGCACGGCCGTGTCGTCACGCTGGGTCGCGATGATGATCTGCCGTGCCCGCTGCACCTCGGCCCGCTTCAGCACCTCGCTGCGGGTCGCGTCCCCCATGACCCCCGCGTATCCGTCGGCGGTGGCCGCCTCGATCACCTTGGAGCTCGGGTCGACCACCACCACCTGCTCCTTGTTCAGCCCGGTCGCACAGACGGTCTGGATCGCCGACCGCCCCTTCGTCCCGAACCCGACGACGACGGTGTGGTCCCGCAAGGCCGACCTCCAGCGGTTGAGGCGCCATTCCTCCCGGGTGCGTTCGGTGAGGACTTCGAGCGTGGTGCCGACCAGGATGATCAGGAACAGCACCCGCAGGGGCGTGATGACGAAGATGTTGGTGAGCCGCGCACTGTCGCTGACCGGGGTGATGTCACCGTAGCCCGTGGTGGAGAGGGTGACGGTCGCGTAGTAGAAGGCGTCGAGGAGATCGACCGAGCCGTCGGAGTTGTCGGTGTAGCCGTCGCGGTCGGCATAGACGATCAACGCGGTGGCGACCAGCACCAGCAGGGCCATGGAGACCCGCTTGGCGACCTGGCGGATCGGGCGCTCCACCACCTTCGTCGGGAGTCTCACCCGATGGGCCACCAGGTGTTCGTCCGCCTGGCGGGCGATGACGTCATGGCCGGGAAGTTTCACGTGAAACAGACCCCGATGCCCGCGGCCGCCCACGGCAGGTCGAGGAGTTCCGTCTCCGCGCCCTGCTGTGCTCCGCCCGGTGCCACGACCGCGAGCGCGTCGGCGGCGGCGATGCCGCGGAGCATGGCCGGGCCGTTGTAGTGCAGCGGGACCGCGGTGTCGCCCCGCAGGACGACCGGGATGAGCCGGGTGTCGTACGGGTGCCCGTGCGCAGCCTCCGCCAGCGGCACGGTGTACGGCTCCGGAGCCGGGTGGGCGGCGAGGGTGCGCAACAGGGGTTCGGCGAGGGTGAGCAGGCCGGAGACGGCCGCCAGGGGGTTGCCGGGGAGGCCGACGAGGTGCTGGTTCTCCTTGGTGCGGGCCAGCAGCATGGGGTGGCCCGGGCGCACCTTGACGCCGTCGACGAGGAGTTCGGCGCCGATACGTTCCAGGGTCGGGTGGATGTGGTCGACCGGACCGGATGCGGTGCCGCCCGTGGTGACCACGAGATCGGCCGTCGACGAGGTGATCGCCTTGTGCAGGGCCTTGGCGTCGTCGCCGAGCCGGCGGACGGCGGTGACCTCGGCGCCGAGCGCGCGCAGCCAGGGCGGGAGCATCGGGCCGAGCGCGTCGCGGATGAGCCCGTCATGCGGGAGTCCTTCGGTGAGCAACTCGTCACCCAGGATCAGGACTTCGGCGCGGGGGCGGGGGACGACGGTGACGGTGTCGTATCCGGCGGCCGCGGCGAGGCCGAGGACCGCCGGGGTGACCAGGGTGCCGACGGGCAGCAGCTGGTCGCCACTGCGGCATTCCTGGCCGCGCGGGCGGATGTCCTGGCCGTGCACCACCTCGCGGGTGGGGTGCAGCCGGCCCTGGGCGTCGAGACGGCCGTGCTCGCTGCGCAGCACCGCGGTGGTGTCCGCCGGGATCCGGGCGCCGGTGGCGATGCGGACCGCCTCGCCGTCGGTGAGCGGCTCGGGCTGCGCGTGCCCGGCCAGCACGCCTCCCTCCCGGACGTCCCAGGGTCCGGGGCCCGCGACCGCCCACCCGTCCATCGCGGAGGTGTCGAAGGAGGGCAGGTCGGTGAGCGCGTCCAGCGGGGCGGCGAGGGTCAGGCCGAGAGCGTCGGCCAGCGGTACCGAGGCGGGGGCGCGGCGGGCTCCGGACCGGGCCGCGGCCCGGGCGGCGCGCGCGGCGGTCTCGCGGGCCTGGGGCCAGGGGGTGGCGCGGTGCCGGTGGGCCGAGTGACCGCCGTGCCCGTGCCCGCCGTGCGCGGAGGGCGCCGCGGTCGCGTCCGGGCCGGGCTCCCTGGGGTCTCGGGGCTCTCTCACGAGGGCGAGTGCCTCCTCGACGTCGAGATCGTCGTCGGTGTCCGCGGCGGCGGGGGTGCCGGACCGGGTGCCGGGGGCGGTCACCGGCCGGGTCCGGGGGCCGGGTTGCCGGGGCCCGGCCCGTCGGTGGCGGCATCGGCCTCTTCCGCCCAGCGCAGGGCCAGCGCTGCGGCCTTGTGGGCCGCCTCGGCGACCGCCTCGGGGCCGCCCTTGCCCTGTGCGGCCGCGTAGCCGACGAGGAAGGTGGTCAGCGGGGCGGCAGGGCGGTCCACGCCGTGCGCGGCGTCCCTGGCCAGGTCGAGCAGAAGGCGGATGTCGACGTCCAGGTCGATGCCCAGTTCGTCCTTGACTGCGGAGATCCATTCATCCAACACGTGACCATGCTCCCTGATGCGTGCCCTGGCGTCGGCGATGTCGTCCCAGGTGTCGCAGTCGAAGGACGCGAGGGGGTCCGGGACACGGGTGAGGTGCAGCGCGGCGGTCAGGCGCCGCAGGGGGAGGCCGGTGAGGCCGTTGCCGCCGTCTCCGGCCAGGACCGCGAGGGCGTGGCGGAGTGCGGTGGTGCGGTAGGCCGCGACGAGCGGCTGGTCCCGGCCGTCGGCGTCGGTGAGCAGGGCGCCGTCCGCGGCGGTCGGGTGCAGGGCCGCCAACAGGCGCTCCACGGTCGCCTCTTCGAGGAACGGGAGGTCTGCGGAGAGTACGACCGCGCGGTCGGCGGTGATGTGCCGCAGGCCGGCGTCGAGGGCGGCGACCGGACCGCCGCCCGGTGGCTCCTCGCGGGTCCAGTGGACCGGGCGGGAGGTGGGGCGGGGGGCCGCCACGACGACGGTCCGGCGGGCGCCGGCGCAGGCCGCGAGGACGCGGTCGAGAAGGGGGCGCCCGCCCACCCGGACGGCGGGCTTGTCGGCTCCGCCGAGGCGCCTCGCGGCGCCGCCGGCCAGCACGATCGCGTCGTAGGGGGGTCGGTCGGTGGCGGTCACCTTTCGAGTATGGGGGGCGTTCTGATCACGGGGAACCGATGGGAGGGGTGGGATCTGCAGGGTGTGTTGCGTGCGCCTGCGCGTGAGGGGCGGCGGTGTGGCCGCCGTGCGCGGGTGCGGGTTGTGTGTGGCTGGTCGCGCAGTTCCTCCCCCGGCCTTCGGCCGGGGGTACCCGCAGCGCCCCTTTAGGTAGGGGTGCTCAAAGTGTCCTCAGAAGGACCGTCGGCTGTTCTACGCAGTCGGCCACGTATCGCAGGAACCCTCCCGCCGTGCCGCCGTCGCAGACCCTGTGGTCGAAGGTCAGGGAGAGCTGGACGACCTGGCGGACCGCCAGCTCGCCCTCGTGGACCCAGGGCTTCGGGGTGATGCGGCCCACGCCGAGCATGGCTGCCTCGGGGTGGTTGAGGATCGGGGTGGAGCCGTCGACGCCAAAGACGCCGTAGTTGTTGAGGGTGAAGGTGCCGCCGGTGAGGTCCGTGGGGGTGAGCGTGCCGGCGTGGGCCGACTCGGTCAGGCGGGCGAACTCCGCGGTCAGGGACTCGGCGTCGCGGGCGTGGGCGTCGCGGACGACGGGGACGACGAGGCCGCGGTCGGTCTGGGCGGCGAAGCCCAGGTGGACGTGGTCGAGTTGGACGATCTCGCGGGCCTCGACGTCGACGTAGGAGTTCAGTTCGGGGTGACGGGCCAGCGCGGCGGTGCAGATCCGGGCGAGGAGCGCGAGGAGGGAGATCCTCGGGCCCGCCGCCGCGTTCATCGCGGTGCGGGCGCGCATCAGCTCGGTCGCGTCGGCGTCCACCCAGCAGGTCGCGTCGGGGATCTCCCGGCGGCTGCGGGAGAGCTTGTCGGCGACCGCGCCCCGGATGCCCTTGAGGGGGATACGGATGCCGGAGGGGGCGTTCGAGGTGGTGGCCGGGGTCCTGGGGGCGGGGGCGGCGGCGCGGGCCGCGCTGACCCGCAGGGCGTCCTCGACGTCGGCGCGCAGGATCAGGCCGTCGGGGCCCGAGCCGGACAGCCTGCGCAGGTCCAGGTCGTTGTCCCGGGCGAGGCGGCGGACCAGGGGGGAGATCACCGGGACGGGGCCCTCGGTGAGCCGGCCGGGCGGCGCGGGCACCTGGGCGTGGGGGTCCGTTTCCGCTTCGGCGAGGGCGGTGTGGGGCGCCGGCTCCCGGGAACTGACCGGGTCGGCCGTGCCGTTCGCCCGCTCCGGGGTGGTGTTGCGGATCCTCCGGCGGCGCGCCGGAGGCGTTCCCGTGCCGTATCCCACCAGCACGTTGCCGGAGCCCTCCGTCTCGGGGACGGTGGTCGCCTCGCCGACGGCGACCGTCAGGAGCGGGGCGCCGACGGGCAGTTCGGTGCCCTCCTCGCCGAAGCGGGCGGTGACCACACCGCCGTAGGGGCAGGGGACCTCGACCATCGCCTTGGCCGTCTCGACCTCGACGACCGGCTGGTCGATCGCGACCACTTCGCCGACCTGGACCAGCCAGGTCACGATCACCGCCTCGGTGAGCCCCTCCCCGAGGTCGGGCAGTTTGAACTCCAGCACCTGTGCCATCAGCCCTCGGCCTCCCACTGCAGACGCGCCACCGCGTCCAGGATGCGGTCCACGCCGGGCAGGTGGTGGCGCTCCAGCATCGGCGGCGGGTAGGGGATGTCGAACCCGGCCACGCGCAGCACCGGCGCCTCCAGGTGGTGGAAGCAGCGCTCGGTCACGCGTGCCGCGATCTCCCCTCCCGGTCCGCCAAACCCGCCCGACTCGTGTACGACGACCGCTCGCCCGGTGCGCCGTAC
The DNA here is from genome assembly GCF_042894765.1 of Streptomyces sp. NPDC001507. NCBI lineage: Bacteria > Bacillati > Actinomycetota > Actinomycetes > Kitasatosporales > Streptomycetaceae > Streptomyces > Streptomyces sp. NPDC001507. Next base: position 155,618 of record NZ_JBIAVV010000010.1, read on the forward strand.
GGAGGCGCAGACCGTCTCGTCGTCGAACGGCACCAGGGAGCGCAGGTCGACGACTTCCAGGTCCCAGCCCTCCGCCTGGGCGGCCTCGGCGGCTTCGAGGCAGACCGGTACGGACGGGCCGTAGGTGATGAGCGTGGCGCTGCGCCCGGTTCGGCGCACCACCGCGCGGCCGATGGGTTCAACGTCCGTCGGATGCTCGGGGTTCCAGGTGTCCTTGGACCAGTACAGGCGCTTGGGTTCGAGGAAGACGACGGGGTCGTCGGAGGCGATGGACCGGCGCAGCAGGCCGTAGGCGTCGGCGACGGTGGCCGGGGTGACGACGTGCAGGCCGGGAGTGGCCATGTAGTAGGCCTCGGAGGAGTCGCTGTGGTGCTCGACGCCGCCGATGCCGCCGCCGTAGGGGATGCGGACGGTGATCGGGAGGGGCATCCGGCCGCGGGTGCGGTTGCGCATCCGGGAGACGTGGCTGATGAGCTGTTCGAAGGCGGGGTAGGCGAAGGCGTCGAACTGCATCTCCACGACCGGGCGCAGTCCGTACATGGCCATGCCGACGGCGGTGCCGAGGATGCCGGCCTCCGCGAGGGGGGTGTCGGTGCAGCGGGTCTCGCCGAACTCCTTGGCGAGGCCGTCGGTGACCCGGAAGACCCCGCCGAGGGTGCCGACGTCCTCGCCCATGACGTGCACGGCGGGGTCGGCGGCCATGGCGTCCCGCAGTGCGCGGGTGAGCGCCTGCGCCATGGTGGCCGGCTTGACGGCGACGGTCGTCATCGCGGCCCGCCTTCCTGGTCCTGCTGCTCGGCGTCCAGCTCGGCGCGGAGCAGGGCGCGCTGTTCGCGCAGTTGCGTGGTGGTCTCCGCGTAGACCTGGTCGAAGAGGTGCATGGGGTCGAGTTCGGGGTCGCGGTTCATGCGCTCGCGCAGGTCGGCGGCCATGGTCTCGGCGTCCTCGCGGGTGCGGCCGGCGAAGTCCTCGTCGAGCAGTCCGCGGTCGGTCAGCTCGCGCTCCAGGAGCAGGATCGGGTCGTGGTCGCGCCAGGCGTCGACCTCGGTGGCGCCGCGGTAGCGGGTGGCGTCGTCGGCGTTGGTGTGGGCGTCGATCCGGTAGGTGATCGCCTCGACCAGGGTCGGGCCGCCGCCCTCGCGCGCGTGCCGTACGGCGTCGGCGAGGACTTCGTGCACGGCGGCCGCGTCGTTGCCGTCGACCAGGCGGCCCGGCATGCCGTATCCGACGGCCTTGTGGGCCAGGGAGGGCGCGGCGGTCTGCTTGTCGAGCGGGACGGAGATGGCGAAGCCGTTGTTCTGGACCAGGAAGACGACCGGGGCCTGCCAGACGGCGGCGAAGTTCAGCGCCTCGTGGAAGTCGCCCTCGCTGGTGCCGCCGTCGCCGACCATGGCGAGCGCGACCACGTCGTCGCCCTTGAGGCGGGCCGCGTGAGCGAGGCCGACGGCGTGCGGGAGCTGGGTGGCGAGAGGGGTGGAGAGCGGGGCCACGCGGTGCGCGTAGGGGTCGTAGCCGGTGTGCCAGTCGCCGCGCAGCAGGGTGAGCGCCTCGACGGGGTCCACGCCGCGGGCGACCACCGCGAGGGTGTCCCGGTAGCTGGGGAAGAGCCAGTCGCGTTCCTCGAGGGCGAGCGCGGCGGCGACCTCGCAGGCCTCCTGGCCAGTGCTGGAGGGGTAGACGGCGAGGCGGCCCTGCTTGGTGAGGGCGGTCGCCTGGGCGTTGTACCTGCGGCCGCGGACGAGCTGGGTGTACAGCCGGCGCAGCAGCTCCGGGTCGGCCTTGGCGGCCGCCTCCGTTCCGAGGACGCGGTACGGGCGCTCGTCGGGCAGCAGCGGCGCTGGGTCCGTCCGGGGCTGCCAGGCGGGCGGCGGCGCCGGGCGGTACGCGCCGCGCTGCTCCATGACCGTCATGACGGCACCTCCTTGTGGGGGTGGCTACGGGAGACGGATCGCCTGTGACCCGTCCCACCTACCGATTGTTCGGTCGTCGGCACATTTTGGCTACAGGCGGCGCCAGGCTGTGGACAAACGGTTCTCCACAGCCTGGAATGAACGCAGTACGTCCATGGTAGGGAGGTGGGGGGACATGGCACCTGAACAAATGGCCGAGGGCCCGCAGGATCAGGCGGCGCCGCCGCCCGCGCGCCCGCTGGACGCCATCGATCAGGACATCCTGCAGATCCTGCAGGCGGACGGCCGGGCGTCGATACGCTCGGTCGCCGAACGCGTCCATGTCTCGCGCGCCAACGCCTACGCGCGTATCAACCGGCTCGTCGAGGACGGGGTGATCCGCGGCTTCGGCGCCCGGGTGGACCACGAACGGGCCGGCCAGGGCACCTCGGCGTACATCACGCTGAAGATCGTCCAGAACAGCTGGCGGACCGTGCGCGAGCAGCTGCGGCAGCTGCCCGGCGCCTCCCACATCGCCCTGGTGGGCGGTGACTTCGACGTCCTGCTCCTGGTGCACACGCCCGACAACCGGGCGCTGCGCGAGCTGGTGCTGACCCGTCTCCAGGCCATCCCCGAAGTGCTCAGCACCCGCACCCTGCTGGTGTTCGAGGAGGAGGACCTGGAGCCCGAGGACAGCTGAGGACGGCTGACGTCAGTGCGCGCGCAGGCCGGAGAAGACCAGCCGGACGACCGCCTCGGAGACCTCCCGCTCGCTCGCGCCGCGGCTGTCCGGGCGGTACCACTCCACGATCGAGTTGACCATGCCGAAGACCAGCCGGGTCGCCAGGCGCACCTCGACGTCACCACGTATGTCGCCCTCGGCGGCGGCCGCCTTCAGCAGGTCGGCCACCCGGTGGTCGAAGTCCCGCCGCCGCTCCAGCGCCCACCGCTCGGTGCCGGTGTTGCCGCGCACCCGCAGCAGCAGCGTCACGTACGGCAGTTCGGTGATCAGCACCTCGACCATGCGCCGTACGACGTGCTCCAGGCGGTCCGCGGCGGGGCCCACGCGCGCGTGCTCCTCGTCGAGGATCGCGAACAGGCCGTCCAGGGCCCGGCTGACCGCGCGGCGCAGCAGCTCCTCCTTGCCGGCGACATGGTGGTAGATCGACGACTTGGAGATGCCGGCCGCCTTGGAGAGGTGCTCCATGGAGGTGCCGTCGTAGCCGCGCTCGTTGAAGACCTGGACGGCCACCGAGAGCAGGGTCTCGGGGGTGTAGGTGTCGCGCTTGGCGGTGGTCATGAGGCGCCCTCCCGCTTCTCGGTGGCGTAGGCGTGCCGGTAGAGCGCGAGGGAGGGCGCGTAGCGGCCGCTCGGATCGCGCAGGTGGAGGTCGTCGAGGAGGTCGTAGGCGAAGTCGCGGCCCAGGCGGCGGCTCCACTCGAACGGGCCGAGCGGGTAGTTGACGCCCAGGCGCATCGCGGTGTCGATGTCCTCCTCGGTGGCGACCCCCTTGGCGACGGCGTCGTGCGCGAGGTCGACGATCCGGGCGACCGTGCGGGCGACGATCATCCCGGGCACGTCGCCGATGACGCTGACCTGCTTGCCGAGCGCCTGGAAGAGGCCGATCGCCTCACAAAGCGTCTGGGGCAGGGTGTCGTGGCCGGCGGACAGGGCGATGCGGCCGGCACGGCGGTAGTCGAGGGCGAGGTCGAAGTAGACGACGTCCCGGAACTCCACCGAGGTCTGGCCGTCGGCGAGGACCAGCTGGCCGCCGCTGGGCAGGACCAGGCGGGTGCCGTGGTCCTCGTCCTCCTCGCGGACCTGGATGCCGGCCTCGCGGATCATCGCGAGCAGTTCGGCCGCCGGGCCCAGGCTGCCCTCGGCGACGACGTAGGCGGGCCGGTCGGCGGGCTCGGCGGTGTGCGGCTCGGCGGGCTCGGCGCCGTCCGCGTAGTCGTACCAGCCGTGGCCGGTCTTGCGGCCGAGCCTGCCGGACTCGACCAGCCGCCGCTGGGCCAGCGAGGGCGCGAAGCGGACGTCCTGGAAGAACGCCTGCCACACGGAGTGCGTGACGGATTCGTTGACGTCCTGGCCGATCAGGTCGGTCAGTTCGAAGGCGCCCATCCGGAAGCCGCCGCTCTCGCGCAGCACCGCGTCGATGGTGGCCGGGTCCGCCGCCTGCGCCTCGTAGACCGCGAAGGCCTCGGCGTAGAAGGGCCGGGCGATGCGGTTGACGATGAAACCGGGGGTGTCCGCGCAGGCTACCGGCGTCTTGCCCCAGGAGCGGGCGGTCTCGTACGCGCGCGTGGCCGACGTGACGTCGGTGGCGAACCCGGAGACGACCTCGACCAGCGGCAGCAGCGGGGCCGGGTTGAAGAAGTGCAGGCCGACCAGGCGGGAGGCGTTGCGCAGGGCGCCGCCGATGGCCGTCACCGACAGGGAGGAGGTGTTGGTGGCGAGCAGACAGTCCTCGCCGACGATGTCCTCCAGGGCCCGGAACAGCTCCTGCTTGGCCTCCAGCCGCTCCAGGACGGCCTCCACGACCAGCGTGCAGTCGGCGAACTCGGTCAGCTCGCCGGCGGGCAGCAGCCGGGCGCGGGCGGCGTCCCGGGCGGCGGCCGTCATCCGGTCCTTCTCGACGAGCCGGTCGAGGCGGGCGACGATCGCCGCGGCCGCCTCCCCGGCCCGCCCGGGGACGGTGTCGTACAGCCGGACGGGATGGCCTGCGACGAGTGCGACCTGGGCGATGCCCTGGCCCATGGTGCCGGTGCCGACGACTCCCACGGTGCTGCTGAGGTCGAGTGCTGTCATGTGCGCGATCCTCCCGCACGGGGTTTTCCACAGATGCGGCAGGCCCCCTTGTCCCGACCGATCGTTCGGTTACTCTAACTCTGTCCGGCCGTTTCCGCCCAGGTCATGAGCTTCAAGGGGAAGCTCATCAGACGAGGAGTTGGTCCCGCATGACCGCCGAACTCACCGTGCACGAGCTGATCGCCAAGCACCGGCCCACCCTTGACCAGGCGCTGGAGGCGATCCGCACGCGCGCGTACTGGTCCCCCCACCCCGAGCACCCCAAGGCCTACGGCGAGCACGGCAGCCTGGACGCGGCGGCGGGCAAGGCCGCCTTCGACGCCCTCCTCGGCACCCGTGTCGACCTCGGCCAGCCCGGCACCGACGACTGGACCGGCGGCGAGGTCTCCCCGTACGGCATCGAGCTGGGCGTGACCTACCCGCATGCCGACGTCGACACACTGCTGCCGGCGATGCGGGCGGGGCAGCGCGCGTGGCGCGACGCGGGCGCGGAGGCGCGCGCGGTGGTGTGCCTGGAGATCCTCAAGCGGATCAGCGACCGGACGCACGAGTTCGCGCACGCGGTCATGCACACCAGCGGCCAGGCCTTCATGATGGCGTTCCAGGCGGGTGGCCCGCACGCCCAGGACCGCGGCCTGGAGGCGGTGGCCTACGCCTACGCGGAGCAGATCCGCACCCCCGACACGGCCGAGTGGAGCAAGCCGCAGGGCAAGCGCGACCCGCTCGCGCTCACGAAGACGTTCACGCCGGTCCCGCGCGGCATCGCGCTGCTCATCGGCTGCAACACGTTCCCGACGTGGAACGGCTACCCGGGCCTGTTCGCCTCCCTCGCCACCGGCAACGCGGTCCTGGTGAAGCCGCATCCCCGCGCGGTCCTCCCGCTCGCCCTCACCGTGCAGGTAGCCCGCCAGGTCCTCACCGAGGCCGGCTTCGACCCGAACCTGGTGGCGCTGACGACGGAGCACCCCGGCGAGGGCATCGCCAAGACGCTCGCGACCCGCCCCGAAATCAAGATCATCGACTACACCGGCTCGACCGCCTTCGGCGACTGGCTTGAGGCCAACGCCCGGCAGGCGCAGGTGTACACCGAGAAGGCCGGCGTCAACACGGTCCTGGTCGAGTCCACCGGCGACTACAAGGGCATGCTCTCCAACCTGGCCTTCTCGCTCTCCCTCTACAGCGGCCAGATGTGCACCACCCCGCAGAACCTGCTGATCCCCCGCGACGGCATCCGCACCGACGAGGGCCCGCGGACGTACGACGAGGTGGTCGCCGACCTCGCCCGTGCGGTCGACGGCCTGCTCGGTGACGACGCCCGGGCCAACGCGCTGCTCGGCGCCATCGTCAACCCCGACGTCAAGGCCCGCCTGGAGGCCGCCGCCGGGCTCGGCGAGGTCGCCCTCGCCTCCCGCGAGATCGCCAACCCCGAGTTCCCGGGCGCGGTCGTGCGCACGCCGGTGATCGTGAAGCTGGACGGTGCCAAGCCGGACGACGAGGCCGCCTACATGAGCGAGTGCTTCGGCCCGGTGTCCTTCGCCGTCGCCGTCGACTCGGCCGCCGACGGGGTCGAGCTGCTGCGGCGGACGATCCGGGACAAGGGCGCGATGACCGTCGGTGCGTACACGGTCGACGCCGACGTGGAGCGCGCGGTGGAGGAGGTCTGCCTGGAGGAGGCGGCCCAGCTGTCGCTGAACCTGGTGGGCGGGGTGTACGTCAACCAGACCGCCGCCTTCTCCGACTTCCACGGCTCGGGCGGCAACCCGGCGGCGAACGCCGCGCTGTGCGACGGGGCGTTCGTGGCGAACCGCTTCCGGGTGATCGAGGTGCGCCGGGAGGCGTAGGCGAGGGCGCACGGAGCGCGCGATTGGCCGACGTCAGCGGCAGCACGGGCGAGGTGTAGGCGCACGACCGGCCGGCATCAGCGGCAGCGCGGCCGAGCACTAGGCGCACGACCCGCCGGCGTCAGCGGCAGGTGCCGGAAGACAGGAGCGGACGCAGGAGCAGGCGCGGCAGCGGCAGCGGCAGCGGCAGCGGCAGCGGCAGCGGCAGCGGCAGCGGCAGCGGCCGACGTTTCCGGCGGGCATCGGTTGCTGTCCTGGCCGTCATCGATTCGTCGGTCGCCGCCATCTCCTCGGCCGCCGCAACGGCGCTCCGCCACGGCGGTGGTGGTCGGCGGTGCCGAGCCGGGCGGTGCCGCCACGTGTGGCGGACGGTTGTGGGCCGGTGCGGCGCCGTCGGGGCTGCTCGCGCAGTTCCTCCCCCGGCCTCCGGCCGGGGGAGTCCCCAGCGCCCCTGACGGGGCGCCTGCGCCCGGCCCTCTTACAGGGCACTCCAGTGGTACAAGGTCATCGCCACGCTCGTCGCCAGGTTGTAGCTGCTCACCTGAGGGCGCATCGGCAGCCGCAGCAAGTGGTCGGCTCGCGCGCGGAGGCCGGCTGAGAGCCCCGTCCGCTCGGAGCCGAAAGCGAGGATCGCGTCGTCAGGGAGTTTCAGCCCCCTGATGTCCTCGCCCTCCGGATCGAGCGCGTACAGCGGGCCCTCCGGCAGCTCGGGCACCGTCAGCCGTTCCACCGCCGTGGCGAAGTGGAGGCCCGCGCCGCCGCGGACCACCGTCGGATGCCAGGGGTCGAGGGTGCCGGTCGTGATGACGCCGGTCGCCCCGAAGCCCGCCGCGAGGCGGATCACCGCGCCCGCGTTGCCGAGGTTGCGCGGCTCGTCGAGGACCACGACGGGGGCCGTGCGCGGGACGCGGGCCAGCTCGCGCAGGTTGGCCGCGCGGGACGGCCGTACCGCCAGGGCGGCCACGGCCGTGGGGTGCGGGCGCGGGACGAGGGACGCGTACGTCCGCGCGGGCACCTCCGTCAGCAGCGCGGCCAGCGCCTCCCGTACGTCCGGCGCCAACTCGGCCGCCAGGGCCAGCGTCGCCGTCCGGTCCGCCGTGACCGCCACCGGCACCTCCGCACCGAAGCGCAGCGCGTGCTTGAGGGCGTGGAAACCGTCGAGCAGGACGGCCGAAGCGGCCAGCCGCGCCCAGCGGTCCAGGGGGTCGGTCATGCCCCGAAGCCTACGCGGGGCTGTTCGTCGGGCTCCGGCGAGCGCTGCACGGGCAGCTCCGGGGCGGTCCGGCGGAGGACGCGTTCACGCGCGCGTACCACCCAGCCGCCGACCCGGTGCAGGAAGGACGTCGGCAGGAAGACGGAGTCCGCCGTGATCATGGCCAGCGAGAAGAAGGGCAGGCCGAGCACGACCGCGATCACCGCGTGCTCGGTCATCATCGCGGCCAGCAGGACGTTCTTGACCCGCCGGTTGAACAGCGTGAACGGGAAGGCGACCTGCACGATGACCGTCCCGTAGGTCACCAGCATCACCATCGTGCCGTTGCCGGACAGCAGGTCGGCGAGGGCCGGCCAGGGCGAGAAGTAGTCCAGGTGGAGCGGGTAGTAGACGGCGGTGCCGTCCTGCCAGCGGGAGCCCTGGATCTTGTACCAGCCGGCGGTGGCGTAGATCAGGCAGGCCTCGGCCATGATCACGAACAGGGCGCCGTTGTGCAGGATGTTGGCGATGACGTCGAGCAGGATGCGGGGCTCGGACGTGCGCCCCCAGCGGTCGGCAGCCCACCACAGGGCGGTGCCCGCCCAGGTCGCCCACAGCACGGCCGGGACCAGCCAGCCGCCTCCGGTACGGCCGGTGAAGGCCGCCGCGAGCAGGACGAGTCCCGAGACCGCCCACAGGGCGGGGCCCGCCAGGTCGGGGGCCACGCGCTCGCCACGCGCGCGTGCGGCGCCCGCGCGGGCCGCCCGGCGCGCGTCCAGGGACCACACCTGGCCACAGCGCGTGAACACCAGGTAGAAGGACATCAGGTGCAGCACGTTGTCGCCGCCGTCGCCCACGAACACGCTGCGGTTCTGCAGGGAGAGCACGCCGATCATGAAGAACAGGGACGTGGCCCGGGTCCGCCAGCCCACCAGCAGCAGCGCGCCGGCGAGGACGGCGAGGAAGTAGCAGACCTCGAAGAAGGTGTTGCTGTCGGAGGCCAGCAGCGCCGTGAAGGCGTGGTTGTCGGCGGTCAGCTGCTGGGCGAGGTCGAAGCTCCAGGTGGCGTGCGGGCCGTACAGCTCCTGGCGGTGCGGGTACTCGCGCAGCAGGAACAGCAGCCAGGTGGCGGCGAAGCCGATGCGGACGACGGCCGTCTGGTACGGGCCGAGCGCAGCATCGGTGACCCGGGCGATGGCGCGGGACAGGCACAGGGCGAGACGGTTCACCGCACACCGCCGTTCGCTTCGTCCGCCGTGACCGTCCACCAGGGCAGCACCCGGTAGACGGGCGTGTCGGAGACCTTCTCGCCGCTCCAGTCCGGCGGGGTCACGTTGGTGGTGCTCGACCGTACCTGCACGCGCTGGATGGTGCCCTTCTCGCTCGTGGCGTCCCCCTTGTACATGCGCATCACGACGATCCGGCGCAGGTACTGCTCGGACAGGGAGCCGCGCAGGCCGATCGGGCGGTTGTCGTTGCCGTGCGTGGAGGTGAAGAAGTCCCAGGCCCGGCGCAGTTCGTTCTGCACGGTGTGGCTGGGCACCAGGCTGCCGTCGATGGCCCGGCCGTCCTGCGCGGACAGGTCGTTCCAGCCGGTGGTGGTCGTGGTGCCGTCCGGCATCAGCACGTCGGCGCGCACCTGCACGGAGATGTTCTGCTGCAGCGGGTTCGGCGCGAAGAGTTTCCAGTTCTGCTCGAACTCCGGGTACACCCAGTCCTCGATCGCCTTGCCGTGCTGCTTGGTCACCGTGTTCGCCGGTGCCACGCTCAGGAACACCATTCCGAGGTGCACGCAGGCGGTGACCGCGACCAGGGCGAGGGCGAGGGCCGCGCCGACCTGGTAGCGGGGGGACAGGGCGGCGACGCCGGTACGGGGGACGGCCGCGGACTCCGGCGGAAGGGGTGGGCCGGAGGACGGCTGCTCCGGAGGGGCCGGACGGTCCGGTGGGGCTGGCTCGGGCTCGGCACGCGTCCCGCTCGGGGCGTCCGGCCCGTGCCGGGCGTCCACGCCCTCGTCGTACGCGTCGTCCATACCGCCCCGTTCCCCGATTCCGCCACGCCGCCCGGGCGGCCCCGATCCGGCGCCGCGCGGTGTGCCGCTGCCCGGCACTCGCACGGAACGGTACTCAGCACCGGCCACCGGGCGCAGCCCCGGGGAGGAGGCCGACGGCGTGGCCATCACCACTCCGGGCACGGCCGTCGGCCCTTCCGGTCCAGGGCACCGGAGCCCCCGGCCCGTGATCAGCGCAGGTCATACGTCGTCCGGTCCCGTCCGCAGACCGCGCTTGCGCGAGTTGTCCACAGATCGCGGCCGAGGTTTTCCACAGGGGTTGAACGTCGGCACCGGGCCCCGCGACCATGAGATCGGCCGGAGCCGAGCGATCGGACGGGACCCGGCAGGACTGCCCCGCCCGGGGTCAGACGTTCGCGACCCGGGCACGGAGCATGCGGCGGACGGCGTCCGAGCGTTCCAGAAGAGTGTTGCGGACGACAGGGGAGGCGTCCCGGGCCGCCTGACGGACCCTCTCGATGTACACGGCGTCGACGGCATACGGCGGGAAGAGCTGGGAGGTGTAGGTCATCGCCGGAATCATGCCGCCCTGCTGCAGGTCGGGGATCACCTCCAGGTAGCGCTCGGCGTAGGGGGCGAGCCAGGTGTCCTGGCCGGGACGCCAGAAGGCGGCCGCCACCGCGGAGACCGCTGCGACCGGGACCTCGCGGTCCACGGCCAGCCGCTGCCAGACCTCGGCCTTCGCGGCCGTATCGGGGAGGGCCGCCCGGACGGTGAGGGCGCGAATCCAGGCGTCGGGGTCGGTGTCGCGTTCGAGCAGGGCGGCGGACTCGGCGGTGACGTCGCCGCCGAGCTCGGCCTCGCGGACGAGGGCGCGCCAGCGCAGGTCGACGTCGTCGCCGGCCTGCTCGCGGAGCCAGGCCAGATCCTCGGCGCCGGTCGCGGTGCGGGCGAGGCCGCGCAGGGCGACCTGACGGCGGCCCGGGTCGGCGGCGAGCCGCCGGCAGGCCGCGGCCACGGCCTCGGTCAGCGCGGGGCGTTCGGCGGGCGGTGCCCAGAGCTCGGCGATGTTGGTGACGAGCGTGAGGTAGGGCTCGATCACCGCGTCGGACGTCTCGGCCGCGAGGACCGCGGTGAGGCAGCGGCCGGCCTCGGCCGCCGTGGCCTCGCCGGCCGTGAGCATGTCCCAGACGGTGGCGGCGGCGACGCCCCGCGAGATGGCGGTGGGCAGCAGGCCCGCCGCGCGGAAGAGGGTGTCCCGGGCGGTGGGGTCCGGGCGGGTGGTGGCGAAGGTGAGGTCGTCGTCGTTGACCAGAAGGAGGTCGGACGTGGCGGGAATGCCGGTGACCGGGGTGCGGGCCTCGGTGACCTCGACGCGGACCAGCGCGGTGCGTTCCAGGGCGTCGCCGACGCGGTCGTACGCGCCGACCGCGAGGACCTGGGGGCGGGGGCTGCCGTCGGCGAGCAGGGTGACGGTGTCGCCGTCGCGCTCCAGGGTGAAGCGGTCGGTGCCCGCGGTCTCCAGCCAGGCCTTGCGCCAGCCGGTCAGGTCGCGGCCGCTGGCCTCGGCGAGGGCGTCGATCAGGTCCTGGAGGGTGGTGGTGCCCCAGGCGTGGCGGGCGAAGTAGGCGGCCATGCCGGTGCGGAAGCGGTCCTCGCCGACGTAGGTCATCAGCTGGAGGAGGACGGAGGCGCCCTTGGGATAGGTGATGCTGTCGAAGATCGACGCGGCCTGGGCGACGTCGTGGATGGGCTGGTGGATCGGGTGCGAGACCGGGCCCTGGTCGGAGAGGTACGCCCTGACCTTGCCGTTGAGGAGGTGGCCCGCCCAGACGTCCGTGTAGCGGGTGGCCCCCTCGGCGGACCAGTGGCAGGCGAACTCGGCGAAGGCCTCGTTCAGCCAGAGGTCGTCCCACCAGCGCATGGTGACGATGTTGCCGAACCACATGTGCGCCATCTCGTGCAGCAGCACCACCGCGAGCAGCTCGCGTTCGGCGGGTGTCGGCTCGGCCCGCCGCAGGAAGGCGTCCGACCAGGTCACGCAGCCGTAGTTCTCCATCGCACCGCCGAACTCGGGCATGAACACCTGGTCGTACTTGCGCTGCGGGAACGGCATCGCAAAGGCCTCCGCGTAGAAGGCGAGGCCCTGCCGGGTGAGGGTGAGGATGTCGTCGGCGTCGCGTTCCAGGACCTCGGCGAGCGAGCGGCGCGCGTAGATGCCGAGGTCGTGGCCGTCGGTCTCGCGGCGGATCCCGTGGAAGGGGCCGGCGTTGACGACGGTGTTGTACACGGACAGCGGCGGGGTGTCCGGGAAGCTCCAGCGGCGGCCCGCGCCCTGCTCCTCGATCCGCGGGTCACCGGAGTTGCTGAGAACGGTCCAGGCGGCCGGGGCCGTGACGGTGAAGGCGTGCGGGGCCTTGAGGTCGGGCTGGTCGAAGCAGGCCCAGACGAACCGGGCCTCGTCGGGTTCGAAGCTCGTCCACACGTACACCTCGCCGTCAGCGGGGTCGGTGGCCTTGTGCACGCCCGCGCCGGTGGCGGTGTCGGCCTGGACGCTCTCGACGCGCAGCACGTTGTGCGCGGCCAGGCCGGGCAGCGGGATCCGCCCGTCGCCGGAGGGGGTCAGGGGGCTGCCGTTCAGGGTGGCGGCGCGCACCTCGGCCGCACAGTCGACGAAGGTCTCCGCCCCCGGCTCGGAGCAGCTGAAGGTGACCGTGGAGACGCAGCGGACCTCCGGCCCGTCGGGCAGGGCGGTGAGGTCGATGTCGATGTCGTACCGCTCGACCGTGACCAGTGCGGCCCGGTGCTCGGCCTCGGTGCGGGTCAGGCTTCGGATCCCCATGTGTCCTCCCTCGTGTGTCCGTCCCCCGTCGGCGGAGAGCGGCCGTCAGCCTACGACGGGAACAGCCGGTGATCGCAGGGATTTTGGGTTCCCTTCTTCTAGAACCTGTTCTATCTTGACGGACCGTCAGATCAGCGGTGACCCGCCGGGAGGACAGGACCGTGGACTTCACCTTCACCGAGGAGCAGTTGGCGGCGGCCGAGGCGGCACGCGGGGTGTTCGCCGGGGTGGCGCCGGACGCGGTGCCGAGCCCGGCGCTGACCACAGGCGCCGTCTCCGAGCACTTCGACCGGGAGCTGTGGGACCGGCTGGCGCAAGCGGATCTGCTGAGTCTGCTGCTGGGCGCGGAGTACGGCGGCGCCGGCCTGGACGCCATCGCGCTGTGCCTGGTACTGCGGGAGTCGGCGAAGGTGCTGGCCAGGGTGCCGTTACTGGAGCACAGCGCGGCCCTGGCGACCGTGCAGAGGTACGGGTCGGCGGAGTTGCGGGACCGGCTGGCGGCGCGGGCGGGGCGGGGCGAGCCGGTGCTGACGGTCGCCGCGAGCGGACGCACCGGGCACGACCCGGCCGAGCTGGCGGTGACCGCACGGCGGGACGGCGGCACGTGGGTGCTGGACGGCGTGCAGACGGCGGTGCCATGGGCGTACGACGCCGCCCTCGTCGTCGTACCGGCGCGCACCGAGGCGGACCGGAGCGTGCTGGCGCTGGTGGCGCCGGGTGGCGAGGGGGCCGGCGCCGAGGACTCGGGCTCGGGCTCGGCCGGGGTGACGGTCGCCGAGCAGGTGTCGACCAGTGGGGAACGGCTCGGGGAGCTGCGGCTGGAGTCGGCGCGGGTCGCGGCGCGGGACGTGGTGGCGGCGGACGGGGCCTGGGAGTGGCTGCGGGAGCTGCTGGTGACCGGGACGTGCGCGCTGGCGCTCGGGGTGGGTGAGCGGGTGCTGCGGATGACCGGTGAGTACGCCGGCAAGCGGGAGCAGTTCGGGCACCCCATCGCCACGTTCCAGGCGGTGGCCGTGCAGGCCGCGGACCGGTACATCGACCTGCGGGCCATGGAGGCGACGCTGTGGCAGGCGGCGTGGCGGATCGCCTCGGGGGCGGCCGGGGCGCTGCCGGCGGCCGGGGACGTGGCGGTGGCGAAGATCTGGGCGGCCGAGGGGGTGCGGCGGGTGGTGCAGACCGCGCAGCATCTGCACGGGGGGTTCGGGGCCGACACGGAGTATGTGCTGCACCGGTATCACGCGTGGGCGAAGCAGATCGAGCTGGCGCTCGGGGGGGCCGGGGTTCACGAGGAGGCGTTGGGGGATCTGCTCGCAGCGCATCCACTGGGGTAGTGGACGGGGAAGGGGGCGTTCGGCCGTGTGTGATCTGCGGGCCGGTGGGGGCCGGTCGCGCAGTTCCCCGCGCCCCTGAGGACGCCCCCCGTGCCCACAGCCGTCAAGTTCCCTCAGACGACGAACCCCGGGTCGCCGCTGTCCGTGACGACCTCGCGGCCCGCTGCCTGCCACACCTGCATGCCGCCGTCGACGTTCACGGCGTCGATGCCCTGCTGGACCAGGTACATCGTGACCTGGGCCGAGCGGCCGCCGGAGCGGCAGATCACGTGCACGCGCGCGTCCTGGGGGGCGGCCTCGGTGAGCTCGCCGTAGCGGGCCACGAACTCGCTGATCGGGATGTGCAGGGCACCGGCGGCATGGCCCGCCTGCCACTCGTCGTCCTCGCGGACGTCCAGCAGGAAGTCGCCGTCCTTGAGGTCCGAGACCTCGACCGTGGGCACACGCGCTGCGAAGTTCATGTCCCCGACGCTACCCGACCTGAGCGGAGGGCTACTCCTGGGTCAGCAGGGCCGCCAGTTCCGCCTCGCGTTCGGTCACGTCCTTGCGGAGCCGCTCGGCGATCTCGTCGAGGAGGCCGTCGGGGTCGTCGGGGGCCAGCCGGAGCAGGCCGGCGATGGGGCCGTTCTCCAGCTCCTTGGCGACCAGGCCGAGCAGCTCCTTGCGCTGGGAGAGCCATTCCAGGCGGGCGTACAGCTCCTCGGCCCGGCTCGGCCTGCGCTCCGGCGGGACCGGGCCGGCCGCCCACTCCTCGGCCAGCTCGCGCAGCAGGGCCTCGTCGCCGCGGGCGTAGGCCGCGTTGACCCGGCTGAGGAACTCCTCGCGCCGCTCCTGCTCGGCCTCGTCCTGCACCAGGTCGGGGTGGGCCTTGCGGGCCAGCTCGCGGTAGAGCCGGCGGGCCTCCTCGCTGGGGCGGACCCGCTGCGGCGGCCGGACCTCCTGCTCGGTGAGCATCGCGACGGCCTCCGGGAACAGGCCGTCGCCGTCCATCCAGCCGTGCAGCAGCTCCTCGACACCGGGGATGGGCAGGACCCGGGCGCGGGCCTCCTCGGCGGCGCGGATGTCCTCGGGGTCGCCGGTGCGGGCGGCCTTGGCCTCGGCGATCCGCGCGTCCAGCTCCTCGATGCGGAGGTAGAGGGGGCCGAGCTTCTGTTCGTGCAGGCGAGAGAAGTTCTCCACCTCGACGCGGAAGGTCTCGACCGCGATCTCGTACTCGATCAACGCCTGCTCGGCGGCCCGTACGGCCTGCTCCAGCCGTTCCTCGGGCCGCGGTGCCTGGGACTGCTCAGCTTCCGGGGTCGTCACCCGACCAGCCTAGGGCCTGTCGTCGCCGTCGGTGGCCGGGACCCACTCGGCGACCAGATCGGTGCAGGCCACGACGAGGGTGCCGGGGCGGCAGGCCAGCTCGTGGGTGCAGCCGCCGGGGTGCGGAAGGATCTCGTCGAGGATCACCTCGCCGAGCGAGGTGAGGTCGCAGGCGCCCAGGATGTCCGTCTGGAAGCGGGAGACGCCCGTGTAGCGGACGATCAGGTCCTCGTCGTGCTTGTGGCAGTTGTGACGGAAGCGGAGTTCTATGCCGGCGGTGGCCGTGCGGCGCATGGCCAGGGGGCGCAGGTCCTTCACGCAGCGGCGGCCGCCGAACTCGTAGTGGCGCGGGTCGGTGGCGAAGGCGCGGGCGCCGGGCGGCAGGCCGTCGGCGAGTTCCGGCAGCCGCGCCAGGTAGGGGCCGGGGTCGATGGAGACCACGGCAGCGCCCTCGCCCGTGGCGCCCTCGCTTATTTCGACGTACTTCACGTCAGCACCTCTCGGGACGCCGGAGGCCGCGAGCCGTGGATCACGCGGATCACGCGGATCACACCCCGGGCTCCGCCGCTATCCGGCCCGCCCGCACCGCGGTCACCAGCTCCTCGTGGTCCGCCTCCGTACGGTCGGCGTAGGTCACCGCGAAGGCGGCGATCGCCTCGTCCAGCTCCTCGTTCTTGCCGCAGTAGCCGGCGATCAGGCGCGGGTCGGCGCTGTGCGAGTGGGCGCGGGCCAGCAGGGCGCCGGTCATCCTGCCGTAGTCGTCGATCTGGTCGGGGGACAGGGCGGCGGGGTCGACGCTGCCCTTGCGGTTGCGGAACTGACGGACCTGGAACGGGCGGCCGTCCACCGTGGTCCAGCCGAGCAGGATGTCGCTGACCACCTGCATCCGCTTCTGGCCGAGGACCACCCGGCGGCCCTCGTGGTCGACGGCCGGCGTCTCGAAGCCGGCCGTGGCGAGATGGGGGACGAGCGCGGACGGACGGGCCTCCTTGACCTGGAGTATCAGCGGCTCGCCGCGGTGGTCGAGGAGGAGGACGACGTAGGAGCGGGTGCCGACGCTGCCCGTGCCGACGATCCGGAAGGCGACGTCGTGCGGGGTGTGCCGGGCGAGCAGCGGGTGGCGGTCCTCGGAGAGCGTGGTCACGTAGTGCTCCAGGGCGGCGGTGACCGCCTCCGCCTCCGCGTCCGGGACCCGGCGCAGCACCGGCGCGGCCTCCACGAAGCGGCGGCCGCCGTCCTCGGTGGGCTCGGTGGCGCGGGCCGCGAACCGGCCGCTGGTGTTGGCGCGGGCCTTCTCCGAGACCCGGCGCAGGGTGCCGATCATGTCGTGGGCGTCGGAGTGGGAGACCAGCTCCTCGTCCGCGATCGCGTTCCACGCGTCCAGGACCGGGAGCTTGGCCAGCAGGCGCATGGTGCGGCGGTAGGCGCCGGTCGCGTCGCCGGCCGCCTTGCGGCACGTGTCCTCGTCGGCGCCCGCCTCCCGGCCGGCCAGCACCAGGGAGGCGGCGAGCCGCTTGAGGTCCCACTCCCAGGGACCGATCACCGTCTCGTCGAAGTCGTTCAGATCGATGACGAGGTCGCCGCGCGGGTCGCCGTACAGGCCGAAGTTGGCCGCGTGGGCGTCGCCGCAGATCTGGGTGGCGATCCTGGTCATCGGGGTGCGGGCCAGGTCGTGCGCCATCAGGCCGGCCGAGCCGCGCAGGAACGCGAACGGGCTCGCCGCCATCCTGCCGACCCTTATCGGGACCAGCTCCGGGATGCGGTCCCGGTTGGACTCCTCGACCGCGCGGACCGCGTCGGGACGGGAGCCGTCCAGGTCAAGGGCGTCGTGGCTGCGGCGCGGCACCGCCGAACGCAGCGCCTTGCCCTCCTCCTTGGGGGAGCCCTGCGAAGGCCACTGCGCAAACCCCTTCGGCGCGGGCAGCTTGCGCCCGCCGGCCGCCGTCCGCTCTTCCACTCCGGTCACGTCGACCGCCTCCCCCGTACTCCACGCACGCACACGCACGAACATCAACTCGTGGAGACGGTACAGGCGGGCGCCGAAGGCCGTCAGACCCTGTGGACAACTTCGGGGCGGTTTGGGGTGGGTGGGGCGCCGTCGTCGTATATCTGGCACCCGGCGGGGGTTGTTCGCGCAGTTCCCCGCGCCCCTTCTGAAGTGAGACCAGCGGACCCACCTGTCTGGGGGCACGCGCCCGGCGTGCCCGCCTGGTCACCTTCGCCAGCAGCTTCACCGCGCTTGCGCCGGGCGTGGCCCTGCTCACCGTGACGAACCTGGCGCTGGCAGCGGTCGCGGTCGTGGTCGCGGCGCTGCTGGGGCTGCTGGTCGCGGTGCGAGAACTGGCGGGGATGTGGCGGGAACGGCGAAGCTCACGGGGAAACTTGAGTGAGCCGCCCTCAGCGCGACGCCTGCCGGACCGCGACCGTCCTCAGCGCGACGCCTGCCGGACCCCGTCGATCCGGCGGACCACCGGGTCTCGGGAGTCCTCGGCGTCCTCGGCGGTCCTCAGCGTCCTCGGCAGTCCGGCCGGCAAACCGGTTCAGTGGCTGTGGCCGAACAACTCGGGGTTCTTGCGGACGAAATCGCCCACTCCCTCGGCGGGCCGTCCGGTGACCTCGGTCATGCCGTCCGCCTGGCGGTCGTAGCGGCCGGCCGCGTGCAGGCGGGCCATGGTGGAGATGTGCTGGAAGACATGGTCCGGCAGGCCCAGCTCTTTGAGATCGCCGTCGAGCCATTCCTGCAGCGGGACCTCGGTGCAGCCGACCGTGCGGTGGAGGGCATCGGAGATCTCCGCGGCCAGAGCGGCGGCGTCCTGGGACCGGGGCCCGGTCAGCTCGTAGGTCCGGCCGATGTGCCGGGCCGGATCGGCCAGGATCTCCTCGACGACCGCGGCGACGTCACCGGCCGCGATCGGGGAGGTCTTCGCCTTGCCGAAGGGCCACCGGAGGGTGCCGCCCGCGGCGACCGACGAAAAAAGCGTCCGGAAGAGCGGGTTCTCCATGAAGACGGTGGGCCTGACCTCGACCACGGGCAGCCCTGACCAGTCGAGAACCTGCTCGACCAGCCACTGCTGACGATGCTGATGCGACTCCGAGCCGCTGGTGGCGTCCATCTCGGAGACGGTCAGCTGCGACATGTTCACGAACACCTCCAGCCCTCCGTAGGCGCGCGCGACCGTGGCCGTGGTCACCGCGGCCAGCAGGTACTCCGACGAGACGGCCATGCCGAAGTACATCCGCCCGCAGCCGTCGAGGGCGTCGGCGACGTCACGGGGACGCGTCAGATCCCCGACCACGACTTCGGCGCCCGTCGCGCGCAGCGCCTGGGCACGGTCGTCGTCCCGGTGCACCAGAGCACGGACCTCGAGGCCCCGGCGCCGCAGCCCCTGGACGACCGTTCTGCCTACGGCCCCGACGCTGCCCGCCGCACCGGTGACCAGGATGGGCCGCACGCCTGCTTCCGCGCTGTAGTCCATGGGGGCAGCCTGCGGCCGGCCCGAGCAGGTCGCAACCGGGGTGGGATCCGCCCCCCGCGGGGCCCCGGCCCCAAGCCTCGGGCCGTGAGACAGCTCACGGGTGCGGCGCCTCACAGCCGACGGATCGCGGAGGGACGCTGAGTGAGGCCGCGCAGGTACGGGGCAACACCGTTATAGGGGCACGCAGTTCTCTCGGGACTGCTCACGAACGCGTGCATCGAGTTCACCGGCCGATTTCTTCGCCCCGCCGTCCTCCCGACTCCTCCCGACTCCTCCCGACTCCTCCCGACTCCTCCCGACTCCCGGCCGAAGAACTGCTCGCAGAGCCGAGGGTGACGGCTGGGTGACGGAGATGCCGGCCCCGGCATAGTGGCACCGTGCCGCCAGGGAAGAAGCGCGTGCGTCACGGGACGGCAGACGCCCCAAGATGATGCCTACAATCTTCAAATGTCGCGGGCTGACGGTGGCCCCGTGGGTTGGAGGTTCGATCATGGTCAGTTCGCAGGCGGACAAGGCGGCGAGCCACACCCGGATCGTGAACACGGCCGCGGCACGTTTCCGCCGCGACGGCGTGAACGGGATCGGTGTGGCCGAGCTGATGAAGGAGGCCGGTCTTACCCACGGCGGCTTCTACCGCCATTTCGCCTCGCGGGACGCTCTCGTCGCCGAGGCGGTCGAACACGCCTTGGAGCAGGGAAACAAGCGGTTCTTGACCGCCGCCGACCGTGGTGGACAGCAGGCGTTCACGGCGATCGTCGACGGTTACCTCAGCACCGCCCACCGAGACACGCCGGAGGACGGGTGCGCGGTCGCCGCTCTGCCGCAGGACGTCTCACGGGCCGATGACAGAACGCGGGCCGCGTACGGCCGGCAGGTCGAGAACTACCTGAACATCCTGGCGGACCTCGCGTCGGGCGACGATCCCGCTGCCGAGCGTCGGCAGGCATGTCTGGTACTCAGCGCCCTGGTCGGGGCGGTTGCCATGGCTCGGGCCGTCGACGACCGGGAACTGTCCGCGGAAATCCTCTCCGAGACGGCCGCCGCGCTCAAGGAACTCTGAGACCGTCGTGCTTCATCCGCAGGCGTCGGATGAACGCCGGTGCCGCGCTGTCGGCACTCCGCGCCCCTCGCCGCCAGACGCACCACACCCAAGACGGCCCCACCCGTGAGATAGCTCACGAGTCGGGGTCTTCCACCGGCCTGCCAAGACCGTGCGATGCCTCACAGTCATCGGACGATCACCGGGCAACGAGAAACGGGCCCCTGCGGTGACTTCCGTCACCAGCAGAGACCCGTTCCGTCGGTTTCTCTCTGTGCGCGAGGGGGGAGTTGAACCCCCACGCCCTTGCGGGCACTGGAACCTGAATCCAGCGCGTCTGCCTATTCCGCCACCCGCGCATTGGGTGTGTCTTCCGGCTTCAGCCCCGTTGTTTCCTTCGGGTTGGCCCCTTCCGACACCGAGAACACTAGCACGTGGGGCAGGGTGGGTTCACATCCCTTGTCCGGGGGCAGCGCTCACCTGGTGATCACGTACCGGGCGGTCTGCGGTCACGTATCAACCTCGTACCGGTCCAGCCCATCTGTCCAGGAGACGGATCGGGTCCACAGTCAGGTGCGGGACACTGGTCGTGGGCCACCTCTACGATCCATGGCAGAACGAGCGCCGATCCCGGGCAGGAGAAGCACGGGGAAGCACGCCGAGGAGTTCGAAGAGGGGTCGCTGGGGGAACCGGCTGATTGCCGGGCGCGTAGATACGATCAGTGAGCGGTAACGGCAACGGCAGGCAGTACGGGCAAGGCGACAGAGGAGGTGCCCTGTGGGAGTCCTGAAGAAGTTCGAGCAGCGTCTCGAAGGTCTGGTCAACGGCACCTTCGCGAAGGTGTTCAAGTCCGAGGTCCAGCCCGTGGAGATCGCCGGCGCGCTGCAGCGCGAGTGCGACAACAACGCGACCATCTGGAACCGGGACCGGACCGTCGTACCCAATGACTTCATCGTGGAGCTGAGCGCGCCGGACTTCGAGCGGCTCAGCCCCTACTCCGGGCAGCTCGGCGACGAGCTCGCCGGGATGGTCCGCGACTACGCCAAGCAGCAGCGCTACACCTTCATGGGGCCGATCAAGGTCAACCTGGAGAAGGCCGACGACCTCGACACCGGCCTGTACCGGGTGCGCAGCCGCACGCTGGCCTCCTCCAGCAACCAGCAGGCCCCCGAGCGCGCCCCCGCGGGCGGTGCCCCGCAGCGCCCCGGTGGCTACGGCTACCCGCAGCAGAGCGCCGCCGCCCCGCCCATGCCGAGCGCGCCGCCGCCCGGCGCCCGGCCCGGCGGCTACGGGTACCCGCAGCCGACCCAGCCGGCCGACCAGCGGCCGCCCTCGGGTCCCGTCGGCGCCCCGGCGCCCGGAGCCCGCACTCGCTACTGGATCGAGATCAACGGCACCCGCCATCAGATCTCCCGCGCGACGCTCGTGCTGGGCCGCAGCACCGAGGCCGACGTGCGGATCGACGACCCCGGCGTCTCCCGCCGGCACTGCGAGATCCGGACCGGTTCGCCCTCGACGATCCAGGATCTCGGGTCCACCAACGGCATCGTGGTGGACGGGCAGCACACCACCCGCGCTACGCTCCGCGACGGCTCGCGGATCGTCGTGGGCAGCACCACCATCATTTACCGGCAAGCCGAAGGGTGAAGCGGGGGCAATGTCAGAGCTGACCCTCACGGTCATGCGGCTGGGTTTCCTGGCCGTACTGTGGCTGTTCGTGATCGTGGCCGTGCAGGTCATCCGCAGCGACCTGTTCGGTACGCGCGTCACCCAGCGCGGATCGCGTAGGGAAGAAGGACGGCGGCAGCAGCCCGCCGCCCGGCAGCAGGCCGCGCCCCCGCAGCAGCGTGGCCAGCAGCCCGCGGCCGGCGGCCGGCAGCGCCGCAACGCCCCCACCAAACTGGTCGTCTCCGAGGGCACCCTCACCGGTACGACGGTCGCCCTCCAGGGCCAGACCATCACCCTCGGCCGCGCCCACGACTCGACGATCGTGCTGGACGACGACTACGCCTCCAGCCGTCATGCCAGGATCTACCCGGACCGCGACGGCCAGTGGATCGTCGAGGACCTCGGCTCGACCAACGGCACCTACCTGGACCGGTCCCGGCTGACGACTCCCACGCCGATCCCGCTGGGCGCGCCGATCCGCATCGGCAAAACCGTCATCGAGCTGCGGAAGTAGTGCTACATCATGGATAGGCGCGAGCGGAGCGAGCACGCAGCGGCGGACCGGACGCCGGTCCCCGGCGCGCTCCCGACCGGAGGGTGGGCACCGTGCGGATGTACCCGGAGCCGACGGGCGAGGTGCGCATGAGTCTGTCACTGCGCTTCGCCGCCGGATCGCACAAAGGCATGATCCGGGAGGGCAACGAGGACTCCGGTTACGCCGGTCCCCGCCTGCTCGCCATCGCCGACGGCATGGGCGGCCAGGCCGCGGGCGAGGTCGCCTCCTCCGAGGTGATCTCCACCCTGGTCACGCTCGACGACGACGTGCCCGGCTCCGACATCCTCACCTCCCTCGGCCACGCCGTGCAGCGCGCCAACGACCAGCTGCGCGCCATGGTCGAGGAGGACCCGCAGCTGGAAGGCATGGGGACCACCCTCACCGCCCTGCTGTGGACCGGACAGCGGCTCGGCCTCGTGCACGTCGGCGACTCCCGCGCGTACCTGCTCCGCGACGGCGTGCTCACGCAGATCACCCAGGACCACACCTGGGTGCAGCGCCTCGTCGACGAGGGCCGGATCACCGAGGAAGAGGCCACCACCCACCCGCAGCGCTCGCTGCTGATGCGCGCGCTCGGCAGCGGCGACCACGTCGAGCCGGACCTCTCGATCCGCGAGGTGCGCGCGGGTGACCGTTATCTCATCTGCTCCGACGGGCTCTCCGGGGTCGTCTCCCACCAGACCCTGGAGGAGACCCTCGCCAGCTACCAGGGCCCGCAGGAGACCGTGCAGGAGCTGATCCAGCTCGCGCTGCGCGGCGGCGGCCCCGACAACATCACGGTCATCATCGCGGACGTCCTCGACCTGGACACCGGCGACACCCTCGCGGGCCAGCTCTCCGACACCCCGGTCGTGGTCGGCGCGGTCGCCGAGAACCAGCACCACCACCTGCACGACAACGGCTACATGCAGACCCCGGCGGGCCGCGCCGCCAACCTCGGCAGGCAGGGCCACGGCGGCGGCGGCGAGTTCGGCCCGCCCGGCTCCGGCGACACCACCGGCTACGTCCCCACCGACAGCTTCGGCGGCTACACCGACGACGACTTCGTCAAGCCCCGCAAGGGCCGCAAGTGGCTGAAGAGATCCTTCTTCAGCGTGCTCGCCCTCGCCGTGATCGGCGGGGGCCTGTACGGCGGCTACCGCTGGACGCAGACGCAGTACTACGTCGGCGCCAACGGCGAGCACGTCGCGCTCTACCAGGGCATCAGCCAGGACCTGGCCTGGGTCTCGCTGTCGAAGGTGGAGACGGACCACCCCGAGATCGAACTCAAGTACCTGCCGCCCTACCAGCAGAAGCAGGTCAAGGCGACCATCGCCGAGGGCGGCATCAAGGACGCCCGGTCGAAGGTCCAGGAGCTGGCCGTGCAGGCCTCCGCCTGCAAGAAGGAGTCGGAGCGCACCGCCGCCGAGTCCAGGACGAGCTCCAAGACCGGCCAGGGCGAGGCCGGCGGCACCACGGGAACCACCAAGACCTCTCTCACGTCCAAGGCCTCGCCAAGCCCTTCGCACTCGGCGTCCTCCACGGCGTCACCGTCCCCGTCCCCCTCAGCGACCCCCAGCCCCGGCCCCACCCTCTCGGAGGATGAGCAGAAGGTCGTCTCGCTGTGCGGTAAGCAGTAGGCAAGCCGTGAGAGGCCCCGTCACACGATGAGTAGTTCCACCAACAGCTCGACCCATCACACGTCCACGATCGGTGCCATCGGCGCACCCAGCCGACGCAACACCGAGCTGGCGCTCCTGGTGTTCGCCGTCGTCATCCCGGTGTTCGCCTACGCCAACGTGGGCCTTGCCATCGACAACAAGGTGCCGGCCGGCCTGCTCAGCTACGGTCTCGGCCTCGGGCTGCTGGCCGGCGTCGGCCACCTCGCCGTACGCCGGTTCGCGCCGTACGCCGACCCGCTGCTGCTGCCGCTGGCCACGCTCCTCAACGGCCTCGGGCTCGTCGTCATCTGGCGGCTGGACCAGTCCAAGCTGCTGCAGTCCATCAAGCAGGCGGGCACGGCGGCACCCCGCCAGCTGATGTACACCGCGATGGGCATCGCCCTGTTCATCGTGGTGCTGATCTTCCTGAAGGACCACCGCGTCCTGCAGCGCTACACGTACATCTCCATGGTCGGCGCGCTGACCCTGCTGCTGCTGCCGCTCGTGCCGGGCCTCGGCGCCAACATCTACGGCGCGAAGATCTGGATCTCGGTCGCCGGGTTCTCCATCCAGCCCGGTGAGTTCGCGAAGATCGTCCTGGCGATCTTCTTCGCCGGCTACCTGATGGTGAAGCGCGACGCGCTCGCCCTCGCCAGCCGCCGCTTCATCGGCCTCTACCTGCCCCGCGGCCGCGACCTCGGCCCGATCCTGGTCGTCTGGTTCATCTCGATCCTGATCCTGGTCTTCGAGACCGACCTCGGCACCTCGCTGCTGTTCTTCGGAATGTTCGTCATCATGCTGTACGTCGCCACCGAGCGGACCAGCTGGATCGTCTTCGGTCTGCTGATGTCCGCGGCCGGCGCCGTCGGTGTCGCGAGCTTCGAACCGCACGTCCAGCAGCGCGTCCAGGCCTGGCTCAACCCGCTGAAGGAGTACAAGCTCAGCCAGCAGGGCGTGGCCGGCCACTCCGAGCAGTCGATGCAGGCCCTGTGGGCCTTCGGCTCCGGCGGCACCCTCGGCACCGGTCTCGGCCAGGGCCACTCGGACCTGATCCGGTTCGCCGCCAACTCCGACTTCGTCCTCGCCACCTTCGGCGAGGAGCTCGGCCTGGCCGGCATCATGGCGATCCTGCTGATCTACGGCCTGATCGTGGAGCGCGGCGTGCGCACCGCCCTCGCCGCCCGCGACCCCTTCGGCAAGCTGCTGGCCGTCGGCCTCTCCGGCGCGATGGCCCTCCAGGTCTTCGTCGTCGCGGGCGGTGTGATGGGCCTGATCCCGCTGACCGGTATGACGATGCCGTTCCTGGCGTACGGCGGTTCGTCCGTGATCGCCAACTGGGCGCTCATCGGCATCCTCATCAGAATCAGCGACACCGCACGGCGCCCGGCGCCCGCCCCCGTCAGCAACCCCGATGCCGAGATGACCCAGGTGGTCCGCCCGTCATGAACAAGCCCCTGCGCCGAATCGCGATCTTCTGCGGCCTCCTCGTCCTCACCCTGCTGCTGCGCGACAACTGGCTCCAGTACGTCAAGGCCGACACCCTGCGCCAGGACACCCTCAACCGCCGCGTCACCATCGCCCGCTACTCCACCCCGCGCGGCGACATCATCGTCGACGGCAACCCGATCACCGGCTCCACGGCGACCAACTCCTCCGGTCTCAACGACCTCAAGTACAAGCGCACGTACAAGGACGGCCCCATGTGGTCGCCGGTCACCGGGTTCGCCTCCCAGGCCTTCGGCGCCAACCTGATGGAGTCCGTGGAGGACGGCATCCTCACCGGCAACGACGACCGGCTCTTCTTCCGCAACACCCTCGACATGATCACGGGCAAGCAGAAGCAGGGCGGCAACGTCGTCACCACCCTCAGCGCGGCCGCGCAGAAGGCCGCGTACAACGGCCTGAAAGCACAGG
Source organism: Streptomyces sp. NPDC001507 (assembly GCF_042894765.1). NCBI lineage: Bacteria > Bacillati > Actinomycetota > Actinomycetes > Kitasatosporales > Streptomycetaceae > Streptomyces > Streptomyces sp. NPDC001507. The sequence continues at coordinate 181,134 of NZ_JBIAVV010000010.1, forward strand.
GCGGCAAGGGCGCGGTGGTCGCGCTCGAGCCCTCCACGGGCAAGATCCTGGCCCTCGCCTCCTACCCGTCGTACGACCCCTCCAGCTTCGCCGGCGCCTCGGACACCGACGCCGCGGCCTGGAAGAAGCTGCAGAAGAAATACAACCCGAACGACCCGATGCTGAACCGGGCGCTGCGCGAGACCTACCCGCCTGGCTCCACGTTCAAGGTCGTCACGGCCGCAGCCGCCCTGGAGAACGGGCTCTACAAGTCGGCCGACGACAACACCAACTCCCCGCTGCCCTACGTCATGCCCGGCACCACCACCGAGCTGAAGAACGAGGGCAACATCCCCTGCAAGAACGCGACCATGCGGAACGCGCTCAAGTACTCCTGCAACACCGTCTTCGGCAAGATCGGCGCCGATCTCGGCAACGACAAGATGCTCGCCGAGGCGAAGAAGTTCGGCTTCGACGCCGAGCAGTTCACCCCGGTCCGCTCCAGCGCCTCGGTCTTCTCGGACAACATGAACCAGTCGCAGACCGCGCTCTCCTCGATCGGCCAGTACAACACCGCCGCGACCCCGCTGCAGATGGCCATGGTCGCCTCGGCGGTCGCCAACGACGGCAAGCTGATGAAGCCGTACATGATCGACAAGCTGCAGTCGTCGAACCTGGACACCGTCTCCCAGACCGACCCCCAGGAGATGAGCCAGCCGCTGACCTCCTCGAACGCCCAGATCCTGCAGTCCATGATGGAGACGGTCGTCAAGGACGGCACCGGCAAGAACGCGCAGATCAACGGCATCACCGTCGGCGGCAAGACCGGTACCGCCCAGCACGGCGTGGAGAACAGCGCGAACCCCTACGCCTGGTTCATCTCCTACGCCAAGCTCCCCGACGGCAGCAAGCCGGTCGCCGTCGCCGTGGTGATCGAGGACGACCAGGCCAACCGTGACGACATCTCCGGCGGCGGCCTGGCGGCCCCGATCGCGAAGAGCGTGATGGAGGCGGTCATCAACTCCAAGAAGTGACCCCGCTCACGTCCCCTTCACATCGGTGCACGTTGACATACCGGTCCTGTATCGGGTTACGGGCTTGGCCAGGTCACACAAACACAGCCGGGTACGGTAGGCCCGGACGGCAGCCTCCGACCGCACACCCGTGCCGGTCGGGACCGACGGAGAGGGCTGGTAGGGAACTATGGAAGAGCCGCGTCGCCTCGGCGGCCGGTACGAGCTGGGCCACGTGCTCGGCCGTGGTGGCATGGCGGAGGTATACCTCGCCCATGACACGCGGCTCGGCCGCACGGTGGCGGTGAAGACGCTGCGCGCGGACCTCGCGCGCGACCCGTCCTTCCAGGCCCGGTTCCGCCGGGAGGCCCAGTCGGCCGCCTCGCTCAACCATCCCGCGATCGTCGCGGTCTACGACACGGGCGAGGACTACATCGACGGGGTCTCGATCCCGTACATCGTCATGGAGTACGTGGACGGCTCGACGCTGCGCGAGCTGCTGCACTCCGGGCGCAAGCTGCTGCCCGAGCGCGCGATGGAGATGACCATCGGCATCCTCCAGGGCCTGGAGTACGCGCACCGCAGCGGCATCGTCCACCGTGACATCAAGCCGGCGAACGTCATGCTGACGCGCAACGGCCAGGTCAAGGTCATGGACTTCGGCATCGCCCGCGCCATGGGCGACGCCGGCATGACCATGACCCAGACGGCGGCCGTCATCGGCACCGCCCAGTACCTCTCCCCGGAGCAGGCCAAGGGCGAGCAGGTCGACGCCCGCTCGGACCTCTACTCGACGGGTTGCCTCCTCTACGAGCTGCTGACGGTACGGCCGCCCTTCGTCGGCGACAGCCCGGTCGCGGTCGCCTACCAGCACGTCCGCGAGGAGCCCCAGCCCCCGTCGGTCTTCGATCCCGAGATCACGCCCGAGATGGACGCCATCGTCCTGAAGGCCCTGGTCAAGGACCCGAACTACCGATACCAGTCGGCCGACGAGATGCGCGCCGACATCGAGGCGTGCCTGGACGGCCAGCCGGTCGCGGCCACCGCGGCCATGGGCTCCGTCGGCTACGGCGGCTACCCGGACGACATGCCGACCACGGCCATGCGCTCCGACGCCGGCGCCACCACCATGCTCCCCCCGATGAACCCGGACGACGGCGGCTACGGCTACGACGAACGCCCGGACCGCCGCCGCCAGCAGAAAAAGAAGAACAACACGTCCACGATCCTGCTCGTGGTCGCGGGCATCCTCGTGCTGGTCGGCTCGATCCTGATCGGGAAATGGGTGGTCAGCGGGGGCGGTGCGGACAAACCCTTCGCGGCCCCGGACTTCGTCGGCCACACCTACGCGGACGCGCAGAAGATGGCCGACAACTCGGGCCTGAAGCTGGGTACGCCGACCCGGAAGACCTGCAACAACGCGCCCAAGGGCAGCGTCTGCTCCCAGGACCCCGCGGCGAACTCGGACGTGCACAAGGGCGACACGATCAACCTGGTGGTGTCGACGGGCGCACCCAAGGTGGTCGTACCGAGCGTCGTCGGCCAGAACATCGACGACGCCAAGACCACGCTCGAGGGCGACAAGTACAAGTTCGTCGTCAAGACGAAGCAGCAGGTCTCCGGTGAGGACCCGGGCACGGTCCTGGAGCAGAACCCGACCCTCGGCGCGGAGGTGGAGAAGGGCACCACGATCACCCTCACCGTCGCCAAGGCCGAGGAGAAGTCCACGGTCCCGGACGTCACGGGCCAGACCTGTGACGCGGCCAAGGCCCAGATGGCGCAGAACAACCTTGTCGGCAACTGCACCGACGTGGCCACCACCGACCCCAACCAGGTCGACAAGGTCGTCTCTACCGACCCGCAGGCGGGCACGCAGGTCAAGAAGAACTCCACGGTGAACATCCAGATCGGCAAGGCCCAGCAGCAGACGGCCGTGCCGAGCGTGTTCGGTCAGACCGTGAAGCAGGCCAGGCAGACCCTGCAGGCGGTCGGCTTCACCCAGATCCAGATCAACGGCGACTCCAGCGACAACGCGATCGTCACCGGCCAGGACCCGGCGGCCAACACCCCCGAAACCGACCCCGGCAGCACGACGATCACGCTGACAACGCAGAGCGTCGGCAACGGCAACAACGGCGGCAACAACGGCGGTACCAACTTCTTCGGCGGTACCTTCGGCTGACGTTCCGCACGCATCGACAAAGGAGCCTGCCAGGGCGAAGCTCCTGGTCAGCCCAAGACAGGCTCTCCTCGGCCCCGCCGAGCTTCGGCTCGGCGGGGCCGAGCGCTTCATGCACCCGCGCAGGACACGCTGCCCTTGAACATCCGCTCTGGTATCGATCGTGCCTTCCCCTCCGACAAGTCGTTGATCAGATCGGGTGGGGACTCGCAGCTCTGCCCTGGCCGTCTGGCCACATCACGATCGAAGGGGCAGAGCGTGATCAACGAATCGGCACTACTGGAATCGCAGAGCCTGCGCAACAGCGTGCTGGACCGCACCGACGTGCTCGACAGGGTGAAGGCGCTGTCACTGCTGCCGGACGGGATGCATGTGACCACGGCGATGGTGGCGGCGTACTTCGAAGTCACAGCCGAGGCAGTCCGGGCCCTGGTGCATGATCACAGGGCGGAGTTGGAAGCGAACGGCTATCGAGTGCTGACAGGCCCGGAACTGAGTGACTTCAAGCAACTCAGTGGGATTCAGTCGCGCACCGCATCCCTCGCCCTTTTCTCCCGCCGAGGCGTCCTCAACGTCGCCATGCTGCTCCGCGACAGCGAAGTCGCACGTCAGGTACGTGTGTACCTGCTCGACATGGAGTACCTGGCCCGGACACAGTCTGTGGAAAACCCGGTCGCGACCCACGTCGCGTCTCTCGACGACCGCATCGACCAGCGCATCACCCACATCCTCGGGAAGACCGTCGTTCCGATGTTCAACGCCCTCATTGCCTCAGCCGGCGAACACCGCCACGAGCTCCTCGAACTCCGGCAGGACATCGAGCACGTGGAACGCAGGTTGTGCCAGCACCACCGGCGCATCAGCTTCCTGGAGGAAGGACGCGCTCCAGAAGTCTCCGCGGAGCTCAAGGGCATGACCTGGCAGGCACTCGAACGACACGTCGCCGATCTCCTGCGCCGCGACGGCTGCACGGACATCGTCGTGCGACAGGCACACAAAGACCGAGGCATCGACGTCACAGCACGCACCGCCGAGGGACGCACCGTGGCCGTACAGTGCAAGAACCACACGAGCCGACGATCCATCCGCAGCGCCGACATGCAGAAGTTCGCGGGCGCCGCACGAGCAGTCGATCGAGTGGATGTCGCCCTCTTCGTAGCCACCTGCAACTGCAGCAGCGAAGCCCAGGCCATCGCCGAACTGAGCGGGGTCGTCATGGTGGACCGCCACGATTTGGAGGCGTGGAGCGCGGGAGCACCCCTCAAAGGCCTGAGGTGACCCCGAGCAACAAGGCCCGAAGCCGCAAGTCCTAGTTGCGGCTTCGGGCCTCCGCCATGCTAGGCGACAGATGCCCAGCAAGCAGGCCTGTCAGCTCAGTTCCTTCGGCAGCGTGCGCTTGCTGTCCACCTTCTGCACGCGGACCAGCTCGCCCCAGACCACATAGCGGTAGCGGCTCGTGTACACCGGCGTGCACGTCGTCAGGGTGATGTAGTGCCCCGGCTTGGTCTTGCCGGACTCCTTGGGGATCTGGGAGAGGACCTTGACGTTGTACTTCGAGGTCTCGGGAAGGATGTCGTAGACCTTGTAGACGTACCAGTCGTCGCGGGTCTCGAAGACGACCGGGTCGCCGACCTTCACCTTGTCGATGTTGTGGAACTTGGCGCCGTGGCCGTCGCGGTGCGCGGCGAGGGTGAAGTTGCCGGTCTTGCCGGTGGTGGGGAGCACGGCCTTGGCCGGGTCCGTGTAGTAGCCGGCCACGCCGTTGTTCAGGACGTCGGTGGACGTGCCCTTCTCGACCAGGACCTCGCCGTTCTTCATCGACGGCACGTGCAGGAAGCCGATGCCGTTCTTCGTGTCCAGCGCGCCTGGACCGGTGTCCTGCTGGTGGGCCCAGGTCTCCCGGACCTTCTCGCCCGCCCGGTCGGCCTTGCGGTCCGCTATCACGTTCGTCCACCACAGCGAGTAGACGACGAACAGGCCGAGCACCAGGCCCGCCGTGATGAGGAGTTCACCGAAGACGCTGACCGCCATGGCGATCGGGCCGGTCGGCCGGCGGCGCGCGGCGGGCGCCGCGTCGGGCGCGTCGGTCTGCTCTTCGGTGTCGTCGGTGGTCGCTGCCACAGTTCCTCTGCCTCTGCCCTTACTCGACGAGCGCGTCCGGCTTGCCCTTGCTGCGCGGGCGTTCCTCGACCATCTTGCCCCACACGATCAACCGGTACTTGCTGGTGAACTCCGGTGTACAGGTGGTGAGTGTGATGTACCGGCCGGGCTGGGTGAATCCCGAACCCTTCGGCACCGGGTCCAGCACGCTCACGTTGCTCGGGGACGTCACCGGCAGCATCGACGTCACCTTGTACACGTAGTACTCGTCCTGCGTCTCGACGACGACCGCGTCACCGGCCACCAGCTTGTTGATGTACCGGAACGGCTCACCGTGCGTGTTGCGGTGCGCGGCCAGACCGAAGTTGCCGGTCTTGTCCTGCGGCATCGCGGTCTTCAGCGCGCCCTCGCCGTAGTGCCCGACCATCCCCTTGTCGAGGACCTTCTTGTTGCTGACGCCCTCGGCGATCGGCGCCACCACGTCCAGCTTGGGGATGTGCAGGATGGCGAAGCCCTGCCCGGGCGCGAAGACACCGGGGGCGCGTTTGCCGCTCGCCCAGTCCTTCTGCAGACTGCTGGCCTCGCTGCCGGCCTGGGCGTGGGCGCGGACGTTCGTCCACCACAGCTGGTAGGTGACGAACAGCAGCATCAGCACACCCGTGGTGATGAACACCTCGCCTATGGCCCGGCTCGCCATGACGGCCGGACTGGGCTTGCGCAGCCGCTGCTGCCGACGGGCCTCAACCCGGGAGAGCGGCCGCCCCGGCGCGGCGCCGGGCGCGGCGTTCTCCGGCGACACGGTCTCCGGTGCGCCGCCATGGCGCCCGCCGCGCCGCTTGGCGGCCTTTCTGCGGGCCGCTCGGCCGCCTCCTGGGGTTCCCGTGCCTGAAGGGGCTGCTGTGCCCGCAGAGGCCGATATGGGCGGCGGATCAGGGATCCGCAGCGCGACCGTCTCCTCGTCGATCTGCGGAAGGGGCGGCAGGAACGCCGTCTCCCCGAGCGCGCCTGACCCCTCGTACGGCTGACCCCCGTACGAGGCACCGGTCTCGCGCTCGGGGCGCAGCGCGGTCACGCCGTGGCCCTGCCCACCACCGGGGCGAGCCCCACCGACCTCGCCACGGCACCCTGGTCACCGCACTCCACCAGCCAGTTGGCCAGCATCCGGTGCCCGTGCTCGGTCAGAACCGACTCTGGATGGAACTGCACGCCCTCCACCGGGAGTTCACGGTGCCTGAGGCCCATGATGATCCCGTCGTGGGTGCGGGCGGTCACCTCCAGCTCCGCCGGCACCGTCGCCGGCTCCGCGGCCAGCGAGTGGTAGCGGGTCGCGGTGAAGGGCGAGGGCAGGCCCGCGAAGACGCCCTTGCCACCGTGCTCGACCAGCGAGGTCTTGCCGTGCAGCAGCTCCGGCGCCCGGTCCACCACACCGCCGTACGCCACCTGCATCGACTGCATGCCGAGGCAGACGCCGAAGACCGGGACGCCGGTCGCGGCGCAGTGCCGGACCATGTCCACGCAGACGCCCGCCTCCTCCGGCGTCCCGGGACCGGGCGAGAGCAGCACCCCGTCGAACCCGTCCTGGGCATGCGCCGTCGACACTTCGTCGTTGCGCAGCACCTCGCACTCGGCGCCCAGCTGGTACAGGTACTGGACCAGGTTGAAGACGAAGCTGTCGTAGTTGTCGACGACGAGAATCCGCGCGCTCACTGGTTGTCCACCGTCACATCGTTGAAGGGCAGCAGCGGTTCGGCCCAGGGGAAGACGTACTGGAAGAGGACGTAGACCACGGCCAGGACCAGCAGGAGTGAGATCAGCGCCTTCACCCACGCGTTGCCCGGCAGATGCCGCCAGATCCAGCCGTACATGCCGTCCCTTCCGTTCCACCACGGCACCAGAATCCCGCCGTACTGCACCAGACTAACGGCGCAGCGCCTTGGGTCTGCCTGACTCCACGGGCTGTGTGGAGTCCAAGTGCGCCCAGACGATCAGCCGATGGCTGTGCCCCCATTCCGGATCGCACGTGGTCAGCGTGAGATAGCGCCCCGGACGCGTATACCCCGACTTACGTGGCACAGGGTCGATCACTTCAACGTCCGTCGGAACTGTTTTGTAGGGCCCTTTGTCGATCCGATACGTGAACCAGGTCGTCCCGTCCGTCAGGACGATCGCATCGCCCTTGCGCAGCTCCGGGAAGTCGAGGAACGGGTCGCCGTAGGTGCGCCGGTGGCCGGCGACCGCGAAGTTGCCCACCTGGCCCAGCCCGGCGGTCCGGGCGTAGTGGGCGAGGCCCTTCTTCAGCACATCGGTGCCGGTGCCCTCCAGGACCGGCTTGTTCCACGTGAAACCGAACCGGGGGATGTACATGATCGCGAAGGGCCTGCCGTAGTGGTACGCGGCGGGGATCACGGGTGCGGTACTCGCCTTCGCCGTGGGGTGCACCGTCGCCTTCGCCGACCACTGCCGCTGTAACTGGTCGATCTGGTCGTGCATCACACTGTCGGCCTTCACACCGGTCCAGAACAGCACGTACGCGACGAAGAGCACGATGAGCGTGCCGACGGTGATGCAGAGCTCGCTGACGGTCCTGACGATCACGCGCACCGGCGGCTCCAGAAAGTGACGAGCTGCTTACTCCACGGGCTTCGCGTAGTGCAGATCCACTGTGCCCGAGTAGCCCGGAAGAGTCACCGTTCCGTCCTCGGTCACTTTCCAGCCGAGTCCGTACACGTTCACGTACACCATGTAGTTCTGGATCGCCTCGGAGTCCGCGAGCGACTTCTGCATCTTCGCCGGGTCGCCGATCGCCTGGATCTTGTACGGCGGTGAGTAGACCCGGCCCTGGAGGATCAGCGTGTTGCCCACGCAGCGCACGGCGCTGGTGGAGATCAGCCGCTGGTCCATGACCTTGACACCCTGGGCGCCACCCTGCCACAGGGCGTTCACCACGGCCTGCAGGTCCTGCTGGTGGATGACCAGGTAGTCGGGCTGCGGCTCGGGGTAGCCCGGAAGCTTGGCGGTGGCGTTCGGCGGGGCGTCGTTCAGCGTGACGGTGATCGCCTTGCCGGTCAGCTTCTGGGTGCCCGCGTCCTTCTCCAGGCCGGCGAGCTGGTCGTCCTGGGCCTTGGTGGAGCCGTCGTCGCGCTTGGCGAGCTTCTCGTTCTGGTCACGGGTGCTCGCGTTGGACTCGTCCAGCTCCTTGTTCTTGCGGCTGTGCTCCTGGATCAGGTCGGAGAGTTTGAGCAGGTTGTCGTCCGAGCGGATGTCGGTGCCCTTGGCCGTGTTGAAGCTGGTGAAGAAGAGCAGACCGGCCAGGGCGAAGACGCCCACGGTGAGGATCCGCGCCGGACGGAAGCCTGGCCGCAAGCGTGGGCGGAGGCCGGGCCGGGAACCGCCCTCGCCGACGGGGCCGGAACCCGTTGATCCGGTCGCGTTGGAGTCGGCAGAATTGCTCAACGTACCCTTATCTCCTTCAGCGCCACGGAAGCACTACGCTAACGGACGCCCGGGGGAGCGCTCAGTCTGCCCTTACTGTCCCCTTGTACGCTGCCCCGAGCCCGACCCAGTTACCTGCGCGGCCACGCAGCGCATCGACAGGAGAGACCCTCGTGCCGAAGTCACGTATCCGCAAGAAGGCCGACTACACGCCGCCCCCGGCGAAGCAGGCGACCGCCATCAAGCTCAACAATCGCGCCTGGGTCGCGCCGGTGATGCTGGCCATGTTCCTCATCGGGCTGGCCTGGATCGTCGTCTTCTACGTGACCGACGGTTCACTGCCGATCGACAGCCTCGACAACTGGAACATCGTCGTGGGCTTCGGCTTCATCGCGGCCGGCTTCGGCGTCTCCACGCAGTGGAAGTAGCTCTGCCCAGGGTTATCCGCTGAGTTATCCACAGGCCTGTGTATGGACCTGGGGAAAAGAAGACGATCTGTGGATAACCCGTTGGGTGTTGACGCCGGTACGACTACCACAACACCCTTCGCCTGACTGTTCGCCCCCTACCTGACCTGCGGAAACGCAAGTGAGAGGCAGGGGGCACAGTTGTGCGCGCACGTTGTGCACAAGATCCGCGACCGACTGTGGACAACGGTTCGGTATCGGTGCGGTGAGCCGCCGTGATCAGGTGAGCTGAGCGGTTCTGACCAGGGTCAGGACGACCGCCACCACCAGCACCAGGGCGCATGTGCCGTACTGAATCAGGTTCCGCCGCTCGCGCGGGGCGTGCACCATCGCGTAGCCGGTGACGACACCGGCGACCAGGCCGCCGATGTGGGCCTGCCAGGCGATGCCGCCGCTGAACGTGAAGATGAGGTTGATCACCAGCAGGGCGATGATCGGCCGCATGTCGTAGTTGAGCCGGCGGATGAGCACCGCGGTGGCGCCGAAGAGGCCGAAGATCGCGCCGGAGGCGCCGAGCGAGGGCTGGTTCTGGGCGGCGAGCAGATAGGTGAGGGCGCTGCCGGCCAGTCCGGAGACGAAGTAGAGCGTGATGTAGCGGGCGCGGCCGAGGGCGGCTTCCAGGGGGCCGCCGATCCACCAGAGGCTGAGCATGTTGAACACGATGTGCATGGGGCTCGAGCTGTCGTGCAGGAACATCGAGGTCAGCATGCGGTAGTACTGGCCCTGGGCGATGCCCTCGACGTCGCCGTACTGCGGGAAATAGGCCTGGCCGATCAGGTCGAACCGGTTGGTGAAGCTGTTGCCGACGGAGAGCTCGACCAGGAAGACGGCGATGTTGATGCCGATCAGGATCTTGGTGAGCAGGCGTGGGTCGGCGGTCATCGTGCCGCCGGCGAGGGTGCGGGGCCGGGAGGCGGCGGGGGGCGGGCCGCTGTGGCCCTCGGTGGTGCCGCGGACGCAGTCGGGGCACTGGAAGCCGACGGAGGCGCTGACCATGCACTCGGGGCAGATGGGGCGCTCGCAGCGGGTGCAGCGCACGCCGGTCTCCCGGTCCGGGTGCCGGTAGCACTTGGGCAGGCTGTGGGCGTCGCGCGCGCTGCCTGTCGCCTGGTCCTCCATGGGGTCCCCTCGCTCGTCGTGGGCAGTGTTCCGCCCCGCTCATCCTTACGGACGAGCGGGGCGTTTGGTTCCCTTCGGGTGCTTTCCTTTCGTCCCCGGTCAGCCGGCGCGCTTCGCGACGACGACCGTCTCGATGACCACGTCGTTCACCGGCCGCTTGTTGGGTCCGCTGACGGGGACGGCGGCGATGCTGTCCACGACCTTCTGGCCGGCCGGGTCCACGACCTCGCCGAAGATGGTGTGCTTGCGGTTGAGGTGGGGAGCGGGGTTGACCGTGATGAAGAACTGGGAGCCGTTGGTGCGGGGGCCGGCGTTGGCCATGGCGAGCAGGTAGGGGCGGTCGAAGCGCAGGTCGGGGTGGAACTCGTCCTCGAACTTGTAGCCGGGGCCGCCGATGCCGGTGCCGAGAGGGTCGCCGCCCTGGATCATGAAGCCGCTGATGACCCGGTGGAAGACGGTGCCGTCGTAGAGCGGGTCGGTGGTGACGGCGCCGGTGGCCGGGTGGGTCCACTCACGCTCACCCTGCGCCAGTTCGACGAAGTTCCTGACCGTCTTGGGCGCGTGGTTCGGGAAGAGCCGGACCTCGATGTCGCCGAGGCTGGTCTTCAGGGTGGCGTAGAGCTGCTCGGCCACGGTCTGCCTTCCGTTGTGCTCGGGTTCAGTGCCCCGATCCTCGCACGGTACGGCGTCTTCGATGCCCGCCTGGAGCTTCCGGGCGCGGATCCTCACGAATCACTTGCGGAACCCCTTCTGTCATGCGGGGGCGCGTGGCGTCGATCCGTGGCATTGTCGTGGACAAGCCCCTCTTAGCTCTGGTTGCACCCGTATGCCCGTCCTCGCGCGCCGCCCGGCGCGCGGACAGGCATGATCCGTAAAAGGGTGGAAAGTCGAATTACCGTACGCCACCGAGGAGGAGGAAACCCGTGACCCGCAAAGACAGCGTGCGCGCCGCGACCAGTTCGGCGAAGGACAGCGTGCGGCACGCCGCGGAAGCGGTGGCGCCCTACGCCGACACGGCCAAGGAGCGTGCCGCGTACTACGCACAGGAGGCACGCGTACGGCTCGCGCCCGTGGTGTCGCAGGCCGCTGAGCAGGCCCGCGTCCAGTACGACGCCCGTCTCGTGCCGCGCCTGGAGCAGGCCCGCACCCATGTACCGCCGAGGATGGACCAGGCGGCGCACGACGCCGCCGACCTGACACGCAAGGCCGCCCGACAGGCCGCCGACTACTCGCGCCCGAGGATCGAGCAGGCGGTGGCGGCAGCCGTGCCGGTCCGTGAGGAGGCGACCGCGCGGGGTGCCGCCGCGCTGGCCGCGCTGCGCGGCAACGTTTCGGCCGATCAGATCGAGAAGCTGGCCCGCCGGAATCAGCGGCGGTCGTCGTGCGGCCGTGCGTTCAAGGCGTTCGCGGTGTTCGGCGTGCTGGCCGGTGCGGCCTTCGCTGCCTGGAAGTGGTGGGACAAGCAGGCCAACCCGGACTGGCTGGTCGAGCCCCCGGCCGCCACGGAGGTCCCGGACGCGGGCCGTCTCGGCTCGGTGGACGGCAGTTCCCCGCTCGACCCCGAGGTCCAGGCGAAGGAGGCCGAGGAGCACGGGTCCCGGTCCCGGGACGACAAGAACCGCTGAGCCGGTCGGCCGCGCTTGGGCGCACGTCGTTTCACGTGAAACCGGACGGCTGACCGCACGGACGGGACCCGCAACCCCCCCTGACCGCGTTTACGCAGGTCAGGGGGGTTTGCTGTGGAGCACAGAGGGGCCGAAGCGGAAATCGATGTCCGCCGGGACGATCGTGCGGCAGAGTGACTCCACCATGGACGGCGACACGACTCGACGGATCGAAGAACTCCTGGACGGCGGCTTCTCGGCCGCGAGCGCACTCGGTGAGGAGATCCGGCATCGGGTTTCGTCCGGGGACTTCGAGTGGACGACGCTGCTCGGCGCGGAGCTCGCCCGGCGGGCCTCCCGTGGAGGCGAGGATCCGTCCGCACACGTCTTCCTGCTCGACCGGTTGCAGACAGCTCTTGCCGCATCGGAGGGGCGGCAGAGCCTGCGCGCGTTGCTGTGCCTGCCGGTCAGCGTGCAGGCCGGAGGGCCGGCACAGACCCGGGCCGAGCGGCGCCTGGCCCACCTGGTGGCCCTGGGGCACCGGCCCGCGGACATCGTCCCGGCCGTCTACGGCGAGCAGCTCGGCAGCGCGGCGTCGGACGAGTTCAAGGCCTGCCTGCTGCAGGAGCTGGTGCTCCGGGGCGTCGCAGTCCCGGAGCACCCCGTTCTGCAGTTCTTCGGCGAGGCGCTCGTGGCGGAGGGGCATCCGCTCGCGCCGCTGCCGCTGTACCTGCTGCCGGCGGAGCGGGCGCTGCTCCGGCCGCCGCACGCCCCGCCCGACTGGACGTGGGCCTTGTCCCCGGCAGCGGTGGAGAGGCAGAGCGACCAGCCCGGACTCCGTGTCTCGCCGGAGATGCGCCGGCGCGGCGGCGCGGCCGATCCGGCGGAGATCACCGTTGCGGAGTCGGCCGAGGCCATGAGCGCCGCGGTGCGGCACTGGGTGGAGGAGTCCAACGGCGTGGTCGCCGCGCAGGAGTTCTGGTCCGCCTCCGCCGTCTCACCGGACGACTTCGCAGTCGTCTTCGAGCGGCTGCCGCTCACCGCGTGGCCCGCGGGAGAGACGAGGGTCCGGCTGCACCCGGCCAGTTCCGGCAGGGTGCTGCGGGTACTGCTCACCGCGGCGGTGCGCAGTCCCGCCTACGGCAACGCCAGGTTCGGTGCGTATGGGCGGCTCGCTGCCTGGCGTTCCCTCGGCGGCCTGGTCGGCGCCGCTCCGGACGCGCCGATCGGGCACACGGCCAGGCTGGTCGAGCAGGCGCACTGGTTCGTGGCCGACCCGTCGTCGGACTGGTTCTGCCTGGTGGCCTGGGACCTGGCTGTGGCCGTCTTGCGCGCGGGCGGGCAGGAGATCGCGGTCCTCACCGCCACGGACACCGACTGATCCCTCCACGAGAGCCGTCGACCGGAAGGGAGGCAAAAAGAGACCCCCCTGACTGCGTCTCCGCAGGTCAGAGGGGTCTGTTGTGGAGCCTAGGGGAGTCGAACCCCTGACATCCGCCATGCAAAGACGGCGCTCTACCAACTGAGCTAAGGCCCCGTACGGGAAGCGACCGGCCGGCGGAAGGTCCGCGAGGTCGGTGCCGCAGACCAGAGTACCGGGTCACCCCCCGTACCTCGCAAAAAGATTGGGGGTCCCCGCAGATGACCACTCTCCGTAAGATGCTCGGCGGGGTTCGCTGTAGCGAACCGTGGTTTTTTTGGGGAAGCGATGGGGAGACGCAATGGACGCCGCACAGCAGGAAGCCACCGCCAGAGCGCGGGAGCTGCAGCGGAACTGGTACGGAGAGCCGCTGGGGGCGCTCTTCCGTAAGCTCATCGACGACCTGGGGCTCAACCAGGCACGTCTCGCGGCGGTCCTCGGACTGTCCGCGCCCATGCTGTCGCAGCTGATGAGCGGGCAGCGGGCGAAGATCGGCAACCCGGCCGTGGTCCAGCGGGTGCAGCTGCTCCAGGACCTCTCGGCTCAGGTCGCGGACGGCAGCGTGAGCGCGGCCGAGGCGACGGAGCGCATGGACGAGATCAAGAAGTCCCAGGGGGGCTCGGTGCTCAGCAACACCACGCAGACGACCAGTGGTTCGGGGGCGCCGACGGTCAAGCGGGTGGTTCGCGAGATCCAGTCGTTGCTGCGCTCGGTGGCCGCCGCCGGTGACATCATCGACGCGGCCGACACACTCGCTCCGTCCCACCCGGAGCTCGCGGAGTTCCTCCGGGTGTACGGGGCCGGCCGCACGTCGGACGCGGTCACGCACTACCAGTCGCACCAGAGCTGAGCCTCGGCCCGGCGCACCGGAGGGGGTCCGGTGAACCGGGCGGGGCCAAGCCTGGACGGCGGGGGCACGCGAGAGGGGTCGTATCGCTCATCGGGGGGAAGCAACGGGGGTAGCAGGCAAGGGGGGTGGCAGGGAACCCGAGGGGGAGGGGCACGGGCAGTCATGGGTGAGGTCTTCGCGGGCCGGTACGAGCTGGCCGACCCGATCGGTCATGGCGGAGTGGGCGCCGTCTGGCGCGCCTGGGACCACCGGCGCAAGCGCTATGTGGCGGCCAAGGTGCTCCAGCAGAGCGACGCCCACGCGCTCCTGCGCTTCGTGCGGGAGCAGGCGCTGCGCATCGACCACCCCCATGTCCTGGCTCCGGCCAGCTGGGCCGCCGACGACGACAAGGTCCTGTTCACGATGGACCTGGTCGCCGGCGGCTCGCTGGTCCACCTCGTCGGGGACTACGGTCCCCTGCCCCCGCTGTTCGTCTGCACCCTCCTCGACCAGCTCCTCGCCGGCCTCGCCGCGGTGCACGCCGAGGGTGTGGTCCACCGGGACGTCAAGCCCGCGAACATCCTGCTGGAAGCGACCGGTACCGGCCGTCCCCGGCTGCGCCTGTCGGACTTCGGCATCGCCATGCGGTTCGGCGAGGCCCGGCTGACCGAGACCAACCTCGTCGTCGGTACGCCGGGTTACATCGCCCCCGAGCAACTCCTGGGCGCCGAACCCGACTTCACGGCCGACCTGTTCGCCGTCGGCCTGGTCGCCCTGTACCTCCTGGAGGGCGCCAAACCCGACGCCAAGGCGCTCGTCCAGTACTTCGCCGAACACGGCACCCCGGGAGCGCCCAAGGGCATCCCGGACCCGCTCTGGCAGGTCGTCGCCAGTCTTCTCCAGCCGGACCCACGTGCCCGCTTCCGCACGGCGACCGGAGCCCGCAGGGCCCTCGCCGAGGCCCGCGAACTCCTCCCGGAGACGGACGCCGACGACGAGTCGATCGAGATCTTCGACCAACTGGGGCCGCTGCCTCCGGGGTTCGGGCCGACCGGGCCGGTGCGTCCGGCTTCGGGGGTCGACACGGCCCGGGTGGTGTCCGGTACTTCGACGGGGCCCCGTGCGCGGGGAGCGGCCGCGCCGAATCCCGACGCGGCGACCGCGACGGGGCAACGGGCGGCCGGGGACGCCCCGGGCCGGGAGAGGGCCGGGGAACCGGCCGGTCCGGCGGGGACGGGGACGCAGGCGGACCCGGGCCCGGCCGCTGCGAGGCCGGCTCCCGCGACGCCCGGTACCGGGGCCGACCCCCGTACCGAGACGGGGACCGGGGCTGACCGTACCGAGACCGGTGGGACCGGGAGCGCCGCAGAGCACCCGGCGGGCGGCGCCGACGGCACCCTCGGCGGCGGAACCGCTGCCGCCCCCGCCGCCATGTCCGACACCGGCAGCTTCCGGCTCCCCCCACCCCGGACACCGGTCACCCCGGCCCCCGCCGCCGTGCGGCCCGAGCCGACCCCGCCGTACCCGCAGTACGCCCGGCCACCGGCCGACCAGACCCCGCAGGCCCACGCGTCCTGGTCCCCCGCCCAGCCGCTCCCCCCGGTCCGGCCGCACGCCGACACCCCCACCCCCACCCCCACGGCCACGTACACCGCGCGGGATCCGCAGACCTCGCCGCCGTCGGTCCGCACCCATGGCCGGCGTCGGCGGCGGGCGCCCCGGCCCGGTCCGCCGGCCAGGGCGGCCGTGCCCATCCTGCTGTTCGCGCTGGCCTGTTACGCCGTCGGTTTCTGGGCGCTGGCCCGGCTCTGAGCGCGCCGCGCGGTCAGGGTCCACAGGCCGAGGACGAGCAGCAGGGCCGTGCCCGTGCCGATGCCGCCGGCCGCGAGTGCCCGCAGCGCCGTGTCGTCGTCGCCGTCGGCCGGGGTCAAAAGGCCCCCTCGGTTCCAGGACACGCCGAAGATGCCCTTCGGGACCGGCGAACCGGCGTACACGGGGCCGGAGTTCGGGGTGCCGCCGACGCGGACCCGGAGGGTGACGCCGTACGGCCCCTTCCCGAAGGTGTCCGCGGTCTGCCCGGTGAGGTGGACGACGAGGTAGTAGGCGCCGGCGAACCGGACGGCGTTCTGCGTGCCGGAGACGGCGTACCGGTTGGCGTAGGCGACCGGCGGCAGGGGTTCGAGGGAGGACGACTTCTGGGTGCCGTCGTAGCCGAGGGAGACGTCGTCGACGTAGCCGCGGACCGGGTTGTAGAGGGAGAGGTTGAGCGCGGCGCTGACATAGCCGTGGGCGTCGCCTCCGGTGCTGCCGAGGTCGACGGTGACGTGGAGCTGCTGGCCCCAGTCGACCGGGACGGCGTAGTAGAGGGTCTGGCCGGGCGTGATGCCGGTCTTCCAGACGCCCTGGTCCAGGGTGCGGGCCGTGGTGAAGCCGGCGCCCCCGGTGCGGTGGTGGGGGTCCGAGGTGGGCGGCTCGGGTGACGCGGAGTTCCAGGTCCCGGGGGCGGTGGTGGCGTCGGCCTTGGCCAGGGCAGGTTCGGTGACGGGGGCGATCTCCAGGTCCCAGCTGCCCGGGGTGGTGGTCCGCGAGCCGGAGACGGCCCGCTCGACGACCACGTAGTAGGTGCCCGCGTCCCGGCACAACGCCTTGCCCGCGTCCCGCCGCCCCACCGCGGTGACCGGCCGCGGACTGAGCCCGGCGCCGAAGCGGGCGCTGTCGTAGTCGCAGGCGGAGCCGTTGGCGTCCTCGATAGAGACCTCGATGCCGTCGCTGGCGGAGACGGTGGCGGTGGAGGGCGGCACGGCGGTGACGGGGACGTAGGCCGAGGTGCCGGCGGTGAGTTCGAGGCGGAAGTACAGCTCGCCCTTGTCGGGGAGGGTGCTGCGGTAGGTCGTGCCGGGCTCCAGTGGTACGGCGTCCGTGGTGCTCGCCGCTCCGGTGACGGTGCGGGCGCCGGGGGCGAAGGCGTATCCGCTGCCGCTGCCGCCGTCGGCTTCGGCGGAAAGGGCCGGGAGCAGCGCCGTCAGTGCGAGGGCGGCCGCCACGCAGATGCCCCGCCGTGCCGCCGTACGCCACCGCCGTATCACGCGTGCCCCCAGTCGTCGTCCGCCGACCGCGGAAGTCACGGCCCGGCCGGGCCCCATACTGCCCCGCGCGCCCCCGCGCCACCCGGCGATCCGCGCGACCGTCCGAAACACCCTGCTCGTAACGCCCCACCGGCAGCGCCCGCAACCCCCGCACCGGGCCGGCCGCCCCGGAAACGCAAAACCCCGACCGCACCGGCGGCCGGGGTCTCAGTGTCGTCTGTTGTCGGTACTCACGAACCCGTGGGCACGGAGTCAGTCGCCTCCGTCCACAGATCCTGCTCGGCGCGATCCGCCTGGATCTGGCGGTACACGAGGAGCCCGCCGATGGCGGCCAGTGCGACCAGGAGAAGCTTCTTCACCGCGCGACCTCGTCTCTTCCTTGACGTAGGGGACCTCTGGCGCCCGACTATACACACCGACCGATATCGATCGGTGACCTGGCATCCGACCCCCAACTCCGGTCCGCCGCAAGGCGTTGCACGAGGTCGGACCGCTCCGATCGGAGGGTGATCACACCTCCACGGACGGTTACTTTGCGCCCTCTCGGCTGCCTTCGGGGGTGTTTCTTGGGATTTTTCCCACGCCATGCACCCATCCGTGTGGTGTTCATCAGAACATCGACGCGCCACAGGCCGACGTCCCCCACTTCGCAAGCCCTATACACATCATGAGGAAAGTACGCAAATCGCCCAACCCGAAAGTGAGGGGCCATGGCCCGGAACTCCAAGGTCATGAAGCTGTGGACCGCCATCGTCACCGCCTTCCTCGCGCTGTGCACGGCGCTCGGATTCGTCTCCGCCACCACCGCCACCGCGGTATCGCAGACCGAGACCCCGCGCAACAGCACGGGTGAGGAGCACGGCACGGACCGGGTGACGATCCCGGCACAGACCCACTGGCTCTGGTCCCAGGCAAGGTCCCTCCCGCCCACGATGAAGCAGCGGATCCGGGCCGAGGCCCACGGCAAGACCCCCAGCTGCCGGCACCGCCCCCTGGACACCACCGAGTCGGAGACCACGGCCGAACCCCCCGCGGCACCGCTCGACTGCTGATCTCGCAGGCACAAGCCACAGAAGCGACAGACGTAACAGATGTAACAGACCTAACAGATGTAATAGAAGTAGCAGAAGTAACAGACGACTCGGACGCAACGGCGCAGGGCGACTTGCGTACGTACCAGCGCCTACTGCGACACAGACCCGCGACGGGACCGACCCGGCCGCGGGTCTCCGCACGCCCGGACTCGACTCATCAACTCCTCTTGAGGAGTCGTAGCCTGATCATGTGCCCAAGGCGTACGAGGAGATCGCCGACGACCTCCGCCGCTCCATCAGGCAGGGCGAGCGCGAGCCCGGCGCCCGGCTGCCCTCCGAGGCGGAGCTGGCCCGGTACTACCGGCGCAGCGTCCCGACGATCCAGAACGCGCTGCGGCTGCTCAGCGCGGAGGGTCTGATCGACAAGCGGCACGGCAGCGGCACCTTCGTACGCCGCCCACGCACCCGCGCGGTCCGCGACAACGAACGGCACCAGTGGGAGAAGGACCGCGCCCTGATGCCGGAGGCCGCCCGGGCCCAGACCGGTGCGACCGAGCGCGAGACCGGCCTGGTCATCGACGACCTGGTCTTCTACGCCCGCTACCGCGAGCTGACCGCGCCCGGCGACCTCGCCGGCGCGTTCGGGGTGCCGGAGGGCACCGTGCTCCTGGAGCGCACCTACCGGACCAGGCACGCCGCCGAGACCGCCCCGTTCAGCCTGGTGACCTCCTACCTCGTCCGCGACCTGATCGCGGCCAACCCGGACCTCCTGGACGAGGCCAACGAACCCTGGCCCGGCGGCACCCAGAACCAGCTCCACACCGTCGGCATCGAGGTCGACCGCGTCGAGGAACGCTTCACCGCCCGGCCCCCGACGCCGGAGGAGGCCCGGGAGCTGGACCTGCCGGTCGGCACCTCGGTGATCCTGCTGCGCAAGAAGTCGTACGACATCCACGACCGCATCGTCGACATCACCGCCGTCACGCTCCCCGGCGACCGCACCGAGCTGCTCTTCACCACACGTCTGGAAAGGTGGTGAGTGCTGCCGTGACCCGGCGCATCACCGTCGTCACCGCGGTCCACGCGCCGTCGGCCCGCTTTCTGCCCGAGGCCTACGAGTCGCTGTGCGAGCAGCGGCTGCCGGACGGCTGGGAGTGGGAGTGGCTGATCCAGGAGGACGGACACGGCGAAGAGGTCCACGGCTACGTCCCCGACGACGCACGGGTGTCGTTCCGGCAGGGCCGCGCCGGCGGTCCCGGGGTCGCGCGCACCATGGCACTGGCCCGGGCACAGGGGGAGTACGTCAAGGTCCTCGACGCCGACGACCAGCTGCCGCCGGGTGCGCTGGGCCGTGACCTGGCCGCGCTGGAGGACCGCCCGGACCTCGGCTGGGCCACCTCACGGGCTCTGGACCTGCTGCCGGACGGCTCCACGGCCGGTTTCCCGGGCGATCCGGAGGAGGGGCCGATCGAGCGCGGGACGGTGCTCGGCCACTGGACGGCGAACGGCTTCCTCGCCCAGGTCCATCCGGCCACCCTCTTCGTCCGCCGCGAGCTGCTGCTGGCCCTCGGCGGCTGGATGGCGCTGCCCGCCTCCGAGGACACCGGGCTGCTGCTCGCCCTGGACGCCGTCAGCCGGGGCTGGTTCTCGGCGGAGGTCGGGCTGCTCTACCGCAAGTGGGAGGGCCAGGTCACCGGCCGTCCCGCCCACACCGACCCGGCGGAGCGGGAGGCCCGCATGACGGTCGTGGCGGCACGGGCCCGGGCACTGGCGGAGCTCGGGTGGCGGTACGGGTGACGGTACGGCCGGCGTACGCGGTGCGACCGCTCCGCCGCGCCGCGCCACGCCGCTCACAGGGTCGCCGCGTCCACCCGTGAGAACACCAGGTCGCTCTCCTCGGTCACCGGGCGGTCCCAGCGGACCGGGACCACCGGTTCGCCGTACAGGGCGCGAGGGTAGCTGTCGGCCGCATAGCTGTTGGCGAGCCGGTAGACGTGGTAGCCGGCGTCGGTCATGGTGCGCAGCAGGTCGTCCGCGGAGTCGCCCAGCTGGGCCATCCGGTCGGGGGTGACCTCGACGGTGATCTCGGCGTCCGGGCGGAGCTTGTCCAGCAGCGGGGCGAGCCCGCGCACCACCGCGCCCTCGGCGCCCTCCACGTCGATCTTGACGACCCGCGCGGTCTCGATCTCCTCCGGCCGCAGCAGTTCCGGCAACGGCACGGCCTCGATGTCGAAACTGGACTCGGCCGGGCCGTCCCACGGGACGATGCTGTTGGCGCCCATGTTGCGGGAGCTGGCGAGGACGAAGGTCAGGGTGCGGTGGGCGTCGGAGACGGCGGCGTTGACCGCGCGGATGTTCCGGCAGCCGTTGAGCGCGCTCTGCTGCTCGAGGCGGCGGTGGAAGGCGGGGGAGGCCTCGACGGCCACCACCCGGCCCCGCTCACCGACCAGCCGCGAGGCGAGGACGCTGAAGACGCCGATGTTGGCGCCGACGTCGACGAAGCAGTCCCCCGGCGCCAGCCGGCCGCGCAGCCAGCGGGTCATGTGCGGTTCCCACACCCCGAAGAGGTACAGGTAGCGCTGGATGAGGTCCTGGGTGTCGACCGCGAACCGGTCGCCGGAGAGCGTCTCCACGACGCGCCGCCGGGGGTGGTCGCGCAGGTAGGGGTTGAGCGCGCGGGCCGCGAGGGTCTTGCCCCAGGGGCCCGGGAAGTCACGGACGTAGCGGCGGCCCAGGGTCACCAGGAGTTCGGTGAGTAGGCCGGGTTCGGCGAGTCGGCCGGGTTCGGTGCGGCGGCCGGGTTCGGCGAGTCGGCTGGATTCGGTGGGGGCGGTGCTCATCCGCTAGTCGGTGACCCTTCGGCCGTTGATCCGGATCGCCTGCGACGGGCAGCGTTCGGCGATGTCCCGGATCAGCTCGTCGTCGTCCCCGGGCTTCCCGTACTCCTCGCGTCCGGGCAGGACGAAACCGTACCCGTCCTCGAAACCGAACACGGCGGGTGCCCGGAAGGCACACTCACCCGACCCATAACAGACGTCGGCGTCGACGGAGACCTTCATGGAAGGTCCCCTGCCCAGCCGGGGACCCGCTGAACCGGCGCCGCACCGGCTAGGTGAACGGCAGCTCCAGCATCCGGATCGCGTTGCCGCGCAGCAGCTTGTAGGCGATCTCGGGGTCCAGGCCGCCCACGTGCTCCTGCGCCACCCGCTTGGTCTCCGGCCACGTCGAGTCGACGTGCGGGTAGTCCGTCTCGAAGGTCGCGTTGTCCACGCCGATCGTCTCGATCGCCTCGATGCCGTGCCGGTCCCGGAAGAAGCAGCAGAAGATCTGCCGGTAGTAGTACGTCGAGGGCGGCTCGGGGATCAGGTCCTTCACCCCGCCCCAGGCCCGGTGCTCCTCCCAGACGTCGTCGGCGCGCTCCAGGGCGTACGGGATCCAGCCCATCTGACCCTCGCTGTACGCGAGCTTCAGCCGGGGGAACTTCACCAGGACCCCGGAGAAGAGGAAGTCCATCATCGAGGCCATGGCGTTGTTGAAGCTGAGCGAGGCCTGGACGGCGGGCGGCGCGTCGGGCGAGGCGGCCGGCATCTGCGAGCTGCTGCCGATGTGCATGTTGACGACCGTCCCGGTCTCCTCGCAGGCCGCGAAGAACGGGTCCCAGTAGCCGGAGTGGATGGACGGCAGGCCCAGGTAGGTGGGGATCTCGCTGAAGGTGACCGCCCGGACGCCCCGCTCGGCGTTGCGCCGGATCTCGGCGACGGCCAGGTCGACGTCCCAGAGCGGGATCAGGCAGAGCGGGATCAGCCGGCCGCCGCTGTCCCCGCACCACTCCTCGACCATCCAGTCGTTGTAGGCGCGGACACAGGCCAGCGCGACCTCCTTGTCGTCGGCCTCGGCGAAGGTCTGCCCGCAGAAGCGGGGGAAGGTCGGGAAGCAGAGGGAGGCCTCGACATGGTTCATGTCCATGTCCTCCAGGCGGGCCTTGGGGTCCCAGCAGCCGCGCCGCATCTGCTCGCGGGTGATGCCGTCGAGCGTCATCTCGTCCCGCGAGAAGCCGACGGCCGCGATGATGCGCTTGTACGGGAAGAGCAGGCCCTCGTACTCCCACCAGTCGGTGGTCTGGCCCGCGGGGTCGGTGGTGAAGCGGTACTTGCCGCCGACGTAGGCGAGTTCGCCGATGCCGGCGGTGAAGGGCTTCGGCCCCTTGTCGCGGTACTTGCCCGGCAGCCACCGCTCGAAGAGGTGGGCGGGCTCGATCACGTGGTCGTCCACGCTGATCACCCTGGGCAGATCCTGGGTGCCGGTCGCGTTCTCTGCCATGCCTACCCCCTGCTGCCTGCGGAGTTCCGAAATTATCTGACGGTCCATCAGATAAGCCGTCGGCATTCAGGCTAGGCCCAGGAGCCCGCACCAGCAAGGCCCACCGCACCCCGCACCCCGCCCGCCACCCGGAGTTCGTCCCGCCCTCCCTCTTGCGACGCACGCCGCCTTCCGCTGAACTGACGAGCCGTCAGAAAGTTGTCCACGGGGTTCCGGGGAGGGTGCGAGATGCGATCAGCCTTGCTGAACGGTGCCGAATGGTTCGCGGTGCTCCGCATCGGGCTCGGTCTGTGGTGGCTGGAGAGCTGGCGGCACAAGGACAAGAAGCAGTGGTTCGGCGGCGGAGGCATCCGGTGGGCGGCCGGTGTCGCGGAGAAGCACCGCTGGCCGGTGGTCCGGCGTGGCTTCGACACCGTCGTCGCGCCACGCCCGCGGCTGATGGCCTACGTCGTGGCCTACGCGGAGCTCGCCCTCGGCCTCGGACTGGTCGCCGGCTTCCTCACGCCGATCGCGCTGGCGGCCGGGTTCCTGCTCAACCTGATCTACCTGGTCCTCATGATCCACGACTGGGCGGAGCAGGGGCAGAACCTGATGATGGCCCTGATCTCCCTGGTCGGCCTGTTCGCGATGAACTGGCAGACCTGGTCGGTGGACTCGGCACTGGGTCTGTTCGGCTGACCGACGGGAGCCCCGCTGTGGCGCGCCCCTGAAAGGGGCGCGGGGAACTGCGCGCCCAGCCCCCACACACCCGCAGCGACCGTCCGGCCGGCCCCGGCACGGCACTCCCGACGAGGAGGCACAGATGACGACCGACCACTCGACGCCCCCCTCCGGCTCCCCCTCCGGCTCCCCCTCGGCGGAAACCCTGAGAGTGCTGCACGCGGCCCGCGCCCACAGCGCCTACGAGCGCGCGGTTGCCGCCTGCCGCCACGCGGGAATCGCCCCGGGCGCCGCCCAGACCGTACCGACGAGTCCCGTCGGCCGAGCCGCCAACGCCCTCCGGTTGTCGGCCCAGTCGCTCGGCGCCCTCGCCGGCACCACACCCGACCCGGCGGCGGACGCCCGCTGCGCCCGCAACGCCGCCGCCACCGCGGCGCTGGCCGCACAGGTGGCCGCCTCCCTGCAGGACGGCCGCACGGGGTCGGCTTCGGCCCTGCGCGCGGCCATCACCGCGTCCCAGGCGGCGGCGACGGCGGCCGCCGGCATCGCGGCCGGACGGGACCTGGCCCTGAACGCGCAGGCGGACGACGCGGAGGAACAGGCCGTCGCGGCGGCACGCACCGCGGGCTGGATGTGATCCCGTGCCGTTCGGCACCGGTCCCTCCCCACGTGGGGACCGGTGCCGAACGGCGCGGGAGGTGCAGGACCGCCGCCTGAGGCCGGAGTCCGGCTCAGTGGCGGGAGCAGTTCGCGTGGTACGGCCGCTCCGGCGGAGGGCCGCCGGCCGAAGGTGACCGAGAACGTGCGGTGCCGTGAGCTGTCTCTGCGAATGCTGGGCTGGTCGGGCTGCCGGGGCGCCCCCCGATCACCGCGTTGCTGAGGCGAAATCCTGCCAGCCGAGGGGCCCGTATGAGGAGGGCATGACGTCCGGTCCAGGGCTTCGCCGCAGGTCAGCCATATAAAGTGGGTTTTCCGGTCCGGATGGCGCGCAACGGAGGAAGTAGGGAGTGGAGAGCCTTGGGTCCCGACGCAGGGGCACGCACAGCCTTCGCGGAACGCCTCGCGTTGCTGTACAGGGAGGCCGGTAATCCCCCGCTCAAGCGCGTCGCCGAGGCGGTCGACCGGCTGCATCGCGTCGACGAGCGGGGCCGGCCCGTGCGGGTCTCCGCCCAGCGGATCAGCGACTGGCGGCGGGCGAAGAACGTGCCCGCGCAGTTCGTCGCCCTCTCCGCCGTCCTGCAGGTCCTGATCCCGCAGGCCCGTCGTGCCCAGCCGACACCGGTGTCCGGCGGACTCTACGACATGCTCCAGTGGCAGAAGCTGTGGGAGCGGGCCGTGGCCGATCCGGTCGGCGAACTGCCCGCCCCGGAAGCGGCCGAGGAGACGGAACGGCCCCCGTCGGTTGACAGCGTCTGCCCGTACCGGGGTCTGGCCTCCTACCGCCGTGAGGACGCCCGCTGGTTCTTCGGGCGGGAGCGCAGTACCGACGCGCTGGTCGCCCAGCTCCGTTCCGCGGAGTCGGGCGGTGGCGGCCTGGTGATGCTGGTCGGCGCCTCGGGGGCGGGAAAGTCCTCGCTGCTGAACGCCGGCCTGGTCACCGCGGTCCAGAACGGCGCCCTGACCGACGAGGGGGACCTCGACCGCCCGCGCCGCATACTTCACCTCCTCCCGGGTGCGGACCCCGTGAAGGAGCTGACCCGCCGCCTGCCCGAGCTGGCCGAGCAGACGGGGACCCGACGGGCCACGGCCGACTCAGCCATCGATGTTTCACGTGAAACACGACCGCCCGCGCAGACCTCTGCGGCTCCGGCTCCTCCAGCCCTTCAGGCTCCGCCGGCCCGCCCGGTCCTGATCGTCGACCAGTTCGAGGAGACCTTCACCCTCTGCACCGACGAGGCGGACCGGCGCTCCTTCGTGCAGCTGCTGCACGCGGCCAGCAACCCCGCCGCCCCCGGTGAACCGGCGGCCGCCCTCGTCGTCCTGGGTATCCGCGCCGACTTCTACGAGCAGTGCCTCGGCTACCCGGAACTGGCCGACGCGCTCCAGCACCGGCACATGGTGCTCGGCCCGCTGACCACCACCGAACTGCGCGAGGCCGTGACCGGTCCGGCCAAGGCCGTGGGCCTGGAGCTGGAACCCGGTCTCGCCGAGCTGATCGTCCGTGAGGTGAGCGCGGACGGCCCACGTGGCGCCCATGACGCCGGTGTCCTCCCCCTCCTCTCCCACGCCCTGCTGGCCACCTGGCAGCGCCGCAAGGCGGGCCGGCTGACACTGGCCGGTTACCGGGCGGCCGGCGGCATCCAGGGCGCCGTCGCGGCGACCGCCGAACGCGCCTGGTCGAGCCTGGACCCGGCCGCCCGCAGCGCCGCCCGGCTGCTCCTGCTCCGCCTGGTGCGGCTCGGCGAGGACACCCAGGCGACCCGCAGGCGTGGCACCCGACGCCAGCTGGCCGCGGAATCCACCGACCCGGACAAGACGGAGGAGTCGCTCGAAGCCCTGGTCCGGGCCCGGCTGGTGACCCTCGACGCCGAGACCGTGGAGATCACCCACGAGGCGCTGCTGCACGCCTGGCCCCGGCTGCGCGACTGGCTCGACGAGGACCGCAACGGCAATCTGCTGCGCCAGCGCCTGGAGGAGGACGGCCGGGCCTGGGACGAGTCGTCGCAGGACTCCGCGCTGCTCTACCGGGGCTCCCGTCTGGAACAGGCCCACACCTGGGCGAAGTCGGCCGGTGACACCTTCCTGACCCGCAGCGCGGTGGAGTTCCTGGCCGCCTCGGTACGGCTGCGCCGGCGCACGGTGTGGATCAGCCGGGCCGCCGTGTCGGCACTGGTCGTGCTCGCGGTACTGGCGGCCGGTTCGGCCGTGATCGCCCGTCAGCAGCGGGACGACGCGGTGTTCGAGCGGGTGGTCGCGGAGGCCGACCGATTCCAGTACTCGGACCCGTCGCTCTCCGCCCAGCTCGACCTGGTGGCCCACGACCTGCGCAAGGACGACGAAGGCGCCAACAACCGCCTGATATCCATCGTCAACGCCCCGCTGGCCACCCCGCTGCTCGGCCACACCGGCGCCGTCTACCTCACCACGTTCAGCCCCGACGGCAAGGTCCTGGCCACCGCCGCCTACGACCGCACGGTCCGGCTGTGGGACGTCAGCGACCCGACCCGGCCGAAGGCGCTGGGCAAGCCCCTGCTCGGCCACACGAGCTGGGTCTCCAGCGCGGTCTTCAGCCCGGACGGCAAGACCCTGGCCAGCGCCGGCGACGACGGCACCGTGCGCCTGTGGGACGTCTCCGACCCGCGGCACCCCACCTCCCTGGGCACACCGCCGGCCGGGCACGACGGCACGGTCTACCTCGTCGCCTTCAGCCCGGACGGCAAGACCCTGGCCGCCGCCGACGAGGACCACACCGTCCGGTTGTGGGATGTGCACGACCCGCGCCACCCCACCTCGCTGGGCACCCTGACCGGCCACACCGAGGCCGTGCGCTCCATCGCGTTCAGCCCCGACGGCCGCACCCTCGCGGCCGGCAGCGACGACAACTCGATCCTTCTGTACGACGTCTCCGACCCCCGCCGTCCCGAGCTCGTCGGCGCTCCGCTCACGGGACACACCGCGACCGTGCACTCGGTGGCCTTCAGCCCGGACGGCCGGACCCTCGCCAGCGGCAGCAAGGACGACACCGTACGTCTGTGGGACGTCAGCGACCCGACACACGCCAAGGCCCTCGGCGCGCCGCTCACCGGCCACACCGGGCCCGTCTGGTCGGTGGCCTTCAGCCCCGACGGCTCCATGCTCGCCGCGGGCAGCGCGGACTCCACGGCCAGCCTGTGGAACGTCGGCAACCCGGCCTTCCCCTCCCAGGTGGGTGAGCCGCTCGCGGGCAGCAGCGGTGAGATGTACGCCGTCGGCTGGAGCCCCGACGGTCACACCCTCGCGACCGGCAGCGGTGACGGCAAGGTGCGGCTGTGGTCGATCCCGGGCTCGGACATGATCGGCGCGGCAGGGGCGTTCAGCCCGGACGGCCGGGTTCTGGCCACCGGCGGCGGGGACAGCAGGATGCGGCTGTGGAACATCACGGATCCGGCCCGGCCCACCGCGCTCGGCAAGCCGTTCACGACCGGGTCACGGGACCTGCGCTCGATGGTGTTCACCCGGGACGGCCGCACCCTGATCATCCTCACCAGCGAGAACAACCTCAGCTGGGTGCAACTGTGGAACGTCTCGGACCCCGCGCACCCCGCCCAGTACGGTGCGCCGGTCCGGCTGAACACCCGGTACGCGGGCTCCGAGGCGCTGGCGCTGACCCCCGACGGGCGGACCGTGGCCGCCGACTACGACGACCGCACCGTCCAGCTCCTGGACATCAGCGACCCCGCCCACCCCACGCGGCTCGGGGAGCCCCTCAAGGGCCACACCGGCTACGTCAACGCGCTCGTCTTCAGCCCCGACGGCCGCACCCTGGCCAGCGGCAGCGCGGACGGCACCGTACGCCTCTGGAACGTCTCCGACCGGACCCGCGCCAGGCCCCTGGACGGCCCCCTGAAGGGCCACCTGGGCCCCATCAACACCCTCGCCTACAGCCCCGACGGCCACACCCTGGCCAGCGGCAGCGACGACGACACGGTCCGCCTCTGGAACGTCTCCGACCCGGCCCACGCGACCCGGCTCGGCTCCGCCCTCACCGGTCACACCGAGGCGGTGGTCTCCCTGACCTTCAGCCGCGACGGCGGGACCCTGGCCAGCGGCGGCAACGACAACACGGTCCGCCTGTGGAACGTGTCGTCCCCCTCCTCGGCCCACCCCATAGGCCAGTCCATGAGCCCCAACGCCAAGACGGGCAACTTCCTCTCCTTCAGCCCGCGGAGCAACATGCTGGGCGTCTCCAGCGGCGCCGACACGGTCCGGCTGTGGAGCCTCGGCGTCGACCAGGCGGTCAACCGCATCTGCGCGGTCACCCGCAACGTCCTGACACCCGCCAAATGGCGCGAGTACCTCCCCCGTCTCGCCTACGACCCGCCCTGTGACGCCTGATCCGTCCCCACCTCTGACCGCACTTGAGTGATCCCGATCACAACTGCTCACGACGGCCGAGAAGTTGACTCCCGCCGCACAGGCCACCTTGTTAGGCTGGCCACAACCCGGTCGCTGGTGCATCCCCCGTCGCCAGCGGCCGGGCCTTTTCATGCCCGGGCCCGCCTGTGAACACCGATGAAGACGACGAACGCCGGCGAACACGGCGAAGACGACGGAACACCAAAGCGAAGACCCCCGGTCCATTCGGACCGGGGGTCTTCGTGCTGGTGGGGCTAACAGGATTTGAACCTGTGGCCTCATCCTTATCAGGGATGCGCTCTAACCAACTGAGCTATAGCCCCGCCGCGCTCTGCGGTGTATGTCCCGCGCGCTGACTCCTGAAGATTAGCGCACGACCGGGGCAGTCCCAAAATCGGTTGTCGGGGGATCGTCAGGAGAGGTTTGGACCGGCGTTACTCGTCCTCGGCCAAGGTCAGCTCGACGCCGCCGACGAACCCCGCGGAGAGGTTGTAGATGAACGCGCCGAGGGTCGCCAGCGCCGTCGCGAGGACGACGTCGATGACCGCGATGATCGCCGTGAACGTCAGGACGTGCGGGAGGGAGAGGAACGCCTGGAGGTCGAAGCCGTTCGACTCGTTCGAACCGGTCGCCTCCGAGATCGTGCCGCCGACCGTCGAGAACACGCCCATCGCGTCCAGGACCATCCACAGCACCGCCGCCGCCACGATCGAGCAGATGCCCAGCGCGATGGAGAGCAGGAAGCTGACCTTCATCACCGACCAGGGATCGGCCTTGGCGACCCGCAGCCGGGCCTTGCGGGTGCGCGGCGCGGTGCGCGCCCCGGCGGCGCCCGTGCGCGGCCGTCGTACGCCTCCCGCGGGCGCCTGGGCGGGCTGCGCCGCCGGATAGGCCTGCGGCGGGTGGTAGGGCCCGGCGGGCTGCTCTGCACGCCGCTCCCCGGGCAGCGGGGAGGCCCCCTGCTGCTGCGCGGGCGCCGGCCGGTCGCCCGGCGCGGCCGCCCCTCGGGTGTCGGTCACGGTTCCCCCCTGCGCTCCCGGTGCGTCGGACGCGGGCGCCTTCGCGGGCGCCTTGATCGCCTTCAGCTGGGTCGTGTGCGTGTCCGCCTGCTGCGGCGCACCGCCCCCGTCGGACGCGGCGGAGCCACGGCCGCCGCCGTCCGCATCCGTACCCGTCGAGGTACCGGCCGATCCGGCGCCCGTGGCTCCGCTCACGATGACTCACTCCTCGTGCCTACTCGGCCGAGGGCGCCTCACCCTCGTCCGTGCCGCTGGTCGCGACACCCTCGGCGGTCTCGTCCACGGCGTCAACGCCGTCGACTTCCTCCGCCTCGCTGCCGGCCTCGGCGTTACGTGCGATACCCACGACGGCATCGCGCTTGCCCAGGTTGATCAGTTGGACGCCCATGGTGTCACGGCCCGTCTCCCTGACCCCGCTGACTCGCGTGCGAATCACACCGCCGGACAGGGTGATGGCGAGGATCTCGTCGTTCTCCTCGACGATCAGCGCGCCGACCAGCGAACCGCGGTCCTCCACGATCTTGGCGGCCTTGATACCGAGGCCGCCGCGACCCTGGACGCGGTACTCGTCGACACGGGTCCGCTTCGCGTACCCCCCGTCGGTGGCAGTGAACACGAACGTACCGGGTCGAACAACATTCATCGACAAAAGTTCATCCCCCTCACGGAAACTCATGCCCTTGACACCGGAAGTGGCCCGGCCCATGGGTCGCAGAGTCTCGTCGGAGGCGGTGAACCTGATCGACTGCGCCTTCTTGCTGATCAGAAGCAGATCGTCGTCCGCCGAAACCAGCTCGGCACCGATCAGTTCGTCGTCAGAACCGTCCTCGCGCTCCCGCAGGTTGATCGCGATGACACCGCCGGAGCGGGGCGAATCGTAATCCTTCAGAGGCGTCTTCTTGACCAGACCGGCCTTGGTGGCCAGCACCAGGTAGTCCGCCGCGTCGTAGTCCCGGATCGCGAGGATCTCGGCGATCGCCTCGTCCGGCTGGAAGGCCAGCAGGTTCGCCACGTGCTGACCGCGCGCGTCCCGGCCGGCGTCCGGCAGCTCGTACGCCTTCGCCCGGTACACCCGGCCCTTGTTCGTGAAGAACAGCAGCCAGTGGTGCGTGGTCGAGACGAAGAAGTGGTCGACGATGTCGTCTTCCTTCAGCTTCGTACCGCGCACGCCCTTGCCGCCGCGCTTCTGCGCCCGGTAGTCGACGGTCTTGGTGCGCTTGACGTACCCGCCGCGCGAGACCGTGACGACGATGTCCTCCTCGGCGATCAGGTCCTCGATGGACATGTCGCCGTCGTAGGGCACCAGCATGGTCTTGCGGTCGTCACCGAACTTCTCCACGATCGCGGCAAGCTCGGCGCTGACGATGGCACGCTGACGCTCCGGCGAGGCCAGGATCGCGTTGTACTCGGTGATCTTCGCCTGGAGTTCGTCGTGCTCCTGAATGATCTTCTGGCGCTCCAGGGCGGCCAGTCGCCGCAGCTGCATCTCGAGGATGGCGTTGGCCTGGATCTCGTCGATCTCCAGGAGACCCATCAGGCCCGTACGCGCGATCTCGACCGTCTCACTGGCCCGGATGAGCGCGATGACCTCGTCGATGGCGTCCAGCGCCTTCAGCAGACCGCGCAGGATGTGGGCGCGCTCCTCGGCCTTGCGCAGCCGGAAGCG
This sequence comes from Streptomyces sp. NPDC001507, assembly GCF_042894765.1. Lineage (NCBI taxonomy): Bacteria > Bacillati > Actinomycetota > Actinomycetes > Kitasatosporales > Streptomycetaceae > Streptomyces > Streptomyces sp. NPDC001507. Next base: position 212,116 of record NZ_JBIAVV010000010.1, read on the forward strand.
CGTCCGGCGGACGATGACCTCGATCTGGTGCGTCACCCAGTGCCGGATGAACGCGTCCAGCGACAGCGTGCGCGGCACGCCGTCGACCAGCGCCAGCATGTTGGCGCCGAAGTTGGACTGGAGGTCGGTGTGCTTGTACAGGTTGTTCAGGACGACCTTGGCGACCGCGTCCCGCTTCAGCACGATGACCAGACGCTGGCCGGTACGCGAGGAGGTCTCGTCGCGGACGTCGGCGATGCCGCCGACCTTGCCGTCCTTCACCAGGTCGGCGATCTTCTGCGCGAGGTTGTCGGGGTTGGTCTGGTAAGGCAGCTCCGTGACAACCAGGCACTGGCGGTTCTGGATCTCCTCGACCTCGACGACCGCACGCATGGTGATCGAGCCACGGCCCGTGCGGTACGCCTCCTCGATGCCCTTGCGGCCGACGACCAGCGCGCCGGTCGGGAAGTCGGGGCCCTTGATGCGCTCGATCAGCGCGTCCAGGAGCTCCTCGTGCGAGGCCTCCGGGTTCTCCAGGTACCACTGGGCACCGGCCGCCACCTCGCGAAGGTTGTGCGGCGGGATGTTGGTGGCCATGCCGACCGCGATGCCGGCGGAGCCGTTGATCAGCAGGTTCGGGAAGCGGGCCGGCAGGACGGTCGGTTCCTGGGAGCGGCCGTCGTAGTTGTCCGTGAAGTCGACGGTTTCCTCGTCGATGTCACGGACCATCTCCATCGACAGCGGCGCCAGCTTGCACTCGGTGTACCGCATGGCGGCCGCCGGGTCGTTGCCCGGGGAGCCGAAGTTGCCGTTGGAGTCCACCAGCGGCATCCGCATCGACCACGGCTGGGCGAGTCGCACCAGGGCGTCATAGATCGAGGAGTCGCCGTGCGGGTGGTAGTTGCCCATGACGTCACCGACGACACGGGCGCACTTGTAGAAGCCGCGCTCGGGGCGGTAGCCGCCGTCGTACATCGCGTACAGGACGCGGCGGTGCACGGGCTTGAGTCCGTCGCGGACGTCGGGCAGCGCGCGGGACACGATGACGGACATCGCGTAGTCCAGGTACGAGCGCTGCATCTCCGTCTCGAGCCCGACGGGCTCGACGCGCATCGCCAGTTCGCCGCCCTCTGCAGGGGTGACAGGAGTGTTCTCGTCGGCCATAGCTGGTGAAGATCCTTCCTGGTGCGGTCAGCTGAGACCGACTCAGATGTCGAGGAAGCGGACGTCCTTGGCGTTGCGCTGGATGAACGCGCGGCGGGCTTCGACGTCCTCGCCCATCAGGACCGAGAACAGGTCGTCGGCCTGGGCGGCGTCGTCGAGGGTGACCTGGCCGAGGACCCGGTGCTCCTGGTCCATGGTGGTCACACGCAGTTCCTCGGCGTTCATCTCGCCGAGACCCTTGAAGCGCTGGATCGAGTCCTCGCGGACGCGCTTGCCGCGCTGCCGGCCCAGCTCCAGGAGGGCGTCGCGCTCGCGGTCCGAGTAGGCGTACTCGACGTCGTCCCGGCCCCACTTGATCTTGTACAGCGGCGGGCGGGAGAGGTACACGTGCCCGGCCTCGACCAGCGGCCGCATGAAGCGGAACAGGAAGGTCAGCAGCAGGGTGGAGATGTGCTGGCCGTCGACGTCGGCGTCCGCCATCAGGATGATCTTGTGATAGCGGAGCTTCTCGATGTCGAAGTCCTCGTGCACACCCGTGCCGAAGGCCGAGATCAGCGCCTGGATCTCCTGGTTCTGCAGGATCTTGTCGATCCGCGCCTTCTCGACGTTGAGGATCTTGCCGCGGATCGGGAGGATCGCCTGGTACTGCGGGTTGCGGCCGGACTTGGCCGAGCCGCCGGCGGAGTCACCCTCGACGATGAAGATCTCACACTTGGTGGGGTCGTTCGACTGGCAGTCGGAGAGCTTGCCCGGCAGCGAGGCGCTCTCCAGGAGGCCCTTGCGGCGGGTGAGGTCGCGGGCCTTGCGGGCCGCCACGCGCGCGGTGGCCGCCTGGATGCCCTTGCGGATGATGTCCGCGGCCTCCACCGGGTTGCGGTCGAGCCAGTCGTTCAGGTGCTCGTAGACCGCCTTCTGCACGAAGGTCTTGGCCTCCGTGTTGCCCAGCTTGGTCTTCGTCTGGCCCTCGAACTGCGGCTCGCTCAGCTTGACCGAGATGATCGCGGTCAGACCCTCGCGGATGTCGTCACCGGTGAGGTTGTCGTCCTTCTCGCGGAGCAGCTTCTTGTCGCGCGCGTACTTGTTGATCAGCGAGGTCAGCGCAGCGCGGAAGCCCTCCTCGTGGGTACCGCCCTCGTGCGTGTGGATGATGTTGGCGAACGAGTACACACCCTCGCTGTAGCCGCTGTTCCACTGCATGGCGACCTCGAGGGACAGGCTCTTGTCCTTGTCCTCGGCCTCCAGGTCGATGACCGTGGGGTGCACCACGTCTCCCTTGCGGGAGTTCAGGTACTTCACGAAGTCGACGATGCCGCCCTCGTAGTGGTACGTGACGGTCTTGACCTCGGCCTTCTCGTCCGCACCCGCCTCGTCCGCCCCGGCCACGGCCTTAGCCGACTCGCGCTCGTCGGTGAGCCGGATCGTCAGGCCCTTGTTGAGGAACGCCATCTCCTGAAAACGCCGCGACAGCGTCTCGAAGGAGTACTCGGTGGTCTCGAAGATGTCCGGGTCGGCCCAGAACGTGACCGAGGTACCGGTCTCGCCGGTCTCCTCGTGCTTGGCCAGCGGAGCCGTCGGGACGCCCAGCTTGTAGTCCTGCGTCCAGCGGTGGCCGTCGGTCTTGATCTCGACGGACACCTTGGACGAGAGCGCGTTCACGACGGACACACCCACGCCGTGCAGACCGCCGGAGACCGCGTAGCCGCCGCCGCCGAACTTGCCGCCCGCGTGCAGCACGGTCAGCACGACCTCGACGGCCGGCTTGCCCTCGGACGCCACGATGCCGACCGGGATGCCACGGCCGTTGTCCACGACGCGCACGCCGCCGTCGGCCAGGACCGTCACGTCGATGGTGTCCGCGTAGCCGGCCAGGGCCTCGTCGACGGAGTTGTCCACAACCTCGTACACCAGGTGGTGCAGGCCGCGCTCGCCGGTCGAGCCGATGTACATACCGGGCCGCTTGCGGACCGCGTCCAGCCCTTCGAGCACGGTGATGGCACTGGCGTCGTACGAACCGGAGGCGGCGCCGGAACCAGCGGCCTCACCGTTCGCGCCGGCGTCGGTGGACGGGATGTTCTCGTTGGGGTTGCCGGAATCGGCCACGAAGCGCCCTTTCTGGCACAGCACGAGCCGGGCTCGTCGGCGGGTTGCCGGAGCGGCTGCGGCATGTTGCGTTGGTAAGCCTTGATCAGCGTTGCTCAGCTTTTCCCGGACGGTCCCCACGTTCGGGGCGGGATTGTCTTCCAGTCTACCGGTAGCGCCGACAGTGATGGGGGTTTGCCGGTACCTGAGTCCGCATGTGCCGCCCTGAACCGGCCTGTGCCGACTCCCGATATGCGGATGGGGGCTCCAAGAGGCTCACGGCGGCACTCAGCGCTTCCGGCTGTCAACCCTTGGCTACTCAGGCGTCAGGTCGCGATTCGCAACCGCGTGCGGTCATACGACGATCAGCCGGGCCGGCCGTGGAACGGCACCGCACCCGGCCGGGATCGTGACGTAAGTCACCCGTAGGTATCCCCGGGACCCGTGCTCCCAGGGGCGCGCAGCGGGCCGTAGCGCCGGGCCGGACCGCCGGGATTGAGCACCTTGATCAGGCGTACGGTGCCGTGCCCCAGGTCCTCGTTCAGGCGGGCGACCAGCGCGGGCGCGAGGTGACGCAGCTGGGTCGCCCACGCCGTGGAGTCGCACTGGACGACCAGCACCCGCTCGTCCTCGTCGTAGCGCTCCGGCACACAGTGCTTGGCCAGATCCTCGCCGACGATCTCCGGCCAGCGGCCCATCACCCCGCCCACCGCGGCCGGTGTCTCCCAGCCGCGCTCGGTGATCAGCCGGTTGATCGCGGAACCCAGCGCCATGGGGTCGCGGCCGTCGGCGCGCGCGCCGGAGCGCAGGCCACCGCGCCGCGCCTGCTTCTTCTGCTGCGCCGCGTCACCACGCGCGCGTGCCGCCTCCTTGGCCGCCCTGAGCGCCACGCGCGCGAGGTCGACACCGGAGGGTTCCTCCCGCGGACTGGGCGCGGGTCCTTCGGTGCTCATGCCCGCTCCACCGTCCCGTCGGCCACCGCGTACCGCATACCGGTGAGGATGTGCGGTACGTCGTCGTCCACGGCGGCGGTGACCAGTACCTGCTCACCGGGCGCGACCAGCTCCGCCAGCCGCTCCCGGCGCCGGGCGTCCAGCTCGGCGAACACGTCGTCGAGCACCAGCACCGGCTCGTTCCCCTCGGCACGCAACAGGTCGTACGACGCGAGGCGCAGCGCCAGCGCGTACGACCAGGACTCCCCGTGCGAGGCATAGCCCTTGGCGGGCAGCTGCCCCAGCTTGAGCACCAGGTCGTCGCGGTGCGGGCCGACCAGGGTCATGCCCCGCTCGATCTCCTGCTTGCGGGCGTCCGCCAGCGCCGCCATCAGCTGGACGTACAGATCCTCACGGGTGTGCGCCTCGCCGGGCGCCGACGGCCGGTACTCCAGCGCGACGGGACCACCGCCCGGCGCCAGCTGCTCGTACGCCTTGTCCGCCAGGGGCTGGATCGCGGCGACCAGGTCGAGCCGCTGGGCGAGCAGCTCGGCGCCGGCCCGCGCCAGGTGCTGGTCCCACACGTCGAGCGTGGACAGATCCATGGAACGGCCGCCGTGCCGCCGGGCGAGGGCGGCGGATTTCAACAGGGTGTTCCGCTGCTTGAGCACCCGCTCGTAGTCGGACCGCACGCCCGCCATCCGCGGAGAGCGCGCGGTGATCAGCTCGTCCAGGAAGCGGCGCCGCTCCCCGGGATCGCCCTTCACCAGCGCGAGGTCCTCGGGCGCGAACAGCACGGTCCGTACGATCCCCAGCACGTCACGCGGCCTGACCTGCGACGACCTGTTGATGCGGGCGCGGTTGGCCCTGCCGGGGTTCAGCTCCAGCTCGACCAGCTGCTGCCGGTCGCCCTGCCGGACCTGCGCCCTGATGATCGCCCGGTCGGCGCCCATGCGGACCAGGGGAGCGTCGGAGGCGACCCGGTGGCTGCCGAGGGTGGCGAGATAGCCGACGGCCTCGACGAGGTTGGTCTTGCCCTGGCCGTTGGGGCCGACGAAGGCGGTGACGCCCGGGTCGAGCGGGACCTCGACCCGGGCATAGGAGCGGAAGTCGGCCAGCGACAGATGCGTGACGTGCATGGGTTCTCGCCGACCTCCCCGTGACCTGCTGCTTCGTCTCTGCTCGGTACTGCTTCTCGGTTCTGCTGGCTCTTCTGGCTCTGCTGCGGTGCTACTTCGCCTCCACCGCGTGGCCGCCGAACTGGTTGCGCAGCGCGGCGATCATCTTCATCTGCGGCGAGTCGTCCTGCCGGGAGGCGAACCGCGCGAACAGCGAGGCGGTGATCGCGGGCAGCGGCACCGCGTTGTCTATGGCGGCTTCCACAGTCCACCGGCCCTCGCCGGAGTCCTGTGCATAACCCTTCAGCCGGTCCAGGTGCTCGTCCTCGTCGAGGGCGTTCACCGCGAGGTCGAGCAGCCAGGAACGGATGACCGTCCCTTCCTGCCAGGAGCGGAAGACCTCGCGCACGTCCGTGACGGAGTCGACCTTCTCCAGGAGTTCCCAGCCCTCGGCGTAGGCCTGCATCATCGCGTACTCGATGCCGTTGTGGACCATCTTCGCGAAGTGGCCCGCGCCGACCTTGCCGGCGTGCACCGAACCGAAGTCGCCCTCGGGCTTGAGCGCGTCGAAGACCGGCCGGACCGTCTCGACGTGCTCGGCGTCGCCGCCGTACATCAGGGCGTAGCCGTTCTCCAGGCCCCAGACACCGCCGGAGACGCCGCAGTCGACGAACCCGATGCCCTTGGCCGCCAGCTCCTCGGCGTGCCTCTCGTCGTCCGTCCAGCGGGAGTTGCCGCCGTCGACGACCACGTCACCGGGCTCCAGGAGCTCGGCCAGCTCGTCGATCGTGGACTGGGTCGGCGCCCCGGCCGGGACCATCACCCACACCACGCGCGGCCCGCTGAGCTTGCCCACAAGCTCTTCCAGGCTGTGGACATCGGCGAGGTCCGGGTTGCGGTCGTATCCGACGACGGTGTGGCCCGCGCGGCGGATCCGCTCGCGCATGTTGCCGCCCATCTTGCCGAGGCCGACGAGACCGAGCTCCATCAGTTGGTTCCTTAGGTTGCGGTGTGGCAGGAGAGGCACGTTCGTGCCCGCGTCCGAGCCTAATCCCGGCCCTTTGCGCACAGTTGTGGGCATAGCCGCTCACCTGGGGAAACCCACCGGACGTCGATGCCGGATACCCACAAGGGACACCCGGCACCGTGCACAGCTGTGGACAACTCGGCCGCTGGTCAGCCGCTGAGCCGCACCGGCATGATCAGGTACTTGTACGCGTCGTCCGACTCCGCGTCGAGCGCGGGCTTGCCGCTCAGCAGCGCGGGCTTCGTGGAGGTCGTGAACGACAGCTGGGCCACCGGCGAGTCGATGGCGCTCAGGCCGTCGAGCAGGAAGGTCGGGTTGAAGGCGATGGAGACGTCGTCGCCCTCCAGCTGCGCGTCGACCCGCTCCACAGCCTGTGCGTCGTCGCTGGAACCGGCCTCCAGGATCAGCACGCCCTGCTCGAAGCTGAGCCGCACCGGGGTGTTCCGCTCGGCGACCAGGGCGACACGCTTGACGGCCTCCACGAAGGGGGCGGTCTCGATCACGGCCACGGAGTTGAACTCGGTCGGGAACAGCGACCGGTACTTCGGCAGGTCGCCTTCGAGCAGCCGCGTGGTGGTACGACGGCCGGCGCCCTCGAAACCGATGAGCCCCTCGCCCGCGCCGGAGCCGGACAGGGCCAGGATGACGCTGTCGCCGCTCGTGAGGGCCTTGGCGGTGTCCAGGAGGGTCTTGGCGGGCACCAGGGCGACCGCGGAGGCCTCCGGGTTCTCCGGCTTCCACAGGAACTCGCGGACCGCGAAGCGGTAGCGGTCGGTGGAGGCCAGGGTGACCGTGTCGCCCTCGATCTCGATGCGCACACCGGTCAGCACCGGCAGCGTGTCGTCACGTCCGGCGGCGATGGCCACCTGGGAGACCGCGGAGGCGAAGACCTCGCCGGGGACCGTGCCCGTCGCGTTCGGCATCTGCGGCAGGGACGGGTACTCCTCCACCGGCAGGGTGTGCAGCGTGAACCGGGACGATCCACAGACCACCGTGGCCCGTACACCGTCTGTGGAAATCTCCACCGGCCGGTTGGGGAGCGCGCGGCAGATGTCGGCGAGCAGCCGGCCGGAGACGAGGACCGTGCCCTCCTCCTCGACCTCGGTCTCGACACTGACCCGCGCGGAGACCTCGTAGTCGAAGCTGGACAGGCTCAGCTGGCCGTCCTCGGCCTTCAGCAGCAGGCCGGCGAGGACCGGCGCCGGCGGACGGGCCGGGAGGCTGCGTGCCGCCCACGCCACTGCCTCCGCGAGTACGTCGCGTTCCACCCGGATCTTCACCGTAAGCCCGCCTCCTGCTGTCGCCGGGGCTTCTCGCCCTGCTGCGTCTTCGTCGTCTGTCCCGGTGTCGCCGGCCCCGGGGAGGGGAAGAACACCGGGGACCAGTCTGACGCACCGCACTGACAGCTGGTGCCTCTCGCGGTCAAGTCGTGACGAGGCGCGGTCAGAGGCCGGAGAGCGAGTTGTGCACAGGGCCCTCTTCGAAACGGATTCCCAGCTCTCTCTAGTTGTCAGTAGTAGTAGGGGCTGTGGATACCGTGGATAACCTCGTTTGCCCAGCTCAGGGCCGAGATTTTGTCCACTGCCCCTGTGGGCGGACCCGGTGGACAACTGGGTGTCGCTGTGGAGAACGGAAAGTTCTGCACACGCCGTGCACAGCCCGGGGGGACTTCTCCCCAGCGCCGTCCCCAGCTTTACCCACCTTTCCCACAGCCCATCCCGGCACCTTTGTGTGACGCCTTTCACTCGACCCGGTGAGCAGGCGCGTCGCGTTGCCGAACAGTGGACAGCGGTGTGGAGAAGCCGGGGATCGCTGGGGACAACCGCCCCTCACCCTGTGGGCGACCGGTGGACAACTTCGTACACAGCCTGTGGATCTTTCCTTCGTCCACAGTCTGTGGAGATCCGTTGTCCACGATTCCACAGCCACCTGAGCTGCCGTGATGCGGTTTCAACCCCCAGCCTGTGGACGACCCTCGGGACAACTTCACAGTCCCCAGGGTGTGGACGCAAGAAAGCCGGCAAATCTGTGGAGGACGCCCGTAACCAGGCTGTTAATCGAACAGCGGGGGGCGTCTGCTTGCCACCCCGTTCAGGGCACGCGCGCCGTCAGGGGCGCGGAGAACTGCGCGACAAGCCCCCTCCGGGCCCGCGGCAGACCACTTCCCGAGCCACCCCAGAACGCGAAAAGGCGCCCCGGGATCTCTCCCAAGGGCGCCCTGAACGCCGTGGAACCGTCGGCCGAACCGCTAGCCGTTCTTGATGCGGTTGGTCAGCTCGGTGACCTGGTTGTAGATCGACCGCCGCTCCGCCATCAGCGCCCGGATCTTCCGGTCGGCGTGCATCACGGTCGTGTGGTCCCGGTTCCCGAACTGCGCCCCGATCTTCGGCAGGGACAGATCCGTCAGCTCCCGGCACAGGTACATGGCGATCTGCCGCGCCGTGACCAGCTGCCGGCCGCGCGAGCTTCCGCACAGGTCCTCGACGGTGAGCCCGAAGTAGTCCGCGGTCGCCGCCATGATCGCCGTCGCGCTGATCTCCGGAGTGGAGTCCTGCCCGCCGGGGATCAGGTCCTTCAGCACGATCTCGGTCAGCCCGAGATCGACCGGCTGCCGGTTGAGCGACGCGAACGCCGTCACCCGGATCAGCGCGCCCTCCAGCTCACGGATGTTGCGCGAGATGCGGGAGGCGATGAACTCCAGCACCTCCGGCGGGGCGTTCAGCTGCTCCTGGACCGCCTTCTTGCGGAGGATCGCGATCCGCGTCTCCAGTTCCGGCGGCTGGACGTCGGTGATCAGGCCCCACTCGAACCGGTTCCGCAGCCGGTCCTCCAGCGTGACGAGCTGCTTGGGCGGCCGGTCGCTGGAGAGCACGATCTGCTTGTTCGCGTTGTGGAGCGTGTTGAAGGTGTGGAAGAACTCCTCCTGCGTCGACTCCTTGTCCGCGAGGAACTGGATGTCGTCGACGAGCAGGATGTCCATCTCGCGGTAGCGCTTGCGGAAGCTGTCGCCCTTGCCGTCGCGGATGGAGTTGATGAACTCGTTGGTGAACTCCTCCGAGCTCACGTACCGCACGCGCGTGCCCGGGTAGAGGCTCCGCGCGTAGTGCCCGATCGCGTGCAGCAGGTGCGTCTTGCCGAGTCCCGACTCCCCGTAGATGAAGAGGGGGTTGTACGCCTTCGCGGGCGCCTCGGCGACGGCGACCGCGGCCGCGTGCGCGAAGCGGTTGGAGGCGCCGATGACGAACGTGTCGAAGAGGTACTTCGGGTTCAGGCGGGCGGTCGGCTCACCGGGGCCGCCGGCCGGCGCGGGCTTCGCGCCCAGCGGCCCGGGACCGCCGGCACTCGGCATGGCCGGCAGGTCCGGCCGTCCGGGACCGCCGCGGTGCCCCTGGCCCGGCCCGCCGGAGGGCTCGGGCAGCTCGCGGCGCCCGGAGTCCCGGTCGTAGTCGGACCGGTCGTGGGTGGGCCGGTCGTATTCGGAGCGGTCGTGGGTGGGCCGCTCGTAGTCGGGGCGGTCGTAGTCGGGGCGCGGCGGCTCGTACTCCGCACGCTGCTGCTCGTATGGAGGCCGGTCCAGCGGCTGCTGTGGGCGGTACTCCTGGGCGTACGCGTCCTGGCCGCCGTAGCCGTCCGAGCGGTACCCGTCCTGGGACGGCGAGGCATAGGGGTCGCGCTCCGGAAAGCCCAGCCGCGGTTGCTGCCAGCTGTACTCGTCCTGACCGGGGCGCGGCCAGGCGCCCGGCTCGGGGCGCTGGTACTCCGAGGGGTAGGCGGGGCGGGCGGTGGGCAGCTGGTCACGGCCGCCCTGGTCCGGCAGCTGTTCGGCGCGGTGCCGGCCGTATCCGCCGTCGTACTGTGACGACGGGGGCTCGGGCTCGTCGTAGCGCTGCTTCTGCACGGGGGGTGCCGGCGGGGCCGGGGGCTCGCCCGCGGACTCGTCCACGGTGATCGCGATCCGGATCGGGCGCCCGCACTCGCGGCTCAGGGTCTCGCTGACGATCGGTGCGAGACGGCCCTCCAGTACGTTCTTCGCGAATTCGTTCGGTACGGCGAGGAGAGCGGTGTCCGCCACCAGCGCGAGCGGCTGGCAGCGCCTGATCCAGTGCTCGTCCTTCGCCTCCACACCCTGTCCGCGGCCCTCGCCGAGGAGCTGCTCCAGTACTCGTGGCCACACTGCGGCAAGATCGGCAGGTACGTCAGCCACAGGGCACGCTCTCTCACAGGTCCCACGAACGTGTGGTTCGAGGACGGGTCGGGATGAATATCAGGTCGGGCGGGGATAAAGGAACGAATCGGAGTTCAGCCACGGTAGTCAGCGTGGCGGGTGCGGTTCAAGTTGTTGTCCCCAGCCTGTGGATAGTGTCTCTCGGTCACTGCTGGTTTGACCGAATGGCGTAGCCCCGCGTACCGTAACCAGGTCGAGTTGTCGATGGCTGCTGCCGCCTGCCTCCGATGGGCACAGATCGCTGAAGGTGATCGGGAAGCGGTGCACTCGGGCGTGATGCGAGCTACTCGTGGGCGCACGGTGACAGCCAGGACGGCACCCGCCACCACCGATTGATTTCTGGAGCCCCCGAGTGAGCAAGCGCACCTTCCAGCCGAACAACCGTCGTCGCGCGAAGACCCACGGCTTCCGTCTGCGGATGCGTACCCGTGCCGGCCGCGCGATTCTCGCGAACCGTCGTGCCAAGGGTCGCGCCAGCCTGTCCGCCTGATCCCGATCAGGTCATGACGTCGTGCTGCCTACCGAGCATCGGCTGAGGCGGCGCGAGGACTTCGCGACCGCGGTACGACGGGGGCGCCGGGCAGGTCGCCCGACCCTCGTCGTCCACCTTCGTAGCGGTGCCACGGACCCGCACGCGCCTGGGGAGAGCGCTCCCCCGACGCGTGCGGGTTTCGTCGTGAGCAAGGCCGTGGGTGGTGCCGTTGTGCGCAACACAGTGAAGCGCAGACTGCGCCATCTGATGCGTGAGCGAGTCGCCCTGTTCCCCCCCGGTAGCCTGGTAGTCGTACGAGCGCTGCCCGGAGCGGGCGACGCCGACCATGCACAGCTGGCCCGAGACCTGGATGCCGCCATCGAGCGGCTGCTGGGAGGGGGCGCGCGATGAAGTACCCGCTACTGGCTCTGATCAAGCTGTACCAGTGGACGATCAGTCCGCTGCTGGGGCCGGTGTGCAAGTACTACCCGTCGTGTTCCCACTACGGCTACACGGCCATCGACCGGCACGGTGCGATCAAGGGCACGGCACTCACGGCCTGGCGCATCCTGCGGTGCAATCCGTGGTCGCTCGGCGGTGTGGACCATGTTCCGCCGCGCAAGCGCCCGCGGTGGCACGAAATGCTGCGTGACGCCTGGCGTGCACGCAGGGGCGGGCCCTCCGCCGCCGAACCGGCCACCGAGGAGAAGACTCCCTCCGAGCTTCCTTCGAGCCCGGCCGCAGAGACTTCGTCCCATGCCCAAGGAGCATGATTAGTGGACACGATTGCCAGCCTGTTCAGCTTCATCACGACACCCGTCTCATGGGTCATCGTCCAGTTCCACTCGGTGTACGGGAAGATCTTCGGTCCCGACACGGGCTGGGCCTGGGGCTTGTCCATCGTGTCCCTGGTGATCCTGATCCGCATCTGCCTGATCCCGCTCTTCGTGAAGCAGATCAAGGCGACCCGGGCCATGCAGACGCTCCAGCCCGAGATGAAGAAGATCCAGGAGCGCTACAAGAACGACAAGCAGCGTCAGTCCGAAGAGATGATGAAGCTGTACAAGGAGTCGGGTACCAACCCGCTCTCCTCGTGCCTTCCCATCCTGGCGCAGTCCCCGTTCTTCTTCGCCCTGTACCACGTGCTCAACGGCATCGCGACGGGCTCGACGATCGGCGTCATCAACGAGTCGCTGCTCAACAGCGCCCGTAAGGCCCACATCTTCGGGGCACCGCTCGCCGCGAAGTTCACGGACGGTTCCTCGAAGGTGGAGGCGCTCGGTGCCTCCCTCACGGACGTCCGGGTCGTCACCGCGGTCATGATCGTCCTGATGTCGGCGTCGCAGTTCTACACGCAGCGCCAGCTGATGACGAAGAACGTCGACACCACGGTGAAGACACCGTTCATGCAGCAGCAGAAGATGCTGATGTACGTCTTCCCGGTCATGTTCGCGGTCTTCGGCATCAACTTCCCGGTCGGTGTCCTCGTCTACTGGCTGACCACCAACGTGTGGACCATGGGCCAGCAGATGTACGTCATCCGCAACAACCCGACCCCGGGTTCCAAGGCTCAGGCCGCCTACCTGGAGCGCCTCACCAAGCACGTCACGCACCACGGCAAGACCCGTCGGCGCAGCGAGAAGACCATCGTCAAGGCGATCGTCGCCAAGGGCCGGGACCGCAACGAGTTCGAGCGTTCGTTCATCAACGCGCTGACCAAGGCCGGCCTCGTGGCCCAGGCCGACGGCACCGTGGTGAAGGGCGAGGCTCAGGCCGTCGCGCAGACCGAGGACGGCGTCACGACCACCGGCGCCGCCAGGCGCCAGCAGCCCAAGCGCCAGACCAAGGCCCAGCGGCAGTCCGGCGCGGCGAAGGCGGCCGGCGACTCCACCTCGGTTGCCTCGGACGCGTCGGTTGACTCGGACGCGTCGGCCTCCTCGGGCCCGTCGGCTTCGGAGGGCAAGACGACCTCGCTGGAGAAGTCCGACGAGCCGCAGGACGCCAAGCCGGCCGCCAAGCAGGCCCCGAAGAGCGGCTCCAACGGCCGTAGCAGGGCCCAGTCCGGTCAACGCAAGGGCGGTCCGCAGCGCCCCAAGTCCCCGTCCAAGAAGTAAGAAGGAGCCCATCCCGTGACGGAAGGCACCACCTCCGCCGCTGCCGAGGGTGCAGACACCCTGACCCGCCTGGAGCAGGAGGGCGAGATCGCGGCGGACTACCTCGAAGGTCTGCTGGACATCGCCGACCTCGACGGCGACATCGACATGGATGTCGAGGCAGACCGCGCCTCCGTGTCGATCATCAGCGACTCGGGCGGCCGCGACCTGCAGAAGCTGGTCGGCCGCGACGGCGAGGTGCTGGAGGCGCTCCAGGAGCTGACCCGCCTGGCCGTGCACCGGGAGACCGGTGACCGCAGCCGGCTGATGCTCGACATCGCGGGCTACCGTGCCAAGAAGCGCGCCGAGCTCTCCGAGCTGGGTGCCAAGGCCGCCGCCGAGGTGAAGAGCACCGGTGAGCCCGTGAAGCTCAAGCCGATGACCCCGTTCGAGCGCAAGGTCGTGCACGACGCGGTCAAGTCCGCCGGGCTGCGCAGCGAGTCTGAGGGCGAGGAGCCGCAGCGGTTCGTCGTCGTGCTGCCCGCCTGAGCGGTCCCCCGCATTACCGGCCCCGTCTGTTGAGCAGGCGGGGCCGAACTTTGTCAGCCTGGTAGTTCTGATGGCCGGTGCGCGGAGCGCCGGCGCGGTACGGAAGGACGGTCCCCGTGACGGAGGCTGCGGAGCTCCCCCCGGCGCCCGAACAGGCGCGGGAAGTGTTCGGCGAGCGCTTCGCCGATGCGGTCCGCTACGCGGAGCTGCTCGCTGAGGCAGGCGTGCAGCGTGGTCTGATCGGCCCACGGGAAGTGCCCCGTCTGTGGGAGCGGCACCTGCTGAACTGCGCGGTCCTCTCGGAGGCCGTCCCCGAGGGGGTGACGGTGTGCGACGTGGGTTCCGGAGCCGGTCTGCCTGGCATTCCGCTGGCGCTGGTCCGGGAGGACCTCAACATCACCCTGCTGGAACCTCTGCTGCGCCGGACCAACTTCCTGACCGAGGTCGTCGAGCTGCTCGGCCTGGACCATGTCACCGTGGTGCGCGGCCGCGCCGAGGAGGTCATGGGGAAGCTGCCCCCGGTGCACGTGGTGACGGCCCGTGCCGTGGCCCCGCTGGACCGGCTGGCCACCTGGGGCGTCCCCCTGCTGCGCCCCTACGGCGAGATGCTCGCCCTCAAGGGAGACACGGCGGAGGAGGAGCTGAAGGCCGCGGCCACCGCGCTGACCAAGCTCGGGGCGGTGTCCACGTCCATCCTGCATGTGGGTGAGGGCGTGGTGGATCCGCTGTCCACGGTCGTCCGTGTGGAGGTCGGGGAGAGCCCGGGCGGTGTGCGCTTCGCGGCCAAGCGGGCTAAGGCGGCCCGGACGGGGAGGGCACGTAGGCGCCGCTGATCCGTCCTGACGACCAGACGTACTCCACACAAGCTGCCAAACCTACGCATGACGGAGTGTCGCGGCTTTTTGGTACTGCTCGCTGTGCATCGTGTTTCACGTGAAACGTCGCTCTCTGCTGCACGGCATCATCGGTCGGACCCGCGCTGCGGCCGATCCACGCGACCGAAAATCTCTCGGAGCCCTTGGAGAGGGGGCCTCTGGTGACACTCCGTCCCCCTTGAGGGGCACGGAGTTGTCCACAGAGGTGGATTTCTCCACAGAACAACAGGCCTCACTGGTTCACGACCCCGAAGACATGGGAGGCTCTGTTCATTGCGAGCCTGAAGTCGAGGAGAGTGAATCCTTGCGGTCCGACGCCAACATCGCGGGACCGATGACCGATCCGGTCCCCGGTCCCCGTACCGAGTCGATGGGGGCGGATGTTTCACGTGAAACACCGCCTCCGATGGACGACACTCCCATCGGTCGTGCTGCCCAACTCGCGGTGGAGGCTCTGGGCCGCGCCGGCGAAGGACTGCCACGCCCGGAGCAGACCAGAGTCATCGTGGTCGCCAACCAGAAGGGCGGCGTGGGCAAGACGACGACCACCGTCAACCTTGCCGCGTCCCTGGCCCTGCACGGCGGCCGCGTCCTGGTGATCGACCTCGACCCACAGGGCAATGCGTCCACTGCGCTGGGGATCGACCATCACGCCGAAGTCCCGTCCATCTACGATGTGTTGGTCGAGAGCAAGCCGCTGGCCGAGGTCGTCCAGCCGGTGGTGGACGTCGAAGGTCTCTTCTGCGCCCCCGCCACGATCGATCTCGCCGGTGCGGAGATCGAGCTGGTGTCCCTGGTGGCGCGGGAGAGCCGGCTGCAGCGGGCGATCCAGGCGTATGAGCAGCCCTTGGACTACATCCTCATCGACTGCCCGCCCTCGCTCGGCCTGCTGACGGTCAACGCGCTCGTCGCGGGGGCCGAGGTGCTCATCCCGATCCAGTGCGAGTACTACGCGCTGGAGGGCCTGGGCCAGCTGCTGCGGAACGTCGACCTGGTGCGGGGGCACCTGAACCCCAACCTGCACGTGTCGACCATCCTGCTCACCATGTACGACGGCCGGACGCGTCTCGCCTCCCAGGTCGCGGACGAGGTGCGCAGCCACTTCGGCGACGAGGTGCTGCGGACGAGCATTCCCCGCTCGGTCCGTATCTCCGAGGCGCCGAGCTACGGGCAGACGGTACTGACATACGATCCTGGATCGAGCGGTGCCCTCTCGTACCTTGAGGCGGCCCGAGAAATCGCGCTGAAGGGCGTCGGGGTCAGCTACGACCCGACGCAGGCCCATATCGGCGCTCAGACCAACCCGAGCATGGTGGAGGGGATCCAGTGAGCGAGCGACGGAGGGGGCTGGGTCGTGGTCTCGGTGCACTGATCCCAGCTGCCCCGACTGAGAAGACCCCGGCTCAGACGGCCGTGGGGGGAGCGGCAGTTCCATCTCCCGCTGCGGCTCCGGTGCTGACGACCGACCGCGGCGTCGCCGCGGCCAAGGTGACGACACTGCCGGCTGTTTCACATGAAACCGAGGAGCCCTCGGTGTTCGGGGACGGAGGGGGAGGTGCGGAGACGCCTGCTCCTCCGATGGGCGCCCACTTCGCGGAGATCCCCCTCGACGACATCACGCCGAACCCGCGTCAGCCGCGTGAGGTCTTCGACGAGGACGCTCTGCAGGAGCTGGTCACCTCCATCCAGGAGGTCGGCCTTCTCCAGCCCGTCGTCGTACGGCAGCTGGGCCCTTCCCGCTACGAGCTCATCATGGGCGAGCGACGCTGGCGGGCCTGCCGTGAGGCCGGCCTGGAGGCCATCCCGGCGATCGTCCGGGCGACGGACGACGAGAAGCTCCTCCTGGACGCGTTGCTGGAGAACCTGCACCGCGCTCAGCTGAACCCGCTGGAAGAGGCCGCCGCCTACGACCAGCTGCTGAAGGACTTCAACTGCACGCATGACCAGCTGGCCGACCGTATCGGTCGCTCCCGCCCGCAGGTCTCCAACACCCTGCGCCTGCTGAAGCTCTCCCCGGCGGTCCAGCGCCGGGTGGCCGCCGGAGTCCTGTCGGCCGGGCACGCCCGGGCGCTGCTCTCCGTCGACGACTCGGAGGAGCAGGACCGGCTGGCCCACCGGATCGTCGCCGAGGGCCTCTCGGTACGGGCCGTCGAGGAGATCGTGACCCTCATGGGCTCGCGGCCTCAAACGGCGACACGCGCCAAGGGACCGCGGGCCGGCGCTCGGGTCTCCCCGGCGCTGACCGACCTCGCGACCCGGCTCTCGGACCGCTTCGAGACGCGGGTGAAGGTCGACCTGGGCCAGAAGAAGGGAAAGATCACCGTCGAGTTCGCCTCCATGGAAGACCTTGAGCGGATCCTCGGCACCCTCGCCCCGGGCGAAGGACCGGTTCTGCACCAAGGCCTCCACGACGGCGATTCCTCGGCCCCCGAGGAGTCCGAGGACTGATCGTCCCGGGTGTCTCCCGCCCGGCCGGCGCCCTGTCGCCCAAAGAGCGGATCGTGTCCGATGTGCTGGACACGGTCCGCTCTTTGCTTTCTGGCGCTATCGATGGAAACGCTGTGTGGATACGATGCGTTCGGTATGGCGCATCTACCTGGCAGCTGGCAGCACCTCTGAGAGAGGCGGGGGCCATGCGATCGATGAGCCGCACCGGACTGGTGAGCGCGGGTCTGGGACTGGGCGCGACCGTCGGATTCGTCGGCAGTCTGCTCAGGGAACGCAGTGCTCTGACAGCCGCTCGCGACGCCGCGGGCGAAGGAAGCGAGGAACAGCCTTCATGGGGCGTCGGCTCGTACCGCTCACGCTGGACAACCTTCAGGACCTTCCCCAGCGCTGTCGCTCGTGTGTCTTCTGGGAACTGGACCCCGTCAGCAGCGAAGCAGCGGTGAGAGCGGGTACAGCCGCGCTGGAAAAGGAATCCTGGATCTCCGCCGTCCTGCTCGACTGGGGATCGTGCGGCCGAGTGGTCTATGTCGACGACGTGCCGGTGGGCTTTGTGCTCTACGCTCCGCCCGCCTACGTCCCGCGCTCCTCGGCGTTCCCCACGAGCCCTTTGTCACCCGATGCCGTGCAGCTGATGACCGGCTTCATCATGCCCGGCTATCAGGGGCAGGGGCTCGGGCGCGTGATGGTGCAGACGGTCGCCAAGGATCTGCTCCGGCGGGGCTTCAAGGCGATCGAGGCGTTCGGTGACGCCCGCTACAAGGAAGCGGCCTGTCTGCTCCCTGCCGAGCACCTGCTGGCTGTCGGCTTCAAGACGGTCCGACAGCACCCCTCGCACCCCCGGCTGCGGCTGGAGCTGCGGACGACTCTCTCCTGGAAGGAAGACGTGGAGCTGGCGCTCGACAGGCTTCTGGGGGCCGTACAGAAGGAACCGGCGCTACGGCCGCTCTAAAGCAAATGGGCCAACCCCTGGGGGTTGGCCCATTCGTGTTTCACGTGAAACATCACTCGGCGATGAAGTCCTCGAGGTCGCGGAGGAGCGCTGCCTTCGGCTTGGCACCGACGATGGTCTTGGCGACCTCGCCACCCTGGTAGACGTTCAGGGTCGGGATCGACATGACGCCGTACTTGGCCGCCGTGTCCGGGTTCTCGTCGATGTTCAGCTTGACGATCTCGATCTTCTCGCCGTGCTCGGCGGCGATCGCCTCAAGCGACGGGGCGATCTGGCGGCACGGGCCGCACCACTCGGCCCAGAAGTCCACCAGGACGGGCTTGTCGCTCTTGAGCACGTCCTCGTCGAACGTCGCGTCGGTTACTGCCTTCAGGGTGCCGGCCACGGCGGGCTCCTTTACTTGATCGTGCGGTGGGGCGGAAGGGGGAAAGATCAGACGGAGGTCTTCTCGGGCTCGGCCTTCTCCTCGTCCGCGAGGGCGGCGAGGAAACGCTCGGCGTCGAGAGCGGCGGAACATCCGGTACCGGCCGCGGTGATCGCCTGACGGTAGGTGTGGTCCACCACGTCACCGGCGGCGAAGACACCCGTCACGTTGGTGTGCGTCGAGGGGGAGGCAACCTTGAGGTAGCCCTCCTCGTCGAGGTCCAGCTGGCCCTTGAAGAGCTCGGTGCGCGGGTCGTGGCCGATCGCGATGAACAGACCGGTCACGGGCAGGTCGGAGAGCTCGCCGGTCTTGACGTTGCGCAGCTTCAGACCGGCCAGCTTCTGGTCGCCCTGCACCTCGGCGATCTCGCTGTCCCAGGCGAACTTGATCTTCGGGTCGGCGAAGGCGCGCTCCTGCATCGCCTTGGAGGCGCGCAGGGTGTCCCGGCGGTGGACGATCGTCACGGACTTGGCGAACCGGGAGAGGAAGGTGGCCTCCTCCATCGCGGTGTCGCCGCCGCCGATCACGGCGATGTCCTGGTCCTTGAAGAAGAACCCGTCACACGTGGCACACCACGAGACGCCGCGTCCGGAGAGGGCGTCCTCGTTCGGCAGACCGAGCTTACGGTGCTGGGAGCCGGTGGTGACGATGACGGCCTTCGCCTTGTGGACTGTGCCGGCGGTGTCGGTGACGGTCTTGATCTCACCGGTCAGGTCGACGGAGACGACATCGTCCGGAATCAGCTCGGCGCCGAAGCGCTCGGCCTGGGCCCGCATGTTGTCCATGAGCTCGGGGCCCATGATGCCGTCGCGGAAGCCCGGGAAGTTCTCCACGTCGGTGGTGTTCATGAGGGCACCGCCCGCGGTGACGGCCCCCTCGAACACCAGGGGCTTCAGCGACGCGCGCGCGGTGTAGAGCGCCGCCGTGTAGCCGGCGGGCCCGGAGCCGATGATGATCACGTTACGGACGTCGCTCACGGCTTGATTCCTCGTCTCTGGTCTACGTCATTCGACCGGTGGGAACTCCTCAGAAGCTCTCACCCCACCCAACGGATCCTAAGGGGCGCGCATTCCCGGTGTGTCCGGGCACACGAGCATCCCCTACCGTACGGATTTCCGCGCCGGAGCAAGAGATGCGTTCTCCGCCTGAGGGCCATGCCGGCGGACGCTCAGGGACGCGCCAGGGACTCCGTCAGCAGGACCTTGCCAGGAGAGGTGGAGGCCTTGCTGCCACAGGTGGCGTCGACGATGAAGGCCGTCACCCGGGAGGCGTCGGAGGCGTCGGGGAGAACGACGAGGAAGGCGTCCTTCCCGTCGTACGTCCCCTGCTTCGCGCCGATGACATCGCCGCTCTGGCTGATACCTGAACGGACACAGGTCGGAACGGATACCGAGGGCTGGATCCGGGTGGTGTACGGGGTTTCCGTGGAGCCGGCTCCCGAAGGCTGTGACTCGATACCGAAGGGCTTCTGAGAGCCGCGCGGGGTGTTCGTCCTGGCGCCGAGGAGAACCTGCACCTGGCTCTGGAGAGTGCTCTTGGAGAAGGTCCCGGCAGAGTTGGTCGGCTTGCCCTGCGCGGTCGTCGTTCCGTCGCCTCCGAGCGACTGGAGGAAGAACGAACCGGCGCCCAGGACGGCGGCAGTCAGCACAGTGCCCAGGACGATGGTCCGGCGACGTGGGCCGCGGTCGCGTCCGCGGTCCTTGCGGCCGGGGCCGGCGGAGGCGTTTGACCGTCCGGCGGGGCGGTCTCCCGCGGGCGACATCTCGCGAGGCGACGTTTCTCGGGGCGATGTTTCACGTGAAACATGAGTCACGGGAGCCGCTGCGTCGAGCAGAGCCTCGGCGGCGAGGGCGGCGTCGATCCGGCCCGCGACGTCGGTCGGCATCTGCGGGGGATCCGGCAGTGCGCCCAGCAGACCCCGGATCTCCTCCAGCGAGGCGTGGACGTCGGTGCAGAGCTCGCACCCGTTCAGGTGCTGTCGTACTTCCTCCGTCCGGGCGGGTGGGAGCAGACCCTCGCTGAGGTCGGAGATCTCCGCGACGTCCGGGTGCCCGGCCATGTCTGTCGTCGACGTCACGCTCGCCCACCTCCGCCCTTCACTGCGGCTGAATCACTCGGCCCGGTGTCCTGTGGATCCCCGTTCCGAGGCCCCGCTGCGGGTGGGACGGATGTCCCCTCCGCCCGGTTCCGTGCCGGGGCCGGGTCATTCTCGTCGGCGGTGTTCTCCGGCCGTAGATGGGTGAGCAGCGGCAGGAGTCTGGCTCTGCCGCGAGCGCAGCGGCTCTTCACCGTCCCGGTGGGGACATCGAGGATCCGGGCCGCCTCGGCGACCGGATAGCCCTGCATGTCGACCAGGACGAGGGCGGCACGCTGATCGTGGGGCAGGGTGCCGAGGGCTTCGAGGAGCTGGCGATGCAGATCGTTCCGCTCGGCCGGAGCGGAGGCGGATTCATGCGGCTCCAGCAGTTGCTCCAGCCGCTCGGTGTCGTCGACGGGGGCGGTCTTGCGGGAGGCCGCCTTGCGGGCGCGGTCGAGGCAGGCGTTGACCGTGATCCGGTGCAGCCACGTTGTGACGGCCGACTGGCCCCGGAAGGTGTGGGCGGCCCTGTAGGCGGATACGAGGGCGTCCTGGACGGCGTCAGCGGCCTCCTCGCGGTCCCCCAGGGTCCGCAGGGCGACCGCCCAGAGCCGGTCCCGGTGCCGTCGCACGATCTCACCGAAGGCATCGGGGTCGCCTTCCACGTGGCGGGCGAGCAGCTCCTGGTCGCTCACTCCGCCGTATCCGGCGCCCTCCGTCATCTGCCCCCTCCGCCTTCGGTGCTGCCGGTGAGACGTCAGCCGGTGAACTTCACCTCGGTGACGGCCTGCTTGTAGCCGGCGTGTGCGTACGCGTCGGGATCCTCGCCCGACTTCGGGACGGCGGTGATCCACATGAGCACGTACTGGCTCTTCACCTTCTTGCTGACCTTCACCGTGGCGGTGTTCCCGGTGGTGGTGACGCTGCCGATCTTCGTCATCGAGCTGATCGACCCCGGGTTCAGCGAGTCGGCGGCGTACAGCTCGACCGTCGTGTGATCGCCAGAGTAGCGAAGGGAGATGGTTCCCGTGGCGACTTCCTGCGCGGAGCCCAGGTCGTAGACGATCCCCACACCTGGCTTGTACGGCGCGAGCTCCGGGCCGCTCAGGAAGGTGTTGGTCCTCCAGTATGTCGAGGTGCTGCCGTCGTACGTCTTACCGACGTCGTTCGGATGCTGGGCATCGCCCTTGGCGACGTACTCCTGCGCGTCGTGGATCTTTATCGCTGCGGCGGGCGCCGGGCTGGCGCTGTTCTTGTCGCCGTCGTCCGTCGTCTGGGTGTTGGTGGTGTCATCGCCGGACTTGTCGCCCTGGTGCATCAGGGCGTCCGCGAGCTGCCAGCTGCCGAGGCCCAGGGCGGCGATGAGGAGGGCCGAGACGGCCCACTTCAGCGCCTTGCCGGTGCGGCTCTGCAACGGGGGCGGCGGGGCCTGGATGGCCGGCGTCGCGCCGGGCGGCGTGGGGCGGCCGTAGGTGCCCTGCTGGTACGTGGTGCGCTGGTACTCGGGCGGTGCGGTGAACGCGGGCTCCGGCGGGCGGATGCGGGGCATCTCGCCGATCGCCTTCACCAGCTCCTCCGGCGTGGTGCACGCGGACTCGTGGCGGGAGGCGGTGGCGCCGTCGTTGACGAGGGCCCGCATGGCGAGCTCGGACAGGCCGCGGTGGACACGGGCACGCACCTGGTCGGGTGCGATCAGGCCGACGTCCTTGGGCAGCCCGGCCAGCCCGTAGGCGTCGCTCTCGTACGGCCAGCGCTGGGTCAGCGCCGCATACAGCAGGGCGCCGATCGCCTCGGTGTCGGTGCGCTGGGGGGTGTCGGAACTGATACCGCGCAGCGCCGCGTTCACCGCGAGGCCGCGGATGCGCCACTGCCCGGTGGAGGTGCGCAGCACGGCGTTCGGGTTCAGGCGGAGATGGGCCAGCCCCTCGCGGTGCGCGGCCGCCATGGCGGAGGCGATCTGACTGACCATCTGGTAGGCGTCGTGCGGCTCCAGCGGGCCGGCCGCGAGCAGCGGGGTCAGTTCCGTGGCGTCCGGAAGCCACTCGTGGACGACGTAGACGAGGTCGTTCTCCTCGACCGCGTCCAGGACCTGTACGAAGCGCGGATCGCCGAGCAGCGCGGCGGACCGGGCGGCGGCCAGCACCGCACGGGTCCGCGGATGGTCGGAGGGCAGGATGTGGACGCCGACGGCACGGCGAAGTTTCTCGTCGACCGCACGCCAACTGCTGAATCCGTCCAGACGGGTGACGCACTCCTCAAGACGGTAGCGTCTGGCGAGCTTGTGCCCGCTGTGCAGTTCAGGGGGTGCGGCCTGCTTCTCAGCACCCGCGGCCATGCCGTTTCCCTGTGCTTCGTCGCTGTCCGTGTCCCGCTCCGGGTTCTTGGCCACCCCGTCGGCCGTGGACTGGTCCGCCTTGGCGGTCAGCGGCTTGTCACCGCTGTTGTCTGCCACGTCGACGGCAGCCGTGCTCCGTTCCGCCACCGTCGTTCCTGCCTCCCCATCCGTTGCACGCTGTCCGACGCCGAAACCAATTGTGCCCACAGTCCCCCGCTATGCACGACACGCGGCGGCGAACGATGGTTGTGCGCTTACCCCCGTCTCAGCGACCCAGACGCCCGCGCACCATACCCACGAGGGAGTTGAGCTCCTCGATGCGCATGCGGCGCGCGGCGACGTAGAAGACGCCGAGCAGGACCGCCCCGCCGGCCAGCAGCGAGGCGAAGGAACCGATCACGCCCTGCCCCAGAGTGTGGCCGATGCCGTAGCAGGCCGCACCACTGAGCAGCGCGGCCGGGACGGACGCGATGCAGAGCCTGGCATAGGTGCGGGTGACGCGGGAGCCGTCCAGGTCGCCGCCGAGCCGCTTGCGCAGCCGCCGCCAGGCCACTCCGACGCCGATCGCGTAGGCCAGGCCGTAGGAGGCCGCCATGCCGGCCACCGCCCAGCGGGCCGGGAGCAGCACGTAACAGGCGACCGAGGCACCCGCGTTGACCGCCGCGACGATGACCGTGTTGTAGAACGGGGTGCGGGTGTCTTCGTAGGCGTAGAAGGCGCGTAGGACGACGTACTGCACCGAGTAGGGGATCAGACCGAGGGCGAAGGCCATCAGCATGAATCCCATGTTGGTGGCCTCGCTGATGCCCGAGGAGCCGAAGATCAGGGTGCACATCGGCACGCCGAGGGCCAGGAAGCCGAAGGAGATGGGGACGATCGCGACGGCGGTCGTCCTGAGGCCCTGCGAGATGTCGTCGCGGACGGCGCCCGTGTCGTTCTCGGCGGCCGAGCGGGAGATCCGCGGCAGCAGGGCGGCCATCAGGGAGACGGTGATGATGGCCTGCGGAAGGCCCCAGATCAGCTGGGCGTTGGCGTAGGCGGCGAAGCCGGTGCCGTCGACCGGGGAGCTCTTGCCGGCCGAGGTCGACAGCTGGGAGACGACGAGTGCGCCCGCCTGGTTGGCGAGGACGAACAGCACGGTCCACTTGGCGAGAGTCGCGGCCTTGCCAAGGCCGTGGCCCCGCCAGTCGAAGCGCAGCCGCAGCCGGAACCCGGTCTCGCGCAGGTAGGGGATCATCGCCAGCGCCTGGACCACGAGGCCGAGCAGCACGCCGAGGCCGAGCAGCCGCTGGCCCTCCGGCGGAATGTTCGTGACCTTCATGCCGGAGTGTGCGGCGGTGCCGTAGACCCAGATGAACAGGCCGAGGGTGACGATGATGACGATGTTGTTGAGGACGGGGGTCCACATCATCGCGCCGAACTTGCCGCGCGCGTTGAGGATCTGACCCATCACCACGTGGATGCCCATGAAGAAGATCGAGGGCAGGAAGTAGCGGACGAAGGTGATGCCGACCTGGTTGGCCGCCGGATCGCTGGCGACCGAGTCGGACAGCAGGCGGATCAGGAGCGGCGCGGCCGCGATGGTGGCCGCGGTGAGCAGGCCCAGCGCCACCATGACGAGGGTCAGCAGGCGGTTGGCGAAGGCCTCACCGCCGTCGTCGTCCTCCTTCATGGCCCGCACCAGCTGCGGCACGAAGACGGAGTTGAGACCGCCACCGACGGTCAGGATGTAGATCATCGTCGGCAGCTGGTAGGCGACCTGGAAGGTGTCGCCGAGCAGGCCGACGCCCAACGCGGAGACGATCAGCGCGGAGCGGACGAAGCCGGTGAGGCGGGAGACCATCGTGCCCGCCGCCATGACGGCGCTCGACTTGAGCAGGCCCGCGGCCTTTCCGCCCTTCTTCGCGGGGGCGGGCGCCGGGGCCGCGGCGGGTACGGCACCGAGGTTCAGGGTCTGGTCGACCGCGGGCGTCGGAGCGGCCGGTGGCGTCGGTACCTGGTACGGCGGCACCTGGGCGGACCCTCCCGGGGCGGCCGTCGGACCCGGTACCGCCGGGGGCTCCGGCGGCCCCTGACCGCCGCCCTGCTGCTGATCGCGGAAGAGGTGTGCGAAGGCGTCCGGCTCGTGACGCTCCTCACCGGAGTGCGAGACCAGGTCGTCCACGCCTACGAACTGGGTCGTGCGCGGGTTGTCGCCGTACGGCAGGTACTGGCTCGGGCCGTCCGGCTCCGGCGCCGGGGTCTGGGCCCACACGTGCGGGTCGGGGGCATAGGGCGACTGGGCGGGCTGGCCGTACAGGGGCTGCTGCGGGTAGCTGCCCGGAGCCGGCGGGGGGTGCGCGGCACGGTCGTAGAGTGCCTCGGCGACCGGGTCCTGGGCGGAGAGGTCGCGTGCCCGGTAGGGGTCCTGGTCGTAGGCGTCCTGGAGGTACATGTCAGCCGCGTGCTGCGGCGGGACCTGGCCGGGCTCCGGCGGCGGCTCGGGGTAGCCCGAACCGGCCGCGCCCTGGCCGCTTTCACCGTTGTACGGCGCGTTCATGGTTACCCCACCTCATCGTCCCGGGCCCACCGGCCACGACATCGCTCAACGGTCCACTCTCTCACCCGTCTCGGACGGGTCGGCGCTTTCCGGTGCGGTGTCCGGTGTCGGGTCACTCGGCTGCTCCGGGTCGTCTTCCCGGGACCCAGCGACGGATTCCTCCTGGAGACGATCCTCACGGGCGGCGGGGTTCCCCGGACCGTCTGCGTCCTCGCTGTCCCCTGGGCTCGCGGCCTGCGAGGTGCCGGGAGTCTCCGGGTCGCCGGGCGCCTCCGGAGTGCCCTCGCCCTCCGCGTCGGGGCCGCCGCCCTCTTCGGCCCGCCGGGCGGCCGCCCGCTTGCGCTGGGTGTACATCCGGAAGCCGGCGAGCACCAGCAGCAGCACGCCGCCGCCGATGACCAGCATCACCGTCGGGGTGACCTCGGTGACCTTCACGTCGAACCTGACGGGCGCGCCGTACTCCTGCCCGTCCTCGGTGTAGAGCTGGGCGGTGACCTCGACCCGGCCGTTGGCGTTGGCCGAGGTGGAGAACTTCACGGACTGGCTGTGGCCGCCGGAGACCTCGACCTGTTGCTCGTAGTAGGGCTTGCCGCCGATCTCCAGCCTGGTCGGCATGGTCGAGGTGAGCCGCAGCACGAGGTGGCCGACACCCTGCACCAGGTTGTTCTGGACGGTCACGGGGATGGTGGCGCTGCGGCCGGAGAGCTTGGTCTCGGACTTGTCGATCAGTTTGACCTGGCTGGTGAGGTCGTCGAGCCAGGACTCCACGCTCGTGCGGAAGCTGTCCGCCTCACTGCCGCGGCCTCGCCACGACGTGGACATCTCGCGGTTTATGGCCCGCCCGAAGGGGGTCACCACCCGGGACTCGTCGGTGAGGATCACCTGGAAGTTGTCGAGCTTGTCCTGAGTGCGGGCGATCTGCTCGAAGGCCGTCCGGGGCAGCTCCTGCTTGCGCAGCGCGGAGGGGTACGCGGACGACGAGGGGATCTTCGTGGTCGCGCCGGGATCGGGCTTGGCCTTGGCGGCCGCCTCCAGATCCTGGGACTGCGACCAGGTGATGTCCTGCAGTGCGGTGATCGCCGTCGCCATCGCCTCGGCCTGGCTGGTCGACGGCATCCGCTGCGGGGCGACGACGATACTGCGCTGCTTTCCGGTCTGAGTGTTCAGCGCGAGGCTCTGGGCGAGGAACTGCTGCACCGCGAGCGTCGACGAGTCGGCATCCGTCAGATCGCCCTGGAACGCCGTGGACAGCCGCGCGTCGGCGACCACGGCCGTCGTGCCGCCGCCGATCGGACGCGCTGCCGAGGGCGTGTACGTCAGCCCGCCGGTCTCCTGGAGGCTGTCGCTGCGGGCGATCACCTTGTCGGCACCCGCCGAGGTGGCGACCTTGATGATCGAGGGGTCGACGGCGCCGTTCACGGGCCACGCGAAGTCGGTGCTCGGTGTGACATGGAGCACGGTCTTCACGGTGGTGGCGGCGACCTCGGTGGCGTCCTTGAGGTGGCTCAGCGAGCCGGTCACGCTGGTGCCGTTGTGGGCGAGGGAGGCCAGGTCCGGGTCGGCGAAGGGGAGGGCCACCACCTCCTTGTCCGCCACGGCGTCCTGCAGGTCGGCCAGGAACTGCTTGGCCACCGCCTGATGGGTGCCGGCCGTGGTGGTGTCGCCGGCGCCCTGGAGCCGGTAGTTGCGCGTCATCGCGTCCACGGAGGCCAGCAGATCCGGGTCGATGACCCAGGTCACGTCGAGGTCCTTGCCGAGCGCCAGCATCTGGGCCAGCCGGCCGCCGGGCGCGATCTCCTTGGCGAGGTCGTCGTTCTGGAAGACCGGCGTCTGTAGTTCGCCGGCGCCCGTCTTCGCCGTCACGTGGACGGTGGAGATCAGCGGCCAGAGGTACGTCGTCTTCGTCTTCGTGTCGGCCTCGGAGGGCTGCCACGGCAGGAACGTCCGCTGGATGCCGAGGACCTGGTCCCACTGCTGCGCGGAGGTCTTGCCGGAGACCGAGACGCCGAACTGGTACACGCCGTCCTGGCCGAGGTCCAGCTTGTCGACCGGCACGGAGATGCTGAAGTGCTCGGCGACCCCCGGCGGGAGCGAGCCGAAGTCCTCGGTGTACTTGCCGCCCACCTCGGTGCCCAGGGCCGACTGGAGGTCGTCGGAGTGCCGGGCGGCCGTGTCGATCTCCGAGCGCGTGCTGAGCAGGGCGCCTGTCCGCAGGTCCACATGGGCTTCCGTGACGGCCTGCTTGCCGTTGTTGGTCACCGTGCCGGAGACCGTCAGCGTGTCCCCGTCGGTGGGGGCGCTGGGGCTCAGTGAGTCCAGGGCGACGGACACGGTGTCCGAGCCGGCCGCCTGTGCCGGTACCGCCGCGGGCAACTGCATCAGTCCGGCCAGCAGGGGCGCACCCGCGAGCAGTGCCCCGGTGCGCCGCAGCCAGCGGCGGGCAGGTGAGGGCGTCCCCTGGAAGTCTGCCGCCTCGGCCACGCGCTCGTCCGTCCCTCGTCGTCGTCAGTGGTCGTCGGAATGTGCGTCCACGCATGGTAACGAGGTGCGCTGAACGGAAGTGCCGCGGTCTGCCTCACAAGATCGGGAGAGGAGAGCGGACCGTTCCCCTATATCCAGTATCGCCGGGAGACTCGTTTAAGCGGCGAAAGCTCTGCTTGTGCGGGTACGGAGTGAGGTGTCCCACTCTCCGCGCAGGGAGGCTTTACATGGGGCGCTGCCGGAATATGGCGGCGCTTCGGACCGTCCGGGGCACGTACCCTGTTCTGTTGTGCCGAACGCCAATGAAGACACTCCCACTGTCCTGAGCCAGGCGCAGCAGCGCGCGGTGAGCGAACTGCTGCGGGTGGCGCCGGTCGCCGACGACCTCGCCCGCCGATTTGAGGAGGCCGGGTTCTCCCTCGCCCTGGTCGGCGGCTCGGTTCGGGACGCGTTGCTGGGCAGGCTCGGCAACGACCTGGACTTCACGACCGATGCCCGTCCCGAGGACGTACTGAAGATCGTCCGGCCCTGGGCGGACGCCGTCTGGGAGGTGGGGATCGCCTTCGGCACGGTCGGCGCGCAGAAGCAGGGTTACCAGATCGAGGTCACCACCTACCGCTCCGAGGCCTACGACCGCACCTCGCGCAAGCCCGAGGTGTCGTACGGGGACTCCATCGAGGAAGACCTCGTCCGCCGTGACTTCACGGTCAACGCGATGGCGGTGGCGCTGCCGCAGAAGGAGTTCATCGACCCCCACGGCGGTTTGGAAGACCTCGCACTCCGGGTGCTGCGCACCCCGGGGACGCCCGAGGAGTCCTTCTCGGACGATCCGCTGCGGATGATGCGGGCCGCCCGCTTCGCCGCGCAGCTCGACTTCGAGGTGGCCCCCGAGGTCGTCGCGGCGATGAAGGACATGGCCGGCCGTCTGGAGATCGTCTCGGCCGAGCGGGTCCGGGACGAGCTCAACAAACTGATCCTCTCGGCTCACCCCCGCAAGGGGCTGACCCTGCTCGTCGACACCGGTCTCGCCGACCACGTCCTGCCCGAGCTGCCCGCACTGCGCCTGGAGAGTGACGAGCACCACCGGCACAAGGACGTCTACGACCACACGCTGATCGTCCTGGAGCAGGCCATGGCGCTGGAGGAGGACGGCCCCGACCTGACCCTCCGGCTCGCCGCCCTGATGCACGACATCGGCAAGCCGCGCACGCGTCGCTTCGAGAGCGACGGCAGGGTCTCGTTCCACCACCACGAGGTGGTCGGGGCGAAGATGACCAAGAAGCGCATGACGGCCCTGAAGTACTCCAACGAACTGGTGAAGGACGTCTCGCAGCTGGTCGAACTCCATCTGCGCTTCCACGGCTACGGCACCGGCGAGTGGACGGACTCGGCGGTCCGCCGCTACGTCCGCGACGCGGGCCCGCTGCTGAACCGTCTGCACAAGCTCACCCGGTCCGACTGCACCACCCGCAACAAGCGGAGGGCCGCGGCGCTCTCCCGTGCGTACGACGGCCTGGAGCAGCGCATCGCCGAACTTCAGGAGAAGGAGGAGCTCGACGCGATCCGTCCGGACCTCGACGGAAACCAGATCATGGAGATCCTGGGTATCCGTCCCGGTCCGGAGGTCGGCAAGGCCTACAAGCACATGCTGGAGCTTCGGCTGGAGAACGGGCCGATGGGGCACGACGCAGCGGTGACCGCGCTCAAGGAATGGTGGGCCGCGCAAGGCTGAGGGTGCTCAGCGGGGTCATGTTTCACGTGAAACATGACCCCGCTGTGACGGAACGAGGGGCGATGTTTCACGTGAAACATCGCCCCTGTTGGCTCTTCACTGTGGAGTCGTGTGTTCTTGCTGCGGCTGTCGGTCGCGCTCGAAGCGGGTCATGGCCGCAGCAACCACTGCGTAGACGAGGGCGACCATGATGACGAGAGTCGCGGAGCGGCCGTCCGGTGGAAGCATCAGCGCGGCTACCGCGGCTGCCCCGACAAAGGCGACGTTGAACAGCACGTCGTAGACGGAGAAGATCCGGCCGCGGAAGCCGTCGTCGACGGACGACTGGACGAGGGTGTCCGTGGCGATCTTCGCGCCCTGGGTGATGAGCCCCAGGACGAAGGCGGCGACGAGCATGGGGACGGTCGTGAACGGGAGGCCCAGGGCGGGCTCCAGCACGGCGGCCGACGCAGCGCATACGACGATCCAGCGGCCGGGGCCGAGCCGCCCCGCGGTCCAGGGCGTCACCACGGCGGCGGCGAAGAAACCCGCGCCGGAGATGCCCAGGGCCAGCCCTAGCAAGCCGAGTCCGTCGTCCGGGTCGGAGGAGAGGGCGTACCGGCAGAGCATCAGCACCAGGACGAGCAGTGCGCCGTAGCAGAAGCGCATCGCCGTCATGCTGACCAGGGCCCAGGCCGCCTCACGGCGGCCCGGTGCGGCGAGATGCCGGATCGCCTCCAACAGGTCGCGTGCCGTGGTGATCACGGCCGCGCCCAGACTCGGCTGGGTCGGATGCCGGTCCGGGCCGAGGAGGTCAGGGGCCATGGCCAGAGAGGCGAGCGCCGCGCCCAGGTACAACGTGGCGCCCAGCAGTACCACCGCGGCGTCGGAATCGGAGGCCACCAGCCGTACGGCGAAGGCAAGGCCGCCGCCGGCGGTCGCGGCCAGAGTACCGGCGGTCGGGGAGAGGGAGTTGGCGAGCACCAGCCGGTCCGTGTCGACCACCCGTGGCAGCGCGGCGGACAGGCCGGAGAGGACGAAGCGGTTGACGGCCGTGACACACAGGGCGGAGGCGTAGAAGAGCCAGTCGGGGACTTGGCTGACCATGAGGACCGCGGTGGCCGCTGCCAGCAGGGCACGCAGCAGATTGCCGTAGAGGAAGATCTGGCGGCGGCGCCAGCGGTCCAGCAGGACGCCGGCGAAGGGGCCCACGAGGGAGTACGGGAGGAGCAGGACGGCCATGGCCGAGGCGATCGCGGCCGGTGAGGTCTGCTTCTCCGGGGAGAAGACGACGTAGGCGGCGAGGGCGACCTGGTAGACGCCGTCGGCTCCCTGGGAGAGCAGGCGTATGAGGAGGAGACGGCGGAAGTTCCGCAGGCGCAGCAGGACACGCAGGTCGCGGACGACGGGCATGGGGCACAGCCTCACATATGGGGCCGTGCACAGGAGAAGGGTCCCCGGATCGGATGACCCGGGGACCCTTATGAGCCCTGGCAGGAGCGTTTTTTTGCGAGCTTCAGCTGTGGAGCTTCAGTGCCCGGCGGTGTTCCGGGTCAGCGCTCGACGTCGCCGCGGATGAACTTCTCGACGTTCTCGCGGGCCTCGTCGTCGAAGTACTGGACCGGCGGGGACTTCATGAAGTAGCTGGACGCGGAGAGGATCGGGCCGCCGATGCCGCGGTCCTTGGCGATCTTCGCGGCGCGGAGGGCGTCGATGATGACACCGGCCGAGTTCGGGGAGTCCCAGACCTCGAGCTTGTACTCCAGGTTCAGCGGGACGTCACCGAAGGCGCGGCCTTCCAGGCGGACGTAGGCCCACTTGCGGTCGTCGAGCCAGGCGACGTAGTCGGACGGGCCGATGTGGACGTTCTTCTCGCCGAGGTCCCGGTCGGGGATCTGGGAGGTGACGGCCTGCGTCTTGGAAATCTTCTTGGACTCCAGGCGCTCACGCTCCAGCATGTTCTTGAAGTCCATGTTGCCGCCGACGTTCAGCTGCATCGTGCGGTCCAGGATGACGCCCCGGTCCTCGAACAGCTTTGCCATGACGCGGTGTGTGATAGTCGCGCCGACCTGCGACTTGATGTCGTCACCGACGATCGGCACACCGGCCTCGGTGAACTTGTCCGCCCACTCCTTGGTGCCGGCGATGAAGACCGGAAGGGCGTTGACGAAGGCGACCTTGGCGTCGATGGCGCACTGGGCGTAGAACTTCGCCGCGTCCTCAGAACCGACGGGCAGGTAGCAGACGAGGACGTCGACCTGCTTGTCCTTGAGGATCTGGACGATGTCGACCGGCTCGGCCTCGGACTCCTCGATGGTCTGGCGGTAGTACTTGCCGAGACCGTCGAGGGTGTGGCCGCGCTGGACGGTGACACCGGTGCTGGGCACGTCGCAGATCTTGATGGTGTTGTTCTCGGAGGCGCCGATGGCGTCCGCCAGGTCGAGGCCGACCTTCTTGGCGTCCACGTCGAACGCAGCGACGAACTCCACGTCCTTGACGTGGTAGTCGCCGAACTGCACGTGCATCAGGCCGGGGACCTTGGACGCCGGGTCGGCGTCCTTGTAGTACTCGACGCCCTGCACCAGCGATGCGGCGCAGTTGCCCACGCCGACGATGGCTACGCGAACCGAACCCATTCCGGTTGCTCCCTGTGTGTACGAGTGAGGCCCTGAACGGGTCTCACGTGGCGGTGTCGTCGGACGCATCCGGCCGGAGGGGATCTCCGGACCGGGGCAGGGCGCCCGGCGCTCCATTGTTGGTGTTCTTCTGAGCGGACCCCCCGGAGGCGGAACCCTTCAGGTCCCGTCCGGCCCGCTCGCTCTCGATGAGCTCGTTCAGCCAGCGCACTTCGCGCTCCACGGACTCCATCCCGTGGCGCTGGAGCTCAAGCGTGTAGTCGTCGAGGCGCTCCCGGGTCCGCGCCAGCGAGGCGCGCATCTTCTCCAGGCGCTCCTCCAGCCGGCTGCGGCGGCCCTCCAGCACGCGCATCCGCACATCCCGCGAGGTCTGCCCGAAGAAGGCGAACCGTGCCGCGAAGTGCTCGTCCTCGTAAGCGTCGGGGCCGGTCTGGGACAGGAGCTCCTCGAAGTGCTCCTTACCTTCGGCCGTCAACCGGTAGACGATCTTGGCGCGGCGGCCGGCGAGGGGCGCGGCGAGAGCATCCTCGGTGGTGCTCCCCGGCTCCTCGATCAACCAGCCGTTGGTGACCAGCGTCTTGAGGCAGGGGTAGAGCGTTCCGTAGCTGAAGGCACGGAAGACGCCAAGTGACGTGTTGAGCCGTTTCCGCAGCTCATAGCCGTGCATCGGGGACTCGCGGAGCAGGCCGAGGACGGCGAACTCAAGGATGCCGGAGCGCCGGCTCATGGTCGCCTCCTCTCGTCTGCGGCTTGCTTATCTCGCTCTGATGTATCGACTCGATACATCCCGACGATAGATCGGCTTTCCCCGTGCGACAAGAGGAACGGCGGTGAACGGGATCACATCACCGATTCGTTGGAGGCAACTTGCCTGATTTGGGGTGAACTTCGGGCCTCGGCGGGTTTTGTTGATGCGTAGTCTGTGCGGCATGCATACCACCGGGAACCAAGTGACGCCTGGGGGGCGTCGATGTCCTCGGTGCCGTACGGGTGAATGCAGGACCGACCACATCCGTATTTCGGGGGGACCGGAAATCAGCCGCCGTTCCAGGCGCCCACGGGTGCGCCTGCCC
Organism: Streptomyces sp. NPDC001507; assembly: GCF_042894765.1. Classification (NCBI taxonomy): domain Bacteria; kingdom Bacillati; phylum Actinomycetota; class Actinomycetes; order Kitasatosporales; family Streptomycetaceae; genus Streptomyces; species Streptomyces sp. NPDC001507. The sequence goes on from NZ_JBIAVV010000010.1 coordinate 245,302, forward strand.
GAGGAGTAATCGTTCGATGAGCGAGCACCGTCGCAAACCGCCGCCGCCGCAGGGAGGCGGACGTGCCGCGGCCCGACGCGGCCAGCCCGGACCGTCCTCCGGTCGCCGCGCGGCACCGCGAGGCGCCACCGGGTCTCCTTCCGACTCCTATGGGTCCAGTTCCTATGGGTCGGACGCTGGCTCGGGAGGTGAGGAGCGCCCGTACGGTGGCCGTGCCGAGGCACGCCGGGCGGCGCAGAGAAGTACGGGAAACAGCCGCCGCAGAACCGCCGACAACACAGGGCGCGGTCCGGGTGGTCCTGCCGGGCCCGGGCGTGGCAGAGGCCGGGCGTCGACGGCGCCCGGCAAGAAGCGTCTGATCGACTACCCCAGGGCGAACAGATTCGGCTGGCGCCGCTGGGTCCCCTCCTGGAAGCTCGTCTCAGGCCTGTGCCTCACCTTCTTCGGCAGCCTGGTCGCACTGGTCGGCGTCAGCTACGCCATGGTGGGTGTCCCGAGCGAGAACACGGCGGCCCAGTCCCAGAACAACGTCTATTACTGGGCCGACGGCAAGCAGATGGTCGCGACGGGAACCGGCGTCAACCGGCAGAACGTCAACATCGCCCAGATCCCCAAGGCCATGCAGTTCGCGGTGATCTCGGCGGAGAACAAGAGCTTCTACACGGACCCGGGCGTCGACTTCAAGGGCATCGCCCGCGCGCTCGTCAACATGGCCCAGGGCGGTCAGACGCAGGGTGGTTCGACGATCACCCAGCAGTTCGTCAAGAACACCTACCTCAGCCAGGACCAGACGCTCACCCGCAAGTTCAAGGAGATGTTCATCTCCATCAAGGTGGGCACGAAGCTCCCCAAGGAGCAGATCCTCCAGGGCTACCTGAACACCTCCTACTTCGGCCGTGGCGCGTATGGCATCCAGGCCGCGGCCCAGACCTACTACGGCGTGGACGCGAAGGACCTCAAGCCGAGCCAGTGTGCGGTCCTGGCAGCCCTGCTCAAGGGCGCGACGTACTACGACCCCGCAGGCAACCCGGACATCGACCCCGCGGCCACCCAGAAGGCCAATTACCAGCGCTCGCACGACCGCTGGGCCTGGATCCTCGAAGAGATGCACAAGGACCAGCACCTCACCGACGCCGAGTACCAGACGGCCGTCAAGAAGTACCCGATGCCCCAGGGCCGCAAGGCGGTCAAGGGCATGACCGGCCAGATCAGCTACCTCGCCGACACAGCCAAGAAGTACGTCCTCGCGCACTCCAACATCACGGAGACGCAGTTCGACCAGGGCGGCTTCCAGATCTATACGACCTTCGACAAGGACAAGGTCAACGCGCTGAGCGCGGCGGTGCAGAAGGTCCAGAAGGCGCGTCTGGACCCGAAGAACCGGGAGAAGGACAAGTACGTCCAGTTCGGTGCCGCGTCGGTGGTGCCCAACGACGGCGCGATCGTCGCGCTGTACGGCGGTGCCGGTTACGAGAACAACCACTTCACCAACAACGCCGACACCTCCGGTGTCCCCGTCGGTTCGACGTGGAAGCCCTTCGTCCTGGCCGCCGCCATGCAGTACGGCACGTACAAGACCTCTCCCGAAGGGGTCTCGCCGCTGAGCAAGTACAACGGCAACGACCATCTCAAGGTCCTGAACGAGGACGGCACCGCCGTCCTGAACAAGGACGGCTCGACGTTCTTCCAGAACAACGAGAGCAACTATCGCTGGGGATATATCACCCTGCGCAAGGCGATGGAGCAGTCGATCAACACGCCGTTCGTGCAGCTCGGCTGGGACGTCGGCATGTCGCACGTGAGGGACGTGGCCAGCCGGTCCGGCATCCTGGACAGCAGCTTCGCGACCCTCAACCCGTCCTTCGCCCTCGGTACGTCGACTCCGAGCGCGATCCGCATGGCCGACGCCTACGCGACCTTCGCCGCCTCCGGCAAGCACGCGGACCCGTATTCGGTGACCGAGGTCAAGCAGGACGGAACTGACCTGCAGGGCTTCAGCAAGCCGAAGGTGACCAGCGCGATGCCCGAGGACATCGCGAACAACGTCACGGACACCCTGGAGAACGTCATCCAGAACGGTACGGGTACCAACGCCAAGGCTCTGGGCCGTACGGCGGCGGGCAAGACCGGTACCACCGACAGCAACAAGTCGGCCTGGTTCGTCGGCTACACCCAGCAGCTGGCCACGTCGGTCGCCATGTTCCGTGAGAATCCCAAGGACGCCGAACTGCTCTCCATGAACGGCACCGCCGGCGTGGCGTCCATCCACGGTGGTGACATCCCGACCTCGGTGTGGACCGAGTACATGCAGTCCGCGCTGAAGGGCAAGAACGACCCCGGCTTCCCGGACGCCATCAAGATTGGCAAGATCGCCGACGAGGCGGGCGCTCCCTCCCCGACGCCGACCGTCAGCATCACGCCGAGTGAGACGCCCACCGAGACGCCGAGCGCCACTCCGAGCGAGACGGCCACCTCCCCGTCGCCCACGGTGACGGAGACCTGCCAGTTCGCCTGGAACTGCCCGACCGACGGTGGCGGCACCGGCGGCAGCACCTCGGGTACGAGCTCCTCGCCGTCGGCTACGGAGACGACCGGCGACACCACCAGAGGCAATGCCAACGGCGGAGGAAACTTTTTCGGTGGAGCAACCGGCTAGCCGCGCGGTCTGACCGGATGGTGACCATTTCGCCCGCCGAAGTCAGTTTCACGTGAAACATGGGCCGTCGCACCCGGCGAGGTGCGGCGGCCCTCGGCGTATTCCTAGAGAGGTGCGGCAGGATGGGCCCCATGCCCAGTGCAGAGACGACGCCCGCGGGCGTGCGCGAGCCGGATCCGGTGCGGCCGACCAGGGAAGACGAGGTCGCCGCGGCCGGGAGTGAGCTGATCGGCGGCCCCATCGGGCGACGTGCCCTGCTCGGCACGTCCTGGTGGACGCCGCTCAGGGTGGTCGTCATCGTGGCGGTCGGGATGTTCGCCCTCGGCATGGTGCAGAAGCTGCCCTGCTACGACAGTGGCTGGTTCTTCGGCGCGAGTTCCCAGTACACCCACGCCTGCTACTCGGACATTCCGCACCTCTACCAGGGACGCGGTTTCGCCGACGGTCTGGTGCCGTACTTCGACAAGCTCCCCGGCGACATGGACTACCTCGAATACCCGGTGCTGACCGGTGTGTTCATGGAGGTGGCCGCATGGCTCACGCCCGGCAGCGGCAGCATCATGCTCCAGGAGCAGGTGTACTGGTTCGTCAACGCCGGGATGCTGATGGTGTGCGCCGCGGTCATCGCGGTGTGCGTGGTCCGTACGCATCGCCGGCGCCCCTGGGACGGCCTGCTGGTCGCCCTGGCGCCTGCCTTCGCCCTGACGGCCACCATCAACTGGGACCTCCTGGCGGTCGCCCTGACGGCCGCGGCGATGCTGATGTGGTCCCGGAGCCGTCCCCTCGCCTTCGGTGTCCTCCTGGGGCTCGCCACGGCCGCCAAGCTGTACCCCGTGTTCCTGCTGGGGCCGCTGTTCCTGCTGTGCTGGCGCGCGGGCAAATGGCGGGAGTTCTTCGTCGCCACGGGCGGTGCGGTGGCCGCCTGGCTCGTCGTCAACCTGCCGGTGATGATCTTCGCCTTCGACGGCTGGTCGAAGTTCTACACGTTCAGCCAGGAACGGGGCGTCGACTTCGGTTCCTTCTGGCTGATCTGGGCGCAGAACACGACCACTCCGCCCAGCACCGACTTCGTGAACACCGCTGCCACGGTCCTGGTGCTGCTCTGTTTCCTGGGCATCGCCGCCCTGGCCCTCACCGCCCCGCGCCGGCCGCGCTTCGCTCAGCTGGCCTTCCTGGTGGTGGCGGCCTTCATCCTCACCAACAAGGTCTACTCCCCGCAGTACGTGCTGTGGCTGGTGCCGCTGGCCGTCCTCGCCCGGCCCAAGTGGCGGGACTTCCTGATCTGGCAGGCGTGCGAGGTGGCGTACTTCCTGGGGATCTGGATGTACCTCGCGTACACGACCAGCGGGGACGCCCACAAGGGCCTGCCGACCGCCGGCTATCACTGGGCCATCGCCGTGCACCTGCTGGGCACGCTCTACCTGTGCGGCATGGTCGTGCGCGACATCCTCATGCCCGAGCGGGACGTGGTGCGCCGCAGCGGGGAGGACGATCCCTCCGGCGGGGTGCTGGACGGTGCGGAGGACGCCTTCGTGCTCGGCGCGGCGGCCCGTCCCCCGCGCCACGCGGCCCAATTCGAGGGGCCGCAGGTGGAATGGGGAAGCCGATCCTCCGAGGAGGGTTCGCTCTGAGCGAACACCCCGGGTCCTGAACGGAAATGGGCCGCACACGGACTCCGTGTGCGGCCCACTTGCCTGTCCCGCGAGAGGTCAGGTGGTGCGCTTCTCCGTGTCGCGGACCGTCAGCGGTCCACGATCCGGTCGAACTGGGTCGTGGTGTGCCGCAGATGGGCCACCAGCTCCTCGCCGACCTTCGGCTCCGGGGCGTCCGAGGGCACGAAGAGGATCGACACCTGCATGTGCGGCGGCTCCGCGAACCAGCGCTGCTTGCCGCCCCAGACGAACGGAGAGAGGTTCCGGTTCACCGTGGCCAGGCCGGCCCGTGCGACGCCCTTGGCGCGCGGCATGACGCCGTGCAGGGCCTTCGGGGCCTCCAGGCCCACCCCGTGCGACGTACCGCCCGCCACGACCACCAGGAAGCCGTCCGAGGCGGACTTCTGCTGCCGGTAGCCGAACCGGTCGCCCTTGGCCACGCGGGTGACGTCCAGGACCGCTCCGCGGTACTCGGTGGCGTCGTGGTCCCCCAGCCACAGCCGGGTGCCGATCCGGGCCCGGAACCGGGTCTGCGGGAACTGCTGCTGCAGCCGGGCGAGTTCGTCGGCCTTGAGATGGCTGACGAACATCGTGTGCAGCGGCAGCCGGGCCGCACGCAGCCGGTCCATCCAGCCGATGACCTCCTCGACCGCGTCCGAGCCGTCGGTGCGGTCCAGCGGCAGGTGGATGGCGAAGCCCTCCAGCCGGACGTTCTCGATCGCCGAGTGCAGCTGCGGCAGGTCCTGCTCGCTGATGCCGTGCCGCTTCATCGTGGACATCACCTCGATGACCACGCGGGCACCGACCAGGCCGTACACGCCGTCGATGGACGACACCGAGCGGATGACCCGGTCGGGCAGCGGCACGGGTTCCTCGCCCCGCCGGTACGGGGTCAGTACCAGCAGGTCGCCGCCGAACCAGTCCTTGATGCGCGCGGCCTCGTACGTCGTGCCGACGGCGAGGATGTCCGAGCCGAGCCGAGTGGCCTCCTCCGCCAGCCGCTCGTGCCCGAAGCCGTAGCCGTTGCCCTTGCAGACCGGGACCAGACCCGGGAACTGCTCCTGCACGTGCTTGTGGTGCGCCCGCCAGCGCGCGGTGTCGACGTAGAGCGTGAGCGCCATGGCCGGACCTGGAACCTTTCTGCGTGGCTGGCGACTGCCAGAGGACTGCGGTGTGTCAGGGCTATAGAAGCACGGAGCGTGACGTCAGCGGCGCGACATGTAGATGTCGAGCGCCTTGTGGAGCAGCTTGTTCAGCGGGAAGTCCCACTCGCCGAGGTACTCGGCGGCCTGGCCACCGGTGCCCACCTTGAACTGGATCAGGCCGAAGAGGTGGTCCGTCTCGTCCAGCGAGTCGGAGATGCCGCGCAGGTCGTAGACGGTGGCGCCGAGCGCGTAGGCGTCGCGCAGCATCCGCCACTGCATGGCGTTCGAGGGTCGCACCTCACGGCCGATGTTGTCGGACGCGCCGTAGGAGTACCAGACGTGCCCGCCGACGATCAGCATGGTCGCCGCGGACAGGTTGACCCCGTTGTGCCGGGCGAAGTACAGCCGCATCCGGTTGGGGTCCTCGGTGTTGAGCGCCGTCCACATGCGCTGGAAGTACGACAGCGGGCGCGGGCGGAAGTGGTCGCGCACGGCCGTGATCTCGTACAGCCGCTGCCACTCCGCCAGGTCCTGGTAACCGCCCTGGACGACCTCGACGCCGGCCTTCTCGGCCTTCTTGATGTTGCGCCGCCACAGCTGGTTGAAGTTCTTCTGGACCTCTTCCAGGGAACGGTTCGCCAGCGGCACCTGGAAGACATAGCGCGGCTGCACGTCACCGAAGCCGGCGCCGCCGTCCTCGCCCTGCTGCCAGCCCATCCGGCGCAGCTTGTCGGCCACCTCGAAGGCGCGCGGCTCGATGAAGTCGGCCTCGATGTCGCGCAGCCGCTTCACGTCCGGGTTCTGGATGCCCTGCTTGATGGAGTTGGACTCCCAGCGGCGGATGATCACCGGCGGGCCCATCTTCACCGAGAACGCGCCCTGCTGCTTGAGGTGCGCCAGCATCGGCTGGAGCCACTCGTCGAGGTTCGGCGCGAACCAGTTGATGACCGGGCCCTCGGGGAGATACGCGAGGTAGCGCTTGATCTTGGGCAGCTGGCGGTACAGCACCAGACCCGCGCCGACCATCTCGCCGGTGCGCTCGTCGAACCAGCCGAGGTTCTCCGAACGCCACTCCGCCTTGACATCGGCCCAGGCCGGGACCTGCATGTGGCTAGCCGCCGGCAGGCTCTGGATGTACGCCAGATGCTGTTCGCGGCTGATGGTCCTCAGGGTCAGGCTCATGTCGGGGCGCTCCTCGGGCTGGTGTGTCCCCATGGGTACAGGGGCTCCGGCTCTCGCGCCGAAGCCTACTGCGCCTTTCCCGCGGCCCGACTGGCCGTACGGCACCTACGCCCCGGCCGCTGCCCGGCCGGGGCGTTCGACGGTGGTGCGGGCGCCGGCCTCAGCCGAACAGACCGCCGTGCGCCATGCCGATGAAGAAGCCGATGCCCGAGGCACCGAGACCCAGGATCAGGCCGAAACGCTCGCGCGTGGTGATCGAGACCCACTGCCCGTACAGACCGGTGAAGAGGCCGATCAGGCCGGTCCAGGAGCTGAGCAGATGAAGGCCGTGGAAGAACGACGTGATGAAGGCGATCAGCCCGAGCACCAGCGTCACTGCCATCAGCGAGTCCTGGAGCGCATGGGTCTTGCCGTCGGTGGCGAACAGGGAGCCGGCGGTGTTGGGTCGCAATGCCTGTGCCATAGGGCACCTCCTGCGGAAGGCGGCGCATCGTAGCGCCGTACACACCCGATGTGTACAGATTGAGGGCCCTGGCCGCCGGATTTCAACCGGAAGCGGGTGTGCGGGTAGTCTGTAGCGTCTGCACCGGTGTCTGCCCATGCCCTGTCCGGGATCCCAGCGGGACCCCCGAATGTCAGTGGCCGGCGCTACCGTTGCGCACGCATCACAACCCTCCTGCCACGGAACGACCGTGGCCGCTGAGTCCAAAGGAGGTGGGTTCCACATGCGTCACTACGAGGTGATGGTCATCCTCGACCCCGATCTGGAGGAGCGCGCTGTCGCCCCCCTGATCGAGAACTTCCTCTCCGTCGTCCGTGAGGGCAACGGAAAGGTCGAGAAGGTCGACACCTGGGGCCGTCGTCGTCTCTCGTACGAGATCAAGAAGAAGCCCGAGGGCATCTACTCGGTCATCGACCTGCAGGCCGAGCCTGTGGTCGTCAAGGAGCTCGACCGCCAGATGAACCTGAACGAGTCGGTCCTCCGGACCAAGGTCCTCCGCCCCGAGACCCACTGAGCTCCGCTCAGCCGATCTCGGGATTTCGAGTAGCAGCACAAGCAGCCAGCAGCAAACCCGCCGAGAGGTTCCCCCATGGCAGGCGAGACCGTCATCACGGTCGTCGGCAATCTTGTCGATGACCCCGAGCTGCGCTTCACCCCCTCCGGTGCGGCGGTCGCGAAGTTCCGCGTCGCGTCCACCCCCCGCACCTTCGACCGTCAGACCAACGAGTGGAAGGACGGCGAGAGCCTGTTCCTGACCTGCTCGGTCTGGCGTCAGGCGGCGGAGAACGTCGCGGAGTCGCTCCAGCGAGGCATGCGCGTCATCGTGCAGGGCCGGCTGAAGCAGCGGTCCTACGAGGACCGTGAGGGTGTCAAGCGCACGGTCTACGAGCTGGACGTCGAGGAAGTCGGCGCCAGCCTGCGGAGCGCCACGGCCAAGGTCACCAAGACCGCCGGTGGCGGCGGCCGCAGTGGCCAGGGCGGTTATGGCGGCGGTGGCGGCCAGGGTGGCGGCGGCTGGGGCGGTGGCTCCGGTGGCGGCAACCAGGGCGGCGCTCCCAACGACGACCCCTGGGCTTCCGGCGCTCCCGCCGGTGGCGGCAACCAGGGTGGCGGCGGCTGGGGCGGCGGCTCCGGCTCCGGCTCCGGCGGCGGTGGCGGCTACTCGGACGAGCCTCCCTTCTAAGGGGCCAGGGCTCGAATCCCCACTTCTTGATCACACAGGAGAAACACCATGGCGAAGCCGCCTGTGCGCAAGCCTAAGAAGAAGGTCTGCGCTTTCTGCAAGGACAAGGTCACGTACGTGGACTACAAGGACACGAACATGCTGCGGAAGTTCATTTCCGACCGCGGCAAGATCCGTGCCCGCCGCGTGACCGGCAACTGCACGCAGCACCAGCGTGACGTCGCCACGGCCGTCAAGAACAGCCGTGAGATGGCGCTGCTGCCCTACACCTCCACTGCGCGCTAAGGGAAGGGTGACCGACTCATGAAGATCATCCTGACCCATGAGGTCTCTGGCCTCGGCGCCGCCGGCGACGTCGTCGACGTCAAGGACGGCTACGCACGCAACTACCTGATCCCGCGGAAGTTCGCGATCCGCTGGACCAAGGGTGGCGAGAAGGACGTCGAGCAGATCCGTCGTGCTCGCAAGATCCACGAGATCCAGACCATCGAGCAGGCCAACCAGGTGAAGGCCCAGCTCGAGGGCGTCAAGGTCCGTCTGGCCGTCCGTGCCGGCGACGCCGGCCGCCTCTTCGGTTCCGTCACCCAGGCCGACATCGCTTCGGCGATCAAGGCTGCCGGTGGTCCCGAGGTCGACAAGCGCCGCATCGAGGTCGGTTCTGCGATCAAGACCCTGGGCGCCCACGAGACGTCCGTGCGTCTGCACCCCGAGGTTGCCGCCAAGGTCAACATCGAGGTCGTCGCGGGCTGACGCCGCGCTCGGCTTGAGCGGTAGCTGAACAGGGGCCGCACCCGTGAAGGGTGCGGCCCCTGTTTTGCGTCGGCTCTCTGGGACGGCCATGGTGTGGAGCCGTGGGTGTTTCACGTGAAACGTGACAGCCCGCGATGTTTCACGTGAAACCGTCGGCAGCACCCATCGGTCAGCGCGTCGCGCCGGTCACGATCCACCGGCCCGACCGGGCGCGCAGCCAGAGGGTGAGCATCCGTACGGTCATCATCAGCGTCATGGCTCCCCAGAGCGCCGTCAGCCCCCCGCCGAGGGCGGGGACGAGCAGGGCCACCGGAGTGAAGACCGCCAGCGTGAGAACCATGGCTCCGGCGAGATACGGCCCGTCTCCGGCACCCATCAGCACGCCGTCGAGGACGAAAACCACGCCGGAGATCGGCTGGGAGAGCGCCACGATGAGCAGCGCGGGCACCGCGGTGTCTCGCACGGCTGGGTCGCCAGTGAACAGCGGGAGGAAGAGCGGCCGGGCGGCGATCACGAGCAGGCCCAGGATCACTCCGGTGGCGATGCCCCACTGCACCATCCGCCGACAGGCCTCGCGGGCGCCGACTGCGTCATCCGCCCCGAGATAGCGTCCGATGACGGCCTGCCCCGCGATCGCTATCGCGTCCAGGGCGAACGCCAGCAGGCTCCACAGGGACAGCACGATCTGATGGGCGGCGATGTCGGCATCGCCCAGCCGCGCAGCCACGGCGGTGGCGATCATCAGGACGGCCCGCAGTGAGATCGTCCGGACGAGCAGGGGTACGCCGGCCTGTGCCGAGGCACGTATCCCGGCGGCGTCGGGGCGTAGCGATGCCCCGTGCCTGCGGGCGCCACGGACGACGACGGTCAGGTAGACCGCCGCCATCCCGCACTGGGCGATGACCGTGCCCCAGGCCGAGCCGGCGATGCCCAGTCCGGCGCCGTAGACGAGCGCTGCGTTGAGCCCCGCGTTGGCGATGAACCCCGCTACCGCTACGCAGAGGGGTGTCCGGGTGTCCTGGAGGCCGCGCAGGACACCGGTGGCGGCGAGCACGACCAGCATGGCCGGGATGCCGAGGGAGGAGATCCTGAGGTAGGAGGTCGCATAGGGGGCGGCGGTGGCCGAGGCGCCGAAGACGTCCACGATGCCGGGAGCGAAAGGCAGGACGACGGCGATGACCGCGGCACCGAGCAACAGGGCCAGCCAGATGCCGTCCATGCCCTGGCGGACGGCCGCCTGGAGATCGCCTGCGCCGACCCGGCGGGCGACGGCGGAGGTGGTGGCGTAGGCGAGAAAGACGAAGATGCTCACGGCGGTGGTGAGCAAGGCCGAGGCGATTCCGAGACCGGCGAGTTGTGCGGTGCCGAGGTGGCCGACGATCGCGCTGTCGGCCATGACGAAAAGCGGTTCGGCGACGAGTGCGCCGAAGGCCGGGACGGCCAGTGCGATGATCTCTCGGTCGTGCCCCCGTCGGGTGGTCTCGGTGGTCGCGGGAGCCTGTGACATGGGCGCTAATCTAATCGTCCACAGGTAAGTGATGCAAATGCTTTGTGACCCTTACCTCTGGTTGTGTTGCCCGCGCCGTCGCGCGTTGTTCGAAGCGATCTTGATCCGACTGGGAAAGTTTTTCTTCTGCACAGCCGGTGGATGGGAAAAGTGCAGCTCAGGGCCTGTTGAGGGCAGGGATCGAGGGCTTGTTCACAGGGCTGTCCACCGCGTCGTGCACAGGTTTTGGCGGGTTCTCCACAGCATACGGGCGGTCGTCCACATGGCCTGTGGATAACCAGATTGGCTGACGGTGCCCGCGGGCCTAACGTGGTCCGGCACCCGCTCCTTGTCACGGCCTCGGAAACCTCACAAAACCGACGCGTCCAGAACCGGAATGGGGCGTCCTAGTTGTCAGTGCCGTGCCGTAGAAAAGAGGGCATGGCGAGGTCCGCGGTGCGGACGGGAGGAGGTGGCTCGGTGAGCATTTCCGAGCCCTTGGACGACCCGTGGGCCGACGCCGGTCCGGGTGATCGTCTGCCCGCCTCCCGCCGCAGGGACGAGGGCGGCCGCGGCCGGGACGACCGGCACGACCGGGGCCGGGACAGCGGGGAATGGGACGGCGGGGGCACCACCTTCGAGCGCGTCCCCCCTCAGGACCTGGACGCCGAACAGTCGGTCCTCGGCGGCATGCTGCTCTCCAAGGACGCCATCGCCGACGTCGTCGAGATCCTCAAGGGTCACGACTTCTACAAGCCCGCGCACGAGACGATCTACCAGGCGATTCTCGACGTCTATGCCAAGGGCGAGCCGGCCGACCCGATCACCATCGCCGCCGAGCTCACCAAACGCGGCGAGATCAACAAGGTGGGTGGCGCCTCCTATCTGCACACTCTCGTCCAGACGGTGCCGACGGCGGCGAACGCCGAGTACTACGCGGAGATCGTCCACGAGCGGGCGGTGCTGCGGCGCCTGGTCGAGGCGGGCACCCGCATCACGCAGATGGGATACGCGGCCGACGGCGACATCGACGAGATCGTCAACAGCGCCCAGGCCGAGATCTACGCCGTCACCGAGCAGCGGACCAGCGAGGACTACCTGCCGCTCGGCGACATCATGGAGGGTGCCCTCGACGAGATCGAGGCGATCGGCTCCCGTACCGGCGAGATGACCGGCGTGCCCACCGGGTTCACCGACCTGGACTCACTCACCAACGGCCTGCACCCCGGCCAGATGATCGTCATCGCCGCGCGTCCCGCCATGGGCAAGTCCACCCTCGCGCTGGACTTCGCACGCGCCGCGTCGATCAAGCACAACCTGCCCAGCGTCATCTTCTCCCTCGAAATGGGCCGCAACGAGATCGCGATGCGTCTGCTGTCCGCCGAGGCGCGGGTCGCCCTGCACCACATGCGGTCCGGCACGATGACCGACGACGACTGGACCCGGCTGGCCCGCCGGATGCCGGACGTCTCGGCCGCACCGCTCTACATCGACGACTCCCCGAACCTGTCGATGATGGAGATCCGCGCCAAGTGCCGTCGCCTGAAGCAGCGCAACGACATCAAGCTCGTGATCATCGACTATCTCCAGCTGATGCAGTCCGGCGGCAAACGGTCCGAGAGCCGCCAGCAGGAAGTATCGGACATGTCGCGAAACCTCAAGCTGCTCGCCAAGGAGCTGGAGGTTCCGGTGATCGCGCTCTCGCAGCTCAACCGTGGTCCCGAACAGCGCACGGACAAGAAGCCGATGGTGTCCGACCTGCGTGAGTCCGGCTCCATCGAGCAGGACGCCGACATGGTCATCCTGCTCCACCGCGAGGACGCCTACGAGAAGGAGTCGCCCCGCGCGGGCGAGGCGGACATCATCGTCGGCAAGCACCGAAACGGTCCGACGGCGACCATCACCGTGGCCTTCCAGGGCCACTACTCCCGCTTCGTGGACATGGCGCAGACCTGATCCGAGGCGCGCAGGCACCGACTTGATCCGTGCCGGCGATATGGACTCGACGCCAGTCCGCCCACCAGGTGGACTAGGCGCATGACGACATTCCAGGAAGAGCTGCTCCCCGCCACCCGGCGGGCGCTGCTGCATCGGATCTCCGTGGCCCAGTCCGAAGGCCGGGCGCCGTCACTGGTGGCGGCGGTCGTGCGAGGCGGACGGGCCGTCTGGCATGGGGCGCGGACCTCGGTGGACGGGCATGGGCCGGACGAGAACGTGCAGTACCGGATCGGCTCGATCACCAAGACCTTCACGGCCGTTCTGGTGCTCAGGCTGCGTGACGAGGGGCTGCTCGACCTCGGCGACCCGTTGGAGAAACATCTGCCGGGCACCGGCGCGGGGGAGGCGACCATCGCCGAACTCCTTGCGCACACCGGCGGCTTGGCGGCCGAGTCCCCGGCACCGTGGTGGGAGCGCACTCCCGGCTCACTGCGCCCGGAGCTCAGCGACGTGCTCGGTGAACAGCCCCTCCTGCATCCCGTCGGCCGCCGCCACCATTACTCCAACCCCGGCTACACCCTGCTCGGCGCACTGGTCGAGGAACTCCGCGGTGCCCCCTGGGAGGAGGTACTGCGGCTAGAGGTACTCGAACCGCTGGGCCTCGATCGCACAGCCGCTCAACCGCAGGCGCCGCACGCGGGCGGCTGGGCTGTGCACCCCTGGGCCGACGCTCTGCTCCCGGAACCGCTGGAGGACCTCGGGCGGATGGCACCGGCCGGACAGCTCTGGTCGACCACCGGCGACCTCGCCCGCTTCGCGGTGTTCCTGGCAGCCGGGGACGAGCGGGTGCTGAGCGCCGAGTCGGTGCGGGAGATGCGCACCCCGGCGGCCCCCGCCGAGTCCGCCGACGTACTGGACGGCTCCACCTACGGCCTCGGGCTGCAGATCCAGCGTCGTGACGGGAGGCTGTTCGTCGGGCACTCCGGCTCGCTGCCCGGTTTCCTGGCCAACCTCACCATCAGCGTGGACGACGACGTGGCGGCGGTGGTCCTGGCGAACTGCACCTCCGGCCCACTCCTGTCCGCCACCGGTGCCGATCTCGTCCGTATCGTCGCGGAGTCCGAGCCGCGCATCCCCGAGCCATGGCGCCCGCTGGCCCAGGTCGAGCCGTCCGTCCTGGAGTTGGCAGGCCCGTGGTACTGGGGCACACATGCGTTCGTGCTCCGCGTGGCGGCCGACGGGCTTGTCTCACTGGGGCCGCTGACCGGTGCCGGCCGCCGGGCCCGTTTCCGCTCCAACGGCGATGGAACGTGGACCGGCCTGGACGGCTACTACGCCGGAGAGCTGCTACGGCCCGTACGGGGGCCGGACGGCACCGTGAGCCATCTGGACCTCGGATCCTTCGTCTTCACACGTCAGCCGTACGACGAGACGTCTCCCGTGCCCGGTGGGGTCGACCCCGAGGGGTGGCGGGGGATCGGTTAGCGGACGAGAGGGCGGGGGGCGGTGTTTCACGTGAAACACCGCCCCCCCGCCCTCTCCCTCGGTTCGGCTGTGGGCCGCTGGGGTTCAGATTTCGAGCTTGAAGCCTGTGTGGGAGGCGGTGAAACCAAGCCGCTCGTAGAAGCGATGGGCGTCGACCCGTGACGTGTCCGAGGTCAACTGGACCAACTGGCAGCCCTGGCGGCGGGATTCGTCGATGGCCCATTCGATGAACCGGGTGCCCAGCCCGCTGCCGCGTTCGTCGGCGTGGATGCGGACACCCTCGATGATCGACCGGGTGGCGCCCCGCCTCGACAGTCCAGGGATGATCGTGAGCTGCAGCGTGCCGACGACGCGGCCCTCTCGGACGGCGACGACCAACTGCTGGTTGGGATCGGCACTGAGCCGTTCCAGGGCGCTCAGATAGGGCGCCAGGTCGTCCGGAGTCTCCCGCCGGGCGCCCAGCGGGTCGTCGGCGAGCATGCCAACGATGGCCGGGATGTCGTCGGCGACCGCGGTACGTATCTCAAGGTCTCCCATACCGACAGCCTAAGCGGGCACGTGCAGCGCCTCCACGGCCCGGACCAGGGGGGCCAGTTCCGGTTTCCTGGCCGCCTCGTCGAGGGCCTCGCGCAGTGCCGTGTCGTTGGTGGGGCGAGCCTCTTCCAGCAGCCGCAGGCCTGCCTCGGTGACGTTGGTGTAGATGCCGCGTCGGTCGGTCGGGCAGAGGTAGCGCTCCAGGAGACCGCGGTCCTCCAGGCGGGTGACCAACCGGGTGGTGGCGCTCTGGCTGAGTACGACCGCGTCGGCCACCTGCTTCATCTGCAGATGGCCCCCTTCGCCGTCGTGCTGCCGGCTGAGCACGTCGAGCAGGGAGTACTCGCGCACGCTCAGGTCGTGCTTGGTCTGCAAGGCGCGCTCGATGTGCGCCTCGATCCTCCCGTGGAGCAGGGAGAGAGCGCACCAGCCCTGGGAGAGGGCGGTGAGCGCGGGATCCGTCGCTGTCATTGGCGTTTTCCTCCGTCCCGGAGCGGCTGAACCAAGGATAGAGCAGACCCGCAATATCAATCGCTTGCACATAGCCCGCGTCTGCAACTATTGTGAACGCACGCAAAGCGCACCTGCAATCGTCTGGGAAGGTCCACTCTCCATGCCTCTCGCGCTTCTGGCCCTCGCGATCGGGGCCTTCGGAATCGGAACGACCGAATTCGGGATCATGGGCTTGCTGCCCGAGGTCGCGGGTGACTTCGGGGTCTCCATCCCGACCGCCGGCCTGCTCGTCACCGGCTATGCGCTCGGCGTCGTCATCGGCGCCCCGTTGATGACCGTGCTGGGCACGAAGGTTCCCCGCAAGCGGATGCTGATGCTCCTGATGGGCTTCTTCATCGCCGGCAACCTGCTCACGGCTGTGGCCCCCGTCTTCGCCGTCATGCTGATCGGCCGAGTGGTCGCCTCCCTCGCCCACGGCGCCTTCTTCGGCATCGGCTCGGTCGTGGCGGCCGAACTGGTCGCCCCGAGCAAGAAGGCAGGGGCCATCGCGATGATGTTCACCGGCCTCACCGTCGCCAACGTCATAGGCGTCCCGCTGGGCACCCTCGTGGGGCAGCACGCCGGCTGGCGCGTCACCTTCGGGATCATCGCCGCCCTCGGCGTCGTCGGCCTGGCCGGCATCGCCAAACTGGTCCCCGAGCTGCCCAAGCCGCAGAACGTGCACCTGCGGCACGAGCTGGCCGCCTTCAAGAACACCCAGGTCCTGCTCGCCATGGCGATGACCGTCCTCGGCTTCGGCGGGGTCTTCGCGGCCATCACCTACATCGCGCCGATGATGACCCATGTCACCGGCTTCGCCGACGGCTCGGTCACCTGGCTGCTGGTCCTCTTCGGCCTCGGCATGGTCGGCGGCAACCTCATCGGCGGCAAGTTCGCCGACCGCGCCCTGATGCCCATGCTGTATGTGTCCCTGGGCGCCCTGGCCGTCGTCCTCGCCCTCTTCACGCTCACCGCGCACAGCAAGATCGCGGCCGCCGTGACCGTGGCTCTCATCGGCGCCCTGGGCTTCGCCACCGTCCCGCCGCTCCAGAAGCGCGTCCTGGACCAGGCACACGGCGCTCCGACCCTGGCCTCGGCCGTGAACATAGGCGCCTTCAACCTCGGCAACGCCCTGTCCGCCTGGCTCGGCGGCATGGTGATCGCCGCAGGCTTCGGCTACACCTCCCCCAACTGGGTCGGCGCCGCCCTGGCCGCGGCCGCCCTCGTCCTCGCCTTCCTGTCGGCCGCGCTGGAACGCCGCGACAGCGTCCCCGGCGCGGTGGTCACCGGCGGCACGCCCGCAGGACAGCGGGCGTCGGTCCACCACTGACCGCCCGCATCTCTCACCGCACACCAGCAGCAACCAAGGAGAACCATGAGCACCACCACCGTCGCAACGCTCACCATCCAGGACGCCGAGTTCCTGGTCACCGAGGCAGGCCGTGCCGCCGAGGCCGCCGGGGTCACCGTCAGCGTCACCGTCCTGGACGCCGGGGGCCATCTGCTGGCCTTCCGTCGGGACGACCGCGCCGTGCTGATATCCGGTGAGACCAGCACCCGCAAGGCCTACACGGCACTCCAGCTGAACACGCCTACCGCCGACCTCGTCGACGCCGTGCAGCCGGGAGGCCTCTTCCACACCCTGCCCACGGCGCTCGACAGGCCGCTGCTGTTCATCGCGGGCGGTGTCCCCGTCCGGCGCGACGGCCGGCTCATCGGGGCGATCGGTGTCGGCGGCGGTGCGCCCGACCAGGACCACGGCTTCGCCTCCGCCGCCGTGACTGCACTCGCCTGACAGCACCTCGCTCGACGGCGGACTCCGGCTCCCCCGGGGAAGCCGGAGTCCGCCGCGGTCGAAGGCTGCTCAGCCCGCCGCCACCGTCAGCGGCGCGAACCGCCGTGTCCAGTCGCCCGGCAACTCCGTCATCCCGTAGGTCATCACCGAGTTCTCGGCGACGGAGACCAGCCCGCGGGCCTTCGCCCAGGCCAGCAGTTCCTCGTGCCGGACGTCGATGTCTGTTCGGAGCGGGCGGTCGGTACGGGCGGCAAGCGAGGAGATCAGGGACTTCGCCGTCTCCGTGTCCTGGGCGATCAGCGGTCCGACGACATGTGTGTCCATGTTGGGCCAGGCGGCCGCGTACCCGACGATCCGTCCGTCGTCCACGGCGACCCGCAGCAGGTCCGAGAAAGCGGGCAGCCGAGTGATCAGCAGGGTGCGGTCGGCGCCGAACACCTCCTCGTCCAGCCGGAGGATGGAACCGAGGTCTTCGGCGGTGGCCGCCCGGGTCACCACCCTCGGCTCGGGCCCGCCCGGCGTGAAGGGCCCGCTGAGCATCTCCGAACGTCCCGTGACCTTGAATCCCAGCTCCTCGTAGAGCGGTCGGCCGTACGGCGTCGCGTACAGGGTCAGGGGAGTCGTTCCCATCACCGAGACGATGTGCCGCATCAGCCGGCGCCCGATGCCTTGGCGGGCGTGCCGTTCGGCGACCAGGACCATGCCGACGGCGCCGAGATGCGGGCGTTCCCCCGGGCCGTACTCCGTGATGACGCCGGCGGCGACCAGACCTCCGTCGGGATCGTCGATGCCGTATCCCTTCCCGGCCGTGAGGAGCAAGCGCCACTTGTGTTCCTCACGGGGCCACCCCCGATCCTCGGACAAGTCGGCGCAGGCGCTCAGATCGCGTGGCGTCAGTCGGCGGATGGGCAGAGGACCGTCGGAAGGAGTTGACACGCAGGTCAGGCTTGCCGACCGAGACCCTTGGCGTCCACCCGTTTCAGGCCGGACACACGTGCTTTTGGCCATGTCGTAGTACGCCGCTCAGCCTCTGGACAGGTGCGGGACGTTTCACGTGAAACAGCGCCGGATGGCCCCCGTGCGTCGCCGCGCCAAGGAGCCATGGAGGCTGCCCGATAACCTCGGGCCCATGGCGAGACTTCACCTCTTCGATCTCGACGGCACATTGCTGCACGGCACCTCCGCCCCTGTCGAGATATCCCGTCAGCTCGGCCTGGAAGCAGAGACCATCGAGCTTGACCGGGCGATTTCGGCTGGACGGATCGATGCGCCGGAGTACGCGGCGCGGGTGTACACCCTCTGGGCCGAACTGACGGACGCCCATGTGACGGCGGCGTTCGACGGGGCGCCGTGGCTGGCGCGTATCCGGGACGTCTGGGCCGAGATCAGGGGATCGGGGGACTACTGCGCGGTGGTCTCGCTCTCGCCTTCGTTCTTCGTCGAGCGTCTGCTGGACTGGGGAGCCCACGAGGCCTTCGGATCCCGCTTCCCGGCAGTGCCGTTCGCCGAGCCCGTGGACCCGGCGGGTGTCCTCACCGCCGCGGCCAAGGTGACGATCGCGGACCGCCTGTGCGAGCAGTTCGGGGTCGGTCGGGCGGACTGCGTCGCCTATGGCGACTCGATCTCGGACAGGGACTTGTTCGGCGCGGTTCCGGTGTCCGTGGCGGTCAATGCGGACGGACATCTCGCCGGACTGGCGACGTACTCGTACACAGGACGGGATCTATGGGATGCCTATGAATTGGCGTGCGGCGCCCGCTAATTGAGGGAACCGATGGTTCGCCCGTTGCCGGTTTTACTCGGGGATACAGGGGGGACTTGTGTGCGGGGCGACGGCCGGTAGGGTCGACTCCGGTTAACGTCCGGGGCCGGACGCTCCCTGCGGGAGTGATTGCGTCCCATGTCACACTCTCGCCTTACTTGTCCGTACACGGGGGAATCGCGGGTTGAATGTGGTCGTGTCGGCCACCTGGCCCGACTGGGGAGAGCTAGCCGTCATCCGGGGGAAAGCAGGCACCTTCCGAGAGAAGTGTGCAGACCGACCGCAAGATGTTCGAGGCGAGGGCACACCATGGACGCTCCGACCACCACGTCGGCGGGCAACGACGGGGCCGGCGGAGGGAACTGGTTCACGTCGCACGACAGGCCCGCGGTGGATCCTTCCGCCGGGCCTCCGGCCGTGGTGCCGGGCGGCGGGCAGGAACCGCCCCAGAGCCGCCCTCTCGTGCCCGCAGAGTCCCGGGAGCGAATACGGTCGGCGACGGAGCCGGCGCGCCGTCAGGGAGCCGCTCAGCCCCCGCCTGCCGGACAGCATGCGGCACCCGGCTCCTTCGCTTCCGCGCCCGGGCACCCCGCACCGGGATCCTCCGGTCAGCGCGTCCCGCCACAGCGCAGCACACAGCAGTCCCAGGACGCCTCCCCGGACGCGGTCCGTATCCGCGGCACCATGGGCGAGATCGGCCCGATCGCCGACAAGGTCACCTCGTACTTCTACGCACTGCTTTTCGTCCGCCACCCCGAACTGCGTCCGCTGTTCCCGGCCGCCATGGACACGCAGCGGGACCGGCTGCTGAAGGCGCTGCTCACCGCGGCCGAGCACATCGACAACCCGCCCGTCCTGGTCGAGTACCTCCAGAACCTGGGCCGCGGCCACCGCAAGTACGGCACCCGGCCCGAGCACTATCCCGCCGTCGGCGAATGCCTCATCGGCGCACTGAGCAAGTACGCCACGGGCATCTGGGACCGCGAGACGGAGGCGGCCTGGGTACGGGCGTACACGACGATGTCCCAGGTGATGATCGACGCCGCGGCCACGGACGAACTGCGTGCCCCGGCGTGGTGGCACGCGGAGGTCGTCGCTCACGACCTCAGGACCGCGGACGTCGCGGTGCTCACGCTCCGTCCGGACCAGCCGTACCCCTTCCTCGCCGGGCAGTACGCGAGCCTGGAGACACCGTGGTGGCCGCGGGTGTGGCGGCACTACTCCTTCGCCTCCGCGCCCCGTTCGGACGGCCTGCTCACGTTCCATGTGAAGGCCGTCCCGGCCGGTTGGGTCTCCAACTCGCTGGTGCACCGCGCCCGCCCGGGTGACGTCGTCCGCCTCGGTCCGGCCGGTGGCTCGATGACCGTCGACCACACGCGGGACAACGGACTGCTCTGCCTGGGCGGCGGCACAGGCATCGCACCCGTCAAGGCGATGGTCGAGGACCTCGCCGAACGCAGCTCGCGCCGCCCGGTCGAGGTGTTCTACGGCGCCCGTACCGACCACGACCTGTACGACATCGACACCCTGCTCCGGCTCCAGCAGAGCCATCCCTGGCTCACGGTCCGTGCCGTAGTCGACCAGCGGGCGCACGTCCAGCTCCCCGACGCCATCCGCGGATACGGCCCGTGGACCGAGTACGACGCCTATCTGTCCGGTCCGCCCGGCATGATCCGCAACGGGATCCCCGCGCTACGGGCCGCCGGCATCCCCGCGCACCGCATCCGGCACGACTCGGTCGAGGAACTGGTCGTCGCCGGCGACTGACCCGTCACCCGAGATCGGGAGCGTGCATGGCCCGCACGCCCTCGATGTTGCCGTCCAGGTAGTGCCGCAGCGACAGCGGTACGAGGTGGACGGAGGCGATCCCGACGCGGGTGAAGGGGACGCGCACGATCTCGTACTCGCCGGCGGGCTCGTCGACTTCGGGGCCGTGCCGAAGGGCAGGGTCCATGGACTCCAGCCGGCAGACGAAGAAGTGCTGCACCTTCACACCGGTCGTGCTGCCGCTGTCACCGATGTGCTCCACGGTGTCCACGAAGCAGGGCACCACGTCGGTGATCTTGGCGCCGAGCTCCTCGTCCACCTCGCGGTGCAGGGCGTCGACGACGGTGGTGTCCTCCGGCTCGACCCCGCCACCAGGCGTAACCCAGTAGGGATCGACACCGGGCTTGGTGCGCTTGATCAGGATCAGGTCGTCGCCGTCCAGGAGAACGGCACGGGCGGTGCGCTTGACCACGGGTCGGACGGTCATGGGAGAAATGTGGCCCAGCTGGTTCCACGTGAAACATCGCGAAGCGCCACCGTACGGCCGCACTGCGTCAACGCCGCGGGATGTGCTCAGGCCCAGTCCGCGGACGCGTGCTGCAGCCACTCGTGCGCCCGTGCTACATGGGGCATGGCGAGCGTGCCGGTGCGCACCACAAGAAAGTACGTCCGAAGCGGGGGTACCGCAGGATCGTGCAGTGCCACGACCTCACCGCGTTCCAGGGCGGCCGTGCACAGATAGCGGGGCAGCACGGCGAGGCCGGCACCCGCGACCGCACAGGCGAGGACCGCGCGCAGATCCGGCACCACGACCGTGCCCGAGGCGGCAGGGCGCGTGTCGAAGACGGAGCCCCAGTAGCGCGAGACGAACGGCAGCGACTCGTGGACCTCGACGACCGGGAGGTTCTCCAGGGCGGCCGCCCCCTTGCCGGCCACGGCGCCGGCGCCGATCTCCGCGGACCAGCGCGGAGCGGCGACCAGTACATGCTCCTCGTCGCAGAGCGCGGTTGCGGTGAGCAGGGGGCCGCGCGGCCGGACCGTACTGATGGCCAGGTCGTGGTGACCGGCGGACAGCCCCTCCAGGGTGTCCTCGGCGTTCCCGAACGAGGCGCGCAGCGCGAAGCCCTGGCCCCCGTCCCCGGCGAGTTCCGCGAGAGCTGGGAGGGCGCGCTCGGCGGTGAACTCGGGCGGGCCGGCGAGGTGCAGGGTACGCACCGAGGAGTCGTCGTCGAGACCGCGCTCCGCTATCTCCACGAGGGCGTCGAGATGCGGGGCGGCCTTGTGGGCGAGTTCGTCGCCGATCGTCGTGGGGGTCACCCCGCGGGCCTGGCGCAGGAAGAGCGGTCGGCCCACTTGCCGTTCCAGGGTCCGGATCTGCGAGGTCACGGCCGGCTGCGAGAGGCCGAGCAGGGCGGCGGCGCGGGTGAAGGAGCCGGCCCGGTGCACGGTGACGAAGGTGCGCAGCAAGGCCAGATCCATCGCACACTCTCCCGTTCCGCCTGCCCTTTCGGGCCTTCGGGCAGGCCTCAACTATAAATAAGTCGATAGGTCTCTGTCGCTACAGTGATTGGACACTGACGCATAGTCAACTAGCCTTGGTCGCGCGGTTCTTGGCTCGCGGGAACCGGGACGGTCCGAGCCACGAGGGGGGAGGCTCGGACCGTCCGTTATGCGTAGCCGGACCCGTGGTGGCGTCCGTAATCCGGTCACCGGTCCGACTCGTCGAGCGCGCGCAGCACATCGGCCACGAGATCCTCGGGATCCTCGGCCCCGACCGAGAGCCGGACGAAGCCGTCCGGTACGTCGTCCCCGCCCCAGCGCCGCCGCCGCTCGGCCGTGGAACGCACCCCGCCGAAGCTCGTGGCATCGTCGACCAGTCGCAGGGACTCGAGAAAACGCTCGGCACGCGCACGCGTGGGCAGCGTGAAGGAGAGCACCGAGCCGAAGCGCCGCATCTGCTGCGAGGCGATCTTGTGCGCCGGGTCGTCGGACAGCCCCGGGTAGCGCAGGGCGGTCACCTCGGGCCGCTCGCGCAGCGCCTCCGCGAGCAGCAGGGCGGTGGCGTTCTGCCGGTCCACCCGCAGCTGGAGGGTGGCGAGGGAGCGATGGGCCAGCCAGGCTTCCATGGGTCCGCAGATCGCCCCGATGATCTTCCGCCAGCGGCGTACCGCGGCCATGGCCTCCGCGTCGCGCCCGGCGACGTACCCCAGCAGAACGTCCCCGTGGCCGGTGAGCTGCTTGGTGCCACTGGCCACGGAGAAGTCGGCGCCCAGCGCCAGCGGCCGCTGGCCGAGCGGGGTGGCGAGGGTGTTGTCGACGGCGACCAGGGCGCCGCGCGCGTGTGCCGCCTCGGCCAGCCGCCGGATGTCGCAGACGTCCAGCCCGGGGTTGCACGGCGACTCGATCAGCAGCAGCTTCGCGCCGTCCAGGACGTCGAGCTGGGCGTCGCCGGCGGTCGGTGCGGTGCGCACCTCGATGCCGTACGCCTCCAGCTGGGCACGGACCAGCGGCAGCACCTGGTAGCCGTCGGAGGGCAGGACGACCGCGTCACCGGCGCGCAGCTGGGAGAACAGCACCGCCCCGATGGCCGCCACACCGGAGGCGAACACCAGCGTCTCCACGTCCTCGCCGGGTGACTCCAACTCGCCGATGGCCCGCTCCAGATGGGTCCAGGTCGGGTTCTCGTCACGGCCGTAGGCGTACGGCCCGCTCACCTCACCGGGCAGATGGAAGTGCGCGGCGAAGACCGGCCCGGGCAGGGTCGGCTCGTTCTTGACCGGCTCGGGCAGTCCCGCCCGCACCGCGCGTGTGCCCTCGCCCATGGCTGCCTCGCTCATGCCGCCGTTCCCTCCACTTCGGCCCGTACCGCGGCGAGCAGGCCCGCGCTCGCCGCCTCCACCATCTCAAGGCACTCCTCGAAGCCGTCCAGACCGCCGTAGTAGGGATCCGGTACGTCCAGGTCGTCACCGGCGGCCGGGTCGTACGAGCGCAGCAGCCGCACCTTGCGCGCGTCCTCCTCGGTGGGAGCCAGGCGGCGCAGGGACTTGAGGTGCCCGGAGTCGAGGGCGATCACGAGGTCGAGGCGGGCGAACCAGGACGCCTGGAACTGACGGGCGGTGTGCTCGCTGTCGTAGCCGTGTTCCTGGAGGACACGGACGGTGCGCGGATCGGCGCCGTCGCCCTCGTGCCAGCCGCCGGTGCCGGCGCTGTCGGTATCGACAAGGTCGTCGAGCCCGGCCTCGGCCGTGCGGGCACGGAAGACGGATTCGGCCATCGGGGAGCGGCAGATGTTGCCGGTGCAGACGAAGCAGACGCGGTAGGTCATCGGGAGCTCAGTCCGTGTCGGGAAGGATCATGTTGAGGGCCCAGGACACGACCGAGATGATCAGACCGCCGAGGACGGCCGTCCAGAAGCCCTCCACGTGGAAGCTCAGGTCGAGCTTGTCGCACACCCACGACGTCAGCAGCAGCATCAGCGCGTTGACCACCAGGGTGATCAGGCCGAGTGTGAGGATGAACAGCGGGAAGGTCAGGATCTTCACGATCGGCTTGACCAGGAAGTTGACCAGGCCGAAGACCAGGGCGACCAGGATCAGCGTCCAGACCTTCTTGGTGGTGCTGTCGCCGGTCAGGGTGATCTTGTCGAGCAGCCATACGGCGACCGCCAGGGCGCCCGCGTTGGCGATCGTCTTGACTACGAAATTCTTCATGTGTCTGATCGTGGCAGAAGAGATCGGATACGAGCAGTGGGGCGAGGGTGGCGAAGGCGATGAAGGCATTCCGGCTGGACGAACTGGAGGCGGAGCGCGCCGCCAACGACGGGGCCTACCTGCAGTTCCTGCGGGAGCGGAACATGTCGGTCGGCCTCTACGCCCTCGATGCCGGCTCGCGCGACCCGCAGCAGCCGCACAACCAGGACGAGGTCTACTTCGTCGTCAGCGGTCGTGCCGCGATCACCGTCGGCATGGAGACCACTCAGGTGGCGCGGGGCAGCGTGGTGTACGTGCCGGCGGGGGTGGCCCACAAGTTCCATCACATCAGCGAGGATCTGCGGGTTCTGGTCGTCTTCTCTCCGCCTGAGGCCTGACCCCGGGCCTCGGGGTTCCCTAGGGGACGGGTCAGGGGAGGACAAGGGATCCAGGGCCCCCGCACACCCCTTCGCGGCTCTAGCATCGGGTGCAGGACATCGCATCGTGCGGGACGCACGAGACCGTACGTGCCGGAGCGCACGAGAAGGCGGAGGACAGGGCAATGCGAGAGATCTTCACGGGTCTGCCGTGGTGGGTGAAGTGGATCGCGGTGCCGGTCATCGCGCTGGTGGTGTTCGGCGGTCTGATCACGGCCGTGATCAGCTGGGTGGTCTTCCTCCTCTTCAAGCTCCTGATCTTCGTGGCGCTGGTCGGCGGACTGATCTACATCGTGCGGAAGTTCATGTCGAACTCCTCGTCGAAGAGCGACTGGTGAGGACCGTGGGAATCGGTGGCCGGTAACAGGAATCACCGGTTCCCTCGGGCGGGGGAAGTTTCCCGTAGGGGCCGACCGGGAGCGGCGGCGGACGGTTAGAGTCGCTGACCCCCTCGCGCTCCGGGAGTGACCCTTGGCCACGCTTGACGCCACCTCCGCACCCACGGAACACCCTCCGCCTCCGACCCAACGGAGTTCGGGCACACCCCCCGTGCAGCGGCCGGCCTCTCCGGCCGACTCCGCGCAGCCGCATTCGGCCACCCTCATCGGCTCCGTGCAGCGTGCGATGCGCCTGCTGGAGTGCGTCGCCGGACACGAACACGGCGCACCCGCCAAACAACTCGCCCGCGAGACCGGGCTGGCCCTGCCCACCGCCTACCACCTGCTGCGCACCCTGGTCCACGAGGGCTATCTGCGCCGCGACAAGGGGCTGTTCTTCCTCGGTGACGCGGCGGAGCGGCTGAGCAGCAGCGGAGCGCAGCAGAAACGTCGCAGCGCCGTCGTCGACACCCTCGCCCACTGGCGGGACTCGATCGGTGTCCCGGTGTACTACGCCATGTACCGGGACGGCGAGATCGAGGTCATGACCGTCTCCGACTCCCCGGCCATCCCGGCGGTCGAGGAGTGGGCCGACTTCCGCGAGACCGGGCACGCGCACGCCGTCGGCCAGTGCCTCCTCTCCCAGTTGGATCAGGACGTCCGGCGCGACCATCTCCGCCGCTATCCCGTGCGTCACCTCACCCCGTACACGGTCCGTGACGAACAGACGCTGCTGCGCCGGCTGGAGCGTGTGCGGCGGATGGAGCCGGTGGTGGAGCGCCAGGAGTACACGCTGGGGACGGTGTGCGCGGCGATCCCCCTCACCGTCGGCACCACGGCCGCCACGATCGCCATCTCGCTCCCACTCCACCAGGCCGACCGGCTGCTGCCCGCCGTCCGGCAGTTGCAGGCCGAAGTGGGCCGGCACATGGGGTCCCTGGCGATCGCTATCAGTATCTGAAAACTCACTCCTTGTGATCTCCCGTGTACTTTCAGCAAGATTTGACCACCATCAAGGGATACATCCCGGCCAGTCGGTGCCATATGACGGGGTAGGCAATGCGCGAGTCCGTACAAGCAGAAGTCATGATGAGCTTTCTCGTCTCGGAGGAGCTCTCCTTCCGCATCCCCGTGGAGTTGCGCTACGAGACCTGTGATCCCTATGCCGTCCGGCTCACTTTCCACCTGCCCGGGGATGCTCCGGTGACCTGGGCCTTCGGCCGGGAGCTGCTGATCGACGGGGTGGGGCGGCCGTGCGGGGAGGGCGATGTGCACATCGCGCCCGCCGATTCCGAGGTGCTGGGCGAGGTGCTGATCCGGCTTCAGGTCGGCGGCGACCAGGCGGTGTTCCGGTCCTCCGCGCCCCCGCTGGTGGCCTTCCTGGACCGCACGGACAAGCTGGTGCCGCTCGGACAGGAGGGTTCGCTCGCCGACTTCGACGCCCATCTCGACGAGGCTCTGGACCGCATCCTGGCCGAGGAACCGAGCACTGGCTGAAGCGTTACGGCACGGAGCCGCGCGCCGCTCGTCCGAGCCGCGTGAGGACGCGCAGGAACGCTTCTGCGTGCCCCTGGGCGCCGATGGCGGCCCTTGCCGGAACGCTTCCCCCACCGCGTCGGCGCACGGCTCGCGCCCCCACCTCGTGGACGGCCTTCTCCCGGGCCGTCCACCGCGGCTCACCGCTTCCGGCGCCGCCCCCGCCCACCGCGTGCCGTGGTCGGCCCGGCTGGTGCGGCCTCCGCGGACAAGGCCGTCTCGGCGCCCGGCCGGTCGGCCGACACCACCAGGGCCGCGAGCAGCGTGGTGACCGGCACCGAGGCGACCAGGCCGATCGAGCCGACCAGGGTGCGCACGATTTCCTCGGCGACCAGTTCGCTGTTGGCGACCGTGACCACACTGCTCTGCGCGATGGAGAAGAGCAGCAGCAGGGGCAGTGCGGCGCCCGCGTAGGCGAGGACGAGGGTGTTGACGACGGAGGCGATGTGGTCGCGGCCGATGCGGATGCCCGCCCGGTACAGCCCGCGCCAGCCCATCGTCGGGTTGGCCTCGTGCAGCTCCCAGACGGCCGAGGTCTGGGTCACCGTCACGTCGTCCAGGACACCCAGCGACCCGATGATGACACCGGCCAGCAGCAGGCCGCTCATGTCGATCGAGGGGTACAGGCCATGGATCAGGCCGGTGTTGTCGTCGGTGTTGCCGGTGAGGGCGGCCCAGTCGATGAACTCCGAGCCGAGCAGTCCGATCAGGCACAGCGAGACCAGCGTGCCGAGCACCGCCACCGAGGTCCGCGCCGACAGCCCGTGGCAGATGTACAGGGCGATCAGCATGATGGCGCTCGACCCCACCACCGCCATCAGCAGTGGATTCGAGCCCTGCAGGATCCCCGGCAGGATGAACATGGTCAGCACCAGGAAGCTGACGGCCAGCGCGACCAGCGCCATCACACCGCGCAGCCGGCCCACCACCACGACGGCGAGCGCGAAGATCCCGGCCAGCAGCGCCATCGGGAACTTCCGGTTCACGTCGGTGACCGAGTACTGCAGGTCCTTGGGTGCGGACGGCTCGTATGCGGCCACGACCTGCTCGCCCTCGTGCAACTGCCGTGACTGGTCGGGCTGCACGATCTCGGTGAAGGTACGGCCCTTGTCCTTGCCGGTGTCGACCCGGACCGTGGCCTTCTTGCAGGTGCCGCCCTCCTCCTTCGAGGAGGTGCCGTCGGAGGTCGAGGTGTCGCCGATCGATCCGCCTCCGGAGGCGTTGACCGACTTGCAGCTGACCGAGACGACCTTGGTGACCGTCGCCGCCTGCGTCTGGCGGTCGAAGCCGACACCCGTGCGTTCGTGCGGCGGGGCGCCGCCGGGCCACAGCACCACCAGGCCGACCACGACCGCGGCGGTGAAGGGGATGAGGATCGCCGCGATGACCTTCCGCAGGTGCTTGGAGACGGGGGCGGCGGGGCCGTGGCTGTGGCTGTGCCCGTGCGAGTAGCCGTGACCACCGCCTGGCCCGGAGCGGCCCTGGTCGGGGCGGGGAGCGGGCGAACGGCCGTGAGCCTGGCCGTGGGACGAGTGATGCTGGGTCTCACCGTGGCCGTGGGCATGGCCGTTGTCGTGATGGTGGGCATGGCTGAAGGCCTGCCCGGGGTCGTACGGCTCGCCCTGCCCGTGGATGTGTCCGTCACTGGCACCACGGCCCCCGTGGCCGGGGCCGCCATCCTGCGGGGCGCCGTTGCCGCGCCGCGGGTCGGGGGGCGGATAGGGGTGCTGCTGTGTCGAGGTCACCGCCCGATCATCGCAAGAACGGTAGGGGCCCTCTGTTCACCGCGCCCGAATTGACGCTAGCGTGGAGGCACCTTTGCACACGCGGGAGCTCGGAGCACCGGGCTGAGAGGGCGCTGACCTCCGTATTCGCGATGTTTCACGTGGAACGAGTGATGTTTCACATGAAACGCCGCCCGACGGAAGCCGCTGCGTCGACCGCCGAACCTGTTACCGGGTAATGCCGGCGTAGGGAGTAGGTCTCATGACCAACAAGGATGTACGCACGCCTGCCTTCAGCCAGGACGAACAGCCCATTGCGGGCGAATCGTCCCCGGAGGCCGGGAAGTCCATCGGCTGGCACAAGGGGTATGTCGAGGGCTCCCGCCCCGACCTGCGGGTGCCGGTCCGTCAGGTGCATCTCACCAACGGGCAGTCGGTCACGCTCTACGACACCTCGGGTCCGTACACCGATCCGCTCGTCGAGACCGACGTCCGCAGGGGCCTGCCGCCGCTGCGGGAGAAGTGGATCGTCGCCCGCGGCGACACCGAGGAGTACGCGGGCCGGCCCGTCCGTCCCGAGGACGACGGAATAAAGCACACCTCGCCGCGCGGGGGCCTGCGGAACCTGGACGCGGTCTTCCCGGGCCGTCCGCGCCAGCCGCGCCGCAGCCGGGGAGGCGAGGCGGTGACGCAGCTCGCGTACGCCCGCCGGGGCGAGATCACTCCGGAGATGGAGTACGTGGCCATCCGCGAGAACGTCGCTCCCGAGGTGGTCCGCGAGGAGATCGCGGCGGGCAGGGCCGTGCTGCCCGCCAACGTCAACCACCCGGAGATCGAGCCGATGATCATCGGCAAGCGGTTCCTGGTGAAGGTCAACGCCAACATCGGCAACTCCGCGGTCACCTCCTCCATCGAGGAGGAGGTCGAGAAGATGACCTGGGCGACCCGCTGGGGCGCGGACACGGTCATGGACCTCTCCACCGGCCGCAACATCCACACCACTCGCGAGTGGGTGTTGCGCAACTCCCCCGTCCCCATCGGCACGGTGCCGCTCTACCAGGCACTGGAGAAGGTCGACGGCAGGGCCGAGGAGCTGACCTGGGAGATCTACAAGGACACGGTCGTCGAACAGGCCGAGCAGGGCGTGGACTACATGACAGTCCACGCGGGCGTGCGCCTGCCGTACGTGCCGCTCACCGCGAACCGCAAGACCGGCATCGTCTCGCGCGGCGGCTCGATCATGGCGGCCTGGTGCCTCGCGCACCACAAGGAGTCGTTCCTGTACGAGAACTTCGAGGAGCTCTGTGAGATCCTCGCCGCCTACGACGTCACGTACTCCCTGGGTGACGGGCTGCGCCCGGGTTCCATCGCGGACGCCAACGACGAGGCCCAGTTCGCGGAGTTGCGCACGCTCGGGGAACTCAACCGGATCGCCAGGCGTTTCCATGTTCAGACCATGATCGAGGGTCCGGGCCATGTCCCGATGCACAAGATCAAGGAGAACATCGACCTTCAGCAGGAGATCTGCGATGAAGCTCCGTTCTATACGCTCGGCCCGCTGACCACGGACGTCGCGCCGGCGTACGACCACATCACCTCCGGCATCGGTGCCGCGATGATCGCCTGGTGGGGCACGGCGATGCTCTGCTACGTCACGCCCAAGGAGCACCTGGGGCTGCCCAACCGGGACGACGTCAAGACCGGCGTCATCACCTACAAGATCGCAGCCCACGCGGCCGACCTGGCCAAGGGCCACCCGGGCGCGCAGGAGTGGGACGACGCGTTGTCCGACGCTCGTTTCGAGTTCCGGTGGGAGGACCAGTTCAACCTCGCCTTGGACCCGGACACGGCCCGCGAGTTCCACGACGAGACACTTCCTGCGGAGCCTGCGAAGACCGCCCACTTCTGCTCCATGTGCGGGCCGAAGTTCTGCTCGATGAAGATCTCGCAGGACATCCGGCGTGAACACGGCGGTAGTCAGGCCGAGGTCGAGGCGGGTATGGCGCAGAAATCCAAGGAGTTCGCGGCTGCGGGGAACCGGGTGTATCTGCCGATCGCGGAGTGACGGCAGGGCCTGTGCGCGTGCGGAGGTTCGGGAAGCAGGTGCGCCCGGGCCGGGTGTCCGGCCTGCGCCCCCTGGCCGGGGGCGCAAGCCGGGTTATTCCGGCTGGTGTTCCGGGCCTCCGAAGTCCGGGCTGGTGTAGTCCGGACTGGTGAAGCTCGGGCGGGGGGCGGGTGCGGCGCCGTCATCGGTGCTGAAGCCGGGGCGGTCGTACCCGAGACGCGGCATCCGGCCCGCCGGGCCCGACGGGGCGGTGCGGCGCAGTCCCGCCGTGCCGGAGTCGGCGGTCAGTGCTTCCCGCAGGAAGGGCAGGATGCCCCGCTCCAGCACGGCGTCCCGCCAGGCCTCCCGGGCCTTGGCCACCTCCCCGCCGGGTTCGCCATAGGCTCCGGCCTCCAGCGAGGGGCTGTTGCGCAGTGCGGTGAGCAGCAGTCCCGCCCCGGCCATGATGATGGCGGCCGCGGTCAGGACGCCGAACACCCAGCCCGCGGTGAGCATGGTCTGGGCGAACGCCGGGGCCGGGTCCAGCATCTTCAGGACGTACCCGACGAGCAGAAAGATCGCGGCGGCGGTGCCGGCGAGCACCGGCGCCAGGACCAGGGCGAGGGCGAAGCCTCCTGCGCCGGTGGTTTCGGCGGCCTCGCCGAGGGTGGTGGCGAGCCCCATCGCGCCGCCCGCCCCCGGCTCTGCGGAGCCGGAGTCCTGGACGGTGGCCGGGGTGGACCGCGCCGGATTGCGCAGTTCCTCGCGCACCTTCACGTAGTGCTGGTACTCGGTCGCCGCGGCCGCCGTGATCAATGCGGTGGCGTTGAGCGCCATGGTGCGCAGCTGTTCAGTGTTCAAGTGCTGGCCTATACCGGCCAGTTCGGGACGGTACGGGGCGGAGCGCAGCGCCTCGTCGAGGATCCGCTCGTACTCCTGGCGGTCCTCGCTGTGCAGGTGCTGCGGAACGCTGTTCATGTGCATCCCCCGATGCTCCGTAGGGCTGGTGGCTCGCACGCCGGCGAGCCGTCGGGCAGAAACGGAGGGGAGCCTGCTACGGATAAACCGATGGTAGAGCCGTTACGGCACGCGGTGACAGGGGGTTGCCGGAAATTGGGGGTGGCCCGTGCGTGACATCGGGGGGATGAAACCGCCCGGCTAACGCTCAGGTGTTCAACGGGAGTTGCCTCACCAGCAGCTTTCCGGCCATGGTCACGCCGCCGTCCATGGCGATGGCGAGCCCGTCGGCGTAGACGTGCGGTCCCTCCACAACGGGGCCGGTGCCCTCTTCGCCCTCTTCGGAGCCGACTTCGCCCAGCAGATAGGGAATCGGGCTATGCCCGTGAACGATGCGGGTACCGCCGTACGTATCGAGAAGGGAACGGACGGCGTCTGCACCCCCCTCGTCGCGGAAGGAGAAGCGCTTGGTGAACTTGCGGAAGAGATCCCACACCTCGTCCGCGTCATTACGCGTGATGGTCTCGCGGACCGTGTCGTTGACCGCCTCGATCGAGTCGCCGTAGTCGAGGTAGGCGGTGGTGTCGGAGTGGACCAGCAGATAGCCGTCGACCTCCTCGACGGCGTCCAGGCGGGCCATCCACTGCAGGTGGTGGTCCTGGAGCCGGTCCATGTCGGTCTTCTGGCCGCCGTTGAGCAGCCAGGCCGCCTGGAAGGTGGCGGTGCCCGCCCCGGAGTTGACGGGGGTGTCGCCGAACCGCTTGGCGCCTAGCAGCAGCAGCTCGTGGTTGCCCATGAGGGCCTTGCAGTAGCCGCCGGCCGCGGCCGCCTCGGCGGACAGCCGCATCACCAGGTCGATGACGCCGATACCGTCCGGACCCCGGTCGGTGAAGTCGCCGAGGAACCACAGCCGGGCGACGCCCGCACACCAGTGCCCGTCCGCGTCGATCAGGCCCTGCTCGCGCAGCGCGGTGACCAGCTCGTCGAAGTAGCCGTGCACGTCACCGACGACGTACAGCGGGCCGGGACCGTCCGCGGACTGTACGGCCGGGACGGCGGCCGGTTCGACGGGCACCTGGAGCGTGTCGCCGCGGTTGATGACGGGCAGGTCGCGCTCGGTGGGCGTGTACCCGTCCGGATAACCCTCGGGATACATCTCGTCTAGGGGCGGGGCGACGTCGCCGGGGTGGGTGCTGGGGGCGTACGGACCGGTCTCGTTGACGTACCCGGGCACCCGGAAGTCGCGCAACGTCGCCGTCCGCTCCGCCTCGGGTCCCTGACCGGCCCCCTGAGTCATCAGACCCCTCCACCATCGCGCCGCATCTGCACCGCTTCGGACTGCCTGGTCGCAGCGGCCCGCGGTGTCGTGGGCCCATCATAGGAATGCCCGTCGCGCCGTGTGATGACCCAGGGGTGGTGAATCCGGGCAGGACTCCAGTTCAGGGTGGCTTTCACCCCGGTTGGGCAGGGGTTCGACCACCCGTCGTTCGGCTGCCGGCCGTCGTCGGGCGACGCCCGGCAGTCGCGCCGCCCCGTGTTCGGCGTGTCCGTGCTACTCCTCCTCCGGTGCCCGTGGCGGGCTGACCGTGGTGCGCTGCGCGCGTCGCTGGGAAGAGGTACGCACGATCAGTTCGGTCGGTATCACCTGTTCGACCGGCTGGTCCGACTCGACTCCCTCGATCGCGTCGATGAGCAGTTGGACCACCGCCGTGCCGATGCGGCGCGGCTTGAGGGAGAGCGTGGTGATGGGCGGCTCGGTGTTGGCGTACACGGTCGACTCGCTGCAGCACACCAGGAGCAGGTCGTCGGGGACGCGCAGCCCGTAGCGGCGGGCGGCGGCGAGCAGGTCGGTGCCGTTGGGGTCGAACAGACCGTAGACGGCGTCGGGCCGGTCCGGGCGGGCCAGCAGCCGGTCGGCGGCGACGGCGCCCGCGCACGGGTCGTGGGCCGGGTAGGCCTCGTAGACCGGGTCCTGGCCGACGCGCTCGCACCAGCGGAGGTAGGCGGTGGTCGACAGGTGGGTGTACGTGTCCGTCGTGGTGCCGGTGAGCAGGCCGATCCGGCGGGCGCCGGCGGCGGCGAGATGGTCGAGGATGCCGAGTACGGCGGCCTCGTGGTCGTTGTCCACCCAGGCGGTGACCGGGAGCGCACCGGCCGGGCGGCCGTCGGAGACCACCGGGAGACCCTGCCGGACCAGTTCGCTGACCACCGGGTCCTGGTCGGAGGGGTCGATGACGACCGTGCCGTCCAGGGCGACGTTCGACCACACGTCGTGCCGTGAGGTGGCGGGGAGGATGACGAGGGCGTAGCCGCGGGCGAGCGCGGCCGAGGTGGCGGCCCGCGCCATCTCGGCGAAGTACGCGAACTCGGTGAAGGTGAAAGGTTCATCCCCGTACGTCGTCACGGTCAGGCCGATGAGTCCCGACTTGCCGGTACGGAGGGTGCGGGCGGCGGCCGAGGGGCGGTACCCCAGTCGGTCGGCGACCTCTCTGACGTGGCGGCGGGTGGCATCCGGGAGCCGCCCCTTGCCGTTCAGGGCGTCGGAGACGGTCGTGATGGAGACTCCGGCGGCGGCGGCCACGTCTCTGATGCCCGCCCGGCCCGGCCGGCTGCCTCGCCGAGAGGTTTCCGCGCGGCTCACCTGGTGCTTCCCTGCTGCTGTCATGGCGAGCCGATAGTAGGGCTCATGCGGTGGGGTAGTGCGGACGCATATGCACGCGTTGACAGGCACGTTTCTGCAAGGTCAATATGGGTCAACTGCCTTAGAAAGAAAGTCAGTTGAACGATCCAATGGTAAGACGTGACTTGTCGGCACGGATGGGCCTGCCAAGTGCCCGATGTTTCGAAGAGGTCTCAACTCACCTGCACGGGTGATGCGCGCTACGGCGCGAGCCACCGGCGCGTAGATATATGTAGGGCGCGCCCCCGTTAAATGCGCCTTCGTGCGGTGATGCCCGTGATGCCAGTGGTACGGATGAGGCTCGCCGTTCCGGCTCCTCGGTCGCCCGCCGCCGTTCCGGCCCGGTTCTTCGCGCCCTCTTCCCCTGTACGCGGCGGCGCCGAATCCTCATAAGGTGAGCAGTATTGGATGCCGGCGGCGTGGACGGTCCGCCGGTGGTCGCGAGGAGGACTGCGGTGAGCGAGACGAGCCCCAAGCTGCGCGCCGAGCTGGAGGGTATCCCCACCTACAAGCCGGGCAAGCCGGCGGCGGCCGACGGCCCGGTCGCGTACAAGCTGTCCTCCAACGAGAACCCGTATCCCCCGCTGCCCGGCGTGATGGAGACCGTCACCGCGGCCGCTGCCTCCTTCAACCGCTACCCGGACCTGGCGTGCACAGGGCTGGTGAACGAGCTCTCGGACCGCTTCGGCGTGCCGCTCGGGCACCTGGCCACCGGCACCGGGTCGGTCGGTGTCGCCCAGCAGCTGGTCCAGGCCACCAGCGGGCCGGGCGACGAGGTGATCTACGCGTGGCGATCCTTCGAGGCTTATCCGATCATCACGCAGATCAGCGGGGCCCGGTCCGTCCAGGTGCCGCTCACGCCCGGCGATGTGCACGACCTCGACGCGATGGCGGACGCCATCACCGACCGCACCCGCCTGATCTTCGTCTGCAACCCCAACAACCCGACCGGTACGGTCGTGAAGCGGGCCGAGCTGGAGCGGTTCCTGGACCGGGTGCCGAGCGACGTGCTGGTGGTCCTGGACGAGGCCTACCGGGAGTTCATCCGCGATCCCGAGGTCCCTGACGGCGTCGCGATCTACCGTGAGCGGCCGAACGTCTGCGTGCTGCGAACCTTCTCCAAGGCGTACGGTCTCGCCGGGCTGCGCGTCGGCTTCGCGATCGCGCACGAGCCGGTGGCCGCGGCGCTGCGCAAGACGGCGGTCCCCTTCGGTGTGAGCCAGCTCGCCCAGGAGGCGGCGATCGCCTCGCTGCGGGCCGAGGACGAGCTGCTGGGCCGGGTCGGCTCGCTGGTGTGCGAGCGGCAGCGTGTGGTCGAGGCGCTGCGCGGCCAGGGCTGGACGGTGCCCGAGACCCAGGCCAACTTCGTATGGCTGCGGCTGGGGGAGCGTACGACCGCCTTCGCGCAGCTCTGCGAGGAGCACGGCGTGGTCGTCCGGCCGTTCCCCGGCGAGGGTGTGCGGGTGACGGTCGGCGAGACCGAGGCGAACGACATCTTCCTGAAGGTGACGGAGGCGTTCCGCAAGGAGCTGTAGCGTCCGCGGGCCGCGGGGAGGTCGCCGCGGGCGAAGGGTGTCAGGTGTGCGGGGTCGCGCGGCCGGAACGAGGGCCGAGCGGCCCCGTTCGCATGTTCCGGAGGGGCCGGACGGCTCAAGTGCGACCCCCCTTCGATGTTCGAGAGTGAGTGCGCCATAATGGCTTGTGAATGTGAATGCATTCACAAGCGCGTCCCGTTTGCTCCGTGATGTACGTGACAAATGGGTGCACATGCCGCTGTACCACGGCGACGTAAGGAGACTGACGACGTGGACCTGGCTCTGGCGCCGGAGACACTGGCGCGCTGGCAGTTCGGCATCACCACCGTCTACCACTTCCTGTTCGTCCCGCTGACGATCTCGCTGGCCGCCCTCACGGCCGGCCTGCAGACCGCCTGGGTGCGCACGGAGAAGGAGAAGTACCTCAGGGCGACCAAGTTCTGGGGCAAGCTCTTCCTGATCAACATCGCGATGGGTGTGGTCACCGGCATCGTGCAGGAGTTCCAGTTCGGCATGAACTGGTCCGACTACTCGCGGTTCGTCGGCGACATCTTCGGCGCCCCGCTCGCCTTCGAGGCGCTGATCGCCTTCTTCTTCGAGTCCACCTTCATCGGGCTGTGGATCTTCGGCTGGGACAAGCTGCCCAAGAAGATCCACCTGGCCTGCATATGGATGGTCTCCATCGGCACGATCCTGTCCGCGTACTTCATCCTCGCGGCCAACTCGTGGATGCAGCACCCGGTCGGCTACAAGATCGACAAGGTGAAGGGGCGGGCCGAACTCACCGACTTCTGGGCCGTCCTCACCCAGAACACCGCGCTGGCCCAGGCCTTCCACACGCTGTCCGCGTCCTTCCTGACCGGTGGCGCGTTCATGGTCGGCATCGCCGCCTTCCACCTGTTCCGCAAGAAGCACATCACCGTGATGAAGACCTCGCTGCGGCTCGGCCTGGTCACCGTCGTCATCGCCGGCATGCTCACCGCGATCAGCGGTGACACCCTCGGCAAGGTCATGTTCAAGCAGCAGCCGATGAAGATGGCCGCCGCCGAGGCCCTGTGGGACGGCCAGAAGCCGGCGCCGTTCTCGATCTTCGCCTACGGAGACGTCAGCAAGGGCCACAACACCGTCGAGCTGTCCGTCCCCGGCCTGCTGTCCTTCCTGGCCGACGACCGCTTCAACTCGTACGTCCCCGGCATCAACGACACCAACAAGGCCGAGCAGCAGAAGTACGGCGCCGGCGACTACCGGCCCATCATCCCCGTCACCTTCTGGGCGTTCCGTTGGATGATCGGCTTCGGCATGGCGTCCTTCGCCATCGGCCTCGCCGGACTCTGGCTGACCCGCAAGAAGTTCATGCTGCCGCAGCACCTGAGGGTCGGTGAGGACGAGGTGCCGAACCTGGTCCTCTTCAGGAACAAGGCGCTCAGCCCCAAGCTCGGCAGGCTGTACTGGCTGGTGGCGATATGGACGCTGGGCTTCCCGCTGATAGCCAACTCCTGGGGCTGGATCTTCACCGAGATGGGCCGCCAGCCCT
Source organism: Streptomyces sp. NPDC001507 (assembly GCF_042894765.1). Taxonomy (NCBI): domain Bacteria; kingdom Bacillati; phylum Actinomycetota; class Actinomycetes; order Kitasatosporales; family Streptomycetaceae; genus Streptomyces; species Streptomyces sp. NPDC001507. Next base: position 282,144 of record NZ_JBIAVV010000010.1, read on the forward strand.
GGGTCGTCTACGGCGTCCTGCAGACCCGCGACGCGGTCTCCCCAGGTGTCTCCCAGACCGAGATCCTCATCTCACTGATCACCTTCACCGCGCTCTACGCCGTCCTCGCCGTCGTCGAGGTCAAGCTGCTCGTGAAGTACATCAAGGCCGGCCCGCCCGAGCTCACCGAGGACGATCTCAACCCGCCCACGAAGATCGGCGGCGAGGCCCGTGACGCCGACAAGCCGATGGCCTTCTCGTACTAGGGCGAGGGAGACGCAGTCATGGAACTTCACGACGTCTGGTTCGTCCTGATCGCCGTCCTGTGGACCGGCTACTTCTTCCTGGAGGGATTCGACTTCGGGGTCGGCATCCTCACCAAGCTGCTCGCCCGCGACCGCCTGGAGAAGCGGGTGCTGATCAACACGATCGGCCCGGTCTGGGACGGCAACGAGGTGTGGCTGCTCACCGCGGGCGGCGCGACCTTCGCTGCCTTCCCCGAGTGGTACGCCACGCTCTTCTCCGGCTTCTACCTGCCTCTGCTGGTCATCCTGGTCTGCCTGATCGTCCGGGGCGTCGCCTTCGAGTACCGGGCCAAGCGGCCCGAGGAGAACTGGCAGCGCAACTGGGAGACCGCGATCTTCTGGACCTCGCTGATCCCTGCGTTCCTGTGGGGCGTGGCCTTCGGGAACATCGCGCACGGCGTCAAGATCGACCGGAACTTCGAGTACGTCGGCACCGTCTGGGACCTGCTGAACCCGTACGCCTTGCTCGGTGGACTCGTCACACTGACCCTGTTCACCTTCCACGGCTCGGTGTTCACCGCACTCAAGACGGTCGGCGACATCCGGGTACGGGCGCGGAAGCTCGCCACCAAGGTCGGTGTCCTCACCGCGGCGCTGGCGCTGGCCTTCCTGCTGTGGACCCAGGCCGACAGCGGTGACGGCAAGAGCCTGGTGGCGCTCATCGTGGCGGTCGCCGCACTGGTGGCGGCCCTCGGAGCCAATCTGCGGGGCCGTGAGGGATGGGCGTTCGCCCTGTCCGGCGTGACCATCGTGGCCGCCGTGGCGATGCTCTTCCTGTCGCTCTTCCCGAATGTCATGCCGTCGTCGCTCAACGGGGACTGGAGCCTCACGGTCACCAATGCCTCGTCGAGTCCGTACACCCTGAAGATCATGACGTGGCTCGCGGCGATCGCCACGCCGCTCGTCCTGCTCTACCAGGGGTGGACCTACTGGGTGTTCCGCAAGCGGATCGGTACGCAGCACATCGCGACCGAAGCCGCGCACTGAGTCCGAGGAGTGGGTGTTTCACGTGAAACACCCACTCCGGGCCGAAGGGCATGTTTCACGTGAAACCAATCGATCCCCGTCTGCTGCGTTACGCCCGCGCCACCCGTCTCTTCCTGGTGGCCGTCGTGGGCCTCGGTGCCCTCGGTGCCGGGCTGGTCATCGCCCAGGCCATGCTCATCGCCGACGTGGTGGTCGGCGCCTTCCAGCGCGGTCACTCCGTCTCCGAACTCCGCACCCCTCTGCTGCTGTTGGCGGCCGTGGCCGTCGGCCGGGCGCTGGTCTCCTGGCTCACCGAACTCGCCGCACACCGAGCGAGCGCGGCGGTCAAGTCCGAGCTGCGCGGCCGGCTCCTCGACCGTGCGGTGGCACTCGGCCCCGGCTGGCTGAGCGGACAGCGGACCGGATCGCTGGTCACTCTCGCCACGCGTGGGGTCGACGCCCTCGACGACTACTTCTCGCGCTACCTGCCGCAGCTGGGACTGGCGGTGGTCGTGCCGGTCGCGGTGCTGGCGCGGATCGTCACCGAGGACTGGGTCTCCGCGGCGATCATCGTGGGAACCCTGCCGCTGATCCCGGTCTTCATGGTCCTGATCGGCTGGGCCACCCAGTCCCGGACGGACCGTCAGTGGCGGCTGCTGTCGCGGCTCTCCGGCCACTTCCTGGACGTGGTGGCCGGGCTGCCCACGCTGAAGGTGTTCGGCCGGGCCAAGGCGCAGGCCGAGTCCATCCGTCGGATCACCGGTGAGTACCGGCAGGCGACCATGCGGACGCTGCGGATCGCGTTCCTCTCCTCGTTCGCTCTGGAGCTGCTCGCCACGCTGTCGGTGGCCCTGGTCGCCGTGACCGTCGGTATGCGGCTCGTCCACGGGGACATGGATCTGTACATCGGGCTGGTCATCCTGGTGCTGGCGCCCGAGGCATATCTGCCGTTGCGGCAGGTGGGAGCCCAGTTCCACGCGGCGGCGGAGGGGCTGGCGGCCGCGGAGGAGATCTTCGCGGTGCTGGAGACGCCGGTGCCGGCGTCGGGGACGGGCGCGGTGCCTTCCGCCGCGGCCCTGGCCTTCGAGGGTGTGACGGTCCGCTACCCGGGACGCTCGGCGGACGCGGTGACCGATGTGTCGTTCACGGTCGAACCCGGGGAGACCGTCGCGCTGGTCGGCCCGAGCGGTGTGGGCAAGTCGACGCTGCTCAACGTCCTGTTGGGGTTCGTGCGGCCGGCGCAGGGGCGGGTCCGGATCGGGGAAGCCGACCTCGCCGACGTCGACTTGGCGGAGTGGCGGTCGCGGATCGCGTGGGTGCCGCAGCGGCCGCATCTGTACGCCGGGACGATCGCCGAGAACGTACGGCTCGCGCGTCCCGGCGCGGACGACGACGCCGTCCGGGGGGCGCTGCGGGACGCTGGGGCGCTGGAGTTCGTGGACGCGCTGCCGGAGGGGGCGCAGACGGTTCTCGGTGAGGACGGAGCCGGTCTGTCCGCGGGGCAGCGGCAGCGGCTGGCGCTGGCGCGGGCGTTTCTGGCCGATCGGCCGGTGCTGTTGCTGGATGAGCCGACGGCTGCGCTGGACGGGGCGACCGAGGGGGAGGTGGTGGCGGCGGTGCGGAGGCTCTCCGAGGGGCGCACCGTGTTGCTGGTCGTGCACCGGCCGGCGCTGCTGTCGGCGGCGGACCGGGTGGTGCGGCTCTCCGGCGGCGAGGTCCCCAGGGGGCTCCGCCCCCTGGACCCCCAGAACCTTCGCCCACCCACCACCCGACTCGGTCAGTCGGAAGGTGAGATCGCGGAGGGGCTGGGTCAGTCGACAGGCGAGGGCGCGGGTCGGCTCGGTGGGCTGGCAAGCGGGGTTGTGGGGCGTCTCGGGGTGTCGGAGGGGGAGGTCGCGGGGCGGCTTGAGGAGTCCGTGGGTGAGGGCGCCGATCGGCTCGGGGGGTTGGAGGGTGAGCGGTCGGAGGTGTTCGCGCAGGCTGTGGACGGCACCGTGGACTCGGGGGCTGTGGGGCGCCGAAGTGTTCTCAGGCGGGTTCGTGCCGCCTCCGGCGCACGGCGGGGGCGGTTGCTGCTTGCGCTGTTGCTGGGGGCGTTGGCGCTCGCCAGTGCCGTCGGGCTGATGGCGACCTCCGGGTGGCTGATCTCGCGGGCCTCGCAGCAGCCGCCGGTGCTGTATCTGATGGTCGCCGTGACGGCTACGCGGGCCTTCGGGATCGGGCGGGCCGTGTTCCGTTACGGCGAGCGGCTGGTGTCGCACGACGCCGTGCTGCGGATGCTGGCCGACACGCGGGTCGCCGTGTACAGGCGGCTGGAGCGGCTCGCTCCTGCCGGGCTGCGGACGACCAGGCGGGGCGATCTGCTCAGCCGGCTGGTCGCCGACGTGGAGACCCTGCAGGACTACTGGCTGCGATGGCTGCTTCCGGTCGGGGCCGCGGTGGCGGTGTCCGCCGGGGCCGTGGGCTTCACGGCCTGGCTCCTGCCCGAGGCCGGGGCCGCGCTCGCGGTGGGGCTGCTGGCGGCCGGTGCCGGCGTTCCGCTGGTGACCTCGGCCGTGGCCCGGCGCGCCGAGCACCGGTTGGCACCGGCCCGCGGACTGCTCGCCACCCGGGTGACCGACCTGCTCACCGGCACCGCCGAACTGACCGTCGCCGGCGCGCTGCCCACCCGTACCGACGAGGCCCGGCGGGCGGACCGCGCGCTCACCCGGATCGCCTCGCGCGGGGCCACGGCCACCGCGCTCGGCGACGGGCTGACCGCGCTGCTGACCGGCCTGACCGTCGCGGCCGCCGCGCTGCTGGGCGCCCAGGGGGTCGCCGACGGCCGGCTGAGCGGCGTGGCGATGGCGGTCGTCGTGCTCACTCCGCTGGCCGCCTTCGAGGCCGTGCTCGGGCTGCCGCTGGCCGTGCGGCACCGGCAGCGGGTTCGCAGGAGCGCCGAGCGCATCTACGAGGTGCTGGACGCGCCCGACCCCGTGCGGGAGCCGGAGCTGCCGCGTCAGGCGCCCGCCGCGCCCTTCCCCGTCGTACTGAAGGGCCTGACGGCCCGGTACCCGGGGCAGCAGCGGGACGCCCTCGGCGGGCTCGACCTCACTCTGCACGAGGGGCGCAGGGTGGCCGTGGTCGGGGCCTCCGGCGCCGGCAAGTCGACCCTCGCCCAGGTCCTGCTCCGGTTCCTCGACCCGGGCGCGGGCTCCTACACGCTCGCCGGCGTGGACGCGTACGGCATGGACAGCGACGACGTACGGCGGCTCGTCGGGCTGTGCGCCCAGGACGCGCATCTCTTCGACAGTTCCGTGCGCGAGAACCTGCTGCTCGCCCGGAAGGACGCCACCGAGGAGGACCTGCGGGACGCGCTGGGCCGGGCCCGGCTGCTCGACTGGGTGGACGGGCTGCCCGACGGACTCGACACCCTGGTCGGCGAGCACGGGGCACGGCTGTCCGGCGGGCAGCGGCAGCGGCTGGCCCTCGCCCGGGCACTGCTCGCCGACTTCCCGGTGCTCGTGCTGGACGAGCCGGCCGAGCATCTCGACCTGCCCACGGCGGACGCGCTCACCGCGGACCTGCTCGCCGCCACCGAGGGCCGGACGACGCTGCTCGTCACGCACCGGCTGGCGGGCCTGGAGGCCGTGGACGAGGTGGTCGTCCTCGACGCGGGCCGGATGGTGCAGCGCGGGAGTCATGCGGAGCTGGTCGCCGCGGCCGGACCGCTGCGCGACATGGCGGAGCGGGAGGCGGCGGCGGACTCTCTGGTGGGCGCGCGGTAGCCGCCGCGGCGGGCGGCCTCAGGCGCGGGCGGCCAGCAGCCGCTCGATCACCACGGCCACCCCGTCCTCGTTGTTGGCGACCGTGCGTCCCGAGGCGGCGGCGACGGCGGCGGGGTGGGCGTTGCCCATGGCGTACGACCGGCCGGCCCAGGTCAGCATCTCGACATCGTTGGGCATGTCCCCGAAGGCCACGACCTCCTCGCGCGAGATGCCGCGCTCGGCACACTCCAGAGCGAGCGTGCTGGCCTTGGAGACGCCCGGCCCGCTGATCTCCAGCAGGGCGCTCGGACTGGACCGGGTGACGGTGGCGCGGTCGCCGACGGCGAGGCGGGCGAGGGTGAGGAAGGCATCGGGGTCGAGGTCGGGGTGGAAGGCGAGGATCTTGAGGACGGGCTCGCCGGCGCTCGGACCGTCGGCCGCGAGAATCTCCTCGGCGGCGAGCAGGTGGTCCGGTATCTCCAGGTGGAGCTTGGGATAGGCCGGCTCCTGGTGGAAGCCGTACGTCTGCTCGATCGCGTACACGGTGCCGGGCGCGGCCTCGCGCAGCAGCCGTACCGCGTCCAGCGCGTTCTCCCGGGCCAGGTCGCGCACCTTCACGAAGCGGTGCGCGCCGGGGCCGCCGTGCAGGTCGACCACGGCCGCGCCGTTGCCGCAGATCGCCAGGCCGTGGCCGTGGACGTGCGCGCTGACGACGTCCATCCAGCGGGCCGGGCGGCCGGTGACGAAGAAGACCTCGATCCCGGCCTCCTCGGCGGCGGCCAGGGCGGCGACCGTCCTCGGGGAGACCGACTTGTCGTCGCGCAGCAGGGTGCCGTCGAGATCGGTGGCGACCAGCCGGGGCGGGGTCGCGAAGGCAGGGGTCTCGGGCTGTCGGGTCGCTGAGGTCACCGCGCCATTCTCGCGCATATGCCCGCACGGCCGGGCGGCCGGGCGCACAGATGAGACACAGACGACTCCGAAGCGTCCCCCACCGCGCCGCGGCCCTGCTGAAGGGGACTCAGCCGAGCTGGGCCGGGGCCTCCATGGCGATCTGCTCGAAGACCTTCTGGTCGGCCGCGAAGTCCGAGTCGGGGATGGGCCAGTGGATCACCAGCTCGGTGAAGCCCAGCTCCTGGTGGCGGCCGGCGAAGTCCACGAAGGCGTCCAGGGACTCCAAGGGGCGGCCGCGGTCCGGCGTGAACCCGGTGAGCAGGACCTTGTCCAGCTCCGCCACGTCCCGGCCGATCGCCGCGCACGCCCCGCCGAGCTTTCCGATCTGCCCGCGGAGTGCCTCGACCGACTGCTCGGGCGTGCCGTTCTCGTACAGCTTCGGGTCGCCGGTGGTCACCCACGCCTGGCCGTGCCGCGCGGCCAGCTTCAGTCCGCGCGGTCCGGTGGCCGCGACCGCGAAGGGCAGCCGGGGCCGCTGCACACAGCCCGGGATGTCGCGCGCCTCGTGGGCCGAGTAGAACTCGCCCTCGTACGTCACCGAGTCCTCGGTGAGCAGCCGGTCGAGGAGCGGCACGAACTCGGCGAACCGGTCGGCGCGCTCGCGCGGGGTCCAGGGCTCCTGGCCCAGTGCGGTGGCGTCGAAGCCGTTGCCGCCCGCGCCGATGCCGAGGGTGACGCGGCCGCCGGAGATGTCGTCGAGGGAGATCAGCTCCTTGGCGAGGGGCACCGGATGCCGGAAGTTCGGCGACGTGACGAGGGTGCCGAGGCGCACTCGGTCGGTGACGGACGCGGCGGCGGTCAGCGTCGGGATCGCCCCGAACCACGGGCCGTCCCGGAAGCTGCGCCAGGACAGGTGGTCGTAGGTGTACGCGGTGTGGAAGCCCAGCTCCTCGGCCCGCGTCCAGGCGGCGGCGCCGCCCTCGCTCCAGCGGCGGTACGGGAGGATCACGGTGCTCAGACGCAGACTCATGCGTCCGAGACTAAAGGGACCACCCGCGACGGCCGAAACGCTCACCGCATGCGGCCGCTCAGCCACGGCGTGAGCAGGTGCGCGGCCAGGTGTTCCCGGTACGTGCGGTCTCCGGCCAGCGGCACGACCAGCGAGGCCGTGGGCGGGAAGCTGCGGCCCCGGACGTGGGCCAGGCCGCCGAAGACGGAGTGCAGGAAGGCGGGCACGTCGTCGCGCGGGACGTCGTGGAAGACCACGCCCTCGACGGTGATCAGCGCGTCGTCCTCAGGGAAGAGCCGCACGCTCACCCGGGGCAGGCCGCCGAACTCGGCGTACGCCTCGTGCGGCAGCGAACCGTCCGGGTCGGTGGTGACCCCGAAGCCCGCCGCACTGCGCCGCGAGGTCTGGTCGGCGCCGATGTCGTGCGTGACCTCGATCTCGCGCCCGTGTTCGGCCGCGACCGCGTGCAGTGCGGCGACGGCCGCCTCGGTGGTCGGAAAGTGCTCTTGGTGTGCCCCGCGCCCGGAGTGGTCCATACCACTCATCATGCCGGGGTCAGTGGGGTTCGGGGAAGCGCAGGTAGGGCGGCGGTACCGCCCGCGTCAGCCACACGCCGTTTGCGCTGACGTGGAAGACGTGCCCGTCCCGGTGCATTGCGGCCGCGTCCACCGACAGCACTACGGGGCGACCGCGCCGGGCACCGACTCGCGTCGCGGTCTCCCGGTCCGCCGACAGATGCACGTCGTGCCTGTTCATCGGCCTGAGGCCCTCGCTCCGGATCGCGTCCAGGTTCCGTGCGACGGTGCCGTGGTAGAGGTACGGCGGCGGGGTCGCCGGGGGCAGTCCGAGGTCGACGTCGATGCTGTGGCCCTGGCTGGCGCGGATCCGGGTGCCTTCGACGGCGAACCGCTGCTTGTCGTTGGCGGCGACCACGTAATCCAGTTCCTCGCGGCTGACCGGGAAACCGTGCGCCGCGGCCGCCGCGAGCAGCGTGTCGATCTCCACCCAGCCCGCCTCGTCCAGATTGAGCCCGATGCGTTCGGGCTGGTGGCGCAGGTGTTTCGAGAGGTACTTCGACACCTTCACGGTGCGCCGTTCGTCCGGTGTTCCCTGGCTGTGTCTCGCGTCCATGCCATCAGCGTGCCGGGCGAGACGCGGATCACGCAGATATTTTTCGCTTCGGGTTTGATCCACAACCAAGTGCGGTTATCCACAAGGAAATTGGCCGAGTTGTGGACAACTACTGGGCGGTTCGCGGTGTTTCGTCAAGATCGGTAACGGGGTTGTGATCTGCGGCCAGAGCATCCAAGTGCCGTGCGCCGACCTCGCGTTCGGCTGCCAGTGAGATGAACTCGGCGATGCGGTCAGGGCCAACGAGGCGCCGTACGGCCTGAATCGTCTCGGCGGGGAGGGACACGGAACGGGTCTCGTCCGGGGCTTTCGGCTGTTCCCCCGCGCCGAGCCGGCGGCGCACCTCACGGGTGGCGAACAGGCGCATGGCACGGGCCAGTTCGGCGTCCACCGTCTGCCGGGCCAGGGGGCGCAGGCGCCGAACCAGCGAGGCGGCCTCGGCCGCGTCGGCGTCGGTGCGGTGGCCGGGGTCGTCGAGGTAGCGGGCGAAGACGTGCTCGGTGGTGAACTCCAGGAAACGGGAGGCTATGTGCTCGACCTGGAGTCTCAACTCCCGCAGGTGCTCGGAGATCGCGGAGAGTGGGACACCGGCCGCGTACAACTCGGCCGCCACAGCGAGCTCCTGGGGGCTCGGGACGAGGAAGGAGCCGGGGTCGTCGGCCATCGGTTCCAGTACGCCCAGTGCCACGGCCTCGGCCACGGCCGCGTCGTCGGGGGTGCCGCCGAAGCGGGCGTCCAGGTCGGCGCGGGTCAGGCGCACCGGTTCCTCGTCGCTCCAGGGGCCCTCGGCCTCGGTGACCAGCCCGAGGACGCCGGCCAGGCCGCGGCCGGTGTCCCAGGCGTCGAGCAACTCCTTGATGGAGGCCAGGGTGTAGCCGCGGGAGAGGAGGTCGGCGATCTGGTGGAGGCGGGTGAGGTGGACGTCGGAGTAGAGGTTGGCGCGGCCCTGGCGTTCGGGGCGGGGCAGGAGCCCCTTGTCCTGGTAGGCGCGGATGGTCCGGACGGTGGTGCGGGAGAGGCGGGCGAGGTCCTCGATGCGGTGGTTGGGGGTGGCCGGGGGGTCGGTCATGTGGGGCTCCTTGGCTGATAACCGGGGCGGGGGGCGGGGGCGGGGACGCTTGCCGGCGCCGGCCGGGTGCCGCTGCGCCACCCGTGCCGCCCCAGCGGCACGACTGCCCGCAGCTACGTGGCCTCGTAGGGAGCACGACTGCCGCAGCTGAGCAGCCTCGTAGGGAGCACGACTACAGCTTGGGCTCCACCCGGGCGATCCTCCTCAACACCCCCGGCGCCAGCCGCGAAAGCACCCGTGCCCCCCGCGCCTCCGGTGTGACCGGTACCACCGCGCGGTTGTGTTCCACCGCCTCCAGGATCGCCGAAGCGACCTTCTCCGGAGGGTAGTTGCGCATCCCGTACAGCCGGGCGGAGCGCTTCTGCCTGCGGCGCTGTTCCTCCTCGTCGACCCCGGTGAAGCGGGCCGTTGACGTGATGTTGGTGTTGATGAAGCCGGGGCAGATCGCTGTCACCCCGATGCGCCGGCCGGCCAGTTCGGCGCGCAGGCACTCGGAGAGCATCAGGACCGCCGCCTTGGAGGTGCTGTAGGCGGGCAGGGCGCGGGAGGGCTGGTAGGCCGCCGCCGACGCGACGTTCACGATGTGGCCGCCCTGGGCGCGGTCCGCCATCCGGGCCCCGAAGAAACGGCAACCGTGGATCACCCCCCAGAGGTTGACGTCCAGGACGCGCCGCCAGTCCTCCGTCGTCGTCGTGAAGAAGGAGCCGGACAGGCCGATGCCCGCGTTGTTGACCAGCACGTCCAGGACGCCGTACTCGCGGTGGACCTTCTCCGCGAGCTTCTCCATGGCCTGCTCGTCGGAGACGTCGGCCGTCTCCGCCCAGGCCTCCGCCGCGCCGATCAGCCGGGACAGCTCGGCGGTGCGGGCCGCCGCCTCCGCGTCCCGGTCCACCGCCACCACCCGCGCCCCCGCCTCCGCGAACGCGAACGCCGTAGCCCGCCCGATGCCGCTGCCCGCACCGGTGACCAGCACCAACTGGCCTGCGAACCGCTGGGCATGGCGGTCGGCGGGCTTCGGCTGCGACCCCGGGCCGTCCTCGACCGATCCCACGAACTCCTCGATCCAGGCAGCCACCTGGTCCGGCCGGGTGCGCGGGATCCAGTGCTTGTCCGGCAGGGTGCGGCGGGTGAGCCGGGGCACCCAGCGCTCCAGGTCGTCGTAGAGCCGCTCTGAGAGGAACGCGTCGCCGAGGGGCGTGATGAGCTGCACGGGCGCGTGCGCGTACGCGTCCTCGCGCGGGCGGCGCAGCCGGGCCCGCACGTTGTCGCGGTACAGCCAGGCGCCGTGTGCCGCGTCCGAGCGCAGGGAGGACGTGGGGTAGTCACCCGCGGGTAGCTTCTCCGCCCGTTGCAGAATGCCCGGCCAGGCCTTGCCGAGGGGGCCGCGCCAGGCCAGCTCGGGCAGGGCGGGGGTGTGCAGCAGGTACACGTACCAGGACTTGGCGCCCTGGCCGAGGAGCTGGCCCACCCGGCGGGGGGTCGGGCGCCGCACGCGCGCGTTGATCCAGTGCCCGAAGTGGTCCAGGGACGGCCCGGACATCGACGTGAAGGAGGCGATACGGCCCTCCGTGCGACCCACCGTGGCGAACTCCCAGGACTGCACCGAGCCCCAGTCGTGGCCGACGAGGTGCACCGGGCGGTCCGGGCTGACCGCGTCGACCACCGCCAGGAAGTCGTCCGTGAGCTTGGCGAGGGTGAAGCCGCCGCGCAGCGGCTTGGGGGCGGTGGAACGGCCGTGGCCGCGGACGTCGTACAGGACGACGTGGAAGCGCCCGGCGAGGCGGGCCGCGACCTCGGACCAGACCTCCTTGCTGTCCGGGTAGCCGTGGACGAGGACGACCGTCGGGTCCGCCGGGTCGCCCAGCTCCGCCACGCACAGGTCGATGCCGCCGGTATGCACCCGGCGCTCGCGCGCGCCTTCGATCCCGTTCACTTGTCCTCCGCCCAGCGCCGCACGTGCGGCAGATCGTCGTCCAGCCAGAAGGCGCTCTGCTCGGGGTCCCGGGAGTCGGTGACCACGAGGATCTCCTCGAACTTGGCGCCCGTGCCGCGGAAGCCGAGGTGCGGTTCGACCGCCCACAGGCCGGGCTGCGGCGGGTGGTCGGAGAAGCGGTACGGCGACCACAGGGGCGACCAGCCCTCGCGGTGCCCGTGCAGCGCGTCGGCCGCGAGGCCCTTCAGGGACTGGGTGCCGAACCCGAAGAGGTTCGGTGACCAGCGGCGCTGCTTCACCCTGTCCACCTTGTGGGCGATCACGCCGAAGGGGTACGCGCGGTGCCGGTTGGCGTAGCCCTGGCGGACCATGAGGCGGTCCACGTCCTCGTAGATCTCGCGCAGCGGGCGCCGCTCGCGCACCTCGCGCAGGATGAGCTCCCGGTGTGCCTCCAGGTCGGCCATCAGCCGGTCCTGGACGGGGTTGGGGCCGAGGGAGCCCGAGTAGCCGATGTCGGCCGTGTAACCCTCGTACACCGGGGCCAGGTCGAGGATGAACGGCATGCCGGGTGCCAGCCGGCGGTCGGTCGGGAAGAACTGCAGCGGTATGCGGAAGTCCGTGAACGCCGTGCGGTCGCCGAACCAGGCGAAGGGGAGGTGGAACCAGTCCCGCACGCCCCGGCCACGCAGCCACTCGCGCTGCATCCGGGCCGCCTCGCGCTCGGTGATCCCCGGCTCCAGTCCGGCCGCCACCGCCTCCGCGCACTCGTACGCGAGCCGCTGCACCCGCCGGAAACCCTCGAGCTCCGTGGCGCGTTCTTCCTTCGATGCCACTGCCGTCGCCATCCGTCCCGTCCCGTCCCCGTCTCCGTCGACTGCGGTACGTGCCCGTAACTTGACACTCGTGAATGTGACAGTTGTTAGAGTCGACGTCAATAGGCGGGGCAAGGCCTGTGGATAACTCTGCGTAGCTCTCAGGCAGGGGCTCCCCTAGGGCCCCGTAATACTCGAGAGTGATGTGAAGACGGCTCCAAGGTCTGACGACCGCGGTGGCGCGGGTCACTACCTTCTATGGCGTGACTGTGATCGCGACCGAAAGCCTGAGCAAGCGGTTCCCCCGGGTGACCGCGCTCGACCGGCTGTCCGTGGACATCGGACCCGGTGTGACCGGGCTCGTCGGAGCCAACGGCGCCGGCAAGTCCACCCTGATCAAGATCCTGCTGGGTCTGTCCCCCGCGACCGAGGGCCGCGCCGAAGTGCTCGGCCTCGACGTCGCGACCAAAGGCGCCGCCATCCGCGAGCGCGTGGGCTACATGCCGGAGCACGACTGCCTGCCGCCCGACGTCTCGGCCACCGAGTTCGTCGTGCACATGGCCCGCATGTCCGGCCTGCCGCCTGCCGCCGCCCGCGAGCGCACCGCCGACACCCTGCGCCACGTCGGGCTCTACGAGGAGCGGTACCGCCCCATCGGCGGCTACTCCACCGGCATGAAGCAGCGCGTGAAGCTCGCCCAGGCCCTGGTGCACGACCCGCAGCTGGTCTTCCTCGACGAGCCGACCAACGGGCTCGACCCGGTCGGCCGCGACGAGATGCTCGGCCTGATCCGTCGCATCCACACCGACTTCGGCATCTCGGTCCTGGTCACCTCGCACCTGCTCGGCGAACTGGAACGCACCTGCGACCACGTGGTCGTCGTCGACGGCGGCAAGCTGCTGCGCTCCAGCTCCACCACCGACTTCACGCAGTCCACGACCACCCTCGCCATCGAGGTCACCGACAGCGACGAGCACCCGGACGGCACCCGCGCGGTCCGCGACGCGCTCCACGCGCGCGGGGTGGAGACGGACAACGAGGGCGGCGGCCTCCCCGGCGCCGGCCACATCCTGCTGCTCACCGCCCAGGGCGAGGAGACCTACGACCTCGTCCGCGACGTCGTCGCCGACCTCGGGCTCGGCCTGGTGCGCATGGAGCAGCGCCGGCACCACATCTCCGAGGTCTTCACCAGCGACGACGAGCAGCGGAAGGAGGCGACCGTCCATGGCGGTTGACCAGCCCATCGCGGGACCGGGTGGCCAGTCCCGCATCCACGACATCGGCTACCGCGGCTACGACGGCCCGCGCCTCGGCCGCGGGTACGCCCGCCTGTCCCTGTACTCGCAGACCCTGCGCGGCTCCTACGGCCTCGGCCGCTCGGTGAAGTCCAAGGTGCTGCCGATGCTGCTGTTCGCGGTGATGTGCGTGCCGGCGGCCATCATGGTCGCCGTCGCCGTCGCCACCAAGGCGCACGACCTGCCGGTCACCTATACGCGGTACGCGATCATCATGCAGGCCGTCATCAGCCTGTACGTCGCCTCGCAGGCCCCCCAGGCGGTCTCCCGCGACCTGCGCTTCAAGACCATCCCGCTGTACTTCTCGCGGCCCATCGAGACCGCCGACTACGTCCAGGCCAAGTTCGCGGCCCTCGCCTCCGCGATGTTCATCCTGACCGGCGCCCCGCTGGTCGTGCTGTACCTGGGCGCCCTGCTCTCCAAGATGGACTTCGCCCACCAGACCAAGGGGTTCGGCCAGGGACTGGTATCGGTGGCCCTGCTCTCCCTTCTCTTCGCCGGCATCGGCCTGGTCATCGCGTCGGTCACCCCGCGCCGCGGCTTCGGCATCGCCGCCGTGATCGCCGTACTGACCATCTCCTACGGCGCGGTCTCCACCCTCCAGGCCATCGCCGACTCCCAGGGCAGCACCGGCGCCATCCCGTGGATCGGTCTGTTCTCGCCGGTCACCCTGATCGGCGGCCTGAGCACCGCCCTGCTCGGCGGCACCAACACCTTCCCGGGCGGCGACGGTCCCTCCCACGCCCAGGGCGCCGTGTACCTGCTCGTCGTCCTCGGCCTCATCGCCGCCTGCTACGGCCTTCTGCTGCGCCGCTACAAGAAGGTGGGACTGTGACCACGCTCTCCATCGACCACGTCTCCCGCTGGTTCGGCAACGTGGTCGCCGTCAACGACATCACCATGACCATCGGCCCCGGCGTCACCGGCCTCCTCGGCCCCAACGGCGCCGGAAAGTCCACCCTCATCAACATGATGGGCGGCTTCCTCGCCCCCTCCACCGGCACGGTCACCCTCGACGGGCAGCCCACCTGGCGCAACGAGGCCATCTACCAGCACATCGGCATCGTTCCCGAGCGCGAGGCGATGTACGACTTCCTCACCGGCCGCGAATTCGTCGTCGCCAACGCCGAGTTGCACGGCCTCGGCGCCAAGGCCGCCCAGAAGGCCCTCGCCACGGTCGAGATGGAGTACGCGCAGGACCGCAAGATCTCGACGTACTCCAAGGGCATGCGCCAGCGCGTGAAGATGGCGTCCGCCCTGGTCCACGACCCCTCGCTGCTCCTCCTCGACGAGCCCTTCAACGGCATGGACCCGCGCCAGCGCATGCAGCTCATGGAACTGCTGCGGCGGATGGGCGACGAGGGCCGCACGGTTCTGTTCTCCTCCCACATCCTCGAAGAGGTCGAGCAGCTCGCCTGGCACATCGAGGTCGTGGTCGCCGGACGGCACGCGGCCAGCGGCGACTTCCGCAAGATCCGCCGCCTGATGACCGACCGCCCGCACCGCTACCTGGTCCGCTCCAGCGACGACCGCGCCCTCGCGGCCGCCCTCATCGCCGACCCGTCCACCTCGGGCATCGAGGTCGACCTCGCCGAGGGTGCGCTGCGCATCCAGGCCGTCGACTTCGGCCGATTCACCGCCCTGCTGCCCAAGGTCGCCCGCGACCACGGCATCCGGCTGCTCACGGTCTCGCCGTCCGACGAGTCCCTCGAATCCGTGTTCTCGTATCTGGTCGCGGCGTAGGAGGCCGAAGATGTACGACCCCACAGTCGCCCGGCTCACCTACCGGGCCCTGCTCGGCCGCCGTCGGGCCCTCATCCTGGGCGCCCTGCCACTGCTGCTGATCGCGATCTCCGTCGTCGTCCGCGGCCTCGCCGGCGCCGACGACCAGACGGCCGCCGACCTGCTCGGCGGCCTCGGGCTCGCCACCATGGTGCCGATCATCGGCGTCATCGCCGGCACCGGCGCGATCGGCCCGGAGATCGACGACGGCTCGGTGGTGTACCTGCTGTCCAAGCCGATCAAACGCCCGACGATCATCTTCACCAAGCTGATCGTGGCGATCGCCGTGACCATGGTGTTCTCGGCCCTGCCGACGTTGATCGCGGGATTCATCCTCAACGGCAACGGCCAGCAGATCGCCGTCGCCTACACGGTCGCCGCGCTGGTCGCCTCCATCGCCTACGCCGCGCTCTTCCTGCTGCTCGGCACGGTGTCGCGGCACGCGGTGGTCTTCGGGCTCGTCTACGCCCTGGTCTGGGAGGCCCTGTTCGGCTCCCTGGTGCCCGGAGCGCGGACGCTGAGCGTCCAGCAGTGGTCCCTGGCGGTCGCCCACAAGGTGACCGGCGGCGACCTGGTCACGTCCGACGTCTCCCTGACGACGGGCACGGTGCTGCTGGTCGTGGTGACCGTCCTGGCCACCTGGTACGCCGGTCAGAAGCTGCGCTCACTGACGCTTGCGGGCGAGGAGTAGACGCCCGCTTTATTGACGGGGACTTCACCCGGGCTCGGGCACACTGGGCAAAGGGGATGTTCCGTGGAGAGGAACGGGGATGGCTGAGCTTGTCGGAGACGGCGACTGGGACGAGGTCGCCCTGGACGAGGAGTTCATACGGTCCGCGGGGACTTCGGAGCCTTCCGCGCGAGCGCGGATGCTTGCGGCTCGCTGGAAGGCCGAGAAACCCGAGCCGCAGCCGTGGCGCTCGGACGAGCCGCCGGCGGGATGGCTTTTCAGCAAGGGCCGGCGTAAGTGGTGGCGCCGGTAGGTGGTTCTTCGGCTGCGGGCCGGTGGGGGCCGGTCGCGCAGTTCCTCCCCCAGGTACCCCCAGCGCCCCTTGCCGGGGCGCTCCAGTTGACGCCAGTTAATTCGGTGGCGGCCAACTCGGCTCAAAGGCACAGTTGTTGTGTCAGCCCACGAGCCGGGAGAGGAGCCGGACGATGTCCATGCACGACAGTACGTCCCGCTCCCGTCAGGGCAGCCGTCGGCGGATCGCCGTGTAGCTGCCCGGGGCGGCCGCTTCGAGCACGCGATGGTCGCTCTCGCGTGGGCCGCCCACCCGGAGGATTGGCCGAGTGGTAAGGCACCGGCTTGCTAAGCCGTGGTCGGGCCTGGAAAGCCCGCGCACGTTCGATCCGTGCATCCTCCGCAGAACTTGTAAGCGTGCATGAGTGGTCCCACCGAAGGGGCGCTGGGGGTACCCCCGGCCGAAGGCTGGGGGAGGAACTGCGCGACCAGCCCCCACGCACCCACAGACAAAGGACGGGCCTCAGCCCAGCAGACGCTCCACGACCACCGCGATCCCGTCCTCCTCGTTGGAAGACGTCACCTCGTCCGCCACGGCCTTCAGCTCCTCATGGGCGTTGGCCATGGCCACTCCCCGAGCCGCCCAGGCGAACATCGGGATGTCGTTCGGCATGTCGCCGAAGGCGATCGTGTCGGCGGACTTGAGGCCGAGGCGACGCGCGGCCAGGGAGAGACCGGTCGCCTTCGAAAGACCGAGCGGGAGCAGTTCCACGATGCCCTCGCCCGCCATGGCCACCGTGACGAAGCCTCCGGCCGCCTGCCGGGCCGCTTCCGCGAGTTCGTCGTCGGAGAGCTGCGGGTGCTGTATGTAGATCTTGTTCAGCGGCGCCGCCCAGAGGTCGGCCACGTCCGTGAAAGGGACCGACGGGAGGTGGCCCGTCACCGCGTACCCCGGCCCCACCAGCACGTCGCCGTCTAGGCCGTCACGGCTCGCCGCCAGATGCAGCGGGCCGACCTCCGCCTCGATCTTTGCGAGGGCGACCGCGGCCAGCTGCCGGTCCAGTGTCACGGAGGTGAGGAGGCGGTGCGCCCCGGCGTCGTACACCTGCGCCCCCTGGCCGCAGACGGCGAGGCCGTCGTAGCCGAGGTCGTCGAGGATGTGCCGGGTCCAGGGGACCCCGCGGCCGGTGACGACGATGTGCGCGGCGCCCGCCGCGGTGGCCGCGGCGAGCGCTTCACGGGTGCGCGGGGAGACCGACTCGTCGGAGCGCAGCAGCGTCCCGTCGAGGTCGGTGGCGATCAGCCCGTAGGGGAAGGTCACCGGGACACCGGCTCCAGGACCTCCCGGCCGCCCAGGTACGGGCGCAGCACCTCGGGCACGTACACCGAGCCGTCGGCCTGCTGGTGGTTCTCCAGGATCGCCACGATGGTGCGCGGTACGGCGCACAGGGTGCCGTTGAGCGTGGCCAGCGGCTTGACCTGCTTGCCGTCGCGGACCCGGATGGACAGTCGGCGGGACTGGAACTCGGTGCAGTCCGACGTCGAGGTCAGCTCGCGGTACTTGCCCTGGGTCGGGATCCACGCCTCGCAGTCGAACTTGCGGGCGGCCGAGGCGCCGAGGTCACCGGTGGCGACGTCGATGACGCGGAACGGCAGCTCCAGCGAGGTCAGCCACTGCTTCTCCCAGGCCAGCAGCCGCTGGTGCTCCGCCTCCGAGTCCTCGGGGGCGACGTAGGAGAACATCTCCACCTTGTCGAACTGGTGGACGCGGAAGATGCCCTTGGTGTCCTTGCCGTGCGAGCCGGCCTCGCGGCGGAAGCAGGGGGAGAAGCCGGCGTAGCGGAGGGGCAGGCGCTCCGCTTCGATGATCTCGTCCATGTGGTACGCGGCGAGCGGGACCTCGGACGTGCCGACCAGGTAGAGGTCGTCCTTGTCGAGGTGGTAGACGTCCTGGGCCGCCTGGCCGAGGAAGCCGGTGCCCGCCATGGACTGCGGGCGGACCAGCGCCGGGGTCAGCATCGGCGTGAAGCCGGCCTCGGTGGCCTGCGCGATCGCCGCGTTGACGAGCGCCAGCTCCAGCAGGGCGCCGACACCGGTCAGGAAGTAGAAGCGGGAGCCGGAGACCTTGGCGCCGCGCTCGACGTCGATCGCCCCGAGCAGCTGGCCCAGCTCCAGGTGGTCCTTGGGCTCGAAGCCCTCGGCGCCGAAGTCCCGGATCGTGCCGTGCTCCTCGAGGGTGACGAAGTCCTCCTCGCCGCCGACGGGCACGTCGGGGTGGACGAGGTTGCCGAGCCGGAGCAGCAGCTCCTGGGTCTCGGCGTCGGCCGCGTCGCGCTCGGCGTCGGCGGCCTTGACGTCGGCGGCGAGCTGGCCGGCCTTCTTCAGCAGCTCGGCCTTCTCGTCACCGGAGGCCTTGGGGATGAGCTTGCCGAGCGACTTCTGCTCGTTGCGCAGCTCGTCGAAGCGGACGCCGGAGGACCTGCGCCGCTCGTCGGCGGAGAGGAGGGCGTCGACGAGCGCGACGTCCTCTCCACGGGCGCGCTGGGACGCGCGCACACGGTCGGGGTCCTCACGGAGCAGGCGAAGGTCAATCACGGAGCCAAGGCTACCGGTGCGGGGTTGCCGCCCACGAATCACTATTCACACGTGTTCCGAATCGCGGCTTACGTTCCGTTATGGGGTAATTGCCGAGCGTGTCAATAAAAAGTGTCTCACTCCCCGGGACGGGGCAGGCGTGCGGCCTGCGGTTGACTGGATTCCCTTGTGGAGACCGGGACTTGCAGGCGCGGTTGTCCACAGGAATCCCCGCCCTCCCGAGAGTTATCCACAGGGTGTGTGGACGAGGTGTGGACTCCGGAATTGATCACTCCGCGAGCGGTGCGTGAAGAGAGGAATTCCCACATCAAACCGGGACAACACCCCCTTTCGAGTGGAAAGGCGTCGCTCCAAAAGATGAACCATGGGAAACGAGTGGACGAAGGGTGATGTGGGCGGCCGAGGCCGCGCCGACGGCCCGTGGGCCGATTTGTCGACAGGCTCATGTGTTGCTGTCGACTTGTCCCCAGGTCGAGATGGGCACCTGTGGATAACCCCTGTGGATAACGAAGATACGAGGGTACGACCGGCTAGAAACGGCCGTCCTGGCAGCGCGCCACCCAGTCCGAGGCCGCCACGAACTCCTCGTCCGACGTCCCCGGCAGCGTGGGCCCCACGGTCTCGCCCGGCCCGACGTCCGCCCGCGGGTAGGAGCCCAGGAACCGGACCTGGCGGCAGATCCGCTTCAGCCCCATCAGGGCCTCCGCCACCCGCCGGTCGGAGATGTGGCCCTCGGCGTCGATGCAGAAGCAGTAGTTGCCGATGCCGGCGCCGGTCGGCCGGGACTGCAGCAGCATGAGGTTGATGCCCCGGGTGGCGAACTCGCCGAGCAGGTCGCGGAGCCCACCGGGGTGGTCGTCGTTCTGCCAGAGCACGACCGAGGTCTTGTCCGCGCCGGTCGGGGCCGCGGGCCGGGCCGGGCGGCCGACCAGGACGAACCGGGTCTGCGCGTTCTCCGCGTCGTGGATCCCGGTCTCCAGGGCCTCCAGACCGTACCGCTCGGCCGCGAACTCGCCCGCGAAGGCCGCGTCGTAACGGCCCTCCTGGACCAGGCGGGCACCGTCCGCGTTCGAGGCGGCGGACTCCCAGACGGCGTCCGGGAGGTGGGCCCGCAGCCAGTTGCGGACCTGCGGCTGGGCGACCGGATGGGCGGTGACCGTCTTGATCTCGGAGAGCTTGGTGCCAGGCCGGACCAGCAGCGCGAAGGTGATCGACAGCAGCACCTCGCGGTAGATCATCAGCGGCCTGCCCGCGACCAGCTCGTCGAGGGTCGTGGTGACCCCGCCCTCGACGGAGTTCTCGATCGGCACGAACGCGGCCTCGGCCTCGCCGTTGCGTACGGCGTCCAGCGCGGACTGGACGGAGACGTACGGGATGAGCTCCCGGGTGGCGGCCTCCGGAAGCGTGCGCAGGGCGACTTCGGTGAAGGTGCCTTCGGGACCGAGATACGCATAGCTCGCTGGCATGTCCCTCACCCTAATGGGCGCGGGGAGACGCGGCTCACTTGTCTCACCGGATCCACTCGACCGGGTGGTTTGAAACCCGGAAACGCACCAATAGTGATCAGAAACCACTCTGCCATCGCTGCGACAGACGGATGTCACCCCTCCAGCAGCCGCTGCCCGACATACTCCCCGGCGGCCGCACCGCCCGGCACCGCGAACAGGCCGCTCGCCTCGTGCCGGATGTACTGCGAGAGCGCGTCCCCGCGGTCCAGTTTCCGCTGCAGCGGCACGAACCCGCGCAGCGGATCCGCCTGCCAGCAGACGAAGAGCAGCCCCGCGTCCGGTGTCCCGTCCGCGTCGATGCCGTCGTGGTACGAGAACGGGCGCCGCAGGATCGCCGCGCCCCCGTTCTGGTCGGGCCGGGTGATCCGGGCATGCGCGTTGATCGGGACGACGTACTCCCCGTCCGCCCTGGCCTTCTCCAGGTCCATCGCCGTCGTCTCGGTGCCCCCGGTCAACGGCGCCCCGTTCGACTTCTTCCGCCCGATCACGTTCTCCTGGGCCGCGAGCGACAGCTTCTCCCAGTCGTCGAGGAGCATGCGGATCCGGCGTACGACGGCGTAGGAGCCGTTCGCCATCCAGGCGGGGTCGCTCGAACTGTTCGCCGGCACGAAGATCCGGCGGTCGAAGTCCGAGTCCGTCGGCTTCGGATTGCGGGTGCCGTCCAGCTGGCCCATGAGGTTGCGGGCCGTCATGGGGTGCGCGGTGGCGCCCGGGGTGCGGTTGAAGCCGTTCATCTGCCAGCGGACCTTCGCCGCGCTGCCCGCGTCCTTCTGTATCGCCCGCAGGGCGTGGAAGGCGACCAGGGCGTCGTCGGCGCCGATCTGCACCCACAGGTCGCCGTTGCTGCGCGACCTGTCGAGGTGGTCCGAGGAGAAGTCGGGCAGCGGGTCCAGCGAGGAGGGCCGCTGTTTCTCCAGGCCGGTACGGGTGAAGAAGCTGTTGCCGAAGCCGAAGGTGACCGTCAGCGCAGAGGGACCCGCATCGCGGGCCACGTCCGTGTCGTCCTGCGTCATCGGCTCGCCCGCCATCAGCCGCTCGGCCGTCGTCGACCAGCGGCGCAGCAGCGCGGCGGCCTCGCTGCGGCCCGCGCCCGCCGCCAGGTCGAAGGCGACGAGATGGCCGCGCGCCTGGAGGCCCTCGGTGATGCCCGGCTGATGTTTCCCGTGAAACATCGCCCGGTCGGAGCCGACCGAGCTGAGCGGGGCGGCCTGGGCGGGGGCGGCCGCGTAGCCGACGCCCGCGCCCGCGGCGCCGAGTACGAGTCCGGTGGCTCCGGCGGTGCCGAGCAGGGCGCGTCGGGTGACGCCCCCGGCCGGGGGAGCATCGGCGGCTGCGGTGCGGTCCTCGGTGACGGACTGGGACTGTTCGGGCATGGTGCGGTTCAGCCGATCTGCGCGCTCTTGGAGACGGTCACCTGGTCGATGTCGGAGGTCCGCACGGTGACGGAGACCTTCCAGTCGCCGGCGATGGGGATCTGCACCCCGTTGGCCGCCCAGTGTCCGGTGGTGATGTGGTCGGGGTTCACGGGAATCGGCCCGAGCTTCTTGGCGTCGAGGGTGAAGGCGACCTTCACCTCGGGGATGTCGAAGGCCCGGCCGTTGGGACGCTGGACGTAGACGTGCATCTCGTTGCTGCCGACGGTCGCGGGGTCCAGGTCGACGCGGACGACGCCCTTGCCGTCCTTGCCGCCGGTGTCGAAGGACATGTCGAGGGTCAGCGCGCCCGAGGACGAGTTCGACGCGGAGGAGGACGAGGCGGCCGCGGTGGCGGCCTTGGCGTCCTGCTCGGTACGGCCGGGCTCGGTCTGTGTCAGCACGGTCGTGACCGCGAGCAGGGCGACGGCGACCCCGGCCTCGGCCAGCACCGAGCGGCGCAGGCCGAAGCGGTGCGGGTCGGCGTCCCGGAGCCGCTTCTGCCGGGCGGTCTCCATGGCGGACTGCTGCCGGGCGAGCTGGGCGGCGCGCCCTGGGTCCTCGTCGGTGGCCATGGCCTTGCCGGAGACGCCGGTGCCGCCGGTGCCGCCGGAGACGGCGGGAACACCGGTGCCGGACTTGGTGGCCTTGCCGGAGGCCTCCTTCGTGGCGGCGGACGCCTTGACCGTCTCCTTGGTCTCCGCCTCCTCCGCCGCCTCTTCCTCCACCGTCTCTTCGGCGGTCTCCGTCACCCCCGCAGCCGCGAGCCGCCCCGTCCACCGTCGCGAGATGGACGCGATGCCGACGAGCAGCGCCACGAGCCCGATCTTGACCAGCAGCAGCTCGCCGTACGCCGTGTCGGTGAACGCCGACCAGGAGCCGAGCTGGCGCCAGGACTGGTAGATGCCGGTGGCGACCAGTGCGAGCACCGACCCGAAGGCGACCCGGGAGAAGCGCTGTACGGCGGCGGACGCGACCGGGGTGTCGGCGGGCGCCCGGTAGAGGGCGACCAGCAGGGCGGTGAGCCCGCCCAGCCAGGTGGCGACGGCGATCAGGTGGATGACGTCGACCGGCATCGCGATGCCCGGCTGGAGTCCGGTGGAGGCGTGCTCGGCCATGGCCCAGCTCGCCGCGAGCCCGGCGGCCACGACGGTTCCGCCGACGGCCAGCCCGAAGGTCAGGTCGCGCTTCTCCTCGTCCTCGCGCTTGTCGTAGGCGCCGAACAGCACGGCGATGAAGAGGGCGGCCGCCGCGAGCAGCAGCAGCCGGGAGACCAGGGCCGCCCCGGGCTTGGTCTGCAGCACCTGGCCGAGGAGGTTCAGGTCGAAGATGTCGCCGACGCTGCCGGAGGTCGTGTAGGAGCCGCGCAGGAGCAGCAGCCAGAGGGTGGCCGCGGTGAGCGTCAGCCAGCCGCCGACGACCAGGCGCTGCATGGCCCGCACCCCGGAGCCACGCTGCCAGCAGGCGAGGACGAAGGCGGCGCCGCCGACGAGCACGATGTACCCGGCGTACGACATGTACCGCCCGAAGCCGTAGAGCCAGCCGACGACCCCGCCGCCCGCCTCCTTGTCCCCGACCGAGGCGACGGTCCTGGAGGGCGCCCCGACGGAGAAGGTGAAGGCGCCGGCGACGGGATGGCTGTCCGCCGAGACGACCTGCCAGGCGACGGTGTACGTGCCCTTGCCCAGCCCGCTCTTGAGCTGCACGCCGTACGTCGTCCCGCTCAGGTTGTCGGGCTTGGCGAGGTCGACCCGCTTGCCCTGGGGGTCGAGGACCCGGATCGAGTTGTTGTTCATCGAGACGTTCTCGGAGAACGTGAGCGAGACCTGGTCGGGCGCCTTGGTGACC
Organism: Streptomyces sp. NPDC001507; assembly: GCF_042894765.1. NCBI lineage: Bacteria > Bacillati > Actinomycetota > Actinomycetes > Kitasatosporales > Streptomycetaceae > Streptomyces > Streptomyces sp. NPDC001507. The sequence continues at coordinate 305,386 of NZ_JBIAVV010000010.1, forward strand.
ACCACCCCCTGGGAGGGGTCGCTGCCGGTCAGCGCGGCGTGCGCCGAGGCCGGCCCGGCGCCGGCCAGCAGCGCGCCGGTGACGGCGAGGAACAGCAGCACCAGGGTGCGCAGGCGGGGGGTGATGGTCCGCATCAAGGTCGGTCCTCCCTCAGTGTCCGGTCGACGGGTTGTACGTGGCGGACTTCACCGGCATCTCGACGGTGAGCGGACCGGATTCGGCGAACTTGAGTTTCAAGGTGATCGTGTCGCCCTGCTCCGGGCGGTGCTTCAGCTTCTCGAACATCAGATGGTTGCCACCACTTTTGAACACGAGTTGACCGTGTGCGGGCACCTCGAAGGAGTTGACCTCCTCCATCGCCCCGCCGTTGGTCTCGTGCATGGTGATCTCACCGGCGGAGTCGCTGGTGACGGAGGTGAGCTCGTCCTTCGTGCCGCCCTTGTTGGTGATCGTCAGGAATCCGGCGGCCATGTCGGCGGAGACCGGCTGGGGCATGTAGGAGGCCTGGACGGACAGCTCGGTCCCCGAGGAGCCCGAAGAGCCCGAGCCGCCCGAGGAGCCCGAGCCGCCGCAGCCCGCGAGGGCGAGCGCCCCCGCGACGGCTATCGCGGTCAGGGCGAGGCGTTTCCCGGGGTTCCCGGGCCTCGCGGGGTTCATGGACTTCACGGGTTCTCCCCCTGGATGAGCTTGGGGAGGTCCTTGGTGTAGTCGTCGACGGTGGCGTTCTCGCCGTACAGGACGTATCCGCCGTCGGTCTTCGGTGAGAACGCGATGACCTGGGTGCCGTGCACCGAGACGACCTTGCCGGTCTTCTTGTCCTTGTGGGTCGGCTCGATGGAGATGCCGAGGGTGCGGGCACCGGCCTGGATGGTGGCGAAGTCGCCGGTCAGCCCGACGAAGCTCGGGTCGATGCCCTTGAGCCACTTGCCGAGCTCGGACGGGGTGTCGCGGGCCGGGTCGGTGGTGACGAACACGACCCGGAGCTTCGCCTGGTCGGCCTTGGACAGCGCCTTCTTGGCGACCGCGAGGTTGTTCATGGTCAGCGGGCAGACGTCGGGGCAGTGCGTGTAGCCGAAGTAGATCAGCGTCGGCCTGCCCTTGGTCTCCGCGCGCAGGTCGTACTTCTTGCCCTGGGTGTCGGTGAGCACCAGGTCGGGCTTCTCGAACGGCGTGTCCAGGATGGTCGCGGCCTTGTTCGAGGTGTCCCCGGAGACCACGGTGACGGGTGACTTCGCGTCGTTGTCGCCGCTGCCGCAGGCGGAGAGGGTCAGGGTGGCGGCGGCGAGCAGCGCGGCCGCGGCGAACGTCTTCTTGCGCATACGAAAATGTCCCAGATGTGAGAGATCCGGCGCGCACCGGGGGGCCGTACGACAGCTGCCCGACAGCTGTCACAGCGTCGCACGACCCCCCGTGCGCGTTACGGACGCGGAACTCAGGCCTCGGTGCCGGTGGTGGACCGGCGGCGGCCGGCGAGGACGCCGTAGGCGACCCCGGCCGCACCGACGGCGATGCCTACGACGCCGAGGACGCGGGCGGTGGTGTCGGTACCGCTCGAGGAGCCGGAGTCGTCGGAAGATGCCGTGGTCTCGGTCGTGGCCGCGGTGTCCTCGGCCGTCGTCGAGCCGTGGTGATCATCGGTGGCGGCGGACAGCGCGAGGACCGGGGCCGGGTTCTCCGGCTCGTCCTGGCCCTTTTGCTGGACCTCGATCCACCGGACGACCTCCTTGTTGGAGTACGTCTGGACGGCCTTGAAGACCAGTTCGTCGGTGTTCTCGGGCAGGGCGCCCACGGAGAGCGGGAACTTCTGGAAGTAGCCCGGCTCGATGCCCTTGTCCTCGGCGGTCCAGGTGACCTTGGTGACCGCCTGGTCGATCTTCTCGCCGTGCATCTCCAGCGGCTTGGCCAGCTTGGACTTGGTGACGTCGATCTTCCAGCCGGCCATCGGCTGCGGCATCACGGACGCGATCGGGTGGTCGGCGGGGAAGTTGACCTCGACCTTGGTGGTCGAGGCGCTGTCGCGCTCGTTGGGGACCTTGAAGTCGATGACCGCGTAACCGCCCTTGGCGGCGGTGCCCTCGGGCTGCACGCTGACGTGCGCGAACGCGGGCGAGGAGACGGCCAGTACGGCCGTACCCGTGACGGCGGCGACGGCGATGACGCGCGATGCCTTCATGGCGGACACGGCGGACACGGCGGTCATGACGGAAGCCTTCATGGCAGGAGCACTCCACTCCGAGTGAGTTCTGTCGTTGAGGGGGCGCGTGGAGACCCGAAAGCCCGAAGCCCGAAGGCCCGAAACCCGATGCCGGAAGCACCGAAGTGTCGAAGCACCGAAGCCGGAAATCGGACAGGGCCGACGGAAAGCGCACGCGCGCGTGCCGCACGACGGCGGCAGGTCCCTCCGGTCCGGGCAGACCCCGGGGAGTGCTCTGGGCGCGTCGTGTCAGGCGGCGAGAACGAGTACGGCGGCGGCCACCGGCGGCCCGCGCCGGATCACGGAGTGCTGGAGTTCGACGGTGCGCGGGGCCGGAGGTATGTCCCAGGCACCGCGACGGACACGCGCGGGCGCCTCGGGCACGGCCACGAGCCCGGCGCACAGGGCGCGCGCGAGCGCGAGCGCCCCGCGCAGGGCACGGATCAGCGCCCCCTCGGCGACCCCGTGCGCCGAATCGGCCGACAACTGGATCAGCCGCAGCAGCGCCAGGTCACCCCGGCGCAGCAGCCACCCGGCCACGACGGCCGCGAGAACGTGTCCGAGCAGCATGGGCACGGAGGGCAGCAGCGAACCGGAGGCCCCGGTGGCGTCCGCGGCATGGGCCGCCCCGCTCGTGCCGGTGGCCGGAACCGAGGTGCTGAGATGCGCGTCCGTGAGGATCTTGTAGGCGTGGGCGGGGCTGATCTGCGCGGCCCCGGCCCCGCACACCAGCCGTGCGGCTCGCTCCACCAGCGAGGCGTCGCTCATCGACGACATCGACGACATCGACGACATCGACATCGCGCCGCCGGACATCGCGGAACCGCCGTGCTGACCCAGCCCGAACAGGGTGTGCAGGACGGTCTGCACCACCGCGAGCAGGGCCACGATCCCTGGCAGCGAGCGGGCCCGGCCGGTCAGCGGGGCGACGAGCGCCAGAGTGCCCAGGAAGCCCGCGCCGAGCGTCCACAGCGGAACGGTCGCGCAGGAGGCCAGGGTGTGCCCCGCCGCGGCCAGCACGACGCACAGCGCGGCGAACACCGCGGCCCGCAGGAGCCGCAGTCCGCTTCCGGTGCGCGCCGCGCGCGGGTGGGGGGCAGTCATGGCGCGCTCATCATCGCACTGGACCCGCACCCGTCTTGCGTCAGGTCCGGAAGATTCCTTTACACGAAGACTCCGTTGCGCCCAGGACGGTGATCGAGAAAAAGAACCGAAAGATCATCCTTGTGGTGAACTGCCCGCTCATACACCGAAACCTCCACCCGCGCATCCCCCGGATGGGCGTTCTCACATGAACGGAGTGCTTACACCCGTGCACGGGTGGCAATAGGTATCGGTATGTCGAGCCGCAGCCAGGAGGCTGGAGCATGAGCATCTGGTGGTCACTCCATCTGCGGCGTGAGGCCGCGAGCGTGCCGCTCGCCCGCCGACTGCTGATCGGCACGATGGAGACGGCGGGCGTCGACCCCGACATCTCCTTCGACCTCTCCGTCGCCCTCAGCGAGGCCTGTGCGAACGCCGTCGAGCACGGCGGGGCCGGCCGTACGTCGGAGGCGTACCGGGTCACCGCCTACCTGGACGGCGAGAAGTGCCGTATCGAAGTGGCCGATTCGGGACCGGGGCTCGCGCCGGGGTTCGCCCGTACCCAGGACATCAGGCCCGCCCGTCCCGACGCCGAGAACGGGAGAGGCCTCTGTCTCATCAGAGAACTCGCGGATCACGTCCACATCGGCAACAAGCCCGGCCGCGGCGGCACCGTGGTCAGCTTCGACAAGATTCTCAAGTGGAAGAAAGATCCTTCCCTGCTTTCGGCATGACTCTCGCTCCGGCATAACACCCGCGCTAGGGTGCGCGCATGATTCTCGGAAAGATTAAAGAAAGCCTGCTCGTCCCCGGCGTGATATTGCGTCCCATTGCCGTCGGCGACGCGAAAGCGCTGTGCGCCGCATACGTCGGCAGCAGACGTCATCTCGAGCCCTGGGAACCGGTCAGACCCGAGTCCTTCTTCACCGTCGACGGCCAGGCCGAACGCATCGACGGCCTGCTCGGACAGGCCGCGGACGGCCTCGTGGCCCCCTGGCTCATGGAGTCGGCCGAGGACGGCCGGATCGTCGGGGCGATCACCCTTTCCGGGATTTCCCTGGGTCCTTTCTGCAGTTCTTACGTCGGCTATTGGGTGGCCGGTGATCAACAGGGCCGCGGTCTGGCCACCGCCGCCCTGGAACGGGTCTGCGAGATCGCCCGGGATGTGGTGGGGCTTCACCGGATCGAGGCGTCCACGCTGATCGAGAACACGACGTCCCAACGCGTGCTGAAGAAATGCGGGTTCGAGACCATCGGGGATGCCCCGCAGTATCTGCACATCAATGGAGAATGGCGGGACAGCAGGCTGTTCCAGCGGATCCTGCACGACCGCGCCCCGGCGCTGTGACCAGTGGCTTCCCGACTGGTTCAGCCTCCTGGGCGTTCACAGGCCGTTGCCAGCCTCTGCCCATGCCCCTGACAAACGGCGTTCCTAGCTTCGTCGGCCATGACGGGAAACCGCAAGAACACGTCGATCACCCGCCGCCCGCCGAGCGACGGACCAGGCGGCAGCGCCTCCCCTTCGGCCTCCGCCGCCTCATAAGGTAAGGGACATGACAAGCCGCGAGGACGACGCGCTGGCCCAGGCCGCCGTGGCCGCGCTCACCGGTCAGCTGGCCCTGGCCCCCAAGCCGGGCCTGCCCGACCCGCGTGACCTGGACGCCCGCAGTACGCGCCGGGAGCACGACAGTCTGCGCTGGTCGGCCAGGGCGCTGGTGCCCGGACTCGCGGCGATGGCCGCCTCCGCCCGCCGTACCGGCGAAGCCACACCGGTGCTGCGGGCGGAACTCGGCGCGATCGGCCGGTGCACCGAGCACTCGGTCGGCCTGGCCGGCGGCGGCCACAAGGGCGCCCTGTGGGCCCTCGGCTTCCTGGTCGCCGCGGTCGCCCTGGACCCCCGCGCCAAGGCCCGCGAGATCGCCCTGAACGCACGGAAGATCGCCGCGTTCAACGACAAGGGCGCCCCCAAGCGCCCCTCCCGGGGTTCGTCGATCTCCGTCAAGTACGGCGCGGCCGGTGCCCGGGGTGAGGCCCGGGCCGGATTCCCGCACGTGCGCAGGGCCCTGGACGCCCTCACCACGGCCCGCACGGCGGGCGCCACCGAGAACCAGGCCCGCCTCGACGCCTTACTCACCGTGATGTCCACGCTCCAGGACACCGAACTTCTCTACACCGCGGGCCCACTGGGCCTGCGCCAGGTCCAGGCGGGGGCGCGCGCGGTACTGGAGGCGGGCGGTACGGCGACAGAGGCGGGCGCGGCGGCACTGGCAGCCATGGACGCCGACCTCCACGAACGAGGCTGGAGCCCGAGGGGCAGCGCGGGCCTGCTGGCGGGAGCGTTGTTCTTGGACGCCCTGCCTTCTCTGTGACGCCCCGACTGGAGCGCCCCCCCAAGGGGCGTGGGGAACCGCGCGAGCACCCCCCACCACCCGCAGAACGCAATGATGGCCGGGCACCCCTTGGCACCCGGCCATTCACCTCACACGTCAGCCCTTGAGCGAAGCCATCCAGGCCTCCACCTCGTCCGACCGACGAGGCAGCCCGGCGCTCAGGTTCCGGTTCCCGTCGGCCGTCACCAGGATGTCGTCCTCGATCCGGACGCCGATCCCCCGGTACTCCTCCGGCACGGTCAGGTCGTCGGCCTGGAAGTACAGCCCCGGCTCGACGGTCAGCACCATCCCCGCCTCCAGGACGCCCTCCACATACGTCTCGGTCCGCGCGGCAGCACAGTCGTGGACGTCGAGCCCGAGCATGTGCCCGGTGCCGTGCAGCGTCCACCGGCGCTGCAGGCCCAGCTCCAGCACCCGCTCCACCGGCCCCTGAACGAGCCCCCACTCGACGAGCCGCTCGGCCAGCACCCGCTGCGCGGCATCGTGGAAGTCGCGGTACTTGGCGCCCGGCTGCACCGCCGCGATACCGGCCTCCTGGGCGTCGTACACGGCGTCGTAGATCTTCTTCTGGATCTCGCTGTACGTGCCGTTGATCGGCAGCGTCCGCGTGACGTCGGCGGTGTACAGGCTGTGCGTCTCGACGCCTGCGTCCAGCAGGAGCAGGTCGCCGGAGCGCACCGGGCCGTCGTTGCGGACCCAGTGCAGTGTGCAGGCGTGCGGGCCGGCCGCGCAGATGGAGCCGTAGCCGATGTCGTTGCCCTCCACGCGCGCGCGGAGGAAGAAGGTGCCCTCGATGTAGCGCTCGCTGGTGGCCTCGGCCTTGTCGAGGACCTTCACGACGTCCTCGAAGCCGCGGACCGTGGAGTCGACGGCCTTCTGCAGCTCGCCGATCTCCCAGTCGTCCTTGACCAGCCGGGCCTCGGAGAGGAAGACCCGCAGCTCCTCGTCGCGCTCGGCGGTGACCTTGTCCGTCAGCGCGGCCTGGATGCCGGCGTCGTACCCGCGGACGACCCGCACCGGGCCGGTGGCCTCGCGGAGCTTGTCGGCCAGCTCGCGCACGTCGGCGGCGGGGATGCCGTAGAGCGCCTCGGACTCGGTGAGGGAGTGGCGGCGGCCGACCCACAGCTCGCCCTGGCCGGAGAGCCAGAACTCGCCGTTCTCACGGTCGGAGCGGGGCAGCAGGTAGACGGTGGCCACGTGGCCGTCGTCCTTCGGCTCCAGGACGAGTACGCCGTCCTCGGTCTGGTTGCCGGTCAGGTAGACGTACTCGACGGACGCCCGGAACGGGTAGTCCGTGTCGTTCGAACGGGTCTTCAGGTTGCCGGCCGGGATCACCAGGCGCTCGCCCGGGAAGCGGGCGGACAGCTCGGCGCGGCGGCGGGCGGTGTGCCCGGCCTGCTCGACGGGCTGGAGATCGCGCAGCTCCGTGTCGGCCCAGCCGGACTTCATGCTCTCGGCGAGCTCGTCGGACACGCCCGGGTACAGGCCGTTCTTGCGCTGCTTGATCGGCTCTTCCGACTCGGTCTCCGGGGTCTCCGGATTTTCCGGGGTGAGCTCGTCGGACACGGTTATCCTCCTCGACACTGCAGTGGATCCCGTCCATCGTACGGTCGTACCGGACGGCGTCCCAGGGACGCGGGGCCCGCGGCCGTGTGAGGTGTGCGCGCTTCCGCCGTGCTCCGTCTTGTTGACTGACCGGTCAGTCGAAGCGGGCCGCCAGCAGGACCACGTCCTCCTCGGTGTCGGCCTCGGCCAGGCCGTCCGGCAGCACCGTGCGCAGGACGTGGTCGGCGATCGCGCCGGGGTCGCGGCGCAGTGCGTGCGGGACGCTCGCGGCGGCGGTGTGCAGCCGGGCGAAGGCGCGGTCCATGGGGTCGCCGGTGCGGTGCAGCAGTCCGTCGGTGTAGAGGAGCACGGTCTCGCCGGCCTCCGCCTCGATCTCCACGCTGGGCGCCTCCCAGCAGGCGAGCATGCCGAGCGGTGCGGACACCGAGGTCTCCGCGAACTGCGTGCGGTGCTCCCCGATCAGCAGCGGCGGGCTGTGCCCTGCCCCGGCGAGGGTGACCTTGCGCAGCGCGGGCTCGCAGTAGGCGAACAGGGCGGTGGCGGAGCGGGCCGGCTCGGTCAGCCGCAGCAGCAGCTCCAGATCGGAGAGGACCGCGACCGGGTCCTCGCCCTCCATCACGGCGTACGCCCGCAGCGAGGCGCGCAGCCGGCCCATCGCGGCGACCGCGCTCGGCCCGGAGCCGGTGACCGAGCCGACGGCGAGGCCGAGGGCGGCGTCGGGCAGCGGCAGCGCGTCGTACCAGTCGCCGCCGCCGCGCGGGCCGGTGCGGTGCCGGGCGGCGAGCTGGACGCCGGCCACCCGGGGCAGCCGGGAGGGGAGCAGTTCCTCGGCGATGGTCGCCATGCACGCGCGCGTGCGCTCGACCTCCAGCAGCCTGGCCAGGTGCGCGGCCGCGTGCCTGACGTACAGGCCGGCCAGATGGCGCCGGCGCTCGTCGGGCTGGGCCGGCTCGTCGTACAGCCAGGCGACCGAGCCGAGGCGGTCGGCGACGCCGGTGACGAGGGGGAGCGCGTAGCTGGCGGCGTAGCCGAGGCGGACGGCGACCTCGCGGTGGCGCGGGTCGAGGCCGTCCTCGGCGAACAGGTCGGGGTGCGCGGTCTCGGCGGCGGTACCGGTGTCGTACGGCAGCGCGCCGCGCGGGACGGTCTCCAGGTGGCCGAGGTCGGCGCGGCCGAGCCCGAGGCCGAGCGTGGTGTGCGGGCCCAGCCCGTCGGCGGGCTCCAGCGCCGCCACCCCGCGCCGGGCGCCCACCAGGGCGGCACCGGCGCACAGCAGTTCGTGGAGGGCCTGCTCCAGCGCGTCGGTCCGGGCGAGCCGTTCGGTCAGTTCGTGGAGGGTGGTGAGGTCGGAGACCCAGCCGGCCAGCCGGTCCTGGAGGACGGTGCCGGGTGCCGGGGCGGCGGGGGCCTTGGGGACCGCAGGTGCGGCCGGGGCGGGGGGGACCGGCGCGACAGTGTGGGCGGGAGTGGGGACCGTTGAATCGATTCCAGCCACTTTCGGAGGGTGCGGGGCGTTCATCGCGTCCGGCTTTCAGACCTGTGCGTATTGCTCAAAAGCATCGCAAACCCCCATGTCTTTCTGCGCCGCCGGCGGTGTCTCCACATGTACACGCACTCGTGAGGGGATGTCCAGCATTGTCCTGCTGGGATTCCTGGTGTCCGTGGGTCCCTTGAGGTGTTCTCAAGGGGTTCTTCCGGACCGCTTGCACAAAGGCAAAGTTGGCTTAAAACTGACTCGGGCAACGGTTCATTGCGGTCGACTGGCCTTGCTCCACGGAGCGTCACAGCGGTCGTGATGGGTACGTACTCGGAGAAGGCCAGGGGTGGTTGGGGACCACCCGGAACCTGGCGACGGACCCGGGCGTCTTAACCACCGACGACCGTGCCCCATCCTCCCGTGGCGGAGGCGGAGAGAAACACTCGGAACGGCAAAACGCCAGACTTCGCCACCCCCACGCCGTGGCCGTGCTTTTGATAGACGCAGTACGAGACGCAGTACGTGCAGTACGCGGTACGAGCAGTACGACGCAGTTCTTGTGAACGCGGGCGCGGCCCCCGCTCGACCCCGATGGGGTTCCCCTTGCCCAGCGCAGGGGTGTGATGCGCCAACAGGTACGCACAGTGAAGTGATCGACACATGATGTGATGTGGTCCACGGTGTTGCCAGCGGTGCAACGGAAAGGAACGAGCGCTCATGCGCGAGATCCTCGGAAGGCGACGCAGGCTCCTGTCCAGGCGGAACGACAAGGGGCCTGAGCTTCTCGGCGCGGCCCTGACCTTCGCGACGGAATGGCAGTGGCCCGTACTCCCGGGCGTGGCTCCCGACCCTCAGGGGCGGGCCCGGTGCGCGTGTCCCGACCCCGAGTGCACGGTGCCCGGTGCACACCCCTTCGACCCCGGCCTGCTCGCCGCCACCACCGACGAGCGCATGGTCCGCTGGTGGTGGGGGAACCGGCCGACGGCCCCGATCGTCCTCGCCACCGGAGCCGCCGGCGGCAAGGCACCCTGCGCGGTCAGCCTGCCGGCCCTCGCCGCCTCCCGCGCCCTTGCTCTCCTCGACCGCCGTGGCATGCGCCTCGGCCCGGTGGTCGCCGCGCCCACCCGCTGGGCGCTGCTCGTCAAGCCGTACTCCATGGAGCAGCTGGGTGACCTGCTCTACGCCAAGGACTTCGTCCCCGGCTCGCTCCGCTTCCACGGCGAGGGCGGCTATCTCGCCCTGCCGCCCTCCGAGACCGGCCAGGGCGCCATCCGCTGGGAGCGGGCCCCGCTGCCCGGCTCGGCCAAGCCCTGGGTGCCCGATGTGGAGGCCGTGGTGGACGCCGTGGTCGACGCCCTCACCCGTACGGGTGTGAGCGCACCCGAGTTGTAGGGGTGTCGGGCGCGCGAACCCGGCTTGTCGCGTCCGTCTGGTTACCCTCCGCACATGAACGTGCGTCTCCTCGCCCTCGCGGGCGTCATGGTGTGCGCGGTAGCGCTGCCGCTGGCCGTGGCGTCCGCGGGACAGGTGGGCGACGCCGCCGTACCCGCCGCCCGGCACGACGACGAGAAGCTGCCGGTGCCCGTCCGGTCCCCGCTGGTGCTCGGTCTGGGTCTGGCCACGGCCGCCCGCTGCGGTCCCGAACTCACCTCGCCCGACGGCGTCGAGGCGCAGACCTGCGTGATGGCCCAGGGCGCGGACACCTGGGCGCGCACCTACTACCGCAACGCCACCGGCGCGGCCCTTGAGAGCGTGCTGAGCCTCCTCGGCCCGAACGGCCGCACCGTGCAGACGCACTGTGCCGCCGACGCCGCCGCCGACGACGAGCCCGCCACCTGTGAGACGCCCCGGGAGCACACCCGGGGCGCGCTGGACGCCTACACGGCCGTCACGGAGTTCGCGGCGCGCGACGGCGACGGCCCGCTGCTGCTGCGCTCCGCGAGCAACTCGGGGGACACCGGTGCGGGGGACTCCGCCGTGAGCAACTCCCAGCGGTCCAACGGGAGTTGACGATCCGCAACGGTCCGTACACCGGCGCGGGCATGAAAAGGCCCGGTTGCTGGCGACGGGGGATGCACCAGCAACCGGGCTACTGAGACGGTAACAAGAGATCGGCGGTTCGCAAATTCGATCTCGGCTATTCGGACACGTATTTGCTTGCCGGGTAGGGAAGTTGTGACAGGAGTCACCCGAGTCAACGGACCTGGTGCGGCTGACCGACCGGTCAGCCGCGACCCTGTGCCCGCGCTGATCGCCGGCTGATCTTCAGCTGAGCGTCACCTGTCGGTTGGTGAGTCCGCCGCGGGCCCGCCGCTCGTCCGCGGTGAGGGGTGCCTCCGAGGCCAGGGCGGTCGCGAGGCGCTCGGCGAACTCGGCCGCAGGCTTCTCCACGTCCTCGGCGCCGACCCCGCTCGGCAGGTCCCAGACCGGCACGGTGAGGCCGTGGGCACGGAAGGAGCCGACCAGCCGGGTCCCCTCGCCGAGGCCGGACCGGCCCGCCGCGTGCAGCCGCGCGAGAGCGTCCAGAAGCTGCTCCTCGGGGTACGGCATGACCCACCGCAAGTGGTTCTTCTCGGGCGTCTCGCACCAGTAGGCGGAGTCGACGCCGGTCAGCTTCACCGTCGGGATGGCCGCCGCGTTGGCCCGCTCCAGGGAGGCGGTCACGTCCGGGGTGGCGTTCGCGGCGTCCTGCACCCAGAACTCGAAGCCGTCGTGCACAACTGGCTCGAACGGTCCCTTCGGGTCGAGCAGGTCCTGCAGCCGGGGGCTGTCGGCGGGGGCGCGGCGGCCCTGCACCGGGGTGCCCGGCTCGGCGGCGAGGGCGCGCTGGAGGGTGTCGGCCAGGTCGCGGCTGATGTCGCCGGAGGCCGTGTCGTTCTGCAGGCCGAGCAGGACCGTGCCGTCGTCACGGCGCAGCGCGGGCCAGGCCATCGGCAGCACCGTGGCGAGCGTGACCGAGGGGACACCGTCGGGCAGACCGTCCTTCAGGGTCAGCTCGACGGTGGCGGCGGGGACCAGTTCACGCAGCGCCACCCAGTCGCCCTCGCCGGCCAGCCCCTCGAACGGGCGGTGCACCAGCTCGGTCGCCGCGTGCGCCGCGGCCCGGCCGTGGCAGGCCTTGTAGCGGCGGCCGCTGCCGCAGGGGCAGGGCTCACGGGCACCGACGACCGGATAGTTCACATCAGCGCCTTCGGCGCGGGCTGCATCGCCGGGCTGCGGCCGCGTGGCCGTCGTCTGGGGTCGCTTCTTGGCCATCTGGGTGTCTCCCGGTTACGGCTCGTCTCGTACGGGCGGGAGCCTAGCCGTTCATGCCCTGGACCACGGGAACCTGTGGACAACGGCGCCGCCACGAACCGTACGGCCGTGGCCCTGCGGACGAAGACGCCGTCGCGCATCTGTCAGGTCCGGGCCTGTCGCGTATCTGTCCGGTCCGGGTCCGTCGCGTATCTGTCCGGTCCCGGTCGCCGAGGGCTCGGTCCGGGTCGACGGAGCCGCGCCGGTCCGGCCCCTCGGCGATTCAGTCCAGGTCGTCGAACGCGTCCGCGAAGTCCAGGTCGGCCATCTCCGGGACGGGGGGTGCCGTGACGCGCGTAGCGAAGGCGTCGCGGTGGTCCCGGGTGCCCGGACCGCGCACGTCCTTGTGGACCACGACCCAGACGGTCACCTCGCCCCGGGCGTCGTCCCGGACGCCCCAGTCGTCGGCCAGGGCCGTGATGATGTTCAGCCCGCGGCCGCCGTGCGCCGTGACCGACGGGGTCATCGGGGCCGGGCGGGTCGGGCCGCCGCCGTCCGTCACCTCGACGATCAGCCGGCCGCGCGTGTCCACCTGCCAGGCCGCCCGGACGTCGCCGTCCCCGGCCAGCGCGTCCCCCAGGGGGCGCCCGTGTTTGCAGGCATTGCTCAAAAGTTCGGAAAGGATCAGTACGGCATCGTCGATGACCGCTTCCGACAGACCGCCCGTGCGCAACTGATCGCGCATCCGGTGTCTCGCCTTCCCCACGCCCGCAGGGCCATGGGGTACGGCCATGCTCGACGACGTGGGCACCTCCTGTGCCACCACCAACGCCACCCCCGAGACCTCCTTTGCCCCACGCCACGGTGTGGATGCCCCATTGGCCTGAACCGGAAACCGGCCAATGAATGCCCGGTGACGCATTCGCAACGAACGAATACGCGCCGAACGCGCCGGAGCACTCCCTGTCACGGGTCGTCGCCTTATCCCCCAGATACGGCTACGTGTGGCTGATTTTCGCTGGTGTGGCCGAGAAGTGAGGATGCTGTGAGCGGGCTGTCGGGTCAAGGGCTGCGAGATGTCCTTACTCGACTCTTTATCTGAGCCCTGGTCAGGACGGTCCCGAGGTCCCGCTCCGCGTCCCGCTCAACGCCCCAGGCGGCCCAGCACGGCCGCCGGCCGGTTGGTGATGATCGCGTCGATGCCCAGCTCCACGCACAGGTCCACGTCCTCCGGCTCGTTCACCGTCCAGACGTGCACCCGGTGGCCGTTGCGCTGCAGCCGTTCGACGTAGGCCGGGTGATTGCGCACGATCCGGATCGAGGGGCCCGCGATCCGCACCCCCGCCGGCAGCCGCCCGTCGCGCAGCCGGGGCGAGAGGAACTGCAGCAGATACACCGTCGGCAGCGTCGGCGAGGCCGCCCGCACCCGGGCCAGCGACCGCGCGGAGAAGCTCATGACCCGCACCGGCGACTCGTCGGGGGTGGCCGGGGCGTCCAGCCCGAACCGCTTGAGCAGCACCAGCAGCCGCTCCTCGACCTGCCCCGCCCACCGCGTGGGGTGCTTGGTCTCGATCGCCAGCTCCACCCGCCGCCCCGCGTCCGCGACCAGCTCGAGGAGCCGCTCCAGCGTCAGTACCGAGGTGTCCGCGCGGTCCTCGGGCCGGAACTCCCAGTCGGGCTCCTCGTCCCGCCCGCGCCAGGCCGGACCCTTCCGCCACGAGCCGAAGTCCAGGGCGGCCAGGTCCGCGAGCTCCAGGGCCGAGACCGCGCCCCGGCCGTTGGACGTACGGTTGACCCGCCGGTCGTGGACGCACACCAGGTGGCCGTCGGCGGTCAGGCGTACGTCGCACTCCAGGGCGTCGGCGCCGTCCTCGATGGCCTTCCGGTACGCGGCCAGCGTGTGCTCGGGGGCGTACTCGGAGGCCCCGCGGTGCGCGACGACCTGGATGCGATGCTGTGGTGCGTGGGTCACCGCGACATGGTGCCATCGAGCGGAGGCGGCTGGGGGCATCACGGATGCCGGTAAAGAGAACTTTTGTCGGACAAGCACCATATAAAGGTTGTCCGTGTACCCACAGCCACCGCTTATGGTGCTCTGACGGCCTGTGGGAAAAGCTGACGGCATACAAAAGCACATGCACAGCCGAATCGCGCCGGGCCGACAGCAAGCGTGAAAGTGCGTGACCGAGTGCGACCGAGAAGAAGAGCCGTGGACCGAGGAGAGAAGTAGTGAGCACCGAGAACGAGGGCAACCCGGTACCCCCGGCCCCGTCCGCACCTCCCGTGCCGCCGTCGTCTCCCGCTGCCCCGCCGCAGGCAGCCGCGTCCGACGGCGGGGAAGCGCCGACCGCTCCGATCCCGCCGACGCCCCAGGGCGCGCCCGCGAGCGACCCCTACGGGCCCGCGCCCCAGGCCCCCGACGCCTCCTGGCCGCCGCCGCCCCCCGCGACCCCCTCCTACGCGGACCCGGGCGCGGGCGCCGGTGCCGGCTGGGGCTCCTCGTACGACCAGCAGCACCAGCAGCACCAGCAGTACCAGCACCAGCCGTTCCAGCAGCCCCAGCACGCGCCGAAGAAGGGCAGCGGGCGCGGCGGTCTGATCGCCGCCGTCCTGGTGGCCGCGCTGGTCGCGGGCGGCCTCGGCGGCGGCCTCGGCTACACGCTGGCGAAGAACAACGACGACAGCGGCTCCACGACCATCTCCGCGACCTCCAGCGGCGGCGCCACCCAGGTCAAGCGCGCCGCCGGCACCATCGCGGCGGTCGCCCAGAACGCGCTGCCCAGCACGGTCACCATCGAGTCCGAGGGCACCAACGGCGAGGGTGGCACCGGCACCGGCTTCGTCTTCGACAAGCAGGGCCACATCATCACCAACAACCACGTGGTCGCCGACTCCCTCGACGGCGGCAAGCTGACCGCGACGTTCCCGGACGGCAAGAAGTACGACGCCGAGGTCGTCGGCCACGCCCAGGGCTACGACGTCGCGGTGATCAAGCTCAAGAACCCGCCGTCGGACCTGAAGCCGCTCGCCCTGGGCGACTCCGACAAGGTCGCCGTCGGCGACGAGACGATCGCGATCGGTGCCCCCTTCGGCCTGTCCAACACGGTCACCACGGGCATCATCAGCGCCAAGAACCGCCCGGTCGCCTCCAGCGACGGCAGCTCCACCAGCAAGGCGTCGTACATGAGCGCCCTGCAGACCGACGCGTCCATCAACCCGGGCAACTCCGGCGGCCCGCTGCTCGACGCCTCCGGCGCGGTGATCGGCATCAACTCCGCGATCCAGTCCGCGTCCAGCGGCGGCCTGGGCAGCACCGGGCAGTCGGGCTCGATCGGCCTCGGCTTCGCCATCCCGATCAACCAGGCCAAGTACGTGGCCCAGCAGCTGATCAAGACCGGCAAGCCGGTCTACGCGAAGATCGGCGCGTCGGTGTCGCTGGAGGACGGCACCTCCGGCGCCCAGATCACCGACTCCGGCTCGGGCGGCTCCGCCGCGGTCGAGTCGGGCGGCCCCGCGGACAAGGCCGGCCTCAAGCCCGGCGACGTCATCACCAAGCTGGACGACACGGTGATCGACAGCGGCCCGACCCTGATCGGCGAGATCTGGACCCACAAGCCCGGCGACAAGGTGGAGATCACCTACAAGCGGGGCGGCAGCGAACACACGGTCACCGTCACCCTCGGCTCCCGCGTCGGCGACAACTGACCCACACCCGCCCGCACGAACCGGTTACTCTGTTCCCCGCGCCGATCTCGGTCGGCGCGGGGTGGGTTGCCCGAGCGGCCTAAGGGAACGGTCTTGAAAACCGTCGTGGCAGCGATGTCACCGTGGGTTCAAATCCCACACCCACCGCATGACGTTCACGGCCCCTGACCAGGCAAGACGGTTGGGGGCCGTTGGCGTGTGCGCTCTTCGGGCACGGAAGGGGCACGGAAGGGGCACGGCCTGAGGGCCTCGGATCATGGCCCGAGGATGCTGTCGGCTACCGGCTGATGGGAATCTCGTAGACGATCTCGTAGTGAGCGGCGGGCACGATGATGTCCGCGGTCTCCACGGGCCGTCCCTGGTCGCTGTAGTAGGTCCGCCGGATGTGGGTGACGAGAGCGGCCTTCTGAATTCCGAGGAGCGATGCCTCCTCGGCGGTCGGCTGTCGGGGCTTGGGTTGCTCCACGGCGTGGCTGACGGTGATCCCGAGGGCGGCCATGCGGTTCACGACGCCCGTTCCGGCGTGCGGGCCTCCTCGGGGAGGACGACGAGGGTGCCGGCGAGGGCGTAGGGCTCCCAGGTGATTCCCCGCTGTTCCCCGCCGCATCTGGTGCGCCTGTGGTGCACAGGCGTAGTCAGTGTCTGCCCGTACACCGTGGAGTGTCGGCCCTGCCCCGTGCCGTCCTCACCTCCGTTCTCTTCGCGACCGGAAACGACCGCGGTGTAGGGGCCGCCGAACGCGGTGGACAGGGTCCTGAAGGGCGCGCGGATGTATACGTGACTGAATCTCCACACCGAATGCGCAACTGTGGCACGAGGGCGTTCGGTTGGTGCGGAGTTGTCCTGGTCGGAGCTGCCGTGGCAATAGCTGTCGGTTTCCTATGCGGGGCTACATGTAGAGAAGCAGCCCTCAATTCGTGTGCATGCGCGCATGGATGAGTAGTCGACCGTTTCAACTGCCCTGCTGAGACCAGCGAGTGACTGGATGCCGGGCATGCTCCGTGATTTGATCCTTCGCACCGCCTGGATCGCGCCAAGACGTCCGGAAACGGATGGCGCGGGCCTGCGGTCGCGGCTCATCGGCTATCCCCAGCTTGGCCGCTCCCCCTTGTGGAACATCCATACGAAGGGCAGTTTCCCCATGAACTCCGCTCCCCAGGTTCAGACCCTTGAGATAGCTGACGCCGAACTCGACACCGTTTCCGGCGGCCTGAGCCCGCAGGTCGGCATCGCCGCCGGCCCCACGGCGGTCAGCAACTCGGACCTCGTGGCTCAGTTCGGCGCGGTCAAGGACGAGGTCCTGGACACCGTCGGCCAGTACCACCAGGTCGGCATCACTGTCTCCTTCTGATCGTCAAACCGCGGGATCGCCGATACCGGCACCCTGACCGCCGATCGGCGTCCACGGCGACAAGCCCCCTACCCGCGGATCTTCGCTGGTAGGGGGCTTGATCATTAGGGGTTGGTTGTTCTTGTCCCAGGGTCCTGTCGGGGATCTCGGCGACCTGCGCTTTCCTGTTGGGCAGGGGGTAGGCCCTTGCGCCTGGTGGTCATCTTCGAGACCCCTACCTGGGTTGAGCCGCGTTCGGCAGACGGGGAAAGCGCACGGCCCTCGGCGTCGGGGCGAGGGGGATGCCGCCGCGTGCGGATTCTCCGGTGCTCCTGTCGAGGAATGCTTCGGCTCGGATGGCTGAAAGGGGTGTTCGTGCGGCGCTGCGTCCGGCGGGGGCCGACTGGCCTCGTGGCCGGAGTGGTAGGGCATGGGGCATGCGCTCATCCGACTGGTACCTGACCCATGATGTCGATGAATTCCTCGCCCGCGCGGGGGATTTCCTGCGTTCCCGTCCCGGCCCGCACGTCATGCAGTCGACGTGGGCCGAGAGGGTGCGGGCGCGGGGGGCCGAGGCGTTCGGCACCGGTGTTCCCGTCTTCGGGATGCTGGAGCGGGGCGGCGAGGTGCACGCCACCTGCTACCGCCTCCCGCCCCGTGGCTTCGGCCTCTCCCCGCTCACGCCCGAGCAGGCCGACTCGCTCGCCGGCCGGCTGGCCGACCTCGGGGACTCCGTTCCCTCCGTCAGCGCGGACCACGGTTCGGCCACCGCTTTCGCCGAGGCCTGGCAGCGGCGCACCGGCGCGACGCCGACGCTCCGGGACACGCGGCTGTGCCTGTACCGCCTCGGCTCGCTCACCCCACCGGACCCGCTGCCGGCGGGCCGGGGTCGCGTCCTGGGCGAGCAGGACCTCGAAGAGACCATGTTCTGGTGCGGTGAGTTCGCCGAGGCCGTCGGGGAGGACGTGGTCGTCGACGCGGGGACCTGGGCCGGGACGCGCTTCGCCGACAAGACCTACACGCTCTGGGAGACCCCGGACGGCACTCCCGTCTCCGTCGCGGGCCTCAATTCGCTGATCGGCGGCCAGATGCAGGTGGACGTCGTCTACACCCCTTCCCACCTGCGCGGTCGCGGTTACGCGGCGGCCGTGACGGCGGAGGTGAGCCGGGCCGCGCTGGCCGCGGGCGCGCAGGACGTCGTCCTGTTCGCGGACCTGGCCAACCCCGTCAGCAACGCCCTCTACCAGCGCCTCGGGTTCGTCCGGCTCAGCGAGTGGTCCGGATACGACTTCTCGGCAGCCGCGCCGGCAGCCGGGATCAGCCGTTGACCCAGGCGTTGATGCGCTTCTCCCACTGCCTGTCGTCGGTCGTCTCCATGAACTCGCGGCGGTTGACGAGCAGGTAGATGTCACCCGGGGACGGAGCGGCGGCGGTGGTGGTGAGGACGAGGGGCTTGCCGGCGTTGAGGAGGCCGCCCATGAAGCGGCCGTAGAGGTCGGTGAAGCGGGTCTCGGCCGCGGTGATGTCCGTGCGGGCCAGGATGAGGGAGCCGGTGTCCGACCAGTTGGTGAGGACGAGCCGGTCGGGACGGAGGACGATCCGGCCGCGGCGCTGGAAGAGGGCTTTCTGGCTGACCAGCGCCGCGGCCCTGTCGGCGTCCTGCTTGCGGCTCAGCTCGTCGGCGGTGGCCGCGATGTAGTCGGCCTCGGCGAGGGGGGTGTCGGCGGTGTTCATGGGGTTCTCCGGTTCTCCGGTGGTGGCGGGGCGGGCCAGGACACGGTCAGGGAGATCCGCTGGTGCAGGCGGTCCGAGGCGCTGCCGCTGCTGAGGGTGAAGGTCCCCGGCTCCCCCACGGTGCGCAGCCGCCCGTCGTCGACGTGGAGGCGGGTGCGGCCGTCCCGGGTGATGTGCGTGCCGTCGAGCCGGATGGCGCTGTCGCGGATGGTCCGACGTCGCCCGGGGAGCCCGGGAAATCTTCGCCTGATCCATATGATCCATACCGTCAGCATGGCGAGCAGGCCCCGCCCGGATCAGTTCCCGAAAGTCTGCGTCCGCGCATCTTTCGTAGCTGCCTCGGCATCCCCAAGTCGCGGCACGCAGCGCGCGGATGCCAGAGATCGGCCCCTCAGATCTCGTAGTCCTCCGCCAGCTCCTCCCAGGCCACCTCCCGCAGCCCCTGGTCCGCGTCGTGGCCCGACGGCGGCTGAGGTGTGGCCTGGAACCAGACGATCGTGAGGGCCGAGCCGTGCAGGACCGGGTCGACGTCCGTGGCGACGGGTGCGGAATCGAACAGACCGATGCAGGTGACCGGCGGCAGGATCTCCACCGGGCCGAAGGGGCCGACGCGGTCGGTGCGGTCGTCGGCGGGGTGTTCGCGCGGGGGCGGGACCAGATGGGTCGGGGTGTGCGGGTACTCGGCGGTGGCCGCAGCCAACATGCGCTTGATGCGACGGTCGTTGAGGGCCTGGTGCGGATAACCCTCCAGCAGCCCGCCGTATGTCGACGAGAGCCGGAGGTGGGAGAGACCGATCACACGGCCGGAGGTGAGGACGACACGGGTCAGGGTCATGGGGGCAGGTTAGGCGGGCGCGCGGCCCGGGTGCGTTCGATTTTCAGGGCCCCTCAGGGAGCCGCAGGACCCCTCAGGACCCCGCGCAGGGCCCCCTCAGGGCCTCTCCGGATCCCTCAGGGCCCCTCAGGGCTTCTCGGTCTCATGGGCCTCTCGCCTCTCAAGGCCCCTCAGGGAGTCTCAGGGCCGGTGGCCGGTCATGCGGGCCGCCGACGCGATCGTCGCGCGGGCCTCCTGTTCCGTGAGGCCGGTGTGGACCGCCGCGTCGATCAGCGGCGCCCGCAGGGCGCGGCCGATGCCGTTCTCGTAGGCGCGGCAGGCCGCCCAGAAGAGCCGGGTGTTGCGCTGGCCCTCGTGGGCGGAGAGGACGAACTGGACCAGGCCCTGGCCGCGGTTGCCCACCGAGGGGTGGGTCGCGGGGTGTGGCGCGCGTGGCGGCGGGAGCAGGAGGCGGAGCAGGGACGGGGGACAGGGCGCGGGGACCAGGTGCTCGGTACCGGGGGCGGTGGCGTAGACGCCGTGGTCGGTGCGGGAGCCGGGGCCGACCAGGTAGCCGCCGGCACCGCGGATGTCGATGCCGGGGGCGAGCCGGCCGGCCGAGTTGGGGACGACGGTGTCCGGCGGTCCGGTCAGCCAGAGGTGGCGGCCGCCGCTCGGGGTGAGGACGACGACCGTCGGCGGGATGGTGAAAAGGTGCCGCAGGGCCAGTTCGCGCAGGGCGCCCGTGGCGTCCGTACCGCCCTTCACGTCCAGGTCGACGCCGATCAGGCGGTGCGGGGGCAGCCCGCAGGCGATGCCGTAGCCGGTCGCCCAGGGTGCCGCGGCGAACAGTTCGCGGATGCGGGTCGGATCGGTGGTGGCGTCGTACACCCCGTGGCCGGGGCGGCCGCACTCGCCGTGGCAGGGCGGGAGTGCGGCGCCGGGGTCGTGGCGGTGCGGGGAGCGCAGGGCGGGGAGCTTCGTGCGGGACAGGGGGATGACGGCCAGGCCGCGCTCGGCGGCTGACAGGGCGTGTGCGAGGGCCAGCGTCGTGGCCTGCCGATCGGTGGTGGCCATGCATCCATGTTCGTACGTGCGTTCGAAAAAGGGAAGGGGGTGCCGGTGTGACACGCCGGGGGCGGAGATCTGGGCGCGGATCGGAAGCGGAACGGTTTTTCCCTTGGGGGACCTGATGGGAGTGGATGTCCGGAGTGGCCACTGCTGGGGCGTAAGTCGATCAAAGGTGGCGAAAGGGGTTTATCGACTTGTCATCACGCTTGAGGGCGAATGAGGGCTTCCGGGGTGGTTCGCCGGGGATTCGGTGGGCAACTCTGGTCTCGCGACGTCGCAGACGAACACCGGGGCGGTCGGCCAACTGCCCAGGAAACAGGCTTACTTGACGAACCTCCGGCACAGCAGCCGGGCTCCGAGAGGAAACAACATGGCAAGCATCCGTACCGCCCGCGTTCTCGCCGCCGTCTCCGCCCTTCCGCTCGCCGCGGCCCTCTTCGCCGGTGTGGCGGCGGCGGACAACGGCGCCATCGCGGGCAACGGATCGAGCGCCAACGCCGGCACGGCGGGCATCATCGGCAGCGGGGTCGGCCACGACAACAACGGCAACTCCTCGACCACCCAGCAGAACGCGGTGGGCAACGGCGCCTCGAACCAGAGCAACACCGCTCAGGTCAACCACTCCGCCTGGACCGCGATCCAGCAGGGCAACGACAACGTCGCCGTCCACTTCACCCACCTGTGGTAAGCCCCGCCTGAGCCCTGGTGGGGTGTGGTCTGTGGGGATGGGCAGTGCGTCCGCGCGGCGGTGCTTCGGCATCGCCGCGCAGGCGTTTCCGCCTCCTTCCGGCACTCCCCTCGGCCCCCGATCGCCCCCCTTGTCGCCCCCTCTCGACCTTGACAGCAAGGCGTATCTGACGGACAGTCAGAAACCATGCATCTGGCTCCCACCGAACGCCAGCAGCGGCTGCGCGCCCAACTGCGTGCCTACTTCCGGTCCTTGATGCCGTCCACCGCCCCCGACGACCCCGCCGAACGCCGTGCCCTGCTGCGCCGCATCGGCGCGGACGGCCTTCTCGGCCTCGGCTGGCCCGTCGAGTACGGCGGCCAAGGGCGGGGCGCCGACGAGCAGTTCGTGTTCTTCGACGAGGCGTACCGGGCCGGCGCCCCCGTCTCGATGGTCACCCTCAACACGGTCGGACCGACGCTGATGAAGTACGGCAGCGCGGAGCAGAAGGTCCGCTTCCTGCCCGGCATCCTCCGCGGCGACCTCGTCTTCGCCATCGGCTACAGCGAACCCTCGGCAGGCACCGACCTGGCCGCGCTGCGCACCCGGGCGGTGCGGGACGGCGAGGGCTGGCGGATCGACGGGCAGAAGATCTTCACCTCGGGCGCCCAGCACGCCGACTGGATCTGGCTCGCCTGCCGCACCGACCCCGAGGCGCCCAGGCACCGCGGCATCTCGATCCTTCTCGTCCCCACGGACGCACCCGGGTTCTCCTGGACGCCGATCGAGACGGTGGGCGGGCAGATCACGACGGCGACGTACTACGACGGCGTCCACGTTCCCGCCGGCAGCCTCGTCGGAGCCGAGCACGACGGCTGGTCGCTCATCACCAACCAGCTCAACCACGAGCGGGTCGCCCTCGCCGCGACCGGCATGCAGGCCGAGGACTTCTACGCGGCCGCGCTCACCGCCGCCCGCACCCCCGATCCGGTGAGCGGGCGGCGCCGTGTTGACGAGCCGTGGATTCGTCTTCGACTGGCCGAAGCGCATGCCCGACTGGCGGCGAACCGCCTGCTCAGCTGGCGTCTGGTGGGGGACGCGGGGGCGGGCCGGGTGGCCCCCGCGGAGGCCAGCGGGGTGAAGTTCGCGGGAACGGAATCGGCAGTCGCGACGTATCGCATGTGTCAGGAGATCGTCGGCGAGGCGGCATTGGTCCGGTCCGGTTCGCCGGGGGTGTTCGGGGACGGAGAGCTGGAGCGGCTCAACAGGGCGGCGCAGATCAACACGTTCGGGGGCGGGGTGAGCGAGGTGCAGCGGGAGATCGTCGCGACGATGCGGCTCGGGATGCGGAGGGGTGGCCGTGGCCGGGGGGACTGACGAGCTGGGGACTGACGGGCTGGGGGCGCGGCTCAAGGCGTACGAGGGTCAGCCGGCCTCCCGGGCGGGCACCGGCAAGGACCCGGTCAACCTGCCCATGATCCGGCACTGGTGCGAGGCGATGGGCGACACGAACCCGGCGTACGAGGGGCCGGACGCGATCGCCCCGCCCACCATGCTCCAGGCCTGGACGATGGGCGGCCTCTCCGGCAACACGGCACGCACCGGCGCGTACGACGAGATGTCCGCCCTGCTCGACGCGGCGGGCTGTGTCTCGATCGTCGCCACCGACTGCGAGCAGGAGTACCTGCGCCCGCTGCGGCCGGGCGACGAGCTGGTCTTCGACACGGTGATCGAGTCGGTGTCCGCGCGGAAGACGACGAAGCTGGGCACGGGCTACTTCGTCACCACGCGCACGGACATCCGGATCGGCGAGGAGTTGGTGGGCGTCCACCGCCTCCGCGTCCTCAAGTACGAGCCCGCGGGGCGGCCGGCCAAGGCTCCGCCGCGCCCCCGTCCGGTGGTCAACCGGGACAACGCCGGCTTCTGGGAGGGCGTGGCCGGGGAGCGGCTCCTCATCCAGCGCTGTACGGGCTGCCGCACCCTGCGCCACCCCTGGCTGCCGGGCTGCAACGCCTGCGGCTCCCTCGACTGGGACACCGTCGAGTCGTCCGGCGAGGGCACGGTCTGGTCGTACGTCGTGATGCACCACCCGCCCTTCCCGGCCTTCGACCCGCCGTACGCGGTCGGCCTGATCGAGCTCGCCGAGGGCGTGCGGATGGTGGGCAACGTGGTGGGGGTGCCGTACGACAAGGTGCGGATCGGGCTGCCGGTGCGGGTGGAGTTCCGCCGGTACGAGGACGAGGGCGGGGCGTCGACCCTGCCCGTCTTCCGGGCCGCCGACCCGCTCGGCGCGCTCGGCGTTTCCGGTGGGCTCGGTGCTTCCGGTGCTTCCGGCGCTTTCGGCGTGGAGGCCTGACATGGACTTCACGCCCACCGAGGACCAGGCCGAGGCCCGTGACCTCGCCGCGCGGATCTTCGCCGACCTCGCCACCCACGAGCGGCTGCGCGCGGCCGGCACCGGCAGTGACCCGGAGCTGTGGAAGGCGCTGTGCGGGGCGGGACTGGTCGCCGCGGTCGCGGAGCTGGGCCTGCTGGGACTGGTGCTCCTGCTGGAGGAACAGGGGCGTACCACGGCCCAGGTTCCGTACGCGGCGAGCTGCGTGTACGGACAGTTGGCGATCGCCGCGCACGGCACCGACGACCAGCGGGCGCGGCTGCTGCCGGGGATCGGGGACGGCTCGGTGGTGGTGGCCGGGGCGTTCCCCGCCCAGCAGGGGGTACGGCCCTGCGCGCGGGGCGGGCTGAGCGGCACCGTCCCCGTCGTCCCGTGGCTGCGGGACGCCACCCACGTCCTGGTGGCGGACGCCGGCCGGGGGCTGTGGCTGGTGCCGCTCGGCGAGGGCACCGGCACCGGCACCCGCATCGAGGAGGTCGAGCTGACCGCGCCCTGGTCGGCGGGGCGGCTCACCCTCGACGAGGCCTCCGCCGAGCTCCTGGGTTCCGGTCCCGGTTCCGGTTCCGGTCCCAGCCCCGGCCGGGATTCCGGCCCCGACGTCTACGCCGACGTCCTGGCCACCGCCCGCACCGCCTTCGCCGGTCTCCAGGCGGGCGTCTGCGCGGGCTCCCTCGCCCGGGCCGTGGCCCACACCAACACCCGCGAGCAGTTCGGGCGCCCGCTCGCCACCCGGCAGGCCGTCCAGCTCCGGGCCGCCGACGCCCACATGGACACCGAGGCGATAAGGGTGACGGCGTACGAGGCGGCCTGGCGGCGGGACGCCGGTCTGCCGTACGCCGCGCACGCGCTGACCGCGGCCTGGTGGGCGTCCGAGGCCGGGCAGCGGGTCGTGCACACGGGCCAGCACCTGCACGGCGGCGCGGGCGCCGACGTCGGCCATCCCGTGCACCGGCACTTCCTGTGGGGGCGGCAACTGGACGCGTATCTGGGCAGCGGGGGCGAAGTGCTCCAGGAACTGGGGGAGTTGATCGCGAGTGGGAGTTGAGACGACCCGGCCGGGGGTCGGCACCGAGCTGCCGCCGCTGGAGATCCCGATCACGCGGACGCTGATCGTGGCGGGGGCGATCGCCTCCCGGGACTACCAGGACGTGCACCACGACGCCGAACTGGCCCGGCAGAAGGGCTCCCCGGACATCTTCATGAACATCCTGACGACGAACGGCCTGGTCGGCCGGTACGTCACCGACTGCTTCGGCCCGACGACAGAGCTCCGCAAGGTCGCCATCCGGCTCGGCGCGCCCAACTACCCGGGGGACACGATGGTGCTGACCGGCCGGATCGAGGAGCTGGACGACGAGCGGGGTACGGCGACGGTCCGGGTGGTCGGCGCCAACGGCCTCGGCAACCACGTGACCGGCACGGTGACCCTCACCTTCGCCGAAGCCCACGTGACCGTCACCCTCACCGACGGGGCGGACTCATGAGCGTGCGCGGCCGGGATTCACTCGGCGGGCGGGCGGCGGTCGTCGGCATCGGGGCCACCGAGTTCTCCAAGGACTCGGGGCGCAGCGAGCTGCGGCTGGCGGCGGAGGCGGTGCGGGCGGCGCTGGACGACGCGGGGCTGGCCCCGGCGGACGTGGACGGCATGGTGACGTTCACGATGGACACAAGCCCGGAGATCACCGTGGCGCAGGCCTGCGGGATCGGCGAGCTCTCCTTCTTCTCCCGCGTCCACTACGGCGGCGGCGCGGCCTGCGCGACCGTCCAGCAGGCGGCGCTGGCGGTCGCGGCCGGGATCGCCGAGGTGGTGGTCTGCTACCGCGCCTTCAACGAGAGATCGGGCCGCCGCTTCGGCTCGGGTGTGCAGCACCGGGAGCCGTCGGCGGAGGGGGCGGCGCTCGGCTGGGTGCTGCCGTTCGGGCTGCTCACCCCCGCGTCCTGGGTGGCGATGGCGGCGCAGCGCTACCTGCACACGTACGGGCTGACCCCGGAGGCGTTCGGGCAGGTGGCGGTGGTCGGCCGCGGGTACGCGGCGACCAACCCGGCCGCCTGGTTCCACGGCCGCCCCATCACCCTCGCGGACCACGCGGCCTCCCGCTGGATCGTCGAGCCGCTCCGGCTGCTGGACTGCTGCCAGGAGACGGACGGCGGCCAGGCCCTCGTCGTCACGTCGGTGGAGCGGGCGCGCGACCTGCCGCATCCGCCGGCGGTGATCGCGGCGGCCGCGCAGGGGGCCGGCCGGGCCCAGGAGCAGATGACCAGCTTCTACCGGGACGACCTGACCGGGCTGCCGGAGATGGGCGTGGTGGCCCGCCAGCTGTGGCGCACCAGCGGACTGGCCCCGGCCGACATCGACGTGGGGATCCTGTACGACCACTTCACCCCGTTCGTGCTGATGCAGCTGGAGGAGTTCGGGTTCTGCGGGCGGGGGGAGGCGGCGGACTTCGTGGCCGGGGCGCGGCTGCCGCTGAACACGCACGGGGGACAGCTCGGGGAGGCGTACCTGCACGGGATGAACGGGGTGGCGGAGGGGGTGCGCCAGCTGCGCGGCACCGCCGTGAACCCCATACCGGGGGCGGAGCGGGTCCTGGTGACGGCCGGCACGGGCGTACCGACGTCCGGGCTGGTCCTGACCTCGGACGGGTGAGGCCGGACCCCCTGGGGCCCTCTCCCTCAGGGGTAAACCCGCAGGAGTTCCACTCCCGTACTCCACCTTCAGGAGGTGTAGGCAGCCCCACCCCTACAACCTGAGGGGGACTCGGCTTCGGGACCTGCGGCCGATCCGCGGTGACACCGGCCGCTCATAGCGTGGAGCCATGACCGCACCCGTCTGCACCAGCGCTTCGGACGCCGCCGCTGTCTCGGCGCGGCAGACCCGCCCGTACGCCCGCCCCTCCTACCCGTCGTTCGCGTCGTACGTCAGGGCCCGCCAGCCCGTCCTGCTGCGTACCGCCCGGTCGCTGACCGCGAACCCGAGCGATGCCGAGGACCTTCTCCAGACCGCGCTCGCCAAGACCTACGTGGCCTGGGAGCGGATCGAGGACCACCGGGCCCTCGACGGTTATGTGCGCCGGGCGCTGCTCAACACCCGGACCTCGCAGTGGCGCAAGCGCCGGGTCGACGAGTTCGTCTGCGACGAGATGCCCGAGCCCGAGCCGGTGCCCGGCGAGGACGACCCGGCCGAACGGCAGGCGCTGCACGACGCGATGTGGCGGGCGATCATGAAACTTCCGGCGCGGCAGCGGGCGATGGTGGTGCTGCGGTACTACGAGGACCTGAGCGAGGTACAGACGGCCGAGGTGCTCGGGGTCTCGGTGGGCACGGTGAAGTCCGCCGTGTCGCGTGCGCTGGGCAAGCTGCGCGAGGACCCGGAGCTGGACCTCGCACGCTGACCGACCGGCCTACGGGACGTCCGGAACTGCCGGAGCATCAGCGGTGTTCGAAGCGTCCGAACAGGCTTTGTTGGCTTTCTCCTAGTGACATACCACTCGGTATGTGAGCAGAATCAGCGCAGCCCCTTCACCACCGAGTAGGCAATGTCGCCCCCGGGAGGACGCCGTGCTGAGCACCATGCAGGACGTACCGCTGCTGATCTCAAGGATCCTGACCCACGGGTCGGGGGTCCACGGCACGTCACAGGTGATCACCTGGACCGGCGAGGGTGAGCCGCACCGTCGCAGCTTCGCCGAGATCGGCGACCGCGCCGCCCAGTTGGCGCACGCCCTGCGGGACGACCTCGGGGTTCAGGGCGACGATCGCGTGGCCACCCTGATGTGGAACAACGCGGAGCACACCGAGGCGTACTTCGCGATCCCCTCCATGGGCGCGGTCCTGCACACCCTCAACCTCCGCCTGCCCGCCGAGCAGCTGGTCTGGATCGTCAACCACGCGGCGGACAAGGTCGTCCTCGTCAACGGCTCGCTGCTCCCGATGATCGCGCCCCTGCTGTCCAAGCTGCCGACCGTCGAGCACCTCGTGGTCTCCGGTCCGGGCGACCGCTCCCTCCTCGCCGGCGCGACCGTGGCCGTGCACGAGTACGAGGAGCTCCTCGCGGGCAAGCCGA
Source organism: Streptomyces sp. NPDC001507 (assembly GCF_042894765.1). NCBI lineage: Bacteria > Bacillati > Actinomycetota > Actinomycetes > Kitasatosporales > Streptomycetaceae > Streptomyces > Streptomyces sp. NPDC001507. The sequence continues at coordinate 333,109 of NZ_JBIAVV010000010.1, forward strand.
CCGGCTACGACTGGCCGGAGCTCGACGAACGCCGGGCCGCCGCCATGTGCTACACCTCCGGCACCACCGGCGACCCCAAGGGCGTGGTGTACAGCCACCGTTCGATCTACCTGCACTCCATGCAGGTCAACATGACCCAGTCGATGGGCCTGACCGACCAGGACACTTCCCTGGTCGTCGTGCCGCAGTTCCACGTCAACGCCTGGGGCCTGCCGCACGCCACCTTCATGACCGGCGTCAACCTGCTGATGCCGGACCGCTTCCTGCAGCCCGGCCCGCTCGCCGAGATGATCGAGCGCGAGCGCCCCACGCACGCGGCCGCGGTCCCCACCATCTGGCAGGGCCTTCTCGGCGAGCTCACCGCCCGCCCCCGGGACGTCTCCTCCCTGACCCAGGTCACCATCGGCGGCGCCGCCTGCCCGCCCTCCCTCATGACGGCCTTCGACAAGCTGGGCATGCGGGTCTGCCACGCCTGGGGCATGACCGAGACCTCCCCGCTCGGCACCGTCGCCCGGCCGCCGGCCCACGCGGTCGGCACCGCGGAGGAGTTCGCCTACCGCCTCACCCAGGGCCGTTTCCCGGCCAGTGTCGAGGCCCGGCTCAGCGGCCCCGGCGGCGAGCGCCTCCCCTGGGACGGTGAGTCGGCGGGCGAGCTGGAGGTGCGCGGCCCCTGGATCGCGGGCGCCTACTACAACGGCCCCGACGCCGAACCCCTGCGTCCCGAGGACAAGTTCAGCGAGGACGGCTGGCTGAAGACCGGCGACGTCGGCACCATCTCCCCCGACGGCTTCCTCACCCTCACCGACCGGGCGAAGGACGTCATCAAGTCCGGCGGCGAGTGGATCTCCTCGGTCGAGCTGGAGAACGCGCTGATGTCCCACCCGGACGTCGCCGAGGCCGCGGTGGTGGCCGTACCGGACGAGAAGTGGGGCGAGCGCCCGCTGGCCACGGTCGTCCTGCGGGAGGGCTCCACGGCCACTTTCGAGACCCTGCGCATCTTCCTCGCCGAGGAGGGCAAGATCGCCAAGTGGCAGCTCCCCGAGCGCTGGACGGTGATCGAGGCGGTGCCGAAGACGAGCGTCGGCAAGTTCGACAAGAAGGTGCTCAGGAGGCGGTACGCCGAGGGGGACCTGGACGTCACCAGCCTGTGACGGGCGTTGCGCCCCAGGCGGGGAACTGCCGTCGGTGGGCCGCGGGTGGTCCGTGGCTGGTCGCGCAGTTCCCCGCGCCCCTTTCGGGGCGCTGCAGTGAGCCCTAGTTCGTCCCGATCCGGGCCAGCAGGTCAACGATCCGGCTCTGCACCTCGGCACTCGTCGACCGCTCCGCCAGGAACAGCACCGTCTCCCCCGACGCCAGCCGCGGCAGGTCCGCCTGGTCGACGGCCGCCGTGTAGACGACCAGCGGCGTCCGGTTCAGCTGCCCGTTCGCCCGCAGCCAGTCGATGATCCCGGCCTGCCGGCGGTGCACCTGCATCAGGTCCATCACCACCAGGTTCGGCCGCAGCTGCCCGGCCAGCGTCACCGCGTCCGCGTCGCTCGCCGCCCGCGCCACCTGCATCCCGCGCCGCTCCAGCGTCGAGGTCAGCGCCAGCGCGATCTCCGCGTGCTCCTCGATCAGCAGCACCCGCGGCGGATGCTGCTCGCTGTCCCGGGGCGCGAGCGCCTTCAGCAGCACGGCGGGATCGGCGCCGTACGCCGCCTCGCGCGTCGCCTGCCCGAGACCGGCCGTGACCATCACCGGCACCTCGGCCGCCACCGCCGCCTGCCGCAGCGACTGCAGCGCGGTCCGGGTGATCGGCCCGGTCAGCGGGTCCACGAACAGCGCCGCCGGGAACGCGGCGATCTGCGCGTCGACCTCCTCACGGGAGTTCACGATCACCGGCCGGTAGCCGCGGTCGCTCAGCTCCTGCTGGGTGGTGACGTCCGGCGCGGGCCACACCAGCAGCCGGCGCGGGTTGTCCAGCGGCTCCGGGGGCAGCTCGTCGTCCATCGGCTGCGGGCGCGGCGGGTCCGCGACCTCGACCGCCCCGCCAGGACCGTCCAGCGGCTCCGGACCCTCGGCGGCGTTCACGTCGGGTGCGCCTATCGCGTACGACCGTCCACCGCCCTCGGTGGCCCCCACCAGCCGGGACTGCCCGGCCAGCGACGGCTGCGGCAGCGGCTGGGCGGCGACCGGCTGCTCGGCCGGCGGATGCGGCCGTGCGGACTGCGCGGGCCGGGCGGACTGCTCGGCCCCCGGCTGCTCGGCGGCGGTACCCGGATCGGGGCGCGTGCCCAGCTTGCGGCGCCGCCCGTTGCCGCCCGGCTGGTGCGGGGGCGGCGTCGGCGTCGGCTGCTGCACCTGTGCGGCCTGCCGCGAGAACGGCACCCCCTGCCCAAGCGTCCGCACACTGAACGCCCGGCCCTGCGTGGAGTCCGGATCGACCGGTGCCGGTGCCGGTGCGGCCGCCTCGGCGGGCAACGGCTGCGCGGCACGCGCCGGTTGGGCGGCGGGGGCGTCGTCGGCACCCGGCCACTGCTGCGGTACGGGCGCCACCGGCGCGGCCTCCGCCGGAAGCGGCAGCGGCTGGGCGGGAACCGGCGCGGCTCCGGCGGCCGGGGCGGGCTGCCCGGGGGCCACCGGAGCGGCAGCCGGCGGCTGCGGCTGGTTCTGCGGCGCGGACGGGGCCGGTACGGCCGTGCCGGGGGCGCCTGCCGCCGGGGCACCGGGGCCACCGGCCGGCGCGGCGACCTGGCCCGCCGTCGGCCCGGCCTGCGCCGGGATGCCCTGCGGCTGTCCGGGCTGGACGGGGACGCCCTGCGGATGCACCGGCTGCCCCGGCTGTGGTCCGGGAACGGCTGCCTGCGCGGGCACCGTCGGTACCGCCGCGGCCGCCGGGGTGTTCTCGGCAGGCGGCTGGCCCACCGCCCGCCGCCGGCGGCCGGTCGGCGCGTCGGTGGGATGCGGCTGCGGCGGGGTGTGGTCCTCGGCCTGGTCGTGCGCCACGGCGTCGTGCCGGCCCTCTTGGCCGACCGCCTCCATGGCTTCCATCGCGTCGACCGGCTCGGGGGCGCGGTCGGCCGCCGCGGGCGGCAGCGCGAAGACCGGGCGTGGCCCGGCCTGCTGCTGCTCGGCCCGCTCGGCCGCGGCGGCCAGCGCACGCCGCCGCCGCCCGCCGGACTGGCTCTCGTCGAACACCGGCTCGGCCGCCTGCCCGGACGGTGCCGAGGGCAGCGCGGGCGGCAGCGCCTGCCGCTCCTCGGGCTCGCGCCGGGCGCGCCGCCCCGACGCCGGTACGGGCACGGGCACGCCCTGCGGGGGAACGGTGCCGCCCAGCCCGGTACCCGAGGCCGCCGCCCCGGCACCCTGCTCGGCCGCCGTCATCACGGCACCCTCGGCGACTCCCGGGCCGCTGTCGCCGTCGCCGTCGGCCGGGCGTCCGCGCCGCCGTCCGGTACCGCCGGACGCCGGCTCCGCGCTCTCGATCGCCGCGGGCCCGCTCTCCGGGCCCGCCGCCTCGGCGGCCCGCCGGCGCCGGCGGCCGGTCGGCGCGGCCGGGGCTTCGCCCTCGCCGCCCGCGTCGCCGGGCACGTCACTCTCCAGGAAGGCGTCCACGGAGGACCGCCGGGCCCGCCGCCGCCCGCCGGCACCGGACTCGTCGGCGGCCGCGACGAGCTCCACCTCGGCACCGGGCGGCGGGGGCACCGCGCCGGCGCCGCCCCCGATCGGCACCTCCAGCACGAACGCGCTGCCGCTCATGCCGGGCACCTCGTGGGTCTGCAGCACCCCGCCGTGGGCGCGCACGATCCCGCGCACGATCGGCTCGTGCACCGGGTCGCCCCCGGTGTAGGGACCGCGCACCTCGATCCGGACGACCTCGCCGCGCTGCGCCGCCGCGACCACGACGGTGTTGTCCATGTAGCCGCCCGCGGAGACGGGCGCGTTGCCGGTCGCGTCGACCCCTGCCACGTCCGCGACGAGATGCGCGAGCGCGACGGCGAGCCGCTGCGGGTCGACCTCGGCCTCGATGGGTGGCGCGTGCACGGCGAACTGCACCCGACCGGGTCCGATCAGCTCCACCGCCCCGTCCACACCGGCGGCGACGACGGCGTCGAGCATGACCTTCGTGCGGTTGATGTCCTCCGACCCCGCGTCCAGCCGCTGGTACCCGAGCACGTTGTCGATGAGCTGGGTGATCCGCGAGTAACCGGCCGAGAGGTGGTGGAGCACCTGGTTGGCCTCGGGCCACAGCTGCCCGGCGTCGTCGGCGGCGAGCGCGGCCAGTTCCCGGCGCAGCTCGTCGAGGGGACCGCGCAGCGACTGCGCGAGCAGCGTCAGCAACTGCTCGTGGCGCCCGGAGAGGGCCTCGTAGCGGTCCTTCTCGCGCTCGCCGAGGGCCGCGTACCGGTCCTCGCCGGCCGCCAGTTCCTCGGCGTGCCGTTCGAGCAGCTCCTCGACCTCGGTGACGTGCTTCTGGCGCAGCGCGGTCAGGTCGGAGGCGTGCTCCTCGGAGAGCCGCTCCAGCTCGTCGGCGTGCGCCTTCTCCTGGGCGGTCTTCTCGTCGACGACGGAGTCGTACGGCCGCCGGTCGGTGAAGGTCATCACGGCGCCGACCAGCTGGTCGCCGTCGCGCACCGGCGCGGTCGTCAGGTCGACCGGCACCTTCTTGTCGCCCTTGGCCCACAGCACCTGCCCGCGCACCCGGTGCTTGCGCCCGGAGCGCAGGGTGTCGGCGAGCGGCGACTCGGCGTACGGGAAGGGGGAGCCGTCGGCGCGCGAGTGCAGCACGAGGTCGTGCAGCTCCTTGCCGCCGAGCTCACCGGCCCGGTACCCCAGTATCTGGGCGGCGGCCGGGTTCACGAGGACGATCCGCCCGTCGGTGTCCGTGCCTACGACGCCCTCGCTCGCCGCCCGCAGGATCATCTCGGTCTGCCGCTGCGAGCGGGCCAGCTCGGCCTCGGTGTCGACGGTGCCGGTCAGGTCGCGGACGACGAGCATCAGCAGTTCGTCGCCGCTGTAGCCGTAACCGTCGTAGGCCTGCTGACCGTTCTCCAGGTTGGCGCTGGTGACCTCGACCGGGAACTCGGTGCCGTCGGTGCGCCGCGCGATCATGCGGGTCGGCTTGGTCCGCCCCCGCGGATCCATGTGATCGGGCCGCCGCATGGACCCGGGGATGAGCCGCGAGTCGAACTGGGGAAGCAGGTCGAGCAGCCCGCGTCCCACCAGCGCGGTGCCCGGGGTCTCGAAGGCCTCCAGGGCGATGGTGTTCGCGTTGACGACGGTGCCGTTGGCGTTGACCAGCACCAACGCATCCGGCAGCGCGTCCAGTATGGCTGCGAGGCGAGCAGCGCCTCGGGATGGCCTGCTGCTCACGAGACGCTTCCTCCCTGTTACCGCACCTTGCCGACCGCTCGGGCCATCTTGCCAACCGGCCCGCGGCGTGTCACGCGAGGGAGTCTAAAGGCACCGGTTGCGCTCGCGACGCCGGATGAGAGGGAGGTCGCACGACGAAGTGACGGCGAACATGTGACCGACGCGCCTCGCCTCCGCCATATCTTCGCGAGACTTTTGCGCACGCGGGGCCGCGCCCGTGAAACGCCTGTGCCCGCCCTTGGCGGCCGGGCCCGTCCGTCAGCCGAGATCACCCGGTGTGCCCGGATCGGGGAGCAGGGGCACCATGCGGTCCCAGCGGCCGATCTCGCAGCCGTTGCTGCGGTCGTACGTCGCGTCGACCGGGCGGCCGGCCCAGGTCCCGGTGACACGGGCGGTGGCCGGGCCGCCGTAGAGCATGGTGCAGGCGGTGCCCGGGGCGACCGGCGCGAAGGTGTCCCGGCCCCAGCGGGTGTTCCGGTCCAGCACCCGGCAGGCCCCGGCCACGTCCGGGTGGCTGCCGGCGCCGGGGTGACAGGACAGCTCGTACGTCCCGTCCCGGCCGTCTCCGGCGTGGCGGACGGTGACGGTGAGGTGGTCGCCCGTGGCGGCGGCGGACGCGGGCAGGGCGTGGACGGACCCGAGGACGGCGGCGACGGCCCCGAGGGCGCCCCGCACGGCGAAGTGCGACATGCCCTGCCCAACGCTCACCCCGGCCGGACGTTGCGCGACGCCCCCGCCGGAGGGAAGGGCTTTGCCCTGCGGCCCGGCTGCCTAGTACCGTGGGAGCCGATTGGTGACAGCACGCTCGACTGTGTCATCATCTGCACGCACCACTCGCGCTCGCGCGGGCGGCTGTGCTGGAGGCGTCGCCTAGTCCGGTCTATGGCGCCGCACTGCTAATGCGGTTTGGGCCTTAAAGCCCATCGAGGGTTCAAATCCCTCCGCCTCCGCACCTGACTCAGGGAGTCCAACCGTTTCGGTCTGGGCTCCCTGATTCGCGTTCATGGCCCCGCCGACGTCCCCGGAACCCGCCCGATTCGGCGTTTCCGCAGCTCACAAGGGGTGCGCCTAACGGATTTCACATGGCGGCGGCAGTCATGTAATGTTCTTCCTGTCGCCGCGAGCGGGCCGGAAGGGCCGGGAGCGAAGACAGGAAAACAAAACAACAAGCACTCGTAGCTTAACGGATAGAGCATCTGACTACGGATCAGAAGGTTGCAGGTTCGAATCCTGCCGAGTGCACACAGGTGAGAGGCCCCGGAGAGATCCGGGGCCTCTCGTGTTTCAGGGGCGTACAGCAGCGAAGCACAAGTCGTGCTCGCCGACCCGGACGATGAGTCGGTCGAAGTCGCCGGAGTCGAAGTGGACCTCGGCCTCGGTGGGTGAGGTCACCTCTGCCGCGGTGGGGCCGCGTGGGCCTCAGCCGGTGATCCCGAACGGGGTGATCGCGATTTTTCCATGGCAGGGCGAGATGGGAAGTGGGGTCAGGACCAGGGGCGCGGGGTCGCCGGGCACCCAGATGTCCCAGGCGTGCGGCGGGTAGTAGAAGTCGGCGCCGTTGCAGACCGTGACCGTGGCCGACTTCCAGACGACGCTGAACGACGTGCTCTGCCCGGGAGCGAGCCGGACCGCCGTGGGGTGCCCCGGACCGTAGCGTGTCACCGACAGGGGCCGCCGGGACGTCGTGTCGACCCGGCCGACACATGTCTGGCCCGGCGCGCAGTTCGTGGGCATCACTGATTCCCCGCCGATGAAGGCGACACCCGGCCACCCGCCGAGCACACACCTGATGCCGGAGCGGTTGCGCAGTTGCACGTCCATGGCCACGTCCCCCGGGTTGCCCAGGACGGCCCGCCTCGGGCTGTCGGAAGTGAGCACCAGATCGTGCGCGGCGCAGTCGCTCCCGCTGGCTCCCCCGGAGGCGACGGCGGGGGGCGAGGACACGGCGGATCGCTTCGGCGACGCGCTCGGGGCGGGCGTGGTGCTCCGTCGGGCCGTCGTGGGAACCGTCGACGGGGTGACCGTGGCGTGCGGCGCGCTGGAGCCCGGGTCCGGAGCCACGACGGTGTCGCCGGGCAGCGATGTGACGTCGCACGCCACGGCGGCCGAGGTCGCCAGAAGGCAGAACAGGAGGGCGGTAACGCCCCGGGGACGTATCACCGCTCGCACGATAGGCAGGTGTACGTCTCCGCACCAGCCCACGAGGAATCCGGCCGGACGTTCTTCATCGTGCGTTCACCGCCTCCCGCCCCCGGACCCGGGCCGCGCGGAGCGGATCTTCACGGGTGAGCGTGTCGGACAGGAATCGGCCCGCCCGGCCTCGGACCACGGCTTGATCCGGGGGCGCGGCAGTGGTGCCGGGCGTTCGGACGAGGCCGCCCGGTTCGGCCGGGAGCCTGCCGGAGCTTTTCCGTCAGTCTCGCCCCCGGACCACCCCGGCCGACCGGTGGTGTGCCGCGGCAGCCGCGGCCGGACGACGCCGGTCACGGCCCACGGGGTGAGGCAGGACGCCGAACTCCGGGCGGGAGATGAGGCCGGGGCACGGCTGCCCGGACGTACTGACCGGGTGCGATCACCGTCTTCGGGGGTCACCTCGCCATGAAGGGGGAAAGACTCATGGGGACTTGGAGTCGCAGGGGTGCCATCACCGTGTGGTGAGGAGGCCGGGTGGGCATCGTGGCGAGAACCGGCCGCTGGCCGTGGAGCGCGGTTACGGCTACCTGGCCGCCGGGCGATCAGTGTGCTTCCCTGAGGGAAGAACCAACTGAATCCGTCCGCGACTCAGCATGCGCCGAGGCGAGTCGCGCACCAACGCACGCCCACAACGGCCGCATCCACACCGTCGTGTCCGAGGAAACTGCCGGGTGCGGCGGTACAAGTGAGCACGGGGGGGTCGTGGAGAAGCCAGCGATCGACGTGGATCTGGGTATGCCGGACCTGGCCGGGCTGTCGGAGCAGGATCTCGGCGCCCTGCCCGCCGGCCCACTCGGTCAGGTCGTGAGGCGGGTCGTGTACGGCCACGGGGACTCGAACGGCATTGCGTCCTCGTTCGATTCGGCGCTGCCGCCGGACACCGAGTTACGCCCGACACGGAGGGGTGCCGGGTCTCGGGAGGTGGCACATGCGGAAGGTACGGCCTTTTCGTGAATGGGTGGTCAAGGTCGCCCAGCGCTGCAACCTGGCCTGTGATCACTGCTATGTGTACGAACTCCGGGACACCACCTGGCGGGACAAGCCCGTTGTCATGGCGGCGCAGTCGGCCGACCAGCTCGCCGGGAGGATAGCGGAGCACGCCCGGGGCCATGCCCTGCCGGCGGTTCGCGTCGTGCTGCACGGTGGTGAACCGCTGCTTGCCGGGAGACGGCGGATCGAACACCTTGTCTCGGTCTTGAGGTCTGCCCTACAGGGCGTGTCCGATTGTGATATCTCACTACAGTGCAACGGGACACTCCTGGATCCTGAGTGGCTGGATCTGTTCCGCCAGTACGGAGTGTCGGTGGGGGTCAGCCTCGACGGCGACCGCGCGGCGAACGATCGTCATCGGCTTTCTCGGAACGGCCGGAGTAGCTACACCGCCGTTCTGAAAGGGCTGGAACTGTTGAGGCGACCGGAGAACAGAGCGCTGTACAGCGGTCTGCTCTGCACGGTGGACACGGCCAACGATCCCGTGGCGGTGTACGAGGAGCTGCTCTCCCACGAGCCTCCGATGATCGACTTCCTTCTCCCGCACAGCACTTGGGAGCATCCGCCGCCCGGTCACGACACCGGGGCGACGCCTTACGCCGACTGGCTCCTGGCCGTTTTCGAGCGCTGGTACACCGCGCCGGTCAGGGAGACGCGGATCCGCCGCTTCGAGGACATCGTGGAACGGTCGCTCCGCACCGGGCCCCCCTCGGCTCCTGTGCAGCCCGCGGTCTCCGATTTCATCGTGGTGGAGAGCGATCTGTCGGTCGAGCTCCCCGACAGCCTCAAGGCCGCCTACGACGGCGCTGCGGCGACCGGACTGAATCTCCACGAACACGACTTCGACACGGTGGCCCGTCATCCGAGTGTGGTGGCGGCCCGCGGAGCGGGACCGGCCCCGCTCGCCGCGGACTGCATGGAGTGCCCGGTGGTCCGGCTGTGCGGCGGGGGTCTGCGGGCCCACCGCTTCCGGGCCCCTGACGACTTCGACAATCCGAGCGTCTTCTGCGCGGACCTGCGCCGGCTCACCACACACATCCACGACCGTGTGGTGGCCGACGTCAGGGAACTGCTCGGGAGGGCCTCGTGACCGAGCCCATGGCGTTACGCATCACGGCCGAGGACCTCGGCGCCCTGGCCCGTTGCCGCCCTGTCCCGTCGGCGCTGGCCGTACTCCACAGGGCGCAGACCAGCAGACGCCTGTTCCTGCTGACGGGCCTGGCCGACTCCGCCCGGCGGTTGGTGCCGGACGTCTGGGCGCGGAGCGCCGCCGCAGGCTGGGAACTGTGCCGCCAGGCGTACGAGGCGAATCCGCGGGCCTTCGAAGAGGTGCTGCGGCACCCGCACGCCGGGGTCTGGCTCGGGCGCTGTCTGCGTGCCGTCCACGGTACGGGCGCGGACGAGGACCTCGCCGTCGACCTGGCCCGGCTGGGGGCGTTCGGGCACGCCGCCGCGTTACGCGGCGGTCTGCGGCCGAGACTGGTTCTTCCGGTCCCCGACGGCCTGCTCTGGCTGCCCACGCTGGGCGCGGTCCGGCTGCCGGAGGGCGCGGGCACCGCCCGGCTCGACGGCTGGACCCTGGAGCTCCCGGAGGAGGAGGTGAACCTCCGGGGGAACGAACCGGACCACGGACGGCGTGGCGGCGCGGCGCGCCGGTTCCCGCCCCACCGCCTGGTGATTCCGTCCGCCGCTCCGGCGCCCCGCCTGTCGGTGGTGGTGGAGGACGTCGATCCGTATCGGGACGTGCACGGTTTTCCGGTCCAGCCCCGGCAGACCCCGGCACAGCTTGCGGCCTGGCGCACGGCGCTGGCACCGGCGTGGCGACTGCTGAACGACCTGATGCCCGAGCGCGCCGCCGACTGCGCCACCCTGTGGTCGGCGCTGGTCCCTCTGCAGCCCGGGCCCCTGGGGCGGGGCCGCAGTTCCTCCACCCGTGAGGCGTACGGGGCGGTGGCCGTCGCTCCCGAGCGGGATCCCGTGCGGCTGGCCGAGACCGTGCTCCACGAGACGAGCCATATAGCCCTGGCGGCCCTGACCGATCTGGTCGACCTGACCGACCCGCAGGACCGGACCCGCCACCGTGTGGGCTGGCGCCCCGATCCCCGGCCCCTGGCCGCCGCGCTCACCGGGACGCATGCCCACCTCGGGCTGCTGGAGTTCTGGTCGCGTGTCTACCACGAGTCCGACGGCGTGCCGGCCCGCGCGGCGGAGGCCCGGCTGCGCCGGTACGGCCGCCAGGTGGTCATGGCGCTGCGGGTGCTGCGGCGCAACGGCGCTGCTCTGACGCCCTGGGGAAGCTACTTCGTCGACTGCATGACCGACGAGGCGGAGCTGCACGGCTTCCGGGTGCGGCGGCCGGGCGTGATTCACCCGTCCGTGGGGTCGGGCGTCGGAAGGCCGCAATCTGTCCGGGTGGCCCACGAAGAAGTGGAAGACATCCCTCCTTCGGGGGCGTCCGAGGTCCGGCCACCCCCATCGGGGCGACTGGCGGTGCAGTAAGCAGCGGTTCCGTCGCCGCGGAGTGCGGGGACGGGGGGTCGACCAAGGGGAGGAGGAGGCGTGGGCGGAACGTGTTGCGCAGCGTTGGGCCTGCAACGAGACGTCGTATGCCGCCTATTGTGCGCAAATACCCTTTGTCTTTGTTTCTTCTGTATTCGAATATCGAGCCGATTTGGTGTGGCTGAAGTCGGGGAGGGTGGCGGCACGCTCCCGGCCTCCGTCCCGCGCAGCCGGAGGCTGCCCGCGCCCTGGGGCCGTGCCAAGCAACTGGAGTCACCGTGAGCCACTTCTACCTGAGTCACGTTCGCACCGTCGACGAGGAGTGGGTCGCGTCGTTCTTTCACGACCTCTGCCGGGTCGTCGCCGAGCGCACGGGACGTTCCCCGGAGGTCGTGGGCGTGCGCGGGAAGCCGCACTCGCCCGATGTGTCGGTGGACCTGCTGGGCCGGTCCACCGTCCTTGTCGTGCTGCACTCACCACGCTACTTCAGCCAGTCCTACTGCCGGGCCGAGTTGTCCTACTTCCAGCGGCGGCTGAACATGCTGTGGTCCAGGACCGGCCGCAGTGTCGAGGCGATCGTCCCCGTCATGTGGGAGCCCGACCCGGCACACACGCTGGACGCCGTCGCCCCGGCCGCGCCGCTGAGCGTGCGGTCGGCGGCCTACCGGCGCGACGGACTGCTGCACCTGCTGCGGCTGAAGGCGCGCTACCGGTCCGACTACGAGGAGGTGCTGAGGGCCACCGCCGACCGCATCGTGGCGGCCGCGGAACAACTTCCCGAGGTGCACGGATTCGACGCGAGCGGCAGCCATTCACCGCTCGGCGCCCCTACTCCCAGCGGCGGCCAGACCGTCAGTTTCGTGGTGGCGTCCACGGCCGAGGACGACCTGCCCGAGGAGCGGCATTCCAGCCAGTACTACGGAAAGACGGCCCTGCACTGGTCTCCCTACGCTCCGGGGGAACACGAGGCCCTGGTCTCGCTGGTGAAGAACACGGCCACCGCCCTGGACTTCACCGCGACCGTGCTGCCGCTGGACGAGGAGACCGTCGCCCGGATCACCCGGGAACAGGACCCCGAGCAGCTCGTCGTGCTGCTGGTGGACGCGTGGGTGGCCATGCGGCGGGAGAAACGGCGGCTGCTGGCGGCTGTGGACGAACGAAGCCCCGACGCGACCACCGCGCTCGAACCCAGGTCCCGTGACGACACCGAGTCGGTCGAGCAGACGGTCACCCTCGACGAACTCCTCGACCACACGCTTCCCCTGATGCGCGGGCAGCACAGCGAGTACGACCGCTGGGGGCTGCCGGACGCGGAGAGTTTCACCTCCTCGCTGCGCAAGGTCCTGATCCGCCTCCAGAACGAGGCGCTGAAGTCGGTGGAGGCCGTTCGGTCGCCGGCAACGCCGGCCGAAGGTCTGCACACGTTTCCCCTGCTCGGAAGGTATTCCTCATGACGTTCGACTCGGGTGACGCCGGCACCCGCGAGTCCGGCACGATCGTCACGTTCTACTCGTTCAAGGGCGGCACCGGCCGCACCATGGCCCTGGCGAACGTGGCCTGGATCCTGGCCAGCAACGGGAAACGTGTACTGGCCATGGACTGGGACCTGGAGGCGCCGGGTCTGCACCGCTACTTCGCCCCCTTCCTGGGCGACCCGGAGCTCGACTCCACTCCCGGTCTCATCGACCTGATCCGCGGGTTCGACCTGGCCAGGCCGAGGCCGGTCGACGGTGACTACAGCCAGTACGCGAGGGTGGAGCGCTTCGCCTCGACCCTGTCGCGGAGCTTCGACAGCGGCGGTTACGTCGACTTCGTCTCCCCGGGACGCAAGACCCCCGAGTACTCCGAGACGATCAACACGTACGACTGGAAGGGGTTCTACGACCGCCGGGGCGGCGCGGCCTTCCTGGGCGCGCTGCGCGAGGACATGCGGCGCAACTACGACTACGCCCTGATCGACAGCCGCACGGGCTGGAGCGACACCTCCGGCATCACCACGATGGTGATGCCGGACGTGCTGGTCGACTGCTTCACGCTGAACACCCAGTCCGTGGACGGAAGCGCCAGCGTGGCCGCGGACGTAAGGCGTACGGTCCCGCACGTCAGGATCCTCCCCGTGCCCATGCGGGTGGAGGACGCCGAGCAGGAGAAGCTGGTGATCAGCCGGGGCCATGCCCGCCAGCGTTTCCAGGAGTTCCTGAAGGACACGCCGCGCGCCGCCGACCCCGACGGCTACTGGGGTGCGGTGGAGATTCCCTACAAGCCGTTCTTCGCCTACGAGGAGGTGCTGGCCACCGTCGCGGACACGCCCCGCCAGCCCGCCTCGCTGCTGGGCGCCTACGAACGCCTCACCTCGGTGATCACGGACGGTCAGGTGACGGCCCTGCGGCCGGTCGAGGAGCCGGTGCGCAGGCAGCTGCTCGCCCGCTTCCAGCGGGTACCGGTGCCCGGCGGCCGCCTCGTGCCCCGGGTCCGCGTCGACTACGCGCTGCGCGACGGCGCCTGGGCGGAGTGGATCGCGGCCCAGCTGCAGGCCGCCGGTATCTCCGTGGCGCTGCGCGGAAGCAGCCCGTCCGTGCCGTTGTCCAGCGCTCCGCCGGAGGGCGCCGACGTGGTCGTCGCACTGCTCTCGCCGGACTTCGCCACCACGCCGGTCGCCGAGGAGGTACGCGCCTTGGCGGCGGCGCCCGAAGGACCCAGGATCATCGGGCTGCGCACCCGGGAACACACGCCGGAGCCGGCGCTGCGCGGGCTGCCGGGATTCACGCTGGTGGACCAGTCCGCCACGCAGGTGCTCAGCAGGTTCTTCAGTCTGCTCGAACTCGAGACGCGGATCCCCGTCGTCAGCGGCGACCTCACCTATCCGGGCCAGGCCCCCCGGATTTTCAACGTCCCGCGCCGCAACAACGCCTTCACCGGCCGCGACGTACAGCTGGACCGGCTGCGGTTCGAACTGAATTCGGAATCATTGCGTTCGGACACACCGGTGGGCAGGGTTTTCCTTTACGGCCTGGGCGGTATCGGAAAGACCCAGATCGCGCAGGAGTACGTCCACAGGTACGGTTCGCAGTACGACCTCGTGCACTGGGTTGAGGCCGAACAGCCCAACCGGATTCCCCAGCTCCTCGCGGAACTCGGCCTGGAACTGGGAATTCCCGGCGACACGGTCGACGAACGCGCGCAGGCAACCATGACGGCGCTTAAGAATGGCGATCACGGTCGTTGGTTGCTGGTTTTCGACAACATCACCGAGAACCAGGACGCGAACGGAGAGACCCGGGACAGGGACGAGGGAGACACGCCAGTGGAACGGTACCTTCCCGCCGAGGGGCCGGGACACGTCATTCTCACTGCCCGGCGATCGCCCCACGAGGAGAACCAGATCTCCGTGGAGGTCGACGCCTTCAACAGGTCCGAGAGCATCGCCCTGCTGCGCCGCAGGGTGGACGGGCTCTCCGCGCGGGACGCCGACCGGATCGCCGAGGTGCTCGGCGACTTCCCGATGGCCATGGAGCTCGCGGCGGCCTGGCTGCGCCAGACGGCCATGCCCCTGGACACCTACCTCGAACTCGTCAACAGCCGGGTCAGCACGGTGCTGAGCGGGACCGGCGTCAGCGGTGACAGCCAGCAGAAGTCCCTCCTGCCGGTCTGGCGGCTGACCGTCGACCGGCTCGGCAACGAGCGGCCGGCGGCGGTCCGGCTCCTCGAACTCTGTGCGTTCTTCTCTCCGGAGCCGATCGCGCACTCCCTCCTCTACAGCGACGCCATGCGCAACCGGCTCGCCGAGGTGACCGGCGACGATTCGGTGCTCGACCCCATGGTGATGGGGTACCTGATCCGCGACCTCGGGCGTTACGCGCTGGCCACGGTGGACCAGCAGAGCGGCTCCATCCAGGTCCACCGGCTGGTCCAGGCCGCGGTGCGCGAATGGCTGGGCGAGGACCCCGAGCGTGCGAAGCGGACGCGGAGCCAGGCACAGCTCGTGCTGGCGGGAGCGCTGCCCTCGGCCTCCCTCCAGGAGGACAGCGTCCCGGTCCGGCAGCGGTTCGCGGAGCTGCTGCCCCACCTGGAACCCTCCGAAGCGCTGTCGAACACCGATGCGCGGGTGTGCGAGTGGGTCATCCGGCAGGTCCGCAACCAGTCGCGGATCGGCGACTTCCGGGCCGCCGCCGCGCTGGGGCAGAAGGCACTCAACACCTGGACGGAGTCCCTCGGCGCGGACCACCACCTCCGGCTGCGGCTGGCCGCCCAGGTGGCCAACCCGCTGCGCTCCCTGGGCCGCTACCAGGAGGCCCACGACGTGGACGAGGACACCCTGCGGCGCCAGCGCGAGCAGCTCGGCGCCGACGACGGCTACAGCCTGATCACCGCCCGCAACTACGCCGCCGATCTGCGCGGTCTGGGCCGTTACCAGGAGGCGATCAACGAGGACCGGCAGACCTTCGACCTCTACCGGAGCAGTCCGCACTTCGGCCCCGACAACGAGGAGACCCTCCGGGCGGCGAACAGCCTCGGTGTCTCCCTCAACCTCGCGGGCTACCCCCGCGAGGCCCTGGAGCAGGCCACGGAGACCTACCAGAGGTGCCGCCAGTCCCTGGGCCTGCAGAACCGGCTCACCTGGGTGCTTGCTTCCCCCGTGGCCCTGGACCGCCGGGAGACGGGCGACTACCAGGGATCCCTCGATCTGCTCATCGAGATGCGCAAGCGGTTCGTCAGCCTCCAGAAGGACGAGTCGTCCAACGACGTGCTGCGCACCGACGCGTCCCTCGCGGTGACCCAGCGTCGCCTCGGCCACTACGCCGAGGCCGAGGCCCTGACCCGCTCCACCCTGAACGTGTACCGGCAGCGCTACGGCGAGGGCCACCCCGACACCATGTCGTGCACGGCCAATCTCGCCTGTGACCTGCTCGCCCTGTCGCTGCTCGATCCGGTCCGCGGATCGGAGGCGGTGGAGCTCGGGAAGCAGAACTTCGAGCGCTACCGGGAGCGGCTCGGCGCCGACCACCCGTTCACCCTGTCGGCCGCGACCAACCTGGTCGCCATCCTCAGGAACCGCGGCGAGACCGAGCGCGCGATGGACCTCGCCGACGAGACGCTCCCGGTGCTCGTCGATCGGCTGGGCCCCGACCATCCGGCCACCGTCGCCTGCCGCGCCAACCGGGCCGGTGTGCTCTCCGCGCTGGGCCGGTACGCCGAGGCGCTGGCCCAGGACGAGGTGGCCCGCGAGGCCTACCGCGCCCTCTACCGCGATCATCACCCCCGGGTGCTGTGCGCGGACTACAACGTCGCCCTGGACCGCAGCCTGATGGGCGACGACGACACCTTCCCGGGGGTCCGGGGGGCGGCGCTGGCCGCCGAGCGCGAGTTCGGGTCTTCCCATCCCCTGCTCCGGGTGATGAGCGACCGCAAGCGGATCGACTTCGACCTGGAGATGCCGCCCATCTGAGCCTGCCGTGCGCGTGGCCGCCCCCGGTGCCGTGCCGGGGGCGGCCATGGCACACCGCGTCAGTTGCGCAGAGTCGTCCCGTATCTGCGCACGAACCGGCGCACCGTGCGGTTCATCTCCTCCTCCCGCCAGGCGGGCAGGCCCTCCAGCCGGGTGAGCGCCCCGGTGGCGCCGAGCAGTTCCCCGTCGACCACGAACAGGAACAGCAGCCCCACCGGGTACGCCGTGTCCAGCGCCCTGACCAGGTCGGCGTCCGGGGGATGCGGGACGATCACGACGACCGGGCCGAAGTCGTGCTCGTGCTCGCGCAGCGTCTCCTCGTCGTGGATGTCGAACTCCTCCAGCAGTTCCTCTCCGATGTGCTGCACCAGATCGCCCAGGACGCCGCTGCCCGCGGTGAGGGCGACGACGAAGTGGTCCCAGGGCAGCGGCTGTTCACTGGCCCGGTGGATGTAGCGGCGGGCCGTGTCCGTGGAGAGCGCGGGCAGCACCGCGACCCTGGGGGACGCGGTGTCCAGCACCCCGCGTATCCGGCCGGCCTCGGCCGCGGGCACCCGGGCATGGGTCACGCTCAGCTGGATGAGTTCCCGTGAGGCGTCCGGACCGGACAGGGGCAGCAGCTCGGTGAGGGCCGCGCGCAGCGGGTCGGTCTCCGGCTCGCTCGGCCGTTCGGCCAGGAGTCCCGAGGCGAGCCGGTGGCGCATCAGCGGGAACAGCGTCTCGATCTGGACCCCCAGCGTCGCCCCGGCCCGGCTCAGGCTCTGCGCGTCCACTTCCCGCAGATGGTGGACCACCCGGTGATGCACCTTCGCGCCGGTCAACTCCGCCCGCATCAGATCCAGTTGTGGCCTGATGTCGCGTCGTACGGATTCGATGTCGTCCTTTCCCCGCCACTCCACGGTCTGCCGTCTGTTCGGGCTGAGCGACCCCAGACCGCTCTTCTCCAGTGCCTCGAGGGTCACTTCCGGGAGCATCAGCAGGATCACCGGGAAACCGTCGTGCCGGTTGCGCAGCTCCGCCATGGCCAGCTCGTTCTGCACGTGCTCGGACCTCAGGGCATGGCTGGACACGATCAGGAGCATGCCGTGGGCACGGCCCATGCCGTCGGAGATGGCCTCCATCCAGTCCTGCCCCGGCACCAGGGACTCCCGGTCCACGATGATCGGCTCGCAGCCCTCCTGGTACAGCAGTTCCTCCATGGCGCGGCGGGCCGGCCAGCAGTTGCAGGGGCAGCCCGGCGGTTCGCTGCGGCTGAGGAATACATGGGGACCGGGCATGGGACTCCTCGTACGGGACCGTGACGTGTCAGGGAGTGGAGGGGGCGAAGGGGTCCGTGGCCCCGTCCGGCGGCGGGTGGGCGGCGGTGCGGATCCGGAACCAGCGGGTGCGGCCCGCGTCGAGCGCGACGGTGACCAGGCCGTCGGGATCCGGCCGCAGCACGGGCGGCGGCGCGCCGGGCGGGTGGTCCGGGAGATCGTGGGCGATCTGGACCAGCTCGGTCCCGGCGGCCGCCGCCGGCAGCGGGACCCGAACGGTGACCGGCACGTCGGCCGTGCTGGTCAGGCAGAGGACGGCCTGTCCCGCGTGGTCCCGGCGAACGGCGGTCACCCGCGTGGAGCCGGTGGGCGGTCGCTCCACTCCGCCGTGACGCAGGGCCAGTTGTGCGGCGCGCGCCGCGAGCAGCGGGGCCGGCGTCGGCGCCGCCGCCGAGCCTGCCGGTGCCAGGACCGAGGCGGGGACCTCCCGGCAGCCCGGCAGGGCCAGGAGCAGGCAGGCCTGCGGATGGGGGAGCCCCTCCGGGAGGGACCAGTTGCTGTCGGGCGCGCTCGGCGGGGCGGCGGGCGCCGGGGGCGCGTTCAGGGTGAGGTGGCCGGGGCCGAGTGCGAGCTGGGGGGTGCCCGTCGTGACGACCGCCGCCTGCGGATAGGCGTCCAGCAGGTGGCGCAGGCGGACGAGCAGGGACGCCGGCCACCGGCCCGGGTCGCCGAGCCGGAGCCCGTCGACCGCTGCCTCCAGCAGGTCGTGGGCCCGGCCCA
The DNA here is from genome assembly GCF_042894765.1 of Streptomyces sp. NPDC001507. NCBI lineage: Bacteria > Bacillati > Actinomycetota > Actinomycetes > Kitasatosporales > Streptomycetaceae > Streptomyces > Streptomyces sp. NPDC001507. Next base: position 351,625 of record NZ_JBIAVV010000010.1, read on the forward strand.
GCAGTTCGCCGTGCGGGGAGTCCTCGCCGGGGGGCGCCAGTTCCACCAGCACGCGCAGCCCCTGGTCGCGGGCCCCCGCCAGCAGGGCGGCGAACTCCGCCGACTCCGGTGGCAGGGAGGCGGGCAGACAGACGTGTCCGACGCCCCGGCGCCGGATGCCGGCCGGCAGCCCGGTCACGCCCTCCGGCAGCACCACCCCGACGCTGTCCCGGAGCCAGCCGGGTCCGGCACCCTCGGGCGGTGCGGGCACGGGCCCCGGGGTGAGCAGATGCGTGCGGCCGTCCTCCGAGCGGATCTCCACCTCGCCGCCGTGCCCCGACACCAGCAGCAGCCCGTCCGTCGCCGGATGGACCTCCCGTACCCGGAAGGGCATCGGCACCGCCGTCACCGGCCCGCCCCCGGGCCAGGGAAGACGCAGCAACCGGTCCCCGCCGTCCGCGGCCACGACCAGTCCCGCGTCGCCGGCCGTCGCGAGCGAGGACGCCGGCGCCGGCAACGTGCCCAGCGGGACGACCGCACCGGCCGCCGCCTCCACCCCGTACACCCGCCCGTCCGCACAGCCCCAGACCACCGCCCCCGACCACGGGTCCCCGCACAGAGCCGTGACTTCGCCCCCCGGAGCCTGCTGCCGCCGCCCGGGACCGCCGGCCGGGCCCGCGGTCAGGTCGTGGACCGTCACCCCGCCGTGCGCATCGGCCACGGCCACCAGGCCGGCCCGGACGGAGGCCCACAGGCGCACCACCGGTGCGGGATGCGACAGCGTGCCCAGCGTCCGGCCGGGGTCCCCGTCGTCGACGAGGAGGACGTCGTTCCCGCCGGCCAGGCACAGCACGCCGCGTTCCCGGGTCCGGGACCAGCCCACGGCCGTCGGCTGCTCGGACAGCGGATGCAGGACGGCGTCGGCCGTGCCGTCCACGGCCGACGTCACCACGTGCAGTCCCTTGGCGCTCACCACCGCCGTGGCCGCGGGCCCCGCGTCGGCGACCGCGAGCAGTCGTGGTTGCTCGGGCAGGTCCACGGAGAGCACGGACTCGCCGTCGTCGACGCGCAGCGCGGTCCGGCCGTCCGCGGTCGTCGCGGCCGCCGCCCGGTGGCCCGCCCGTGCGCACAGCAGCGTGCCGCCCAGCTCCGCCTGCGCGGCCAGGAGCGTGCCGTCCGCGCGGACCTCGGCGGCGACGCTGACGCCCAGGGCGGTGTATTCGCCGTCGTACAGGTCCAGTTCGTGCCACCGGGTGCCGGGCAGCGCGCCGCGCAGCCGCAGTTGTACGCGGCCCGCCCCGCTCGCCCCGCAGACCAGGGCGTCCGGCTCCGGGGGCCGGCTCAGGACCAGGCCCTGCGCCGAGGCCCGGACGCCGATGTCCACCTCGGTGTGGACCAGTGCCCGTACCGTCCGTACCTCGTCGTCGGTGGCCCGGGTCAGCAGGGAACGCGGCGGTTCCATGCCCAGCCGTTCCGCCGCCATCACCTGGAGCCGCCAGGCCGGCAGGGACTCCCGTACGGCTTCCGGCAGCCGGGGCAGGAAGCGCAGGATCCAGCGACTTGCCTCGGCCGCCGCGACGCCCTCGGCGAGCACCTGCCGGAAGAGCGGGGTCAGGGTCCGCTCGACCTCGGCCTCGGCGGGCGGCGGACCGATCGTCGCGGACCACAGCAGTTCCTCGAAGCCGCGGACCAGGGGCGGTGCCGAGCGGTGGGCGGCGCGGGTGAAGTCGCGGACCGAGCCGAGCAGGTCCAGGTCATGGTCGTACAGCTCCCGCCGCAGCTCCGCGCTGACCTCCGGGTACAGCACCAGGGCGCGGCTGTCGGCGGCCTCCACCAGCGGTGAGAAGTACAGCCTGGCCTCCAGGCCGGCGCTGCTGTCCGGGGCGAAGCGGAGCCGGGCGCTTCTGAGGAAGTACGGCTCCGCCTGCGCGGCCAGGCACAGCGACCGGGCCAGCCGTACCACGGCGGGCCGGTGCCGGCGCTCTTCCGCTATCAGCTGGAAGGCGGTGCGCTCGGGCGCCGCCGTCATCGCCGCCTCGCCCGGCGCGGGTCCTGGCGGGCCGCGGTCTGCGCGAGCCGTACGGACACCCGGCGGTCCAGCGGAACCAGCGCGACCGTCCGCCGCACGGCCGCCGGGTACTCCTCGGCGGGATAGGGCGTCAGGCAGACGACGGGGTTGCCCGCCTCCCGCAGCCGGCGCAGATACGGCAGCCAGCTCGCCGGCGGGGAGTGGTGGCGGCCCGGTGCCGGCGGTCGCAGGTGCCCGAGGTCGGAGAGCAGGAGCACCGGCTGCCCGTACGGCGGCACCGGGTGGGGCTCCCAGGTCCGTCCCCGGTCGCGGCTGACGCCCTGGGCGATGCGCAGGTCCAGCACGCGCAGGCCGCCCGGCGGCAGGATGCTGCCCGCGAGCCGGGTGATCCACTCCTGGTCGTGCCGGAACGGCCGCATCGACTCGCCGCGGTCGATCAGCAGCAGTGCGCCGGCCCGGGTGGTGGTCCGCTGCCGGTACGGCACCCGTGGCCGGCCCGTCTGGCCACCGGCGAGGCTGCGCACGACCAGGTCCACCAGGCGGGGGTGGTCGACCGCGCGTCCGGTGGTGCGGGTGCCGGCCATCGCGAGGAAGACGGCCCGCTGGGTCCGCGGGTCCCAGGGCGGGGCGGGCCGTGGCAGAGCCGTCGGCCAGGGCGCGTCGAACGCCTCGGGGTGGCCGAGGAGCCGGCCCGCGCCGTCGCCCGGCGTCTCGGGCGGACCGGCCTCGCGCCACTCCGGCCACTCCGGCCGTTCCGCCTCCCGGCCCGGTGCCGGGCGCGCGGCACCGACCAGCAGCAGCGAACCGCCGATGGCCGACCGGGTGTCCGGGCCGGGGACCTGCTCGGGCGGGACCGGGGTCCGGCGGTACGGCGCCGGGCCGGTGGCGTCCCCCGCACCGGGACCGGGCGGGGTGCCCGGGCCGCGGGTGCGGCCCTGGGCCCCGGTGCCGGTCCCCGGGCGGCCCGCGCCGCCCGCCGGCCCCTCGCCCCGAAACGGCCGCACCGGGCCCGCGGCGCGGCCGGCGGGGCCGTCGGTGGCCAGCGCCAGGCCGAGGGCCGCCGCCAGCGTGGTCAGGCCGTCGGTGTCGGACACTCCCAGGGCGCGGGCCGCCCGCAGCAGTTCCCCCAGGCGGCCCGGGCTTCGGCTCATGTGTAGGAGAAGGGGTCGGAGGAGCCCTTCGTCATGGCGAGGTCCGCGACCGCCCGCCACTCCGGCGATTCGACCGTCAGGCCCATCTGGTGGCAGGCCCGCAGGGTGTCCAGGAACTCGGCGGTGCTCGCCGCCGGCCGGGACGCCACCGACTCGTGCTCGAACATGTCGGCCAACTCCACTGTGAGTGCCTCGTCGTAGTCGTCCCCCATGTGCAACCGGGCGACCTTCAGCAGGTGTTCGCGGTCCGGCGCATCCAGCCTCAGCAGGATGCAGCGGCGCAGGAAGGCGGTGGACAGCTCCCGCTCCTCGTTGCTCGTGATCACCACCAGGGGGGCGCCCGTGCCCTCGGCCGCGGTCACCGTGTGGCGGTCGGGGCCGACGAAACGGAGGTTGTTGAGCGGATCGAGAAGCGCGTCCGGGACATCGGGGTCGGCCTTGTCGATCTCGTCGATGAGGACCACCGCGGGCCGGTCGCGGAACGCGGGCAGGCCCTCCTCGTCCACGGCCGGATCGAGCGCCTTCCACAGCGGGCCGGGCCGGAAGTAGGCCCGCGAGCCGGGGGCCTGGAGCAGGCCCTGCGTGGCGTCGTTGAGCTGGCGGAACGCCTCCTCGCGCCAGAGCAGGTCGTGCGGTTCGGTGCGGGCGGTGACCACCTCGGCGTAGTACCGGAAGCGCATCAGCCGTGCCACGTTCGGCGCGAGTGCCGACTTGCCCGAGCCGGGCGGGCCGAGCACGAGCAGCGGACGTCCGGACGCCAGAGCCACGTTGACGGCGAGGACGGTCCGGTGGTCGAAGAGGTAGACCTGGTCGTCGAGGCGGCCCGTGCCGCGCGCGGGCGTACGGCCGGCCGGCGCGGGCCGGTAGGTCTCCTCGGCCGGGTCGAAAAGCTTGATCAAGCCCACTGCCCCCCATTGTCAGCCCGTGGCTCCGGCGCACCGCACCCGTTGCACTCTTCCCCTCGGGGCGTACGGCCACTACTCCGTCGACGAATATGGCCGACGGCGTGGTTCTCCCGGAGGTGCCGGAACCGCCGGAGAATCCGCGGAACCCGCGGAGTCCGCGGACGGTCCGCGGGTCCGGGAAACCCTCAGGTGCGGAGCCGGCGCCGTATCCGGACCTCCGGCAGCGCCGTCGATTCCGGCACCCCGGTGCCCGGCCGGTCCGCAGCGTCGGCCGCTCCGGCCGCTCCGGCCGCTCCGGCCGCTCCGGCCGCCCCGGCCGCCCCGGCGGGCCGGACCCCCGGCCCGCCGGTCACCAGGTTCACCCGGCTCAGCCAGGGCGCCCGGCGCAGGCCCGCCGGCACCGGCAGGTCCGGCCACGGATCGACGTCCAGGAACATGACCGCCGAGGACTCCAGCGCCGTCAGATCCCGCAGGTTCGGGCAGCGCAGCACCCGCAGCGACCGCAGTGACCGGCAGCCGCCCAGCTCGGGCAGGGCGGTGAGCGACGGGTCGTCCGCGAGGACCAGCGAGCGCAGCCCGGGCAGCCGCGGCAGCAGTGCGGCCAGCTCGTCCACAGGGCCGGTGCAGCGCAGTTCGGTCACGACGGTGTCCGTCCGGAGCAGGGCGCGCAGCTCCGCCGCCGACCGGGCCTCCGCCCGCCGCACGGCGGGCCGGGGCGGCGGACTGCCGGCCGACAGCCGGCGCGGCGGACCGTCCGTCGGCGCGAGGACACTGCGCGGGGTGCCGGTGCCCGCCTCGGCGGTCCGCAACTGGCCGAGCAGTTCGCGCAGTTCGGCGGACGGGTGCCGGACGAGCAGCTCGTCGGCGTCCGCGCCTGGCGTGTGCGCCAGGTGCTGGGCCGCCAGGAAGGTCCTGACCTCGGGACCGGGAAAGGCCACGGTGTCGGGTCCGGGCCGGAACACCACGCCTGCCCGGTCCGCGAGCGCGGCCAGCAGCCGTTCGGGCGAGGCGGCGTCCGAGGCACCGGGGTCGCGCAGCGCGCCGAGCGCGGTCCGCAGCGGGATGCGGGAGCTGTCCAGGCCGAGTGCGGCGACGGCCAGCAGGCCGGAGGCGGACCTCAGGACGCTGTCGGGTACCTGGTCGGCGGCCAGGCCGGGCACGGGCACGGGAGGTGCGGCCGACCCGGCCGGCTCCTCCCGCACCCGCCGCCACACCGCCGAGACGCCCGCGCGCAGCAGTCGGTGCCGGGGAACCGGACCCGGCCGGTCCGGACCGCCCGCTGCCCGTAGCAGTGCCGCGGCGGCGGCCGGGCGGCCGGCCACCCCGAGGAGCAGCGGATCGGCGTCGAACCGGCGCAGCAGCCCGGTGAGGGCCCGCCGGTCGCCTGCGGACGTCGCCACGAGCGAGCCGAGCAGGGCACGGACCCCGTCCGGGGTCAGGGGCCCGAGGCCGGTGACCCGGAACGTGTCCTCGAGCCGGGCCCAGGGCACTCCGGTGCCGTTGGTGGCGATGACGCAGGGCGCCTGCGGGTGGGCCCGCAGCACGTGCAGGAGCCACTCCCACACGGCGGCGCGGTTGGCCACGGGCACCGCGTCCAGGTCGTCGACGGCCAGGAAGGCCTGTCCGGAGCGCAGCTGGCGGGCGGCCCAGCCGGCCGGCTCCTGCGGCGCCGCGAGCGGGGCGAGGGTCGGCACCAGCCCGTCCAGGCGGGGCAGCGCACCCGACCGTGCCGACAGCACGAACGGTATCCGGCAGCCCCACGGCGGGCCGCCCGCGCCGGCCCGCCCCGGCACCGTGTCGTCCAGCGCCCTCGCGGCCAGCCGCGCGAGTTCGGTGCTGTGACCGGTCCCGGGCGGCCCGACGAGGAGGATCCGCCGTCCCAGCTCCGGCAGTGCATCGGTGGTCAGGGCGTCCTCCGCGGGCGGCGGAGCCGTCCCGTCCGGAGCCGCGCCGCGGACGGCCAGGGGGCCGCGGCCGGTCAGGGTGCGGGGGACCGTCGTCGCGGGCAGGGCCGGGGCCACCTCCTTGCGGAACTGCTCGGTGAAGGCCGCGTCCTCCGCCGACAGCGCGTCAGGTGCCTCCCCGGCGAACCGGTCGTCCAGCTCGGGTGCGGGGGCCGCGGCTTCGGTCATCGCCGTCATGCGGGCCACGATCGCGTCGAGCACCCGGTCCAGGGCCGCGCGGTACCGGGGGGCCTGCATGGTCAGCAGCGCCAGCCCCAGCGAGCGGTACTCGGGCAGCCGGTCCGCGGAGAGCGCGTCGGCCGTCGCGACCGGCCCCGGCAGCCGCCGGTCGACCGGCTCCCACACCAGGGACAGGGCCGTCTGCGGGGTGACCCCGGTACGGGCCTGTCCCAGGCGCCGGCGCAGCGCCAGGATCGCCCAGTCGTGCTGGGCGGGACCCTCGTTGAAGTAGGCGGGACTGCACAGGGCCAGCACGATGTCCGCCGTGCCGACGCCGTACGACCCCGCCCGGCCGTCCGGCGGGCCGGGCGGCGGGACCAGGCGGTGGAAACGCGGGCCGCCGGCGTTTTCCAGACGCCGTCTCAGCTCGTCCAGGAATCTCGCGACCCAGGCCTCGTCCCTGCCGTGCGCATAGCTGACGGCATAGCGGTACACGGGCACCATCTCATCCCCCGCTGTGTGGCTTGCGTACCTGCCTGGTCCTCAGTTTCGCACGAGACCCGGCAACCGGCCGTGGCACAATTCTGGCCATCAACTCCATTTTTTCCAGGCTTTGTTGACAGAAGTCAGGGTGATCGCCGTCGGCAGCCCCCTCGGTCGCGACGAACTCGTGGCCCAGTTGCGTGCGTTGGGAGTCCGGTCCGGGGACACGCTGCTCGTGCACGCGTCGCTGAGTGCCGTCGGACCGGTGCGGGGGCGGGCGCGGACCGTCGCCGACTCCCTGCTGGAGACGCTGGGTCCGGACGGCACCCTCGTCGTCTACACCCAGACTCCCGACAACTCCGATCCCTCCCGCTGGCCCGTCACGCGCGGGTACGCCGTGCCCGCGGCGGAGTGGCCCCGGCTGCGTGCGACCCTGCCCGCCTTCGACCGCGAGCGGACCCCGAGCTTCCGGGTCGGTGTGCTGCCGGAGGAGGTGCGGGCCCGCCCCGGTGCGCTGCGCAGCGATCACCCGCAGAGTTCGTTCGCCGCGCTGGGCCCCGCCGCCGCACGGATCACCGCCGGGCACGCCCTGGACTGTCACCTGGGCGAGGCCTCCCCCCTCGCCCGCCTCGAGGAACTGGACGCCCGCATCCTGCTGCTGGGCGTGGGCTACTCCGTGTGCACCGCCTTGCACCTGGCGGAGTACCGCGTGCCGGGCCGGGGCACGCGCCTGTACGGCTGTGCGGTGGCCGACGGCCCGGAAGGACGGCGCTGGCACCGCTACCGGGACGTGGACTTCGACGCGTCGGACTTCCCGGCGCTGGGCCGTTCCTACGCCTCGCTGCCGGAACGTCCGGTGGCCCGGGGCCGGGTGGGGGCCGCCGACTGCCTGTTGTTCGATCTCGCGCCGGCGGTGGCGTACGCGGAGAGGTGGCTGACCGAACACCGGCCGGGCGGCGGTCTCAGCAGGGTTCCGCCGGGTCGTTCCTGTTGAGCTTCTCCAGGTAGGCGTGGGCCAGTGCGGTGGCGCGGGTGAACCAGTCGGTGAGGATGGCGAGTTCGTCGGGGGTGTAGTCGGCGAACAGCTCGGCCAGGCGGGCGTAGTGGCCGGCGTAGACCGCCTCGACGCGGGCGACGGCTTCCGGGACCGCGGCGACGCGGACCCGGCGGCGGTCGTCGGGGTCGGGGCGGCGGGTGACGTAGCCCGCGCGTTCCAGGCGGTTGAGGATGCCCGTCACCGCACCGGTCGTCACGTGGGCGCGGGCGGCCAGGTCGCCCGCGGTCAGCAGGGCGTCGCCCGCCTCCAGGACGAAGGCGAAGCAGGTGAGGTCCGTGACGCTCACCCCGAGCCGCCGCGCCAGTTCCTGCTGGCCGATCACATGGGCCGCGATGAGGTGGTCCATGGCGGACAGCGCCCCGGCCGGGTCCGCGGGCGGTCGCGGCTTGCCGTGCATGGTTGTTCCCGTTTCCCTGCGGATCCGAAGATTCCCTTAGCGCGTGAGAGGTATGGGGAGTAAATTTCTCACCCGGTGAGGGATTCTAGTCGCCCTCGCGTCGGACCGGGTGTTTCCGCTGCCTGAAGGGGAGACGGGTACGTGAGTCAGCACGACGAAGGCCACACGGTGGCGGGGTGGACCGGTACCGCGATCGCGACCGTCGGGAGCGGCCTGCTGGGGCTGGGTGTGTGTACGGTCTCGGCCGCCGCCCTGGTCGCGGGGCTCGCGGTGTGTGCCGTGAGCGTCCTGGTCACCTGGTATCTGCATCTCGCCGGGTGGGGCAAGCCGCCGGGCCCGCGGCCCCGGGCGCAGTGGCCGCTGCGGGTACGGGACACCGGCGCCCGCGACGGCCACCCCGGCTGCGTCTCGTGCCGGCTGGCGGGCCGGGGGCGGCGTACCGCGTCCGCGCTCCGGCCGGTGTCCGGCGTCGGCGAGGCCGAGCCGGCGCCCGCGGAGGCCGGCGGCTGACCGGGCGGGGGTGAGGATCACGGCCCGGCTGACCCCGGGCCGTTGTCAGTGCCGCCCTCTACCCTCGCGAGTGATGGCACAGGTGTGGAAATGCTCGGGGCTGCGGTGGTCGGAGGACGGCCCCGTGCTGCGGTGGAGCGGTGGGCGGCGCAGTCCCCTCGTCCGGGGGAAGCGGGTGGCCTTCGGGGTCGCCGACGGGGGTGTGCGGGAGTGCGTGGGGGCGCGCGGGCATGCCTGTCCGACCCGGACACCCGTCTCGGGGCGGACCACCGGGGCCCGGTGCGAGGAGTGCGCGCGGCTGGACCGGGCGCACTCCGTGGCCGCCGACACCGTCCCCGACGACCCCCGGCCGTACCACGTGTACCTGGCCTGGTTCGGGCCCGGCATGGTCAAGGTGGGGATCACGGCGGTCGAGCGGGGCCCGGCCCGGTTGCTGGAGCAGGGGGCCGTGTGCTTCAGCTGGCTGGGCGCCGGGCCGCTGATGGCCGCCCGGCGGGCCGAGGAGCTGCTGCGGGCCGCGCTCCGGGTGCCGGACCGTATCCCGTACGGCGACAAGCGCGTCGTGCGCGCCCTGCTGCCTTCGGACCGGGCCGAGCGGGCGGCCGAGGTCGAGGGACTGCACGCGCTGGCTGTCGCGCTCGGCGGCTGGCCCGAGTCGCTCGTCCCGGAGCCGTGCCAAGTCGTCGACCACATGGCGGTGTTCGGGCTGGAGGGGGTGGTCGCCGCCGTCGGTGAGGTGGCCGAGCTGGTGCCGGGCGGCGTGGTGAGCGGCGAGCTGGTCGCGGCGGCCGGGCCGGATCTGCATCTCGCCACCCGGCGCGGTGTCGTCGTCCTCGACACGCGCTTGCTGCCCGGGTGGGAGCTGACCGCTGCCGGGCGTGGGGAGGAGGGTCGACTCCAGGTGCCGGTAAGGGAGTTCGAGGTCCCGCAGGACGGTCTCTTCTGACCCTCGGCAGCCCTGCGGGAGGTTCCTCACCGCGCGGGATCCGGGCCGGGTCGGTAGGCTCTCAGCTGCGGCTCATCGGCGGTTCATGAACGGCCCGGGGCGTGGCCCGGACGGACATGATCCGCACAGCCCGGCGCGAGCGAGGTCACGAGTTCATGCACGCGTGAGGGGATTCCCAGGTGTTCCCTGAGAGGCGCCTGTGTGTTTCTTAGGGAAATCACAGATTAGTGAAAGCGTGTTCTCAGAGGACCCCGACAAGGTGTCCACCATGACCACGACCTCGCCCCAGGGGCGCACCGAACTGCTGAGGCCGGACGGGAGCCCCGTCCGAGTGCTTGTGGTGGACGACGAGCTGTCGATCACCGAACTCCTTTCCATGGCCCTGCGGTACGAGGGCTGGCAGATCAGGAGTGCGGGCGACGGCCAGGGCGCCATCCAGACCGCCCGGGAGTTCCGCCCCGACGCCGTCGTACTCGACATGATGCTGCCCGACATGGACGGCCTCACCGTGCTGGGGCGCCTGCGGCGCGAACTGCCGGACGTGCCGGTGCTGTTCCTGACCGCGAAGGACGCGGTCGAGGACCGGATCGCGGGTCTCACCGCCGGCGGCGACGACTACGTCACCAAACCCTTCAGCCTCGAAGAGGTCGTGGCGCGGCTGCGCGGGCTCATCCGCCGCTCCGGCGCGGCCGACCGGCGGTCCGACTCCGTGCTCGTCGTCGGTGACCTGACCCTGGACGAGGACAGCCACGAGGTCTCGCGGGCCGGGGAGTCGATCCACCTCACCGCCACCGAGTTCGAGTTGCTGCGCTTCCTGATGCGCAACCCGCGCCGGGTGCTCAGCAAGGCCCAGATCCTGGACCGGGTGTGGTCGTACGACTTCGGTGGGCAGGCCAACGTGGTCGAGCTCTACATCTCGTACCTGCGAAGGAAGATCGACGCCGGCCGGGAGCCGATGATCCACACCCGGCGTGGCGCCGGGTACCTCATCAAGCCAGCCGCGTCATGAGCGGGCGACGACGGCCGCGTACGCAGAAGCGACGAGCGGGAAAACCGCGCACCCTGCGGACCCGGCTCGTCGTCGCGTCCGTGGTGCTGATCGCCGTGGTCTGCGCGGTGATCGGCACAGTGACGACGCTGGCACTGCGGTCTCATCTCTACGGCCAGCTGGACGACCGGTTGAGCGAGGTCGCCGCGCGTGTGGCACCCCGGGAGTTCGGGCCGCCGAACGGGGTCAAGAACGGCGGCTCCAAGACGCCCAACCAGCAGCAGGGCGGCCTGCACGTCACCAGGATCGAAGACTTCGTCAAGGGGCCGCAGCTGCCGGACGGCACGATCGCGGCGTCGGTCGTGAACGGCAACGTCACCGATTCCCGGGTCGGCGTGAAGTCCAAGACTCAGGCCAACTTCTCGATGAGCGCGAAGACGCTGTCGCCGGCCCAGCAGAAGGTGCTCAACTCGGTCCCCCAGGACAACAAGCCGCACACGATCGACATCCCCGGTCTGGGCAGCTACCAGGTCGCGTACGCCAGCAACGACAGCAACGCCTACTACGTCGCCATCCCCACCAAGGACGCCGACAGCACCATCAGCACACTGATCCTCGTGGAGATCAGTGTCACCGTCTCCGGCCTGATCGCCGCCACCCTCGCCGGTACCGTCATCGTCGGTGTCGCCACCCGCCCCCTGCGCCGGGTCGCCGCCACCGCGACCCGGGTCTCCGAACTCCCGCTGCACACCGGCGAGGTGAACCTCAGCGAGCGGGTGCCGGACACCGAGTGCGATCCGCACACCGAGGTCGGGCAGGTCGGCTCGGCGCTCAACCGGATGCTCAACCACGTGCACGGCGCCCTGCACGCCCGCCAGCAGAGCGAGATGCGGGTACGGCAGTTCGTCGCCGACGCCAGTCACGAGCTGCGCACCCCGCTCGCCTCCATCCGCGGGTACGCGGAACTCACCCGGCGCGGGCGGGAGCAGGTCGGGCCCGACACCCGGCACGCCCTCGGCCGTATCGAGTCCGAGGCCGGCCGGATGACCCTCCTCGTGGAGGACCTGCTGCTGCTCGCCCGGCTGGACGCGGGCCGTCCGCTGCAGTTCGAGCACACCGACCTCATCCCGCTCGTCGTCGACACGATCAGCGACACGCGGGCCGCCGGCATGGACCACAACTGGCGCCTGGACCTGCCCGACGAGCCGGCGCTGGTCGCCGCCGACGCGGCCCGTATCCAGCAGGTGCTGATCAACCTGCTCGGCAACGCGCGCAAGCACACCCCGCCGGGCACCACCGTGACCGCCCGCATCCAGCGGCGCGGGCCGTGGATGTGCGTGGACGTCGAGGACAACGGGCAGGGCATCCCGCCGGACCTGCTGCCGCACGTCTTCGAGCGGTTCGCGCGCGGAGACTCCGCGCGGTCCCGGTCCACGGGGTCCACCGGCCTCGGGCTCGCCATCGTGCAGGCCGTCGCGACCGCACACGGCGGCGCCGTCACCGTGGACAGCGTGCCCGGCCGTACGGTGTTCACCCTCTATCTGCCCGCGCTTGCCCCGGCGGCCCCGCAGCCCGCCCCCGAAACGAACTGGCAATCGCACTCACAGGCACAGCACAGTGCCACCACATGGGTGCAACAGGGCGCTTGACGAGAGTCGATGCATGCGAACCGACTCTTCTCCCGGCACCCTGCCGGCGCGGGAGCACCTCCCGGCCGGTAACGCCGGTACGCCTGTCCTGGACGTAGTGATCCCCGTCTACAACGAGGAGAAGGACCTCGGCCCATGCGTCCTCAGACTGCATGACCACCTCAAGCGCACGTTCCCGTACGCGTTCCGCATCACGATCGCGGACAACGCGTCCACGGACACCACCCCCCAGGTGGCGAAGCAGCTCGAGGCGGAGATCGCCGAGGTGAAGTCGTTCCGGCTGGAGCAGAAGGGCCGCGGCCGGGCGCTGCGGACCGTCTGGTCGGCCTCGGACGCGCCGATCCTCGCGTACATGGACGTGGATCTGTCGACCGACCTGAACGCGCTGCTGCCGCTGGTGGCGCCGCTCATCTCCGGCCACTCCGACCTGGCGATCGGTTCCCGGCTGGCCCGCTCGTCGCGCGTGGTGCGCGGTGCCAAGCGGGAGTTCATCAGCCGCTCGTACAACCTGATCCTGCGCGGCTCGCTGCAGGCCCGCTTCTCGGACGCGCAGTGCGGCTTCAAGGCGATCCGCCGCGACGTCGCACAGGTGCTGCTGCCGATGGTCGAGGACACCGGCTGGTTCTTCGACACCGAGATGCTGGTCCTCGCCGAACGCGCAGGACTGCGCATCCACGAGGTGCCGGTCGACTGGGTCGACGACCCGAACTCGACCGTGCACATCGTGAAGACGGCGACCGAGGACCTCAAGGGCGTGTGGCGGGTCGGCAAGGCCCTGGCCACCGGTTCGCTGCCGCTGGACCGGGTCGCCCGGCCGTTCGGCGACGACCCGCGCGACCGCGACATCCAGGACGTGCCGAAGGGCCTGGCCCGCCAGCTCGTCGGGTTCTGCGTGGTCGGCGGCCTGTCGACCCTCTTCTACCTCCTCCTCTACAGCCTCTTCCGGGAGTTCTCCGGTTCGCAGATCGCCAACGCGCTCGCGCTGCTGGTGTCGGCGGTGGCGAACACGGCCGCCAACCGGCGCCTCACCTTCGGGGTGCGCGGCCGGGGCGGCGCGGTCCGGCACCAGGCCCAGGGCCTGGTCGTCTTCGGCATCGGCCTCGCGCTGACCAGTGGCTCCCTCGCCGCCCTGAACGCGGCGAGCAGTGACCCCGCGCACTCCACCGAACTGGCGGTGCTGGTCGCCGCCAACCTCGCGGCGACCGTGCTGCGCTTCCTGCTCTTCCGCGCCTGGGTCTTCCCGGACCGCGACGGCACCGACGGGCAGGAGTCGACGGTGGTGGCCCAGCACAACCCGTCGTCCCCGACCTACGCGACCGGGACCTACACGGCCGGCGGACACCAGCCGTACCAGCCGCAGGGCCCGCTGCCGCAGCGCCCGGCGCACCCGCCGTACGCCCAGAACGGCACCACGACCACTCAGTTCCGCGCCGGTGAAGCCGCGGACGGCACCTGGAGGGACGCCACCATGCAGTTGCAGCCGGTGCGCCCCCACGACACCGAGCCGGGGGACCCCCGATGAGCACCGACACCGAGCACCCGGCCCAGTGGGGCCCGCCCCCGACCGCGCCCCCCACGGCTCCCCCGCGGCCGCAGCAGGCCCCCAACGTCCCGGTGGCGCCCGCCCCCGGCTCCGGCGAACCGAAGCAGCCGTTCGTACGGAGACTGTGGCGCGGCCGCCCCGAGGACCCCCGCTGGGTGCGCCCGGCCTTCTTCGGCCTGCTGCTCGCCACCGCGGTGCTGTACTTCTGGAACCTGAGCGTCAACGGCTACTCCAACTCCTTCTACTCGGCCGCCGTCCAGGCGGGCACCAAGAGCTGGAAGGCGATGTTCTTCGGCTCGCTGGACGCGGGCAACGCGATCACCGTCGACAAGCCCTCGGCGTTCCTGTGGCCGATGGAGATCGCGGCGCGGATCTTCGGGCTGAACTCCTGGACGCTCCTCGGCCCCGAGGTCCTCATGGGCGTCGGCACGGTCGCCGTCGTCTACGCCTCCGTGCGCCGCCGGTTCAGCCCCGCGGCCGGCCTGATCGCGGGCGCCGTGCTCGCGCTCACCCCCGTCGCGGCGCTGATGTTCCGGTTCAACAACCCGGACGCCATGCTGGCCCTGCTGATGGCGCTGGCCTGCTACTTCGTGGTCCGGGCCGTCGAGGACGGGCGGACGAGGTGGCTGGTGTGGGCGGGCGTGGCGATCGGCTTCGCCTTCCTCGCCAAGACGCTCCAGGCGTTCCTGATCCTGCCGGCGCTGGCGTTCGTGTACGCGGCCGTCGGCCCGCACACGTGGAAGAAGCGGATCGCGCAGCTGGCCCTGGCGACCGGCGCGCTGGTCGTCTCCGGCGGCTGGTGGGTGGCGATCGTCGAGTTGTGGCCGGCCTCCTCCCGCCCCTACATCGGCGGTTCCCAGGACAACAGCTTCCTGTCGCTGACCTTCGGCTACAACGGCCTCGGCCGGATCAGCGGCGACGAGACCGGCAGCGTCGGCGGCGGTGGCGGCGGCACCGGCTCCGGCCGCTGGGGCGCGACCGGCTGGGACCGGATGTTCAACGACGAGATCGGCAGCCAGATCTCCTGGCTGATCCCGGCCGCGCTGATCCTCCTGGTCGCCGGCCTGGTGGCGACCCGCAGGCTGCGGCGGACCTCGGTGACCCGGGCCTCGTTCCTGGTCTGGGGCGGCTCGCTGCTGATGACCATGATCGTGTTCAGCTACATGGCGGGCATCTTCCACCAGTACTACACGGTCGCCCTCGCTCCCTACATCGCCGCCGTGGTCGGCATGGGCGCGGGACTGCTGTGGGAGAAGCGCGCCGAGCTGTGGGCGTCGATCACCCTCGCCGCCGCCGTGGTCTCGGCCGCGGTCTGGGGCTACGTCCTCCTCGACCGCACCTCCGGCTACCTGCCCTGGCTGAAGTACCTGGTCCTGATCGGCGGTCTGGCCGCCGCGCTCGGCCTGATCTTCGCGGGCCGGATCTCCCGGCAGCTCGCCCTCGGGGCGGCCGCGGTCGGCCTGCTGGCCGCGCTGGCGGGCCCGACGGCGTACACCTTCTCCACGGTGGACTCCGCGCACACCGGCTCCATCCCGACGGCCGGTCCGGCGGGCGCGAGCACGATGGGCTTCGGCGGCGGTGGCGGTCCCGGCGGCGGCCGGGGCGGCTTCGGCGGCGGCACGGGCGGCGGCGGCTTCGGCCAGAACCAGCAGGGCGGCAACGGCACCACGCAGGGCCAGGGCCAGAACGGCACCGGTGGGTTCCCGGGCGGCGGTACCGGCGGGTTCCCGGGCGGAACCGGCGGCGGTGGCTTCGGCCAGAACCAGCAGAACGGCAACGGCAGCACGCAGGGCCAGAACGGCACCGGCGGGTTCCCGGGCGGCGGCCGGACGGGCGAGGCCGGCGGCACGGGCGGCCGGATGGGTGGTGGCGCCGGCGGCCTGCTGAACGGCGCGACCGTCTCCTCCGAGGCCAAGGCACGGCTGCAGAAGAACTCCTCCCAGTACACCTGGGCGGCGGCGGCCGTCGGCGCCCAGAACGCCGCGAGCTACCAGCTCTCCACCGGCGACGCGGTGATGGCGATCGGCGGCTTCAACGGCACCGACCCGTCCCCGACGCTCGCCCAGTTCGAGAAGTACGTGGCCGAAGGCAAGATCCACTACTTCATCTCCTCCGGCACCGGCGGCGGCATGATGGGCGGCAGCAGCAGCGGCACGGCCTCGCAGATCTCCTCCTGGGTCGAGAAGAACTTCAAGAAGGTGACGGTGGGTTCGTCCACCTTCTACGACCTCACGCAGAAGACGAGCAGCAGCTGACGGCTCCCTGAGCGGCACAGAGGGCGGTGACCTCCCCGGTCACCGCCCTTTGCCGTGCCCCGGAAACTGCTTCATGGGCGCCGTCGCCGGCGCGGTCCTCATCACGTTCGGCATGGGCGGCGCGCCGTTCCTGCTCACCCAGCACCTGCAACTCGTCCTCGGCTACGGCCCGTTGGAGGCCGCTCTGCGCACCGCGCCGCTCGCGCTGACGGTCGTCGCCCTCAACTTCAGCGGCCTGTCGGCCAGGTGGGCGACCGGGTTGGGGACACCGGTCGCGATCGCGCTCGGCAGGCTGCTGATGTCCCTGGGCCTGGTGTCCATCGCCGTACTGGACGCGAGCGGGTACGGCGGCACGCTGCTCGGGCTGCTGCTGATCGGGGCGGGGTGTGCGATCGCCAACCCGGCGATGGCGCACGCCGTCATGAGCGCGATTCCTCCGGAGAAGGCCGGGGTGGGCGCCGGGATCAACGGCCCGCTGGCCGAGTTCGGGAACGGGCTGGGGGTTGCGGTGCTGGGCGCGGTGCTCAGTTCCTGGGTGGCGCCGGGGAAGTCGCTGTCGGCGGGGCTTCTCAGGAAGGCGGAGAAGGAGGTCGCCCAGGGGGAGGGGGGTACTTGTCCGGCGGCGGGTGCGGGTGGATTGTGGCTGGTCGCGGCCGCGCGGCGGAGCCGCATGTCGGGCACAGCCCCGCGCCCCTTCCAGGGGCGTTGGGGTTCTAGCATCTTTGGAAGTGGTCGTGGAGGAAGGTGTGTCTATGGCGCGGGCCAGTGTGTGGCTGGCGGAGAAGGGCGGCAAGGGCGGGCGCAGTGGTCAGCCGTCCGGGCTCGACCGGGCCAGGATCACCTCCGTCACCGTCCGGCTCCTCGATGCCGACGGGCTCGACAAGTTCTCCATGCGGCGGCTGGCGGCCGAGCTCAACGTGACCGCGATGTCCGTGTACTGGTACGTCGACACCAAGGACGACCTGCTCGAACTCGCTCTGGACGCGGCCTTCGGCGAGCTGGCCCTGCCTGACGCCGCCGTCGGCGACTGGCGTGCGCAGCTGCGGGCGCTGGCCACGGAGTACCGCGCCCTGCTGGTCCGCCACCCCTGGCTCTCCCCGCTGGCCGGCCGCTATCTCAACATCGGCCCCCACTCGCTCGCCTTCTCCCGGGTGGTCCAGCAGGTGGTCCGCCGCGCCGGCCTGCCCGCCCACGGCGTGACCGGCGCGATCTCGGCCGTCTTCCAGTTCGTCTACGGCTACGGCACGATCGAGAGCCACTTCGCCGAGCGCGTGGCGGCGGCCGGCATGACCCCGGACGAGTACTTCGACACCGCGATGAACGCGGTGACCGAGACCCCGGCGACCGCGCAGATCATCGAGGAGTCCAGGGACCTCAGGGCGGCACGGGGCGGCGACACCGTCGCCGAGATGCTGGACCGGGACTTCACGTTCGCGCTGGATCTGCTGATCGCGGGAATCGATGCGATGGTGGCGAAGGGCGCCCCGTAAGGGGCGCCGGGGTACCCCGGCCGAAGGCTGGGGGAGGAACTGCGCGACCGGCCACGACGGCGGCGCAGCCGACCGACGGCCTGCTCAGCGGGCCAGGACGCCGGACTCTCCGCAGCCCGGCAGCGGCTGCCGGGAACACCGCGGCGGACGCCGTCGGCCCCGAGTGGCGCGCACCGCGCCTACGCGTCCGGCGAAGTCAGTCGCGCCGGGAACCCGCCGGTGGCCACCGGCCCCCACTTCTCCGGCGTCACCCGGATGATCGACTTCCCCTGCTTCACCATCGCCGCCCGGTACTCGTCCCAGTCCGGGTGCTCCCCGGCGATGTTCCGGTAGTACTCCACCAGCGGCTCCACCGACTCGGGCGAGTCGATCACCTCGGCGCGGCCGTCCACCTGGACCCACGGCCCGTTCCAGTCGTCGCTCAGGACGAGCAGGCTCACCCGCTCGTCCCGCTTGGCGTTCCGGGTCTTGGCCCGCTCGGGGTAGGTGGAGACGACGATCCGCCCGGAGTCGTCGACCCCGCAGGTCAGCGGCGACCCCTGCGGGCTGCCGTCGGCGCGCCGGGTGAGCAGGATCGCGCGGTGGCGGGGCCGTACGAAGTCCAGCAGTTCGTCGAGGGAGACGGTGGTGTTCGTCGCGATGTTCGGTGCCATGGCGCCAGCCTAGGGGCGCCGGGCCCGCTCAGCCTGTCCCTGACGGGCTCATGTTCAGGCCTGCGGCAGCGACTCGCCCTGGACCGCCTGGATCTCCAGCTCGATCTTGAGGGTGGTGCCGATGGCGGCGATGCCCGCCTGCACCACCTGGTTGTAGTTCATGGCGAAGTCCTCGCGGTGCAGCTCGGTCGTCGCGCGGAACGCGGCGCGGGTGCCGCCCCACGGGTCGGCGCCGGTGCCGAGGTAGGCGAGGGCGAGGTCGACCGGCCGTACGACACCGTGCAGCGAGAGCTCGCCGTGCACCGTCCAGCGGTCGGAACCGGCCGCCGTCAGTCCCGTCGAGGTGTAGGTGATCTCGGGGTGGCGTTCGACGTCGAGGAAGTCGGCGGAGCGCAGGTGGGTGTCGCGCATGCCGTTGCCGGTGTCGATGGAGGCGGCCCGGATGACCGCCTGGACTCGGGACTTGGCGATGTCGTCGGGGGCGATCTCGATGCCCGCGCTGAAGTCCGTGAACCGGCCGCGGACGCTGGAGATGCCCAGGTGCTGGGCGACCGCGCCCACCGTGGAGTGCGCCGGGTCCACCGTCCAGGGGCCCGGCGGGGGCAGCTCGGTGCCGCCCTGCCGCGCCAGCGTCACCGTGCCGATCTCGGCGCGGCCGCTCGCGGTGACGATGGCGCTGGAGGCGGCGGGCGCGTAGCCCAGGGCCGTGACGATGACGGTGTACGCCCCCGGCGCGAGCGGATTCGGATCGCGCACCGTGCCCTCGTCGTCGGCCTCGGCACGCAGCACCTGGCTGCCGGTCATGTCGGTCACCGTGACGACCGCGTGCGACACGGCCCATCCGTCCCGGGTGCGGATCCTCGCGGTCAGTCCCATCCCGTTTCTCCCTGCAGACACTGAAACACTCAGGCAATCACACATTGGTCGTATGAGACCGGCCCGCGGCGGGCGCCTCCTTGTGGGCGCGCCCGCCACGGGCCGGAGTTCGAACTACTCGCCCGGGTGGGAGAGTTCGATGTCGTGGCCCTCGACACCTGCGCCCGTGACGTTCAGGGCGGTGGCGACCGGCGGGTAGCCCGTCGCGATCACGGTGTAGTCGCCGCCGTCCAGGTCGGCGAAGGCGTACGCGCCGTCCAGGCCGGTGGTGGACGTGCCGACCACGTTGCCCGCCGCGTCCACGAGGGTCACGCGGGCGTCGGCCAGCGGGCCGTGCGGGGCCCGGACGACACCCTGCAGCTGGGCGCCGGCGTCCAGGTCGACCTCGATCCGGGTGACCCCGGCGGTGCCGATCTCGACCGGCAGGGCGCGGGGCCGGTACCCGGCCGCGTTCACCGCGACCGTGACCACACCCGGCACCAGCTCGCCGAACCGGAAGTCGCCCTGGTCACCGGTGGCCGCGGTGGCCAGCAGGTCGCCGCGCACGTCGGTGACGATGACCATCGCGTCCTTGACCGGGAGCGCACTGCCGGCCCCGCGGACGACGCCGGTCAGCCCGCTGGTGCCGCTCAGCAGGATGTCGTAGGGCACCGGCTCCTCGCCCACCACGACCGTGGCGGCCTGCGGCTGGTAGCCGTCGGCGGAGGCGATCAGCACGTACGAGCCCGCACCGGGCGCGTCCAGCCGGTAGGAACCGTCGAAGCCCGCGACCGCACGGCCCAGCTGGCGGCCGGACAGCGAGATCAGGGTGACCGCGGCCTGCGCGACCGGGGCGCTCTCGGCACCGCGCACGAAGCCGTGCACCGGGGTGGCACCGGAGCCCGCCGACTGCTCGGGACCGGCGATGGTGGCCACGGCGGTGAACAGCCCGGCGGTCTCCGGCTGGGCCGCGGCCTCCGTGGTGCTGCTCACGACCGGGGCGGCCCAGCTCGGGACCTGCCGCTCCTCGACGGGAGCCGCGACCGGCGCGGCGACGGCGGCGCTCACGGTCTCCGGGCTCTCCGCGGTCTCGGTGCTCTCGGCCTCGGCGGCCTGCGCCAGCGCGCCCTTGGTCCGCAACGGAACCTCCTTGATGAACAGGCTGATCAGGAACGCGAGGGCCGCGAGGCCACCGGCGATCATGAAGACGTCGGCGATGGCGTGGCCGTACGCGCTTTCGACGAGGGTGCGCAGCGGCTTCGGGTACTTGCCCAGGTCCGGGATGCTGTCGGTGGACGAGCTGGAACCGGCCAGGGCGGCCTGGTACTTGGGGGAGAGGGAGGCGATACCGTCCGTGACGTAGTGCGTGATCCGGTTGGCCATCACCGCGCCCAGCGCCGAGACGCCGACCGCGCCGCCCAGGGACCGGAAGAAGGTGACGGTGGAGCTGGCCGACCCGAGGTCCGACGGGGCGACCTGGTTCTGCGTGCAGAGCACCAGGTTCTGCATCATCATGCCGATGCCGAGACCCATCAGCGCCATGAAGATCGACATCTTCCAGTACGCCGTGTCGTAGCGGATGGTGCCGAGCAGGCCGAGGCCCGCCGTCACCAGCACGCCACCGCTGACCAGCCAGGCCTTCCAGCGTCCTGTGCGGGTGATGAACTGGCCCGAGACGGTGGAGGAGATGAACAGACCGCCGATCATCGGGATCGTCATCACACCGGACATCGTCGGGGACTTGTCGCGGGCCAGCTGGAAGTACTGGCTGAAGAACACGGTGCCGGTGAACATCGCGACACCGACGAACAGGGAGGCCAGCGAGGCCAGGGTGATGGTCCGGTTGCGGAACAGCCGCAGCGGGATGATCGGCTCCGTGGCCTTCGACTCGACCAGGACGAAGATCAGACCGAGGACGATCGAGCCGCCGACCATCGCGTACGTCTGCCAGGAGATCCAGTCGTACTTGTCACCGGCGAAGGTGACCCAGAGCAGCAGCAGCGAGACGGCGGCGGCGACGAAGAACGCGCCGGCCCAGTCGACCTTGACGTCCCGCTTCACGACCGGCAGGTGCAGGGTCTTCTGCAGCACGATCAGCGCGATGACGGCGAAGGGGACGCCGACGTAGAAGCACCAGCGCCAGCCCAGCCACGAGGTGTCGGTGATGACACCGCCGAGCAGCGGGCCGCCGACGGTGGCGACGGCGAAGGTCGCGCCCAGGTAGCCGGAGTAGCGGCCGCGCTCGCGCGGCGAGATCATCGCGGCCATGACGATCTGGGCCAGCGCCGACAGACCGCCGACCCCGACGCCCTGGACGACACGGCAGGCGATCAGCATCTCGGGGTTCTGCGAGAGACCGGCGACCATGGAGCCCGCGACGTATATGACGAGGGCTATCTGGACGAGCGCCTTCTTGCTGTACAGGTCGGAGAGCTTGCCCCACAGCGGGGTGGTGGCCGTCATGGCCAGCAGCGAGGCGGTCACGACCCAGGTGTAGGCGGACTGGCCGCCGCCGAGGTCGCCGATGATGTGCGGCAGGGCGTTGGTGACGATCGTCGACGACAGGATCGCCACGAACATGCCGAGCAGCAGCCCGGTGAGGGCTTCCATGATCTGCCGGTGGGACATCGGGGCCTGCTCGGCGGAGCCGGCGGCGCTGCCTCCCCCGTGCTTGGCGTGAGCCCGCACACCGGCTGGTGTGGTCGTTGCCATGGGCTTCCTTTTCTGACGTCTTATGCGGGTGTACGGGTGGTCGTCGTGGGCGTCGGTTCGAGTACGGGCGTGGGGGCGCGGGCGGCGGAGGTGACCGTGACCTTGTCCATGGCCTCGGCCGTGGCTTTCGGGGCGCCCGGCGCGGGTACCGTGCCGACGGCGGTGGGCCGCAGATGCGGGGCCGTGGCCCGGCAGTCGCCGAAGCTGTCCCGGAGCCGGGTCATCAGCCGGATCAGCTGGTCGACCTCCTCGTCGCTCCAGTCGCCCAGCCGCTCGGCGAGCAGTTCGGTGCTGCGCCGGGACAGTTCCTCGAGGGTCGCCTCGCCCGCGGGCGTGAGGTGCAGGATGCGGGAGCGCTTGTCCGCCGGATCGGAAGAGCGCTCGATCCAGCCGCGCTCGGCGACGTGCGCCACGTGCCGGCTGGTCACGGACATGTCCACGGCGAGCAGCTCGGCGAGCTTGCTCATGCGCATGGAGCCGTGACGGCCGAGCAGCGTCAGTACCGCCGCCGAGCCGGTCGGGCACTCGGGCGGCAGAATGCGGCCCAGGTCCCGCTTCACGGCTCCGACGGCGCTGAGCTGACGCGCCAGCTCCTCGAACTGCGCCTGCTTCGCCATCCCGCACACCTCCTCACGACCGTATTCGTTGCTTGGGGCAACCATAGAACTGCTTGGTTGCCACAGGCAAATATATCGGCGGGAGTGGGCATAAAAACTTGGCAAAGGCAAGTATTGCGAACGTAAACGTGCAGGTGGGGTGGGTCGGGTGCAACGGAGGCCCCCCACTTGGGCCGGCCCCCCGGATTCGCTAGTGTCTCGGGCCATGGCTAACACCCAGGGCCCCCAGGGCAACTACGACCCCGCCGGCAGCACCCAGATGTTCCGCGCGTTCGTCGACGAGGCCCCGCAGACTCCTCAGCAGACGGCGACCACCTACTCCTCCTCCGGCCCCCGCCTCGGCCTGATCCTCGGCGTCGTCGCCGCGGTGGTCGTGGTGGCGGCGGTGGCCTGGCTCGCGTTCATGTAGGACGGCCGCCACGGCGGCCGGTACGGCGAAAGGAACCCGGGGTCGCGTGCCCCGGGCCTTCGTCGTGCTCAGCTCCAGTCGACGGTCACCACCCGTGTCTCGACGTGCATGCCGAGCGGCACCCGCCAGTCGTCCACGCAGACCGTCCAGGTCTTCGCCTTGCGGGTGCCGGGCGCGACCGGGGCCGGCACGGGCTCCGTCGACGTGACCGTCGACCAGTCGATGCCCAGCAGGTCGATGATGTGCGTGCCGAGCGTGACCGTGCCCGAACGCACCGCCGTGCCGCCGGAGTTGGCGAAGGTGATGGTCACCTTCTCGCACCAGCGCTGGTCGGTGGCCTCGCGGGTGGGGGTGCTCCAGGTGAGGGCGGCGGGCGAGGGTGACGACGTGGCCGAAGAGGTGCCGGGCCGTGGTGAGTTGGACGCCGGCGGCTCGCTTCGGCGTGGCTGGGTGCCGTCGCGGCGGGAAGCGGAACCGGGGGAAGCCGTCATGACGGACGGCGAGGCGGCTGTGGCGGCTTCGCCGGCCGTGGCGGCGGTCGGGGCCGGCTCGCGCTCATCCGCCCGGGCCGTCGGGCCGTCCGCCCCCTTCGCCCCGTCCAGGGGGACCAGCGTCACCGATCCCGTCGGCCGTGCCGACGTGCCCGGTGCGCCGCCCGCGGCACCCACCGCCGTGTAGCCGCCGTGACCGCCGCCCGCGCACGCCGCGAGCGCCGAGGCCAGACAGGCGGCGACCGCCGAGGCCGCCGTGCCGGTGCCCCACCGGCCGCCGGGCGCCCTGCGTGGCCGCACCGGACCGGCCACCGGCGCCGCGGGAGCATCGGCCCCACGGCCACTCGGCGTCCTGCGGCTCGGTGTCTCGCCGCTCGGCGTGCTGCGGAATTGCTTCCTGCGGATGTGCGTCCTACGGATCTCTGTCCTGCGGAGAGGCATCGCGCCAGTGTGGCTGACACTCCGTCAGTAAGGAACCCGTAGGCGCGACTTCAGTCCGAGATCAGGCCCTCGCGGAGCTGGGCCAGGGTGCGGGTCAGCAGGCGGGAGACGTGCATCTGGGAGATGCCGACCTCCTCGCCGATCTGGGACTGGGTCATGTTCGCGAAGAAGCGGAGCATGATGATCCGGCGCTCGCGCGGCGGGAGCTTGGCGAGGAGCGGCTTGAGCGACTCGCGGTACTCGACGCCCTCCAGAGCCGTGTCCTCGTAGCCGAGGCGGTCGGCCAGGGAGCCCTCGCCGCCGTCGTCCTCGGGGGCCGGGGAGTCGAGGGAGGAGGCGGTGTACGCGTTGCCGACGGCGAGGCCGTCGACCACGTCCTCCTCGGAGACGCCGAGGACGGCCGCCAGCTCCGTCACCGTCGGCGAGCGGTCCAGCTTCTGGGAGAGCTCGTCGCTGGCCTTGGTGAGGGCCAGGCGCAGCTCCTGGAGGCGGCGCGGCACGCGCACCGACCAGGAGGTGTCACGGAAGAAGCGCTTGATCTCGCCCACGACCGTCGGCATCGCGAACGTCGGGAACTCCACGCCCCGTTCGCAGTCGAAGCGGTCGATCGCCTTGATCAGGCCGATGGTGCCGACCTGGACGATGTCCTCCATCGGCTCGTTGCGGCTGCGGAAGCGGGCCGCCGCGTAGCGCACGAGGGGGAGGTTGAGTTCGATCAGGGTGTCCCGGACGTAAGCACGCTCGGGGCTGTCCTCTTCGAGTGCGGCAAGGCGCAGGAACAGGGAGCGGGACAGGGTGCGGGTGTCGAGGTTCTCCGAGACCACCGGGACTTCCGGGGTCGGAGGGGCCTCCAGCGCCGGGGCGCCTTCGAGGGCGCCATCGATGCTGTCGAGCACGTCGATGGCGTCGAGCTCCTTGGGCGCTGCCTCGCTGTTCGTGGGCGTGAGCACCTTCGAGCTGCCCTGGTCTGCGGACATGCCACCCCCTTTGGGTCGCGGGACGGTCGCGGCGGCGTTCCCTGCTAGGAACGATGCCTTCACCTGAATACCGGAGCCGGAGCCCCTGCAAACGCGCTTCCGGCAGAATGTCACATGTCGGCAACACGCTGTAGTGACATGTCGACATGCGAGATGCGAATCCGCCCTGGAAGAAGGGGGTCTGACGCTTTTTCGACCCTCAACTGTCGGGAAGTGCGCTGGTGAGCGATTCGCTCGCGACGGTGATGGCTCGATCCTGTTTGCGGTTACGGTCTCACCAAGTCGCCGGGGACGGGTCTCGGACCGGTAACGGGTCCCTGGGGCGAGGCCCTATGCCTCGATGCGGTTGGCCGAGCGCAGGCGCTGGAAGCTGCGGGCCAGGAGGCGGGAGACGTGCATCTGGGAGACGCCGAGCTCCGCGCTGATCTGCGACTGGGTGAGGTTGCTGTAGTAGCGCAGCAGGAGGATCCGCTGCTCCCGCTCGGGGAGCTGGACGAGCAGGTGGCGGACGAGGTCCCGGTGTTCCACGCCATCCAGGGCCGGGTCCTCGTAGCCGATGCGGTCCAGGAGGCCCGGCAGCCCGTCGCCCTCCTGCGCGGCCTCCAGGGAGGTCGCGTGGTACGACCGGCCGGCCTCGATGCAGGAGAGCACCTCCTCCTCGCTGATCCGCAGCCGCTCGGCGATCTCGGCGGTGGAGGGGGAGCGGCCGAAGGCGGTGGTCAGGTCCTCGGTCGCGCTGTTGACCTGGACCCACAGCTCGTGCAGCCGGCGCGGTACGTGCACGGTCCGGACGTTGTCCCGGAAGTAGCGCTTGATCTCCCCGACGACGGTCGGCATCGCGAAGGTCGGAAACTGCACGCCCCGGTCGGGGTCGAAGCGGTCGATGGCGTTGATGAGCCCGATGGTGCCGACCTGGACGACGTCCTCCATCGGCTCGTTGCGGGAGCGGAAGCGGGCGGCCGCGTAGCGCACGAGCGGGAGGTTCGCCTCGATGAGCGCCGCGCGCACGCGGTTGTGCTCCGGCGTGCCCGGCTTGAGCTCCTTGAGCTGTCCGAAGAGCACCTGGGTCAGCGCCCGGGTGTCGGCGCCCCGTCGCTTCTCCGGGGCGGGGGCGTCGGCTTGGGCGGGCGCGGCGGCTTGGGCGGGAGCGGTGGGGGTCTGGGCTGGGGCGGGCGCCTCTTCCTGGGGCGGCGCAGAACTGGCCGACACGGTCAACGCCACCTCTTCATCGGTCAATCATCCGTCAAAAGCGGTCATAGCATCACAAGACATGTGCACTGTGTGCAAGCACCTGGTAACGTCGTGTTGGGTATTAATACGGGCAAGTTGAGGCACCAGCTGCAGTAAAAGCCCCCTGCCCGGCGGGCAGGGGGCTCGGGATGCTCAGGCGGCCGTACGGCTCAGAACTCGTAGTCGGCGATCACCCAGGTGGCGAACTCCCGCCACTGCGCCGCGGCCGCCTGGTGGGCCGGGTGCTCCAGGTACCGCTTGAGCGCGTCCTGGTCCTCGACCGCCGAGTTGATCGCGAAGTCGTGGGCGATGGGGCGGTCGGTGATGTTCCAGCCGCACTCCCAGAAGCGCAGCTCCTCGATCTGGCCGCCGAGGTCGGAGAAGGCCTGGGCGCCCGCGACGGCCCGCGGATCGTCGCGCCCGACGCCCTCGTTGAGCTTGAAGAGGACCAGGTGGCGGATCATGGGTACTCCCGGTGCGTCTACTTCGCCCCGTCGGCCAGCCAGGTGAAGAAGTCACCGACGGCCTTCGCGGCGTCCGATATGCCCTGAAAGACTATCTGGACCCAGTCCGCCGCCTTGGGTGGGTCCGTGATGATCACGTAGAGCGCGAAGATCACGAGTACGTAGACGGCGATCTTCTTGGCGTTCACCGCCACCTGGCCTCTCCCCTGTCACTCCCCCGGGTTCCCCCGGTTGCCGGGCGCGAGTGTAACCCTCCGATCGTTTTGTATGACCGATGGCGCGATGCGTGCCGGATTTTTTTCTCCGAATCTCCGAATCTCCCGGTCCCCGAAACGTGAACCGGTCGCGTGAACCGATCGCGGGGGCCGATCCGATGAAGGGCCGAGGCAACGGAGGCGAACCCGGGTCAACCGGAGTCGAGAGGGAGAGCGCGGATGCTGATGACGACGATGGCCTTCGGGCTCGTCACCCTGCTGGTCGTGCTTGTCGTGGCGGCACTGCTCGACTGCGTCCGCACGCCGGCGGAGCGCGTCAGGTACGTCCCGAAGTGGCTCTGGCTGCTGTTCCTGCTGCACGCCCCGGTCTTCGGGGCCATGGTCTGGAACTACGCGGGCAAGCGCCCTGAGCCGTTCGTGTGAAGTCGGTGACGGACGGACCCGAGCCCTCGGTGGCTTGCGCGTCACTCGTGTTGTTCTGGGGGTGCGGCGTCACGGCCCGTCGGGTGCGGGGCATCGCGTGCGCCTGGCGGGGTGTGGAGCGAGTAGGCTCCCGCCTTGGCAGAAGTGGGCGTGCATGCCGGTCTCCGAATGCACGTGTGCGCACGCGCGTGTGAGGGGTGCGGTGGAACGGACGTTCGGCTCCGAGTACAGCTCGGGCCTGGTGGATCTGACCGGCGTGTCGATGGGCGATCTGGATGACATGCCCGACACCGCCTTCACCGCTGCCCTGCGCAGGGTGATCGACGAGGTGCTGCACCCCACGAACGAGCCGATGGCCGGATTCCAGTCGGCGCTGTGACGCGCCGTCGGCTCCGTCTCGGCTGGGATGTCTGAGCCCTTCCGCCGTCGGGTATGAACGTCTGTGCGCGCGCCCTGGCAGGTGGGTGACACGGTGCCAGGTTCTGTGGACGGGTACCGGGGGGCGACTTGGACGAGGAGCCGTACTTTTTCCTCAGTTACGCCAGGCGGGATGACAGCGATGCCTTCGTCGGGCGCTTCTACCGGGATCTGGTGGACGAACTGGAGCGTCTGGGTGCGGGTTCCGGTATGCAACCCGCCTTCCGGGACGTGGAGCGGCTCGGACTCGGTTCGGACTGGGAGCGGGTGCTCGGCAGGGCGGTGGGGCGCTGTCGGGCCTTTGTCGCCCTGTACTCGTCCTCTTACATGCGCAGTCTCTACTGCGGCAAGGAGTGGACGGCGTTCCGGGACCGCCTCACGCAGTACCGGCAGGAGACCGACATCGATGTGCCCGCACTGGTGCCGGTCATGTGGGCGCCGCTGCGCGGTCCGCTGCCCGACGAGGTCGCACGGCTGCAGTATTCCGAGCCGAGGATGGGATCGGAGTACGCCGAGTACGGCCTCCAGGCACTCTTGCGTACCGATCCCGCTGGTCACAGCTACCGCAAGGCCGTCTCGGTCATAGCCGATCGGGTCAGGCACGTCGCGGAGCGCTTCAGGCTGCCGCACACCGAAGAACTCGACCTCGGCACGGTGCAGGGCTGCTTCCCTGCCCCGCAGTGGCAGCAGCCCACGGAGCGCGATCTGGGGCACGTGAGGATCTTCGTGGCCGCGGGTACCGCGGAACGGCTGCCGGAGGGCCGGCGCGGCATCGAGTACTACGGGCGCACACCTCTTGAGTGGACGCCCTACCACCCGCCGGTTCGTCCCACGCTGGCCCACCGCGCTCAACGAGTGATCATCGACGAGGGGTGCACAAGCAGTCTTGAGGCGATCGACGACGAACTCGGCCGCAAGCTCGAAGCGGCGCTGACCGACAGCCAGACGAGCATCCTCCTGGTCGACGCCTGGGCTGCGGCAGTCGAGCCCTATCGCGCGGCACTCGTCGACTTCGACCGTCAGAACCATCCCGTCACCGGGGTGCTGGTCCCCTGCCACGACAGCGACGAGGAGTCTGCCGACGAAGGGCTCTGGGCACGCCTGCGGCAGGTGTTCCGGCGGAACTGGATGCGGCGGAACGATCCGTACGACCCGCTCTTCCGGGTGCGGGTCGGCAAGGAGAACTTCGACGACCATCTGGCAGTGATGGTCGCCGTCGCCCAGAGTCGCTTGACGGAGAGCGCCGTGCCCAGATGGCTGCCCGAGGGGCCGGCCGCCTCGCGGCTGCCCGAGCTGACCGTGCCTGCACCGCAGGCAACGGCCGCCGGCCCCGAGACGGCGGACACGCCGGTGCGCCGACCGTGGGAGGGGAATGGGGACGATGAGTACTGAGAGTACTGAAGTCCCGGGCAACGGGAAGATCGTGACCTTCTACTCCTACAAGGGCGGCACCGGACGGACCATGGCCGTTGCCAATGTCGGCTGGATCCTGGCCAGCAACGGTCTCCGGGTGCTGATAGTCGACTGGGACCTGGAGGCTCCAGGACTGCACCGCTACTTCCACCCCGTGCTCGTCGATGCGGAACTGCGCTCGACCGAAGGCCTGATGAACATGGTCCAGGCCTATGTGAACGAGGTACTGAGCCCGAGCCGGGCCGAGGCTCCGCCCACCGTGCCCGCCGCTGTCAGTGAGCGACGACTGCGTTCGCTCACCCGGCTCCGTCCCTACACGACCGGCCTCGAACTGAACCTGTCCGGTCGGCTCGACTTCGTTCCCGCCGGACGCCAGTCGGCCTCCTATTCCACGGCCGTCACCAGGTTCAACTGGCATCGATTCTATGAACAGTTGGGCGGAGGAACGTTCTTGCACGCGCTGCGTGAAGAGATGGTCTCCACCTATGACTACGTGCTCATCGACAGCCGGACGGGCGTCAGCGACACGTCCGGCATCTGCACCATCCTGATGCCGGACATCCTGGTCGGCTGCTTCACCTCAAGTGTGCAGAGCATCCGTGGCGGTGTCGACGTCGCCCTGTCGGTGGGCCGTTCGTCGCAGCGTGACATCCGTATCCTGCCCGTCCCGATGAGAGTGGAGGACGCCGAGAAGGAGCGTCTGGAAGCCGGCCGGGACTTCGCACGTGAGGCCTTCGCCCCTTTCCTGCACTGGCTCAGCGAAGCACAGCGCGAGCGCTACTGGGGCGAGGTGGAGATCCCCTACAAACCCTTCTACGCGTATGAGGAGATACCTGCCACGGTCGCCGAGCGGCCGCTGCAGGAAGGATCTCTGCTCTCCGCATTCGAACGGCTCACCGACTGGATCACCGAGGGCCGGGTACGTGCCCTGGTTCCCCTGCCCCCCGACGAGCGCCGTCGCCTGAACACCTCCTACCTGCGCACTCCGCGCACCGTGCCCGCGCGGATCTTCATCAGTTACGCGCCCGGCGACCGGATGTGGGCCGAATGGGCGGCGGGCACCTTGGAGGGGGTCGGCTACCGCGTCTCCCTGCACAGCATCACGGCGGTCACCGAAGCCGATGGACCGCCCGAGCTGCTCGGCGCCCTGCAGGGCCAGGGGAGGTTGCTCGCGCTGCTGTCTCCTGCGTACACCGCGCATCGGCGTGCCGCGGACCTCCGGCTGCGGCTCGGCGACTGCGAGGAGACCAGGGTCCCCCGCATGGTGGCCGTGTGCGTCCAGGAACTGGAGACCACCGCGTCCACCCCCCTGTGGCACAACCTCGCCACCGACCTCAGTCGTTGTTCCAACGCCGCGGAGGCCAGAGCGCAACTGCTGGCCGCGGTGCTTGTGCCGTCCCACGGCCAGGACGGCGAGGCCGCCCTCCGGGCAGCCGGAGGCCGACGTCCGGACTTTCCGGGAAGCATGCCGGCGGTGCAGCGGGCGCCGTCCAGGAACCTGGCGTTCACCGGCCGCGCCGAACTCCTGGAGAGACTGCGCAACCAGTTCACCGCCGGACCGACCGGTGCCGTTTCCAGCCAGGTGCTGTACGGGCTGGGCGGCATGGGGAAGACCCAGATCGCCCTGGAGTACGTCCACCGCTTCAAGGGCGCCTACGACGTCGTGTGGTGGGTCGCGGCGGCGCAGCCGGAACTCATTCCTCCGGCCCTTGCCGACCTCGCGCCGTATCTGGGCCTGGAGGAGAGCGAGGACCTGAACACGACGGTCACCTCGGTGCTCCGAGCCCTGCGCCGCGGCGAGCCGTTCGCCCGCTGGCTGCTGGTCTACGACAACGCGGGAGGCCCCGAGGAGCTGGCCGGCCTGATCCCTGCCGGGCCGCCCAACGGTCATGTGCTGATCACCTCTCGCGACCGGGCCTGGGCGACGAGCGCCGGCCTGGTCGAGGTGGACGTGTTCACCCGCGACGAGAGCGTCGAACTGATGCACCGATTCAATCCGGCGTTGTCCGAGGAGGACATCGGCCAGGTCGCCGACGAGCTGGGCGACCTCCCCCTGGCCGTCGCCCAGGCCGCGATCTATCTGCACGAGAGCAACATGCCGGTCGCCCGCTACCTGGGCCTTCTCCGGGACCGGCTGACCGAGGTGCTCGGCAGCACCCAGCTCCCCAGGCAGGACTACGACCACTCCGCGGTCGCGACGTGGCGGCTCGCGGTCGGTGAGCTGCGCCGCAAGAACCCTGCGGCGGCGGAGATGCTGGAGATCTGCTCCTTCTTCGGCCCGGACCCGATCCCCATGCGCCTCCTCTACAGCCGGTCGGTCACCCAGGCGCTCACCATCGCTCCCGGTGAACCCCGGGACGAACTGGCCACCGCCCAGATCCTGCGCCTGATCAACAGGTTCGGACTGGCGAAGAGCGATCAGGGCAGCGCCACCCTCACGGTGCACCGGCTGGTCCAGGCGGTCATCCGTGACCATGTCGTCGGCGAACGCTGGCAGCAGTGGCGCCGTGTCGTCCACACCGCGCTCGCCGAGGCCAGCCCCGGCGACCCGGATTCCCCCCGGAACTGGGACGGGTACGAGGAGCTTCTTCCCCACTTGTGGCCGTCCAGAGCAGCAGGCAACACCGATCCCGAAGTGCGAAAGTGGATCATCGATTCGGTCCGTTACCTCTGGAAACGCGGGCTCCTGAGCGCGGCTCGCACACTGGCCGAGCGCACCCTGGAGCGATGGAGCAGGGAGCCGTTCGAGGATCCGAGCGACACCCACACGCTTCTGCTCCGGATCCAGCTGGGCAACGCGCTGCGCTTCCAGGGCCAGCTGCGCGCGGCCTTCGACATGGACCAGGACACGCACGAGCGGTTCCGTGCCACCAGGGGGGAGAACGACCCCCACACGCTCGCCGCCGCGACGAACGTCGGCTCCGATCTGCGGGCCCTCGGTCGCTACCGGGAAGCCCGTGCCCTCGATGCGGCAACGCTCGCGGCCGCACAGCAGAGTCTCGGCGAAGACCATCCCCGCACCCTGATGTACGACAACAACCTCGCCGTTTCCGAATATCTGGCAGGTGACCGCAGACAGGCCCTCGCACGCCACCGGAGAATCTACGACCAGGGGCGTGAGACACGGGGGGCGGACGACGTCTACAACCTCAGCAGCGCGGCCAACTACGCCCGGGACCTGCGAGAGACCGGTCACCTCAGCCAGGCTCTCGTGCTGCTCCAGCAGACGGTCCAGCTGTACCGGCAGACCCTGGGGGACGGTCACATGAGCACGTTGGACGCGCGGCGGAATCTCGCGGTCGCCCTGCGTCGCGCCGGTCGTTACACCGAAGCCCACGAGATCGACCACGAGGTCCACAGCCGGTACATCGAGCTGTTCGGCGCCGAGCACCCCGACACCCTCGCCGTCGCCTCGAACCTGGCCGGAGACCTCGCCGCGCTCGGAAACGCCGAACAGGCCTTGGAACTCGCGGAACGCGTGCAGCGCCGCTACGTGGACTACCTGGGCGATGCCCATCCCGTCACGCTCGCCTGCGCCAACAACCTGTCCGTCCATCTGCGGCTGGCGGGACGCCTGGAGGCGGCCCGGGACATGTCGCAGCGGACGCTGGAACAGCTGTACGACGTGCTCGGTGCCGAACACCCGTACACCCTGGCGTGCCTGATCAACCACGCGAACGATCTGGTGGCCGCCGGTGAGGTGGCCGGTGCCGCGGAACTGGAGGAACAGGCTCGGCAAAGGCTCCTCCAGCACCTCGGCCCCGATCACTACGACACCATGGCTGTCACGGCCAATCTGTCCCTCAGCCTGCGCGCGCTCGGGCGCACTGCAGAGGCCGAGGAGTACCGGACGGAAGCCCTGAGACGGGCGCGGCTGACTCTCGGCGAGGAGCATCCCACCACCCGGGCCGTCATGTCGGGCGCCCGCCTGGACGCGGACATCGAGCCTCCCACCACCTGAGAAAGGCGCCCGTACGGGCTACTGACGGGCTGTAATATGCGGGCCCCTGCCTCCCGCACAGAGCGATCGGGATTCATGCGCCCCACCACCCCGCATCACACCGTCCCGCAGACGCGCTCGCCTCTCACCGCTTCCGGTGCACCGGAGTTGCCGTTCCGCCAGTTCCTGCTCAAGATCCACAGCCGCTGCGACCTGGCCTGCGACTACTGCTACGTCTACGAGGCCGCTGACCAGAGCTGGCGCGACCGGCCCCGGATCATGACCGCGGAAACGGTCCGCAGGACCTCCGCCCTCATCGCGGACCACGCGCGGGAGCACCGGCTGGACCGGGTGAGTGTCGTGCTGCACGGCGGCGAGCCGCTGCTGGTCGGGGCCGAGCGGCTGGACGAGATGCTGCGGCTGCTCGTCGACGGTCTGCACGGGATCACCGAGGTGGGGCTGACGGTGCAGACCAACGGAGTGAGGCTCGCCGAGGACCGGGCGCTGCTCCCCGTGCTGCACCGGTACGGAGTCCAGGTCGGCGTCAGCCTCGACGGCACCCCTGCCGTGCACGACCGGCATCGACCCCGCCGCAACGGGCGGGGAAGCCACGAGGCGACGGCCCGCGCGCTGCGGACGCTGGGCCGGACGGCCAACCGCGCGCTGTACGCGGGACTGCTGTGCGTGGTCGACCTGGCCGCCGATCCGGTGGAGACGTACGAGGCTCTGCTGGAGTTCGCACCGCCCCGGATGGACCTGCTGCTGCCACACGGGACCTGGCTGAATCCGCCGCCGGGCCTCACCCGCCGCACGGTCCCGCCGACGTCGTCCCCCGGACCCCGGCCGGACGAGCCCACGCCGTACGCCGACTGGCTGTGTGCCGTCTTCGACCGCTGGTACGACGCTCCGCTGCGCGAGACCGGCATCCGGTTCTTCGACGAGATCATGACGGTTCTGCTCGGCGGAAGCACTCGCAGTGAGACGGTGGGTCTGGCACCGGTCGATCTCGTCGTGGTCGAGACGGACGGATCCATCGAGCAGGCGGACTCCTTGAAGGTCTCGTACCCGGGTGCCCCCACGACCGGGCTGGACGTGTTCGGCAACACGTTCGCCGAAGCCGCCGCGCATGAGGCGTTCCGGGTCCGGCAGCGAGGGCTCGCCGGTCTCGGACCGGTGTGCGCCGGGTGCGCGCGCGTCCAGGTCTGTGGCGGCGGTCTCTACGCCCACCGGTACAGCCCCACCGCACGCCCCACCCCCTTCGCCTCCCCGTCGGTCTACTGCAGGGATCTCGCCGTCGTCGTCGACCACATCCGCGAACGTGTGACCCGTGACATGGCCCTCGTGCTGGGCCGCCGTACGGGCGGAGGCTCGCGGTGAGCGGCCGGCTGCTCAAGCGGCACGTCGTCGACCCACCTACCTTTCACGCGGTCGCCCGGGCGCGCGGCGGGGCGGCGGCGGTGAAGCTGCTGCAGGCGGGGCAGCTCAGCAAGCGGATGCTGCTGGTCGCCGCATTGCACCAGGTGGCCGCGGAACACGGGCACGGCATCGAGGCGCCCTATCGGCGTCTGGTGCGGATGAACCGGCAGGATCCACGACGCTGGCGAGCCGTCATGCTCCATCCCTACCTCGACGAGGGGGCGGCACGGACGATCGCGGCGATGAAGGCGGGTGAGGTCACCGACACGGAGTGGTTCCACCGTCTGGTCCACGATGCCGAGGCGCCGGGCGGTACCTGGGGCGCTGCGCCGCTGCTGCACGCCGAGTGCGACGGCCGGGTCTGGGAAGTACGGCTGGCCGACAGAGGGCCGTTCAGGGAGGTCCACGGCCGGTTGTGCGCGGAGCCGCTGGCGGACGACGAGGTGCAGCGCTGGGCGACGACGCTGCAGGGCGCATGGGAGGTGCTGGTCCGACGGCACCCCTGGCACGCCGATGCCGTGGCTGCCTGCCTGACCGCCCTGGTGCCCCTGCGACCGGCCCCGGGCGGCACCGCCGTGAGCTCCGCCGCCCGCCGGGCCTTCGGTGCGGTCGCGGCCTCCCGGCCGCCCGACCCGGTGCTGCTGGCCCTGACGCTGGTTCACGAGTTCCTGCATGTCCAGCTCGGGGCTCTGATGGACCTGGTGCCCCTGCACGGCCCGCCCTCCGGCGCCGTCTACCACGCCCCCTGGCGGGCGGACCCGCGCCCCGCGGGCGCCCTGCTGCAGGGCACTTACGCCCACCTCGGTGTCACGGACTTCTGGCGGACGGAAGCCGATGCGGGCACGGGGGGCGAGCGGGCGCGGCACGAGTACGAGACCTGGGGCCGTCACTCACTGACCGCCACCCGCGCCTTGCTGGACAGCGGGGAACTGCTGCCCGCGGGGGCGATGTTCGTGGGCGGGATCCGAGAGGCGCTGCTGGAGCACACCGGGTGAGTCTCCGATAGGGAAGATCCGTACCCTGCGACGGAAGACCACGAAGGGGCGGCCCACTGGACCGCCCCTTCGTTCACCAGCGGTAGCGGAGGGATTTGAACCCTCGGTGACTTGCGCCACACTCGCTTTCGAGGCGAGCTCCTTCGGCCGCTCGGACACGCTACCGAGGGAGACCTTACAGCACGGGGGGCCGTGCTCTGAAATCGGTATTCGGGGGCCAGGCAAGGCCCTCAGCGGGTGCGGAAGAAGTCCGTGAGGAGGCGGGCGGATTCGTCCGCCAGGACGCCCTCGACGACCTCGGGACGGTGGTTCAGGCGCCGGTCGCGGACGACGTCCCAGAGGGAGCCCGCGGCGCCGGCCTTCTCGTCGCGGGCGCCGTAGACGACCCGGTCCACCCGGGACTGGACCAGGGCGCCGGCGCACATCGTGCAGGGCTCCAGCGTGACGACCAGGGTGCAGCCGGTGAGGCGCCACTCCCCGAGCGCCGCGGCGGCCCGGCGCAGGGCGAGGACCTCGGCGTGCGCGGTGGGGTCGCCGGTGGCCTCGCGTTCGTTGTGCCCGGCCGCGAGGACCGTCGTACCGTCCGGGGACAGCACGACGGCGCCGACGGGGACGTCCCCGCCCCGGACGGCCCGGCCGGCCTCGTCCAGGGCGAGCCGCATCACGGCCCGCCAGCGGTCGCGTACCGGGTCGGGGGACCCGGATGCCTCGGGGAGCGTCAGCGGACGGTCTCCAGGACGTCGGAGGCGCCCAGGGCCTCGGCGATCTCGCTGAGCGCGTCGTCGCTGAGCGCCAGCAACTCCTTCGCGCTCACGCCCAGGTCGTCGAGGATCGCGGCGTCGCCGACCGGGCCGGCCGGCACGGCGGAACCGTCCGCGTCGTCGTCCTCCTCGGCGTCCGGCTCACCGTCCTCGGTGCCGTCGAGGTCGAGGGCGTCCAGGTCGTCTGCTTCGTCCTTGGGCTCCCTTCCGAGCAGTTCGTCGGTGAGCAGCAGCTCGCCGTACGAGCTGCGGGCGGCGGCGGCTGCGCTGGAGACGAAGACCCGGGGGTCCTCCTCGCCGTCGACGCGCACGACGCCGAACCAAGCGTCTTCCTGCTCGATGAAGACGAGCACCGTGTCGTCGGCGTCCGGCGCCGATTCCCGGGCCAGGTCGGCCAGGTCCGACAGGGTCTCCACATCGTCGAGCTCTGTGTCGCTCGCTTCCCACCCGTCTTCGGTGCGCGCGAGCAGTGCGGCGAAGTACACCGTGACTCTCCCACTGGTCTTAGGCGTGCCGGTTGGGGGTCCCCCCGGCGGAGGTTCTGGGCGGGGAGAGCTGTGCTCCGAGCCCCGCCCACTCGGAATCGTGGCAGAAACAAGGCGTTCAGGGGACGTCTTCGGCTCCCTGTGTCTGGCAGTTTTGATCGCACGTATGCAAAGAGCCATCCATGCGCCCGTCAACGCAGTCACCAGCGCACTCGTTGCCGCCACCTGCGGATCGTACGCGGGTTTTCCCGCGGCCCACGCACGGCCTTCCCCCGTGACGGACCGCAACGCGCCACAAGGAGTGGATCTTTGCCGAAGGATCGGCTGTACGACCGTTGCCGAGTCTTGCCGTCTCTCGGCGATTCCTACCAGCGGAACGTCCGCATGCGCATCGCCTGCCGCAGCCGGGCCACCTTGGCGCGGCGAGGCTGGACCCGGTCGCGCAACGCCCGCGCCTCGGCGAGGTCGCGCAGGAACCGGGCCCGGCGGCGCCGCCGCTCGGCCTCCGTCTCACCCTCGGGCGCGCCGTACGCGCGGTCCGGCCGCTCGGGCGGCCCGGGAAGTTCGGGCACGGTCACATCACCCCCAGTCCGACACCTCCACTTTCCCCCGGATGGGGGGTTTGATGCCAGCGTGGGACCGCACGGACGTGCGCGAGGCGGGAGAGGGCGCGGTTACTGTTGTGGACATGCGTCTCCACGTCGTCGACCACCCCCTGGTCGCCCACAAGCTCACCACGCTGCGCGACCAGCGCACCGACTCCGCGACGTTCCGGCGGCTCGCCGACGAACTGGTCACCCTGCTCGCCTACGAGGCGACGCGGGACGTGCGGACCGAGGCGGTCGACATCCAGACCCCGGTGGCCGCCACGACCGGCGTCAAGCTCGCCCGGCCGCGGCCGCTGGTGGTGCCGATCCTGCGGGCCGGGCTCGGCATGCTGGACGGCATGGTGCGGCTGCTGCCGACCGCCGAGGTGGGCTTCCTTGGCATGATCCGCAACGAGGAGACGCTGCAGGCGTCCACGTACGCCTCACGGATGCCGGAGGACCTCTCCGGGCGCCAGGTGTACGTCCTGGACCCGATGCTGGCCACGGGCGGCACGCTGGTCGCGGCGATCCGCGAGCTCATCAGGCGTGGCGCGGACGACGTGACGGCGGTCGTCCTGCTGGCGGCGCCCGAGGGCGTCGAGCTCATGGAGCGCGAGCTGGCGGGGACGCCGGTCACGGTCGTGACGGCGGCGGTCGACGACCACCTCAACGAGCACGGCTACATCGTGCCGGGCCTGGGCGACGCGGGCGACCGGCTCTACGGCGCGGCCGAGTAACGGCCCGTCCGCTTCGGCGCCGTAGGAGTGCGGGGGCGGGTGCGTCGACGTCGGCGCCGTAGGGGTGCGGGTGCGTCGGCGGCTGCGGGTCCGTTGTGGCTGGTCGCGCGGTTCCTCCCCCAGCCTTCGGCCGGGGGCACCCCCAGCGCCCCCTACGGGGCGCTGCAGTCCCGGTGGTGTCCTGCTGTCAGCAGGTCTTCTTCGTGGTTGCGGCCGTCGACTTGGGGGCGGAGAGGGCTGTGATGGCCTTTGCTGCCGTTGCCTGGGGGGTCAGGGACTTGAAGGCGTTGCCGATGATCAGGTCGACGGCGGTGCCCTTGCGGCCCGCTTCCGTGCGCTGTTCGGCCGCCGTCACCTGGGTGGCGAGGACCGGGAGCGAGGTCTTCAGGGCGGTGGCCGGACCGAGCAGTATCGCCGTGCCCTTGACCTTCTGGTCGAACTTCGCCGGCGCGTTGCCGACGTCGCCGATCTTGAAGCCGCGCTTCTTCAGTTCGTCCGCGGTGTCCTTGGCCAGGCCGGTACGGGTCGTGGCGTTGTAGACGTTCACCGTGATCTGCGCCGGCTTGGGGAACACCACGGCCGTCGCACCGGCCGCGGGGCTCGCGCTGGCCGCGGCCTGCTTGACGCAGTCTCCCGCCGAGCCGGCCGCAGAGGCCGTTCCGCCGCCGCCCGTGAAGACGTCGATGAGCTGCAGGGTGCCCCAGCCGGCCAGGCCGAGCGCGGTGACGGAGGCGACCACGGAGAGGACCAGCCGGGCGCGCCGTCGGCGCGGGCGCATGCGTGGGTATTTGTCCCCTGTGATCCGGTACTGGCCACCCATGCCGGGGGGAGTCAGCATGCTCATGAGCGCAGCGTAGTGCGCCACGGGTGCGTTGACTAATAGATGATCATCCGACGGCGGACGGTCTAACCCGAAAGGGTCAACCGGCGGCAAATGCCCGATGGCCTACGGGTGTCAGTCGAGTTCCAGCACGCGCGCGTGCAGCACCTGACGCTGCTGGAGGGCGGCGCGGACCGCGCGGTGCAGCCCGTCCTCCAGGTACAGGTCGCCCTGCCACTTCACGACGTGCGCGAAGAGGTCGCCGTAGAACGTCGAATCCTCGGCGAGGAGGGTCTCCAGGTCGAGCTGCCCCTTGGTCGTCACGAGCTGATCGAGGCGGACCGGGCGCGGTGCGACGTCCGCCCACTGCCGGGTGCTCTCCCGGCCGTGGTCGGGGTACGGCCGGCCGTTTCCGATGCGCTTGAAGATCACACGGAAAGCCTACCGGTCCAGACGTTCCGGGCGCAGCCATGGCGACCGAGTGCGACGCTGGAAAAGACGCCGTAAAGGTCATCAAGCGGGCTAAACGGGAACAGGGGGTCCGATGACGAGTTCCGGTGACGCCGAGGAAGCGGGCGTCAAGATCCCCGCGGGCGCCGCCGATCCCGTGGTCGCCGGGATCGCCGCCGGGTACGCCTTCGCCGGTCAGGCACTGGAACTCGGCGCGGTTCTCCGGGACGGCCGCTGCTTTCCCGGCGCGCAGGTCCGCATCCCCCTCCCCATGCTCAACCGCCACGGCCTGGTCGCCGGCGCCACCGGCACCGGCAAGACCAAGACGCTCCAGCTGATCGCCGAGCAGCTCTCGGCGCACGGCGTCCCGGTGTTCCTGGCGGACGTGAAGGGCGACCTGTCCGGCATCGCCGGCCCCGGGCAGCCGGACGCAGGGGTCGAGGGCCGGGCGGCCGAGGTCGGCCAGCAGTGGACGGCGACCGGCTTCCCCGCGGAGTTCCTCGCCCTCGGCGGCCTGGGCCACGGCGTCCCCGTCCGCGCCACGATCACCAGCTTCGGCCCGCTGCTGCTCGCCAAGGTGCTCCAGCTCAACCGCACCCAGGAGCAGTCCCTCGGCCTGATCTTCCACTACGCCGACACCAAGGGCCTGGAGCTGATCGACCTCAAGGACCTCAGGGCGGTGGTCGCCTTCCTCACCTCGCCCGAGGGCAAGGCGGAGCTGAAGGACATCGGAGGCCTTTCGACGGCCACGGCCGGGGTGATCCTGCGCTCGCTCACCGCCTTCGAGGCCCAGGGCATGGCGGACTTCTTCGGCGAGCCGGAGTTCGACACCGCCGACCTCCTGCGCACGGCACCGGACGGCCGCGGCATCGTCTCGGTCCTCGAACTCCCCGCCGTCCAGGACAAGCCCCTCCTCTTCTCCACCTTCCTGATGTGGCTGCTCGCCGACCTCTTCCACGACCTCCCCGAGATCGGCGACGCCGACCGGCCCAGGCTGGTCTTCTTCTTCGACGAGGCGCACCTGCTGTTCGACGAGGCCTCGAAGGCGTTCCTGGACTCGATCACGCAGACCGTGCGCCTGATTCGCTCGAAAGGAGTCGGCGTCTTCTTCGTGACGCAGACCCCGAAGGACGTACCGTCCGACGTCCTCGGCCAGCTCGGCAACCGCGTCCAGCACGCGCTCAGAGCCTTCACCCCCGAGGACCAGAAGGCGTTGCGGGCCACCGTGCAGACCTTCCCGAAGTCGTCGTACGACCTCGAGGAGCTGCTCACGGGGCTCGGTACCGGCGAGGCCGTGGTGACCGTGCTCGGCGAGACGGGCGCCCCGACGCCGGTCGCGGCGACCCGGCTGCGGGCCCCCGAGTCGCTGATGGGGCCGGTCGACGCGGCGGAGCTGGACGCCGCGGTGCGCGGGTCCGCGCTGCACGGGCGTTATGCACAGGCTGTGGACCGGGAGTCGGCGTACGAGAAGCTGCAGCGGACGCCGGCCGAGCCGCAGGCCCCCGCAGCGCGCGGAGAAGCGGTACGCAGAGAAGAGCCCTCGCTGGTCGAGCAGGTGGTCGGCAGCGGGATGTTCAGGTCCCTCGCCCGGTCGGTGGGCACGCAACTCGGCCGTGAGATCACCCGGTCGCTGTTCGGCACGGCCCGCCGGCGCCGGTGAGCCGGGCGCCCGCACAGGACACCCGGCTCGGCCACGGCTCGGTTCCGGCTCAGCTCCGCGGGGTCAACCGCGTTTCTGCGCCTGCGGCCGCGGCTGCGGCGGTTCCGCCGTCTTCGTCTCCGGTTTCGGTGTGCTGCGCACGGCTTCCGCGCGCAGCAGGGCGCGCAGGACCGCGTACGGGTCTGAGGACATGACTGTGTTCCTTGCGTAGAGCTGACTGAGCTGACTGACCTGGGGGAGTGCGACAGGCCGGTCTCTCAGCAGCGCAGGACCACGGTGCGCAGCAGGGGCGTGGCGTACGGCGGACGCGGTGCCGTCGGACAGGGCCGGTGGCGGTCCGCCGGGCCGGCGGGGGCCGGG
Organism: Streptomyces sp. NPDC001507; assembly: GCF_042894765.1. Taxonomy (NCBI): domain Bacteria; kingdom Bacillati; phylum Actinomycetota; class Actinomycetes; order Kitasatosporales; family Streptomycetaceae; genus Streptomyces; species Streptomyces sp. NPDC001507. The sequence continues at coordinate 392,658 of NZ_JBIAVV010000010.1, forward strand.
TCGGGGAGCGGCGCGGGGCGCTGGGGTACGTCGACGCGGTCGACGGGGCGGGCGGGCGGCCGCAGCGGGATGTCGGGGACGTCGTGCTCGACGGTCTCGGCCGAGACGGCCGTGGCGGCCGCGGCGAGCGCCTCGGCCGCCGTCGGGACGCCGGCCAGCAGCAGGGCGAGCAGCAGCACGAGCACCCGCGGCCAGGCGGGGCCCGGCCGCGGGCGGCGTCCGGCCGCAGGACCGCTGCTCATGCCCCTCATCTCCCCACGAAGTGGGCGCTGTTCATCGCGCGGGGCCCGAGAACCGCTCGCTCGGCGTACCTGCGGGGCGCGAGGTTGACGAATCGGACGGGGTGACGCCGACGTGGCCCACGCCGCTCACGAACTCCGCGCCGTTCAACAGGCCCGCACCGTTCACGAAGCCCGCGCCCATGAAGCCCGCGCCCGCGAGGCCCGCGCACGCGAGGTTCGCGTCCACGAGGCCCGCGCCGACGAGGCCGGGGTTCACAGGGCCTGCGGAACCTGGCTGGCGCGGCCGCGGATGCCGAACGCCGTGACGATCTCGACGACGCCCACGACGACCAGCCAGATACCGGCGACCAGGGTGAGCACCGCGACCGACGTGAACGGCGAGACGATCAGCACGACGCCGGCGATGAACGTGACGATCCCGAGGAAGACCTGCCAGCCCCGCGCGGGCACCCTGGAGTCGGAGACGGCGGCCATGGTCTGCGTGATCCCGCGGATCAGCCAGCCGATGCCGATCCACAGGGCGAGCAGCAGGATCGACTCCAGGGGCCCGCGGAAGCAGAAGAGGCCCAGCACGATCATCAGCGCGCCGCTGCAGAAGGCCAGTACGCGCAGCGAGGTCGCCCGGTGCGTGCCGAAGGCGGCGACCAGCTGGAAGACACCGGCGATCAGCAGGTAGATGCCGAAGAGCACACCCGCGGCGAGCAGCGAGGCGCCGGGCCAGACGAGGACCAGGACGCCGAGGATCAGGGAGGCGATCCCGGTGAGCAGGACGATCTGCCAGGCGGCCCGGGAGAGGGCGTGCAGCGGTCCCTCGAAGGGCGGTTCCGGCTCATGCCGAGCGGTGCCGGTGGCGTGCGCCTTCCGGTCGTCGTCGGCGGGGCCGGTGCTGGGGGGCTCGGTCATGGTTCCAGCTGAGACCGGGGAAGACGGCGGTGCCAGCAGGGAGGGTCTGATCGGATGACGCCCCGAGGGCCACGGCCGCCCCGCCCGACGTCCCCTACGGCTTGGCCCTGCCCGACGTCCCCTACGGCTTGGTCCCGCCCTTCGCGGTCTTCGCCGCCGCCTTCATCTCCTGCTTGTGGGCCCGCACCTTCGCCAGCGACTCGGGCCCGGTGATGTCGGCCACCGACCGGTACGCCGCCGCCTCCCCGTACGCCCCGGCGGCCTCCCGCCACCCCGTCGGCGTCACCCCGAGCTGCTTGCCCAGCAGTGCCAGGAAGATCTGCGCCTTCTGCTTCCCGAACCCGGGCAGTTCCTGCAGCCGCCGGAGCAGCTCCGCCCCGCTGCCGGCGTCCCGCCAGATGCCCTCGGCGTCACCGTCGTAGTGCACGACGAGGTACTGGCACAGCTGCTGGATCCTCTTGGCCATGGAGCCGGGATACCGGTGCACGGCCGGCTTCTCGGCGAGCAGCGCGGCGAACGCCTCCGGATCCTGGGCGGCGATCTCGTGCGCGTCCAGGTCGTCCGTGCCCATGCGCCGGGCGATGGTCGCCGGCCCCTTGAACGCCCACTCCATCGGCACCTGCTGGTCGAGCAGCATGCCGGTGAGGGCGGCGAGCCTGCTGCGGCTGAGGAGTTCGTCGGCCTCGGGGTCCTGGGCGAGGTGCAGGGCGGGGGAGTCGGTGTCGGCGTCCATGGCTCGATGATCCCGCGCCCGGACCGGCGCCGCGCGCTCGCCGCCGCCCGCGCTCCCCCGGTCTTCGTGGCTCCCTCACCCCTCGCGTACGATTCCGCTGCGATTCAACTTAGGTAAGGCTAACCTCAGACAAGGGGGTCACAGGGTGGCCATCGAGACGTACCGCGACGCCTGGGGCATCCCGCATCTGCGGGCGGCCGACGCCCTCGAACTCGCTCGCGCCCAGGGCCGGGTCACCGCCCATGACCGGGCCTGGCAGCTGGAGGTGGAACGGCACCGCGCGCAGGGCACGTCGGCGTCCTTCCTCGGCGCCACGGCCCTCGCCTGGGACGTCTTCGCCCGCCGGGCCCGCCTGGCGGACACGGCGAGACGCTGCTTCGGGGCGCTGGAGAGACGGGACCCGGAGACGGCGCAGTGGGTACGGGCGTACGTGGCCGGCGTCAACGAGGGCCTGCCGGCCGGCGCCGCCCGCACCCCGGAGTTCGCCCGCACCGGCCTGGCCCCCGGCACCTGGGAGCCCTGGCATCCCCTGGGCGTCTGGCTGACCACCCACATCCTGTTCGCCGGCTTCCCGGCCAAGCTGTGGCGCGAGGAGGCGATACGGCACCTGGGCGAGGAGGCCGTCCCGCTCTTCGCCACGGACGGCCCGGGCACCTCGGGCAGCAACGGCTGGCTCCTCGCCGGCTCCCGCACCACCACCGGCCACCCCCTCCTCGCCGGCGACCCCCACCGCTTCATCGAGGCGCCCGGCGTCTACCAGCAGATCCGCCTCGCCTGCCCGGAGTTCGACGTCGTCGGCCTGGCGGTGCCGGGCGTCCCCGGCATCGCCCACTTCGCCCACACGGGCACGGTCGCCTGGTCCATCACCAACGCGATGGCCGACTACCAGGACCTCTACCGGGAGCGCCTGCGGCGCATGGGGGCCGACGTGGAGGCCCTCGCCCCGGACGGCACCTGGACCCCGGCCGACCGCCACACGGAGACGATCGAGGTCTACGGCAACCCGCCCACCGAGCTCGAGGTACTCGAAACACCCCGGGGGCCGGTCATCACCGGGTGGCCGGGGACGGGTCCGGGGACGCGGACGGAGACGGGTCGGGGGACTGGTCCGGGGACGCGGACGGGTCCGGGGGCGGGGACGGCGGCGACGAAGGAGACGGCGGGGGACGACAGCGCTTCGCGGGCAGCCGCCGGCGGTGCTCGGCCCCCACAGGGGCCACCCGCACCGGACCACGAAACCCGCACGGGTGGTGCGGGTGGGAAGGCTTCCGCCGATGGCGAAGCCGAGGCGTTGGCCCTCCGCTACCCGCCCCGCGTCACCGAAGACCTCGGCTTCAGCGCCCTCCTCCCCCTCCTCCGCGCCCGCAGCGTCACCGACGTCGACCGTGCCTTCGACGCCTGGGCCGAGCCCGTCAACGTCGTGCACGCCGCCGACACCGACGGCGGCCTCCTCCACCGCGTCGCCGGCCGCGTCCCCGTCCGGTCCCACACCAACCGCACCCGCCTCGCCCCCGCCTGGCTCCCCGGCCACGACTGGCAGGGCTGGCACGAGATGCCGTACGGCGGCTTCACGGACGGCGTGGCCGTGATGGCCAACCAGCGCGGCCCGGCCGCCCCCCTCGGCGTCGAGTTCGCCCCGCCGCACCGCGCCGACCGCATCCGCGCCCTCCTCGGCGAGCGCCGCGCCTGGTCCGCCGCCGGCCTGTCCGCGATCCACACCGACACCCACCTCGCCTCCGCCGCCCCCCTCCTCGATCACCTGGCCGCCCTCGACGGCCTCACCCCCGAGGCCGGCGCCCTCCGTGACCGTCTCCTCGCCTGGGACCGCCGGATGGACGCCGACAGCACCGACGCCGCCGCCTACGCGGCCGTACGCTCCGCCGTCGTACGGCACCTCGCCGCGCACCCCGCCTTCGCCGCGCTCGCCGAACCCCCGGCCCTCCCCGAGGTCCTGCTCCCCTGGCTGGCCCTCACCCCCCGGATCGCCTTCGCCCTAGAACACCTCCTGCGGGCGGCGGAGCTGTACGGCGTCGACCGCCCCGCCGCCGTCCGCGCCGCCGTGCAGGAGGTCGCTGCCGGCCCGCCCACCGGCACCTGGGGCGACACCCACCGCCTCGCTCCCTGGCAGGCGCTGCCCGGCCCGTCGCCGTACGACGGACCGGCGCTGTCCGGCGACCACGACTGCGTGCTGTGCACCTCCGCCGTCCCCGGCCTCACCGACCGCGCCGCCCGCGGCCCGGCCGCCCGCTACGTCTGGGACCTGGCCCGCCGCGACGACAGCCTCTGGCTGGTCCCGCTCGGCGCGGACGGCGTCCCGGGCGCCCCCCACCACACCGACCAACTCCCCTTGTGGCTCAAGGGAGAACTGCTCCCGGTCGTCACCGACTGGGCCCGGCTGGAACGCGTAGACCTCACGGAGGACACCGATGGCTGAGCACCACACCGTCTTCGAGCACACCCTCGCCGGCTTCGGCACCGTCCGGCTCCGCCCCCTCGACCCCGAGCGCGACGCGGCCGTCGTGCACACCTGGGTCGACGCGGAACGCGCCGCCTTCTGGGGCATGACCGGCCTCACCCGCGCCCAGGTCGCCGAGATCTACGCCCACATGGCGACCCTCGACACCCACCACGCCCACCTCGCCGAGAAGGACGGCACCCCGGTCGGCCTCCTGCAGACGTACGAGCCGGCGGCCGACCGGGTGGGCGAGTGCTACGACATCCACCCCGGCGACATCGGCGTCCACGTCCTGCTCGCCCCGGCCGGACCCGAAGGCCCCCGCCCCGGTTGGACGGAGGCGTTGCTGACCGCCTTCACGGCGTACGTGCTGCTCGCCCGGGACCGCCTCCGCATCGTCGTGGACCCGGACGTCCGCAACGAGAAGGCGATCGCCCGCTTCCGGCGCCAGGGTTTCCAGCTCGGCCCGGCCGTCCTGCTCCCCGAGATCGACCTCCCCGACGTCCACCTGCCCGAGAAGCAAGCTCAACTGGCTTTCCTCACCCGGCCGGTAGCCTTCCCGGGTGACCTCCCCGATGCCGAGCCCCAGCCCGAAGCCGACCGCCGATGACCTCATCGCCCACTACGGCCTGGAGCCGATCCCCCGTGAGGGCGGCCTGTTCCGGGAGACCTGGGCCGGTCCCGCACGCCCCGACGGCCGCCCCGAGGGCACCGCGATCGTGGTCCTCCTCACCGCCGACGACTTCTCTGCCCTGCACCGTCTCCCCACCGACGAGATCTGGCACTTCTACCTGGGCGACCCGCTGGAGCTCCTGCTGCTCGCCCCCGACGGCACCACCAGCACGCCCGTCCTCGGCCCCGACCTCCTCGGCGGCCAGCACATCCAGCTGACCGTCCCGGCCGGCACCTGGATGGGCGCCCGGGTGGCGACCCCGGGCGCCTGGACCCTGTTCGGCTGCACCATGGCCCCCGGATTCACCTTCGAGGGGTACGAACACGGGAACGCGGCCGACCTCACGGCGCGTTACCCCTCCGAAGCCGCCCGCATCACGGGACTCTGCCGTCCATGACCCCTCTGCTCGACGGACAGACCGCCCTGGTCACGGGCGCAAGCGGCGGCATCGGCCGGGCCGTCGCCCGGCGCCTGGCGGAGGAGGGCGCGGCGGTGGCCGTGCACTGCCGCACGGCGGTACGGGCGGCGCGGGAGACGGCGGCGGACATCGAGGACCTCGGCGGCAGGGCGACGGTCGTACAGGGAGACCTGAGCGACGAGGAGACCTGCCACCGTGTCGTCCGGGAGGCCGCGCAGTGGGGCGGCGGACGGCTGACGGCCCTGGTCAACAACGCGGCGGTACAGCCCGTACAGCCGCTGCCCGGCATGACCGCGGCCGACTGGCGTGCGGTCGTCGACACCAACCTCACCAGCGTCTTCGCCTGCACCCAGGCCGCCGCCGAGATCATGCGCGGCCTGCCCGGCGGCGGCACGGTCACCCACATCGCGTCCATCGAGGCGACCCACCCGGCCGTCGGCCACGCCCACTACAGCACGGCGAAGGCCGCGGTGGTCATGCACGCGCGGGCGGCGGCCCTCGAGTACGGCCGCTCCGGCATCCGCGTCAACACCGTCTCCCCGGGCCTCATCGACCGGGAAGGGCTGGCGGATGACTGGCCCGAGGGGGTACGGCGGTGGCAGGAGGCGGTGCCCACGGGCCGGTTGGGCAACGCGGACGACGTGGCGAACGCGGTGGTCTTCCTGACCTCACCGCTCGCGTCCTGGATCACCGGCCACGACCTGGTGGTCGACGGCGGGGTGTCGGCACGCCCGACGTGGTAGCGCCCCGCAGACACAATGAGCGCCACAAGCCTCCCAGCCGTATGACCCAGGAACGCGTGTTTCCGAACTCGGAGCGGGTGACGTGAGCGAAGGACACGACAAGCGGCAGGCGCCGACCGGCAACCAGAGGAACCACAGGAACCGCACGAATTGCATGAACAGCAGGAACCTCAGGAACCACAGAGCCCTGCGTGCCCTCACGCTCCTCGGCAGCCTCCTCGCCGCCCTCCTCCTCGCATCGGCCGCCCCCGCCTCCGCGCACGCCGCCCTGCGCGGCAGCGACCCCGCCGACGGCGCCGTGCTCAAGTCGTCCCCGGCATCCGTCACCCTCACCTTCACCGAGGCCGTCGGCCTGCTCGACGACTCGTTCCGGGTGTACGACCCCACCAACCACCGGGTGGACACCAGCGAGGCCGGACACGGGCAGGCCGGCTCGGACACCGCGCGGATCACCTTCCCGAAGAAGCTGGGCACCGGCACGTTCACCGTGGCGTGGCGGGTCGTCTCGGCGGACAGCCACCCCGTCTCCGGCGCCCTCACCTTCTCCGTGGGCAAGCCGTCGGCGACCGCGGCGACCGTCTCCGCCGGCCCCGTCGAGAACCCGCTCACCGGCAGCCTCTACAACATCGGCCGCTACGTCGCGTACCTCGCCATGGCCCTGCTGACAGGCACCGTCGCCTTCCTGGCCGTCTGCCGCCCGCCGGACCCCGCCCCCCTGCGCACCCCGGTCCGCACGGCGTGGTGGACGCTCCTCGCCGCCACCCTCTTCCTCTTCGTCCTGCGCTCCCCGTACGAGGAGGGCACCTCCCCGGCGGCGGCCTTCGACCTCTCCGCCCTCGCCAGGTCCGCGTCCGGCCGCCCGGGTCTGGCCCTGCTGGCCAGGGTGGCCCTGCTGGCGCTCACCGCAGCCCTCCACCTCCTGCTCCGCAGGCGCACGGGCCGCGACCTTCCGTCCAGCCCGTCACGCCCCCTGCTCGCCGCGGCAGCCGCCCTCTCCGTCGCCCTGGCCCTGACCTGGGCGGCGGCGGAACACGCCTCGGCCGGTATCCAGGTCCCGCTGGCGATGACGTCGTCGGTGCTGCACCTGCTGTCGATGGCGCTCTGGATGGGCGGCCTCGCGGCCCTCCTGATCACCCTCCAGCGCTCCGCAGTGCCCCTGCCCGCCGCGGTGGTCACCCGCTTCTCCCGCACGGCCTTCGGCGCGGTGACGGTCCTCGTCGTCACCGGCGTCTACCAGTCCTGGCGCGGCCTCGGCTCCTGGCAGGCCCTCACTGACACGTCGTACGGCAGGCTCCTGCTCGTCAAGCTCGCCGGGGTGACCCTGCTGCTGGCGGCCGCCTCGCAGTCCCGGCGCTGGACGGCGAGGCTGGCGCAGGCCCCGGCCGTGCCCGCCCCCGAGCGCGTCCCACTGCCGGTCGGAGGAGGCCCGGCGGACCCACCGGCCGAGAGGCAGGACGCACCACGCCCCGACGAGCCTCCCGCCACACGCGACGAACCCGGGGCCACTCCCGACGAGCCCGGGTCCACCCCCGCCGGCCGCCACCAGGCCGCTCTGCGCCGTTCGGTGCTCGCCGAAGTGGCCGTCGGCGTCGCCGTCCTGGGCATCACCACGATCCTCACCGGCACCCTCCCCGGCCGGGCCGCGGCCGAGGCGGCCGGGTCGGGAACGGCGCCGGCCGCCTCGGCCGGCATCCCCGCGGCCGTCGTCGCCCTCGTCCCCTTCGACGTCGGCACCCCGAACGGCCACGGCAAGGTGCAGATCACCCTGGACCCGGGACGGGTCGGCGCGAACTCCGTGCAGGCGGTCGTCTTCGGCCCCGACGGCGGCATCTCCGCCGTCCCCGAACTCCGCCTCTCCTTCACCCTCGCCGCCCAGAAGATCGGCCCGCTCCCGGCGAACGTGACCGACCGCGGCGGGTATTGGGCCGCCGACTCCGTCAACCTCCCCATCGCGGGCGAGTGGACGATGTCGGTGACGGTACGGGTCTCCGACCTGGACCAGGTGACGGTGACGAAGAAGGTGCGGATCGCGGCCTAGCCGTCGGCAAAAACCTCCGGCGAGGCTCCGGCCTTGTCGTCGGGGTGCCGGCGGATCACCTCGCCGGGGCAGCGCCGTCCACCGCGCGTGCGTGTCGGTCGCGTTCCGCCTTGCGGCGGCCACCGCCCCGCAGCAGGCTGTTCGACGGGGGCGGTGAGGAAGGGAGTCCAGCGATGACCCAGCAACCGCCCACGGCGCCGCTCGACCGGCCGGTCGTCGGCTCGTATCCGACCTACGAGGGCGCGCAGCGTGCGGTCGACTTCCTCTCCGACAGCAAGTTCCCGGTGGAGCACACCGCGATCATCGGCTCCGACCTGCGGATGGTCGAGACGGTGCTCGGCCGCCTCACCCGCGGCCGGGCCGCCCTGGCCGGCGCGGGCTCGGGTGCCTGGTTCGGGCTGCTCGTCGGCCTGCTCCTGTCGCTGTTCGCCGCGGGCAACCACCACATCCTGGTCCTGATGATCAGCGGCCTGTTCTACGGCGCGATCTTCGGCGCCCTCTTCGGCTTCGCCGGCCACGCCTTCACCGGTGGCCGCCGCGACTTCGCGTCCCGCAGCCAGATCGTCGCCGCCCGCTACGACGTGGTCGCCCAGGCCGAGGTCGCCGAGGAGGCGAAGAACCTCCTCATCAAGCTCGGCTGGCGCGAAGGCTGAGCGGAGCCCGTGGCCACCCCCGGGCCCACTCGGCGGAGCGGGCCCGGAAGCGGGCACCGGCGGCCGGCCGCCGTCCGGCCCGGCTGCTCCGCTCAGGCGCCCACGGTGCCGTCGACGCCCTCGCGCAGGAAGTCGGCGTGCCCGTTGTGGCGGCCGTACTCCAGCAGCACGTGCAGCATCACCATCCGCAGCGACACCTCCTCCTCCCACCTCGGCTGGTATCCGGCCTGGTCCAGGGAGGCGGCAGCGCGCTCGATCCGGCGCGAGGTCTCCACCTCGGCCTCCCAGGCGGCGAACGCCTCCGCCCTGGTCGACCCGCTCGCGTCGTACGCCGCCTGGAAGTCGATCTCGTCGGACCACACCATGGGCGCGTCCTTGTCCTCGAACACCCGGCGGAACCAGGCGCGTTCCACTTCCGCCAGGTGCCGTACAAGACCCAGCAGCGACAACGTGGACGGCGGCATCGACGGCCGCCGCAGCTCCTCGTCGGTGAGCCCCTCGCACTTCATCGCGAGGGTCGCGCGGTGGTAGTCGAGGAAAGCCCGCAGCATCTCGCGTTCACTGCCGAAGCTGGGCGGTCCCGTGCGGGGGTCGCTGGTCACTGGCCGTACTCCTCGTCCGTTCACCGATCATCCGCTCCCGCATCCCGGGCGCGGCAGCAGTATCCAGCCGACCGGCGGTCCGCATGGGCTGTTCGGCCGACGAAGAGAGATGCGGTGCCGGGCGTCGCGAGCGTCAGAGGCGTTCGACCTGTGATCATGGAGCGGTCGTCAAAAGTGATCGATGCGGAGAAAAGTGGTCGATGTGGAGCTCCAGGTCGCGGTGCCCGACGCGCCGCCGCCGCGGGGCGCTCGCCGGAACGCGCCGCAGGTGATGCGGTGAACTGGCTGACCTCGCTGCCGGCGGTGGTGCTGGTTGTGGGCGGACTCCTGCTCGCCCTCCTGGTCGCGGCAGTGGCGCGGGTCGGCGTCCGGGCGCTCGTACCGGCCGGGGAACGGGATCGGGTGCCGCAGATCGCCACGCCCCTGATGCCGACGCTCGGCGCCGCCTTCGCGATCTTTGCGGCACTGTCACTCGCCAGCGAGGCCGGCTACCTGCGCGCGGCCGAGGGGCTGGTGAGCGAGGAGGCGGCCGCGGCCTCCCGGCTGGCGTGGGCGGCGACGAGTCCGCACGTCCGGTCGGAGCCGATCCATGCGGCACTGGTGGACTACCTGCAGACCACGCGGGCCAGGGAGTGGGAGGGTACGGCGGCGGCGTCCGGTGACGACCCGGCCACCGCTCGTGCGATCGCACGGTTGGAACGGGGCGTGCGCACCGAGGCGGCCCGCCCCGAGGTGGGCATCCCGACAGGCGCGGAGCTGCTGCTCTCCCTCGACGGTGTCACCAGCAGCCGTCGCGCCCGCGTCGCCGCCGCCTCGCGCGACGTTCCCACGCTCTACGTCGTCACGCTTGTGGTCAGCGGTGTGGCTCTGATCGTGAACTCGGGCGCACTCGTCTTCCGCAGCAGTCTGCGAACGTCGCTGCTCATCGTGGGGATCGCGAGTGTGGTCGGGCTGAGCCTGGCACTGCTCTTCGCACTCACCGCGCCCTGGAGCGGACCGTTCATCGTCAGCGGGCATCCGCTCGACGCCGTCATCGGGGACCTGAAGTCCGGCTTCTTCGACGGCGGACCGTAGCCGGCGGCCGCGATCTGTGGGGTGTGGAAAACCAGGGCCGGGCTGAAACCAGGGCAACGAGATTCCGAGGACAACGCCGAAGGGCCCCACCTCGCGGTGGGGCCCTTCGACAACGTGCCCGGTGAGGCACTGGCGGAGGATACGAGATTCGAACTCGTGAGGGGTTGCCCCCAACACGCTTTCCAAGCGTGCGCCCTAGGCCTCTAGGCGAATCCTCCGCTGGAGACATTACATGACCGGGAGGAGTGCTCGCGAACTCGTTCCCACCCGCTGACGTCGGGTACTCTATGCAGAGCCCCTCACGCGGCGCTATCTGACTGAACTCCCCCAGGGCCGGAAGGCAGCAAGGGTAGGTTGGCTCTGGCGGGTGCGTGGGGGGCGCTTGCGTTTGTGGGCGGGACTGGTTGTCAGTGGGCGCCTATAACCTCGTATGCGTGTCGTCTCTCGCGCTGTACCGCCGCTATCGCCCGGAGTCGTTCGCCGAGGTCATCGGGCAGGAGCATGTCACCGACCCGCTGCAGCAGGCGCTGCGGAACAACCGGGTCAATCACGCGTACCTGTTCAGCGGCCCGCGTGGGTGTGGCAAGACGACCAGCGCGCGAATCCTCGCCCGGTGCCTCAACTGCGAGCAGGGCCCGACGCCGACTCCGTGCGGGGAATGCCAGTCCTGCCGCGACCTGGCGAGGAACGGCCCCGGTTCCATCGACGTCATCGAGATCGACGCGGCCTCTCACGGTGGTGTGGACGACGCCCGTGAACTGCGCGAGAAGGCCTTCTTCGGGCCCGCCTCCAGCCGCTACAAGATCTACATCATCGACGAGGCCCACATGGTCACGTCGGCCGGCTTCAACGCGCTGCTGAAGGTCGTCGAGGAGCCGCCGGAGCATCTCAAGTTCATCTTCGCCACGACCGAGCCCGAGAAGGTCATCGGGACCATCCGGTCGAGGACCCATCACTACCCGTTCCGGCTGGTGCCGCCGGGCACGCTGCGGGACTACCTCGGCGAGGTGTGCGGCAAGGAACAGATCCCCGTCGAGGAGGGGGTGCTCCCGCTCGTCGTGCGCGCCGGTGCCGGGTCCGTGCGTGACTCCATGTCCGTCATGGACCAGCTGCTCGCCGGGGCGGGCGCGGAGGGTGTGACGTACGCCATGGCCACGTCCCTCCTCGGGTACACGGACGGGTCGCTGCTCGACTCCGTCGTCGAGGCCTTCGCGACCGGGGACGGCGCCGCCGCCTTCGAGGTCGTCGACCGGATCATCGAGGGGGGCAACGACCCGCGCCGCTTCGTCGCCGACCTGCTGGAGCGGCTGCGGGACCTGGTGATCCTCGCCGCCGTGCCGGACGCCGCGGAGAAGGGGCTGTTCGACGCCCCCGCCGACGTCCTCGAACGGATGCAGGCCCAGGCCGGTACCTTCGGCGCCGCCGAGCTCAGCCGCGCCGCCGACCTGGTCAACCAGGGCCTGACCGAGATGCGCGGTGCCACCTCCCCGCGCCTCCAGCTGGAGCTGATCTGCGCCCGCGTGCTGCTGCCGGCCGCGTACGGCGACGAGCGTTCCGTGATGGCCCGCCTCGACCGCCTGGAGCGGGGCGTCAACTTCTCGGGCGGGGCCGGCGCGCCCGCCATGGGGTACGTCCCCGGTCCCGAGGCGCACGTCCAGCCTCCGGCGCCCGTACAGCAGGGGGGCGGCCCGGCGGCGGCCCGGGCGGCCGTACGAGGGGGAGCGGCGCCGGCCCCGACCCCGGCCCCGGCTCCCGCTCCGGCCCCTGCGCCGACTCCAGAGCCTCCGGCTCCGGCCGCCGCCCCGGCCCCGGCACCGCCCGTCCCGGGCGCTCCCGCGCCCGGTGCCTGGCCGACGGCGGCTCCCGCGGGCGGCGGCGGCACCCGTCGCCCCGGCGGCTGGCCCACGGCCACGGGCGGCGCCACCGCCGCTCCGGCACCCCAGCAGGCCCCGCAGCCCTCGGCGGCCCGGGCAGCCGCCCCGGCCCCGGCTGCCGCCGCCCCCGCCGGTGGCCTCGACCCCCGGGTGCTCTGGCCGAACATCCTGGAAGCGGTGAAGAACCGCCGCCGCTTCACCTGGATCCTGCTCAGCCAGAACGCCCAGGTCGTCGGTTTCGACGGCACCACCCTCCAGATCGGCTTCGTCAACGCCGGTGCCCGTGACAACTTCGCCAGCAGTGGCAGCGAGGACGTGCTGCGGCAGGCACTGGGCGAGCAGTTCGGCGTGCAGTGGCGGATCGAGGCGGTCGTCGACCCGACGGGTGGCGGTGGCGCGGCTCCGCCCGCCGGATACGGCGCGGCCCCTGCGGCCTCGGCCCGCCCTGCGCCCGTCCAGCAGGCCCCGGCGGCTGCCGCCCCGGCCCAGAGCCCGCCGCCGCCCGCCCCGAGGGCAACGGCCCCGGCCCCCGCGCCGTCCGCCCCGGAGCCGCCGCCGGTGTCCCCCGAGGACGACATCCCCGAGGAGGACGACCCCGACCTCGACGAGTCGGCCCTCTCCGGTCACGAACTGATCGTGAAGGAACTGGGGGCGACGGTGGTCGAGGAGATCCAGAACGAGTGACGCGTGGCGGCCGCCGACGGCCCGGAGACACGGGGTGCAGCCACGCAGGCGGCTGCGGGCCGGTTTCTCAGCGCATCCAGCGCAGTAGAGCGAAGGCTCCCGTCCCGTCCGGCGTCCGGTCCACTGGAAGTGCCGCGAGACGCCGTCGGCCCACTGCGGCGCCGTCGTGGCCGGCCGCGCAGTTCCCCGCGCCCCTTACGGGGCGCTGCCCCTCGGCCCGTCAGACGATCCAGCCAGCAACCGCCCCCCTCAGCCGGTCGCGCGTTTGAGGCAGCGATCACGTTTCTCGGCCCGTCCGGCGTTCGAGGCAGCAACCACCTCCCTCAGCCGGTCGCGCGTATGAGGTGGCGATCACGTTTCTCGGCCCGTCCGGCGTTCGAGGCAGCAACCGCCCCCCTCAGCCGGTCGCGCGTATGAGGTGGCCATCACGCCTCTCGGCCTGTCAGGCGTTTGGGGCAGCAGCGACCCCCTCAGCCCCTCCGGCGTTTGAGGCGGCAATCACGCCTCCCGGCCCGTCCGGCGTTTTTTGAGGCAGCAACCGTCCCCCTCCAGCCCGTCGCTCGTTTGAGGCAGCAATCACCCCCCGGCCCGTCCGGTGATTGAGGCAGTAGTCACCCCCCAGCCCGTCCGGCGTTTGAGGACGAGGCCGTTCAGGCCGAAGCGGGGGTTTGGGGGCGGCAGCCCCCGAGGGACGCGTCGGTAGGGGTCACTGCTCGGCCTGGCCCCCTTGGAGGAACCTCCAGTCGGCCCACCCGGCTACGCTGGCCCCCGTGAAGGTCCTCGTCATCGGCAGCGGCGCCCGCGAACACGCCCTGTGCCGCTCTCTGTCCCTCGATCCCGACGTCACCGCGCTGCACTGCGCCCCCGGCAACGCCGGCATCGCCGAGGTGGCCGAGCTGCACCAGGTCGATGCCCTGGACGGCGGGGCCGTGGCCGCGCTCGCCCTGGAACTCGGCGCCGAGCTGGTGGTCGTCGGCCCGGAGGCCCCCCTGGTCGCCGGGGTCGCCGACGCCGTGCGCGAGGCGGGTGTCCCGGTCTTCGGCCCCTCCGGGGAGGCCGCGCAGATCGAGGGATCCAAGGCGTTCGCCAAGGACGTGATGGCGGGGGCCGGAGTCCCCACCGCCCGTTCGTACGTCTGCACAAACGCCGAGGAGGCCGCCGAGGCGCTGGACGCCTTCGGTGCGCCGTACGTCGTGAAGGACGACGGGCTCGCGGCCGGCAAGGGTGTCGTGGTGACCGACGACCTGGCCGCCGCCAAGGCGCACGCCGCCGCCTGCGACCGCGTCGTCATCGAGGAGTTCCTGGACGGCCCCGAGGTCTCCCTCTTCGCGATCACCGACGGCCAGACGGTCCTCCCGCTCCAGCCCGCGCAGGATTTCAAGCGCGCCCTGGACGGCGACGAGGGGCCGAACACGGGCGGCATGGGGGCCTACTCCCCGCTGCCCTGGGCCGACCCGAAGCTCGTCGACGAGGTCCTGCAGACCGTCCTGCAGCCGACCGTCGACGAGATGCGGCGCCGCGGCACCCCGTTCTCCGGTCTCCTCTACGCCGGCCTCGCGATCACCTCGCGCGGTGTGCGGGTCATCGAGTTCAACGCCCGCTTCGGCGACCCGGAGACCCAGGTGGTCCTCGCCCGCCTGAAGACCCCGCTGGCCGGTGTCCTGCTCGCCGCCGCGAACGGCACGCTCGCCGACCTCCCGCCGCTGCGCTGGCACGACGACGCGGCCGTCACCGTCGTCGTCGCCTCGCACAACTACCCGGGCACCCCGCGCACCGGCGATCCCATCACCGGCCTCGACGCGGTCGCGGCCGAGGACGCGCCGCACGCCTACGTCCTGCACGCGGGCACGAAGCGCGCCGGTGACGACGTCGTCAGCGCGGGCGGCCGGGTCCTCTCCGTCACGGCGACCGGCGCGGACCTGACCCAGGCCCGTGAGCGGGCGTACGCGGCGGTGGCGCGGATCGGCCTCGACGGCTCCCAGCACCGTACGGACATCGCCGCGAAGGCGGCGGCCCAGGAGGCCTGACCCCGCCGCCTCCGCAGACCCGTTCCTGATCAGGCCCCGGACCAGAAATCCGGGGCCTGATCGTTGCTGTCTGTCGATCACCTCTGACCAAAGCCATTCCATCGAGTGACCGATGTCCTATCCGGCTGACGGGGGCCGAACCCCCAACTAGGGTGCGGCGCAGGCGTTCCGGCACTTGGCCCACCGGCATTGCGATGTCAGTGGCGAGTGCCACAGTGGGGGAGTGAGCAACAGCCAGGACGGGCCGAGGACAGCAGGGAGGGGGTGAGGTCGGGACGTGACCAGTACCGGAATCGGTGCGGAGGCGGGAGCGCAGGCAGCGCGTACCCGGGCCCTCGCCGTGCTGCGCATCCGCGGCCGTGCCCTGGCCGTGGCGCTGCTGCCCGCCGCGGCCACGGTGATCCTGCTGGCCGGCGGTTCCACCGGCCACTTCGTCGGCCGCGGCTGGGACACCGCCCGCTGGACCGTCGGCGCCCTCGCGGTCGTCGTGCTGCTGGCCGCCGCCGGCGTCGCCCTGGTCGTGGCCCGCGCCCGCCCGGCAGTGAGCCCCACGGTGCCGATCAAGGAGGAGTCCGCCCCCGACCTGTACCGGATGGTGCGCGACCTGGCCGACCGTCTCGACGTGCCGGCGCCCTCCGCCATAGCGCTCACCCCGGACTGCGACAGCTGGCTGGAGGACCGCACCCACCCGGCCCACGGGCCGCCCGCGCCCAAGGGCGGTGACGAGCTCGGCACCCCCGGCCTGCACCGCCGCACCCCCGCCGCCCCCGTCCTCGTCATCGGCTCCCCGTTCCTGTGGTGGATGCGCGTCGGCGAGCTCCGCGCGGTCCTCGCCCCGGTCGTCGCGGGTACCGGACCCTCGGCGCACCCGGACATAGCGGCCGCCCGCCGGTTCGTTCGGGGCCTGGACGCGGCGGTGGCGGTCACCGCGGCGCCCGCCCGACGCCCGGCCACCCGCCTGGTGTGCGGGGGCATCGCCTGGGTGGCCCGGCTGCTCCTGCGGGGCTGCCGGGAGCACGCGGCGCTGATGGAGCGCGGGGTCGCCGCCGCGGCCGCCGAGCGGGCCCAGGCCGTGGACTACGGCCTGCGGATCGTCGCCCAGGAACAGGTCGGCCTGGCCTACGCCGGCTGGGACCGGCTGCTCACCCGGGTCGCGCTGCCCGCCTGGCGGATGGGCCGCTGGCCCTCCCGGCTGGACGCGGGGGTGGTCGCGGCCCTCACCGAGCTGTCCCGGCGTGACCGGCTGGCCGAGGGCTTCGCCTCCCGGCTGGGCGAGCGGCCCGCCTGCGACCTGCTGGAGGAACCGGGCCTCGTGGACGAGGCCGCCTCGCTGCTCGCCGCCCGCCTCTTCCACGGCGGCCCCGCCGAGCCAGGACCGGCCTGGTCGCCGGTGGCTTGGCAGGAGTACCCGGACGAGGTCGTCGACCGCACCTGGCGCACCGAGGCGGCCCGCCTGCACCGCGTCCTGGACGCCCTCGGGGTCCGCGCCACCCTCGACCCCGGCGCCCCGGACCCCGGCGGCCCCACCCTGGCCCGGGTCCTGGACCACCTGACCGACCCGACCGCCGCCGCCTCCGACAGGCCCCGCTGCCTCCCGGCGTACGACGACGGCGCGCGCACCCCCGACGACGGCCCGCGCACCTCCGAGGGCGATCCCCGC
Organism: Streptomyces sp. NPDC001507; assembly: GCF_042894765.1. Classification (NCBI taxonomy): domain Bacteria; kingdom Bacillati; phylum Actinomycetota; class Actinomycetes; order Kitasatosporales; family Streptomycetaceae; genus Streptomyces; species Streptomyces sp. NPDC001507. The sequence goes on from NZ_JBIAVV010000010.1 coordinate 409,437, forward strand.
GCCTCCGGCCAAGACCACCGCACCCCTGGCCACGACGTCCGCATCCCCGGCTACGACGACGAGGCGGACGGCGAGCCCACCGGTACCGAACGCAGCGCCGCCCTCGCCGCCGGCCTCACCGCGGCCCTCGCCCGCGAGGAGCACGAGGGAGCGCACGCGAGCACGGCCGGCCCCACGCGCCCCGGCTGCCCAGCGGCCGCCGGCGGCCAGGGCGGCCCCGGCAGTCCCCTCTGGGACGACGGGGCACTGCCCCTCTTCCCGCTCCAGCCCCCGCGCACCGCCCGCGAACTCCTCGCCGACCACGTCAAGGCGATGGTGTGCTGCGCGGCCGTGGACACCGCCGGAGCCACCCCCGGCCTGGACTGGCTCGACGGTCCGGCCCTGCTGGTCGACGGCGAGCGGGCCGCCGACCTGACGCCCAGAATCCTCAGCCTCATCGAGGAGGGAGACCCGGCCCCGCTGCGGGCCTGGCTGGTCGAGTCCGGAATACGTCCCGAGAAACCGGTCCGGCTGGTCTGACCTCGGCGTTTCGGCGCTTTAGCGGAGCAAAGTGTTCCACTTCAGGCGAATTCGCGACGAACCGTGACCGTACGCGTGCGTTATGTGATGTGCTGGGACCGTTGCGGGTGTGGCAAGCGCATCCGACATAAGACAGACGCCACAGTCACGGCACGGAACAGCACAGAACAGCACGGCACGGAACACCACGGCACGGAACAGCACGGCACGGCGTACGCATCGCACACATCGCACATCGGCTCGTATCAGCACACTTCACGGGGGCACGAGGGAGGGGAGCCACCATGGCATCGGACCAGATCCGCCGCTGGGAGTCGGGAGCACTCGCGCACGCCGTCACGGACCCCTTCGGTCAGGGGCCCGTCCCCTGGCTGCGCGGCAGCGAGACCTATTTCGACGACACCGGTCATGTCGTCCCCTGGTACGTGGACCCCGGCAGGCCACAGCCCACCGGCGAGAACCCGCGGGTCCCGGCACCGCGCTCCGCCGACGGCGGTCCGCGTTCCGCGGACGACGTGCACCGCCAGATCAAGGGGTTCACCTCGACCGGCGCGGTCACCCCGGGCGAGGCCGTCGACTTCCACATCACCGTCGACCCGCCGCAGGAGTTCAGCGTCGACATCTACCGCATCGGTCACTACGGCGGCGACGGCGCGTCCAAGATCACCACCAGTCCCCGGCTGTCCGGCATCGTCCAGCCCCCGCCGCTGGCCGCCGACCGCACGGTCTCCTGCCACCACTGGTGGCTCTCCTGGCGGCTGCAGGTCCCGTCGTACTGGAGCATCGGCGCGTACGTCGCCGTGCTCACCACGGCCGACGGGTACCGCTCCCACGTGCCCTTCACGATCCGCGACAACCACCCGGCCGACCTGCTGCTCCTGCTGCCGGACATCACCTGGCAGGCGTACAACCTCTACCCGGAGGACGGCCACACCGGCGCCAGCCTCTACCACGCCTGGGACGAGCGGGGCCGGCTGCTCGGCGAGGCCGACGCGGCGACCACCGTCTCCTTCGACCGGCCGTACGCGGGCGCCGGCCTGCCCCTGCACGTCGGCCACGCCTACGACTTCATCCGCTGGGCCGAGCGCTACGGCTACGACCTCGCCTACGCCGACGCCCGCGACCTGCACGCCGGCCGCGTCGACCCGACCCGCTACCGGGGCCTGGTCTTTCCGGGCCACGACGAGTACTGGTCGCCGCAGATGCGCCGCACCGTCGAGCTGGCCCGGGACAGCGGCACCAGCCTCGTCTTCCTCTCCGCCAACACCATGTACTGGCAGGTGGAGTTGGGCCCCTCCCCGTCCGGGGTCGCGGACCGCCTGCTGACCTGCCGAAAACGCAAGGGCCCCGGAAAGCCCGTGCTCTGGCGTGAGATCGACCGGCCCGAACAGCAGACGGTCGGCATCCAGTACGCGGGCCGGGTGCCCGAGCCGTCCCCCCTGATCGTGCGGAACGCGGGGCACTGGCTCTGGGAGGCCACCGGCGCGCACGAGGGCGACGAACTCCCGGGCCTGGTGGCCGGCGAGGCGGACCGTTACTTCCCGCGCACCGCGCTGCCCGAGCACGAGGAGCGCATCCTGCTCGCCCACTCCCCCTACACCGACAACGACGGCGTCCTGCGCCACCAGGAGACCTCCCTGTACCGCGCCCCCTCCGGCGCCCTGGTCTTCGCCGCCGGCACCTTCGCCTGGTCACCGGCCCTGGACCGCCCAGGCCACGTCGACCCCCGTGTCCAGCGGGCCACCGCCAACCTCCTGGACCGCATCTGCAAGCACGACTGACGTGGGCGCGCCGTCTCGCACAGGTGTCCGCGCGGCCCCGCTGTCCGTGCGCAACCCGGCATACGGGAGAATCGAGGGCACCTGTACAGAACCACGGGGAGGAACCGTGTCCGGATTCGTCGAAAAGCCCGAGCCCGTGGAGGTGCCGGGCCTGGTGCATCTGCACACCGGCAAGGTGCGCGAGCTGTACCAGAACGCGGCCGGAGACCTCGTGATGGTCGCCAGCGACCGCCTGTCCGCGTACGACTGGGTGCTGCCGACCGAGATCCCCGACAAGGGACGGGTGCTCACCCAGCTCTCCCTGTGGTGGTTCGACAAGCTCGCCGACCTGGTCCCCAACCACGTCATCAGCACCGAGCTGCCCGAGGGCGCCCCCGCCGACTGGGCGGGCCGCACCCTCATCTGCAAGTCCCTGAAGATGCTCCCGGTCGAGTGCGTGGCCCGCGGCTACCTCACCGGCTCGGGCCTCGCCGAGTACCAGGAGTCCCGCACGGTCTGCGGCCTCGCCCTCCCCGAGGGCCTGGTCGACGGCTCCGAGCTGCCCGCCCCGATCTTCACCCCGGCCACCAAGGCCGAGGTCGGCGAGCACGACGAGAACGTGTCGTACGAGGAGGTCGCCCGCCAGGTCGGCGCCGAGACCGCCGCCCAGCTGCGCCAGGCCACCCTCGCGGTGTACGGCAGGGCGCGGGACATCGCCCGGGACCGGGGGATCGTGCTGGCCGACACGAAGTTCGAGTTCGGCTTCGAGAACGACACGCTCGTCCTCGCCGACGAGGTCCTCACCCCGGACTCGTCGCGCTTCTGGCCGGCCGACGAGTGGCAGCCGGGGCGCGCCCAGCCGTCGTTCGACAAGCAGTACGTGCGCGACTGGCTGACCTCGGCCGAGTCCGGCTGGGACCGCAGGAGCGAGCAGCCCCCGCCGCCGCTGCCGGAGCAGGTGGTCGAGGCGACCCGCGCGAAGTACATCGAGGCGTACGAGCGGCTGACGGGCAACAGCTGGTCGTGACGACGGCGGCGTCCCCCGGGCCCCTGGGTCCGGGAGCGGCGAAGGCCCCGGACAACGCGGAAGGCCCCCGGCACGAACCGGGGGCCTTCTCCTCTGAGCGGACGACGAGGCTCGAACTCGCGACCTCAACCTTGGCAAGGTTGCGCTCTACCAACTGAGCTACGTCCGCATGCGCCGTGGCGCGAGAGCAACTATACCCAACCTCGCTCCCGTGCGAGACGCACTGCCGCATGACGGTTCTCCGCACCGAGTTTGGTGACGGCCGAGGAGAGGTAGTTCCGCACGGTCCCCGGCGACAGCGCGGCCCGCTCGGCGATCTCCGCGACCGGCGCCCCGTCGGCCGCCAGCTCCAGCACCTCCGCCTCCCGCGCGGTCAGCGGAGAGTCCCCGGCGGAGATCGCGTCGGCGGCCAACTCCGGGTCGATGTACCGGTTTCCCGCGTGCACGGTCCGGATGATCTCGGCGAGCCGCTGCGCGCTCACCGTCTTCGGGACGAACCCGCGCACTCCGGCGGCCAGTGCCCGCTTCAGATGCCCGGGCCGTCCGTGACCGGTGACGATCAGCACCTGGCAGCCGGGCAGTTCCGCGCGGAGCGATGTGGCGACCCTCACACCGTCGGCGCCCGGCATCTGCAGGTCCAGCACCGCCACGTCGGGCCGGTGGGCCTGTGCCATGGCCAGCGCCTCGGGCCCGCTCGCGGCCTCCGCGACAACGACCAGATCGTCCTCGAGCCCCAGCAGAGCGGCCAGCGCACCCCGGATCAGATGCTCGTCGTCCGCGAGCAACAGCCGTACCGGAGACGTCATGAAGTGGCTCCACTCACACTCGTGTCGGCGGTCGTACGACCGGACAGTGGCACCGAGGCCGCCAGCCGGAACCCGTCCGTCCCGACCGGCCCGGCCTCCAGCGTGCCGTCGACCACCGCGAGCCGCTCCCGCAGCCCGGCGAGCCCGGAACCACCGCCCCCGCCGCTCCTGCCAGCCCCGCGCACCACAACTCCGTCGTTCTCGACCGTCAGCACCACGCATCCCTCCCGTACCCGCAGCCCCACGGTGCACCGTCCCGCGTCCCCGTGCCGCAGCACGTTGGTGGTCGCCTCCCGCACCACCCAGCCGAGCGCCGACTGCACCTCGGCGGGCAGCCCGGCGGCCTCGCCGGTCACCTCGCAGGCGACGCCCGCGGCCGTCAGCACGCCCCGCGCACCGGCGAGTTCGGCTCCCAGGTCGGCCTCCCGGTAGCCCCGTACGACATCGCGGACCTCCCGCTGCGACTCCTGTGCGATCCGCTGCACCTCGATCATCTGGTCGACGGCCTCGGGCCGTTCGCGCCGGGCCAGCTGGACGGCCAGTTCGCTCTTGAGGGCGATGACGGCGAGATTCCGGCCGAGGACGTCGTGCAGGTCCCGCCCGAACCGCAGCCGCTCCTCGGCGACGGCGAGCCGGGCGCGGGTCTCGCGGGCCTCGTCGAGTTCGTAGACGGCGTTCAGCAGCCAGACGGAGAAGATCGAGGTGGCGGCGAGGAAGCTGCCCGAGAGGAACACCACGAACGCCGTGACCACTGCTTCAGGCCCAGGAACGCCCAGCGGCAAGGACAGCACGGCCGCCCCGAACGCGAAGCCCGTGGTCTGCGCCACCACGCGCCGCCGGCTCCGTACGCCCAGCGCCATGGTGCCGGCCCCGAAAGCCAAGACCATGGCGAAGACGGTCGCCGTCGCGTTCTCCGTGTCGTCGCTTGCGCCGCCGTGCCTGCGCAGAACCAGAGCCGCGACGGCGAAGACGCAGGTCGCCGCCCCCAGCACCCACAGCAGCCGCACCGGCTGCTCCCGGCGACCCCGCGTCCAGTCCAGCGCCCGGGAGGCGGTCAGCGCGCAGAGCACCGCGTGAGCGACGACCATCCCCACCAGCCAGCCGGCCACCTCCGCCCCCGCCTGCGCGAACGCCGGCAGCCCGATCGCCGCGACCTCGATCACCGCGAAGAAGTGGAACGACCAGCGCGTGTACGTCTCGACCTTGGCGGGGGTGGTCTTCCGCCGCCACCAGCCGCCTGCTGCCCCGCTCATCCGGTCCCGTTCCCCTCGTTCCCCTCAGCGCCGGGGTTCCCAGCGGAACCACCGGCGTACAGCAAACACCGCGACCACGGTCCAGGCCAGGGCGGTGGCGACCGCGCGCAGTGCCTCGTAGGCGCTCAGTTCCCCGGTCCAGCCCGCGCGGACCAGGCGGACCGCCGGGGAGAGCGGGAGGAGTTCACAGACCGCGGCGAGCCGGTGCGGCAGGACGTCCGCGGGGACGGCGATGCCCGAACCCATCATGGACACGAGGACCAGGGGCGCCGCGGTGATCTGGGCGCTCTCGGTGGTCCGGGTGACGGCCGTGGTGAGCGCGGCGAGCACGGCGCTGAGCAGCAGGCCGAGGACGACCCCGAGCAGCGTGAGGTACGGCGCCCTGGGCGCGCCCGCGTCGAGCAGCACCGTGCAGCCGGCGGCCAGCAGCAGCGCCTGGGCCAGGCCGAGACAGAGGACGGGCAGGGCGGTGCCGGTCAGGATCTCCGCGTCGGACAGCTCGCCGGTGCGCAGCCGCTTGAGGACGAGTTCCTCGCGGCGGGCGACGAACGCGCCGACCAGCGAGCTGTAGACGGCGAACAGGAACGAGAAGCCGATCGCGGCGGTCAGCGTCAGGGTGCCGAGGCCGATCCCCTTGAGGCCCGCCTGGTCGATCGCGGGCCGCACGCTGACCGGCAGCACGAGCGGCATGAGCAGCGCGGTGAACACCGCGCTGCGGTTGCGGCCGAAGAGGAGCAGCTCGGCGCGGGAGAGGGCGCGCAGCCGCGCCGTGACCACCGAGTTCATGCGGCAGCCTCCTTCGCGATCCCCAGGAACGCCTCCTCCAGCGAGGCGGACCGCACTTCCAGCCTGTGCAGCTCGACCCCGGCCCGCTCGGCCCACCCCAGCACCCCGGTGGCGGTCCGCTGCACCTCCCGGGTGCGCAGCCGTACGACCCCGCCCTCGACCTCGTGCTCGATCACGCCCATCGCGGCGAGCGGCGGCAGGTCGCCCACGAAGTACCCCGTGGGCAGTTCGAAGGACATCCGCGCGGGCCGGCCCGCGGTCACCTCGCCCGGTGTCCCGGCGGCCGCGATGCGTCCCTCGTGCAGGATCGCGAGCCGGTCGGCGAGGTCCTCGGCCTCCTCCAGGTAGTGCGTGGTGAGCAGGACGGCCGTTCCGTCGTCGCGCAGTGTGCGCACCAACTCCCAGGTGTCCCGGCGTCCTTCGGCGTCCAGTCCGGTGGTCGGCTCGTCCAGGAACAGCACCTCCGGCCTGCCGAGCAGCGCGAGGGCCAGGTCGAGGCGGCGCCGCTCGCCGCCGGAGAGCTGCTTGACCCGGACGGCCGCCCGGCCGCTGAGCCCGACCAGGCCGAGCGCCTCGGCCGGGGGCCGGGCTCCCGTCGTACAGCCGGCCCACATCCGTACCGTCTCGCCGACGGTCAGCTCGGAGGGGAAGCCGCCCTCCTGGAGCATCACGCCGGTGCGCGGGCGTACGGCGGCCCGCTCCCGGTGCGGGTCGTGGCCGAGCACCCGTACCCGGCCGCCGTCGGGCGGTGCGAGTCCTTCCAGCAGTTCGACCGTCGATGTCTTTCCGGCGCCGTTGGTGCCGAGCAGCGCGAAGATCTCCCCGCGGGCCACGGAGAAGGTGATTCCACGGACCGCCTCGAACCCGCCCCCGTAGACACGCCGGAGATCTGTGACCTCAATCACGTGTTCGTAGTTCATGCCTCCAGCGTCCCCGCGGCCGGAGCCGGCGAGCAGTGCGCGGTGTCATCACTCGCCATGACAAATGTCAGAGGGCGTCCCGGCGACCCGGAGGCGGGCGCACGAAAAAACCCCAGTCATATGACTGGGGTTTCCTCTATGAGCTGGAGCGGACGACGAGGCTCGAACTCGCGACCTCAACCTTGGCAAGGTTGCGCTCTACCAACTGAGCTACGTCCGCACTGCTCCCGACCGGCTCCCACCGATCGGTGCGAGCACCAGCCTACCTGATCCACAAGCTGCTCAGGACCGGCGGTGCAGAGCGGGTGACAGGAATTGCACACTGCGCCTTCCCCCTGGAAGGGGGATGTTCTGCTACTGAACTACACCCGCATGTACTCCGTGGGCTTCGGCTTTTCGGCCGGGCCCGTCGGCGTGCTCCAGACATTAGCTGATCAGCAGGGGGGTAGCGCAAGTCGGCTGCCCCCAGGGGCGGCTGACGCACCCTGAGGGCAGTCTGCCGCGCCTGTCACTGGGCGGCGCTGAACGCTTCGTACACCTTCTTCGGGATGCGGCCGCGGGCCGGGACATCCATCTTGTTCGCCTGCGCCCAGGCACGGACGGCCGCCGGGTCGGGGGCGACCTCCGTCTGCTTGTACGCCTTGCCCGACTTCGACCGCTTGCGGCCGGCCACCACGTAAGGCTCCAGGGCCTTGCGCAGTTTCTTGGCGTTGGCTTGATTCAGATCGATCTCGTACGACTTGCCGTCGAGTCCGAAGGCGATCGTTTCCGCCGCTTCCGAGCCGTCGATGTCGTCAAAGAGAGTGACCACGACCTTCTGCGCCACGAATATTCGGTCCCTTCGTGTGGCACGTCTATACAGCTCATCGACAGCTCATCGGCGATGACCGCGACGGCGGAAGATGACGTGCCGAGTATCGGCTATTGCCAATTCATTTGTACAGTGCCTGGCAATACAAAGTGAAGCCCGACTAAATCTGTCCGCGTGTCCCCAGCGCAATAGATGTCGTGGACGAACCCGGGGAACTTTCCCAGAACTTTTCGTGAGGATCGGCCGCTGTCACCCGATCGTGATGCGGCTCACGTAGTTTCCTACAACTCTACCCGCGTAGAAATTTTGTGCGGGTAGTCTGAAGGCACCGGTCGGAGACCACCGACGGGTATCACGGGTAACTGCTCAGCAGTCAGCACCACAACACCGGGAGTGCCAGTGGCACGCGTCGTAGTCGACGTCATGCTCAAGCCGGAGATCCTCGACCCCCAGGGCCAGGCGGTCCAGCGTGCGCTGCCGCGCCTGGGTTTCGAAGGCATCTCCGACGTACGTCAGGGAAAGCGATTCGAACTGGAAGTTGACGGGCCGGTCGACGAGGCCGCGCTCGCCCGCATCCACGATCTTGCGGAATCCTTCCTCGCCAACACCGTGATCGAGGACTTCACGGTTCACGTCGACGAAGTCGCGGAGGCGGCGAAGTGACCGCTCGTATTGGCGTCGTCACTTTCCCCGGAAGCCTCGACGACCGTGACACCCAGCGCGCGATCCGGCTCGCGGGCGCGGAACCGGTCGCCCTCTGGCACAAGGACAAGGACCTCCACCAGGTCGACGCGGTGGTCCTTCCCGGTGGTTTCTCCTACGGCGACTATCTGCGGGCCGGCGCCATCTCCCGCTTCTCGCCGGTGATGGAGACCGTCATCGAGCAGGCGAAGGCCGGCCTGCCGGTCCTCGGTATCTGCAACGGCTTCCAGGTCCTCACCGAGGCCCACCTGCTCCCCGGCGCGATGCTCGGCAACAACCACCTGCACTTCATCTGCCGCGACCAGAAGCTGCGCGTGGAGAACACCTCCAGCGCCTGGACGACGGACTACCACGCGGGGCAGGAGATCCACATCCCGCTGAAGAACATGGACGGCCGGTACGTCGCCGACGAGTACACGCTCGACAAGCTGGAGGCCGAGGGCCGGGTCGCCTTCCGGTACCTGGACTTCAATCCCAACGGCTCGCTCCGCGACATCGCCGGCATCACCAACGAGGCCGGGAACGTCGTCGGCCTCATGCCGCACCCCGAGCACGCCGTCGAGCCGCTGATCGGCACCGGCCGCACGGACGGCCTCCCCTTCTTCACCTCGATCCTCAAGAAGCTGGTCAACGCATGAGCCGGACGCCTCTGGACACGGTCGAGCACGCGGCCGCGACCCCCGACGTCGAGCTGCCCTGGGCCGAACTCGGCCTGAAGAAGGACGAGTACGAGCGGGTGGTGGAGATCCTCGGCCGCCGCCCGACCGGCGCCGAGCTCGCCATGTACTCGGTCATGTGGTCCGAGCACTGCTCGTACAAGTCCTCCAAGGTCCACCTCCGCCAGTTCGGCGAGAAGGCGCCCCAGTCGGACGCCCTGCTCGTCGGCATCGGCGAGAACGCGGGCGTGGTGGACGTCGGCCAGGGCTACGCGGTCACCTTCAAGGTCGAGTCGCACAACCACCCCTCCTACGTCGAGCCCTACCAGGGCGCGGCCACGGGCGTCGGCGGCATCGTCCGCGACATCATCGCCATGGGCGCGCGCCCGGTGGCCGTGGTCGACCCGCTGCGCTTCGGTGCCGCCGACCACCCCGACACCAAGCGCGTGCTGCCCGGCGTCGTGGCCGGCATCGGCGGCTACGGCAACTGCCTGGGCCTGCCCAACATCGGCGGCGAGGTCGTCTTCGACGCCTGCTACCAGGGCAACCCGCTGGTCAACGCCGGTGCCATCGGCGTCATGCGGCACGAGGACATCCACCTCGCCAAGGCCTCCGGCGCCGGCAACCAGGTCATCCTGTACGGCGCCCGCACCGGCGGCGACGGCATCGGCGGTGCCTCGATCCTGGCCTCGGAGACCTTCGACGACGCCAAGCCCTCCAAGCGCCCCGCCGTCCAGGTCGGCGACCCCTTCCAGGAGAAGCTCCTCATCGAGTGCACCCTGGAGGCCTTCCGGGAGAAGCTGGTCGTCGGCATCCAGGACCTCGGCGCGGCCGGTCTGTCCTGCGCCACCTCCGAGCTGGCCTCGAACGGCTCCGGCGGCATGACCGTCACCCTGGACGACGTCCCGCTGCGCGACTCGACCCTCTCGCCCGAGGAAATCCTCATGAGCGAGTCGCAGGAACGCATGTGCGCGGTGGTCGAGCCGGCCAAGGTCGCCCGCTTCCTGGAGATCTGCGAGAAGTGGGACGTCATCGCCACCGTCATCGGTGAGGTGACCGACGGCGACCGTCTGGAGATCTTCTGGCACGGCGAGAAGATCGTCGACGTCGACCCGCGCACGGTCGCCCACGACGGCCCGGTCTACGAGCGCCCCTACGCCCGCCCGTCCTGGCAGGACGCCCTCCAGGCGGACGACGCGAACCAGCTGCCGCGCCCGGCCGACAGCGAGGAACTCCGCGCGCAGGTCCTTCAGCTGGTGGGCTCCCCCAACCAGGCCTCCAAGAAGTGGATCACCTCGCAGTACGACCACTTCGTGCAGGGCAACACGGTGCTGGCCCAGCCCGAGGACTCGGGCATGATCCGCATCGACGAGGCCACCGGCCTCGGCGTCGCCATCGCCACCGACGGCAACGGCCGCTACGCCAAGCTCGACCCCTACACGGGCGCCCAGCTGGCCCTGGCCGAGGCCTACCGCAACGTGGCGACGACCGGCGCCAAGCCCCTCGCGGTCTCGGACTGCCTGAACTTCGGCTCGCCCGAGGACCCGGCGGTGATGTGGCAGTTCGCGGAGGCCATCCGTGGCCTCGCCGACGGCTGCCTGCAGCTGGGCACCCCGGTGACCGGCGGCAACGTCTCGCTCTACAACCAGACGGGCGAGGCGGCCATCCACCCGACGCCGGTGGTCGCCGTCCTCGGCGTGATCGACGACGTGGCCCGCCGCACCCCGGTCGCCTTCCAGGAGGAGGGTCAGCTGCTCTACCTCCTCGGCGACACCCGCGAGGAGTTCGGCGGCTCGGCCTGGTCCCAGGTCGTCCACGACCACCTGGGCGGCCTGCCGCCGAAGGTCGACCTGGAGCGCGAGCGCCTGCTCGCCGAGATCCTGATCTCCGCCTCCCGCGACGGCATGATCGACTCCGCGCACGACCTGTCCGACGGCGGTCTGATCCAGGCGGTCGTGGAGTCCGCGCTCCTCGGCGGCAAGGGCGCGCGCCTCGTCGTCCCGGACGGCCTCGACGCCTTCACCTTCCTCCTCTCCGAGTCGGCCGGCCGCGCCCTCGTGGCCGTCCCGCGCTCCGAGGAGGTCCGCTTCAACGACATGTGCGGCGCCCGCGGCCTCCCGGTCACCCGCATCGGCGTCGTGGACGGCGACTCGGTGGAGATCCAGGGCGAGTTCAGCCTCACCCTGTCCGAACTGCGCGAGGCGCACGAGGGCACGATCGAGGCGCTGCTCGCGTAACCGGCCGCAGAACGGACGAAGGCCCCGCCCGGATGCGCTTCCGGGCGGGGCCTTCTCGGCTCACCGGACGTAGTTCTTGAGGATCTCCGTGTCGAGCTCGATGCGCATCGGATCGGGGAGTACCACCTTCTCGCCGAACTTCGAGGTCTGGACGGTGCGGTACCCGCCGACCTGCCGGTCCGGGCCGCTGTGCACCGTGACCGTGCAGGAGTCCCGGTCGATCAGGAGGTACAGCGGGATCCCGGCCTGACCGTACGCGGTCGGCTTTTCATGCCGGTCCCGTCGGTCCGTTTCCGAGTCGTACGAGGTGATCTCGACGACCATGAGCGCCCCATCCGGGTCGGCCCACTCGCCGTATCCCGCGAAGTGGGCCTCCGGCGCGAGTACTGCGTCCGGCCTCGCCCTACCTTCTCGACAGGCCTCCACCCGGAGCCCTCGGCCGTAGTACAGGTCCAGGTCGGGCCTGGTCTGCATACAGCGCCGGGCCAGCCAAGACACGATGGTGTCGTGGTCCCCGTCCGTCACCTTCTTGACTCCGATCCGTCCGTCGATGAACTCCAACGTGACGGTCTCGGGAGCAGTGGAGGCAATCGTTTCGAACTCTTCCACCGACATCTGAGACGTGCGCTCGGCCATAACCGTCAGGTTGCACCCCCTTCCAGGCGAAGACCAGTGTTGCCAGGCTCCGGCGGTGCGGGGCGGGTTCCGCCGCGGATCACACCCACGGGTGATCGTTGCCGGCTGTCGCAGCCGACTCCCGGCACCTTTCGGGTTCGAGCCGGACACCGCATCCTTCTGGCATGTACTTGCGTGACGTCACCCCGGACGACGTGGACGCGTATGTCCGCATGCGCTGTGACCCCGTGATGATGAAGGACCTCGGCGGTCCGTTGCCCAGGGACGGGATGAGGGACAAGGTGCGCCGGGACGCGGCGGAGGCGGCGGCCGGTACCTCCTGGATCAAGATGATAGTTCCTGATCCCGGCACCCCCGAGGTCGTCGCGGGGAACGTGTGCATCTGGGCGCACGACGAAGGAGGGGAGCCGGTCTCGGAGATCGGGTGGATGGTGCTGCCCGAGTTCCAGGGGCGCGGGCTCGGCAGGCTCGCCACCCGCACCCTCCTCGAACAGGCCCGGTACGAGGACCGCTGGGGCGACATCCATGCCTTCCCGGCGACTGCCAACGGCCCCTCGAACGGCATCTGCCGATCCCTCGGCTTCCGCCTCCTCGGCGAGATCGACGTTGACTTCGCCGACCGGGTCATCCACAGCAACCACTGGGTGATCACCCCGGCCTCCGACCTCGTCCCCTGACCGCCCTGCCGGAGCCCGACGGCTCAATGGCCCGGCTGCCTCAGGCGGGTGCGGACGGCGGTGCGGTCGATGTCGAGTTCGGTGAGGAGCGTCGCCACCGGATCCGGGTGTTCGCAGTCGAGCAGCGCCAGTAGCAGGTGTTCCGGGGTGATGCGGCGGCTGTGCGCCTTTTTCGTCTCGGCGAGGGCGCGGGGGAGGACGGCGCGGGCGCCCGAGGTGAAGGGGGTTCGTTTGCGGGACGCGGGGATCGGCGACCGGTCGATGCCGTGGACGTCGATGCCGACCACGGCCAGCGCCGAGCGGTCCAGGGTGTCGAGGGCGGCGCGGGCGGTCTCCAGGTCGGTGCCGAGGGCGCGGGCCGCGCCGGGGTCGTGGAGCACCCCCAGCAGGAGGTGCTCGGTGCCGATGCGGCGGTCGCCGCGCAGGGTGGTCTCCTCGAGCGCCGACGTGACGGTCGCCCGGGCCTCTGCCGCGAACTGTTCGAACATGGTCGTCTCACTTCCCGTACTTGGCGTGGACGGACTGCCGGGACACCCCGAGGGCGTCCCCGATCTGCTCCCAGGACCAGCCCTGTTCGCGGGCGCGCACGACCGCCGCCGCCTCGACCTGTTCGGCCAGCCGGTGCAGGGCCCCCACGGCCCGCAGTCCCACCGCGGGGTCGTGCGACCTGAGGCGTTCCGAGAGCTCTTGTGTCTCCATGTCTGTCAGTCTGGGTTGACGGCCAGAGGTTGTCAACCCAGACTGACAATTCCCGACCTCGTCTGTCGGACCGAGGCAATACGCTCACCGCCATGCCTCCCGCCAAGAAGCGCCCCAGGACGTACGACCCCGCCAAGACCCGAGCGGCGGTTCTCGCCCAGTTCTCGAACGTGCGGGACGCCGTCCGCACCCTCGCCCCCGACCAACTCGCGCTCCCCACCCGGCTGGAGGGGTGGACCGTACGGGACCTCGTCGCCCACATCGGCATGGCGCTCACTGCCGTCCACCGGGCCCTTGACCAGCCCGAGCCGGCGAAGGCGGACGCGGTGCTGCTCGACTGGCCGTCCGGGACCTCCGGCAACGCCGCCGCGATCGACGACTTCACCCGGCGCCTCGCCGCCGCCCATCCCGACCTCGACGCCTACCTCGCCGACATCGACGACAGCTTCCGCGGCCTGCTCGACACGCATCCCGGCACCCGGCTGCTCGCCACCAGCGCCGGCGCGCTCTCCCTCGACGACTACCTCGTCACCCGGGCCGTCGAGCTGGTCGTCCACACCGACGACCTCGGCTCGGCGGTCCCGGGACTCGACATCCCCTACGACCGGCAGGCCCTGGCCACCTGCACCCGGCTGCTCGCCGACGCGCTCGCCGTCAAGGCGCCCGGCGGGTCGACCGAGGTGCGGGTGCCGCCGTACGCCGTGGTGCAGTGCGTCGAGGGGCCCCGGCACACCCGGGGGACCCCGCCGAACGTCGTCGAGACCGACCCGCTGACCTGGATCCGGCTGGCCACCGGACGGCTGGGCTGGACGGAGGCACTGGCGTCCGCCAGGGTCAGCGCCAGCGGGGAGCGGGCGGACCTCGGGGCGTACCTGCCCGTCCTGGGGTGAGGGAACCGATCACCCGGGGCGCGCCGTCGAAACGGTATGTACGGGTACGGGTTGAAACAGCGCATGCGCCGTATGACCCTGGCGAGGGCAGTGGCCGCCGCTCTCCTCGCTCTGCTCGCGGTGGCCTGTGGCGGCGGGAGAGGCGGAACCGTGGGGACTGTGCCGGCCGTGACCGGGATCGACTGGACCGTGGACAGCGTGACCGTCGACGGCACCACCCTCCGCGCCCCGGCGCGCGCCCACGTGAAGATCGAGGACGACCGGGCGGCCGGCAGCTTCGGGTGCAACCAGTTCAGCGGCACCGCGCAGATCACCGGCGACCAGTTCCGGCTGAGCCACGTCCGCACCACCCGGATGGCCTGCGACAACGCGCGGATGACCTTCGAGCGCACCCTCTCCCGCACGCTCACCTCCGGACCGCTGACCATGACGGTTGAGGGCGGGAAGCTCACCCTCACCGCGAGCGGCGGCGACCGCGTCCAGCTGTCCAGCGCATGACACCCGGCGGCCGCGCGGCCCCCGAATGATGTGCGACACCTCACTCAGAGATACGGTGTGAGGGGGTTGCGCGAGCACCGCTCCGACCGAACCGGCGCCACCTGGAGAAAGCTCCCACCGCGCTGACCTGCGGAAATGGAGAAAGCCACAACCGCGTCCGTGATCGTAGATCCATTACGGCCGGGTATCCCCAATTCGGACCAGTGGTCGATCTCGCCTACACTCGGTGCCGTGCCACGTGGTGACGGTCTCCTCAATCACGATCTGCTCCCCGGTGAGAAGGGCCCCCAGGACGCTTGCGGCGTCTTCGGTGTCTGGGCTCCCGGTGAAGAGGTCGCCAAGCTCACGTACTTCGGGCTGTACGCCCTCCAGCATCGGGGCCAGGAGTCCGCGGGTATCGCGGTCAGCAACGGCTCCCAGATCCTCGTCTTCAAGGACATGGGCCTCGTCTCCCAGGTCTTCGACGAGACCTCGCTCGGTTCGCTCCAGGGTCACATCGCGGTCGGTCACGCCCGCTACTCGACCACCGGTGCCTCCGTGTGGGAGAACGCCCAGCCGACGTTCCGCGCCACCGCGCACGGCTCGATCGCGCTCGGCCACAACGGCAACCTCGTCAACACGGCGCAGCTCGCCGAGATGGTCGCCGAACTCCCCAAGGACCACAACGGCCGGTCCACCCGGGTCGCGGCCACCAACGACACCGACCTGCTCACCGCCCTCCTCGCGGCCCAGACCGACGACGACGGCAAGCCGCTGACCATCGAGGAGGCCGCGCACGCGGTCCTGCCGAAGGTCCGTGGCGCCTTCTCCCTCGTCTTCATGGACGAGCACACCCTCTACGCCGCCCGCGACCCGCAGGGCATCCGCCCGCTGGTCCTCGGCCGTCTGGAGCGTGGCTGGGTCGTCGCCTCGGAGTCCGCCGCGCTCGACATCTGCGGCGCCAGCTTCGTCCGCGAGATCGAGCCGGGCGAGTTCGTCGCCATCGACGAGAACGGCCTGCGCACCTCTCGATTCGCGGAAGCGAAGCCCAAGGGCTGTGTCTTCGAGTACGTGTACCTGGCCCGCCCCGACACCGACATCGCCGGGCGGAACGTGTACCTCTCCCGCGTGGAGATGGGCCGCAAGCTCGCCGAGGAAGCCCCGGTCGACGCCGACATGGTGATAGCGACCCCGGAGTCCGGCACCCCGGCCGCCATCGGCTACGCGGAGGCCTCCGGCATCCCCTTCGGCAACGGTCTGGTCAAGAACGCCTACGTCGGCCGGACCTTCATCCAGCCCTCGCAGACCATCCGGCAGCTCGGTATCCGCCTCAAGCTGAACCCGCTCAAGGAAGTCATCAAGGGCAAGCGCCTGGTCGTCGTCGACGACTCGATCGTCCGCGGCAACACCCAGCGGGCCCTGGTGCGGATGCTGCGGGAGGCGGGCGCGGCCGAGGTCCACATCCGGATCTCCTCGCCGCCGGTCAAGTGGCCGTGCTTCTTCGGGATCGACTTCGCCACCCGCGCCGAGCTCATCGCCAACGGCATGACGATCGAGGAGATCGGCACCTCGCTCGGCGCCGACTCCCTGGCGTACATCTCCATCGACGGCATGATCGAGGCGACCACCATCGCCAAGCCGAACCTGTGCCGCGCCTGCTTCGACGGCGAGTACCCGATGGAGCTCCCGGACCCCGAACTGCTCGGCAAGCAGCTCCTGGAGACCGAGCTGGCGGCGGGTCCCGCAGCCACGGCCGCGGCCGACGCGATCCGTCGCCCGTAAGCCTCGTAGAAACCAACCCGAAAGATCCCAGGCAATGTCTGAGAACTCTGTTCCCGGTGCTTCCTACGCGGCTGCCGGCGTCGACATCGACGCGGGCGACCGCGCCGTGGAGCTGATGAAGGAGTGGGTGAAGAAGACGCAGCGCCCCGAGGTCCTCGGCGGCCTCGGCGGCTTCGCCGGCCTCTTCGACGCCTCCGCCCTGAAGAACTACGAGCGTCCGCTGCTGGCCTCCGCGACGGACGGCGTGGGCACCAAGGTCGACATCGCGCGTCAGCTCGGCGTGTACGACACCATCGGCCACGACCTGGTCGCCATGGTCATGGACGACATCGTGGTGTGCGGCGCCGAGCCGCTGTTCATGACCGACTACATCTGCGTCGGCAAGGTGCACCCGGAGCGGGTCGCCGCCATCGTCAAGGGCATCGCCGAGGGCTGTGTACTGGCGGGCTGCGCCCTCGTGGGCGGCGAGACGGCCGAGCACCCGGGCCTCCTCGGCGCGGACGACTTCGACGTGGCCGGAGCCGGTACGGGCGTGGTGGAGGCCGACCGGCTGCTCGGCGCGGATCGTATCCGTACGGGTGACGCGGTGATCGCCATGGCGTCCTCCGGGCTTCACTCGAACGGGTACTCCCTGGTCCGGCACGTACTGCTGAACCAGGCCGGTCTCGCGCTCGACGCGCACCTCGAGGACCTGGGACGCACCCTCGGCGAGGAACTCCTGGAGCCGACCAAGATCTACTCGCTGGACTGCCTGGCCCTGATGCGGACGGCGGAGGTCCACGCCTTCAGCCACGTCACCGGCGGCGGACTCGCGGCAAACCTGGCCCGGGTGATCCCGGACCACCTGCACGCGACCGTGGACCGCGCCACCTGGACCCCGGGCCCGATCTTCGACCTGGTCGGCCGCACCGGCAACGTCGAGCGGCTCGAACTGGAGAAGACGCTCAACATGGGCGTCGGCATGATCGCGATCGTCCCGCAGGAATCGGTGGACGTGGCGCTGACCACACTGGCCGACCGCGGGGTGGACGCATGGGTGGCCGGCGAGATCACCGAGCGCGGCGAACACACCACGGGTGCGGAACTGGTGGGCGACTACGCATAAGCCCAGCCCCTCCGGCGTTTGAGGAGCGGGGTCCGGGGCGGAGCCCCGCGAGCCCAGCACAAAACCCGGTCCGGCGTTGAAACCCCGGACCGGGCAAGTGAAGCGGCTAAGCAGCCGCAGGCG
Source organism: Streptomyces sp. NPDC001507 (assembly GCF_042894765.1). Classification (NCBI taxonomy): domain Bacteria; kingdom Bacillati; phylum Actinomycetota; class Actinomycetes; order Kitasatosporales; family Streptomycetaceae; genus Streptomyces; species Streptomyces sp. NPDC001507. The sequence continues at coordinate 427,303 of NZ_JBIAVV010000010.1, forward strand.
TCAAGCACCGCGACGATGCTGGGAGTGCGGACCGGACTGGTCGTCCTCGTCCTCGTCCTCATCGTCGTCGTTGTAGAGATCCGCGTACTGGGCGTACGGGTCGTCATCCTCGTCGTCGTCCTCGAACGGCTCGCCATTCGGCGGCTGGCTCGAAGTCGATGCGCCCAGCTCGCTGGCCAGACGTGACAGGTCAGTCCCACCGCTGTTGTACTTCAGCTGGCGGGCGACCTTCGTCTGCTTGGCCTTGGCCCGGCCGCGCCCCATGGCTCGACCCCCTCGGTGACGGGGCTCGACGGCCCCAGAGTCTGACACGCGTTCATGATCCGGAACGGGCTCTCCTCGGAGAGACCGGTCCGTAGGGCTTCCACGGTACCTGAGCCCGCGCCCATACGGTACGTCGCCCGCACCACGCGCCTGGCTGCACGACCCGCGAGGCGCCCCGTCCCCGCTGGTCAACCACGATTTTAACCACTTCCTGGCGGACGACCCGCCGACGAACGTGAGAGTTCTCTCGAAGTGCCCGTCGGCGGGTACCGGAAATCCGTCCGGAAATCCGGTGTTCGATCAGCGGCCGCCCGCCGTTGCCGCTTCGTGCATCCGCTGTTCGGCGATCCGGTCGGCCGCCGCGGCCGGCGGAATCCCATCCTCCTTCGCACGTGCGAAGATGGCGAGCGTGGTGTCGAAGATCTTCGCCGCCTTCGCCTTGCACCGGTCGAAGTCGAACCCGTGCAGCTCGTCGGCGACCTGGATGACCCCGCCGGCGTTCACCACGTAGTCCGGCGCGTAGAGGATCCCGCGGTCGGCGAGGTCCTTCTCGACGCCCGGGTGGGCGAGCTGGTTGTTGGCCGCGCCGCACACCACCTTGGCGGTCAGCACCGGCACGGACGCGTCGTTCAGGGCGCCCCCGAGCGCGCAGGGGGCGTAGATGTCGAGGCCCTCGACGCGGATCAGGGCGTCGGTGTCGACGGCCACCTGCACCTGCGGGTGGCGGTCGGAGATCCGGCCGACGGCATCCCGGCGCACGTCCGTGACGACCACCCGGGCGCCCTCCTCCAGCAGGTGCTCCACCAGGTGGTGGCCGACCTTGCCGACGCCGGCGATGCCGACGGTGCGGCCGCGCAGCGAGGGGTCGCCCCACAGGTGCTGGGCGCTGGCCCGCATGCCCTGGTAGACGCCGTAGGCGGTGAGCACGGAGGAGTCGCCCGCGCCGCCGTTCTCGGGGGAGCGCCCGGTGGTCCAGCGGCACTCGCGGGCCACCACGTCCATGTCGGCGACGTACGTGCCGACGTCGCAGGCGGTGACGTACCGGCCGCCGAGCGAGGCCACGAACCGCCCGTAGGCGAGCAGCAGCTCCTCGGTCTTGTCGCGGTCCGGGTCCCCGATGATCACGGCCTTGCCGCCGCCGTGGTCGAGCCCGGCCATGGCGTTCTTGTACGACATGCCGCGCGCGAGGTTGAGGGCGTCGGCGACGGCCTCCTCCTCGTTGGCGTACGGGTAGAAGCGGGTGCCGCCGAGGGCGGGGCCCAGTGCGGTGGAGTGGATGGCGATGACGGCCTTGAGGCCGCTCTTGCGGTCCTGACAGAGCACGACCTGCTCGTGCCCGCCCTGGTCCGAGTGGAACAGGGTGTGCAGGACGCCGGTGGAAACGTCGGTCACTGTGGTGACTCCCGGTTTTGTCGCGTGTGTCGCGCGGGGTGGAAGCGGGGGCTCCCGTAAGGGTGGCGGGGGCCTGGCATGAGCGTAGAGCCATTGCCCGTACACCATCCGCGCAGTGTTCAGGATCACTCTCCCGTGCCGTGTATGCACGTATGAGCGTGGGACGATTTGCTGTGGTTTCCGCGGTCGGCCCCGGCCGGCTCCGTCATGGCTCCGCCGTGGGTTCCGCTGGTTTCGAGCCCGGTCCGATGGGGAGGGAGCAGGCGTGCCCAAGGTGTCCTCGGTGGTCGTCCCCTACGCGACGTACCTGCGTGTGTACGAGCCGCTGGCAGCCTTCCCGGCCCGCGAGCGCGACCACTGGACGCGCTACGCCCGCCGTCCGGAGCGCCCCTCCTACCAGGACGAACTCCGGCGCTCCCTGGCCGACTTGCTGCCCACCCCGCCGATCGCGGTGCCGGTGCAGGAGAGCGGCGACGCGTTCGTCCTGGAGGTCGACGGCGTCGTCTGCGTCTGTCCGTGGCGGACCCGGCTGCGTGGCTGGCGGGCTCTGGAGGAGCTCTCCGAGGAGCTGCCGAAGCCGGTCCTGGACGTGATGCTGCCGCCGGTCGTGCGCCGGCAGGCCGCGATGGACTACGAGCGCTGGCTGGCCCGCAACCCCGACTCCCGGCCCTGGATCCGCACGGCGACCTGGCAGGTGCCGCTGAACTGGTTCGTGCTGGTCTCCGACGAGGAGCGCCGGTACGAGAAGGGCACCGCCGATATCCCGCCGATGCTGCGCTACCGCACGCCCATGGTGCAGGCCCGGCGCCGGGTGGCCCGGGCGCTGCGCACGCTCAAGGACACCGTGGAGGAAGGGCCGCTGATCGACGGCCTGGTGGACGTCGGCCGCTGGCTGGAGGAGTTCCATCCGCGCTCGGTGGTCGAACTGGACTACGGCGGCCTCGTGCACACCCTGCCCGCCGGGGACCTGGAGGACGACCATTCGGCGGCCGACGTGGCGGCCGGCATCGAGGCGCTGCGCCAGGGCGACGGGGCGGCGGCCGGGGAGGCGTACGGGCGGCTGGTGGAGCGGTGGCGGACGGTACGGGACCGCCGTTCGGCGAACTGAGGGCCGGTCTGCGTGGCGGTCCTAGGGCTGGTCTGTGTGGCGGTCTGAGGGCCGGTCCGGGAACCGGTCTGAGCGCGGATGCCCAGTGATCCGTACTGAGTGACGGGGCGTCCGATGCGGTTTACCGCCGGATGACACCTGCGTGACGTGTGTGTGGTGAGTGACGTACGTCACGGCCCAGAAGCCATGAAACAACGTACGTTGACGGCACTTCAGTGAACGCACTGGACGTTGGATCCTGATCCGGGCTTTTGCGTCAAGGGTGACGGATAGCACTTACACGGCTCTTGCGCCTCTTGCCACTCCTCGTGCCAAAATAGGACAAGGAGTCCGGGGAGGGCTCCATCCGTCCAAGTGTGGTGCACTGTGGGCGGATTCTCAGCATTACGTGTTTTGGGGGGTCTGGTGCCTCCTGATCGTCCTGTGACTGATCGTCACAGTGGCGTGACTGTCCGCTATGGCATGGTCCATCGGCTTCCGCGGCTGATGCCTACCTGGGAGGGCAATTCCATCGGTTTGGCCGACGCGGCTGGACAGATGGTGTAGTTGTAGTGCCGAGGACAAGCCGTTCGTCCTATAACCGACTCGACTCGCGTCCGCCATTTCGGGCAACGCGGGTCAAGGTGCAGAATTTAGAGGAAAGAACCGAGAAGGTTCGGTTCTCCCGAGGAGGCCGCTCATGACCGCTCGCACCCCTGATGCCGAGCCGCTGCTGACCCCCGCTGAGGTCGCCACGATGTTCCGCGTCGACCCCAAGACGGTCACGCGGTGGGCGAAGGCCGGCAAGCTCACGTCGATCCGCACGCTCGGCGGACACCGCCGCTACCGCGAGGCTGAGGTGCGCGCCCTGCTGGCGGGCATCCCGCAGCAGCGCAGTGAAGCCTGATCCAACTGAATAGCGGGCAAACCGACCGGTCCCCCCACTGGCCGAAGTGCCCCGAACCCTAGCTACAAGCGACGCGGGACCTGCCCCAACAGGGCCCACGCCCAGGCCGACAAGAACTTTCAGGCAAGCGACACAGGGTGCGTCGTAGATCGCGCTGGACTCCGCCGGGTCCAGCGCGATCTTTTTTGTGCGCCCATGGCGTCTTCGGTGACCCTGACCGGCGCCTCTGTGAGCAGCCTTGTCGGAGTCTGGGGATCACTGTCGGATCCGCTGTGCGGGCACCGGAGGGGGCCCGGGGCGAGGTCCGGTACGGGGCTCCCAGGGTGGTGCAATTGCACATATTAAATTGACCAGTTGTAGGAAGGGGGTAAGTACCGCCCTTTCGGAAACTCATGCGGTGACACCCGTCACATACCGCACGGGTTGTTTGTACTGCCCCGGGTGCGCTAGAGGAGTCTCGCGCTCCACCGGCCCTTGGGGGAACGGCGGTTGGGCCCATCGTCACGGGCTGACGGGGGCCTGGTCCTCGGTGGCGCCCTCGGGGGGCTCCGCGGCGTGCGGGGCGGAGTCCATGGCCAGCCGCAGCAACTGGTGGCAGACCGCGCAGTGGCGGGTGAGATGCCGGTACGACGAGGCGGCCGCCAGGTGGGCCCTCAGCAACGCCCGCGTCTCGTGCCGCACCGAAGCCGCCATACGCCACCTCCAGAAGGGCGCCGACAACAACCAAGCCCTCCCTCCTGGTTAACCACCGAATGTGACGCCGTCAAGGGCGCCGACCACCACGCGCCGCGCGTCCAAAGCCGACCACATGCGACCGATCCAGCCCGTTTTCAGGCCGACCACCTCCGATACGGCCCTCTTTCTGCCCGCCTACTTCAGAGGCACCCCCTCTGCCGAGCCGCCCGCGCCCCGACTCGGCCGGCCCTCTCCTCCCGCCGCGACGGCGGTTCCCGGCGGTGCCTGACCCGCCGGCTGTGGCCGGTCCGGCACCGCCGGTCGGCGCCGTTGGGGTGGCCGCCGTGGCGGCGGGAGTGGGGGTGCGGCCGGTGCTTGTCTTTTCGCCGCGATGGCGCTCGGCCGCGACGGCGGTTCCCGGCGGTGCCTGACTCGCGGGGTGTGGTTGTGGGTACGCGAAAGGCCCGCTTCCCTTGGGGGATGCGGGCCTTGGCGGTTGGGCGGTCCTGACGGGATTTGAACCCGCGGCCTCCACCTTGACAGGGTGGCGAGCACTCCAAACTGCTCCACAGGACCAGGTTTCGCGGCACTTTGTCTTGCGCTGTGCTGCGAGAAGGACTGTACAGGAGGGGGTGGGCCCTGGTCGAACTCACCCAGCGTCGCCGGTCGGTTACGGAGCCGCGCTGTCGATCGCCTTCACGATCCGCTTGTCCGAGACCGGGTACGCCGTGCCCAGCGCGTGCGCGAAGTAGCTGACCCGCAGCTCCTCCAGCATCCAGCGGATGTCCAGGACCTGCTGCGGCACCGGCCGGCCCTTCGGGAGCTGCTCCAGGAGCCAGGCGTACTCGTCCTGCATCTCGTGGACCTTCTCCATGCGGGTGGTGTCCCGCTGGACGTTCGTCGGCATCTGCTGCAGGCGCCGGTCGGCGGCGACCAGGTAGCGCATCAGGTCGGGGAGCCGGCGTATCCCGGCCCACGTCACGAAGCCGGGCTTCACGAGGGCGTCCAGCTGCTTGCGGACGTCCGTCAGGTTTGCGAGCAGCGCAGGGCTCCGGACGGCCTTCAGGCGGCGCTCACAGGCCTGCCAGGCGGCAAGCACCTGCTGCACCTGCCCGACCGTACGGACCGTCGTGTCGACGATCTCGGCGCGCACCTTGTCGTACAGCTTCCGGTACGACTCCTCGTCCCACGCCGGCCCCCCGAAGTCGGCGATCAGCTTGTCCGCCGCCGCCATCGCGCAGTCGTCGAACAGGGCCTGGATCGTGCCGTGCGGGTTCGCCGACAGCGCGAGCTTCTGGGCGTTCGTCAGCTTCTCCGACGCGAACTTCGCCGGGTTCACCGGGATGTTGCGGAGGATGAGCCGGCGGGTGCCCTTCCACATCGCCTCGGCCTGCTCCTCCTCGGTGTCGAAGAGGCGGACCGAGACCGTGTCGCCGTCGTCGACGAGCGCGGGGTACGCCTTGACCGGCTGACCGGCCCGACGGGTCTCGAAGACGCGCGTCAGGGTGCCGATCGTCCAGTCGGTGAGGCCCTTGCGCTCCAGGGACTCGCCGCCCTCGCGGGAGGCGGTGGCCGCGGCGGCCTGGGAGAGGGCCTGGCGGGCCTTCGGCTTCAGCCGGAGCTTCAGCGCCTCCAGGTCCTTGTCCTCGGCCAGCTTCCGGCGCCGTTCGTCGACGATCCGGAAGGTGATCTTCAGGTGGTCCGGGACCTTCGTCCAGTCGAAGTCCTCGGCCTCGAAGGGCACGCCGACCATCCGCTTCAGCTCACGCGCCATGGTCGTGGTGAGGGGTTCCTGGAGCGGGACCGCGGTGTCCAGGAACCGCTTCGCGAAGTTCGGCGCGGGCACGTAGTTGCGGCGGATGGGCTTAGGGAGGGTCCGGATCAGCTCCGTGACCACCTCTTCCCTGAGGCCCGGGATCTGCCAGTCGAAGCCCTCGTCCTTGACCTGGTTGAGGACCTGGAGCGGGATGTGGACGGTCACGCCGTCGGCGTCCGCGCCCGGCTCGAACTGGTACGTCACCCGGAACTTCAGCTGCCCCTGCCGCCAGGAGTCCGGGTAGTCGGCCTTGGTGACCGCCTCCGCCGACTCGCGGATCAGCATCTCCCGCTCGAAGTCCAGGAACTCCGGCTGCTCGTGCCGCTTCCGCTTCCACCAGGAGTCGAAGTGGGCGCCGGAGACGACGTGATCGGGCACCCGCTGGTCGTAGAAGTCGAAGAGGGTGTCGTCGTCGACGACGATGTCCCGGCGCCGGGCGCGGTGCTCCAGTTCCTCGACCTCGCTCAGCAGCCTGCGGTTGTCGGCGAAGAACTTGTGATGGGTCCGCCAGTCGCCCTCGACCAGTGCGTTGCGAATGAAAAGCTCGCGGCTGGTCTCCGGGTCGATCCGGCCGTAGTTCACCTTCCGGTCGGCGACGATCGGTACGCCGTACAGCGTGACCTTCTCGAACGCCATCACGGCCGCCTGGTCCTTCTCCCAGTGCGGCTCGCTGTACGTCCGCTTGAGGAGGTGCTCGGCGAGCGGCTCGACCCACTCCGGCTCGATCTTCGCGTTGACCCGGGCCCAGAGGCGCGAGGTCTCGACCAGTTCGGCCGACATCACGAACCGCGGGGTCTTCTTGAAGAGCGCGGAGCCCGGGAAGAGCGCGAACTTCGCGCTGCGCGCCCCCAGGTACTCGTTCTTCGCGCCGTCCTTCACGTCCTTCATGCCGATGTGGGACAGCAGGCCGGCCAGGAGGGAGACGTGCACGCGGTCGCCGGGGGCGTCCTCCTCGTTGAGGTGGATGCCCATCTGCTTGGCGACCGTGCGCAGCTGCGTGTAGATGTCCTGCCACTCGCGGATGCGCAGGAAGTTCAGGTACTCCTGCTTGCACATGCGACGGAAGGAGCTGGAGCCGCGCTCCTTCTGCTGCTCCCTGACGTACTTCCACAGGTTGAGGAAGGCGAGGAAGTCGCTGGTCTCGTCGCGGAAGCGGGCGTGCTGCTGGTCGGCCTGGGTCTGCTTGTCGGCCGGGCGTTCGCGCGGGTCCTGGATGGAGAGCGCGGCGGCGATGACCATGACCTCGCGGACACAGCCGTTCTTGTCGGCCTCCAGGACCATGCGGGCGAGCCGCGGGTCGACCGGCAGCTGGGCGAGCTTGCGGCCGGTGTCGGTGAGCCGTCTGCGCGGGTCCTTCTCGGCCGGGTCGATCGCGCCCAGCTCCTGGAGCAGCTGCACGCCGTCCCGGATGTTGCGGTGGTCCGGCGGGTCGATGAAGGGGAACTTCTCGATGTCGCCGAGCCCGGCCGCGGTCATCTGCAGGATGACGGAGGCGAGGTTCGTACGGAGGATCTCGGCGTCCGTGAACTCCGGGCGGGAGACGAAGTCGTCCTCGCTGTACAGCCGGATGCAGATGCCGTCGGAGGTACGGCCGCAGCGGCCCTTGCGCTGGTTCGCGCTGGCCTGGCTGATCGCCTCGATGGGCAGCCGCTGCACCTTGGTGCGGTGGCTGTAGCGGGAGATCCGGGCGAAGCCGGGGTCGATGACGTACTTGATGCCCGGGACGGTGAGGGAGGTCTCGGCGACGTTGGTCGCCAGAACGATCCTGCGACCGGTGTGCGGCTGGAAGACCCGGTGCTGCTCGGCGTGCGAGAGCCGGGCGTAGAGGGGGAGGACCTCGGTGAACCGGTAGTTCTTCCTGGTGAGCGCGTCGGCGGTGTCCCGGATCTCCCGCTCGCCCGAGAGGAAGACGAGGATGTCGCCCTGCCCCTCGCCCTGGAGCTCCTCCACCGCGTCGCAGATGGCGGTGATCTGGTCCCGGTCGGCGTCCTCCGCGTCCTCCTCGAGCAGCGGCCGGTACCGCACCTCGACCGGGTACGTCCGGCCGCTGACCTCGATGATCGGGGCGTCGCCGAAGTGCCGGGAGAACCGCTCGGGGTCGATCGTGGCGGAGGTGATGACGACCTTGAGGTCGGGCCGGCGCGGCAGCAGCTGGGCGAGGTAGCCCAGCAGGAAGTCGATGTTGAGGGACCGCTCGTGGGCCTCGTCGATGATGATCGTGTCGTAGGCGCGCAGCTCGCGGTCGGTCTGGATCTCGGCGAGCAGGATGCCGTCCGTCATCAGCTTGACGAAGGTGGCGTCGGGGTTCACCTGGTCGGTGAAGCGGACCTTCCAGCCGACGGCCTCCCCGAGCGGCGTCCGCAGCTCCTCCGCGACCCGCTCGGCGACGGTACGGGCGGCGATCCGGCGGGGCTGGGTGTGCCCGATCATGCCGCGCACGCCGCGCCCGAGCTCCATGCAGATCTTGGGGATCTGGGTGGTCTTGCCGGAGCCGGTCTCACCGGCGACGATCACGACCTGGTGATCGCGTATCGCCTCCGCGATCTCGTCCTTCTTCTGGCTGACGGGCAGCTGCTCGGGGTACGTGACGGCGGGCACGACGGCGCGCCGGGCGGCCATCCGTTCCTCGGCCCTGGCCACCTCTGCCTCGATCTCGGCGAGGACGGCGGCCCGGGCCTCCGGCTTACGGATCTTGCGCGCACCTTCCAGCCTGCGCCCGAGCCGGTGCGCGTCGCGCAGTGAGAGCTCGGTCAGGCGGGGGGCGAGGGGGCCGAGGGCGGGGGCGGGATGCGTAGACATACGCGATCCAGGATCTCACCTCATGGAAATTCATGGCGAACGCTTTTGCCTCCGGCGGTTTGGCCGACGGTGCCGGGGGCGGCCCTGGTGGTTCGGGTGCGGGTGGGTGGGGGTTGCTCGCGCAGTTCCTCCCCCAGCCTTCGGCCGGGGGTACCCCCAGCGCCCCTTACGGGGCCGCTTCACAGCCACCCAGCCGCGGGCAGGCATGCCGCAGGGCGGCACGGGTGGGCGTGGCCGCACCCGGTCGGCGCCGGTGAGTGACAGACCTCAGGGGGTTCGCTGGGCCGGGGGCGTAGGGGCTTGGGCCGGGGCGGAGGCCGCGGCGATGGACTTTGCCGTGTTCGACACGGCCTTGATGCCCAGGTACGCCGTGGTCATGCTGCTCACCGCCGTGAAGGCGGCGGTGAGGACGCCGATGATCACGGACTCGTTGCCGCTGAGCCGCCAGACGCCGAAGACCGCGACCCCGGCGATCGCGAGGTTGCTGATGACGACGGCGAGGAGGCCGTAGCGCGCACGGACCTTCTCCAGCTGTATGTCCTGATCCCGGTTCATCTTCCCCACCCTGGTGACGTGTTGACCCGCCAGAACCTAGCGGCGGCGGACCGCGCCGCCAAGGAGGTTCAGGTATGTCCGCCCGCCGCCCTCAACTCGGCCAGCCGGGCATCGACCTGGGCGCGGTCGTATCCGCGGCGCATGATGTCGAAGGCGGGCGGCGCGTCCGGGGCCGTACCCGCGGCCAGGAGTGCGAGGTAGGCATCGACCTGGGCGCGGTCGTAGCCGCGCCGGACGATCTCGAAGCCGTGGACCTCGGGTGCCATCAAGTCCCCTCTCTTTGGTCAGCGCGCCGGGAAGACGTCGTAGTCGCCCAGCAGGTCCGCGTACACGTCCACCGAGGTGGTACCGGCGTTGTAGAGGTCGATCTCGCCGTCGGTGCCGGCCTTGACCAGGGCGCGGGCGGTCGTGGTGTGGCCCTTGGAGAAGCTCAGCGAGTAGACGCCGGGGCGTGAGGTGCCGTCGGGGAAGGCGACGAGGTAGCCGCTGCCGGACGCGGACGGCACCGTGAGGTTCAGGTCGGCGGCGGTGACCCCGGTCGCGGGGACGCCGTGGGCGCCGGTGACCTTGAGCTTGAGGGTGGCGTGGGCGGCGAGCCTGGCGACCTTGCCGGTGCCGGCTCCGGTGCGGGTGTTGAGGATGCGGGCGGGGGTGACGGGCAGGAACTCCGAGCCGTTCGCGGTGGTGCCGTACCAGCCGGCGAGGTCCGCCACGAGGTTCGCCGACGCCTTGCTGTCGTTGTGCAGGACGACCTTGCCGTCGTACACGGGGATCACGACCTGGGCGGTGGCGGTCTGGCCGGTGGTCCAGTAGGGGCCGTTCACGACGGAGTCGTTGGTGCTGTGCGTGGCCACGGTGAGGTCACCGGACGCCTTGGTGGTGGTCGCCGTGACGTCGAGGACCACCGCGTCCGCGCCCGCCGGGACGCCGTGGGTGCCGCCGACGGTCAGGGTGAGCGAATGGTTGCCCGCGACCGGGCTCCGGGTGCCGCCGGTGCCGGTGCGGGTGTCGAGCAGGCGGGCCGGGGTGACCGGGTGGTAGGTGTCGGCGTACTGGGCGTGGGACTGGAGGCCGACCGTGGCGACGTTGACCGTCACCGCTCCGGAGCTGCCGTTGTAGAGGTCGACGGCACCGGTCGGGGTGACCTTCACCGTGGTCTCGGCGGTGGTCGTACGGCCCGGCTCGAAGGTGGTGTCGCCGGTGCCCGGGCGGGTGGTGCCGTGGGGGTAGAGGGTGAGCGCGCCGCTCGCCTTCGCGTTGCTGGTGGCGAGCTGGAGCTGCACCGCGTCCGTGCCGTTCGAGTCGGCCCGCAGCGTGGCCGCCGAGAGCTTCAGGACGCCGTGCGCGGCGATCGTCTTCTCGGTGTCGTACTGCGGGGTCGTCGCGACGAAGGCGTCGGCGGCGTGGAAGGTCGTCCTGGCGGTCGTGGTCCGGCCGAACAGGTCCGTCTGCGTCAGGGTGGCGGTGTAGGTGCCGGGGGCCGCGTACTGGTGCCCGGGCCGCGCCGGCTCCTGGACGTCGGAGAGCAGGTTCTCCCGCGTGCCGTCGCCGTAATCCAGGGTGCGGTACGCGACCTCCCACGGGTCGGCCGGGGCCGCCACCGTGAACTGCGCGGACCCGGCGTCGACCTGTCCGTTCGCGGTGTCCGGGGCGACGGACAGGGCGGTTGTGGGCGGGGTGGCCGTACCCGCCGCCACCCCGGCGTAGGACTTCTCGGCGCTCGTCCCGTCGGGTTCGGTGACGGTGATGCGCGTGGTGTACAGCCCCGGCGTGGCGTAGGTGTGGGCGACCGGGATGCCGGGGGTGCCCGTGGCCGGGTCGCTGCCGTCGCCGAAGTCGACCGAGTAGGCGAGCGGCGCGCCCCAGGCGCTGGTGGCGTCGGTCTTCATGGAGATGCCGAGCGGCGCGAGCCCCTTCGGGGGCGTCGGATCGTCGTCGGCGGAGACGGTGAGGGTGTCCTGCCGCTCCAGGGCGCCCCGGTCGGGGCTGCTCGTGCCGTTGCCGGTGTCGGCGACCAGCAGGTCGTCGACCCGGGGGTGGGCCTCCTGGTCGGTGGTGAGTTCGCCGGGCGCGGTGGCGTCGGCCGAGTCGATCAGGGGGGAGTGCTCGGACGGCGTCCCCGGGGGCGCGATGATCCCGTCGAGGTCATGGGTGCCCTGGCCGGTTCCGCCCCGGAACGCCGCGCTGGTGGCGTAGGAGGTGCCGGCCCAGGAGTACTCGGTGCGGGCCGGGGTGGAAGCGGACCCCCCGCTCGCCGCCACGTTGTAGTCGGCGGTGACCCGGCTCGTGGAGTCGGCCGACACCGCGTAGAGCGGAGCGGTCGGCGCCGGGCAGGCCGTGCTCTGCCTCGAGTTGAGGGTGATGGCCACGTTGTTCTCCACCACCCCGGAACTCCCGCCGTCCAGCGAGATTCCGGCGGCGCAGGGCGTGAAGACCGTGTTGCTGGTCACGTCGGTGCCGGCCGCCCCCGAGACCGCGATGCCGCCCTGCTGCTGCGTGAGGATCACGTTGGTCGTCACGGTGACCCGGGCCGCTCCCGACTCGACCCGCACGCCGTATGCGGTGCCGGCGTAGATCGAGGTCCGTGACACGGTCACGTCCGAGGACGTGCCGTCCACACCGATCGCCGTCCCGGTGACGGGGACCGTCGGGGCGGAGTTGGCGACGTTCAGCCGGTCGAGGGTCACATGGTCGGACCCGGTCACCGCCACCACGTCCGAGTGGTGCTCGTCGCTGAAGGCCAGCGATTCGACGCGTACGTCGTGCACGCCCTTCAGCGTCAGCGCCGGTGCGGAGGCGGGCGTGGCGAGGACCGCCTGCGAACGGCTCGTGGGGAGGGGCGCCCCGCTGAACGTGATCGGTTCGTCGCTGGTCCCCGACCGGGTGAGGGTCACCGCTTGCGAGTACGCGGAGAGGGAGGACCCCAGGATCCGGACCGTGTCCCCTGGCTCGACCACGTCCGCGGCGGCCTGCACGGTGCAGAAGGGCAGGCTCTGCGTCCCCGTCCCGGTGTCGCTGCACGCGACGCCATGGTTCACGTACAGCGTTCCGTCGGCCTCGGGGGCCGCCGTCGCCGTGCCGCTCCCCCAGCCGCTCATCGCGCCCACTGCGACGACCAGGGCGAGGGACAGTCCTACGGCGGGGCGGGATCTGTGCATGAGGTCTCCACGGAGCGTTCGCGGGTGTGGTCACGAGAACGCCGGAGGAGGCAGGTCAGCTCAGCGTTGTCATGCAGTCGTCATGATCGCAGCCCGACTCCAAAGGAACGCCATACTCCGCCCCGGTCTTGCCCAAAAGGCAAGCCGGCGGAGCAGGTTGGCGGGCCACTGTCACACTGCACGGATGAACGAGACGGTGTTTCGGTACACGCGCAGGCAGCGCTTGGCGATCTGGGCTTACGCGTTGGGGATGGCGGTCTGGGCCGGGGCGGTGAGCGTGCGTGCCGCCAGGTACCTGGCCGACGGCCAGACCGGTTCTGCCGTGGGTCTGTGGTTCATGTTCGGGCTGATACCGACCGTGCTGTTCGTACCGCTGGCGGGGATGCCGACGGGGTGGACACGCATCGACGCGGAGGGCCTGCGCACCCGCGGGATGACCGGCCGCAGGCGCGTGGCCTGGAAGGACATCGAGAGCATCCACGGGCTCGCGGGCCGTGGGCGCAACGGGAGCATCACCCAGATCGGGGTCACCCGGACCGACGGCACGTCGTTCCTGCTGCCCATCCCCTTCACCTCGGGAAAGATCGCCGAGGATCCCGATTTCCACGAAAAGCTGGAGCTGATGCGCCGGGAGTGGAAGAAGCACGGCGGACGGGGTGGGGAATGAGAACAGCCCCTCCGGAATCCCGGAGGGGCTGTCTGTTGTGGCTGGGGCCGGGGTCGAACCGGCGACCTATCGCTTTTCAGGCGATCGCTCGTACCAACTGAGCTACCCAGCCACGAGGTTTCACGTGAAACCCCAGCGGTCCTGACGGGATTTGAACCCGCGGCCTCCACCTTGACAGGGTGGCGAGCACTCCAAACTGCTCCACAGGACCAAGCTGTGTGTGCAACAGTGTCGCACACGATCTTGCGTGCCCCCAACGGGATTCGAACCCGTGCTACCGCCTTGAAAGGGCGGCGTCCTAGGCCGCTAGACGATGAGGGCTATCGGCCCGCCTGGGCGCTTCGTCAGCGCGTCGGGGACGTGAGAAGCATATGGGATGGCGGGGAGTATCGCCAAAACGGTTTACGGCGCTGAGGGCGAGGGTGTGCTGGTCGTGCTCCCTGAGGGTGACGGGCTCCGCGAGGGGGACGGGGTCGCGCCCGGTTGGTTGTCCTCCGGGAGGTGACGGCTGACCTCGGCCGTCGTCTGTCCCAGGCCGCCCAGTCTGATCTCGTCCCAGGCCTGGAGCCGGTGGCTGTCCCGGTCGAAGTAGAGGATCGAGGCCTCGATCGGGTCCGGGTACTTCCCCTCGACGGCCCGTAGCCCGCTGCCGCCGGTGGAGCCCTCCACGCGGAGCCGGGTGCCGTGCGGCAGGAGCTCCGTCTGCTCGTGGTGGAGGTGGCCCGCCAGGACCAGCGGCACCTCGCCGTCCGTCATCCGGGCCGCCGACGGCTCGTGGACGATCGCCACGTCTACCGGGGTGCCGGCCGCCCGCTGCTCGCGCAGGGCCGTGGCGAGGCGGTCCCCGGCCAGTTCCTCGGACGCGTCGCCGCCGAGGACGGAGGTGCGGTCGGGGGTGAACTGGGGGTCGCCGATCCCGGCGAAGCGCAGCCCGGCGACCGTCTCGGCGAGGCCGTCGTCCAGGACGTGCACGTTCTTCATACGGGAGAGGTAGTGCTGGGTGGTACGGGAGTCATGGTTGCCCCGGACCCAGACGTACGGCACGCCCAGGTCGGCGACGGGGTCCAGGAAGCCGTTCTCGGCCGCGGTGCCGTGGTCCATGGTGTCGCCGGAGTCGACGATCACGTTCACCTTGTACTGCTCCACCAGCGAGGCGATGATCTTCCAGCTCGCCGGGTTCAGATGGATGTCGGAGACGTGCAGGACGCGCAGGGTGGCCGGGTCCGGGGAATAGGCCGGGAGCGTGGACGTGACGTCGTACAGCTTCGTCACGTTCGTCACCAGGCGGGCCAGTTCCTTCTGGTAGACGTCGAATTCGGTGACGATGCTGCGCGCGTTGCCGACCAGCGCCGGGGCGGAGGAGAGCAGGCCGGAGTACCTCGGTTCGAGGACCGACTCGGGGTTCCAGGTGGCGAAGGCGGTCGCGCCGGACGAGGCGAGCAGGGCGAGGGCGAGACCGCCGGCGGCCAGGGCGCGGCGCGGGCGGCGGTAGACGGCCAGGCCGAGGGCGGTGGCGCCGGTGACGACGGCGACGCAGGAGCGTACGGCCAGGTCGAGGGTGCCGTGCTCGACGTCGTGGGCGACCTCGTCCTGGAGCCCGGAGAGGCGCTCGGGGTGGTCGACCAGGGCCTGGGAGCGGGCCGGGTCGAGCTGGTCCACGTTGACGTCGAGGCGGACCGGGCCGGAGTGGGTGTCCAGGTAGAGGGCGCCCAGCGGGGAGACGTTGATCTTCGTGCCGCCGGTGAGGGACGGGCGCAGCGTCATCGTCGTGTCCATCGGGCCGACCTGGGCGCGGACGTTCCCGACGATCAGCAGGCCGAGCCAGGCGCCGACGAGCACGACGGCGGCCAGGCCGAGGACGCGGCTCCAGACGGGCGGCGCATGTGCCTCGGGGGCGAGTTCCAGGACGGGCAGGCGGGCTCGGGTTCGGGTGCGGACGCGGGCCATTGGTGCCGTATGCCCAGGATCACCGGCTCATATGCGGCGGTTCGTGCCCCTCGACGGGTTCAGGAGCCGGGCGGGTCAGCCCCAGCCCAGTTCGTGGAGGCGGGCGTCCCCGATGCCGAAGTGGTGCGCCACCTCGTGGACGACGGTCACGGCGACTTCGTGGACCACGTCCTCCGGCGTCTCGCAGTACCGCAGGGTCGGTCCCATGTAGATCGTGATGCGGTCGGGGAGGACCCCGGCGTACCACTCGCCGCGCTCGGTGAGCGGTGTCCCCTCGTAGAGGCCCAGCAGCTCCGGGTCGTCGGCGGACGGCTCGTCCTCGACGAACACGGCCACGTTGTCCATGACCCGCGTCAGCTCCGGCGGGATCCGGTCCAGGGCCTCGCTCACCAGTTCTTCGAACCCGTCGCGGGTCATCTCCAGCACAGGGCCATTGTCAGGGACGAACGCGCGCAACGGAGGTTTCCGGTCTCTATTGCACGCCTGTGACAGCGTGCGCACAGCTCCGTCATCCCCCCTGGCAACACTTCTGTCATCGACCTGGTCATGCACCCTGGGGGGAACCCGATGTCCGCACGTTACCGTCGTCGCACCACAGCGGCCGCCGTCACCGGTGTCGCCGCGCTGCTGGCCGTGGCCGGCCTGTCCGCCACCGCGACGGCCGCTCCCGCCGCCAAGGCGGTGAGCGTGCCCCGGGGGCTGACCATCAGCGACGGCACCCGGCACGTCCTCGTCGGTGGCAGGTCGATCGACTTCGGTACCGTCGTCCGCGACCTGGCCTGGAACCCGAGCGGCAGCAAGGCCGCCTTCGTCGACGGCCACGGCAACCTCGTCGTCTCGGACCCCGACGGCAGCCACCGGGTCACCGTCGCCGCCAACCCGGGCAACCAGACCTGGTCCCACCCGACCTGGCAGGTCGCCGCGGCCGACCGGACGAACGGCATCCCCGCCAAGAACAACATCATCTTCTCCGCCAAGATCCAGGGCAGCACCGTGCTGGAGAGCGTCAAGGCCACCAGCAACCACGGCAAGCCGGCCAGGATCAGCCTCAACAGCGACGACCCGGAGACGGGTGCGCTCCCGAAGACGAACAACACCTGGCCGAACGTCGGCGGGTCCTACGGCACGGCCGTCTACGAGAACACGCACAACGGCGAGGTCTACATCCGGGACGACTACCTGCGCCAGCAGGGCGGCCCGCTGACCAAGGGGTCCGAGCCCGCGCTCTCGCCGGACTCGGAGGAGGTCGTCTTCGTCCGCTCGGTCGGCGGCCACGACCACCTCTTCGTGGACGACCTGACCGCCGGCACCAACGCCGTCAAGGACATCACCCCGCACGCCACCACCGACTACACCGAGCCCACCTGGTCGCCCAACGGCAGGACCATCGCGTTCCGGACCCCGAACGGCACCTACACCGTCACCAAGTCCGGCCACGGGTTCGGCAACCCGGTCAAGGCCTCCACGCACAAGGGACTGCCCGCCTACCGCGGCTGACCGCCATCCGGGCCGCTGCCGGAGCGGCCGTCCGGGCCGGCGTCCGAGCGGGCGAGTTCGGCCCGCAGCGCCGCCAGGTGCTCGTCGGCCGTGTCGTGCGGCAGGAACTCGACCACGTCGAGGAAACGGAACAGCACCTGGGACCTGGTGACGGCGAACTCGTAGTCGGCGAACCCCACCACGGCGCCCAGCTTCCCTCGCACAGCACCCCGGACGACATGCGCGGTCATGTCGTCCGGGGTTTCCGCGCTGGTGCCCCGCCTGGCGTTGGGACGGGCCAAGTACGGGCAGACCATCGAGGCGTAGAGCATGCACGCGCGGTGCCCGGGTCCCTCCAGGGTCGGCGCGAGGTTCCGGTACGGCCGTCCGGCGGCCAGCGCGTCGCGGATCGCGGCACTCTCCGCGGCGCCGACCACCCGCCACACCGGGCCCCTCGGCATCAGGGTGCCGCAGACGGAACACCGCCTGTTCCGGGCGCACTCCGCACTGCGCCCGTAGTCGGTGAGTGCGAACTGGGGGGCGTCGCCCTCCCACGGGGTGATGGCGGGCACGGGGTAGCCGCGGCTGTCACGAGGTCTGGCCTCGACGCTCGCCGGCATGGGAACGGAGTCGAATCGCACACCCCATGGTGAACCACCCGTCCGCGCCCCCGCGACGGCCGGGCGGCGAGGCGTGTCCTCTTGTGGGCGGCGGGAGTTGGGCAGGTTGACTTCTCTCTCCGCCCCGGAGGTGGCCGCCGTGCGCCCCTTGTACGTACCCGTCCGTCTGGCCGTCACGGTGATGGCGGTCGCGGCCGCCGCCGGCTGTGTGAACGTGGGGGACGACGCGGGCAAGGCCAAGCCGTCGCACTCCGCGGGGCACCGGGACGGTGACGCGGCCGACGGCGGGTCGGGGGTGTCGGGCGAGGGAGGTGCGGGGTACGGCGGTGTGGTGGCCGACGGGAAGCGCGGACACGGGGAGAAGGCGAAGCCGGGGGAGTCGGCGTCGGCGTCCGCGAAGCCGACGAAGGGGGCGAGCGTGGCGCCTGCCGTGCCGGCGAAGCCGGGCAGGAGCGTGGTGCCGGGGGTGCCGGCCGGGCCGACGGGGGCTCCGACGACCCCCGCGCCCCCGGCGGCCTCGCCCACCCCGCCGCCGGACTCCCCCACCCCGCCGCCTCCGGCGACGGATCCGCCGTCCGCCGAGCCGTCCTCGTCGGCACACGAGGACACGGGGACCCAACTGGTCCAGCGGGAGCCGGCACCGGCGGCGGGGAAACCGGCGTAGGGGGCGGCGCCGGACGCGGGGGTGCGGGTGGTTTCTGCACCGCCGGGCCGCGCCGCGGGGGCTGAGCGCCGTTGCGGCGGGAAAAAAACTTTCTGGCGGCCCGGCGGGGAAGCCACGGCGGCTGCGGCGGTCCGGGTGGCGAGTCCGACGTCGGCGGGCGCATTCAGTGCGGTCGGAGAAGGTGGTCTCGGGATGGTCTCGGGCGGGGGGAAGAAGACGGTGGGCTCGGGTGTTGGGGGACCTGTAGGGCTACGCGTCCGGTCTGTCTGATCCGGTGCACGTGATCTGTGTGATCTGTGCGTCGATGGATTGGCGTGAGCGTCGATGGGGCTGTGGTGAACCTGCTGTGAGCTGCGCGGTTGCGGCTCGGTTTGCCTTCGTGGGTGTTGGGTGCGTATGGTGGTAGATCGTTTGATCCCATTTGCCCGGCGCCACCGCAGAGCGCGCCGTGTGGCGCGTACTCTCCCTTGCCGTGGCGGACCGCATTGAGGCGGTCGTGAGCGAATCACGGAGTTGACGGGCGCGTGCCGAAGAGACTCCGGAAGGTTTCGCATTCGCATGTCCGTGTCCAGTAATGATCAGATCGTCGTGCCCGAGAACATCCAGGACGACGAGCTGGTGACCCAGGTCTCCGAGGAGACCGCTGACACCACCGACACCACCCCCCAGACCACCTTCGCCGACCTCGGCCTCCCCGAGGGCGTCGTGCGCAAGCTCGCGCAGAACGGCGTGACGACCCCCTTCCCGATCCAGGCCGCGACCATCCCGGACGCCCTGGTCGGCAAGGACATCCTCGGCCGTGGCCGCACCGGCTCCGGCAAGACCCTCTCCTTCGGTCTGCCCACCCTGGCCACGCTGGCCGGCGGCCGTACCGAGAAGAAGCGGCCGCGTGCCGTCATCCTCACCCCCACGCGCGAGCTGGCGATGCAGGTCGCCGACGCGCTCCAGCCCTACGGCGACGTCCTCGGCCTGAAGATGAAGGTCGTCTGCGGCGGTACGTCCATGGGCAACCAGATCTACGCCCTGGAGCGCGGCGTCGACATCCTCGTCGCCACCCCGGGCCGCCTGCGCGACATCATCAACCGCGGCGCCTGCTCCCTCGAGGACGTGCAGATCGCCGTCCTCGACGAGGCCGACCAGATGTCCGACCTGGGCTTCCTGCCCGAGGTCACCGAGCTGCTCGACCAGATCCCGGCCGGCGGCCAGCGGATGCTCTTCTCCGCCACGATGGAGAACGAGATCTCCACGCTGGTCAAGCGCTACCTGAACAACCCCGTCACGCACGAGGTCGACAGCGCCCAGGGCAACGTCACGACGATGTCCCACCACATCCTCATCGTGAAGCCCAAGGACAAGGCGCCGGTCACCGCGGCCATCGCCTCCCGCAAGGGCCGCACGATCATCTTCGTCCGCACCCAGCTGGGCGCCGACCGGATCGCCGAGCAGCTGCGTGACGCCGGTGTGAAGGCCGACGCGCTGCACGGCGGCATGACCCAGGGTGCCCGCACCCGGACGCTGGCCGACTTCAAGGACGGTTACGTCAACGCGCTCGTCGCCACCGACGTCGCGGCCCGCGGCATCCACGTCGACGGCATCGACCTGGTCCTCAACGTCGACCCGGCCGGCGACCACAAGGACTACCTGCACAGGGCCGGCCGCACCGCCCGTGCGGGCCGCACCGGCACGGTCGTCTCGCTCTCCCTGCCGCACCAGCGCCGCCAGATCTTCCGCCTCATGGAGGACGCGGGCGTCGACGCCGGGCGTCACATCATCAACTCCGGTACCGCCTTCGAGCCCGAGGTCGCCGAGATCACCGGCGCCCGTTCGATGACCGAGGTCCAGTCCGAGTCCGCGGCCAACGCGGCGCAGCAGGCCGAGCGCGAGGTCGCCCAGCTCACCAAGGAGCTGGAGCGGGCGCAGCGCCGGGCCGCCGAACTGCGCGACGAGGCCGACCGCCTGGTCGCCCGGGTCGCCCGCGAGCGCGGCGAGGACCCGGAGGCGGCGGTCGCCGAGGCCGCCGCCGTGGCCGAGGCCGCGGTCGCGGTGGCGGCCGCGGAGCAGCCGGCCGCCGAGGCGCCGGCCCGTCAGGAGTCCGCCTCGTCCTCCTCCTACGAGCGTCCGCGTCAGCAGCGTGACGAGCGGGGCAACTACGAGCGCCGTGACCGCCGCGACGACCGTCCGTCCGGTGGCTTCCGCCGCGACGACCGCCGTGACGGTGACCGTGGTGGCCGTTCCTTCGAGCGTCGTGACGAGCGTCCGTCCGGTGGTTTCCGCCGTGACGACCGTCGGGACGGCGGCGACCGCGGTGGCTTCCGTCGTGACGACCGTGGTGGCCGTTCCTTCGAGCGTCGTGACGAGCGTCCGTCCGGTGGCTTCCGCCGCGACGACCGTCGTGACGACCGCCGGGACGACCGTCGTGACGGTGACCGCGGTGCCCGTTCCTTCGACCGCCGTGACGAGCGTCGGCCGTTCGACCGGGACCGTGACGACCGTGGTGGCCGTTCCTTCGAGCGCCGCGACGACCGTTCGTCCGGTGGTTTCCGCCGGGACGACCGTCCGTCCGGTCACCGTGGCAGCGACCGCCCGTTCAACCGTGACCGCCGCGACGACCGCCCGGGCTTCCGCAGCGGCGGCCACAGCGGCCACGACCGCCCGTTCGGCCGCCGCGACGACCACCGCGGTTCGTCCTCCGGCTCCTTCGGCCGCCGCGACGACAAGCCGCGCTGGAAGCGCAACGGCTGACACACCTTCATGAACGGCTGAGCGCCGCGCCCCGCACCGGGACGCGGCGCTCAGCCGTTTCCGGGGCCGGACATCGGATCGGAAAACGCTCTCGGTGTTCCGCCGAAGTGGCCGTAAGATCGGCTCACTTCAGCGGGGGACATGACAGCCGGGGGCAGGGCAACCGAGCGGCGAGCGTCCCTCCTTTCCACGGGGAGGATCCACCTTGGCGCGTCACGCCTTCGTGTCCGCGGCGGTCGCCGTCGCAGCGTCCGCCGCGCTGGTCACCGCCTTCGGTCCGGTGGGCGCCGCGGTCGCGGTCGGCACCGCGCAGGAGACGGTCGTACCGGCCACCTACCGCAGCTCGAACCTCACGGCCTCAGTCCTCTACACCAACTCCCTCGCCGGCGGCGACGGCGCGGGTGCGCAGGGCGTCTTCCACCGGCTGGAGGGCCACTCACGAGCGGTCTGGACGCGGTACTCGGACGGCGCGTCCTTCGACACGCCGTCGGCCATGGGCGGCAGCACGTTCTACAACTCCGGCACCGGCAGCGATGTCCTCACCTACCGCCACGGCGACGGCCGTATCGACCTCTGGAACGCCGTCGACGGCACCACGAGCACCGTCCAGGTGCCCTCGGACCAGTCGGTCTACGGCGTCTTCGGCACCACCGTCGCCACCAACCAGACCGTCACCTACGCGGACGGCACCACCGGCAGGATCAAGCGCCTGCTGACCCCCGGCGCCGACGGCACGACGAACGAGGTGACCGTGGGCGGGGCGCCGGAGGGCATGGTCCTCGGCGGCCCGGTGCGCGGAGACGCGGACGGGCTCGTCTTCCGGGCCACGCTGGACGGTTCTGCGCGCCTGGCCCAGGTCGATCCGAAGACCGGTCAGGTCACGGGCTGGACGTCCGCCCTGCCCTCCGGATCCACCCTCGGGGTCAGGGTCTCGCCCGACCACGTCGTCGCCTATACCGGAGGCAACGCCACCACGGCGTACGTGTACTCCCGCGCCGACCTGTCGGCGGACCCGGTCGCGGTCACCCTGGACAACCCGTCGAGCAACGGGGTGTCGCCCACCGGCATCGCGATCGTCGGCGACTGGCTCGTCCACCAGCCGGGAGGCCGGGGGCCGGTCACGGCCGTACCGATCGCGGGCGGCGACCCGGTCACCCTGCTCGCCGCTTCGAACAGCGGGATCTCGATCGCCCAGGACGGCAGCGCGGTCGTGGTCGGCCGCACCGGCGCCGACGACTGGGGCATCCAGCACATCACCGCCGGCGCCGACGGCAGGCCGGCCGTCACCATGGCCAAGCCGCTGCCGAAGCCGCCGTACCCGGTCCAGGGGCTGTCACTGGACCAGGGGCGGCTGGTGGAGGCGGACGAGAGCTACTCCGGGGGACGCGACACCTACGGCCGTACCGTCGCCGCGACCGGCACGCCCACGTACGGCGCGCGCTCGAACTACGACGGCACGGACGTGCTGGTGGGCACCTGCTCGGCGACGGACGTCGGCTGCTCGCAGCTGTTCGGCACGGCCTCGGGCCAGACCGTGTGGCTGGAGCGCGACGCCGGCGGCTCCGGCGCCTACGCCCTGCTCCGGGCGGCCGGCCCCGGGCAGTACTCCTACCGGGAGAACTACGTCCCCGTCGGCGGCCGGATCACCGACGTCTCCGGCGAGTACGTCCTCTACACCACCGACACCCAGCAGTACGTCTACAAGATCGGTGACAGCGCGGGGCCCAAGGTCACCCGCACCCCTGGCGCCGCCGCCCTCTCCGGCGACCTGCTCTGGACGAGCGCCACGGCTCCCGGGCAGGTCAGCGCCTACGACCTGGCGGCGAGGAAGACCGTCGAGACGCTCACCCTCGACAACGGCGGCTGCGCACCCACCGAACTCCAGGCGAACGGCCGCTACCTGTACTGGAACTGCGGCGGCACGGCGGCCGGGGTCTACGACCGTACGGCGAAGAAGTCGGTGCCCGTGCCCGCCGACGAGGCGAAGCTCGGGGACGGGTACGTCGTCACGCACGACAGGAAGGCCGGGCAGCTGGTGCTGACCGCCGTCGCCGGCGGGAGCCCCGTCAGCCGGGTCATCGGCGAACTGCCCGACACGGGTGTCCCGCAGCGGGACGTGCGCTGGACGGTCGACGAGTCCGGGGCGAACGCGGCCTACGTCGATGACGAGGAGCAGATCCACCTCGTCCCGTCCGGGGTGCCGCAGCAGCCGCTGCGACTGCTCTCCCCGGCACAGAACGCGCCCTCGGTCGACCCGACGCCGGTCGACACGACCGCGGACACCCTGACCACCCTGCTGCTGTCGAAGCCGGCCGCGGGATGGCAGCTGACCGTGCGTTCGAAGGCGACCGGGAAGGTCGTGGACACCGCGAACAGCGGCGCCGAGGTGCGCGGTGAGCTGAAGGTCGGCTGGTTCGGCATGGACCGGACGGCCCCCGGGGACGTGCCGCTGCCGAACGGGGCGTACGCGTGGACGCTGTCCGTCACGCCCGCCGACGGGACCGGGGCGAACCTCCAGGTGACCGGTTCGGTGCGGATCGGGACCGGCAGCCCGGTACGCCACGACCACGTCGGCGCCGACGGCATCGGCGACTTGCTCACCCTCAACTCCTCCGGGTCGACGCTGACCTTCCAGCAGGGCACCGGCAAGGGCGGCTTCGCGGGGACGGTCTCCGGGAAGGGCTGGTCGACGAAGACGCTCGCCGTGCCGTACGGCGACCTGAACAACGACCGCTGCAACGACGTGCTGGTCCGCACGCCGGCCGGCGCGCTGCGCGCCTACAAGCCCGCCTGCGGCGCCGCGCTCACCTCGTCGACGCCGTACACGACCCTCGGGGCGAGCGGCTGGAACCAGTACGACGTCCTCACCTCGCCCGGTGACCTGAACAAGGACGGCCGCCCCGACCTGCTCGCCCGCAACGCCTCCACCGGCGCGGTCTACCTCTACAGGACGACCGGCACGGGCAAGCTCTCCGCGCGCGTGCAGCTGTACGGCAACTGGAAGACGTACAAGAAGGTCGTCGGCGCCGGGGACCTGAACGGCGACGGCATCGGGGACCTGGTCGCGCAGGACAGGGCGAACAACCTGTACCGGTACTACGGCACCGGCAAGGGCACCTTCGGGAGCCGGGTGCGGATCGCCACCGGGTGGGGGGCGTCGTACAACGCGGTCGTCGGCGTCGGCGACATCACCGGGGACGCGCGGAACGACCTGGTCGCGCGCGACACGGCCGGGAACCTGTACCGGCTGAGCGGCAGCGGCAAGGGGACGTTCGCGGCCCGGGTGAAGATCGCGACGGGCTGGCAGGGCTACAAGGGCCTTTTCTAGCCAACTTGTGACGCATGTCACGCCCCCGGTGAGGGAATCGCTGGGGGCATGACAGATGACGCGACAGCCAAGTCGCTCTCCGGCCCGGCTCCCGGCGCGCTCTCCGACGAGGAGCGGCTCGCCCAGCTCGGCTACACCCAGGTCCTGGCCCGCCGTATGTCGGCCTTCTCGAACTACGCGGTCTCCTTCACGATCATCTCGGTCCTCTCCGGCTGTCTCACCCTCTACCTCTTCGGCATGATCACCGGCGGTCCGGCCGTGATCACCTGGGGCTGGGTGGCCGTAGGCCTGATGACCCTCTTCGTCGGCCTCTCGATGGCCGAAATCTGCTCGGCGTACCCGACCTCGGCGGGCCTCTACTTCTGGGCCCACCGCCTGGCACCGCCCCGCAGCGCCGCCGCCTGGGCGTGGTTCACGGGCTGGTTCAACGTGCTCGGCCAGGTGGCGGTGACGGCGGGCATCGACTTCGGCGCCGCGTCCTTCCTGGGCGCGTACCTGAACCTGCAGTTCGACTTCACGGTCACCCCGGGCCGGACGATCCTCCTCTTCGCGGCGATCCTCGTCCTGCACGGCCTCCTCAACACCTTCGGCGTCCGCATAGTCGCCTTCCTCAACAGCGTCAGCGTGTGGTGGCACGTGCTGGGTGTCGCCGTCATCGTCGGCGCGCTGACCTTCGTCCCCGACCACCACCAGTCGGCGTCCTTCGTCTTCACGAAGTTCGTGAACGAGACGGGCTGGAGCAGCGGCCCGTACGTCGTGCTCCTCGGCCTCCTGATGGCCCAGTACACCTTCACGGGCTACGACGCCTCGGCGCACATGACCGAGGAGACCCACGACGCGGCGACAGCGGGCCCGAAGGGCATCGTCCGCTCGATCTGGACGTCCTGGATAGCCGGCTTCGTCCTCCTCCTCGGCTTCACGTTCGCGATCCAGTCCTACGACAAGGAACTGACGTCCCCGACCGGCGCGCCCCCGGCCCAGATCCTCCTGGACGCGCTCGGCGCGACCTCCGGCAAACTCCTGCTCCTCGTCGTCATCGGCGCCCAGCTCTTCTGCGGAATGGCCTCGGTGACGGCCAACAGCCGCATGATCTACGCCTTCTCGCGCGACGGCGCGCTCCCCTTCTCCCGCGTCTGGCACACGGTCAGCCCGCGCACCCGCACCCCCGTGGCGGCGGTCTGGCTGGCGGCCCTCTCCGCGCTCGCCCTGGGCCTGCCCTACCTGATCAACTACACGGCCTACGCCGCCGTGACGTCGATCGCGGTGATCGGGCTGTACGTGGCGTACGTGATCCCGACGCTGCTGCGGGTGCGCAAGGGCGACGCGTTCGAGCGCGGCCCCTGGCACCTGGGCCGGTGGTCGCAGGTCGTCGGCGTGGTCTCGGTGACCTGGGTCGTGATCATCACCGTCCTCTTCATGCTCCCGCAGGTCTCCCCGGTCACCTGGAAGTCCTTCAACTACGCCCCGGTCGCCGTCCTGGCCGTCCTCGGCTTCGCCGCCGTCTGGTGGCAGGCATCGGCCCGCCACTGGTTCCTCAACCCGGACAGAGCACGCTCCCAGGACCCCGCCAAACTGGTCGATCTCTGACCCACCGGACCCCGCCCGTCCCACTTCTGCCACGCGACGCGGCCACGACCCCGATACCCGATCGGCCAGACGCCTCCGTCCGGCTATGCTCGGGGAGGCAACATCGCCTGGGCCGTTAGCTCAATTGGCAGAGCAGTGGACTTTTAATCCATTGGTTGTGGGTTCGAGTCCCACACGGCCTACCGGTGGTGGGCGGGGTACATGACCCCTGACCTGCTGTGCAGCGCCTGGTCCGACTTCGGTCGGGTCGGGCGCTGCCTCGTTCTCGGGCCGTTGCGTGAGCGTTAGGTGAGCGGGAACGGTGCACCCGTTCCGGGTGAGCCCGCCGGTGCTCCGGGTCGAGGCGGCCGACGGCGTACGGTGGAGGTACCGAGGGCATCACGCACTCCGGCTGTCCTGCCGGGTCGTCCTCGGCGAGAGACGAACCCCGGGCCGTCCGAGCGCCGGTGCGGAGACGGGTCGGCGTCATGCCCGCCGCGATCACCACAACTTCGCACCTCTCCCCGGTCGTTGCGCCGCCCTTCCGAAGTGCGGGGTGATGGCCGTGCAGCGCCTGGACATCCACCGGCGTGACCGGGGGGAGCGCGCCCTCGTGACGCTCGTCGGTGACATCTGGCCGGCCACGACGCCCCTGCTGCGGGCCGCGCTGGAGCAGTGCCTGCGTGACGGAATGACCGCCATAGACGTCGATCTCACCACGGTCCACTCCTGTGACGCCAAGGGCCTGGACGTCTTCCTGACGGCGTCACGGCGGGCCGGCCGGGTGCGCGCCTGCCTGTACCTCCACCATCCGTGCGCGCAGATCACCCGGCTCCTCGCCGCCACCGGCTCCGCACCCCTGCTCCTCGCGACCCCAGCACATCCTGTGCTGCCTGCCCTGCTCCGCGATCTGCCGGCCGCGTCCGCGGCGGGTCCGTCAGCGCCGGGGACGCAGACGTCCGACGATCGTGCCGGTGCACCTGTCGTCGAGGACGGGATCCGGCTGCGCAGACTGACACGCCGGCAGGCGGAGGACATGCGAGAGGACATCGCCGACCTGGCCCTGGCGTCCGCCGTCGGCTTCACCGGAAAGGTGTACCGGGAGCGGGGCGACTTTCTGCGGCGGCTTGCCGTCAGCGCCCGACGGCCTGGCTTCGCTGTGCTGGTGGCCGAGACGACGGTGCTGGTGGGGTGCGTCTTCGGATTTCCGGTGGGCCCCGCAGGCCGGTCCGAGCGGGGGCTGCAGGAGAGTGTTCAACGGCTCACCGGCTGTTCCCGGTTCCTGCTCCTCACCCAGGTCGTGGCGCACCAGCACCCTCAGCAGCGGGTCATCGGCCGCCGTCTGCAACAGCGTCTGCTGACCGACGGGCGCGCCGAACTCGGAGTCGCCCTGCTCCACCCGGCCGACCGGGCCGGACAGACCCTCTACGACTCCTGGGGCTGGCGGAACCACGGGGAGTTGGTCGGGCTGCCCTGCCGGAGTACTCCTTGCGTGCTGACCCTGTCCCGGGAGCGCGGATCTTCGCTGCCCGCGCCTCGGGCCGCCCGGTCCAGGCCGGGCGTAGCTTGGGAGACACCGGGAGCATGCCGGGCGCACGACTCCCACAGCGCCGTTTCCGGCGAGTGACGAGCGCGGGCAGCCCCAGGCAGCCCGGTACGGGATCGCACGATCACCGAGGTCCCATCACGGGGGTCGCCCCCACCACGCTTTCCAAGTCTTCGTCCGGGGAACAGCCTTTTGGTTCACCGTCTGCGGTCAGCGCTCTACCGGGACATCGAGGTCGTCGAGGAGGCCGCGGACGCGGCGTTCGATTTCGTCGCGGATGGGGCGGACGTCTTCGACGGACCTGCCGGCGGGGTCGTCCAGGGTCCAGTCGAGGTAGCGCTTGCCGGGGAAGACGGGGCAGGTGTCGCCGCAGCCCATCGTGATGCAGACGTCGGACTCCCTGACGGCGTCGACGGTGAGCATCTTCGGGACCTCGGCGGAGATGTCGATGCCGACCTCGGCCATGGCCTGGACGGCGGCCGGGTTCACGTTGGCGCCCGGGTCGGAGCCGGCGGAGCGGACCTCGACGCGGTGCCCGGCCAGGTGGGTCAGCCACGCGGCGGCCATCTGGGAGCGGCCGGCGTTGTGGACGCAGACGAACAGCACGGAGGGCTTGTCGGACATCAGAGGTCTCTCTTGTCTCGCAACAGAACGGGCACGACATATCAGTACCCGATGGTGTCAGTCACCGCTGATGTGACAGTATCAGCGCATGCTGACGTCAGTCGACACTGATCTGATCCGGGTTCTGGCCGACCCGCTCAGGCTCCGGATCGTGACCCTGCTCGCCCAGGAGACGCTGTGCACCACGCACCTCGTGGAGGAGACGGGCGCGAGACAGACCAACCTCTCCAACCACCTGAAGGTGCTGCGAGAGGCTGGGGTCGTGGAGACGGAGCCGTGTGGCCGGTTCACGTATTACAAGCTGCGTCCGGACGTCATCGCCTCGCTCGCCGGTCAGTTTGCCGACCTGGCCGAGTCCGCCCGCGCCGCCGCAGAGAACAAGAGGGCCTGTCCATGACCGCCGCCGAAGCCGTCCCGGCCGAGGAGTCCGCGGCCGCGGCGCCTTCGGCCGAGTCCGTCGCGCCCGCGCCCGGTGCGACCCCGCCGCGCACCCCGCTGGTCGCCCGGGCCGCCGCCGAACTCACAGGCACCGCGGCACTGGTGGCGGTCGTGGTCGGCTCCGGCATCCAGGCCACCGAGCTGACCAAGGACGTCGGTCTGCAGCTGCTGGCCAACTCCACGGCCACCGTCTTCGGCCTCGGCATCCTCATCCTCCTGCTCGGCCCGGTCTCCGGCGCGCACTTCAACCCCGTGGTCACGCTGGCCGAGTGGTGGACGGCACGACGTGGCGGGGCCGGGGTCACCCTGCGCGAGGTGGCCGTGTACCTGCCCGCGCAGATCGTGGGCGCCATCGCGGGGGCGATCCTGGCGGACGCGATGTTCGGCGAGCCGCTGGTGAAGTGGTCTACGCACGATCGCTCCGCCGGACACCTGCTGCTTGGCGAAGTCGTCGCCACCGCCGGTCTGATCCTGCTGATCTTCGGCCTGGCCCGGGCGGACCAGCTGCGCTTCGCGCCCGTCGCGGTCGCCTCCTACATCGGCGCCGCCTACTGGTTCACCTCGTCCACGTCCTTCGCCAACCCGGCCGTGACGATCGGCCGCGCCTTCACCGACACCTTCGCGGGCATCGCACCGGGTTCGGTGCTGGGCTTCATCGGCGTGCAACTCGTGGGCGCCGTGGTCGGACTGGCCCTGGTGGCCCTCATCTTCATGCCCGGCCGCAAAGCTGCCGAGTGACATCTGCTGCCCGGCGACTCCGGTCGACGGCGCCCATGCCGGGCTCGTCATCGAGCTCCCTGCGGTTGAAGAGGTGGAGCGCTACGCCCAGCTCTGCCACCCCCGGTCTGCCGAAGCTGCGTGAAGACGGTCCCCGGTGCTCAGCCGGTGGCCGGTCGCCTCGGGATCGTGGTCGGCGCAATGGTCAGGAGCCTTCCCATCGCGGCCAGCACCGACGGCTCGACCCGGTAGTACACCCAGGTGCCGCGCCGCTCGGAGGTCAGCAGGCCGGCG
The DNA here is from genome assembly GCF_042894765.1 of Streptomyces sp. NPDC001507. Taxonomy (NCBI): domain Bacteria; kingdom Bacillati; phylum Actinomycetota; class Actinomycetes; order Kitasatosporales; family Streptomycetaceae; genus Streptomyces; species Streptomyces sp. NPDC001507. Next base: position 456,585 of record NZ_JBIAVV010000010.1, read on the forward strand.
TCCTTGAGCTTCTTCAGATGGTGGGAGACGGTCGGCTGGGAGACGCCGACGTCGGAGATGTCGCACACGCACGCCTCGCCACCCTCGTGCGAGGCGACTGAGGAGAAGAGCCGCAGGCGCACCGGATCGCCGAGCGCCTTGAACATCCGCGCCGCCACGTCGGCCTCCTCCGCCGTGAACGGACGCTCGGTGAGCGGCGGACAGCACGCCGCCACGGCGTCGGGCGCTTCGGACTCGACCAGTGGCAGCACCTGGGCATTCGACATGCGTCTATGTTGACACATGTCGAAGCAAGGGCGGGAGGCGTGGCCGGTCGCAAGTGAAGCGGGCTGCCGGACGTCGGGCGGTGCCGCGGCATCCGCAGGCTCCGCGACCAATCCAGCCGACTGTCGCCGATCGCCCGCTCGGCCTAATTCGAGAAATTTCTATGTTGACGCTTGTCGAAACAGGTGCCACGCTGGGCCGCAAGTCATCGACAAACGTCGAAACAAAGGGGAGTCTCGTGAACGCGCCCGCCACCCACCAGCTGCCCATCGCGGTCATCGGAGCCGGCCCCGTCGGCCTGGCCGCAGCCGCCCACCTAGTGGAGCGCGGTCTCGAACCCCTGGTCCTGGAGGCCGGACCATCCGCCGGTACCGCCGTTCGCGACTGGGCACACGTACGGCTGTTCTCCCCCTGGGCCGAGGTCACCGACCCCGCCGCCGAGAAGCTCCTCGCCCCCACCGGCTGGGTCCGCCCCGATGGCTCCGCCTACCCGACCGGCGGCGACTGGGCCGTGCAGTACCTGCAGCCCCTCGCCGACGTCCTCGGCGACAAGATCCGCTACGGCGCCACCGTCACCGGTGTCGCCCGCGCCGGCCGCGACCGCATCGTCGACTCCGGCCGCGAGGAGCAGCCCTTCACCCTCCACATCCAGCACGCCGACGGACGCGAGGAGCGGATCACCGCCCGCGCCGTCATCGACGCCTCCGGCACCTGGTCCACCCCCAGCCCCGCCGGCGCCGACGGCCTGGCCGCCCTCGGCGAGAAGACCGCCGCCGACCGCATCACCTACCGCGTCCCCGACCTGGGCGACCCGGCCATACGCGCCCGTTACGCGGGCAGGCGCACCGCCGTCGTCGGCTCCGGCGCCTCCGCCTTCACCGCCCTCGCCCTCCTCGCCGACCTCGCGAAGGAGGAGGGCGGCACGCACGCGGTGTGGATCCTGCGTCGCGGCATCGGCGCGAACACCTACGGCGGCGGCGAAGCCGACCAGCTCCCAGCCCGAGGCGCCCTGGGCCGGCGCGCCAAGGCCGCAGTCGAGGCCGGCCACGTAAGCGCGGTCACCGGCTTCCGTACACAGGCTGTGGACCGGGACGGCGACCGGCTCGTCCTGGTCGCGGAGGACGGCCGCCGCCTCGACCCGGTCGACGAGGTCATCGTCCTGACCGGCCTGCGCCCCGACCTGTCCTTCCTCTCCGAGGTCCGCCTCGGCCTCGACGAGCGCCTCCAGGCCCCGACCGCCCTCGCCCCGCTCATCGACCCCAACGTCCACTCCTGCGGCACCGTCTACCCGCACGGCGTGGGCGAGCTCTCCCACCCCGAACAGGGCATCTACCTCGTCGGCATGAAGTCCTACGGCCGCGCCCCGACCTTCCTCGCGATGACCGGTTACGAGCAGGTCCGCTCCATCACCGCCGCGATCGCCGGCGACCGGGAGGCAGCCGAGCGCGTCGAACTGGTCCTCCCCGAGTCGGGGGTGTGCGGCGGAGCGGGCCTCTTCGACGAGCCGGCCAACACCGAGCAGTCCGGCGGCGCATGCTGCGCCGCCCCCGCCACCCTCCGGATCGGCGTCGGAGCTACGGATGCGGCGTTTTCGGAGCTCGGCGTCCTCCGCTGACTGCCGGCCCCGCCGTTACCGCCAGCCGCCCGTGAGGTCGCTGCTCAGTTGGGCGTTGCAGATGGTGTAGCCGCCCGAGGCGTGCGCGTTCTTCGTTTTCCCGTCGACGCTGACCGAGCAGTTGATGTCACCGGATCCCTGCAGCTGTGCCATCACGTCGACGTACAGGGCCTGGTCCTTCAGCGGCAGCGTCGCCTCGAACCTGCCTTTTCTGAAGGTGCCCTTGCGGGTGTCGGTGTCGGAGCCGTAGGTGATGTCGAGGCCGCCGAGGGCGCCGGCCGGGGCGGAGCCCCACACCTTGAAGACGACGGTGTGCGCGGGCGCGTCGCTCTTCGGGGTGCCGTTCTGCTTGGCGTCCTCGGCCTTCCCGGCGCTGCTCCTGCCTTCGGCGGCGCCGGTCTTCGTGGCCGACGGCGTCGCAGCGGCCTTGACGTGGCCGGAGCCGCCGACCGCCGCGCCGACCGCGCCGATCAGTACGACCAGGCCGACCAGGCCGAGACAGCCGAGCCCCACGATCTTGCCCGCGCCGGGCCTCCGCCGCGGCGGCTGCGCCTGGAACGGCGGTGCTCCGTAGGGCTGCTGGTCGTTCATGGGTCCCCCTGGCCGTTTTGCTGACGGATGTGCCGTGTGTGACATCTGCGGACGCTGCGCGGTTGCCGTCGCCCGGCGGATTCACCCGAAGGTGGATACGGGTCCGCGCGTCACCCGTGCGCCGTCCTCTGCGCGTCATCCGGCGTGTTCCCCATCTGCAACAGCGCCCGGTCGCGGCGCGGGTGATGCTCAGCGCACCCGAACCCCGGTCAGCACCCCGTAGCCCACCTCGTGCAGGTCGACGGCGAACTCGGGTGACGTGGCGAGCAGTTCGCGGAAGGCGGCCACCTGGTCGCGGTGGCTGACCGCGTTGTCGACGGCGAGGATGCCGTACGGCTTGAGAACGCCTCGCAGGTGCGGTCAGTAGCCGGCGTACGCCGGTCGCTCGGCGTCGAGCACGACCAGGTCGACGGACGCGTCCGGGGTGCCGGCCAGGGTCTCGGCACCGTCGGCGTGGCGGACGTCCGCGTACCCCCGTACTCCCGCCCGCTCCAGGTTGGCCAAGGCCGCGGTGACCCGGGCGGCGTCGGTGTCCACGGTCGTCAGGCGGCCGCCGGTGTCGCGGAGGGCGTCGGCGAACCAGATCGCCGAGTAGCCGTTGGAGGTGCCGATCTCCAGGACGGACGTGGCGCGCCGGGCCCTGATCAGCGTGGAGATCAGCCGGGCCGCGTCCGGAGTCATGTCGCGCGGCCTCGGCAGCCGGTCGGCCAGCGGGCCGTCGTGCGCCCGGCCCTCCTGGTAGAGGTCGTCGAGAACACGCGCCGGCTGGTCGTCCACGGAGGCTCCCCTCGTCGGTGTGCCTGCCGTTGGTAGCACACCGCGTCCGGCGGTGCTCAGCCCGCGTTGAGCTCCGTCAGCTCGGTCAGCGGCAGCGTGTGCTGGGTGTGCAGGACCTTGGCGCGCAGGTAGCGGACGTTGTGGGCGGTGCTGAAGACGCCGGTCGGGACGCGGTCCCGGACGGTGACGCCGAGTCCGCGCAACTGCTCCGCCTTGTCGGGGTTGTTGGAGAGCAGGTCCAGGTCGGTGATGCCGAGGGCGGCCAGCATCTGGGCGGCGGCGGTGTAGTCGCGGGCGTCCTCGGGCAGGCCGAGGGCGGCGTTCGCCTCGTAGGTGTCCAGGCCCTGGTCCTGGAGGGCGTAGGCGTCGAGCTTGTTGTAGAGGCCGATGCCGCGGCCCTCCTGGCGCAGGTAGAGCAGGACGCCGCCGCGCTCGCCGATGCGCTCGACGGCCTCGCGCAGCTGGGGTCCACAGTCGCAGCGGGCCGAGCCGAAGACGTCGCCGGTCAGGCACTCGGAGTGCAGGCGCACCAGCGGGAGGGTGCCGGGGGCGGGCTCGCCCAGGACGACGGCGACGTGCTCCTGACCGTCGGTCAGGCCATGGAACGTGACGAGTTCGGCGTTGACGCTGTAGCCGTCGTTGAAGCGCAGCGGGACCCGGACGCGGGCGCGCTGGGTGGCGGCGGGGAAGTCGGTCATCGGGATCTCCAGTGGGACGTCGCGGGTGCCTGCTTCAGATTTGAAGCAGATCCACGGCTGGAACCCTACCTCATGCTTTAAATTTGAAGCAACAGATTTCCGTACGGTTTCGGGAAAGCAAGGGTTCGGAAAGGTGTCAGGAACCGGAACAGGGCGACGACGACCGGCGCCGCCACGGCAGCTCGTCCGACGTCGGCCGCGGAGTCGACTCGTCACCCTGCAGCGCCCGCGCGATCACGGAGCCGATCTCCTCGAGCTGCTCCACCTGCTCGGCGGAGAGATGGTCGAAGACCGCCGCCCGTACCGTCTCCACATGGCCGGGCGCCGTGCGCTCCAGTACCGCCATGCCCTCGTCCGTCAGGATCGCGAAGCTGCTGCGCTTGTCCCACTGACAGTCCTCGCGCCGGATCAGCCCGTCCTTCTCCAGCCGGGTCACGGCGTACGTCAGCCGGCTTCGGGTGATCTTCGACTTCTCGGCGAGATCGGTCATGCGCAGCTTGCGCTCCGGCGCCTCGGAGAGGTTGGCCAGGATGCCGTAGTACAGATGGGGCATGCCGGCGTCCTGCTGGAGCTGCCGGTCGATCGCGTCCTCCAGGAGGTGCGTCGCCGCCATGTAGGCGCGCCAGGCGCGCTGCTCCTTCGGAGTGAGCCAGCGAGTCGTCATGCCACCAGTGTAGGTTTGTTTCAAACTTTAACCAAGCGTCCGTGTCAGAGCAGGCAGGCCGATCGCCGATCCCGGCCGGCCAGCCCGCCCGCCGCCAGGAGTGAGCGCGTCCGATGCCGTACCCCTACGTCCTGCTGTCCGCCGCCGTCTCGCTCGACGGCTTCCTCGACGACACCGGCCCCGACCGGCTCCTGCTCTCCTCTCCCGCCGACTTCGACCGCGTCGACGAGGTACGGGCCTCGGCCGACGCCATCCTGATCGGCGCCGGCACCATCCGCGCGGACAACCCCCGGCTCCTGGTCAACTCCCCGGAGCGGCGCGCGGCCCGGACCTCCGCCGGCCGGGCCGAGTACCCCCTCAAGGTCACGGTCACCGCGACCGGCGACCTCGACCCGGACGCGAAGTTCTGGCACACCGGCGGCGAGAAGATCGTCTACACGACGGACGAGGGCGTGCGGCGGGCCCGAGCCCTCGGGATCGCCGCCGACACCGTCTCCCTCGGCACCGACCTCGACTGGCGTCTGCTCCTGGAGCACCTGCACGACGTACGGGGCGTACGGCGGCTGATGGTCGAGGGCGGCGGCACCGTGCACACCCAGCTCCTCCAGCAGGGCCTGGCCGACGAGCTCCAGCTGGTGCTCGCTCCCCTCTTCGTCGGCGACCCGAAGGCGCCGCGCCTGTTCGGTCCCGGCGGGTACCAGGCCGGACGGCTGCGGCTCCTGGAGACCCGCCGTATCGAGGACGTCGTGCTCCTGCGCTACGAGCCCACGGAACCCGGCACCGGCGGGTGGGTCTCCGCCGCGGACCGGCACTGGCTGCGGCTCGCCTGCGAACTGGCGGCCGAGTGCCCGCCCTCCCGGACCGCGTTCAGCGTGGGTGCGGTGGTCGTCGCGGCCGACGGCACGGAACTGGCCCGCGGCCACTCCCGCGAGGCCGGCGACCCCGTGGTCCACGCGGAGGAGGCGGCCCTGGCCAAGATCCCCGCGGACGACCCCCGGCTGGCCGCGGCCACCGTCTACACCAGCCTCGAACCCTGCACCCACCGCGCCTCCCGCCCGCACCCCTGCGCCGAGCTGATCCTCAGGGCCGGGGTGCGACGGGTGGTGACGGCATGGCGCGAGCCGGACACGTTCGTGGCGGCGGCCGACGGGACGGGGATGCTGCGGGAGGCGGGGGTGGAGGTGCTGGTGCTGGGGGAGTACGAGGGGCTGGCGAAGGCGCCGAACGGGCACCTCGTCGGCTGAGCCGAGCGTGGGGGCCGGGGGCCGGGGGGGCTGGTGGGGGCGGGGCCGGGTCGGCGGGGTGTCCGCTCACGCGAGGCGGTGACGCGGCGGCTCGGCCGGAGCGGCAGGCGGTTCCGCGGCCGGAGTCGCAGACGGTGCCGCAGCCGCGGTCGGGTCGGCGGCTGGTGGCATGGTCGGTCGGGTGGCCGGTGGCGTGGCCGGGTCGGTGGCCGGTGTCGCAGGTTCAGCGGCGGGGCCGGTGGCCGGGCCGGTGGCCGGAGTCGCGGCCGCGGTGAGGCTGGCGAGCAGGGCGAGGCGTTCGGCCGACGGGCTGCCCGGCTCGGCGTGGAAGCACAGCATGATCATGCTGTTCGTGCCCAGGATCGCCAGCTTCTCGGTCCGCAGGTCCAGCTCGCCGACCTGCGGATGCCGTAGCAGGGCCCGCCCGCTCTGCTTCGGACGGACGTCGTGGCGGGCCCACAGATGCCGGAACCGCGCGCTGCGCACGGACAGTTCGCCGACCAGGGCCGAAAGCCGCGGGTCGTCCGGATCCTCGCCGGCCGCCACGCGCAGCGTCGACGCGAGGCTGGCGGTGGCGAGGTCCCAGTCGCGGTGCAGGGTGCGCAACGCGTCGTTCAGGAACACCTCCCGGGCCAGGTTCGCGCCCGGCCGGTGCGCGGGGGAGAGGGCGACGGCCAGGGAGGTCGCCGCCCGTACGTCGCACAGCCGCCCGGCCACCACCACGGGCAGCGCGGACCACGTCTCCAGGAGCATGCGGATGCCCGCGGGCACCTGCTCGCCGCGCTGCCGGGAGCGCCTGGGCGGGGCCGGGGCGGCGAGCTGGCGGAGGTGGGCGGTGCCCTCCGCGTCCAGGTGCAGAGCGCCGGCGAGGGCCTCGACGATCTGCGGGGAAGGATGGCGGTTGCGGCCCTGCTCCAGCCGGATGTAGTACTCCGTGCTCACCCCGGCCAGCAGCGCCAGCTCATGCCGGCGCAGTCCCGGCACCCGCCTGCGGCCCGCGTCCGGCAGTCCCAGCAGCTGCGGGCTCAGCAGGGCCCGGCGCGCACGGAGGTACTCGCCGAGCGGCCCCGGCGCGTGCTTGTCGCTGCTGCCCTGTGCCATGAGGTCAGGCTAGGCGCCACGGCCCCGGCGATCCTGTCCCCGTGAGTACCACCCTTCACAGGGCGACGACGGATCGGCCCGGCGCTCCTAGTGTCGGCCCCGCCGACCTGCCGCAGGGGCGGGCGGGTTTTCCGAGCCGGGAGTCCGCGATGACGATGAACAGGCAGCACGCTGTACGGATCGGTGCGGCCGTGGCCGCCGTCGCGGCCGCGACGGCGCTGGCGACCGGTCCCGCGACGGCGGTGCCGCGGTCCGCCGGATCCGCGCGGACGGGCACGGCGGCCGAAAGCACGGCGGCCGCAGGCACCGTGGCCACGGGCACCGCGGCCACCGGGGCCGCGGCCACCGGGGCCGCGACCACCGGCTCGGTGTCCGCCCGCGAGACGGCGGCCAACAAGGCGCTAGTCACCTACGTTTACAAGCAGCTGTTCACTTATTACGACACGTCCGTGATCGACAAGTACGTCTCGCCCGACTACATCCAGCACAACCCCAACGTCGCCAACGGTCCGGAAGCGCTGCGCCGGCTGGTGGAGAACCTGAAGGCGACGGCCACCCCCGGCAGCGGCTCGGTCACCACGCACGTGATCGCGCAGGGCGACCTCGTCCTGCTCCAGACGCACGCGGGCACCTCCGACACCTTCAGCGGCATCGGGCTCGTCGACGTGTTCCGGGTCGAGCACCACAAGATCGTGGAGCACTGGGACACCATCCAGCCGGTCCCCGCCACCACGGCCAACGGCCACGACATGTTCGGCACGCTCACCTCGCCGCAGACCGACGCGGCCGGCCCGGCCTCGCACACGGCCGCGAGCGAGCGGGTCGTACGCGCCTACGTCCAGCAGCTGACCGGGCGCAAGGACGTGACCGCGGTCGACCGTTACCTCGCGCCGGACCTGGTCCAGCACGACCCGGCGCTCGCCGACGGCGCCGCCGCGTCGAAGCAGGCCTACACGGACCTGTTCGCCGCGCATCCGCAGTACCGGGCCACCGTCGCCAAGGCCGTCGCCGAGGGCGATCTGGTCGCGGTCCACCTCCACGACCAGAACAGCCCCTCGGACCTCGGCACCTCGGTGTACGAGATCTTCCGGGTGCACCACGGCAGGATCGTCGAGCACTGGGCACTCACCCAGGCCGTCCCGGCCACCTCGGTGAACGGCAACAGCATGTTCTGAGCGGCCCGTGCCCGCCCGCCCCTCCCCGTCGTCCGACCCCCTCCCGGAGAGCAGAACGCCATGAGCCGGTCCCGCCCCCGATCCGCCCACTCCGGCACCGGCCAGGAGGTGGCTCCCGGTGTTGTCCGGCTGGGGGACCCCCTCGTCAACTTCTACCTGGTGGACCACCCCGACGGGCTCACCCTCGTCGACGCCGGCCTGCCCGGACAGCGGCGCGGGCTCCTCGGCCACCTGACCGCCGCCGGACGGAGGCCGGCCGACATCCGGGCCGTCCTGATCACCCACGCCCACCCCGACCACACCGGCCTGACGGCGGAGCTCCAGCGGGCCGGCGCGGAGGTGTGGGTCCACGAGGACGATCGGGCCATGCTCATGGACGGCCCGCGCAGGGCGATGCGCCACGCCAAGTCGGAACGCTCCCCGCTGCCGTACCTCGTCCGCCGTCCGGCCGCGCTCGCCACCATGGCGACCATGGCCCGCCAGGGCGCGTTCACCGCGCCGCCGCCCGCCCGGGCGCGCACGTTCGGCGACGGCGCGCGGCTGGACGGTGTGCCCGGACGGCCGCTCGTCGTCGCGCTGCCGGGCCACACCCCCGGCAGCACCGGCTTCCACTTCCCCGACCAGGGCCTCTTCTTCACCGGCGACGCCCTGGTCACCCAGGAGGCCTTCACCGGGCACACCGGCCCCTGTCTGGTCTGCCGCGCCTTCACCCACGACTCCGCCGCCGCCCTCGCCTCGCTGGACGCCATCGCCGGTCTCTCCCGGGACACCGTCCTGCTGCCGGGGCACGGTCAGCCCTTCGCCGGCGGCCCCCACGAGGCGGCCGCGCGGGCCCGCCGCTTCGGCGTGCACTGACCCGCTCCTGCGCGTGAGTCTTAACCCGTGTGACTCCCGCTCTTCCGATGGCGTATGCTGGTGTCACCGACGCGGGGTGGAGCAGCTCGGTAGCTCGCTGGGCTCATAACCCAGAGGTCGCAGGTTCAAATCCTGTCCCCGCTACTGAAACCCAGGGCCGGAATCCGAGATTCGAGGATTCCGGCCCTGAGTCGTATCCGGGCACGTGTTCCTCATCACACACTTCCGCACTCATCCGCCCGGCCCACACCGTTCGCCCCACCCGCTCGCAGCCGCAAACCTGGACGGACAGGCATCGAAGACACCGGACGCATCGAACACGGCGAGCAGATCGCGCGCGGCGAGCAGATCGCGCGCGGCGAGGACATCGCGCGCGGCGAGGACATCGCACACGGCGACCGCATCGAGGACATGGGACGGCAGGGGGGTCGCGTGGTGGGCCGTGCGGAGGCGGAGCGGCGCGGTCCGGCGGCCGCCCGGATCCTCGCCCGCTTCCTGCCCGCGCTGCTGATCTGCGCCGGCGTCTGTTACGACCTCCTCACCCCCGCGCCCTTCACCGCGGTCCCCTTCTTCACGGCTGCCCCGCTGATCGCCGCGCCCCTCTCCTCGCTGCGCACCACCCTCCTCACCGGCCTGGCCGCGCTCCTGGCCACCTACGCCGTGCACGCGCGGTTCGCCGTGCTCCCGGACGCCGACGCCGTCACCGAGATCCTCACGGTGATCACCGTTTCCGCCCTCGCCGCCGGCATCAACCGGATCGTCCGCCTCGGCGACCAGCGCCTCGCGACGGCCCGCGAAGTCGCCGAGGCCGCCCAGCGGGCCGTGCTGCCCGAGCCGGCCGAGCGGATCGGCAGCTTCGAGATCGCCGCCCGGTACGAGGCGGCCCAGGAGGGCACCTTCGTCGGCGGCGACCTGTACGCCGTCCAGGACACCCCGTACGGCGTGCGGCTGGTCGTCGGCGACGTCCGCGGCAAGGGGATGGGCGCGGTCGCCGCCGTCGCCGTGGTCATCGGCGCCTTCCGGGAGGCCGCCGAGCAGGAGGCCACGCTGGAGGCGGTGGCCGGCCGGCTGGAGCGGGCGCTGGCGCGCGAGGGCGTCCGGCGCGGCGGCATCGACGCCCACGAGGGGTTCACCACCGCCGTACTCGCCGAACTCCCGCACGGCGACGGCACGCTGCGGCTCGTCAACCGCGGGCATCCGCCGCCCCTGCTGCTGCACGGCGACGGCGAGGTGTGCCCGGTGCGGGCGCCGGAGGCCGCGCTGCCGCTCGGGATGGGCGAGTTGGGGACGTGGCCCGACCGGGCGGCCGAGCACGCGTTCCCGAGTGGCGCCACGCTGCTGCTGCACACCGACGGCCTCTCCGAGGCACGGGACGCGCACGGCCGGTTCTACGACCCGCAGCGGCGGCTGACCGGCCGTACCGCCATCGCCCCCGGCGCCCTGGTGGCCCGGCTCGCGGCCGAGGTGCGCCGGCACACCGGCGGCGGCATGACGGACGACATGGCGCTGCTCGCCGTACGACGGCCCTGAACGGCGGGCGGTCACGCTCGGTGTCCGAGCGACCGCCCTGCGCATAACAACTGAGTCACCATCAAAACCTGTGTGACTCCTGAGCTGAGCAGCGCGCCCCGTCGACTCGACCGATTTTGACCGGTCGCGGCAGGTAAGTCCAAGCTTTGAAAGCTTAATGATCAAGACGAACTGCTTGGAATCTGGTAGCCGGGTCTATTAACGTTCGATAACGCAGCGCGGTCGTCCCAGCCGTCACCCGCGACGGCTCCGTGCGCACGCGCCGAATCCCGCAAGGGAACCGGGGAACCACCACCTTGGGGTGAATCGCACGGCTACCGCCGGGTAGGAAACGGCCGGTATACGCGCGTAGGAGACCTTCCCGCTCCGAACCCGTCAGCTAACCCGGTAGGCGGCGGAAGGAAAGGAGTGCGCCCGCGTGGCGTCCAACCCGCCTGCTCCGACAGCCCCGTTCGTGCCCAGCCAGCGCCGGCCCGAGACCTTCGCGTACGGCGGCTACAGCGCCGACGAGGGCCCCTTCGAGGAGTGGAACCCCACCGAGGAGTCCCTCTCCGCGGCCCGCGGCCGGCACCGGGTCGCCAAGCAGAAGGGCGGCGGGCTCGCCCGCAGCTCCACGGTTCTCGGTGTCGGCGTCATAGCCGCCGTCGGCGCGGGCGGCATGGCCAGCGCCAACACCGGCAAGCCGCCGGTCTCCATCTCGCTGCCCGACCTGCCCTCCTCGGTCGACGCCCTGCTCGGCGAGGGCAGCGGCCACCAGGCCACCCAGACCGCGCTCAGCAGCGTCACCACGACGACGGCCACCGACGCGGACTCCTCCTCGTCCGACGCCGGCGAGGCGCTGCGCAGCCGGATCATCGCCCAGGCCGCGCAGCAGCAGAACCAGCTCGACACCAAGGCCAGTGCCAAGGCCGTCGCCGCCGCCGACAAGGCGATCGCGGACGCCGAGGCCAAGGCGGAGAAGGCGGCCGCCGCCAAAGCCGCCGACGCCAAGGAGAAGGCCGAGGCCTCCGCGAAGCAGAAGGCCGAGCAGGCCCGCCTCGCCGAGCTGGCCAAGCAGTACACGCTGCCCGTCGTCTCGTACACGATCACCGGCACCTTCGGCCAGGCCGGCTCCATGTGGGCCTCCGGCTACCACACCGGCCTCGACTTCGCCGCGCCCACCGGCACGCTGATCAAGGCCGTGCACAGCGGCACGGTCACCGAGGCGGGCTGGGCCGGCTCCTACGGCTACCGCACGATCATCACCCTCGACGACGGCACCGAGCTGTGGTTCTGCCACCAGTCCTCGATCGGCGTCAAGGTCGGCCAGAAGGTCGCCACCGGCGACGTCATCGGCCGCGTGGGCGCCACCGGCAACGTGACCGGCCCGCACCTCCACCTGGAGGTCCACCCGAACGGCCAGGCCACTGCCATCGACCCCATGCCCTGGCTGCGCGGCAAGGGCCTCAACCCCTGACCCCGGCCCGTACCGCACCGACCGGCTCCCGGCGGCCCTGACGACAACCCCCGGCGTCAGGGCCGCCGGCGTGCCGAACCACGGATTCCGCTTTTACGAGAACTTCGTACTCGACGGGGATGGGTCCCCGGGCGGCCCGTGTTGAAGTGGAGCATGACTGCTCTTCGCAAACTCGGCTCCTCCGACCTCGAGGTCTTCCCGCTCGCCCTCGGCGGCAACGTCTTCGGCTGGACCGCCGACGAGGCCACCTCCTTCGCCGTCCTCGACGCGTACACCGCCGCGGGCGGCAACTTCGTCGACACCGCCGACTCGTACACGGCGTGGATCGAGGGCAACAAGGGCGGCGAGTCCGAGACCATCATCGGGAAGTGGGTGAAGGCGCGCGGCAACCGCGACGACGTCGTCATCGCGACGAAGGTCAGCCAGCACCCCGAGTACCAGGGCCTGTCCGCCGCCAACATCAAGGCCGCCGCCGACGCGTCCCTGCGCCGTCTCGGCACCGACCGGATCGACCTGTACTACACGCACTTCGACAAGCCCGAGATCCCGGTCGAGGAGATCATCGGCGCGCTGGACGAGCTGGTGCGGGCGGGCAAGGTCCGGCACATCGCCGCGTCCAACATCACGCCGGAGCGGCTCCAGGAGTCCCTGGACTTCTCCGACCGCGAGGGCCTCGCCCGGTACGTGGCCCTCCAGCCCCACTACAACCTGGTCTCCCGCGACACCTACGAGGGCCCCCTCCAGGACCTGGCCTCCCGTACCGGCCTCGCGGCCGTCCCCTACTTCGCGCTGGCCGCCGGCTTCCTCACCGGCAAGTACCGCCCCGGTACGACGGTCGACAGCGCGCGAGCGGGCCGGGCCGCCCAGTACGCCGAGTCGGAGCGCGGCCAGAAGGTGCTGGCGGCCCTGGACGAGATCGCCGCGGCCCACGAGGCCCCGATCCCCACGGTCGCCCTGGCCTGGCTTGCGGCCCAGCCCACCATCATGGCCCCGATCGCCTCGGCCCGCACGCTGGAGCAACTCCCCCCGCTGCTGGGCGTCGCCGACCTGACCCTGACGTCCGAGGAACTGACAAAGCTGACAACGGCTTCCGCCTGACGGCCCGAGAGCCCGCCCCCTCCCGCTCCTCCGGTGCACCCTTTTCGCCGCGACGGTGCTCAGCCCGCGCGGTGTATTCCGGCGGTGCCGAGCCGTCCGCAACCCCGATGCACTAACTCCGGTACGGATTGTAGGCCGGATACGGCGCCGCCGCCCCGTAAGCCGGCGGTGCGTAACCGGCGTACCCCGGCCGCCACCCGCCCGGCGCGGCTGTCCGGGCCGCGTACTCCAGGGCCGGCCGCACCAGCTCCCGTCGGCTCCACAGCTCCGTCAGCAACTCCCGCTCCCGCGCCACGAAGTCGGCCCCCGCCCGTCCCCGCCGCCCCCGGCGCCGCAGCAGCGCCAGCGTCGTCGCGTACCCCTCGTACTCGGCGACCGCCCGCCCCGCCGCCTTCCCGAAGTGGTACGCGGTGTACTCCCGGGCCATCTGCCGCGCCCGCATCGACCCGAGCACGAACGGCTCCGCCGCGCCCAGCCACCCCGCGTAGACGTACGCCGGCAGCTCCTCGCGTACGGCCCGCAGCTCCCGCTGGCGCGTCCAGACGGCCAGCCAGGTCAGCAGCCCGAACGCCGGCACCATGAACATGCCGTACACGGCGAAGAACCCGTACTGCCCGAACGTGGACGACCCGTTCCAGAACGCGTGCATGCTCATCGCGAGCAGCAGCCCGGCCACCGGCACCAGCACCCGCCGCGCCCGCTGCCGCTCCCCGGAGAGCGCGGCGATGCCGAAGCCGATACCGGTGAGGACGGTGAAGAGCGGATGCGCGAACGGCGACAGCACGATCCGCACGAAGAACGTCGCGGCGGTGACGGAGGCGATGCCGCTGTCCCCGGTCAGCTGGTCGGTCCCGAAGGCCGTGCCGAGGTAGAGGATGTTCTCGGTGAACGCGAAGCCGGTGGCGGTGACCCCGGCTATCACCACCCCGTCGACGATCCCGGTGAAGTCCCGCCGGCGGAACAGGAACACCAGGAGGACGGCCGCCGCCTTCGCCGACTCCTCGACGACCGGCGCTATCACGGTCGCCCCGAGCGTGTCCGCACTGCTCGGGTCCGCGGTCGCCGTCGCTATCCATCTCGTCGCGAAGCTGTTGGCGACGATGGCTATCAGCGCGGCCGCGCAGGCGCCCCAGGCGAAGGCGAACAGCAGGTTCCGCCAGGGGCCCGGCTGTACCCGGTCCAGCCACCGGAACGCGCCCACGAGCAGCGGCACGGGCAGCACGGCGAGCCCGAGCCCGACGAGGAAGCCCTCCGTCCCGGTCTGCTCCCGCACCAGCGCGAGGATCACCAGCCCGGAGAGGGCCAGCAGTGTGCTCAGCGCCGAGTACCGCACCCAGCGCCGCTGCCACCAGCGGGGATGCCGCAGACCGTGCCCGGCGGGGTCGTGCGGATACGGCGGCTGCGGCGGCTGCGGCGGCTGTGGTGAGTACTGCGGGTACGGCGGCGGGAAGGTGGCCACGGCATCGACCCTAACGAGGTGACTCCTGACGGTGCTGCTCGCTCTGCGGCACCCGGTGCTGTACGCGACGGAAGAGCAGATCGTTCACCACATGTCCCTTGTCCAGTCCCTGACCCTCGAAACGGGTCAGCGGCCGGTGCGCCGGACGTGGCGCGAAACCGCCCTCGGCCTGCGTGTTCTCGAACTCCGGATGGGCGTCGAGCACGTCGAGCATCTGCTCGGCGTACGGCTCCCAGTCGGTCGCGCAGTGCACGATCGCCCCGGGCCGCAGCCGGGTCGCGGCGAGGTCGAGGAACTCGGGCTGGATCAGCCGCCGCTTGTGGTGCCGCTTCTTCGGCCAGGGGTCCGGGAAGTAGACCCGCAGCCCGTCGAGCGAGTCGGGCGTGAGCATCTCCCGGAGCAGGATGATCGCGTCGCCGTTGCCGACGCGGACGTTGGACAGCCCGTTCTGGTCGGCGAGGTTGAGCAGGTTCCCCTGGCCCGGCGTGTGCACGTCGACCGCGAGGATGTTGACGCCCGGATCCTCGGCGGCCATCTGCGCGGTCGCCTCGCCCATCCCGAACCCGATCTCCAGCACCACCGGGTCGTCGTTGCCGAACAGCTCGCCGAGGTCGATGACCCGCTGCCCGTCGATGTCCAGGCCCCACTTGGGCCACAGCCGCTGCAGCGCGTCGGCCTGCCCGGCGGTGACCCGGCTGCGGCGCGGCTGGAAGCTGCGGATCCGCCGCTCGAAGTGGGACCCGGCCGGATCGGCCCTGGGCCCGTCCGGGAACCGCGGCTCCCCCTTGGCCCGGGTGTGCCGGACGGACACCCCGGGGGCGTGGTCGGGGTGCGCACCGGGGACGTGCTCGGCGGGGCCGGTCTCGGCGGGCCGGGGGGCTTCGGGGGCGTTGCGGGAGTCAGACACAGTGCGTCGATTTTACGGCCCCCACGGGACGGCCCGCGGGGTGTCACACCGAGCCCAGCACCTCCAGCGCCCTCCGTGCCACCTCCCGCCCGATCGGCAGCGAGGCGGTCGCCGCGGGCGAGGGCGCGTTCAGCACGTGGACCGCCCGCGGCCCCTCCTTGATCAGGAAGTCGTCGACCAGCGTCCCGTCCCGCAGCACGGCCTGCGCCCGCACCCCCGCGGCCGCCCGCACCAGGTCCCCCTCCTCCGCGGCGGGCAGCAGCCGCCGTACGGCCGTCGTGAACGCCTTCTTCGACACCGACCGGAGCAGCTCCCCGCCCCCGTACCGCCAGTGCCGCCGCGCCAGCGCCCAGGACCCCGGCCAGGCCAGCGTCCCGGCGACCTCCCGCGGCCGGACGACGTCCCACCCGTACCCCTCCCTGGCCAGCGCCGGCACCGCGTTGGGCCCGATGTGCACGCCGCCGTCGATCCCGCGCGTGAGATGCACCCCGAGGAACGGGAACGCCGGGTCCGGCACCGGGTACACCAGCCCCCGCACCAGCTCCGGCCGCGCCAGCTCGTAGTACTCCCCGCGGAACGGCACGATCCGCATCCCCGGCTCGTCCCCGGTCAGCCGGGCGACCTCGTCGCAGTACAGCCCCGCGCAGTTGACCAGCACGCGCGCGCGTACGACGTCCCCGCGCGAGGTGAGCACGGCCACGCCCCGCTCCGGCCGCCGGTCCACCCTGACCACCCGGGCGCCGTACCGGATCTCCGCCCCCGAGGCCTCCCCGAGCTGCCGGGCGACGCCCACGAAGTCGGCGACCCCGGTGGTCCCGACGTGTATGGCGGCGAGCCCGCGCACCTCGGGCTCGTACTCCCCGATCTGAGCGGCCCCGAGCTCCCGCACCGGTATGCCGTTCTCCCGGCCGCGCTGCACGAGCGCGTGCAGCCGGGGCAGCTCGTCGCGCTCGGTGGCGACGATCAGCTTGCCGGTGACGGCGTGCGCGATGCCGTACTCCGCACAGAACTTGACCATCTCCGCGGCGCCCTTGACGGCGTACCGCGCCTTCAGCGATCCGGGCCGGTAGTAGATCCCGCTGTGGATGACCCCGCTGTTCCGCCCGGTCTGGTGCCGCGCGGGACCGGCCTCCTTCTCCAGCACGACGACCCGGGTCCCGGGCGCGGCCCGCGTGACCGCATACGCGGTGGACAGCCCGACGATCCCACCCCCGACGACGAGCACATCACAGTCGTACGCAACCCCGGCAGACACCTGCACCACCTCCCGCATCCGATAGTGCACTGCGCCACTGACAGCCACTTCAAACGCACGGTTGGTGAAGCGCCCCGTAAGGGGCGCTGAGGGCACCCCCGGCCGAAGGCTGGGGGAGGAACTGCGCGACCAGTCCCCACACACCCGCACCCGCCGACCGGACAGGACCCGGCAGACGGCTGGGCGCCCCTCACGCCGGCGCCATCAGCAACGGCCGCGCCCGCTCGCGCAACTCCACCACCCTCGGCTCGTCCCCGTACGGCTCCAGCCGGTGCAGCAGATCCTTCACGTACTCCGTCGTCCGCGCGGACGATATCCGCCCGGCCACCTCCACGGCCCGCACCCCCTGCTCGCAGGCCGCGTCGAGGTTGCCCGACTCCAGTTCGGCGACCGCCGACACCACCAGCCGCAGCCCGTGCGACCGCACGAACTCCTCCGTCGGCTTGGACAGCGCCTGCTCCGTGAAGCGCCGCACCTGCCGCGGCGCCTTCAGGTCCCGGTAGCACTCGGCCGCGTCCGCGGCGAACCGGTCGTAGCCGTAGAAGCCGAGCCAGGACGGGTCGTTGTCCCCCTCCCGCGCCCGCTCCAGCCATCCCTCCGCCGCCTTCAGCGCGGCCCCCGCGGCCTGCGCGTCCCCCGCACGCGCGTGTGCCCGCGCCTCGACCAGCCGGAAGAAGCTCATGGTCCGCGCGGTCGCCAGCCCCCGGTTGCGCTCCACGGCGGCCTGCGCGAGGTCGACGCCCTCGTCACCGAAGCCGCGGTACGTGGCCTGCAGGGACATCGATGCCAGGACGTACCCGCCGAGCGGCACGTCGGCCGCCGCGCGGGCGAGCCGCAGCGCCTGGATGTAGTACCGCTGCGCGGCCTCCTGCTGTCCGGTGTCGAAGGCCATCCACCCGGCAAGCCGCGTCAGTTCGGCACTCGCCCCGAACAGCGCCCGCCCGACCTCGTCGGAGTACGCGCCGAGCAGCAGTGGTGCCGCCTCCACCCGTAAACACTCCGGCACCATCGACGACCGCCAGTCACCGCCGCCGTACTTGGAGTCCCAGCGTCTGGCGTCCTCGGCGGCCTCCCGCAGCTTCTGCACGTCGCTGTGGCCGACTTTGAGCGGTGCGCCCGAACCGTCCACGGCGTTCGCCTCGCGCGCGACCGAGCTGTCGGCGGGGGTTATCAGCCAGCGCGAGGCGGGCGTTGCGTATGCGCTCACTGCGAACGAACCGGCCAGTGACTGCCAGATGCCGCCGGAACCGGCCCGGCGGCCGGCGAGGTCGAGGCGGTACAGCTCCGTCGCCGACCGCACCGCCTGGCCGACGTCCCTGGGGAAGGCGAGACCCACTTCGGGGGCGGGATCCGCGTCCGCCAGGCCGATCTCGTGGAGCGGCACCGGGCGGCCGAGCTTCTGGCCTATCGCGGCGGCGATGAGGTGTGGCGCGGCGCCCTGCGGCACCATGCCCTTCGACACCCAGCGCGCCACCGACGTCTTGTCGTAGCGAAGAGTCAACCCGCGTTGAGCGCCAAGATCGTTGACGCGTCGCGCGAGTCCTGCGTTGCTGATTCCCGCGAGGGCGAGAACGGCGCCGAGCTTTTCGTTCGGCCCGCGTTGCTCCCTGGACATGCGCCACCCCTCGACACAGACGGCTGCCGCGCTGGCATAACCACGCGGCATTCGTAAACCCAGCGTAGTTCGCCGCATCCCAAGCGTTAAGGGGCATTGTTCCGGATGGCGGGATTGTGGTCCGTACGCGAGTGCGGCCCATATACGCACCGTGCTCGGCCTGTCGCGTCGTGCCCCCGCCGTGTGGCCGTGCGCCTGTCCGTGCGCTCTTCTCCGGCCAACTGGGGAGCGGTTCCATGGCTGATGCGTGGGTCGGCCCGCTGTACTGGATCCAGTGGGCTGGGGGACACCGCCACCTTCATCCCCGCGGGTGGCGGACCGGTCCGGGAGGCGATGCCCGCCTCCCGGACTGTGCGCGTCCGGGCACGCGCGCGTGTGATGCGCAAAGCATGTACGGAGCGTGTGCAAGTCCGCGTGGCCGTCTCTGATTTGGCCGAAAATCGCCCCCACCGTTTTCGGCGACTCAACGCTCCTACCACGGCAATTGAGGGCGCGAACGGCGTTCGTGGGGAGCGTACAGGGGGCGCATTCGCGTCGCGGTCGCCCGGTATCGTACGGCGGCCGGCTCCCGCCCCGGCTCTCCCGCGGCACGCGCGCGTGGCCGGTCCTGCGGCAACTCCACGGCAACTCCGTGAAATCTTCCAGGGATCAAAGGCGGCCCCACCGCCCCTCCTGACCGCGCCCTTCATGGCAGCATGGGGACCCGGTTCGTACCGTGCATGGTTGTCCACAGCCTGTGGAGGCGTCGATGCGGTGGTTGGTGGGATGGAGCAGCACCATCTCCGGTGCCGCCACGATCGGCTCCGCCGGCGCCATGGGGTACGACGGCGAGACCGTTCACCCCGTCGGCTCCCAGCTCCTGTGGGGCGACCCCGACCCGCTCTGGGCCGTCGGCGACTGGCGCCCCGACGAGGTCCGCGTCATCAAGGCCGACGCGCAGAACCGCATCGCCGTCCTCGGCACCTGCGGCGCCACCGACGAGGAACTTCGCCTCGGCCTCTTCACGGCGCGCGGGGGCGCACTCCGGCATCTGACCGCCTGGCCCGGCAGCTACACCGCGGTCGTCCAGGTCGGCCGCCGGGTCACCGTCTGCGGCGACCTCGCGGGCGCCCGCCCGGTCTTCTACAGCCCCTGGGCAGGCGGGACGGCCTACGCCACGGCCGCGCTCCCGCTCGCCGACCTCATCGAGGCCAACCTCGACTACGGCCACCTCGCGGCCCTCCTCGCCGTCCCTGACGTACCGGCCGCGCTGCACGACTCGACCCCGTACGAGGGCGTGCGGCGCATTCCGCCGGGGCATGCGCTGATCCTGCGCACCGGGGCGCGCGAGGTCGCCGGGTACGAGCAGGTCGCCTCGCTCGCGGTCGCGGCACCCTCCGCCGACCCCGACCGCGCGGTGGACGCCGTACGGGACGCGCTCGTAGAAGCGGTACGCGCGCGGCTGTCGGCGCCCCGGCACGTCCCGGACATCGACCCTGGTCCGGTACCCGGCATGGGCCCCGCGGAGCGTCGCGCGGCGCGCGGGATGCCGGTCCCTGGCATCGGCGCCGATCTCTCCGGCGGCCCGGCGTCGGGGACGCTGGCCCTGCTGGCCGCGGGCCTGCCCGGCATGCCCGGCACGGTCCTCGGCCACGGCACGGGCGCCGGCGAGCGCCTCCTCGCCGTCACCTTCAACGACCTGGCGGTGGGCGGCCGCGAGGCCGAACTCGAACGCGCCGGCGTCCTCGCCGCCAACCCCCGCCTGCACCACGTGGTGGTCACCGGCGGCGAGGAGGTGCTGCCGTACGCCGACCTCGACGGCCCCCTCACCGACGAACCGGGGCCGTCCCTGATCTCGGCGGCCCGGCACCGCGCCCGGCTCGCCGCCGGCAGCGCCGACCACTTCACCGGCTACGGCGCCCGCCAGGTCCTCGACGCCCACCCCGCGCGCCTCGCCGACCTGCTGATGGACCGCAAGCGCCGTCACCTCGTCCGCCCGGTCGCCGCGCTCGCCAAGGCCGACGGCTCGGTGATGGTCCCCGCGCGCGTGTACAGCGCGGCCCGCCGCCTGGCGCGCACGCCGTACCGCGCGGGCGTCGAGTCCCTCGCCGAGCGCCTGCTGCGGCGCCGCTTCGAGGACCCCGGAGGCGCGGTGGGCGCGTCCCTCGCGGCGCTCACCTGGGCGAGACCGGGCCCGGCGGCGCGCTGGCTGACCGGTGAGGCGCTGGCTGAAGTATCGGTTCTGCTCCAGGGTTCGGCGAACCGCTCCGGCGTCGGCCCCGGGCAGCGCCCCGGGGACTACCGCGCGCGTGCGGTGCTGGCCCGCCACGCGGCCGACATCCGCGTCCTGGAACAGGCCGCCGAGATCCGCTCCCAGCGCCTCCACACCCCCTTCCTGGACAACCAGGTGGTCCGCGCCTGCCGCGACCTCCCCGAAGCGCTGCGGGTCCAGCCGGGCGCCCGCGCCGCGATCCTCCGCCGGGTCCTGGAGGGCGCCGGGGTCACCGACCTCCCGCCGGGCTGGGGCGCCCCCTCCCACGCCTCCTCGGCGGCCGCCACCCGCACCGGGCTGCGCGTGGCGGCCGACGACCTGATCTCCCTCTTCGCGACACCGCTGCTCGCGCAGGCGGGGCTGGTGGAGGCGCGGGTGGTCCGCAAGGCGCTCCGCGCGGCGGCCGCGGGGGAGCCGCTGCCGCTGGACGGGCTGGCCGACCTGGTCTCCCTGGAGCTGTGGCTGCGCCGGCTCCTCTCCCGCCGCGGCACGTGCTGGACGGGGACGCCGGCACGCGCGCGTGCGGTCCCTGCGGGGATACGGCCGATGCGGGGGGCGCTGGCGTCGGGGGCGTGACCCTGCCGGGGGCCGCCGTATCCGGGGGCTGCCGCCCCCGGGCCCCGCATCGGGTTGGGACCCTTGTGCTTCGGCCGCGGGCCGGTGGGGGCTGCTCGCGCAGTTCCTCCCCCAGCCTTCGGCCGGGGGTACCCCCAGCGCCCCTTACGGGGCGCTGCAGTCGCGCATAGACATAGCTGCGGGCAGTCGTGCCGGCTTTTACGAGGCCACATAGCTGCGGGCAGTCGTGCCGCACACGGCCGTAGGGGCTTGTGCGGTGGCGCGACCGCGAGCCCGTCGTGGCTGGTCGCGCAGTTCCTCCCCCAGCCTTTGGCCGGGGGACCCCCAGCCGCGTCGTCCTACATAGCTGCGGGCAGTCGTGCCGCTGGGGCGGCACGGGTGGGCGCGGCGGCACCCTGCCAGCGCCGGTAAGCGATACGCCCCCAGCACCCACCCCGGGCACCATGAAACTCCCGGCGCTGAAACCCCGTGCCGCTCACCGCGCCCCCGGCGACAATGACCCGGTGCGGTACCGAATCCTGGGCGTGGCCCGAGCCAGCGACGACCAGGGCACCCCCATACCCCTAGGCGGCCCCCGCCTCCGCGCGCTGCTCACCGTCCTCGCCCTCCACCCCGCCCGCACCCTCACCCCCGAGACCCTCATCGGGGAGATCTGGGCGGCGGACGACGACCCGCCCCAGGACGCCCCGGCCGCCCTCCAGGCCCTCGTCGGCCGGCTCCGCAGGGTCCTCGGCAGGGACAGCATCGTCTCGGCCCCCGGCGGCTACCGCCTGGCGGCGACCGAGGACGACATCGACCTGCACGTCTTCCAGCGGCAGGTCCGCGAGGGCACCGACGCCCTGGCCGCCGGCAACCCGGCGACGGCCCACCGCGTGCTCACCGACGCCCTCGCCCTCTGGCACGGCCCCGCCCTCGCCGACCTCCCCGACCGCGCCACGGCCGCCGCCCGCCCGGACGCGCTCCGGCTGGAGGCCACCCGCGCCCGTGCCGAAGCCGCCCTCCGCCTGGGCCGGGCCGCGGACGCCGTACCGGAGCTGACCGAGCTCACCACGGCCCACCCGTACGACGAGCCGCTGCACGCCCTGCTCATCCGCGCCCTGCGCGACACCGGCCGCCCGGCGGACGCCCTCGCCGCGTACGAGACCGCCCGCCGCACCCTCGCCGAAGGCCTCGGCACCGACCCCGGCCCGGAACTCCAGGCCCTGCACGCGTCCTTGCTCACGCAGGAACCAACCCCGCTGCAGGCACCCCCGCCCCGCACCGGCAACCTCCGTCCGCGCCTTACCTCTTTCGTGGGCCGGGAACCCGAACTCGAAGCCATTCGTTCCGAATTGCACAGGGCCCGTCTCGTCACCCTCACCGGACCGGGCGGCTCCGGAAAGACCCGTCTCGCCGAGGAGGCCGCCGCCGGACTCCCGCAGGCGTGGCTCGTCGAGCTCGCCCCGCTCGACCGGCCCGAGGCGGTGCCAGGCGCGGTGGTCAGCGCGCTCGGTCTGCGCGAGACCGTGCTCATGACCAACGAGCTGGCGACCGTACAGACCGACCCCACGGCTCTGCTCGTCGAGTACTGCGCCCAGCGCAGCCAACTCCTGATCCTTGACAACTGCGAACACGTCATCGAAGCAGCGGCCGCCCTCGCCGAAACCCTGCTCACCCACTGCCCCGGCCTCACGGTCCTCGCCACCAGCCGTGAACCCCTGGGCGTCCCCGGCGAGTCGGTGCGCCCGGTCGAACCCCTCGCCCCCGAGCAGGCACACCGCCTCTTCGAGGAGCGCGCCGCCGCCGTCCGCCCGGGGACGGGGACCGGTGCCGCGCCGGGCGACCCGGCGGCCGTCGACGAGATCTGCCGGCGCCTGGACGGTCTGCCCCTCGCGATCGAGCTCGCGGCGGCCCGGCTCCGGCTGCTGACGCCCCGCCAGATCGCCGACCGGCTCGACGACCGCTTCCGCCTGCTCACCGCCGGCAGCCGCACGGTCCTGCCCCGCCAGCAGACCCTGCGCGCCGTCGTCGACTGGTCCTGGGACCTGCTCGACGAACGGGAGCGGACGATGCTGCGCGAGGTGTCCGTCTTCGCCGGCGGCTGGGACCTCACCGCGGCGGAGGCGGTCTGCACCGGACCGGCCGCCGACCTCCTCGGCGCGCTCGTGGACAAGTCCCTGATCATCGCCACCCCGGACGGCACGGACGGCACCGCCGGCATGCGTTATCGCATGCTGGAGACCATCCACGAGTACGCCGTCGAGCGCGCCGCCGAGGTCCCCGGGCAGCGGGCGGCGGCCGAGCAACGGCACGGCGCGTGGGTGTGCGCGCTCGTCGAGGAGGCGGAGCCGAGACTGCGCTCCGGGGAGCAGCTTCCCTGGATCCGCCGCCTGGAGGCCGACCTCGACAACATCCGCGCCGCCCTCGACCGGGCGGTCCACGCGGGCGACGAGGTGCGGGCGGGCCGGATCGTCCTCGCCGTCGGCT
Organism: Streptomyces sp. NPDC001507; assembly: GCF_042894765.1. NCBI lineage: Bacteria > Bacillati > Actinomycetota > Actinomycetes > Kitasatosporales > Streptomycetaceae > Streptomyces > Streptomyces sp. NPDC001507. The sequence continues at coordinate 480,182 of NZ_JBIAVV010000010.1, forward strand.
GGTTCTGGTGGCTGCGCAACTACCGCCAGGAGGCGACCGCCTCGGTACGCGCGGTGCTGCGCCTCGGCGTCGCCCGGGACGCCCTGCCCGAGGACGCCGGCCCGGACGAACTGCGCGCTCTCGCCGCCGCGGCGGACCCCGTGGGCGCCCTCCTGGCCGCCCCCGGCGCCGAGGCCGGGCACCCGCTGTACGAGCTGCGCATGGACCTCAGGCTGCTCGACCTGTTCCTGGCGTCCGAGTCCGGCCCGTCGGACCTGGCGGCGGACGAGCGGACTCCGCGCTACGTCGCGCTCGTCCGGGCCGCCTTCGAGGCGGGCGGTCCCCGGGCCGCCCGGATGCCGGGCCTCATCTGGCCGCTCACCGCGTGGACCATGGGCGGCTCCGCCGTGGACATCAGCCCGGACATGTCGGCGGTGATCGCCAACTGCCGGATGTACGGCGGTGACTGGGAGGTCGGCGTCAGCCTGATGTACCGGACCCACATCATGGTCGACTCGCCCGGCAACCTGCGGGGCGTCGACGAGGACCTGGCCGAGCTGCGCGTCCTGAGCCGGCGGGTCGGGGACCGCTGGATGGGGGCCCAGGTGTGCAGCGCGGCCGGCGAGGCGGACATGGCGCGCGGCCGGTTCGTGGCGGCGGAGGCCGAGTACCGGGAGGCGCTGCGCCTCGCCCACGAGGTGGGCGCGTACGCGGAGACGCCGTTCCTGCTCGCGCGGCTCGCCGAGATCGCCTTCCGCTCCGGCGACCTGGTGGGTGCCCAGGCCGTCCTGGACCAGGCGGGCGAGGCCTCCGACCGGTACGCGGTGGCGGAGTCGAAGGCGTACGTGGCGCTGCTGCGGGCGCTCCTGGCCCAGCACGACGGGGACCTGCCCCGGGCGCGCGAGTACTACGAGACGGCCCGCGCCGCCACGTCGGCCGGCTCCGCACCACCACAGTTCACGGCCGCGATCCGCTCCGTCGAGGCCATGCTCACGGCCCTGGAGCACGGCCCCGCGAGCGGGCTGCCGATCGTGGCCGAAGGGCTGCGTGAGGCGGTGGCGTACCGGTGCGCCGAGGTGATCACTGCGGCGCTGGTGGACACCGGCGCCGACCTGCTGGCCCGGCTCGGCGACCTGGCGGGCGCGGTACGGCTGTACGCCGCCGCCGAGCACTGGCGTGCCGGGAACGTCCGTCCCGAGCCGGAGCGCACCCGCGCCGAGGAGGTCGACGCGGCCGCCCGCGCCTCGCTGACCCCGCAGCGCTACGCGGCCGAGCGCTCGCGCGGTGCCTCCCTCACCGAGGAGGACGCGCTGCGCGAACTGGGCAGAACCCCGACGGCCGCTACCGGCACGTGAACGTCGACTCGGCCCAGTCGGCGAGCGCCACCGTGTCGAAGGCGGTCCGCGGTTCGACCACCAGCCGCACGGTCCGGTGCCCGGTCAGGTCCACGTGGACGGGTACGGCGGCCTGTCCGCCCTCGACCACCCCGGACTGCCACAGCCGCACCCCGTCCGCGTAGACGGCGAAGGTGACCTTGCCGAGGCCGAGGGTCATGTCGTCGACGCCGGCCATCGCGTCGTAGGCGCTGCACTGCCGGTTGAGGTCGATGGTGACGGAGGACCGGCCGTGCACGGTGACTCCGTGGCCGTACTCCTTGCCGGCGACCGTCACGCCGTACCGTTGCCACACCCAGCTGCTGTCGCCGAGCCGCATCTCCGGCCGGGTGCCGTCGCCGGTGACGTCGAAGCGCAGCTCGCTCCACTGGTAGACGGCCGGGGCGGGCGGCGGAGTGGGCGTCGGCGTGGGGGTGGGGGTCGGTTCCGGCGGGGTGGGTGTGGGTGTCGGGGTGGGGGTCGGCTTCGGGCTGGGGGCGGGGCGCGGGCTCGGGGTCGGCGTCGGGGCCGGTTCGGGGGCGAGGACGACCGGCTCGGGCTCGGGTTTCCTCGTCGGCGGGGTGGGTGTGGGGGTGGGGGTCGGGGTCTCGGGCCGCACGGCCGGCGCGGAGGGGGCGGGTCTGGCGGCCTCCTTGACCGGATGGCCGTCGTTCGCCAGGGCGAGGGCCACCACGGCGATGGCCGTCGCGACCACTCCGGCGGCGATACCGGCCTTCACGGGCCCCGCGAGCCCCTCCGAGGCCGCGGCGCCCCCGGCACCGCCGCCCGCCCCGCCGGACGAACCGCCCGCCGCGGCGGCCGCGCCCGCGGCCCCCACGCCTGCGCCCCCGGCGATGATCCCGAGCGCTTTGGCGTACCCGGCGGCCCCGAACCAGCCGATGACCGCGACCGGTACGACGGCCGGGATCCCGCTCGCGACCTCCTCGATCTGGGCGGCGGCCAGCCGGCACCTGGCGCACTCCTCCAGGTGCTTGCGCAGGCCCCGTTCGGCGCGGACCCGCAGTTTGCGGCGGGCGTAGCCGCCGAGCTGGTCGGCGTAGCGGGCGCACTCCTCGTCGTCGATGAGGGCGGCGCTCACATGGGCCTGGAGGTAGGCCTGCTTGAGGCCCTCCCGGGCCCGGCTGGCAAGGACCCGGGTGCCGTTGGCGTCCAGCCCGAAGAGGACGGCCACCTCGCTCGGCGACTCGTCCTCGACCTCGGTGTGCCACAGCACGGCCTGCCAGCGCTCCGGCAGCGAACGGAAGGCCTGCATCGCCATCGACTGCTCGGCCTCGTGCATCGCGCGCACATCCGCGCCGAGGTTCAGTGTGTCGGCGTCCGGCACCTCGGGGCCGCGCCCGGCCTGTGCCGCGAACAGTGCGAAATCGTCGACGAGTTGCTCACGCCGGGCCGACTTGGTCCACTGTGCGGCGACCCGGCGTACGGAGGTGAGCAGGTACGCGCGCACGGCGTACTCGGGCCCCGACCCGCCACGCACCGCCTGCAGCATGCGGGCGAACACCTCGGCGGTCAGGTCGTCGGCGGTGTGCCCGTCCCGGCAGCAGGTGCGCGCGTAGCGCCGCACGGCGTCCGCGTGCCGCCGGTACAGCTCCTCGTACGCCGAGTCGTCGCCGGCCCGCATGCGCTCGATCAACTGGCTGTCGGGATGCGGAAGCTTCCGGCGCGGCGGCACGCTCCCGCCGCGCTGTGCCGGAACGTTCCCTTCCGGCGGTTCACCGGCCGGCGGCACCGAGGCGCGCCCGCCCTGGCTGGGCACCTGCGGCGAGGCCGTCTCCTCACCGACGGACTCGTCCCACCCGTCAACGCTCATCGCGGAACGCCCCCGATGCCTGCCCGACCGACCGAATCACCGGCTCAGACTGCCACACCGTCTTTTGCCGAGGACCCCGAGTGACGAAACGGTCACCCGGAAGGGGAAACACCGGGACCGCAGCGCCCCGTAAGGGGCGCTGGGGGTGCCCCCGGCCGAAGGCTGGGGGAGGAACTGCGCGACAAGCCACAACGCACCCGCACCCGCCCACGGTCAGCGCACGGCACACGCTTCCGCGCTCCCGCGAGCACCGCAGGCCACCCTCACTGCCACCGGGACGGCAGCGCCCCGTAAGGGGCGCGGGGAACTGCGCGACAAGCCACAACGCACCCGCACCCGCCCATGGTCGGCGCACGGCACAGGCTTCCGCGAAGGTCACCCACCGGCCAGGTAAGGACGCCGTCAGGTTCGGGACCGCAGTCCCTCCAGCAGAATCTCCAGCAACCGAGCCGAAGCCGCCGCCTGCTGCGCAGCATCCGGCAGGGACGGCGCCGCCGTGGCGATCACCAGCAGCACGTCGGACACGGAGACGTCCGGCCGCAACTCACCCGCCGCCCGCGCCCGTTCCACCAGCCGCCCCACGACGTCGAGCAGCGCGGCCGCCCCCGCGTCGTCGGCGACGTCGCCCACCGGCTCCCGCTCCTCCGGCACCAGCCGCAACTCCCCGGCACCGGTACCCGGCTGCGTCCGCTGCTGCGGCACCCGAGCCTCATCGGCCCCGGCCACGGCACCGCCGCCGACCTCCTCCGGCACCCCGACCCGCAGCACCTGCGGCGGCAGCAACCGACCCGCGCCCGACGCCACCGACGTCCGCAGGAAGCGCGACAGTGCCGACCACGGCTCGTCCTCCTGCCCGAGCGCGGCCCGCGCCTGGTCGGTCAGCCGGGAGGTCTCTTCCTCGGCTATCCGCCGTACCAGCACGTCCTTGCTCGGGAAACGCCGGTACACGGTGCCGACCCCGACCCGCGCGCGCCGTGCCACGTCCTCCATCGGCGCGCCGTACCCCAGCTCGCCGAAGACCTCGCGTGCCGCACGCAGCACGTGCTCCAGATTGCGCTGTGCGTCCACCCGCAGCGGCGTCGTCCGCGGCCCGTCACCGCGTCCGTTGCCCGCCGCCGCGCTCACCGTTCCGCCACCGGCCGCAAGAGCGGACGCCGATGACCAATGTGTGTCCTGAATATGCATCTGTGTTCCCCCGGTTAACGACGTCTCCCCCCGGAGACTCTCCCCGTCACTGAAAGCCGGAGCGAGCGGAACCACGGCCGGTCCATGCGATCCATGGACCGCGGGCCGGGCGGACCGCCCGTCGCGACCCGTTCGACCACATCCTCTGCACCCCGTCGACACACGAACATAGTTGAGAGGCTGTCAATTCAGAAGGGGGACGTTCCGCACGGTGCGCCCCCCGATCGGAGTACGGGTCGCATACCTCCGGGTTCGGTGCCTTCGTTCCCCCCTGCCCGCCCCCGCTGACCTGGTCCCTTTCGTCCGGCCCGGGGCGCGCGCCCGGCGCCCCGGAAAGCGGCCCGCCGGTCACACAAATTGCCGGGGCTGTGGACAAACAACAGTCACGGGTGCGTCATGGGATGGTGAAGGAACGTGCGCGCATTCTCGTTGTCGGCGGCGGCTACGTCGGGATGTACACGGCCCTGCGGCTGCAGCGGAGGCTGAAGCGTGAGCTCAGCCGGGGGGAGGTCGACATCACTGTCGTCACCCCCGATCCCTACATGACGTACCAGCCGTTCCTTCCCGAAGCGGCCGCGGGTTCGATTTCCCCTCGTCATGTCGTCGTACCCCTGCGGCGCGTCCTGGACCGGTGCCACGTCGTCATCGGCGAGGTGACCGCGATCGAACACGCCAAGCGCACCGCCGAAGTGGCCACCCTCGCCACCGCCGAGGAGCGAAAAGGCGCCACTTTCCTGGAGTACGACGAACTGGTCCTCGCGCCCGGCTCGATCGCGCGCACGCTGCCCATCCCCGGTCTCGCCGAGCACGGCATCGGCTTCAAGACCGTCGAGGAGGCCATCGGCCTGCGCAACCACGTCATCGAGCAGATGGACATCGCCTCCTCCACCCGCGACCCCGCGATCCGCGACGCGGCGCTCACCTTCGTCTTCGTCGGCGGCGGCTACGCGGGCGTGGAAGCCCTCGGCGAACTGGAGGACATGGCCCGCTACGCCGCGCGGTACTACCACAACGTCCAGCCCGAGGACATGAAATGGATCCTCGTCGAGGCCACCGACCGGATCCTCCCCGAGGTCGGCCCCGAGCTGGGCCGGTACACCGTCACCGAACTGCGCCGCCGCAACATCCAGGTACTGCTCGGCACCCGCCTGGAGTCCTGCGCGGACCGCGTCGCCGTCCTCAGTGACGGCCAGCGCTTCCCGACCCGCACCGTCGTCTGGACGGCCGGCGTCAAACCGCACCCCCTGGTCGCCGCCACCGACCTGCCGCGCACCCCGCGCGGACGGCTGAAATGCACCGCCGAGCTGACCATCGACGGCGTGGACCACGCATGGGCCGCGGGCGACGCCGCCGCCGTCCCCGACGTCACCGCCGCCGAACCCGGCACCGAGACCGCCCCCAACGCCCAGCACGCGGTCCGCCAGGCCCGGGTCCTCGGCGACAACATCGTCCACGCGCTGCGCGGCGAACCCCTCGACACGTACGCCCACAAGTACGCCGGCTCGGTCGCCTCGCTCGGTTTCCACCAGGGCGTCGCCCAGGTCTACGGGCGCAGGCTGAAGGGCTACCCTGCCTGGTTCATGCACCGCGTCTACCACCTGAGCAGGGTGCCCACCGTCAACCGCAAGGCCCGCGTCCTCGCCGAATGGACCCTCTCCGGGCTCTTCAAACGGGAGATCGTCTCGCTCGGATCACTCGAACATCCCCGAGCGGAGTTCGAACTCGCGGCCGGTGGAAAGCCTCCTCACAGTCCCTCAGACGACTCGAACGGGTCGTCCTGACGGAACTCAGGAACTCCACGGACCGCCCCGGCGTCTGACGGATGTCGTCGCCGACGGCCACCCTGCCAGACTGCCCCCCGACCGAGCACAAGGCTCATCCCCAGCTTCTCCCCAGAACTGCACCGGGGGACCTCCCCCGGCCCCCGGCCGCTCCCCGAGCCGGCCGGAGACGACGACACGAGGCAAGGTTTCGTGAACTTCACGCGCTGGAGCGCCCGGCTCCCCGGAACGCAGCGCCGCGCCGCAGCGCGGACCGAGCACGCGGTCTCCCCGGACCGACGAGGGGAAGGCTCCGTACCCGCGGCCCGCGCCGAACAACTGACCGACGACTCGCCCTGCGTGCCCGCGGTCGACGAACTGCCCGCCCGCGGCGTCCTCGACCACGTCCCGGCCCTGGTCGCCCTCGTCCACGGCCCCGACCACCACATCGCGTACGTCAACGACGCCTACACGACGGCCTTCGGCGCACGCCCCCCGGGCGCCCCCGCCCGCGAGGCCCTGCCCGAACTCGCGGAACTCGGCCTCCTCCCCCTCCTCGACCAGGTCCTGCGCAGCGGCAAGCCCCGCACCCTCAAGTCCCGCAAGGCGCTCGACGGCCGCACCTACACGTTCACCTGCACCCCGGTCGCCGAGAACGGCGACCGCGACGGTGGCGTCCTCCTCTTCGCCACCGACGTCACCGACCACGCCGAGGCGGCGGAGCGGCTGCGCGCCAGCGAACGCCGTCAGCGCGAGACGGCCGTGACCCTGCAGCGCTCGCTGCTCCCGCAGGAACTGGAACAGCCCGACGACCTCCGGATCGCCGCGACCTACCAGCCCGGCGGCACGGAGGCCGCGGTCGGCGGCGACTGGTACGACGTCATCACCCTCGGCGGCGGCCGCACCGCCCTCGTCATCGGCGACGTCATGGGCCGCGGTGTCCGCGCGGCGGCCGTCATGGGCCAGCTCCGTACGGCGGTCCGCGCCTACGCCCGCCTGGACCTCCCCCCGCACGAGGTCCTCCAGCTCCTCGACGGCCTCGCCACCGAGATCGACCCCAACCAGATCGCCACCTGCGTCTACGCCGTCCACGACCCCAACGAGGGGCGCCTGGTCTACGCCTCCGCCGGGCACCTCCCCATCCTCGTCCGCGACGAGCACGGCAGCGTGCTGCGCACGGAGGAACCGACGGGGCCGCCGCTCGGCACCGGCGGCTGGGTCCACGCGTCCGCCTCGGTGCCGCTGAGTCCCGGCTCGACGGCCGTCCTCTACACGGACGGCCTGGTGGAGCGCCGCGACGAGGACCTCGATCAGGGCATCGCGGCCCTGGAGCACGCACTGGCGGGCGCCACCGGCACCCCCCAGGTCATCTGCGACCGTCTGGTCCGCTCGGCCGGCGTCACGGCCGACCACGACGACGACGTCGCCGTCCTCGTCCTCCAGCACCCGGCCCGTACGGGCCCGGACAGCGACCTGTTCCGCAACGCCGCGCTGGAACTCCTCGGCGGCATCGAGGCGGCGCCACGCGCCCGTGCGTTCGCCTCCGGCGTGCTGACCAGCTGGCGCTTCCCGGCCGACCTCCACGACCTGGGCGTCCTCGCCACGAGCGAACTCGTCGCCAACTCCCTCCAGCACGGCACCCCGCCCATGCGGTTGCGGCTCCGCCGCACCGACCGCCGGCTGATCATCGAGGTCACGGACGGCGACGACCATCTCCCGCGCCGCCGCCGCGCGGAACCGGGCGACGAGTCGGGGCGGGGCATCGCCATCGTGGCGACGATCGCCTCGGGGTGGGGGTCACGGAGGACGCCCGGGGGTGGGAAGGCGGTGTGGTGCGAGTTCGTTCTGCCGAAGGGGTAGCGGGAGCGCCGTAGGGGGTGCGGCTGTTGTGTCTCGGCTGCAGGCGGGTGGGGGTTGCTCGCGCAGTTCCACGCGCCCTTAAAGGGGCGCTGTCCCGCCGCGTCCTGCATACACAGCTGCGGGCAGGCGTGCCGCAGGGCGGCACGGGTGGGCGCAGCGGCACCGTGCCAGCGCCGTAGGTGACACCCCCCGCCCCCAGCCCGCCACTACGCGGACACGGACTCCGCAGTCGCCCCGCCCCGGGCCACGACCCTGCTCCTCGCGGCCAGCCAAGGCCGGTCCTGGACGTCGGTCAGCCGCTTGCCGAGCCGGACCGCCAGGACACTGATCCCCAGCGAGAACAGCAGGAACGTCACGACGTACGGCGCGGGCAGCGAGGCCCCCAGCGGCCCGCCCACCGCCGGCCCGACCGCCAGCGCCAGCTGCTTGACCAGCGCGAACGCCGAGTTGTACTGCCCGGCCATCCCCTCCGGCGCCAGGTCGGCGACCAGCGGAGCCACCGTCGGCGACAGCATCGCCTCACCCAGCCCGAACAGCGCGTACGTAGACACGAACGCGGCCGTCGCCATCTCCTGGCTGCCGTGCCCCAGCCCCGCGTACCCGGCCGCGGCCCACGCGACGGCCCAGATCAGCCCGACCCCGGCGATCACCCGCGACCGCCGCCGACGCTCGACGAACCTGAGCACGGCGAACTGCGCGACGACGATCATCAGCGTGTTGGCGGCCAGCGCGGTGCCCAGCGCGGACGTGGATATCCCCGCCGCCTCCACGCCGTACGCGCTCAGGCCCGACTCGAACTGTCCGTAGCACGCGAAGAACAGCACGAAACCGAGCACGGACAGCTGCACCATCGCCCGGTTCCCGAGCAGCTGCCTCCAGCTGCCCTTCGCCGAGGACGCGGCCGGCGCGTCCGCGATGCGCGGCGAGTGCGGCAGCCGCACCGTCGCCATCACGACGATCAGCAGCAGGAACATCGCCGCCTCGATCGCGAAGAGCAGGGTGAAGGAGGAGACCCGGGTCGTGTCGACGAGGTGGCCGCCTATGAGGCCACCGACGCCCAGCCCCAGGTTCTGCAGGAAGAACTGCGTCGCGAAGGCCCGGGACCGGGTCTCCGCAGTCGAGCAGTCCACGATCATCGTCGCCAGCGCCGGCTGCATCACGGCCTGCCCGGCCCCGAGCAGCGCCGCGGCGGCCAGCACCGCCGGACCGCTCCCCGCCAGCCCCAGGCTCAGCGCACCCACAGCGGCTGTCACCAGGGCGGTGAGAAGGACCGGCAGTGGGCCGCGCCGCACGATCGCCCGGCCGGCGAACGGCAGCACTATCAGTGCGGCCACGGCGAAGACGGCGAGCACGACACCCGCCGTCATGGCTCCGAGTCCCCGCACCTGCGCCACATAGACGTACAGGTAGGGGACGGTGAAGCCGAGCCCGAACGCGCTGAGTGCGTTGCCCACGTGGATCCGGCGCATCGCTGCGCCCATCGCCCTGGTCACGTTCACCTCTCTCAGGTCGTCAGTCGACGGACTGCTGAAGTCTGAAGACTTTGAAGCTAAAGTTCGAAGCTAAAGTTCGAAGCTAAAGACTACATCGTGAAGGACTTCAACGCCAAGCGTGTCCGTGCGATACTTCGGACCATGGCCGACACCACCGGCGCCGGCGAGCCGACGCTCGACGAGCAGATCGCCGCCTACCAGCGCGAGTTCCAGGACCTCGACCCCCAGGTCGAGAAGATCGTCTCGGCGCTGTCCCGGCTCAACCGCCGCATGAACGTCGCCTACGGCCGGCAGACCGGCGCCCTCGGCATCAGCAACGCGGAGTGGGAGGTCCTGAAGGCCCTCGTCCTCTCCGGGGTCCCCTACCGCATGGGCCCCAGCGAACTGGCCAAGCGCCTCGGCCTCACCCCCGCCGCGATGACCCACCGCATCGACCGGATGGTCGCCGAAGGCCTCGTCACCCGGGAGAGGGACGAGTGCAACCGTGTCCGGGTGATCGTCGAGCTGACCCCCGAAGGGCGCGAGAAGTGGCTGGAGGCCATGCGTCTCGCCTCCGTCTTCGAGGAGGATCTGCTCCAGGACCTCTCCCCGGCGGAGCGTGCGGTGCTCGGCGAGGTCCTCACCCGGCTGCTTCGCCGCGTGGAGCACGCCCAGCCCGACGCCGGCGGCCGGCTCACCGACCTGGACTGATGTCGCGGCGCGCGGGTCCCGGAAAAAATCTTGACAGGGGAGGGTTGACAGCCCCCTGGACGACCCGTAATGTTCTTCGGGTTGCCGCGGAGCCGTAACGGTTCTGCGACAGCACCTCCGCCGCATGAGCGGCACCCAAACCACCAGCACGATCTCCCGACCGGGTTGATTTCGGCGTGCCCGAATTCAATTCGATATCGGGTCTCAGTGGTGCCCGGTCGGACCACAAGGCCCGATTGGGAATCGCGGAGCGGATCCGCTAGGGTTTGAGACGTCGGAACGGCCCAACAGCCGCGAAGGCGACACCCGCTGACTGGGAATCAGACGCCGAAAGGATCTGATAGAGTCGGAACCGCCGGAAAGGGAAACGCGAGAGCGGGAACCTGGAAAGCACCGAGGAAATCGGGTCGAGAAAAGATCTGATAGAGTCGGAAACGCAAGACCGAAGGGAAGCCCGGAGGAAAGCCCGAGAGGGTGAGTACAAAGGAAGCGACCGTTCCTTGAGAACTCAACAGCGTGCCAAAAGTCAACGC
>NZ_JBIAVV010000011.1:0-452307 GCF_042894765.1 Streptomyces sp. NPDC001507
CGTCCTTGATGCCCATCCGTGATCCTTCCCAGCAGAGGGGACACCTCATGCCAGACGGGTCACACCGGGGCATACACAATCTTTAGGACAGTCCCAGGGCCGGAGCTGTCAGCTTGGGAACGTCGTTTCGCCTGGTGGTAGTTGATGCACAGACCTGCGGCGGAATGGTGTTGGAAGCGTTGGCCGGGCCGGTAGCCAGTCCCACTGGTCTCTGCGGTTACCCGCGGGATCTGGCACGCGAATGGGATGGCGTCTTGGGGAGGCCGGGCTTTGGAACGCTTGGACCTCCGCCCAACGATACTCAGCAGTGCTGTTCGATGACGTCCGTTGGAGCAAGCTGTGCCGACGGAAGCGTGGTGAGGAAGCCCCGGATGATGACCTTTTCGTCCCGAGCTCTCGACGTGGCCAATCCGGTTGCTGTACTTCTGCTGTGATGGTTTGCAGTTTTCGCTCCGGCAGCGACGTGTGACGGCCTACGCTGTTCCGCATCGTTTGAGACTGGACTTGGGGGATGCATGTTGGCAGAGGCGCTCGCGGTTCTCGCGGCTACTGGTGGTGGTGCTGTGGTGCGGGCAGCGGGCACGGACGCGTGGAATGGCCTGCGTACCAGTGTGGCCCGGTTGCTCGCGCGCGGTGAGGCAGCGAGAGAGAGGACCGAACTGGAGCGGCTGGACCGCACCCAGGCCGCGTTGGCAACCGCGGATGGCGGGGAGGAGATCGAACGTGTCAGCGTGGCCCAGACGGCAGTGTGGCAAACGCGCTTTGAGACCCTGCTTGAGGAAGCCAGCGAGGCGGAGCGGGACAGGATCGCAGCAGAGTTGGAAGCATTGATTGATCAGGTTGGGGGCAAGCAAGAAGCCGAAGCCGTGCACAACGACTTCCGTCACTCGACGTTCCATGGTCCTGTGCAGGGAAGTGGCACACAGCACAATAACTTCAGGGCGTAGGGCGAGTTCCAGGTGGGGGGCAAGAAGAAAGCTAAGGGTCGGGTACGTGGGAACGCGTCGAGAATTATCCGAGCGGAGGAAAGCCTCCGTAATGACTTCCACGGCGGCTATTTCGGCGGACCTACTCAAGCAAGCGGTACACAGCACAACACCTTCGTACAGCATTACACGCCGGTGCCCACTGCGGCGGCAGCACTGCCGCCGTTGCCAGCGGAATTCACGGGCCGTGGGGAAGACCTTTCCTTTCTTCTCGCTCTTTTCGACCCAGCGCGGGGCGCTTCACCTGCGGTGGCTGTCCTGGCGGGGCTACCCGGCGTGGGGAAGACCACCTTGGCATATGCAGTCGGCCACGCCGCGCGGGAGCGAGGCTGGTTCACCGGGGTCTTACTCGTAGGCTTGCGCGGGTACGATCCCACGCCAGCCCAGCCTGATACCGTGTTGGATGCCTTGCTGCGTTCGCTGGGGGTGCTGGGGGAGCATATTCCGCCCACTGTGGGAGAGCGAGAGGCTCTGTACCGTTCCCAGCTCGATGCTCGAACACGGGCAGGTGAGCGATTCTTGGTACTTGCGGATAACGCCTCTAGTGTTGAGCAAGTGCGGCCGCTGCTGCCACCCGGACATCACGGTCTGCTGGTTACGTCGCGCCGGAGGCTGCCTGGGTTGGGGCGTATGCGCTCGCTCGACCTGTTGCAGCCCGATGAGGCTGTTTCGTTGCTCGACGCCGCTCTGCGAAATGCCAATATCGACGATTCACGGGTTGATGACGACCCGGAAGCCGCAGAGCGGGTGGCGAAGGCGTGTGGTTACTTGCCGCTTGCATTGCAGATCACGGCGGCGCTCCTGGCGGCCGACCCCAGCCAGCCTCTTGCCGAGCGTGCTGACCGTCTTACCCGCGACGAAGAGCGGCTTGAGGGACTCAATGATGGTGAGCGCAGCTTGCTGGCCACGTTCGATCAGTCCCTGGACCGTCTGTCGCCTCAGCAGGCTGATTTGTTCCGGCTGCTATCGCTAAACCCCGGCTCCGACATCTCCACTGCTGCAGCCAGAACCTTGACCGGGAAATCTGAGCAAAGTACGGGGGACCTGCTGGTCCAGCTCGCCATAACGCACATGCTCCAGTGGGGGACGGTGCGGGGCCGGTGGCAGATGCATGACCTCCTGCGTGACTACGCCGCTGCACAAGCCAAGGCTTACACAGCCGACTCCCGTCGTCCTCGGCGCCGCTACAAGCAGGCCCGTAAACGCCTAGTCGCTTACTACTTGCGCACCGCTGAAGCCGCCGACACGCTCTTCATGCCAGCCGGCACAGCAGCGCCCTCACCGTTGTTCGCCAACCGGGAAAAAGCCTTGGAGTGGATGGATGCGGAACGGGCCAACTTGCTTTCCATTACTAAGGCTGAGAGTGATCCCGTTATTCTTGCGCGCCTCACGTTTGCGCTTGGCCGTTATCTCGAATGGCGTAGACAGCTCCAAGACTTGGTAGCTGTCCGCTCGCTTGCCCTAGAAGCCTGCCTGGCGACAAAGGACAGGCACAACGAGGCCGGGGCCTGGAGCAACCTCGGGAGCGCGCTGCGGGAGGTGCGGCGTTTTGAGGAGGCCATCACCGCCTTTGAGACGGCGCTCGATATTCACCAGGAGCTCGGTGACACCCGTGGTGCCGCGATGGCCTGGAACAACCTCGGAAGCGCGCTGCGGCAGGTGCGTCGTTTCGAGGAGGCCATCACCGCTTGCGAGACGGCCCGCGACCTGTACCAGAAGCTCGGTGATGCCAACGGTGCCGCGACGGCCTGGATCAACCTCGGAGGTGCGTTGCAGGAGGTGCGTCGTTTCGAGGAGGCCATCACCGCTAGCGAGACGGCCCGCGACGGATTCCAGGAGCTCGGTGACACCCACGGCGCGGCGACGGCCTGGAACAACCTCGGAAGCGGATTGCGGGAGGTGCGGCGTTTCGAGGAGGCCATCACCGCTTGCGAGACGGCCCGCGACCTGTACCAGGAGCTCGGTGACACCCACGGTGCCGCGACGGCCTGGAGCAACCTCGGAAATGTGCTGCAGGAGCTGCGGCGTTTCGAGGAGGCCATCACCGCTTGCGAGACGGCCCGCGACCTGTACCAGGAGCTCGGTGACACCCACGGCGCCGGCAGGGCCTGGGGCAACCTCGGGAGTGTGCTGCAAGCGGTGCGGCGTTTCGAGGAGGCCATCACCGCTCACGAGACGGCGCTCGATATTCACCAGGAACTCGGTGACACCCGCGGCGCCGCCATGGCCCTGATCAACCTCGGATATGTGCGGCGGGAGCTGCGGCATTTTGAGGAGGCCATCACCGCTTGCGAGACGGGCCTCGACACCTTCCAGGAGCTCGGTGACACCCACAGCGCCGCGATGGCCTGGAACAACCTCGGAAATGTGCTGCATGAGCTGCGGCGTTTCGAGGAGGCCATCACCGCTTGCGAGACGGCCCTCGACACCTTCCAGGAGCTCGGTGACACCCACGGCGTCGCGAGGGCCTGGAACAACCTCGGAAATGTGCTGCAGGAGCTGCGGCGTTTCGAGGAGGCCATCACCGCTCACGAGACGGCCCGCGACACCTTCCAGGAGCTCGGTGACACCCACGGCGTCGCGAGGGCCTGGAGCAACCTCGGAAGCGCATTGCGAGAGGTGCGGCGTTTCGAGGAGGCCATCACCGCTCACGAGACGGCCCGCGACACCTTCCAGGAGCTCGGTGACACCCACGGCGTCGCGATGGCCTGGAGCAACCTCGGAAGCGCATTGCGAGAGGTGCGTCGTTTCGAGGAGGCCGTCACCGCTTGCGAGACGGCCCGCGACACCTTCCAGGAGCTCGGTGACACCCACAGCGCTGCGACGGCCGGGAACAACCTCGGAAATGTGCTGCCGGAGGTGCGGCGTTTCGAGGAGGCCATCACCGCTTGCGAGACGGCCCTCGACACCTTCCAGGAGCTCGGTGACACCCACAGCGCCGCGATGGCCTGGAACAACCTCGGAAGCGCATTGCGAGAGGTGCGGCGTTTCGAGGAGGCCATCACCGCTTGCGAACGTGCTGTAACGATGTTGGCTGACGAAGACGACGCTTTTCGTGTTGGTGAGGCGCTGAAGGAACTGGCTGCCACCCTAGGTGAGGCTGGCGCCTCCACTGAAGAAGTGCGAACCGCGTGGCTACAGGCCGCAGCTGCATATGACCATGTCGATGCCACCAAGGAAGCGGATTACGCGCGAACCCGCGCCCGTGATGAAGCCTTAAGAAATACAGGCACGGCAGGAGCGAGCTGACAAGAAGAGCTCTGACAGGCTCCCCAGGACCCAGGTCTGGTGGGTATGTCACATCCAGCAAATCGTTGACTCCAGCGGAGGAGTTCACCAACGAGTTCATCAACTCGATCCGCGACGGCAAGGGCGACAGCTTCCGCAAGCGCTACCGGGAGATGGACATCCTGCTCGTCGACGACATCCAGTTCCTCGCGGACAAGGAGTCGACGCAGGAGGAGTTCTTCCACACCTTCAACACGCTCCACAACGCGAACATGCAGATCGTGCTCTCCAGCGACCAGCCGCCCAAGCAGCTGACTGCCACGCTGGAGGTGCTGGAGTTCATCGCCTCCCGGATTTCGCTGGTCACCGAACGGCTGATCGTCATGCTCCTGTGCGGGAAGCTGTCCGACCTGTCACTGCCGCAGATCGAGGCACAGTTCGGCGGGCGCGACCACCCGACCGTCATGCACGCCGACCGCAAGATCCGCGCGATGGCCGAGCGGCGGTCCATCTACAACCAGGTCACCGACCTGACGAACCGGGTCAAGAACAAGGCGCAAGATCGATGCGTTCACTGTCACGCTTCAAGGGTTGGCCAGCGCGGTCATCCGCGTCAGTGACAGTAAGGGCGCCAACCTCATCAGGCGGTACCACGAGCTATACGTACTGATGGCCGGGGGAGTGCCCTGCCAGCGTTCACCTGGGTACGGCCGCAGCCGCCCGGCGCCGCGGTGAAGTTCCTGCTCCGTGCAGGACGTCTCGCTCACCTTGTGCAGAAGCTCGACATCGGCAGCCTGTTCGTTGAGCGCTTGCCCCTCGCCGATTCCGTATGTCCGCTTCGACCATTTTCATAAGGGGCCGCTCTTGATCATCTTTGCCCCCGAGGGGCACTGGTTGTCAGTGCGGTGCGTCAAACTGGACCCGCGGCCGACAGGGCCTCCCCCGGAAACGGCGGCGGCCCCCTGGTCCTACGCAGGAGGCCGCCAACACCGTTAGGAACATCAACCAAGGGAGGCCGAGATTCCCAGCAACAGGAAGTGTAGGCGCCAGGTCGGACATCGACCGACTTCGAAGATCACCCAGACGTCGCGAAAGCGTGACCGTAGGCACTTCCACCTTGCGGAACGATCCGCCCGGCGACACTTCCGCCGGCTCCTGCATTCTGCTGGCGACGAGCTGGTGCGCGTCGCCATCAAGGCGAGCTTGAGTGGAATCGGAGTGCTCGCGCTGTACTGGTGGAATCACCACCACTGAGCCGTGCCGAGGAGTGTGCTGATCTGACCTGGTAGCGGCACACTCCGCACTACTCCTCAGCAACCCACTACTTGTCCCAGCTCCCATGCCGTCCGGTCCGCGCCACGGCCTCCGCTTGCAGAAGCGGCAGGCCGTGCAAGCACCGCCAGGTGAGAGCCGGGGCTTGTGGCACATCTGGCGAATCGGGACTCCAGCGGTTCAGGCACCACAGCGCAACTTGAGCGCCGGCACCGGCGGGCATGCGCTCAAGACGTGGAACCCGGCCGTGGTCTGCGGTTTCTCCGGCTCGACACGACTGAGCCCCCTTCCCGCGGCGAGGAAGGGGCCCGGCTGTACGCGCTCTACCCTCGACCGAGGACAGGCTCAGACCCGCTCCACCTCCGAGCCGATCCTCGGGAGGCCTCCAGAGCTTGGCAGCGGGGTACGAGGGGTGCCGATGGCGCAGTCGAGGGACCCAGGGCCTACGCCAACGTGTACCCGGTCGGTGATGGAGACCAGGTGGCCCCTGATCTAAGCGTTCTTGGGTTCGGCCTGCTGAACCACCTCGAAGGACCACAGGGTCGAGCCCGATGCTGCTGGCTTCGGCTTCTCGCCACCTTCCTCACCGCCGCCCTGGTGCGCCGCCTTCATGGGCCCCTCCATCCACGCCTGGAACGACTCCTCGTCGCGCCACCGCGTGTAGACGAGGTAGTTGTCAGTGCCTTCAACCGGACGGAGAAGCTCGAACCACTCGAACCCGTCGGAGCCCTCCACGGCATGGGCGCGATGGGCGAACCGCTTCTCCAGCGTCTCCCGCTGCTCGGCGGGCACGGTCAGTACGTTGATCTTGACTACGCTCATGGACTCATCCTGCCGCAAGGGTGATCAGTAGGGCGTGAGCGACTGGGGCCGGTCTTTGGTGCATCTGGCAGCCGGTGACCGTGTTTCCGTCAAGCTGCCGTAGCGTCCGTGGTCATGTTCGAGTGGTGGCATGTGCTGGCGGAGGATGAACGGCAGGGATGGACTCTGGATCCGTTCATGAGCGTGGGGCCGCTGGGGTTCGGCATGGCTCCCGACGAGGCTTCTGAGGCACTGAGCGGGGTCACAGGGGAAGCTCAGCGTCATACGCGTAGCCGTCGTACGAACGAGACTGCCCACGTCGTTGCGGAGGGCGAGTACCGAGAGTTCGGTCTGAAGCTCTACTACCGGGAGGAGCGGCTGGCCGGCGTTGTGGTCGATGCACTGCGAGGGCCCCAGGTCTTCGTGGAGGGGGTGGCTTTGGTCGGCCAGGTCCCTTCCGTTCTGGAGCAGTGGATGCTCGACCGTGCTGAAGTCCGAGAGCCGTACACGGAGCTTTCCTACATGGACGCTGGGATCCCTGGGTCGAGCTCACTGGGTGTTGTTCTGGATGTGCAGCGTGCGGGCGATCACCTCCTCACGCGACCCGTGTTCGTTCCCCGCGAGGCCCTGGACGACCTCACCCACTTCCTGCCGCGGGAAGCCTGGTCGCGCTGCTGAGTACGGCTGCCAGGCAGACCCACCCGGTCGACCCCGCGGCCGTTCCCCTGCGCGGGCTCTACTGGTACATCAGCGCACCTGTTGCGGCCGCAGCAGCTCGAACCACTCGAACCCGTCCGAGCCCTCCACGGCATGCGCCCGCGAAGCAAACCGCTTCTCCAGCGTCTCCCGCTGCTCGTCCGGCACGGTCAGTACGTTGATCTTGACTACGCTCATGCCCCCATCCTGTCGCAAGGGTGATCAGGAGAGCGTGAGCGACCAGGAGCCGTGTCCGGGCGCATCCGGCAGCCGGTGACCGTGTTCCCGTGGTGCTGCCATGGCGTCCGTGGTCATGTTCGAGTGGTGGCATGTGCCGGCGGCCGATGATCGGCAGGGACGGACTCTGGAACCGAAGCTCAGCGGCACACCCGTCGCCGTCGTGCGAACGAGACTGCCCATGTCGTTGTGGAGGGTGAGTACCGCGAGTTCGATCTGAAGCTCTACGACCGTGAGGAGCGGCTGTCGCACCCGCCTCAGCAGGTGTGTTCGTGCCGTGCTCCGTCCGCGAGCCGAGAGTGCACCGCGGTCCGAAACTGAACCGGCACGCCCGGCGGCCGACGCACTTGGCCGTTCGCACCGAGGCGACCGTGCTCTTCGCCCTGACCCTGGTCCACGAGTTCCTGCACGTGCAGCTCGGGGCCCTGCTCGACCTGGTCCCCCTGCACGGCCCGGCGTCACCGGCCCGCTACCACGCCCCCTGGCGCCCCGACCCACGGCCACTGGACGCGCTCCTCCAGTGCACCTATGCCCACCTGGGCGTCTGCGACTTCTGGCACACCGAGCGGAGCACCGCCGCGCCGTCTCCCCGGGCCGGGCGGGAGCACGCCACCTGGTACGGATACAACCGCGGCGCCGTCGACACGCTCCTCGGCAGCGGCGAACTCCTCCCGGCCGGCCGGCGCTTCACCGAGGGGATGCGAGCCGCCCTCGCCAGACTGGGCGGGGACTGACCCGGCCGACTCCGCCCCCGGGCGGGCCCCGATCCGGCCCGGATCCGGCCCCCTAGGGGATGTCACAGCTCTGCCGCAATGGCGGGCCCGGTCGCCCGAGCCCGCACACGGTTCGTCAGGACCAGGTACGTTCGATGAGTGGCTGGATTCAGGAACGGACGCGGCGGCCGGGACGACCGCGCCCCGCAAGCGCGACCGCAACAACCCGCGTACGGGCAGCAGGCGCCGCCCCAGAGCTACGGGGGGCAGCCGGGGCCGTCGTACGGATACCCGTCGGCCCCGCAGCCGTACCCGCAGCACGGCGGCGCGTCCGGCTGGCCGCAGGCGCAGGCGCGCGGCGGCCACCCCGGCCGACGGCAGGCCGGCGGCGACGGCCCGGAGTACTTCGGCGACGGCAACGGCTACGGCGGCTCCGGCGCCCCCGACCCGTACGCGGCGAACCAGCCGGGCAGCACCCAGGCCTTCTCCGTCGACGAGGCCGAGGGCTACACGCAGGGTGCGACCTACCACGCGGGCTCCGCGGCGCCGTCCGGTCCTATCGGCCCGCGCCTGCACTGGAAGGACCTGCTGAAGGGGATCGTCCTCGCCCCGAATCAGACCTTCCTCCAGATGCGGGACTACGCGATGTGGGGCCCCGCCCTCATCGTGACCTTCCTCTACGGCCTGCTCGCCGTCTTCGGCTTCGACGGCGCCCGCGCGGACGCGATAAACGCCACCCTCACCAACGCGGTTCCGATCGTCCTGGTGACGGCCGTCGCGATGGTGCTCTCGTCCTTCGTCCTGGGCGTGGTGACCCACACCCTGGCCCGCCAGCTCGGCGGCGACGGAGCCTGGCAGCCGACGGTCGGCCTCTCCATGCTGATCATGTCCGTCACCGACGCGCCCCGCCTGCTCTTCGCCATGTTCTTCGGTGGCAACGCCGGCTTCGTCCAGCTCCTCGGCTGGGCCACCTGGGTCGCGGCGGGCGTCCTGCTCACCCTCATGGTCGGCAAGTCCCACGACCTGCCGTGGCCGAAGGCCTTGGGCGCGTCGGCGATCCAGCTGATCGCCCTGCTGTCGATCGTGAAGCTGGGCACGTTCTAGCACCGCCCACACGGACGAGGGGCCCCGGCACTGCTGCCGGGGCCCCTCGTCCGTGTTCTCGTCCGTGTTCTCGTCCGTGTTCCTGTCCGTGTTCTCGTCCGCGCTCAGGCGTCGAGAACCTGCCCGTCCCTCTTCACGACAGGAGGCAGCACGGACCACGGGAAGTTGATCCAGTCATCGGTCCGCTTCCACACGTACTCGCACTTCACGAGCGAGTGGGACTTCTCATAGATCACCGCGGACCGTACCTCGGCGACCGCTTCGAGGCAGAAGTCGCGGACCAGCTTCAGCGTCCTGCCGGTGTCGGCGACGTCGTCCGTGATCAGGACCTTCTTGTCGCTGAAGTCGATGACGTTGGGGACCGGTGCGAGCATGACCGGCATTTCGAGAGTCGTCCCCACCCCTGTGTAGAACTCGACGTTCACCAGGTGCAGGTTCTTGCAGTCGAGGGCGTAGGCGAGCCCGCCGGCGACGAAGACGCCGCCGCGCGCGATGCTGAGCACTATGTCGGGCTCGAACCCGTCGTCGGCGATGGTCTGCGCGAGCTCGCGCACGGCGACGCCGAACTGCTCGTAGGTGAGGTTCTCCCGCACGGGACTGTCGTTGCTCATGACCGGCCCCTCACACCTGCGTCCGGTGGAAGTTGAGGTAGGAGCGGGAGGCGGTGGGCCCGCGCTGTCCCTGGTAGCGGGAGCCGTAGCGCTCACTGCCGTAGGAGTGCTCGGCGGGGGAGGAGAGCCGGAACATGCACAGCTGCCCGATCTTCATGCCCGGCCACAGCTTGATGGGGAGGGTCGCGAGATTGGACAGCTCAAGGGTCACGTGCCCGCTGAAGCCGGGGTCGATGAACCCGGCCGTGGAGTGCGTGACCAGCCCGAGCCGTCCGAGCGAGGACTTGCCCTCCAGCCTGGACGCAAGATCGTCGGGCAGGCTGATGACTTCGTAGGTCGAGGCGAGCACGAACTCACCGGGGTGGAGGATGAAGGGCTCGTCGCCCTCGGGCTCCACGAGCCGGGTGAGGTCCGGCTGCTCGACGGAGGGGTCGATGTGCGGGTACCGGTGGTTCTCGAACACCCGGAAGAAACGGTCCAGCCGGACGTCGATGCTCGACGGCTGCACCATGGTTTCGTCGTAGGGATCGATCCGTACCCGCCCGGCGTCGATCTCGGCCCGGATGTCCTTGTCTGAGAGAAGCACGCCCCGAGGATACGCAAGGCGCGCGGACCCACGACAATCGTGACGAGTCCGCGCGCCCGAGCTACTGCTGTTTGTGTCCTTCTTCCGCTACTGCTGCTTCTCCAGTGCGACCGGCACGACGCTGCGCAGCCGGGCGCACTTGGGACACCGCACGAGCCGGCCGGGGCCGAGCCGCTCGGCCTGCTGCATCGGGAACGAAGCGGTGCTGAACACGTGCCCTTCGGCACAGCGGACGACGGTGCGTTCCATCAAGTCCCTTAAGTCCCTTCCCCAGAAGCCGCGTCGGGCTTACTGCCGTGACGACGGAAAGCCACATTACGGGATCAAAGGGACGGCTCTCCAGGCGGCACTCCGGCCTGCCGGGCCCCTCTCCCACACCTCCACCGTACGCCCCAACTCCGGCCTCCCGCACCCGTATCCCACCCCTGCCCCATCCTTCGAAACGCACACGAACCCCACGGTCTGAGCACCGGGGGTCCGTCATGAGGTACAGTGAGCGAGCGTTCGGGCACCGACCAGGTCGGCGTCTTACGCGGGTGTAGTTTAATGGTAGAACATCAGCTTCCCAAGCTGAGAGCGCGAGTTCGATTCTCGTCACCCGCTCCACTGCGAACCCCCAGGTCATGGGCCCGGGGGTTGTTTGTTGTCTAGACCATTTCAAGGGCGTCGTGCCCTCCGCGTGCCCTAAGTGCAGGTCAACCCCACCATCGGGGCCCTTTCTGTCGTCGGGGTCGGCGTTGTGGTGCCACATCGTCTCGAATCGTGAGACGCATTTCGTGTGACTTGGGTCACTGGCGCCCGGCGTGCCGTGAAGTCGCTTACGCAAAACCGCAGTTCACGGGAGCTGTGCACCTACCCGGCGCGCGATGCCTCATCGGAGCCGCAGTGGCCGTGCTCGGTACACCGCATGAACACCGCCGCCTGGTCGGGAGCCAGCCTCGTTGTCGGTGGTGCTCATTAGCCTCGCGCTTTCCTGACCGCCTGCCGGACAGTCCGCTTCATGAAAGCGCGAGGCTAAACGGTGGCGACGGGGCTCCCCGATCAATCGGTTCGGATACCCGGTCTGCTACGCGTGCACCGCGTCTGGCAGTACACGGCGAAGCGCACTGCCCGCGGCCGGGCCGGCTTCTGATACCTGGCGCAGGTCGGCGCTCTTCAGGTAGCGGTAGCTCTGCGGCGGGTGGAAGTCTCCCGCCGCACGCAGTGCACTGAGGGTCACTGGCTCGTCGAAGACCAGGGGGTCCTCCAAAGTCAGGCCGCTCGCTTGGGTGGCGCCGTCCATATAGGCGTCGTACTCACGTCGGGTGATCCCCGTCTGAGCGCGATGCGCCGACCAGACTTCCTTGGGGGACGCCACGTGGACCGAGGCGATGCGCGCCATACCCACCAGCGCCATGGTGGGCGCGGTCGCGTAGAGCAGGACTGGTGTTCCGGGAGGCGCAGCGACGCGTTGGCGGCGTACCTCCACCGTCTTGCTGCCGGCCAGGATCGCGGTGGCGAAGCGCGGGTGGACGGACAGCAGCATCGCGCGTTCCGGATCGTTCACGTCTTTCGGTACCCCTCTTTGTAGACCGCCTGGAACAGCTCGTTGCTGATCTTTGACAGCGAGATCAACGAGTTTGATGACCAAGGTAGTCCCAGCTCCCCGGTCAGCGAGGTCAATCGCCTCAGCGCCACCGGCTTGGGGAAGATCTCGGTGTCCGAGAACCTCAGAGCCATGGCGTGACCTGAGGTATCAGCGGCTTCCTGAACCTCAGCTCGACCATATACGCCCAGGTGTTCGAATTTCGAGAACAGGGCATCGGGTGTGTCGATGAGCACCTCGTCCAGCCTGGAACTGCCCACGATCATCTGGCTTTCGACCCCTGCAGGCCCCTCACTGACGTACCAGAGGAGGCGGGCGGGAACGCTCTCGCCTCGATGTCCCGACGAGCGGTAGTAGACGTGCTCCCTACTGATGCCCAGGACGTCGCTGCGGGGAAGGAGCATGGCCGGGACGTTGAACAGTTCGGTTGACCACCGCGGTTTGATCGGCACCATGAAGGACGTCAACCCGGAGTCGATAACCTTCGCCGGCCACCAGGCGCGTTCCACCACAGCGGCTACCTCGGCGGGCATGCCCTCATGTAGGGCAGCTGCTTCTACGGTCAGCTCGCGAGCGAGCCCGCCGGCTACTGCCTCCACCTCGGCAGCCGTACCGCATACGTTCACCAGGAGCGCTACGAGCCTGCCGTCGTGCTCGAAGAATCCGTCATCCCCACCGGCTGCCTTGGCTACCGCCGAGGGATGCGGGTCGGTGATTCGAATGATCTCCGCGCCGCAGTCACGCCCAAGGCGCTTGAGTAGAAAGAGGAGTTGCCTAGCCAGAGTCTCTTCGAGCGGATGGTCCGCAGTGCGTAGCACAGGGACCACCAGGGTCCGCCCGTCCAGCGCCCATGCATAGAGGGCTACAGGGTGCCCCTCCCCGTCCCGCAGCAGTTCGCGGCGCCATACGACCGTATCGGCGGCCAGGGAGCGCAGGCGTTCGGCGAAGGCCGATCCGGTGTCCTCGCCGGTCTGATCGAAGAATGCGACTAGTTCGTCCTCGGTGCCCGGGGATACCTCCGTGGACCGGAAGTCCGTGCCCATCAGGTCGGCCGGGCGGTATACCTGGGCCTGCCGAAGCTCGTCCACATGCAGCGTCACCGTGGCGGGCGATACGACGCGAACCCTGGCAACCTCCCAAGCCACGTCCGCCAGGCGGGACAGGAGGGGGTTCCGAGTGGCCAGCACGCGGAGGCCGGCACACGAGGTCTCGGCCACGTAATGCGCGCAGCGACGGAGCCCCCCGTCGTCAGGCAGGTCCGGGAGTGACTTCTTGGTCGCGCTGAGCAGCTCAGTCGTTCGTTCGGTCACAGCCTCGGGGGCAGGTGTGAGCTGACGCAGTCCAGGCAACGCCGCCCGCTGATGCTGGCGCTCGGCGGTGTCGGCGATATCGCGGATCTCATGGACCAGTTGGGGCGTGTAGGCAAGCTCAACGAGATCCGTCATCCAGCCCGCTTCCAGCGCGCGAGATTCCTCTACATCGGTTGTGCAGGCGAGTCCGCGGAGATCAGCGAACACCCCGTGGTCGACCGCCACCACCAGCAGGGCATCACTTTCCACCTCAGTGAAGAGATGGGGGTGCCCCAGATCCAACCACCATCCGTCGAGGATCTCTCCATCCCGGCCGCGTCCCCGTACCTCGCCGTGTGGGACGAACCCCAGGCTCGTCCACATGTCGCTCAGCTCGTAGTCCCGACGGCACTTGGCCTTGATACCGAGCCGTTGTGGATACCTCTTCTTGATCTCCTCCACCAGTTGCCGTGCGATGCTCCTGCCGCGCTGCTCCTCAGCCACGCACAGGTGGGCAAGGCGTATGTGCGCGCTCCTTTTCGGGAGCCCGAACAGTGCGTAGCCGATCACCTGGTCCGCTTCAACGGCTACGAGCAGTCCACCGTCTTCCGCTGCCTTGGTGTACGCCGGAGGCTTCAAGAGCCCCAACGTCTTGGTGTAGCGGTTGCCCAGCATGATGGCCTTGTCGATCAGCTCATTCTGCGCAGGCGCAACCGACAGCAACTTGATCGCCACTACTCCCCCCTCCAGAAGGGCCGACCGAGACCAGCCTTAACTCCCCTGTCAGTACATACAGGGAAAGCTGATCTCAACGGAAGCCCTCCCTCAAGGGGGCATGACGGGCGCACGGTGCTGTTGGGGCAGTCCCAACACGGCTTCGGGCGTAGCGAAACCCAGTCGGTTCTCGCTACGCCCGCCCGCGCCTTCACGCTTCTGCGGCCGGCCTTTCCCCGGTCTGCGCCTGACGGAGTTGCAGCCGCACCTCAGCATCGATGCCCCGAGCCAGCTTCCGCTGGTGCTTCGCCGTCGAGTGCTGGTAGATCAGCTGGGCGCGCTCCGAGGACTGGCCGGCGCGGACCATGAGGTCCTTCAGTTTGGCGCCGGTGTCGGCGGCCAGGGTGTTGCCGGTGTGGCGGAGGTCGTAGAAGCGGAAGTTCTCCGGCATCCCCACCTTGGTCCTGGCCTTGCGCCACTTACGGCCGAAGGTCGAGCGGCGGAACGGGGCGCCCTTCTCGCCCACGAAGAGCAGGCCGTCCGGACCCTTCTCGGCGAACCACTGGAGGTGGCGGCGCAACTCCGGGAGCAAGAACTCGGGAAGGTGGACGGTGCGCTTGCCCGCTCTTGTCTTCGGGTCACCGGTGGCGCGCATGCCGTTGGTCAGTTCGGGGGAGGCGAGCGTGATCCGCAGGGAGCATTCGTCGAGATCGACACTGCGACGGCGCAGTTCGGCCAGTTCTTCCGGGCGGAGGGAGGCGAAGGCGCCGAGCAAGACCATCAGGCGCCAGCGAGGGCCCATGGCATCGGCGAGGTCGAAGACCTGCTTGATGGTCGCGATGGGGCGCTCGTCGGCCTCCTCTTTGCCGGCGCCCTTGATGCGGCACGGGTTGCTGCGGAGGAGGTCGTCGTCGACCGCCGTCTGAAGAATCGCCTTGAGGAGCCGGTAGGACTTCGCGACCGTCGTGGCGCCGGTGGCCTTTAGGCGTTCGGCTCGCCACGTGCGGACCGAGGGCGGGGTGATGTCGTCCAGGTCCTTGCCGCCGAAGGTCGGCAGGATGTGGAGGCGGAGCAGGCCGTCGTAGCGGTCGACGGTGGTGGGGGACAGGCCGCGCTCCTCCATCCAGCGAAGCGCGTACTTCTCGAAGTTCACCGCGCCGGCGTCGGGGTCGCGCCAGACGCTGCGCTCGATGTCGGCGCGAACGAGGTTGAGCCACTCCTGGGCGTCCCTCTTGGTGTCGAACGTCTCCGGCGCGGTGTATCGCTGCCTGTCCGGGCCGATGTAGCGGGCCTGCCAACGGCTGGACGGAAGCTTGCGCGTCGTGCCGAACTCGCGCCGCCGCTGCGGCTTGCGACCTGCCATCAAGCCGCCTTCCCGTAGCGGACACGGACACGGCGGACCGGCTCGACGGTGCGCGCCTCGACGTACTCGGCGATCGCACTCTCGGGGATGCGGAGGCCGGCGCGCAGCCCGGCGCGTCGAAGGCAGCGTGGATCAGTGACTTCTTCGACTGGCTCGGCAAGAGCGAGCAGGACGACGTCATCGGCTTCATCTGGTTCGAACGCGACCGGGAACAGGGCGGCGGTGCGGACTGGCGCTTCACCGAGAACGCGGCGACACTCAAGGCGTTCCGGCACGGGCTCGCGGACATCACCCTGACCGGGGTGGCCGACGCGTCGGCGCCGGGGGCACCGACGGCCGCCACCACCGCTACGACCGGGTGATCCGCTACGTCCGGGAGAACTTCGCCAGCCGTACGGTGGCCAGGCCGCCTGCGAAGGCGCGGGTGGTCCCCGGGGTCTGGGTGAAGCGCCAGTCCTGGTGACCGCCGTCGGCACGGCTGCGCTCGAACCACACGAAGCCGATCACCTCCCGGTGCGCGACGAACCAACGGAAGAAGGCCGCTATCCAGGCAGCCTTCTTCCGGCCCGGTCGCGCACCTGTCTCGGCGATCACCACCGGGCGATCGGTCAGACCGCGCAACCGGGCTAGTGTCGCGTCGAACACCGCACCCGCCGTGGACTCGTCGTCCTGATAACCCGTCATCCCCACCAGGTCGACGTACGCGTCCCCGGGATACAGCTCACGCAGGGACACCGCGGGCGCGTCCCGCACCACGTTCGGACTCCACAGCCAGATGACGTTGTCGGCGCTGGCCTGCTCGAACAGGTCGTGGACGTGTCGCCAGGCTTTCACGTAGTCGCCCTTGTGGTTGCCGTTGCGCTGCTCCGACCACGGGAACCACGTGCCGTTCATCTCGTGCGCGAAGCGGATCACCACTGGTCGCCCCTGTGCGCGTACCGCCTCCGCGAAGCGCGTGACGTAGGCGTCGAAGCCGCCCCCGGCGATCCGCGCCAGCGCGTAGCGCGGCTGCCGTGTCCCCGCGCCGGAGCCGGCCCAGGGCTCCCAGGTCAGCAGCGGCACCGCCCCCTGCGCGTACGACGCCCGCACCGCAGCCGGACGGAAGTCCTCCGTCCACTTGACGAAGTACTCCAGCATGTTCGGCGCGCTCCCCGCCTTCCGGGCCACCGCGGCTGTCTCCGCCCGGGACCACGGGGCCTGAAGGGTGCTCACCCCGAAGTACCGGCCTTGCGGTGCCGTGATCCGCCGTACCGCGTCGTCCACCGGCTTCGCGGACTGGGCCTGCCCGGAGACACAGCCGGTGAGCAGCAGCTCCAGGGCCAGCATCGGGCCCGCCACGAACCGCGCTGCACGTCCTGCCGTCATCACGACATGGTTGCACCTCAGTCCCGCTCTCCTCGGACCACCTGCCCTGTGGAGAACGTCGGCCGCGCAGGTGGTGACCGACCCGGTGGCTCGCGTCCCGGGCCTCGCCGAGAGAGCCTGCACGGGCGCCAGCTCGCGGGTGACGACATCTCACCGACGCTCGCTGGGCGGGTAGCTCACGCGGATCCGTCAAACCGTGTGCCATCCGCGGCGCGGGCACCGGTCCAGCACGGCCTGGCACGACTGAAGCGCCGGCACACCTTCAGCCGATCGAGGTGCAGCCCGCAGAAGATATGCACCGACGAACCCTCCTCGCCGCGACCATCGCAGCGCTCGGGTCTTCCATGGACAGGCACGGGTCGCCTGCGTCGCAGCCGATGAGATCGCGTGGTGGTGCGAGGGGAACGCGCAGATGCATCAGGCCACGGCCCCGCACGCGGTGGCCGGTCATGCGTTCGGTGTGCTGGCCTCGGTGCGGCAGGTTCCGCTTCGGGACGGCTGGGAGGTGCTGCAGGAGGTGTCGCGGCGGCTGAACACCAAGCGCCTCGTCGTCGCCGACCAGGTCGTGGGCCGGCCCGTCGGACGGCCGATACCGTATCAGGCCGGACAGGTACTGGAAGGGCAGGTCAAGGGGCGCGCCGGCCCGTCGAGAGCGGGCGAGCGGTTTCGGGAGAGCGGACGGTGCGGGCCTGAGACCGGTAGGGCGGGGACTTGTACGGCGCGACCTGGCTGAACGCGACCGGTGACTCGTGTGAGGTCGTCGGCGAGGTCCCGGCAGGCGAACATGAGCGGGCCGATGATCAGCACCACCTGCGACGAAGCGGTGAAGTCCAGCCCCCCGGCCAGAGTCAGCACGGTCCCCTGCCACGGGTGTGGCGTAGTCGGAACCCGGCACGTACCGACGGCTCTCGGGCGAGCGCCCGGTGTCGACCGTCCCTGGGCTCAGTCCGCCCGGCGACCGTGGGTCCGGACCGCCGCCGCCAGATGAACGGCGAAGGGTTCGGGAAGTGCCTGGCCCTGGGCGGTGCCCAGGACGGCGTCGGCGATGAGGTGCAGTTTGGTGTTGCTGTGCTGCGATGTGGTCACCAGGACCTGCCAGTCGGACGGGCCGTTCAGCGAAGTGCGCGCGGCGGTCAGGTCACCATCGGTACCAGCGACCCCGGCCGCCCCCCGTGGTCGTGGACCTCATCACGAAGCCGAGGAGCCACACCACCAGAACGACTACCGCGACCCACCAAAGGACTTTCAGGGCGAAGCCCGCACCGAACAGAATAAGTGCCAGAAGCAGAACTAGGAGCAGGGGAACCATGGTTATCAACCTCCTGCGCCCCGATTTCCCTGCTGTCATCCGTTCATTCGTGGATGCTGCCTTGTTTATGGAGGGGAACTCGGGGCACCTCCATGACTCCCTCGTAAGCCACGGCTCCCCGCCGAAGCACGGCTGCCGAGCGAGACGCTGTCCAGAGCAGAGCGCCGCTGCGGTCCGGCCCGGTACTTGTCGTCGTCTGCGAGCTGAGGCATGGCGCCCAGCCGTGAGCGCGGATGCCTTCGGCGGTCTTCCCCGCCGGTGTGGTCGGGGCCGCTGACGGTGCCGGGGTATTCGGTGGCGGCCCAGGTGACGAGGAGTCGCTGAGCGTCGCGGCCGGGAGTGCCGGGACGGCGCTGTAGGCGGTGCGGGTGTGCGGGTGAGGGTGCCGACGGCGGGGTGGGGGAGGGGAAGGCTGTGCGGCCGGGGTGGTGGAGGCGGACGTCGTGTCCGGCCCGGGTGATGCGGGACTCCTCACTGCGGGGACGAGTTCGCCGATCAGCCCGGTTGGTTCGGTGTCGTGCGGGGCGCGGCCGGCTTCGGTGCGCGGCACGATGACGGTGGTGTTCGCGGCTTCTTCCCAATGGGGGAAGAAGCCGCGACCGGTGGGGTCGTGGAGGCACTGGCGTGCCGGTCGTGCGGGCGGGTGCTCGGCGAGGGACCATCGGGGTACCGACGTCTCCGCGGCCGGGAGCCGGGCCACGGTGCGGTCGGTGCGGGAGGGCGGTGGCGGTGCGACCGAGGGCTTGAGGTCCGGCGGAGAGCACGAGAGGCGGCTGTCGGCGGTGGAGCCAGGTCTGTGGCAGCAGGTCGTGGAGCGGCTGGGCACGGCCATGGCCGTGCTCGACCCGGCCGGGCGGATCGTCGCGGTCAACCCGGCCGCCGAGCGGCTGCTGGGCCGCCCGGCGGCGGTGGTGCACGGGCAGGACCTGCATGACCTGTGCCACCGGGACCCGGGGGGTGCCCCCGTCCCGCGCGAGCGCTGCCCGCTGCTGCGGGCGCTGGCCGAGGGGCGTCCGGCACGCGGGGACGACGACAGGTGTCTGCGGGGGGACGGACGGCTGGTCCCGGTCTCCTGGTCGGCCACGCCCCTGACCGACGACGACCTCTCCGGCGTTTCTCCGGGCATGGTCGTGCTGATCGTCGAGACGGGGGCGGACCGCCGTGCCCGCAGGGAGCGTGCGGAGCGGATGGAACCGGAGGAGCAATCGGAACGGGATGAACGGGATGAAAAGAAGGAACGGGAGCAACGGGCGGAACGAGCCGCTCGTACGAGTGCTCTGGAGAGTCTCGCAGAGCGGCTGACACTCGTCGCGGAGATCACCGACGTGCTCGGTCAGACCCTGGAGGTCGACGAGGCTCTCGCCCGGTTGAGCCGGCTGCTGGTTCCCCGCCTCGCCGACTGGGCCACGGTGGACCTGCTGGTCGGTGCCCGTCGGGTGCACCGGGTGGCGGTGACCGGTCCCGAGGGCCGTGCCGCCGGGCAGGAGGACTGGCGTGGTCAGCTGCCCCCTGCCGGGGAGTCGGTTCACTCGCCTCTGGTCCAGGTGCTGAACGGAGGCGGGCCCGTCCTCCAGGACCGGGTGGCCCTGGACGCCCCGTCCGACTCGCCGCTGGCCACCGTCCACAGCGCCTTCCTCAGGGCAGCCGGCGCGGCTTCCGTCATCACGGTGCCGCTGGGGAGCAGACGGCAGGTCACCGGTGCGCTGACGCTGGTGCGCACCGACGCGGCACGGCCCTTCGGAACCGGCGATCTGGACGTGGTGAGCGACATCGGCCGCCGGGTCGGCCTGGTCATCGACAACGCCCGCCGGTTCGGCCGGCAGCGCGCGGTCGCCGAGGCCATGCAGCGCAACCTCCTCCCCCCGCTGCCCGAGCACGGCCGGATCCGGCTGGCGGCCCGGTACCAGCCCGCGCCGGCCGGCTCGCAGGTCGGCGGCGACTGGTACGACGCGTTCGCGCTGAGGGACGGCGCGCTCGCGCTGGTCATCGGCGACGTCTTGGGCCACGATCTGACCGCCGCGGCCGGCATGGCGCAGTTGCAGGGCGTCCTTCGCTCCCTCGCCTGGGACCACACCGGCCCGACCGGTGCCGTGGTGGACCGCCTCGACGACGCCCTGCACGCCATCACGACCGTCTCGATGGCCACCCTCGTCCTCGCCCGGCTGGAGGGCACGGACACCGGCCCCTGGACGCTGCGCTGGACCAGTGCCGGGCACCCGCCACCACTGCTGCTGACCCCCGACGGGAACGCGCGGTACCTCGAAGCCGGGCAGGGATTGATCCTCGGAACCCACCTGGGCGGCAGCAGCCGTCGGCCGAGCGCCGCCCAGGCCCTGCTGCCGGGGTCCACGCTCCTGCTCTACACCGACGGCCTGATCGAGTCTCCCGGCAGCGACCTGGACACCGGGCTCGGCCGACTGCGCCGCCACGCCCTCACCCTCGCCCACGAACCGCTGGACACGCTGTGCGACCAGTTGGCGGCCCGGATGCCGCCCGGCAGCACCGACGACATCGCCCTGCTCGCGCTGCGTCTGCCCCTGCCTCCGGCCGGGGCCGACATGTGATCCGTGCGGAGGCGGCCGCTCACGTCCCCGGAACCAGTACCAGCAGGCGGAACGGACCGGGCGGCACGGCCAGCGGCACGGCCGGGAGGGCGCCGTCCCCTGCGTCCCGCCAGCCCCAGGACCGCATGGTCTCGACCGTCCTGGCGTCCCGGGCGTCCACCAGCGTGACGCCGAGCGCGGCACCGTGATCGGCGAGCAGTCGCCGCTGCAGGCGCCGGGCGAGGTTCCAGACCTGGTCCTTGTACTCCCGGCGCACGCGAGGGGGCACCACGATGCCGGAGACGACGAAGAGCCCGCCGGTGACGGTACGGCGCAGCAGGCTCTCCCCGGCGTGGCCACGGAACCTCGGCCCCCACGGACCTGTGCCCGCCGTGGGAAAGCCGTAGGCGTATCCGGTCAGGGCCGTGGTCTCCGCGATCAGCAGCGAGAACCCCGGTCGCCGGGAGTCGGCCGCGAGATGGAGCAGGAAGGTCGCGCGCGCCTGGTTCCACGCCCACGCGTCACCACCGGAGGTCTCCGCGTACAGGTCGCCCAACTCCTTTAGACGGTCCGCGACCTGACCGCGGGACAGCGGGCGG
Source organism: Streptomyces sp. NPDC001507 (assembly GCF_042894765.1). NCBI lineage: Bacteria > Bacillati > Actinomycetota > Actinomycetes > Kitasatosporales > Streptomycetaceae > Streptomyces > Streptomyces sp. NPDC001507. The sequence continues at coordinate 21,002 of NZ_JBIAVV010000011.1, forward strand.
ACGCGCTCCGCCACCTCGGGCGAGGACCGGTGCTCCGCCTTCGCGGAGTCCGGGTCCGGCAGGCGAGTGCGCGGCCTGCCCCGTGCGGGTCGGAGCGCGGGGAGGGTCAGGGTCATCGGGAGGAACACGTGCGCGGGCATGAGCAACCCAGCCCCGGGCGCGGGCGAAAACCGACCCGGCGTCGTCGATCCCCGAGAACGGCACCGGCGTCGGAGGCGGTGCACGGCATGCCCTCGGTCTCTCCACCGTACTCCTGGCGCCCCGGCGTCCCGGTGGCCGCCGGGAACAGGGCCGGTGCGTGTGGGGCGATCAGGGTGGGCAGGCCGGCGGAGATGTCACGGCGTCCGGGTCAGCCTGCCCCGGGGGCACCCGCCGCGGCCGCCATGAGCGGTTCGGCGGCGTCCTCGGTGGTGTCCGGAGGCACGACCACAAGGTCCCAGCGCCCGAGGCCGGGGGCGAGCAGGACGACGGTGTGCGGGGCGTTCGCCGCCAGGGCTCCGTGCAGTCGTACGACCTGGTTGGAGACGAGTATCCGGCCGGGCGCCGCGGACCATGCCGCCCCGTTGACGGTGACACTGGTGATATGACCCCACTCGCGCGGCAACCCGGCCAGCAGTCGCGGGAGTTCCACGAGGAGGTCGTAGGAGCGCGGCCACCATGCCCCGTCGATGGACCGGGGCAGGTCGCTGCGGGGCGCCAGGCGCAGACGGAGGGCGGGGTGGGAGGGTAGCGGGGGTTGCAGTGCGGCGGTGGTCATGAGTCTGCCGTCAACTTCCTTGGATGAGTGCGTGGTTGCCGTCAGGCGCGACGCGCGGCGCCGCTGTCCTGTGTCGCCGGGTGTGCGACACGCACCAGACGGAGGCGTTCGGGAGGCGGGTGACGCCGACCAAGGGGTCCTTCTGGCCGCGGTCGATGTCGCGCGCGGGCGCAGGCTCGTCCGGCGGGAAGGGGGAGGTGCCGTTGTGGCGCCGGACCGGCGAGGCGGTGTCCGGTGGGGTGGACGTCGACCGGGCTGGGGCGCATGGAGGGGTCCTTGACCTCGACGGAGGCCGCTGGGACGAAGGCGCGGCCGGGGTCACGGACTGCCCCTGGAGATGGGCGGTGTGCTGGTGACGACCTGTCGGATAGGCACGACACACCCTCGTTGCCCCCACCGTACTCCTCGGGCCGGGGGATACCTGGTTCCGCTGAACAGCGGCCTTCGGCCGGACGCGATCGGGCAGACGTCGCGTTGACACCGATCGTCGCCGGACGTTGACTGACAGGACGGCCGAGGGCCATGAAGGGCAGGCGGACCGGGTCCTCGGGAGCCCGAATCAGGCCGTAGGGAAGGCGAAGGGCGCCTCCAGGCGGTGATCCGCATCGCGAACGGAAGCGGTACACACGACGATGTACGACCAGACACGCGCCCAGCAGCCCGCGGACCGGCCCCCGGGCCCGGAGGGACGCCGCACCACGGGACCGGAGCCGCTGCTCCCCCCGGACGAACGGGCCGAGATCGTGCGCCGCCTCGGACATGCCGTCAACACCTTCACGGACACCCCGCGCGAGGCGCTGGAGGAGGCCGAGGGCGCCTTCGACGAAGCCGCCGCCCAGCTCGCGACCGCCCTGTCCGAGGTACGGCGGGTGCTCCGCGCAGGCTGGCACGACCGGGACCCCGAAACGGACTCCGCCGAACTCCGGACCTCGCTGAGGCAGTACCGGGAGCTGACCCAGCGGCTGCTGCGGACATAGGCGGAGCCTGAGGCGGTGGGCCCCCGCCGGAAAACGGCGGGGGCCCACGCCGAGTCCTTCCCAGCATCGGCGAGAGACGAGCCTCTGGCCGGAGGCGCTGCCCCGGACCGCGCCCGGTTCTCCGGCCGGGCACCGCGCTTTGCGCGACGGCCGCCGTCGGTCGTCCGGACCTCGACGGCGGCCGCCCGGGCTCCCCACGCGCCGCTCCCCCCAATTGTTCGGGCGCGTCAACGGGAGCCGGGTGCCCCACGTCGGACCGTGCAGCGGCATGCGGGAAGGTCACCGCGCCGGTCTCGCGACGAGGGGAAGTGGACGGGGTGACGCACAGGGGCAGCCGGCCGGGGGCCATGAGAGGTGGCTGTTCTGCGGAGGCTGCGAAATTCGATCCTTGCCCGGGTTCGGGGGCACGGGCGGCCGACAGGCTGCCGAACGGTGTGCCTTCCGCGGAAACCTGTGGCACGGCGGAATGCCGCAAGCCTAGGTGGATTTCCTCCGGATGAGAACCTTTCGGAGTGGTTCTCGTCCTGGCCCCCCACCGCCAGGACGGCGGGGCGCGCGGGCGTGCTCATACGCGACTGGTTCCGGACCAATGGGCCGCCACCGGAGGTGTCGGTATACCGCTCGCCCAGCTCCTGCCCGCGTTCCTCGCCCCGGCGGCTGGTCAGCGCACGGAGGCGTTCGATCTTATGAGGGGACGATCCCTGCTTCCGCTTCGGTCGTCTCGGCTCCGTTCGGTCACCGGGGGCGGGCAACCCGTGACGGACCGGACGGCTGTCCGGATCACGTGTGATCGTGGCACGCACGGCCAGTCCTCCCGGCATACCCTTCAGAAAGGGGGCGCTGGAAAATTCGGCCGGGGCCCGCGTGGACCCACCGAAGCCGCCCCGCCCCGTCTCCCGGCGTACCGGGCAGCGACGCGTCCGCGTTCTGCCGGCCGCCCGTCAGGAGGACCCTGTGGAGTACGACCCCCTGCCATCCCGGGGCCACGCAGAGGTGCGCATCGTCGCCGCGACCCCGGAGGTCGCCCGGCGCGTGGCCGAGGTCCTCCGTCACTGCTTCGCCTCGACCGAGCAGCGCAGCTATCCCGCAGGGGAAGGCGGAGGCACCCGGCTCCATCTCACCCTCGACACCGCCCGCACCGCGGAACCCGCACGGTCGTGGCTCGCGGCCGGCGAGTCGACGGAGCAGGCGTCGGCACACGCCGATGAGGTGCGACCCGGGCGCGTGCGGTCAGGAGGGTCCGTCGTCCCGGCCTTCCCCACGCGGCCGTCGAAACTTCGGAGAACGACAGACATGACGAAACTGCACGAACGCAAGAACAACCGGAAGGCGGTCCTGCGATCCCTGTACGGGGCTGTGGAGCACAACCGCTCCGAGGTCAGCGGATCGGCGCTCCGTAACGAACTGGGCCTGCCCGACGAGGACCTCTCCGCCGCCTGTGCCTACCTGGCCGACGAGGGCCTGATCAACGTGGACTGGACCTCGCACCGGACCCCGGCCGCCGTGTCGTTGACACACGAGGGCATCCGTCTGATGGAGGAGCGGGAGGAGGAACGGGAGGAGCGGGAGATACAGGAGTAGCGGGGGACACGGCCCCGGGACCGGCCCCGTCCGCTTGTCCGCGATCAGGAGTAGCCTGGCGGCACCGAGAGCTTTTCGCGCAGCGCGGTCGGCGGTGCCGTTCCCGGCGAGTGACGCGACGGGCGGCCGTGCCCCCCCCCACGGCGCCCGGGACGGGACCGCACGATGGGAACCAGCAGAACGCCAGGCGCGAGCGCGTCCGCGGCCGACGCGCACACGTATCGCATGCCCATGCCTCGTCTGACGGTCACCCGGGACATCAGCCACGGTCCGCTGGACGGTGCCTGGTGGCCGCGCTGCGACGCCCTGGAACTCGAATTGCCCTCGCTCGTCGCCGCGTTGGAACCGGAGGCGGACGCCGAGGTACGGGTCACCGTCGACCCCGCCGCATGGCCCGGCGCCCCGCACGCGGTCATGGCACCTGGCCGGGCGATCACCGTCGAGCCGGCCGGTCCCGGGGCCGAGGCGCACGTCATCACCCTGGACTGCGGCACCGTGGGACGCTGGGTGCTCCTGGTGGTCCCGCCCGAGGAGTCCGCGGGAACGGCGGCCCAGCTGCTGGCCGCGGTCGACGACCCCGAGAGCCCGCTGACCGCCGTGCGGATGCTGGAGCTCGCCCGCATCGGCCGCCTTGGAGGCACGGCAGGGAAGACCGGATGAGGGCCGCGCCCCCGGTGGAAGCCGCGGCGTGGCAGGCCGCCCTGCCCCGATCCCCCGCACCGCTCGATCCGTCGGCCGCTCAGGGCGAAGCGCACGCGCTCTTCGAGGAGTGCCGCATCGTCCGCGCGTACGGTGAACTGGACGCTCAGACCGGGGCACCACTGGTCTCCGCCCTGGCCGAGGTCCGCGCGGCTCGGCCCGGACGGTGCTGGTCGTCGTGGACCTGGCCCGGGACGGATGGATCCGCGTCGAGGACGGCGGTGCCCCGTCGTCGACGACCGCGGCTACGCCCTGGGCGTCCTCGCGCTCAGTCCCTGACCTCCGTCCGGACGCCCGGAGTCGTTCCCCTCGCGTTCTCACCCGTCTCTGCGGAGGATTCCATGCGCTGTGTCATCGCCCGTTTCCCCTTCGACCTGACCAAGAGCGAGGTCGAGCAGTCGGTGGACGGCATCACGCCCGAACCCGTCACCGGCGTGTCCGTGACCATCGAGGGTCGGATCTACCCCGTGATGCAGGTCGGGGAAGTGATCACCAGGCAGAACCGCCGGGACTTCACGTCGTTCGAGATGCGCCGCGCCCTGACCCGGCTCGGCTTCACCTGCCACGACGCGCCCCCGGTGGGGCGGCCCCGGGACGCCCGTGCCGACGAGGACGCGCTCGGCTGGTGACGATTTCCGGAGTCACGGCAATTCATGTGCTGTTTTCCGGTTGAAAGGCCGAGGACCAGGCACTCGGTCTGGGAGCGGGCCGGACAGTGAACCCTCTCGTGAGGCCCGACGGTTCGGCAAGAAGCCGTGAGCCGCACGAGAACGGTATGGCCCGCTCCGCCCGGTTGCCGCCGTGACGATGCCCGGCGGCGACCGGCGCGGGCCCGTCCGTACTCCGGGCACTCCGCGTTCCCGAACGCAACCGGTTCGTGGGCGGACGCCGCCGAACCACCGACCGCAGCCCGACCAGGTCCGCGCACGCCTCGCACCACTCCCGCCGACGACTCCGTGCCCACGGCGTGCCCTTAAGGGCGGACACCTACGGTCGCCAGCGGTGCGAACAGGACCTCACAACAGCCTCTCTTGGGCGAGTCCGCGCAGGTCAGAGGGCATAAGTCCGGTCGAGCGCCGTCGCTTCCCAAGCTGAGAGCGCGAGTTCGATTCTCGTCACCCGCTCCAGCAGAAACCCCCAGGTCATGGACCCGGGGGTTCTTTGTTGTCTAGACCGGTGGGCGGGGGCCGTACCACTGGCGCACCATTAGCCCGCTGATGACTCCTGCGTGTGGTGCGGGCGGCCGTCCTTGTGGTGCTTCGCACGCTCGGCGCGGACCATGCTGTCGAGGCCTGCGGCGACCTCCTGTTGCCTGTCGTGGCCGGAGTGCTGGTAGATCATCGCGGCTTTCTCGGAGGACTGGCCGGCGCGGACCATCGTGTTCTTGAGGGTGGCGCCCGAACGGGTCGAGAGCGTGTGACCGGTGTGACGAAGGTCGTAGAAGCGGAAGCCGTCCGGGAGGCCGACGGCGGTGCGCGCCCGGCGCCACTTCCGACCGAAGGACGTGCGCCGGAAAGCCGCTCCCTTCTCGCCGACGAAGAGAAGACCATCGGGCCTCTTCTCGGCGTACCAGTCGAGGTGCCGCCGCAGGTCCTTGTGGAGGAAGGCCGGGAGGGCGACCGAACGGACGCCCGCATCGGTCTTGGTCTCGCCGGGAGCCCGCTTGCCGTTGGTCCGCTCGGGCTCGGCGACACGGACACGGATCAGCAGGTTGTCGAGGTCGACGTCCCGGCGGCGGAGGCCGGCCAGCTCTTCGGGCCGCATCGGTCCGTATGCGCCGAGATAGACCATGAGGCGCCAGCGGATCCCGATCGCGTCGGCGAGGGCGTCGACCTGGGCGACGGTTGCGATACGGCGTTCGGCGGCTGATTCCTTGCCCGCGCCCTTGATACGGCTCGGGTTGCGGCTGATCAGTTCGTCGTCGACCGCGGTTTCCATGATGGCTTTGACGAGGCGGTACGCCTTGGCGACGGTTGTCTTGGCACCGGTTGTGCGGAGCCGATCACTGCGCCACTCACGGACGCGAGGACCGGTGATCTCGTCCAGGTCGAGGGCAGCGAAGGCCGGGAAGATGTGAACCCTGAGGAGGTCTTCGTACAGGTCCACGGTACGGACGGGCAGTTCTCGTTCTTCGACCCACTTCTCGGCGTACGTACGGAAGTTGACTGCTCCCGTGTCGGGGATCCCGCCAGTCACCGCGGGTGAGATCCGCTTCTACCTGGGACAGCCAGATCTCTGCGTCCTTCTTGGTCTCGAAGGTCTCCTCAGCGCGGATGCGTTCACCGTCCGGGCCGAGGTACGAAGCCGTCCAGCGGCCGGAGCGGTACTGACGGACCGCGCCGAAGCGTCTGCGGTTGCCCTTCTTGTTGGCCATCAGGCAGCCCTCCGGGCGCTGGTGCGGCGAAGCCGGATCGGTTCGACGGTCCGGGCGCCGATGTACTCGGTGACCGCGCTCTCGGGGATGCGTACGTGCCGACCGACCTTCACGTACCGGATGCGCCGTTCCTCGATGAGCCGCCGGGGGAAGCGGGTGGTCGTGCCGAGCAGCTCGGCGACCTGGTCGACGGACAGGTAGCGGTCGGTCATGCGGTGGGCTCTCCTTCCGTTCCGAGGGCTGGTTCGAGGGATGCGGCAAGCCAGGTCTCGGCAGAGCTGAGGCCGGTGCCGGCGAAGACCCAGTGCGCGAGGACGTATGTCGTGCCCGGCTGGGGGTTGGTGGCTGTCGCCGCTTGTGCACGGCGCCATTGGGCGCGGGCGTCGCGGAGGACGCCAAGGGTGGTGGAGTAGCGGCGGGATTTGGTGGAGAAGTGGTCGCGGAAGCCGAGCGGATGGGGCAGCGGTGGGTGCGGGCGGCGAGTTCGGCGGCGGCGCGGCTGTCGTAGTCGGCGGAGAAGCCGCAGCGCGGGGCGGTGCAGGCGGCGGTGTGCTTCTCGCGGCTCCGGTCGTCGTAGGCGGTGCCGACCTGGACGGGGCCGATGCGGATCACGTTGCGGAAGCGGCGGTTGGCCGGCAAGAGAGATGTCCTTCCTTTTGATCGCTTGCCTGTTGGGCGTGACGGCGTGTAGATAGGCGGCATGTCACAAGGGGCACGGCGGCTGGCCGCCTTCGGTACGGCCGCGTTGGTACTTGGGCTCGCGTGTGTTGGGGGAAGGTGGTGGGTGGGCGAGTCCTGGGCCACCGTGATCACCACGTGCTCCCTTGAGGTACTGATCATTTCGGCCGTTGTCGGAACGCGGCGGCTGCTGCGGAAGCGATAACCCCCTCACCGGCACGCGCCTCAGAGCTGCGCAGCAACGGCTTCGGCCATGGGTGCTGGGACGCCGAGGCGGGCGCGGAGGGTCGGTGTGTCGATCGGGGTACCGGTGCGGGTGTGGTGTTCGGCGGCGACCTTTCGGGCGTGGTCGACCAGGGCGGCCGGCACCGGGACGGGCGGGTGTTCCGGCAGCGCCTCGGTGGTGGGTTGGACAGGCGGCGGGGCCGGTGTGGCTTCGGGCTCGTGCTCCTGGTCCTCGATGATGTCGGTGCCGATCTCTTCGGTGGCCGCTTTCGGCTCTGAGTGGGCGAGGAGGGTGCCGCCGAGGAAGGCGACGGCGGGCCATCCGGCGACGAGGATCCGTAGCCAGGCGGGGACGTCGTCCAGGTCGAGGAGGCCGGCGGTGGCGACGTTCGCGTCGAGGGACGCGACGAGGGCGATGACGAACCAGCACCAGGCCGCCGCTCTGGCCGTCCCGGAGCGGAGTCGACGCCATGCGGCGACGAGCAGCAGGTCAACGCTGATCGGGTAGGCCCAGGCTTTCCACCCGTCCTGCCCGGCCGCCATGGCTACGTCATGGAGGTGGGCGAAGGACAGCGCGGCAGCAATGAGCGCCTGGACCAACACCGCGTCGACACGGCCGAGGCGGACGCGCACGATCCGGCTCCTTTCGGTTTCGGGCATGGGAGGGGTAGGGACTTGGCGCGAGGCGGTCACGCAGGCCGATGCGAGGAAGGGACGACGGTCAGTCGGTCACCGGACGCGGCCGGACGACCGGGGCCGGAGCCTTCACCGGGTGTACGGGCACGTGAGGCCGGAAGGGCTTGAGCGAAGGCAGGTCGGGCACCAGGTGCGCCGCCTCGCGGCAGGTCTCGGCGGCATCGCCGAGAGAGAGGTCTGGGGTGCGTGAATGCTGGACCGAGGACCTCACCGACGAGACGCAGTGGCCGGCGCTCCGGGCATCCTTCGACGCCTACTCCGCGCCGCAGGCAGACAGGTGGGTCGCCATCGCACTCCGCACCATCTCACCGGCACTCGACCCCGACGCGTCTCAGGAAGCGTGGGAGTGGCTGTACGACGGCCGCATAGCGACGAGGAGAGCTCTCCTGCGAGCCGAGCCCTGCACGGTGACAGTCACCCATGCCAGCACCCGCATCACATGGACGATCCGGCCCGTGATCTTCCTGCCACTGGCACACCGCCAGGGAGCGGAACTCCCGTCCTGCACGCAGGACTTCAAACCGCACACAGCACCTAAGGCACCCCACGCGCCCGTGTCGGATCCCAGCTGATGCCTGACGTTCTGGTCCCAGGTGATGCTTGACGGTGGGTCTAGACAACGTAGAGAGCCCCGTGGGGCTTGTCCGCTTTCGCGTTACGGACCGGGACGTCGGTCGTGTGCCGGATCACCCGGACCTCCCGTCCAGCTCGACGGTGACCGTGGAGTCCGACGCGTGCACGGTCACGGTCTGACCTCCGTAGGGGCGGCCAGACAGCTGATGCTCCGGCCGGCACCGGCTCCGCAGCAGATGTAGCGGTAGAGCAGATGGAGTCAGCCGCGGTATCCGAGCTCGCGCCGCTCTGTCCCCGCGCGTGGGTGAACGAGGTCTCCACCTCGAAGGCCGATTGAGTGACTCGGTCGTCACGTTACCTGTGCGAGCACGTCACCTGTGGTGCGATGCCCGCGTCAAATCCGGTTGGCCGGGCTCGGGCAGTGACGGCCGCCCTGGATCCGTGGACGATTGAAGGGAAGCCCATGGTGCTCCGCGCGCTCGCGGCGGCTGGTGTCGCCACATCATTGTTCGGCTCGTCGGCCTACGGTGCCCCCGCGGCTCCGCCCCCGCCGCCGGGCCGGATCGTCATCGACAGTGTGGCGGCCGACGGTACCGGCTGCCCGCCGGGGACGGCCGCCGTGGCCGTCTCCCCTGACAGCACCGCCTTCACTGTCACCTACAGCAACTACCTCGCCCAGGTGGGGCCCGGCTCGCCGCCGTCCGCCTCCCGGAAGAACTGTCAGCTCAACCTGCGCGTGCACGTCCCCGGTGGCCTCACTTACGCGATCGTGTCCGCCGACTACAGCGGCTTCGCGTCACTGGCCCCGGGTGCGTCCGGGACCCAGCGGGCCAGCTACCACTTCCAGGGCAACGCCACCGTCACCAGGACTCATCGCTTCACCGGCGGGTTCACCAACGACTGGCAGACGACCGACACCGTGCCCGCCGCCGCCCTGGTCTTCGCCCCCTGCGGGCAGGAGCGCAACCTCGACATCAACACCGAACTACAGGTCGACCCCGGCACCTCGAGCCCGAGCGCCACCAGCTTCATGGAGATGGACTCGACGAACGGCACGATCAAAACCGTGTATCACGTGGCTTTGAAGCAGTGTCAGTGATCTCCTGGCGCTGCGATCGGCAGGTGCGTCCAGGCCAACGGCTCTCGTGATCGGTCGTAGCACCATGTAGTGATCACTGGAGGAGGGACGCGCCTGTTGAACAGGGGTAACTCGGCCCACCCGCGCATCTCCCTCTTGCGGCATGCGAACCGCCCGGCCCCCTCCCGCCACGCGCCACAACGAGCGCAAAGAAAAGCCGATCACGCCCACTGTCTGAGGTGTCGTGTGGGTCGGCCCCGCCGGTTCCGTCAACAGGCGGTGGGGCCGAGACGCCTCGGGCGACTCAGGCGAGTTCCAGAAGAACTGACGCCGGATCTGTCAAGAGGGCGTCGGTTGGCTGACACCAGCGGCTGACACCAACAGACCCGGACGGTGCCGACCCACGTCGAACGGCAATGGACGATCAGCCGAGGGGACCGGCCGGTTGACCGACGATGCCGACTCCCCGTGATCGACCTGATAAGGATGAGGCCAGACCGCAAAGCCTTGGCCCAGTACGGGCGCCGTCCTCGCTGTCGGCCGGCGCCCGTCGCCTTGACTCGGTCGTGGCGAGTCCACGGACCGTGCACCTGATGATTGACCGCCCGACGGGCAGTGGCAGCAGATTGAGGAGGCGCCTCTACGAGATCCATCGAGTGGCGCCACCCCTCAGGCACCCCCATTCTGGGCGCGCTCCCGCAGGTAGTTGGCGAGTTCGGGCGGATGAAGTTCCAGCGCTCTCACGGCCGACGCGTCCCACACGACTCGCACCGGTGTGAAGTCGCCTATGTCGGGATCATCGAGCTCAGGACCGCTGCGGCGGCTTGGATCCATGTCCAGCACATCGGCGCGAAAGTAGTGCTGTACGACGGTGACCCTTTCGCCCGGTTCGGTCAAGGTCAGGAACTCGGTCGCAGGGCCAATCGTGGCCCCGATCTCTTCCATCACTTCGCGGCGTAGAGCCGCTTCAAAGTCGGCGTCCTCAGCTTCGACGCCCCCACCGACGGTCGTGTAATAGGCGGCGCCGCCCGGCCATCCTCGGCGCAGGAACACCAACTGGCCGCCGTCGAGCAGAACCGCACGAACATTGTGACGGACCTTCATACGCGCGACGATAGTGCGCCCACCCCCGGCGAGGAGGCCCGAACCGAGCGGATCGGAACGGGCATGGGACCGGTGCACCACTAGCGCACCAGAACGAGCGGGGAACAGCGGGGAACCACGGTGAAAGCCGCCGAGCCCGGCGACGTCGCACCCCAACCATTCGCCCAGGTCAGCGGCCCAAGCGCCCCCCACTGCCCGCAGCTTCCCAAGCTGAGAGCGCGAGTTCGATTCTCGTCTCCCGCTCCACGATTAAGGCCCAGGTCAGAGACCCGGGCCTTTTTGCTGTCCACTGTGAGCAGTTGCCGCGTGCCGGATCCGTGTCAGAACGCTGATCGTCGAGGTCGGGCGGGGTCGGTTCTGGAACGGCAGCAGCTTCCTGGCGAGCCTGTGCGTACGGTCGCGTCGAGTCCGGAAGCAACTTCCTGGTGTCGATCGTCGTCAGAGTGCTGGTAGATCACTCTTTGTGATCGGATCATGACGCGATGTGGTCTTCCTGTCCCTCCTCGGGTCCGTCCGCCGCTCGCCGTCCTGCCGGCGGACTGCGCGCACGGGATGCACACGGGTTGCGCCCTTTCCCCCCGGTGAACCGCTGCGCTGGAGCCTCACCGGTGTCACCGGACGTCTCCCTCTCGTGGGGAACGACACGGGAACTGACAGGGAACGCTTCTTCGGAAGATCGGTGGCGTCCCGAGGGCGGGACGATCACCGAACACAGGGGGTAGAACGATGCGCACGATCACGCTGCGGACGAAAACGGCCGTGATGACGCTGGCCGGCCTGGCGATCCTGACCATCGGAGCGACCGCCCCCGGGCACAGTGCCCGGCCTGCCAAGGCGGACGACCGCGGTCCCGGAGCCGTCGCCACGACGGTCCTGGCGGACGACCGCGGCCCCGGAATCATCGCCACGGCAGCACCTGCCGACGACCGTGGCCCGGGCAACTCCGCAGCCTGACAGCCGGGTTGTCCCTGCACACCCCAGGACGGCGGGCCGTTACAAGCGGCGGCCCGCCTCCGTCACGTCCATCGCGTCGTAAAGTTCCTCGGCTGCCCGGCGGTGGGCCCGGGCTTCCTGGTCGTTGCCCAGTGCCTCGGCCGCTTGGGACATGCCGTGCAGCGCCCGGGCCGTTTCGATGCGGTAGCCCAGGGCGGAGGCCAGGCCGTGGGCGTGGCGGTGGAGGTCCATGGCTCTGGCCGGTTCACCGCGGCGCAGATGGACCAGCGCGACGACATTGGCGACCGCCGCCTGCCGCAAGGGCATACCCCGGGCCGAGACCAGTTCCATGGCATGGTCCGCGTATTCGGCGGCGGTCTGGTCCTGGCCGAGCCGCTGACACAGCTGAGCCCAGTGCGCGTGGACGAAGGCCACGTTGCCGGGCTGGAGAGTCTCGTCGCACAGTTCGAGGGCTTGGGCCAGGCAGGCTCTCGCCCGCTCGTCCTCGCCGAGGCCGAGGTGGGCCAGCGCGAGCCAGGCGAGCGAGGTGATCTCGTTGCCGCGCTCGCCGAGCCGCCGGTTGAGTTCCGTCGCCCGGGCGGCGTGCCGGGCCGCGTCGGCGTACCGGCCGGTCCAGGTCAGTACCGAGCTGAGGTTGGCCAGCGCCTCCGCCTCCATGCGTGCGACGCCGATCTCGCGATGCAGGGCGATGCCCTGTTCCAGATAGGCGCAGGCCCGCTCGAAGTTGCCCAGAGCGCTGTGCAGAAGGCCCAGCACATCGAGGCAGAAGGCCTCCGTGGGCCGGTGGTCGGCGGCCGGCGTCAGGTGCAGTGCCTCCTCGGCGACGACGATGCCGTCCTGGAAGGCGCCGAGCCACCAGTGGGCGATCCCCAGGTTGCCGAGGCTCACCCGCAGCAGCAGCGGATCGCCGAGCACCCGCGCGGAGGCGACCGCCAGTCGGCTGATCGCTCCGAACTCCTCGTGGTGGCCTCGCAGATTGAGGTAGAACATGAAGTTGCGGGCGAGGACGACCGCGTCGCGGTGCAGTCCATGGGCACCCGCCCGCTCCACGACCGCGCGCAGTGCGTCGTGCTCGCGGCCGAACCAGCGCAGCGCCTGCTCGTCGGAGCCCATCTGCGGCAGCCGCCACGGCCGCCGGTCGCCACCGGTGTCGTAGCGCGCCCGCCCGGGGAAGAGCACGTCGCAGGCGGCCTCGCTGGCCGTGACGTAGTACGAGGCCAGGCGCTGGATGGCCGCCCGGCCGTCGTCCTCGTCGCCGCGCAACGCCATCGCGTAGGTGCGCACCAGGTCGTGGAAGCTGTAGAGGCCCATCTCGGGCTGCTCCAGCAGATGGATGTCGAGGAGGTGTTCCAGGGCGTCCTCGGCCTCGTGGACCTCGCCGCCGAGCAGCGCGGCGGCGGAGTGCACATCGAGGATGGAGCCGGGATGCTCGGCCAGCAGCCGGAAAGCGGCGCGCCGGTCCCCCTCCATCGCCTGGTAGGACAGCCGCAGCGTGGCCTCCACACTGCGTTCGCCGGCGCTGAGTTCGAGCAGCCGGCGGGTCTCGTCGGCGAGCCGGTCGACGAGGTACTGGATGGTCCAGCGGGGCCGGTTGCGCAGGCGGGCGGCGGTGATCCGCAGGGCCAGCGGCAGGCCTCCGCAAAGCTGGACCAGCTGAGCGGCGGGCCCGGGCTCGGCGGCGGTGCGTTCCTCTCCCAGGGTGCGGGCCAGCAGGGCGGCGCTGTCGTCCCCGGAGAGCAGTTCCAGGGAGAGCCATTCGGCGCCGTCGAGGTCGAGCATGCGGATGCGGCTGGTGATCAGCACCAGGCAGCCTTCGGAGGCGGGCAGCAGCGGCCGGATCTGTGCGGCGTCCACGGCGTTGTCGAAGACCAGCAGCAGTCGGCGCTGTGCACAGATGTTGAGCCAGAGGGTGATCCTGCTCTCCAGACCATCGGGCATCCGGTCGTCGGGGACGCCCAGGCCGCGCAGCAGGGAGTCGATCACCGTGCCGACCTCCTGCGGCTTCTCGCCGGGGCTGAATCCGCGCAGGTCGACGAAGAGCTGCCCGTCCGGGTAGTCCTCGGCCAGCCGGTGTGCGGCGTGCACGACGAGCGCGGTCTTGCCGCTGCCGCCCATGCCGTCGATGCCGAGGATCCTGGCGGCCCCGTGTCCCGGGGCCCGGCCGGCGGCGACGATCCGGTGCAGCTCCGCCTCCCGCCCGGTGAAGTCCGGCAGGTCGTACGGCAGGGTCCGGGGCGGCTGCTCCAGCTTGGGCGGCAGGTCGTCCTGGGGGACGGGTACTGGTACTCCGCGGGCGGTCACCGACTGCGGTGGCCGGGGCGCCACTTCCGGGCTGTCGCGCAGGATCGCCTCGTACAGCCGGGTGAGTTCGGCGCCCGGATCGATGCCGAGTTCCTCCACGAGCAGATCGCGGACCCGGCCGAACTCCTCCAGGGCCTCCGCCTGCCGGCCCGAGCGGTACAGGGCGAGCATCAGCTGGCCGCGGAGTGTTTCGCGCAGTGGGTGCGAGGCGATCAACTCGCGTAGAGGGCCGACAAGTTCGGCGGCCTCGCCGAGCTGGAGACGCAGCTCGTGGTATTGCTCGGCGACCGCCATGTGCCGCTCTTCCAGGGCGACGGAGGCGGCCGAGATCACCGGGCCGCCCGCGCCGGCGAGGATCGTGCCGCGCCACAGGCCGAGAGCGGCGCGCAGCTCGTCGGCCGCTTCGTGGGCCCGTCCGGCGGCCACCGCCTCCCGGGCGAGTTGCGCGTGCAGGTGGAACAGGTTCAGGTCGAGCTGGTCGTCGTCCAGGACTGCCCGGTAGCCGGTGCCGTCGGTGACGATCAGCTCGGAGCCGTCGGGGATGCGGTTGCGCAGCGCGGCCACCGCCTTGCGGACCTGGTGGGCGGCGGTCTGCGGTGGCTCGTCGTCCCAGGCCGCGGCCACCAGCCGGGACACCGGGACCATCCGGCCCGGTTCCAGCAGCAGGGTGACGAGCACGCGCTCCTGGGTGGGGCTGCCGAGTTTGAGTCGCCGCTCTCCGTGCCAGCCCTCCAGCGATCCCAGAATGTTGAACCTGACGGTAGAACGTTTCTGCTCCTCCAACCGCACGGCCTTTCCCCCCAGCCCCCGTCTTCCGCTCCAACCGGAGAAGATCGAATCCATCCTAGGTCGCGGCGTCGGCAGTTGCAGTGGAAGGTATGTGAGACCAGCCACATCCCGTCCCTCAACGGCAGCCGCCCGCAAGGGCGTTGGCGCTTGCGGGGGAGGCGGCCCGGCGACGGCCGGCCGGGAGCGGCCGTCGCCGGCTTTCGCGGTGCGAGGTCACGGCGTCTCGGCCAGTCGGAAACCGATCGCGTAGATGGGCTTGTCGTACCAGCCGTGCCGCCTGCGGCACCGGGTGAGATCGCCGTAGCGGGTGAAGCTCCCGCCCCGGGCCACCCGGTACGACCCCTGCGTCAGCAACAGGTCGTCGGGCTCGGGGTCACCGCCGGGATAGGGCCGGTAGTCGTCGGCGACGAACTCCTCGACGTTCCCGCCGACATCGTCCAGACCGAACGGGCTGCGCCCCGCGGGGTAGACCCCGACCGGGGTGGTGGTGAGCGGACCGGCCTCCACCGTGTTGGCGCATTCGGGACGGAAAGACCCGCCCCACGGGTACTCGCGGCCGTCACCGCCGGAGGCCGCGTACTCCCACTCGGCCTCCGACGGCAGCCGGAAGCGGCGGCCGGTGCGCCGCGACAGCCAGGCCGCGTATGCGTCGGCGGCCTCCGCCGGAACACCCCACACCGGGTGGTTGGCCAGTTCTCGGGGGTAGACACCGAACGGCCACGACTTCGGCAGCCATGTCTCGTGGGTCTCCTCCAGGAACACGCGGTACTCGCTGTTCGTCACCGGGTAGCGGGCGATGCGGAAGGCGGCGAGGTCGACCTCGTGGGCCGGGCACTCCTTCGCGATCCATTCCTCCACCACGCCGACGTGCCGCCACCGGTCGGTCACCTCGGCCACCCGCTCCGGCGGCAGGCCCACGGTGACCCGGGCGGCCGGCACGTCGATCATCTCCGGGTCGAGGACACGGACGCGCGGGTCACCGAGCAGGCCCAGCACGGTACCGGCCGCGTGCCGCCGGGGGCACGGCTCGTGCGGCGCGGTCGCGACCGCGATCAGGGTGTCGGGGGAAGCGGTCAGCAGGTCGCGGTGCGGACCTATGAACTCGCCGGAGCTGCGCTGCACGAAGGAGTCGGGCAGTCCCATCGCCGCGCGGTCGCCGACCAGGTTCGGATTCACCGGTGACCTCCCGGGATCTCGTGGACGTGTCCGTCGTAGGAACCGGCCAGGAAGACGTCCCGCCGCGGGTCGTGGCACAGCGAGGAGATGCCGGCCGTGGTCGGGCGCAGCACGACCGGCCAGGTCCCGGAGGCGGTGTCGAAGACGGCGACCAGGCCGTTGTAGGAGCCGGTGGCGACGTACCGGCCGTCCGGCGAGGCGGCGACGCACTTCACGGAGTGGTCGTGCGGGGTGGCGTGGGCGCTCGCCGTGGCGCCGTCCCACAGCCGCAGCACCAGGTCACGGCTGACGCTCGCGAAGCGTCCGCCGGGCAGCGCCGCGCAGCCGTTGGCGATCCGGTCGTGGGCGGCGTCGACGCGGGCCACCTCGGTGAAGTCCTCGGTCGAGAACCAGGAGGCCGCCGCGTCCGCGCACACCGCGAAGATCCGGTCCCCGGACACCGCCACGCCCTTGACCGCGCCGGAGTGCAGCGGCAGCGTCGCCTCGTGCTTGACGGCGCCGTCGGGCTGGACGGAGAACACCAGGCCCTCACCGGTGTAGGCGCCGACCACCACGTGCGGCACACCGGCGCGCTCGAAGGCGGCACCGCAGTTGAGCGGCGAGCGGTGCTGGTGCAGCACCTCGCCGGTGAGCGCGTCGAAGACGGTGCCCAGCTGGCCGCCACTGAACACCCGACCGGCGGCCGGGGTGAGGAAGTTGCACAGGCTGCCCGTCTCGGCGGCCGGCACGCCGTCGGCCCGCAGGATGCCGGCGTCGCCGATGGTCAGCCGCCGCCCCTCGTGCACGGCGACGGCGTTCACGCCGTGGGTGGGCTCGACATGGTCGAGGTCCCAGGTGCCGTCGGCGATGCGGTGGATCGCGTACGACGACCCGAACGTGGCGAACGCCAGGGTGTCGCCGTCGAGGAAGGCGCACGAGCGCGGCCACACGTCGGCCGGGAAGGTCGAGGAGGCGATCGGCCGCAGCCCCCCGGTCACGTCCCACACCCGCAGGGTGCGGTCGTAGCTGAGGCTCACCATCCTGCCCTGGGCGAAGTCCAGCACGAGCCGCTTGATGCCCGCCTCGTGCGCGCGGTGGGCGGAGGTGCCGTCGGCGGCGAGGACGACGATCTCGCCCTCGTCGTTGCCCGCGTACACCGTGCCCTCGGGGGTGACGGCGATGGTGTCGGTCTCGACGCCGCCGAGGTCGGTGTCGGACACCAGGCCCCCGGTCCGCAGCGACCAGCGCTTGATGGTGCCGTCGTCGCTGGAGGAGACCAGCTCGTCGCTGTCCGCCGCCCATTCGACGGAGATGACGTCGGCGGTGTGACCGCTGAAGGTGTGCAGCAGGGCGCCGGAGAAGTCGTACACCCGTACCCGGTGGTCGCGGGAGGCGGTGGCGATGAGGGGCTTGGACGGGTGGAAGGCCGACATCTCCACGTCGTCCTCCTGGTCGGACAGCACCGCCAGGAGCCTGAGGTCGGGCACCGACCACAGGCGGGCGGTGTAGTCGCTGGAGGAGGAGACCAGGTGGCGGCCGTCGGGGCTGAAGGAGACCTGGTTGGCGAGATGGTCGTGGACGGCGCGGGCGAGCGCACGCCGGGTGCGCGCGTCCCACAGGACGAGCTGATTGTCGTAGCCGGCGGTGGCCACGAACCTGCCGTCGTGGGCCGCGACTCCGCTGATGGGACCGTTGTGGCGGATCACAGGACAGACACCTCCAGTTCATCGGTGGGGCGTGCGGACGCGGTGGGCAGGGCGTCCGGGACGAGCAGGGTGTGGCCGGCGTGCCGGGCCTTGGCGTCGAGGTAGCGGCCGTTCTCACCGGTCAGATAGACCCCGGTCGGCACGGTCTCGGCGACCTCGATGCCCAGATCGGCCAACTGCCCCGCTTTGTCTGGGTTGTTGGTCAGCAGCCGGATGCGGGTCAGGCCGAGGGCGCGCAGCATCTCGGCGGCCGCGGTGTAGTCGCGTTCGTCCTCGCCGCGGCCCAGCAGCCGGTTGGCCTCGAAGGTGTCGCTGCCGCGGTCCTGCAGGACGTACGCGTCGAGCTTGTTGTACAGACCGATCCCGCGTCCCTCCTGGCGCAGGTACAGCACGGCCCCGCCCTCCCGGGCGATCCGCAGCAGCGCCTCCTCCAGCTGGGGGCCGCAGTCGCAGCGTGCGGAGCCGAACACGTCGCCGGTCAGGCACTCGCTGTGCAGCCGGACGAGGGGGACCGCGTGGCGGGGACCGGGGACGACCACGGCCACGTGTTCTTCGCGGTCCGGCAGGGAGGTGAAGGTGACCAGGTCGGCGGTGCGGTGCCCGGCCCGGTGCAGAGTGACCGGGACGCGGGCGCGGACGGCCGTCCGGCCGGGGTGGCTACCGATGTTGCTGCCGTCGTTCATGCCGGGACGGCCTCCTCTCGGGACGAGGTGTGGGGGGCCCACTGCTGCCAGGTGCGCCACAGCCACAGCAGGCCGGCGAGCTGGAGGCAGCCGAAGGCGAGGAAGGTGGTGGACGCGCCGAGCGCGTCCGCGAGGGCGGGGACGGCGAGCGGTCCGGCGAGGACCGGCAGGCCGAGGACGAGGTCGACGATGCCGCCGACCCGGCCCAGGGCGTCGGCGGGCACGAACTTGAACACCATGAGGTCGCTGGCCACGCCCAGCGCGGCCTGGAAGCCGAACATCACGACCATCGCAGCGACGAACACGCGTACCGAGCCGGACGCCATCAGCAGCAGCGCCCCGCCCATGCCGACGGTGCCGACGAGGACGATCGCGCGGAACGGGAAGGTCTTCCGTTCGGAGACCAGGACGGTGCCGAGGACTCCGGTGATCCGTACGGCCACCAGGACCAGGCCCACCGTGCGCGGCGAGAGGTCCCAGTCGTGCTGGAGCCGGAACAGGGACAGGGTCATCGTGCCGGTCGTGCCGACCAGCAGCATCGGCACGAAGACCAGTACGGCGTGCAGCAGAACGGGCGTCGCCCGCAGCACCCGCAGGCCGTCCACCAGGCCCCGCCCCATCCCGCCTGCTGCCTGCGCGGACTGCTGCTGCCGGGGCGGATGGATGCCCATCAGCCACACGGCGATCGGTGCGAAGAAGGTGACGACGTTGAACCAGAGCAGCCCGGTGTAGCCGACCCACAGCAGCGCGGCGCTGACCAGCAGCGGCCCGACCACGTTGGTGACCGTGTAGAGGCTGCCCAGGCTGGCCCGGGAACGCACCGGGTTGTCCGGGAACATGTGCGCCACGCCCGTCATCCAGCCCATCCGGTAGGCGGCGCCGCCGATCTGCACCAGGGCGCCGAAGACGAACAGTGGCCACAGCGGAGCGTGGGCGGCGAGGCCGGTCAGGTTCAGCGCGATCGCCGCGGCCGCCTGCACCAGCAGCCCCGGCACCACCAGCACCCGCGCGCCGTGCCGGTCGACGACCGCGCCGAGCAGCGGCGCGAGCAGCAGCGTGGCCGGGGTGAGCACGGCCAGCAGGGACATGACGGCGAGGGAACCGGTGCGTTCGTAGACGAACAGCGGGAGCGCGACGGTGTAGACGGCCTCGCCGATGTTGTTGACGACGTTGCCGGTGGCGAAGATCCGGAACCGGCGGTCCCGCCAGGGCGACGGCTTGGACTGCTCGACGGCGGTGGCGCTCACGGCGTGGTCCTCTGCCGGGGCAGAAGCAGGTCGCGCACCCGGGTCAGCGGAGCCTTGCGGTCCTCGCCGGCCGGACGGAAGAGCCGGATCCAGCCGCCCCGGCCGCCGGCGAGCAGCACGTACCCGTCGCCGAACGGCACGGCGGCGAGCGCCTTGGCGAAGTCCGGCAGGTCCTCCATGAGGGCGGCGATCTCCGTGGACTCCCGGTCGTAGGCGGCGAGTTGGGCGCCGTAGGAGACCGCGTAGACGGTGTCGGGCAGCAGGACGCCGTTCTCGACGGTGTTGTCCAGGAGCTCAGTCCAGCGGTGGGTGACCTCGCCGTCGGCGGCGGAGAGGCGCTTGACGCCGTTCTCGCCGCTGATGATCAGGGCGTCGGGGCCGTCGGCCCACATCCGCTTCGGGTACTCCTCGGTGTCGAACTCCCGCAGCACCTCGGTGCCTTCGGCCGCGTAGACGCTGACGAGGCCGGTGCTGGAGGCGACGACCCGTTCGCCGGTGGGCAGATAGCAGCCCGCCCAGGCGGAGGCCCGGCCGATGTCCAGACGTGTGATCAACTCACCGGTCGCCGCGTCCAGTTCATCGATCCCGTCATTGTGGCAGGCGAGCAGCCGGGAGTGGTCGGGGGAGCCGGCGACGGTGTGCGCGAGGGCGTCGAGGCGGTGGCGCCACAGCACCGAGCCGTCACGGTCGGCGCGGAAGACCCACTGGTCGCGGGTGACTCCGGCCCAGCCGCCCGGTAGCGGCACCACGCGCCGGGTGAAGCCCATGCCGTGGGTGTGGTGGGCGCGCAGGTCCAGGCGCGGCTCACCGAGGCCGTCGGGGACGACACAGAGCACGGCCACACCGTCGTCGGTGGCCGCGTACAACTCGGCCGGGTCGTCCACGGAGGGCTGGATGTCCCATACGCACTGGCGCCGGAAGGGGGCACGGGCCAGCGTCCGGGTGCCGTCGGCGGTCAGCCGGCGGATGTCGCCGTCCTGGGTGAGGGTGTAGACGGTGCCGTCGTCGCCGACGGCGAAGTCGGTCAGCTGGTGGGAGAAGCCGCTGACCGTGGACGCCACCTTGAGCTCGGGGGTGGTGTTGTCCAGCAGGTGCAGCACGCCGTCGAAGCCGCCGACGTACACCGTGCGGTGGTCCGGCGAGAACGCCAGGAACTCCACGTCGTCGCGGGCGAGCAGCAACTGCCCGGTGACGTTTCCGCGGGCGTCCAGCGTGAGCACGCCGTTGGCTATGTTGTTGTTCTCGTCGACGCCGTCGTCCTGGGTGGCCCAGAACCGGTCGTGCAGCGGATCGTAGAGGATGCGGTGGATGTTGCCGCCGTCGGCCTGGACGACGGTGGGGAAGTCCAGGGACTCCAGGTCGCCGAGGAAGACCCGGCCGGCCTTGTCGGAGGCCGCGTCGACCTCCGGGTGGTCCTGGCAGAACCACTCCAGCGGGACGTGCCCCGCGAAGTTCGGCTCGATGCGCTCGACGGCGAAGGTCTCGAGGTCCAGGACGGCCATCTGGCGGTAGCCGTTGTTCATGTAGACCTTGCCCTTGTGCACGGTGATGCCGCGGCTCATCACCGGTGAGGGCTCCTCGCCCTCCAGCAGCTCGGCGCGGTTCGCGGTGCGGTCGGCGTCGAGCACGTCGATCAGGTCGAGGGTGTCCAGACGCCAGCGCAGCAGGGTCCCGCGCTTGTCACGGCCCACCACCCAGTCGCCGGCCGCGGTCAGCGTGTACACCGGGGCGTGCCCCGCGGCCACGCTGCCCGTCGGGGGGGTGGAGGACCTGATGACGTGCAGGTTCTCGTCGAGCAGGTGGATGCGGCCCGTGACGTCGGCGGCCAGCAGACCGGCCCCCGGGACGTGCACGATCCGCACGACGCGGTCGGTCAACTCCATTTCAGGCTCCTGTGAGTGGGGTGATGCGGGGGAAAGGCGGTGGCGGGCACCGCGGAGAACGCTGTGCCCGCCACAGAGAAGGGCCTCGCTTACGCGGCCACGGACTTGCGGGAGCTGACGCCCCGGCGAACGGGCTTGCGGATCACGGCTGTACCTCCTTTGCGGGTGTTGACGGGACGGGCGGACGGTGGCCGTCAGGCGGCCACGGACTTGCGGGAGCTGACGCCCCGGCGCACCGGCTTGCGGATCACGGCTGTACCTCCTTCCCGGGGGTCGTGGAGGCGGGAAAGGGCGGCCGTCAGGCGGCCGCGGACTTGCGGGAGCTGACGCCCCGGCGAACCGGCTTGCGGATCATGGTCGTACCTCCTCTCGGGGGTTCGTCCCTGCCGCCGTCTCCCGGCGACACCCCAAAGGTGCCGCCCCGTCTTCCCGAACCGGTCCCGGTCGGTTCCCGCCCGCTCCCGGTCCGCCGCCCGGTGCCGGGAGCGGGCGGGGACACCACCGGTAGGAGCTCCCGCGACGCTCGGCACGAACACGACATGCGAGACGCATGTGACGTACGAGCCTGGAGCCATCAATGACAACGACGCGGACGGCGACGTACCTGGGCGACGCCCGGATCATCCGCACCGGCGAACTGGTCTTCCAGCCCCAGGAGGGGCTGAGCACCACCGTCGCCACGCCCGTGAGCCCCGAGGCCGGGGCCACCTGGGTCACGCTGCACGTGGCCCGCCTCGCACCCGGCGAGACCTGGAGTCCGCCGTCCACCCTGCAGGAGGAGAACACCGCCGTCGTCTTCGCGGGTTCGGGCCGGCTCACCGTGGACGGCGAGAGCCGCCCGGCCCAGCCCGCCTCGGCCGCGTACGCGCCGACCGGCCGCGCCCTGGCCCTCACCGCCGACGACGCGGGCATGACCGTGTACGTGTGGCGGTCCCCGCTGCAGCCGGGCCGCCGCCCCGGCACCGACCCCAAGCTCTTCTCCTCCCTGTGGGACGAGACCACCCGGCTGCAGGGCTTTGCGGGGACCGGACAGATCGCCGCCGAGGGCCGCCGGGCCGCCATGAACTTCGTCTTCTGGCCCGGCTCCGGCAGTTGCCAGCTGTGCCTGCACTGCGGCATCCAGCAGCCCGGCGAGACCTTCAACGTCCATCTGCACCCCGACTCCGACGAGGCGTTCATCGCCTTCGAGGGCGTCGGCCAGATGTACCTCGCCGACCGCTGGGTCGATGTCGCCGCCGGCGACGTGCTGTACGCCGCCCCCGGCGTGCTGCACGGCGCCCGCAACCCGCACACCGGCCCCGAGGCCCGCCGGTTCGTCACCTGCGGCGGCCCCACCCCCTTCGACCCCGCCCTCTACGACGCCGCAGGCGTCTCCACCGAGGTGATCTGACGTCATGTGCCGCATCTACGGAACCTTCAACGCCCGCACCGCACACCGCGAGCTGCGCACGGTCGCCGCCCTGCTGCACCACGGCGGCCCGGACGCCCAGTCGTTCACGGCCGGCACCGAGGCCGCCCACCCCGAGTGGGCGCTCGGCAACAACCGGCTGTCCATCATGGACCCCGAGGGCGGCGACCAGCCGTACCACCTCGACGGCGTCAGCGTCGTCTTCAACGGCGAGCTGTACAACCACGACGAGCTGCGCGCCCGCCTCACCCGGCACGGGTTCACCTTCACCGACCGCTGCGACGGCTCCGTCCTGCCCGCCCTCTACCACCTCTACGGCGACCGCTTCCCCGAGCACCTGGACGGCATGTACTCGGTCGCCGTCATGGACCTGCGCGAGGAGCCGAGGCTGGTCATCGCCACCGACGAGTCGGGCATGAAGCCGCTGTACCACACCTGGGACGCGGCCACCGGGCGCTTCCGGTTCGCCTCCGAGATACCGGCGCTGCTCGGCTTCGCCGGCGTCCCCGCCCACGAGGATCCGTTCGGTCTGGACGCCTACCTGGCCCTGAAGACGCCGTTCGGCGAGCGGACCATGTTCCAGGGCATCGACGTCCTGCCGCCGGCCGCGACCCTCGTGGTCACCCGGGAGCAGGGACCCCGGCTGCGTGTCCGGACCACCTCCGGGGCCGCCGATCCGCACAACCGCACCCTCGACGAGACCGGCGCCGAACTGTGTGCCCTGCTCGGCCGCGAGGTCTCCCGGCTGCTGGTCGCCGACGCCCCGGTGGCCGCGATCACCTCCGGCGGTCTGGACTCCAGCCTGGTCACCGCCCTGGCCGCCCGTGCCCATGCCGGACTGCACAGCTTCAACATCGCCTACGCCGGCGACTGGCCCTTCGACGAGCGGGCCTACGCCGCCGAGGTCGCCCGGGCCGCGGGCACCGTCCACCACCAGGTGGAGACCGACCCCGCGAGCTTCCCCGAGCTGCTGTCGGATGTCGTCTGGCACCTCGGCCAGCCCAACGCCGACCCGATCACCCTGAGCACCTTCTCCCTGTTCCGCGCCGTGCGCGACGCGGGCTTCAAGGTGGCCCTGACCGGCGACGCGGCCGACGAGCTCTTCGGCGGCTACGCCCGGATGACCGAGGCGGTCACGGCGCCCTGCGGCCCCGGCTGGGTCGACACCTATCTCGACCACCTCGCCGCCGTCCCCGCCGCGCTGCGCGCCCGCCTCTACACCGACGCCTACGCGGCCGCCGTCGCCGACCGGGGTCCCGCGCTCCCCGAGGACCTGCTCACCACGCTCCGGCACGGCCCCGGCACCCGGCTGCAGCGGCTGTGCGCGGTCGAGCAGCGCTACCGGCTGCCCGCCTACCACCTGCGCCGCGTCGACCACCTCAGCATGGCCAGCTCGGTGGAGGTACGGCTGCCGTTCTGCCAGCCCTCGGTCGTGCGGTACGCCACCACGCTGGCCGACGAGCACCGCATCACCGGCGGCGGGGTCAAGCGTGCCCTGTACGCGGCGGCCCGGGGACTGGTCCCCGACAGTGTGCTGAACCGGCCCAAGCAGCCGTTCACCCTGCCGATCACCGCCATGCTCCAGCCCGGCTCCGCCCTGTGGGACCTGGCCCGCGAGACCCTCGCGCCCGCCGTCCTGCGCGCCGACGGCCGGCTGCGGCCCGCGGCGATCGAAGATCTGTTCGCCGAACAGGCGGTCCGACCGTCCGACCGGGTCTCCCTCGCCCTGTGGTCCCTGATGACCCACCAGATGTGGCGGGACCAGTTCTTCGGCGGCTCCGCCCTGTCCGCCGCGGCACCACAGGAGGCACGGTGAACGCCACGATCATCCGGGCCCGCGCGGCCCACCTGGTGCGCGCCGAGGGCGCCCCGTGCCCCACGCTCGTCGTCGACGCGGGACAACTCCCGCAAGGCGACGAGGAGTTGCTGGAGGGACTGGCGCGGGTCCGCGACGGACTCGACACCGTGACCCGGCAGGCCGTACTGAAGAACGCCGTGATCCGCCCCTCCTCGCACCCGCTGTTCGACCTCGACTACTACTTCGTGCAGTCGCTGCCCGGCGGCCGCCACCGCTTCGACACCCGCGGCTCCTGCGGCCACTCGATCCTCGCCGCCGTCGAGGCCGCCGCCCGGGACGGGATGATCCCGCCGTTGGAGCCGGGCCGGCGCATCCGGGTCAACGTGCTCAACAACGGTGACCACGTGGTCTGCGAGGTCGACGAGACCGGCCCCGGCCGCACCCGGTTCACCGCGCACTTCCTGTGCACCCCGTCCCGCCCGGTCGGCGACCTGCTGATCACCGGGGAGCCGGTGACCTCCGTGCCGGTCGACGGACGGGCCGTCCCGGTGTCGCTGGTCGACATGGGCAACCCCTACGTCTTCGTCGGGGCCGGCGACCTCGGCGTACGCGACGCGCGGGAGTTGTTCGCCGCCGGGGACGAGCTGTTCGGCCTGCTGGGCAAGGTCCGGCTGGCGGTGTGCGAGCACATGGGCTGGGTCTCCTCCGGCGCGTTCCCGAAGATCGCCGCGCTGCTGCCCGGCCCGGACGGCGAACTCGCGGTCCGCGCGGTGTCCGTACCCTCCTGGCACCCCACCCTCGCCCTGACCGGCGCGATCTGCCTCGGCACCGCGGTGGGCATCGAGGGCACCCTGCCCTGGTCCCTGGCCCGCGCCGCCGGGCACGAGTCGGGACTGGTCCGGCTGCGCACCCCGGGCGGCCCGCTGCGGGTACGGGCCCGCATCACCGGCCCGGCCGACGCGCCGCGCCTCGGCTGGGTCTCCGTCGCCGACAAGTACGTCAGCCACGAGGCCACCGTGACGCCCCCTCTCGGCTCCTTCGACACCCCCGCCCCTTCACGCTCCGAGGACACGTCATGCCTGTCACTGCCCCTGTGAACCCGGCCGCCGGCACCCGGCCCCGTCCGGCCGACCTCACCGACGACCTGGCCGAACTGGCGCTCTGTGCCGAGGAGTCCGACCGCACCGGCGAACCCGACCTCGCCGCGGTCTCGGTGCTGCGCCGCACCGGGCTGCTCGGCCTCGCCGTCCCGCGCCGGTTGGGCGGGGCGGGCGCCGACGCGGTGGAACTCAACCGGCGCGTCGCTCAGGTCGCCGAGGTCAACGCCTCCGCCTCGATCATGCTGTTCCAGCACTACGCCGTCACCAGCCGCATCGTGGAACAGGGCACCGAGGCCCAGCACCGCGAGCTGCTCCCCAGGCTCGCCTCCGGTGAGTGGCTGGCCGCGTCCGCGTGGAGCGAGTCCGGCGCCGGGGCGAACAAGAAGAACCTCTCCACCACCGCCCGCCGCCTGCCCGCAGGCGACTGGCTGCTGGACGGCGCGAAGTCCTTCACCACCAGCGCCGGCATCGCCGACCTCTACCTCGTCCTCGCCCAGACCGGCGATCCCGACAACTCCGCCGCCCCCGACACCGGCTACGGCGCCGCAGGCCAGACGTTCTACCTCGTCCGCTCCGGCAACCCGGGCCTCAGGCCGGACACCTCGCTGCGGCTGACCGGGATGCGCGGCTCGGCCACCGGGTTCGTCTCGCTGCACGACTGCCGGGTGCCGGATGCCGACCGGCTCGGCCCGGTCGGGGCCGCCGCCTCGATCATCGCGCGGGTACGGGAGAGCGGCGCCACGCTCGGCGCGGTCGCCGTCGGCCTCGCCCAGGCGGCCCTGGACGCCGCCACCGACCAGGCGGCCCGCCGCGGTCTGCTGGCCCAGCAGTCGGTACGGCACCGGCTGGTCGACCTCACCACCCGGGTGGAGGCGGCCCGCGCGGTGGTGGAGCGCGCCGGACGCCGGGACGCGCCCGACCCGGGCATGACGACGCTGCACTCCAAGCTCTTCGCCTCGGTCTGCGCCGAGGAGGTGTGCGCGGAGGCCGCACGGATGCTGGGCTCCGCCGGTTACGTCGAGACACACCCCGTCAACCGCCACGGCCGCGACGCCCGTGCCGTGGCCCTCATGGGACCGACCAACGATCTGTGCAGGGAACTGGTGAGCATGTCATGGAACAGCTGATCGTCGAGGGCGGCCGTCTGGTCACCCCTGAAGGTGTGCGCGAGGGCACGGTCGTGGTCCGCGACGGCGAGGTGGCCGCCCTGCTCGGCCCGGACGCCCCGTTGCCCGAAGGGCCGCGCCTGAATGCCACGGGCCGGTACGTCCTGCCGGGCCTGATCGACTCCCACGTGCACTTCCGCACGCCGGGCCTGGAGTACAAGGAGGACTGGGAACACGGGAGCGCCGCGGCGCTGGCGGGGGGCGTCACGACGGTGATGGACATGCCCAACACGCGTCCGCCGGGGCTGGACGAGGACGCCCTGCGGGCCAAGGCGGAGCTGGTGGCGGGCCACGCGGGGGTGGATCACCGCTTCCACATTGGCGCGGACCCGGCCAATCCGGGCCTGCTGGCCGCCCTGGACCCCGAAGTGGCCACGTCCGCCAAGGTGTTCATGGCGGGCCACCACACGGCCCCGGTCGTCTTCCGTGACCGCGCGCAGCTGGACGCCGCCTTCGAGGCGGCGGCCCGCGGCGGCGTCCGGCTGGTCCTGCACGCCGAGGACCAGCGCGTCTTCGACCTGCTCGACTCCTGGCGCGGCGACCCGCACTCGTACGCCGAGTACGAGCCGCACCGCCCCCGCTCGGGCGCCATCGTCGCGGTGGCCCAGGTCGTCGAGCTGGTCCGCCGCCACGGCACCGCCGCGCATGTGCTGCACACCTCGTCGGCGGAGGAGATCGACCTGCTGGTCGCCGCCGCCCGCGAGGGGCTGCCGGTCACCTTCGAGGTCACCGGCCACCACCTCTCCTTCACCCACACCGACACCAGCCGCCGGGGCCCGCGCACCCGGCTCTCGCCCGCGATCCGGGGCGAGGCCGACCGGGAACGCCTGTGGCAGGCCGTCCTGAACGGCGAGGCGGCCACCGCCGGGAGCGACCACGCCCCGCACACGATCGAGGAGAAGAACCGCCCGCCGGCCGACGCACCACCCGGACTCCCCGGTGTGCAGGAGCTGGCCGTGTCGATCTGGACGGGCCTGCGCACCCGCGCCGTGCCCGCCGACGAGGCGGCCTGCCACCTGGCACGCCTGATGGGCAGCGGCCCGGCGGCCCTGTTCGAACTGCCCGGCAAGGGCCGCCTTGAGCCCGGCGCGGACGCCGACCTGGTGCTCTTCGACCCGGCCGAGCGGTGGCAGATGTCCGCGGCCGACGTGCGCTCCAAGTGCGGCTGGTCCGCGTACGAGGGCTGGACCTTCACCGGCCGGGTGGTCACGACGGTGCGGGCGGGCCGGATCGCATGGGAGGTCCGCACCGGCCTGCACACCCCCGCGGACGGCCGGTGGCTGCCGACCGCCCGACGGGTGGAGGCGATCCGATGAGTACCCCGCTGCTGACGGCGCTCCCCGCCGTCCGGGAGTCCGCAGACCCGGCGGACTTCCGGTCCGCGATGGCCGCGCTGGCGGCCCCGGTAACGGTGGTGACCTGCTACGACGAACTCGGCGCTCCGCGCGGGATGACGGTCAGCGCGGCCTGCTCGCTCTCCCTGGACCCACCGTTGTTCCTTCTCTGCCTGGACCGCCGCGCCGGCTCGCACGACGCCCTGGTCAACGCGCCGTTCTTCTGCGTCCACGTCCTGGGCCCCGGCGACGAGGACCTGGCGATGAGATTCGCGGGCCCGGCGGACCGCCGGTTCGCCGGCGCGCCCCTGCGGCCCGGGCCGGCCCCGGCACCCGCGCTGGCGGTCGGCCTTCGCCTGACCTGCGAGCAGTACGCAGTGCGGGACGGCGGCGACCACTCGATCCTGATCGGCCGGGTCACCGAGGTCGACGCCCCGTTGGGCGCCGGCGGTGGCCTCGTCTGGCACCAGCGCGCCTTCACCTCCTGACGCCCTTCGCCCCCTCGTACGCCGAATGCCCCGGTGACCGGCCACCGGGGCATTCGGCTTTCGCGACGGACTCAGCCGTACAGCTGCTGTACGAGGCAGGCGCGTTCGTGGGCGCTCTCCGCCGAGTCGGCCTCCAGGATGACCTGGCTACCGCGCTCGCCGTCGCCGGCGACGATGTGACGCACATACGGCAGCGCGCGTATCTCTTCCCGCCAGGCTTCCGAGAACCCGACCGAGGCCCCGAACCGCAGCGCCCGTACGGGCGCGACATCCCGCCCGGCGAGCACCTCGAAGGTGTCTGCGACGAGGTCACGCCTCGCGGCCACCCGCACCAGGCGGCGCACCGGTTCGTCCGCGACGACGGCCCCGCAGCCGGTGGTGACCGGCCCGTCCGGGGTGAGCACGACACGGGTGTGGGCGGGCCCGTACTGATACCCGGCCAGGTCGAGCAGCGAGGTGGCGGCCGACCGCAGTGTGGCAGCGGTGTCGCCGGCCAACGGCGCGGGATGCAGCAGGCCGTACGGCGTCTCGGCCGTGATACCGACCGTTCGGTGCATGCCGTGCACGCTGAGTGTGTCGACCCTGTACCGGTCGCCAGCCACGTCCTCGGCAATCCCCAGCCGGCACAGCCTGTTGTCGCGCACAAGCCGTCGTACGGCATCCGGATCAGCCAACAGCCGTACGGCGGCGGGTGGGTTGACGTGCAGGCCGGCCTCGGCGGCAGCGTCCAGGGCGTTGCCCAACGCTGCCTCGTCACCGAAGTCGGCGATCAGCACCCGCTCGGAGAGAGCGGCGAGTTCCTCTGGCGGACATCGGAGGGCGTCGCACAAGGACCAGACCCGGAACCCGGCCGCTCCGGCCGCCCGCACGAGCGCGACGGACGGGCCGACGATCAGGATCCGGCGGTGATGGGGCGATGTGTTCATGATCGCGAAGGCTTTCGACTGAGGACTTTCGACAGAGAATGGACTGAAAAACGTTGACCAGGGGGCCGCAGACAGAGGAGCGCCGTGCAACGACGGCACGGCCGGGCACGGACGGCTCTACCGTCCGTGCCCGGCCGTGGACCGGTGCCGCGATCGTGTCCGGAAAGGCGGAGGAACGCCGGCCGCCCAGGACCGGGTGCATGCGTCTCCATGGCGTTACGGGGCGCGTTGTCGGGCGTACGGGGCGTCAGGCGGCGAAGGACGGCGCGGTCCTCCGGGCGGCGGCCAGCGCGGCTCGCAGCAGACTCTCCAGCGCCGCAACGGTCTCGCGAGCCTTGAACTCGCCGTCCGCCGTGAGCAGTTCCTCGGCGTTGGCCACGGCCACGGGCGGGTGCTCGACGACCAGCGCACCGGAGTGCCCCAGCACCTCCGCAAGGCCCGGCTGCGCGTCCACGGCCCCGCGTGGACCGGGCGAGGCGCTGGTGAGGGCCACCGTCCGCCCGTCCAGGCAACTGTCGCCGTACGGCCGCGAGAGCCAGTCCAACGCGTTCTTGAGAACGCCGGGCGCCGCGCCGTTGTACGACGGGGTACTGATCACCAGGACGTCCGCGGCGGCGACACGGTTACGCATCCGCAACGCGGCCTCGGAACCGTTCGCCGCGTCCATGTCTTCGTCGTAGAAGGGCAGTTCGGCCGGGTGGACGACCGTGACACGGGCCCCTTCGAAGCGCTCGTCGACGATACGGCGCAGCGTGGCGACGACCGCGGAGTTGTACGAGCCGTCACGGACGCTGCCGGACATGAGCACGATCTCGGACATTGCACTGACCTCTCCCTCGGCTGAACATTGTCCCGGCCAGGTTAGGAATCCCCGTTCCCGGTCCGTTCCCGGTCTGACACCGGCCCCGGCGCGCGCGACATGCCGTGGTCAGGACGGGGATGGGTGGGGGTCGCCCCCGGCGTCCGGTACGGCCGTTGTGCCGGGCACCGCTACGCCGCCGGACGGTTCGGCGACGGACGGGGGCGGGGACGGCGACCTGGGGCGGGGGATCGCCGACCGCTGCGCGAGACGGATGGCACCGAGCACCAGAACGGCCCCGCACACTTGAACGAGCGACAGCGACTGGCCGAGGACCACGTAGCCCAGGGCCGTCGCGACCACGGGGCTTACGAAGCCGAGCAGCGACACGGTGAAGGCAGGCAGCCGCTCGATACCGCGGAACCACAGAGCGTAGGAGACGAGTGCGCCGATCACCGCCAGATAGGTGAAACCAAGCAGATTGAGGCCCGTCGGCCGAGGCGGCGGCCCTTCGACGACCAGGGACAGCGGCAGCAGGAACAGACCACCAGCGGTGAGCTGCCAGCCCGTGAACGCCAGCAGCCCGACACCCTCCGGACGCCCCCACCGCTTGCCCAGGACGATGCCGGCGGCCATGCTCGTGGTCGCCGCCAACTCCGCGAGCACGCCGACGGTGTCGAGCCTCGCCTGCGCGCTGAGGACCAGCAGGCCCACGCCGACCGTGCCGAGGGCACAGGCGGCCCAGTCGCCGAGGCGGGCCCGCTCGCGCAGCAGCACGAAGGCGAGCAGGATCACGATCATGGGCTGCACCGAGCCGATGATCGCGGCGAGCCCGCCGGGCAGCCGGTAGGCGGCCACGAACAGCAGGCTGAAGAAGGCCCCGATGTTGAGGAGCCCGAGGGTGACCGCGCGACCGATCCAGGTGCCGTGCGGAAGGCGCCGGGTGATCGCCACCAGGACCAGTCCGGCGGGCAGGGCCCGGACGGCGGCGGCCAGCAGAGGGCGGCCAGGCGGCAGAAGTTCGGTGGTGACGAGGTACGTGCTGCCCCAGACGGCGGGAGCGACGGCGGCCGACACAACGTCGGCCGCCTGTGCCCGGCCAAGCGACGCGATAGATGTCATGGTTTGACCAACTCAGGTCCGTGTGCCAGCACATCTCGTACCAGTGCGTCGAACCTGCCGTACACGGCGTGCGCGCCGGCCTCGACGAGTGTCGCGGCGCTCGCCACGCCGGTGGTGACGGCGAGCGCCCGCATCCCGGCTCCGCGCGCCATCCTCATGTCGTCGCCGCTGTCGCCGACGACCGTGCAGCCCGCCGGCGGCACGGTCAGCGCCTCCGCCGCGTACAGGGCGAGGTCGGGGTGGGGCTTGCCGCGGTCGACCATGTCGTGGCAGGCGACCACGGTGAAGAACCCGTCCAGGCCGGCGGCCCGCAGCAGCGGTTCGGTGCTCGCCAGCACCTTGCTGGTGGCAAGGGCGAGCACCATCCCGGCCTCCCGAGCCAG
The DNA here is from genome assembly GCF_042894765.1 of Streptomyces sp. NPDC001507. Taxonomy (NCBI): domain Bacteria; kingdom Bacillati; phylum Actinomycetota; class Actinomycetes; order Kitasatosporales; family Streptomycetaceae; genus Streptomyces; species Streptomyces sp. NPDC001507. The sequence goes on from NZ_JBIAVV010000011.1 coordinate 52,986, forward strand.
GGTGAGTCCCTCGACGACGCCGGGCAGGACGATGTCGCGGGCCTGGGGCAGCACGGTGGCGGCGAACGCCTCACGGTAGCGGGCGACCGCCTCGTTGACGACCGGGGCCGCGGCGTCCCGGCCGAGAAGCGAGGCCACGGAAGTGTCCAGCGGTTTGCCGACCGTGGCCCGCACCGCGTCCATCCCGACGGCGCATCCGGCGACATCGCGCAGGACGGAGTGCAGCGTGCGGGTGATGGCACCCGGGGTGTCGAGGAGCGTGCCGTCGAGGTCGAGCAGCAATGCCCCGGTCATGACGTCTCCTCCTCGCCGGATGCCGACAGAGCGACGGCGAGTTCGCCCGCGAGGGCGGCGGTGGAGATGAGCACGGCACGGTTGGCGGCGGCACTGGCACCCGCGGTGGCGGCGCTGACCGCCTTCATCAGGAAGGGGGTGATCGCCGGACCCGTGATCCCCTGCGCGTCCGCCTGCGCGAGTGCGTCGGTGATGGCCCCCTCGACGTACTCGGAGTCGAGCGCGTCGGCCTCCGTGATCGGGTGGGTCACCAGAGCGCCCACCTGGGTGCCGGTTGCCCAGTGCGCGTCCAGTGCCCGCACCAGCAGCGGAAGTTCGTCGATCCGCTGCGGATTGCGGTGGCCACTGGAGCGGCAGTAGAAGGCGGGGAAGTCGTCGCAGCGGTAACCGATTACCGGCACACACTGCGTTTCGAGGTACTCCAGCGTCAGACCGAGGTCCAGAATGCTCTTGGCACCCGCGCACACCACGGCGACCGGGCTGCGGGTGAACTGGACGAGGTCGGCGGAGATGTCGAAGGTCTCGCCCGCACTGCGGTGCACGCCTCCGACACCTGCCGTGGAGAACACCCGGATTCCCGCGAGGGAGGCGGCGACCAGCGACGACGCCACCGTGGTCGCGCCGAGCCCGCCGCCGGCCAGGACCACCCCGATGTCCCGGCTCGACACCTTGGGAATGCCCTTGGTGGTACCGAACCGCTCCAGGTCCGACTCGCTCATGCCGACGGTGAAACGGCCATCGGCCAGGCCGATGGTGGCGGGCACGGCGCCTGCGTCGCGCACCGCCTTCTCGATCGCCGTCGCCGTCTCCACGTTGCCGGGGTAGGGCAGGCCGTGGGCGATGACGGTGGACTCCAGTGCCACGACGGGAAGCCGGTCGGCGAGGGCGGCCCGGACCTCCTCACTGACACGTAGCAACGGGTGCATGGGTTCCTCCACGGGGTATCGCAAGGGCATGAGGTATCGCACGGGCCGGATGGCCGGCTGCGGATGGGGACGCGTCATTTCCCGGCGTCGGGGAACGTGCGGCGGGGCCGGCCGTCGGCCGCGGAAGGCTCCTGCCTGCGAGCGGCGGCGAGGACCGTGAGGAGAAAGCTTTCCAGTGCGGTGACGACCTGCGGGTGGGCGAATTCGCCCTCGACGCAGGTGCCGGCTCCGCCGAACCGCTCGGAGACTGTGCGGCGGAGTGTGGCGACGACCGCCGAATACGCGGAAGCCCACCACAGGCTGCCGGAGACGCACACGATCTCGGTCACGTGAGGACTCCCCTTCGCACGGTGTCTGTTCCACTCGGCCGGAACCTGCCCGTGCAGGCTAGGAAGGGGCGATACCGATCCGGTCCCGCCTGGTTCCCCGCACCCTCCGGCATAGCGGACCCCGGCGCTCGCGGCGAGCCATGCGCCGTGGAGGGCGTCGGGACGGGCCCGGTGACGGGCGATCACCCGCGTGAACCACGCGGCGTCGTTAAGCGCTTGCCGCGCCGGGCATGCGAGCCGGCCGGTCCGAGAGCGGAGCCCGTTCACTCTGGCACTCGGCCCGGCACGCTGCGGAGCCGTGCCCACAGCGTGCCCGTAAGAGCGGACAACCACGGCCAACAGCGGTGTAGACCAGCTTTTCGCGAGGCGGCCGCTACGCCACATATACGCAGGTCAGCGATCACATGACCTTCCAAGCGCCGTCGCTTCCCAAGCTGAGAGCGCGAGTTCGATTCTCGTCACCCGCTCCGGCAGGAACCCCCGGGTCGTGGACCCGGGGGTTCTTTGTTGTCTAGACCAGTGGGTGGGTGCCGCACCTCGGTGTGGTGCTTCGCACGCTCGGTGCGCACCATCCCGTCCAGCCCGGCGGCGGCCTTCCGTTGCGTGTCCGGTGTGACGTGGCCGGAGTCGGGCGCGCGGCGCTGCTCGCGGCGAGGAAGGTTCGGCGGTGCGTGTCTTCGGCTTCGGGGTCGGCGGTGTGGCGCTGCGGGACTTCGCCCATCGCGACGCCCACCGCCCACGGACGTCCCGCGGGCGGAGGGCTCCTTCGTGAGGTGCGGGCGGCGGTTCAGCCGATGGTTGCGATGCCGTCGGTGGTGACGGTCGGGCGGCCCGCGGTGCCCACCACGACGATCTTCAGGGTGTGCTTGGCGGAGGCCGACCAGGTCTTGGTCCAGATCGCCTGGCGGTAGAGGGTCGTGGAGGACTTCAGGTCCACCGTGGTGACCTTGGTGCCGTCGACGTAGATGTACGCCTGGCCCGAGGTGGCGGCCCGCGAGACGATCCAGGCCACCGAGCGTCCGGTGAAGGTCCAGCTGATCGAGGCCTTGGCGGCCGAGGAACCGTAGGAGTACCCGCCCAGGTAGCTGGTGCTGCTCTTGCGCGTCCAGGTGCCGGTCCGGGTGGTTGAGGTCTCCTGGACGATGCTCGGCGTCCGCTGGACGGAGGCGCCGGCGGCGTTGCCGGCCACGTCGTACGCCTTCAGGGCGAACAGGTCGGACGTGCCGGGCTTGGCACTGGCCGACCAGGAGGTCACCGTCGGGCCGAAGGTGGCCGCGGACGGCGAGGTCGACGTGACTTTGGCGAGTGCCGCGTTGTCGGCGGCCTTCCAGGTCACCGAGACCGGGACGGAGGTGGAGTTCACCGTGCCGGTGCGCAGCTGCACGCCGGGAGCGGTCGGGAAGGTGGGCGCGGTGGTGTCGCCGACCAGGGTGACCGAGCCGGACAGCGTGGTCGCCCCTCGGACGTGGGTGGCGCGCACCTGGACGGTGTGGCTGCCGGAGGCGACCGTGACCGAGGCGGAGCGGGCGGAGCCGGAGGTGTGGGCCACCGCCTTGCCGTCGACCAGGACGTCGAAGCCGGAGATCACCGCGGACGGCGTGGCGGTCGTCCAGCTCACCGTGGCCGCGCCCTTGGTGTAGTAGTTCGTCCCGGACTTGGCCGCCCCGCCGGACATCCCGGTGACGGAGACCGCGCCGACCGGGCCTGCCGCGTAGGAGCGGATCGTGCTCAGGGCGTTGTAGAGCTGGTTGCCGGGGCAGTCGGTGGCATAGCCGTTGCGGTGCCCGGATATCGCGTTGAAGGGGTAGCTCTTGCCCAGGGTGAAGCCGTAGCTGTCGGAGGCGCCCTCGGGCAGGGACGCGGTACCGGTGCCCGGGTTCACGCCGGTCATGCCGAACTTCCAGGCCGCGATGCGGGCGATGGAGGCCAGCATCGCCTGGCTCGGCGCGGCCCCGGTGAAGGTGCTGGCCTTGGAGTCGCCGCCGCTGAGGTCGGTGTACGTGCCGATGGCGGCCACGCCCATGCTGTTGGTGTTGAACCCGTAGGTCTGGGCGCCGACGACGGGGAGCGCCATTCCTCCGAAGCGGCCCTCGAAGATGGTGCCGCACTTGTCGACGAGGAAGTTGTAACCCAGGTCGCGCCAGCCCTGGTTGAGGTGCTCGGCGTAGATGCCGCGCACGATCGCCGGGGAGTCGGCGCAGGAGTAGTTGTTGGTGGTGTCCGTGTGGTGGACGAACATCACCTTCACCGCCGAGCCGTACGACGGGTAACCCGACTCCCGCGCGCACTCGTCGGCGCCCCAGCCGGCCCGGGTCACCACGGGGGGCGGTGCCACCGTCGAGACGGTCGCGGCCGGCATCGGGTCCGGCGGGGTCGCCGACGGGGCGGCGGAGGAGGTCGTGCAGGACGGGTACGCCTCGGCCGTCGTCGGAAGCTGGCTGGGCCAGGCCGTCGGGGACCCACTCGGCGAGGACGACGCGGAGGTCCCGGTGGACGGGGTGGACGGGGTGGACGGGGCGGTGGAGGTGGGGTCCGTGGCCGTGGAGGTGTCCGTGGGCGACGCGGAGTCCGTCGCGGTCGCGGTGTCCGAGGCACCGGTGCCCGTGGTGGGCGTCGCGGTGTCGGTCGGGGCGGAGCTGTCCGTCGGCGAGGCGGTGCCGGTGACCGGCGGGGCGGCGGTGTCGGTGGCCGTCGCATCCATGGCGTAGCCCGCCAGACCCATGCCGGAGTCCGGTGTCCCGTCGGTGGCGGGCTTGCCCGGATCGACCAGGTCCACCCGCAGCCCGGCGGGCAGCGTGGCGGTCCTGCCCGCGCCGGTCGCGCGGACCTGGATTCCGTTCGACGGTCCCGCCCACAGCGGGGACATCCCGCCGCGCACACCGGGACGGTTCAGCTCAGCGGCGTCGGGGAGGTCGTCCGGCTGCTGCATCTTCAGCCACTGGGTCCAGTGACCGTCGGCGGCGGAACGGGTCCGCACCTCCACCGTGCCGCGCAGCTCGGCGTGCGCACCGTTCCAGGTGACACCGACCATGCTGAACGGAGCCGTGGACCGGGCCCCCAGCGTCTTGAGTGACGCACCGGTTCCGGTCAGGGACAGTGAGTGGACATGCGTCTTGATCGGTCCCTGCGCGGCCGGCGCTCCACGGCCTGGTGAGCCGGCCATGGCGACGGTCGCCACGACCACGCCGCCACTGGCCACGACCGCCCCCAACGCCACCCACGTCCGCTTCTTCGGACCGGATATCTCCGGACCGGATCTCTTCGGACCAGATCGACGGCGACCGTGCCGAACGCTGTGTTCAGTTCTCATGCCCCACCCTGAAGCCCCGTTGTCGTTGTCATCAGCCATCACAGGGCACAGCCGTCACGGGAGTGCCCTGACATACCAGCGCGCCCGGACGACCAGATGTCACCTTCCCGAGCCCGGCAGGAAGGATCGCACGCCGACGGCGGCTTTCGCGGCCTTGCACACCGGAAAGCGTGAGGAGCGGACCCCGGTTCAGGCGGGGACCCGCGGAGGGCGGTCCTCGCCGGACGTCTCCGCAGCCGTCGGTGCCCGCAGGGTGCCGTAGCGCTCCATGCGCTGCCACCGCAACCGCGAACCCGCCACGGCGGTGAAGACGGACTGGATGACCACCAGATACATCAGTTGGCGGTAGACGAACTGCTGCAGCGGCAGGCTCCACAACGGGCCGGGGCGTTCTCCGTCCAGGCGGAACGCGTACAGGCCCATGAGCAATTGCAGGAGCAGGAAGGCGAGCCAGAGGACGGTGATCCGCAACGGGTCGAGGAAGACCAGGCCGTAGAGCGCGAAGACGTCGACCACGGGGGCGAGCAGTGGCAGCAGGACCTGGAAGAGGAGGAGGTAGGCCAGGCCCCGGCGGCCGAGGCGGCCTGCGGCGCCGCCCTGCACCAGCGCGCCACGGTGCTTCCACATCGCCTGCAGTGTGCCGTAGCACCAGCGGTACCGCTGCCGCCACAGGGCGCCCAGGGATGCGGGCGCCTCGGTCCAGGCCACCGCCCCTTCCTCGTACACGACGCGCCAGCCGGCCCGGCACAGCGCCATGGTGAGGTCGGTGTCCTCGGCGAGGGTGACGTCGCTGACCCCGCCGAGCGCGAGCAGGGCCCGGCGCCGGAACGCCCCGACCGCGCCGGGCACGGTCGGCATGCACTCGGCGAGGTCGAAGAGGCGGCGGTCGAGGTTGAAGCCGACCACGTACTCGATGTGCTGCCAACGGCCCAGCAGTCCGCCCCGGTTGACGACCTTCGCGTTACCGGAGACGGCACCCACAGCGGGGTCGGCGAAGGGCTGCACGATCGTGCGGACGGCGTCGGGTTCGAAGACGGTGTCACCGTCGACCATGACCACCAGCTCGCAGGTGGCAGCGGCCAGGCCGGTGTTGAGCGCGGCGGGCTTGCCCGCGTTCCGCTGTCGGATCACCCGCACACCCGGCAGCCGCAGGGACTCGACGAGATCGGCGGTGCCGTCGGTGGAGCCGTCGTCCACCACGATGATCTCCACCGGGTGGTCCGAGGCGACCAGGGAGCGCACGGCCGCCTCGATTCCGGCGCTCTCGTTGTACGCCGGGACGATGACGCTGACCGGTTCGGTCACCGGCGGTCCCCACGGCCTGGCCCGGCGCCCGGTCCGCAGCCGGCGGTGCCGGCGGGCCGCGACCAGTACGACGGCCGCGCGCAGCACGCTGACCGCCCCGGCCGCGTACATCAGCACGCCGAGCAGCCGGATGGTCCCGTCGCCGAGTTGCAGCATCTTGATGAGGGCGACGCCTTGGAGGTGGTCGCCCAGCCCGGCCGTCCGGACGGGATCGGTCATGCCGACCGCGGCGCCGACCGTCGTGAACCGGAAGCCCTGTGCCTTGAGCCGGGGGATGAGGGTGTCCAGGGCGGCGGCGGTCTGGGAGCGGTCGCCTCCGGCGTCGTGCATCAGCACGATCTGCCCGGCCTTGCCGTGCGGTGTCGCGTTCGCGAGGACGCGGGCGGTGCCGGGGCGCTGCCAGTCCTCGGCGTCCAGGGTGGAGAGCACGGTGACGTACCCGGCCGTGTCGGCCTGCTTCAGGACGGACCAGTCGGCGTCGTCCAGCGCGTCGTTCTCCGAGGAGTACGGCGGCCTGAGCAGCGCGGTGGTGACGCCGGCCGCGCCGGCCACCGCGAGCTGGGTCTCGCGCAGCTCCAGGGAGCGCTGCCACGGGGCGAGGCGGGAGAGGTCGGGGTGGGTGAAGGTGTGGATGCCGATCTGGTGGCCCTCGGCGACGATCCGGCGGACCAGCTCCGGGTGGGCGACGACCTGGGTGCCGACGACGAAGAAGGTCGCGTGCACGTGGTTGCGGCGCAGGACGTCGAGGATGCGCGGGGTCCAGACCGGGTCGGGGCCGTCGTCGAAGGTGAGGGCGATGGTACGGGTCTTCGGGCGGGCGGTGTGCGGGGAGCCGGCGGCGCCCGCGATCACGGGGCCGCCGCGGGCGACCTGGCCGGGTACCGCGTCGGCACGGCCGGGGGGACCGGTCACGTCGTCCGATGTGATCCCGAACATGTGGTGGGTGTAGCCCTGCAGCAGGAGGGCCGCGGACAGGGTCACCACGAGCACGCACAGCAGCAGCCAGTGGGTGCGGGGGGTGACTCGGCGGGTGCGGCCGCGGAGGCGGGGCACGGCGGTGGGGCGGGGCACCGCGGTGCGGGGCCGGTGATCGGTCGGATCTGTCACGTCGGGGCCTGGGTCACTTCGCGGGCTTGTGGGACGCGGCGTTGGCACGCCCCTTGGCGGAGGGTGCTTCGGTGCCGGTGGCACCGGTACTGGCAGCGGCGCTGGTGGTGGGAGTCGCGGTCGTGGTCGGGGCGGCGGTCCCGGCGGGCGGCGCGGTGGTGGCGGACGTGGCCGCGGGGGTGGTCGCGGCCGCCTGCCCGCCGGTCCGGCCGGAGGCCGTCCGCGGCGCGGTGGGACGCGCGTCCTGGTCCGCCGCGCCGGAGTCCGTGCTCCGCGCCGGGTGACCGTGATCCTTGCCGGCGGGGGAGCCGGGTGTGGTCGCGCGGGGCGGCGTGGCCGGATGCGTTGTGTCGGGCAGCGGGACGAACGGCGCGCTGATGGTGGGGCCGCCCAGCAACGCGCTGACCAGCAGGGCGACATAGACGCCCGCGGGGATCAACAGCAGTCGTGCGGCACGCCGCACGCGCCGCTGGCGGCGCCCCGAGGCGTCCACGAAGACGGGGCGCGCCGGATCGTTCTCCGGCGTGTCCGGCTCCGGTACGGGACGGCCGGACTCGTCGCGGTCCGTCGGCAGCACGGTGATGACGTCACCGTGCGGAGAGTCCCACTCCGCCCCGGCGAGGCGGTCCGGCCCGGCGACGAGCACCGGTGCACCGGCGGCCCAGGGCTCCGGCTCCGCCGTGGCCGTCTCGGCGGCAGTGCCGCCGGTGGCCTCGTGACCGTGGGCATACCCGTACCCGTACCCGTACCCGCGGCTGGTGGGCGGCTCCTCGCCGTACCCTGCGCCGCCGTCGCCCGTCCACTGCACGAGTCCCGCCTCCCTCCAAGCCGACCGACGTGGTCGTCCGCATGGAGAGAGCGCAGCAGGCCGAAACTGTTACACCTCCCACCCCGCACAGCCACAAGTCCGCCTCCGGGTGTCCGCAGGTCCCGCCTCGCGGCGCTTCCTCGCCGTCCCGGATCGCGACTCCTCACGCCTGGGAAGGGCACTTCACCACCGCTTCCCCCCACTGGGCCGCGTGCGCGTAGAAGGCCCGCAGTTCCCGGTGCGTCATGGCGAACGCGCGGGACGTCTCGGGCTCCGCGGTCGTCCCGCCGTAGCCGGGCAGCAGCCGGTCCCGGGCGAGGTCCCACAGCGCGTCGAAGTCGGAGCGCTCCAGGAATCCGGCCACCCGGCGGGTCTGGGCCGCCGTGAGGACCAGCAACGGCGGCTCGCGCCGGTCGGTGCGGAGCACGGGGCGGCCGCCGAGCACCACCTGGGCCTGCGGCCCGCCCGGCGCGTCCGGCGGTGCGCCGGCGTAGATGCGCTCCTGGTTCGGACAGCACACGTCCAGGACCTCCTCGGGGCACCGGCCGGCCCGGTGCTGGAGGGACTCCGCATCGCTCGCGAAAAGCCGCTCCAGCCAAGCCGGACTGTTGCGCAGTGCCGGAGCCGGCACCGCTCGCAGACGGAGGTACGTACTCATGACATAGGGAGCGCACCAGAGCGCCGAAGCATCACGCGCCCCAACGGCGCCGGGGACGGAGCGACCGCCCGTCGCAGGTCTGTCCGGTCCTCTCCGCGCCGCTCACCGGGGGAGTCGTGAACGGTGCGGAGAGGGGTCCGGGGGGGCGGGGCAGCGGCGCCGTCACCGGTGAGGATCGCTGCTGCCGGTGCGGACGGCACCGGTTCCGCTGCGTCGCGGTCGCGTCTGCCGAATCCCGCGGCTGAGCGCTGGGAGACGGGTGATACCGGACAGCGCTCCTGAGCGTTGTGACGTTTCTGTGGGAGCGCACGCTGGTTGTCGTGGGGCCGTCGGTGCGATCGGAGCGCGGCGGACGGTGGGAAATCGGTTGTGATCCGTGCGAACGAGGGCAATCTTGGGCCAGGTGCGGCAGACCCGGCGCGTACAGGAGTACGACGGGGAGCTGGGGGCGGCGGTCGTGCGCGCCCAGGACGGCGACGAGGGCGCCTTCGCGGTCCTCTACCGGATCGTGCAGCCGGGCCTTCTGGGCTACCTGCGGGGTGTCGTCGGTGACGACGCGGAGGACGTGGCGTCCGACGCCTGGCTGGAGATAGCCCGCGACCTCGGGCGGTTCAAGGGGGACGGCGCGGGCTTTCGCGGCTGGACCGCGACCATCGCCCGGCACCGGGCACTGGATCACCTGCGTCGGCGGCGGGTGCGGCCCCAGGCCGGCGGTACCGACCAGGACGTACTGGATCTGGCCGGCCCGCACAACACGCATGAGCAGGCCCTTGAGTCCCTCTCCACGCGGTGGGCTCTGGAGTTGATCCGCGGGCTGCCGCGGGACCAGTCCGAGGCCGTGCTGCTGCGGGTCGTGGTCGGTCTGGACGGTCCGTCCGCCGCGCGCGTCCTCGGCAAGCGGCCGGGTGCGGTGCGCACGGCCGCCCACCGGGGCCTGAAGCGCCTTGCCCGTCAGCTCGGGACCGGCGGCGAGGCGGAGGAGAGTGTGACGGATGTGGCTTCCCGCGCGCTGGGGGAGTCGACATGAACGACAACCGCGACAAGATCGGCAGGCAGGCATCGGAGCCGGCACAGGGGACGAATCGAAGCGGTCGGACAGGAACGGAAACGGACATGGGTGAACAGCTGAGCGGCGACGGGGTGGGGGGCCGTCGACGTGTGCGGCCCGGCGGCACCCTGTCGGATCCTCGGGACGCGGGTGACGACACGGCGCTGGAGGCGGCACTGGCCGCAGCCGTCCGTGCGGACGATCGCGGGCCCCAGGGCGAGCGGCAGGCCGTGGCCGCGTTCCGGGCCGCCCACGCGGCGGGCGCCTATCGCGCACGTACCCGGCGCCGGGACGACTGGCGGCCGGCAGCCGAGCGGCGGGTGCGGCGCCCGGTCAGGCTGACGTTCGGCGCGGTCTTCGCCAGCCTCGCCCTGGGTGGTGTGGCGGTCGCGGCCATCGGTTCCGTCGGCTCCTCCACCGAGGGCGCCGGACACGGCCGGGGAACGCCGAACCCCTCGGCGACCGCCCCGAACCGGCCGGGCGGTGCGGCCTCGGCACCGCCGTCCGGCGAGGCTCGGCCGACGGACCGGCCCGCCACCGCCCAGGACACCGAAGCCCACTGCCGCGCCTACGACCAGGTCCAGGGCCATGGCAAGGCGCTCGACGCGACGGCCTGGCAACGGCTGATCGCGGCAGCCGGCGGTACCGACAAGGTGGCTGCCTACTGCGCCGAACAGCTGGCAGCCACGACGGCCAAGCCGAGCCGCTCGACCGGTTCGGGCAAGTCCGGCAGGAGCGCCGGGAAGTCCGCCGCCACAGCAGGCACCACCGCCACCGCCGCTGCCGGCAACGGCCGGGCGAACGGCGGCCAGGGCAACGGCAAGAACAAGTAGCCGCCGAGACGGGGGAAGAGACTCTCCCGAGCCGAGAGCGCACGTCAGAGTGGCGTCACCCGGTTCGATGCGCATCGACGGCGCACCGTTCGGGAGCCGCAGGCGCCCAGGCGACCGGCGCGTGGAAGCGACAACGCAGACGCGTTCCCCGTCTCCCGCCCGGCGCCGTGCCCTTGGCGTGCCTGTACCACCCGCTCTTTTCGCAGCCCCAGGCCAGTGACCTGGGGCGTCTTGCTGGCCGGATTTCTTGTCGACTCCGCGCCCCGGGACGCCTCGAGAAAGAGGGCGTGGGGCGTGAGTCAGGACACGCCCTTGTAGCTCTGCCAGCCGGTGGCGAGTTTGGTGCGGCCGCCGAAGGAGCCCTTGCCGTTGCCGTTGTTGCGGTAGAGGGCACCGGAGGTGTCGCGGGAGACGAGGTCGGCCCTGCCGTCGCCGGTGATGTCGCCCACGCCGACGATGACGTTGTACGAGGCCCCCCAGTCGTTGAAGACCTTCACCCGGCTCTTGAACCTGCCCGTCGCGGTGCCGTCGTAGCGCCACAGCCCGTTCGACTTGTCCTGCGCCAGCAGGTCGCCGTGGCCGTCGCCGTCGAGGTCGCCGGCACCCACGATCTTCTTGTAGCCCGTCCACTTGGAGGCGATCTTCGTCCGCGCCGACAGCTTGCCCGCGCTCGTCGCCTTGTAGAGGTAGATGTCTCCGGTGGAAGCCTGGCGGGCGATCAGGTCCGCACGGCCGTCACCGGTGACGTCGCCGGGCGAGGTCAGTACGTCGTACTGCGTCCAGCCGCTGGTGCCCAGCGAGGTGTAGGCCGTCGACGGGGTCACCGCCGCCCCGCACGCGGGCCGGTAGGCGCGCAGCGCACCGCCGGCGTAGCGCACGAGGACGTCGTTGCACCGGTCGCCGTCGAGGTCGCCGTACGGCACGAACTTCGCGCTCGTCGGCCAGCCGGAGCCCGTCTTCTTGGCGGTCAGCGTCCCGGTGCCGGTGCCGTACTGGTACGTCAGCGCGCCCGAGCCGTCGAGGGTGAGCACCTCGCCGAAGCCGTCCGCGGTGGCGAAGTCCCGTCGGACCGGGGTCGCGCCGGTGACCTTGAGCGTGCCGGTCCTGGTGAGGGCCGCGCCCTGGCCGTCGGCCGGGGTGGCGGTGAGCGTCCAGGCGTAGGCGCCGTCGGCGACGAGCCTGCCGGCCGTGTCCTTGCCGTTCCAGGAGGTCTGGAGCGCGCCCGGTGCCGTACCGCCGGAGAGGGTGCGGACGGTCGTACCGGTTGCCTTGTTCTTGAGGGTGAGCGTCCAGGACGCGACCTGCTTCGACAGCCACCAACGCGGCTTCCAGGCCGCGCTCTTGACGTCGGCCGAACCCGCGACGGCGGAGTCGAGCTGCGACAGTGCCGAGACGGGGACGCCGCTGGGCACCACATGGGTGTTCGCCCCGGCGTCGACGTACGCGATCAGGCCGGTGTACGGGTCGACGTCCCAGGGCTGCCCGCCCGAGAGGGTGGCCACCGAGTGCGTCACCGGTGTGGCACCGCGGACGTCGGTCACCTTCAGCTCGCCGCCGGCGCTGGTGACGACGAAGCCGTCGCCGAGCTTGGCGGTCTCCCAGGCGCCCTGCGTGAGGGTGGTCTTCGTCCGGGTGACGGTGTCGTAGACGCCCTGGCTCTCGCCCGAGCCGACGCACGACCACAGCAGCAGGCGTCCCACGGCCTGGAGGTCCTCCAGCAGGCAGTTCCGGCCGAACCACACCGATTCGCCGCGCTTGCCGGTGCGGACGTCGACCGGCGCGGCGCTGTCGTTGCCGTCCGCCACCCACAGGGTGGTGCCCCACAGCGCCTTGCCGTGCGTAGCCGAGGTGAGCACCGTGGAGCCGGTGTCGAGGTCGACCACCCGCGTCTGCGAACCGGCCGACTCCGTGTACTCGGTGGCCATCGCGACGTGCCGGCCCTTGGCGTCCCACACCCGTACATAGCTGTGCTGCGGGTCGATCGCCGTACCGGGCAGGGTGCCCGCCGGCTGGACGACCCGGGGGACGCGGTCGTCGCCCGAGAGGTACGAGTTCCAGACGACCGTACGACCGTCCCCGGTGCCCACGAGGTTGGGCGCGGAGGCGGTGACGAGGCCGTGGGAGGTGCGGGGGCCGACGGTGAGGGTGTCACCGGTGGCGCCGGTCGTCCGGCTGTACATGGAGGTGCGGCCGGTCTCGCGGTGCTGTTCCGTCACCGTCAACCGGCCGTTGTCCAGGGTGAGTTCGGGTACCGGGTCGGCCACCGGGTTCAGCACGGAGGAGGCGACCTTCTCGGCGACGGGGGTGCCGTCGGTGCCCGCGCGGACCAGGTTCACCCCGAAGTCGGCGGTGTCGGCTCCGCCGCCGGGCACGAGGAGCCCGCCGTCGGGGGTGGGGACGGCGAGGGCGAGGCTCTCCGAGCGGGCCAGCACGGTCCTGGTCGTCGAGCCGTCGGGGGCGAGCGCGTCGACCCGCCAGACGGGCAGACTGCCGTCCTTGGCGCCCAGCGAGGAGTCGTAGCGGGAGACCAGGAGCTGGTCGCCGACCATGCCCAGCAGATGGGTCGCGTTGTCGTTCTCAAGCGGCACGGTACGGACGGCCGTGGTCAGGTCGGCGCGGGAGTAGACGGAGACGGTGTCGACGCCGTCCCACGCCACCAGGTGCGTGGGGGTGAGGACCACCCGCCCGGTCGTGGTGACGGTCGGGTTGTACGGCAGCTCGACGAACGTGCCCTTGTCGGCGTCTATCCAGCCGCTGTGGGTCCTGCTGCCCGTCCAGTACTGCACGACCGTGCCGTGGGTGTCGGCCACGGGCGAGTCGCCGGTGCTCACCGAGGAGACGTCGGCCGGGACGCCGGACACCGCGCGGTCGCCCACCGTGCCGTCGTCCTGGAGGTCGAGCAGGTGCCAGGTGAGCCGGTCGGCCGTCCAGGCGGTCGTGACGACGGTCCGCCCGAGCGTTCCCTGGTAGGTGTGGCCCTCGGGGAGCGTGAGCGTCGTGACCGCGCCCCCGGCCCCCATGTCCCGCAGCGTCACGGTCCGTGTGCTGCCGGCGTAGCGGGCGACCACGTCCGAGCCGGCGCCGAACTCCGGCATGCCCCAGACCTCGTCGGCCGACGCGTCCACCACCGTGTCCGCGCCCGTGTAGGTGGTCCACACACGGCCACGGCCGGGTTCATGGCGCAGGAACCCCGAGGGTCCGGCGCTGAACAGCGCGGTCCGCGGCAGCAGGGATGTCTGCGCCGGGATGACCACCTCGGAGGCGTCGGCCGCATGGACCTCGGCTGTCAGCGGGCCGAGGCTCATGGCCAGGGTCAGCGAGGTGGCGACGGCCAGACCGCCATGGATGAGGGCACGTCTGCCCACTTGGTTCCTCCACGGGGGTGAAAAGCGAGGACACTTGCATGATCAGGACTCGCCAACGGGCCACAAGGTTGCGGTCGGGGAAGACCGGGAACACGTCGGCTCCACGTCGCCCTGGAGTACGCCACGTAACCCTTCGTGCAGCGGCGCCGCTTCGTTCCCCGACGACACCTCCGTGATGCCCCAGCCGGGACCACTCGTGTGCAGCAGCAACGTCACTTCGACAGCCGGCCTCCGCACAAGGCCCATGCGCGGTGGCACCGTCGGCAGCGCCGCCCTCTCCCCGTCCGGGTTTCCCTGACCTCGGTGTGTCCGAAAGGACGGGAAGCCTCTGCGGTCCCCGCCGGGCTGCGTGCTCTCTCATCGGTTGCCGCCGAGTGTCCGGCAATGCCGCGCCGTTCAGCCCTGTACGGCGAAGGATTCGATGTAGGCCAGGGCGCCGTACAGTGCGTCGCGTAGCGGGGTGCTGTCCTCGGCCGCCTGGTCCAGGAGGGCTCCGCCCTGGAATGCGGCGGTGAGCAGGTGGGCGAGCGCGGCCGGGTCGGCTTCCGGCCGCAGTTCGCCGCGCTCGCGCATCTTGCTCAAGCCGCGCCTGAACAGCGCCTGCCACCGTTCGAAGCCGTCGGCCACCGCGTCCCGGTGGGAGGGTTCGGCCTTGACTACTTCGGCGGCCAGGGAGCCGAACGTGCAGCCGCCGCGCAGCATGTCCTGCGAGGCGATATAGGAGTCGGCCCACTGATGGAGGGCGGCGAAACTGTCCAGCTCGCCCAGCTCCGGCGCCTGGTGGCGGGCGACGATGTTGTCGGCCTGCCAGGCGAGCACCGCGCGGACCAGGGCCTCTTTGGTGGGGAAGTGGCGCGTGAGCTGTGAGCCGCTGACTCCGGCGGCCTCGCGGATCTGCTCGTTGTTGGTGTTCTGGGCGCCGTTTTCGTAGATCAGTTCCGCTGCTGCCGCGATGATGCGCTCGCGCGTGGCCAGACCCTTGGGGGTCAGCTTCCGAGCCGGCACTTCGCTGCTTGCGGTCATGCGGATGACCTTAGCATCAAAATGGGCTTGACAGCCTCTTTTTCTGGGTGTCTCATCAGGTCGAGCCCAAAAAAGGGCTGGCAAGCCCATTTTCGTGCGAGGGGCGGACCTCATGTCCACACAGGCTTCACTACAGGCAGCCGCGACACCGACAAGGCCCGCCGGTGCGGCTCCGGCTGTCACCGACGGGGGTCACCCGCGCCGCTGGAGCATCATGGCGGTGCTGGGCGCCGTCGCCTTCATGGCGCAGCTCGACTTCTTCGTCGTCAACGTCGCCCTCGACGGGATCGGCCGGTCGTTTCCGGGCGCGGGCGTCGCGAGCGTGTCGTGGGTGCTGTCGGCCTACGCGGTCGTCTTCGCGGCCGTGCTGGTGCCCGCGGGCCGCATGGCGGACCAGTGGGGGCGACGGAAGATGCTGCTGTCCGGAGTGGCGCTGTTCACCCTCACCTCCGCCGTCGCGGCCGCCGCACCCAGTCTCGGCGTACTGGTCGCCGCCCGCGCCTTCCAGGCCGTCGGCGCGGCGATGATCGTGCCGACCTCGCTCGGCCTGCTCTACCCGAGCTTCCCCGAACGCCGGCACACCCTGGTGGTCGGCCTGTGGGCGGGCGTGGGCGCGATCGCGGCCTCGGCGGGCCCGCCCGTCGGTGGTCTCCTCGTCACCCTCGACTGGCGGTGGATCTTCCTGATCAACGTTCCCGTCGGCATCGCCACTCTCGTCGCCGGCGCACTGCTGCTGCCCGAGGTGCGCCGGCCCCAGGGCGCCGCCCTGCCGGACCCGGTCTCCGCCCTCGCACTGCTGCTGGCCGTGAGCCTCCTGGTGCTCGCCACCGTCCAGGGACCCGGGTGGGGCTGGACCGACCTCCGGACCCTGGCCCTGTTCGTCGCGGCCGCCCTGGCCGGGGCCGCGACCGTCGAGCGGACCCTGCGCGCCAAGGCGCCGGTGATCGAGAAGCAGCTGTTCGCCGGCAGGCCGTTCACCATCGCCACCCTGGCCCTGTTCCTGTTCTCCGCCGGCTTCGCCATCGTCCTGCTCAGCACCGCCCTGTTCATGCAGGAGGTCTGGCACTTCAGCCCGCTGCGCGCGGGCGTCTCCATCGCCCCGGCCCCCCTGGCCTCGATCGCCTTCGCGATGAACGCCGGCCCCCTCCAGCGCCGCTTCGGACGTACCGCCCCCGCTGTGACCGGCACGCTGGCCATGGCGCTCGCCGCCGGGTACTGGCTGGCGGCCGTGCACACCGCCCCGGACTACTGGGGCGGCATGTTCCCGGGCCTGATCCTGGTCGGCCTGGCCGGCGGTCTGGCCCAGGCACCGCTGTTCGCCGCCGCAGGCACCCTCGCCTCCGAACGCGCCACCACCGGCAGCGCCGTACTCAGCATGAGCCGGCAGATCGGCAGTGCCGTGGGCGTGGCCCTGCTCGTCGCCCTCACCCCCCAGGCCACGACCACCGGCTTCGACCACGCCTGGTGGGTCCAGGCCGGTGCCGGGATCGCCGCGGCCACCGCGCTGCTCGCCCTCCGGCCCCGCCGCACCCCCTGACCACAGGGCCGGGCGCGCAACCACCGCCCTGTGCCGGGCGGGCATCGCACCGCCTCACTCATCTTCTGCGGCACCCGCGCGCAGGACTGACGCTGGAGCTTCCACCAGCTCCCTCCCAAGAAACGGAGATCACCCGCATGGAACGGCACCTCCTCGTGATCGGGGCCACCGGCAAGACCGGCCGCCACACCACCGAACTCCTCCTCCAGCACGGACACCACGTCCGCGCGCTCGTCCGCGGCCTCGACGGGCGTGCCGAGCGGCTCGCCGCCCTCGGGGCGGACGTCGTGGAAGGCGACGTCCTCGACCTGGACTCCCTGGCCGCGGCGACGAAGGGGATCGACGCCCTCTACTTCACCTATCCGATCCGCCCCGGCCTGGTGGACGCCACCGCGAACGTGGCGCAGGCGGCGGAGGAGAACGGGGTCCAGGCGATCGTGAACATGTCCCAGGTCTCCGCCCGCCGCCATACCGCCAGCAACGCGGCCCGCCGGCACTGGGTCGCCGAACGCGTCCTGGACCACGCCCCGGTCCCGGTCACCCACCTCCGCCCGACCTTCTTCGCCCAGTGGCTGATCGACACCTGGGCCGACGGAACCGGCGAACTGCGCCTGCCGTTCGCCGACGGACGCCACGCCCCGATCGCCGAGAGCGACCAGGCGAAAGTGATCGCGGCCATCCTGGAGGACCCCGCCCCGCACGCCGGCCAGATCTACCCGCTCTACGGAGCCGAGGAGCTCGACCACTACGAGATCGCCGAGAAGATGTCGCACGCGCTGGACCGGAAGGTCACCTACGTGCCCATCGAACTCGACAAGTTCGCCGCCATCCTGCGCGGGCGCGGCGCGCCGGACCACCTGATCCAGCACCTGCTCGCCGTGGCCGTCGACTACCGCAACGGCGTCTTCGCCGGCACCAACGAGCTGGTGAAGACGATCGGCGGCAGCGACCCCCTCGACGTCGAGACCTTCATCGCGCAGAACCGCGCGGCCTTCGACCTGCCCACCACCATCTGAACACCGGAGAAGACAATGAGCATCTGGTTCGTCACCGGCTCGTCCCGGGGCTTCGGCCTGGAGATCACCCGTGCCGCCCTCGCGGCCGGCCACCACGTGGTCGCCACCGCCAGGAAGCCCGACACCGTCCGCGAGCAGTTCCCCGACGCCGGCGACGCGCTGCTCGCCGTGGCGCTGGACGTGACCGACCCGCAGAGCATCCAGGCGGCCGTCGACGCGGCGGTCGAACGGTTCGGGCGGATCGACGTCCTGGTCAACAACGCCGGCACCGGACTGCTTGCCGCCGTCGAGGAGTCCGACGACGCCGCGGTGCGTGCGGTGTACGAGACCAACGTGTTCGGCCCGCTCGCCGTCCAGCGCACCGTACTGCCGGTACTGCGCCGTCAGCGGTCGGGCCACGTGATCAACATCAGCTCCATCGTGGGCTTCGCCACCGCGCCGGGCTGGGGCATCTACGCCTCCACGAAGTTCGCCGTCGAAGGCTTCACCGAGACCCTCCACACCGAACTCGCGCCGCTGGGCATCCACGTGACCCTCGTGGAACCGGGCTTCTTCCGCACCGACTTCCTCGATCCCGCCAACCTGCACGCCGGCCCCGACACCATCGACGACTACGCGCCCACCGTCGGCGCGATGCGCACCGCCGTCGCGAGCCTGCACCACGCCCAGCCCGGCGACCCCGCCAAGGCCGCGCGCGCGATTGTCGAGATGGCCGCCGCACCCGAGCCGCCCCTGCGCCTCCCGCTCGGAGCCGACACCCTGCAAGCCTTCGACGCCAAGCTGGACACCTTCCGCAAGGACATGGACGCCGCCCGGCACATCGCCCTCTCCACCGACCACGAATAGGTTCTGTGCCCAAGAGAGCGCCGAGGACGAGTCGTTGGGAACAGCGGACCGACGGCGAGTACCCGAAATACTGCAGCTGCGGCTCTTTCCCCCGGTTTCCCTGCACGCCGCCGAGCCTGGGCGGCGCGCGGGTCCTGATGCCGCTCACGTCATGAGGGCCTCACCTCGGGGCAGGGGCCACGTGACTTTCTTTGTCACACCTTGATCAGGTGCGTCTCCTGACGTGAACTGCCGTCTGCGTGGTGATCCTATGATGGCCAAAGGTGTTGGTCTGAGGGGGAGTTGTTGACAGTGGCACGAAGATCGCTTGCTTTCGTCGGGGTAGCCGCGCTGGTACCTCTGCTCGCTTCGGCCGCCGCAGCGCAGGCGGCGTCCGGCTCGCTGACGGTCACCACGCTGGGGCGGCACGGCGCCAAGGTCTCGACGACCGTCACTGTGGTCGCCGTGCCGTCCGGTCAGACGTACACAGTCAAGTCAGGCAAGCGGATCAGCCTGCCGTCGGGGCGCTACCTCGCGATGACCGACATATACGAGAGCACTGCCGACGGTCTGGGCACCGACACCATCGGCGCGCAGGTCGTGACGGTGTCGGGCAGCAAGTCGGTGACGCTCGACGCGCGCAAGGGCAAGCCCGTCAAGGTGTCACTCGACACGCCTGCCGACGTGACCGGGCCGCCACGAATCAGCGCGCAGGTGTGTGCCGCCAACATGGACATGCCCTCCGCCTTCAGCGCCGGTGGCTGGAACGACGAGGGAGCCCTCTACGCCATCCCGAACTCCTCCAAGCTCCTGCAGTTCGGGTACCTCGCGCAGTGGTCCGGCAACGACAGCTATGTCGCCGTGAAGAAGACCACGGGCATCCCGGCGGCGCCCGGCGGCTCGTTCAAGCGGTCGGGGCTTGCGACCATGCGCTTCTCGGTGCGCGCCGGAACGCAGATGGGTACTCAGGTCGACACCGCGCTCCAGGCGGCGCCGAAGACCGATGACTGCACGACCGACCTGATGGCCCAGGTGCGCGACGACAACGCCCCGTACAGCGCCACCGTCCATCTGACTCCCGGAACCTGGCAGCCGCGCGACGACATCTTCGGCAGCAACGGCGACGACGTCAGCGGCGGCTTTCCGAAGCTCAGGACTCTGAAGGCGGGGCAGAGCTTCACCCAGTCCTTCGGCCGGGCTGCATGGGGCCCCATGCGCAATCTGCCGCTGCTCGGGCAGAAGTCCGTCACCTTCTCTCCGGACGCCCTGATCGGCGACCTCGACATCGGCGGCGACTGGGGGGACGTAACGAAGGAGACGGTGGTCCTGTCCAAGGGCAGCACCACCGTCAAGAAGCAGACTCTGACCGACTGGCGCACCGGACCCGCCGAGTTCGATGCCCCTGTCCGCTCGGCCGGCTGGTATCGCCTGGCCGTCGACGCCCACCGCTACCGCCCGGGCATCACCTTCCCGGCCGGCATGCTGTCGCCGCGGGCGACCCTCGACTGGCACTTCAAGGTGTCCGACCCGGCCAAGGCGATCGTCGCTCCCGTCTTCCTGACCCGCTTTCTGCCCACCGGACTGAACAGCCACAACCAGGCCGCGCCGAACAGCACCACGACGGTCGACGTGAGTGCCGGGCGTGCCTCCCAGGGCCCCGACATCAAGCTCACCAAGGTGACCGCCAAGTCCGTCCGGGTCTGGTCGTCCGCCGACGGCGGCAAGACCTGGAAGGCGGCGACTGTCAAGCGCTCCGGATCCGCCTGGCAGGCGTCCGTCCACAACCCGGCCTCCGGCGCCGTCGCCCTGCGCTCCGAGGTGACGGACTCCGCCGGAGACAGCTCGGTGGAGACGGTGTACCGGGCGTACGCCATAGGCTGAGGGCGTTGCTTCCTCGCTGGTCCGACGGCGTCACCCGAGCCATGGAGAAGGCCCAGGTCAGTGACCTGGGCCTTCTTGCTGTCCATCGTGATCAGTCGTCGCGTGCCGGATGCGTGGCAGAGCGTCGATCGTCCGGATCGACGGCACCGTCCATTTCATGCGCCGGCTGCGCCTGCGCAGGGGTCTCCCGGCCGGAGGAGTCCTGGGCTCTTCGCCCGGGCCCTGAGCGCGGTCGCGTCGGAGGTCGGCTCTACGATCGGCCGACCCGTGGCGCTCTGCGGTCGGCGCTGAAATGGCGTGGGCGGTACGGGCATTCGCATATTTCGGGGGGAATCATCGAGTGAGACTTCGCGCTGTTCTGCCTGCCCTGACAGCCGGTGCGCTGCTGACAGCCGTACTGGCCCTTCCGGCAGCCGCCGCCGACTCCGCGGCATCCGCGCCGCGTGATCCGGTGTCGGGTGCGCTGCCCGGCGTGACGACGTTGACGACGACCAGGCCGATCACCATGGCCACGGTGGTCAGCGCCTCGAAGTAGACCAGGGCCTTCAGGCTCACGCGGCCGGCCGCGCGGGCGTTGCCCATGGAGGCGATGCCGTGGACGACCGTGCAGAAGGTGATCGGCGCGATGAACATCTTCACCAGCGCGATGAAGCCGTCGCCGAGCGGTTTGAGGTCGGCGCCGGCGGACGGCGCTCGCCGGCCGTGACGCCGCCTCACTCGCCGACTTCGCACACGACCCCTGGGTCACCCGCGCCGACCATCACCCGGTGGCCGAAGCCCTCGTGCGCGGCTGCCGCGCACGAGGGCTTCGAGCCCCACGTCGCCTACGAGGCCCACGACTACCAGGAGGCCCAGGCCATGGTCGCCGCCGGTATCCGTCCGCCGCATCCTCCTGGTTCGCATGGCCGACCACTCGCTCACCCCCGCCGCCCTCACCTTCGCCCGGCTCCTCCGCGACGCCGCCGCGGCCCGAACCCTCTGACACCGAACCACGCTCACCGGTGGTACGCGGTGAGCAGCGAACAGGAAGCGGTCAGGGCGAAAAAAATTCCGTGGCTCTTCGCGGCAACCTTTTCGGCCTCCCGGACCACTCAGCGTTGTCCGGCCAAGTGGTCCGGTCAGATGCAACGGCTGAAAGAGAGCACAGGCATGTCCCTGGAACGAGAACACAGACATGTCCCCGGCCCGCCCACGTCATCGGTGGCGTCCCGCGTCGGCGGCCACCGTGCCGACGGCGGCGCCCGCGGTGGTCGCCCGAAGCATCGTGGCCGTCGGTTGCTCGCGCGTCGAGGTTTCTGGGCGGGCCTCGTCACGGTGGTCGTGGCCGGCTCGGCTGTCGTGGTCAGCCAGGCTTCGGCGCAGCCAAAGACCCTGGATCTGAAGAAGTGGTACGTGCTGGTCAACCGCAACAGCGGCAAGGTGCTGGACGATCGCGCCTCCGCCAAGAACGACGGCGCCGCGGTGGTGCAGTGGAGCCGTCATGGCGGCCCCAACCAGCAGTGGCGCTTCATCGACGCGGGTGACGGGTACTACCGGCTGCAGAACCGGAACTCCGGCAAGGTGCTGGACGACCTCGGCTGGTCGAAGACCGCCGGCTCCGCCCTCGTGCAGTGGAAAGACCTGAACGGCACCAACCAGCAGTTCAAACTGGCCAAGTCGCCCGACGGCTACGTGCGTTTGGTCAATCGCTTCAGCGGCATGGCCGTCGATGTCCACAACGCCGCCAAGGCCGACGGGAGCGGTGTCGTCCAGAACCGCGACCGGGGCGGCGCCGACCAGCAGTGGAAACTCGTCCCGGCCGGGAGCGTCGGCGGCTCCGGTACGCCCACCGCGCCGAGCGGCAGCGTTCCCACCAGCCCGGCTCCGAGCAGCTCGCACCCGTCGTCCACGCCGTCGTCGACGCCGTCTCCCGTGGCCGGTGGCGGCGGCAAGACGACACGTTTCATGGGCAGCAGCACGGTGCTCATCGGCGGCTCGATGTCCGACGCCTCGGCTGCCGCCGCGCCGTTCGACGTGCGGTACGCCTATGTGCACAGCCAGCCCGCGCCCTCGTCGGACTACTACTCGGCAGCGCGCTGCCACGACGACTGGTCGGGCTGGTGGGGTTGCTGGAACGGCAGCACCACGGCGCCCGGCACTTACGTGACCTGGCGGGACAGCGTGGCGGCCCAGGCGACGTACAAGGGCAGCGCGCGTCCGCAGAAGATGCTCTGGACCTGGTACTCGTTGCGCGACCTCGGGGACGCGGCAGGTCAGGGCGACGGTCCGGGCGAGGTCAAGGCCATCAACAGGACCGACCTGCTCACCCGGTACCTGAACGACTACCGCTTCTTCCTCCAGAAGATCGGCACGTCGCACGACGCGATCGACCTCGAGCCCGACTTCTGGGGCTACGTCCGGTCGCTCGGCAATCCGCACCAGGTTCCCGCACAGGTCACGGCCTCGAATCCGACGGACTGCGGATCGCAGGAGAACAGCGCCGCCGGACTCGCCCGCTGCCTGATCTCGATGGGGCACAAGTACGCGCCGAACACCGCCGTGGGGCTGCACCTTTCCTGCTTCGACTGGCAGACCGACACTCAGGCATGCGTCAAGGACTACGCGAACCTCGGAGCGCAGAACGCCGACTTCCTGGTCACCGACGTGTCGGACCGCGACGCGGGCTGGTACGCACAGCCCGCCCACGGCGGCAGTGACCACTTCTGGACCGACCAGAAGGCCGCCGCAGCGCTGCAGTTCTACAAGACGATGGCCGAGTCCGTGGGCAAGCCGGTGGTCCTGTGGCAGATCCCCGTGGGCAACATGGCGCAGAACAACACCCTCAACCATTACAAGGACGACAAGGTGGACTGGTTCCTCGGGCACATGGACCAGGTCGCGAACGCCCATGTCGCCGGCCTGCTCTTCGGTCCGGGACAGCAGGAACAGACCACGGTCGAGACCGACGGCGGAAACCTGATCAACAAGACGATCGCGTACCACAACTCGGGCGGTACAGCACTCAAGTAGGTGAAGCCGACGAAATGCGCCCCCATCTCTTCGATGGGGGCGCATTTTGCTCCCCACCCGGTTCCACGGCGACCTGCCGCCCGCCATGGAGGCCACCTACGCCGGCGGGACCGACGCCGGGCCGGCCGACTGGACCCCGCACACCGGCCTTCACCGGGTCGGGACGAATCCTCCCCGGACCGACGCGGAGCCGCCCGAACCCTGCGCGTCGACGCGGTAGCCGTCGTCCGCGGCACTGCGTCCGACGGCGCCGTTGTTGAACTGGGCGGCGAACTCATGGCTCCCGGCCGGCACCGTCAGGCCCGGCTTGAGGACCCAGCGGTAGACCAGGGTGCCGCCGGCCTCCTGGGTGGTGACGGCGAAGTCATCACTCGGCAGGGTCTGCCAGGTGCCGGTGTTCTTCACCCCGCCGGTCTGCACGATCCGCATCTCGATCGTGAGCGAGGTGAGCGGTTGCGTCGTCTTGAGGACGAGGTTGCTCTGCGTCCAGTAGACGGTGCTCTGCGGATCCACCGAGCCGGCCGACCACAACGGTCCGTTCCGGCTCTCGCCGGCGGACGGTGACGGACTGGCGGTCGGCGGAGTCGGGCGTGGGCTGCCCGGGGTGTTCACCGGGGCCGGCGCGACAGGGGTGGGGCGGGCCGATGTCGGGTGCGGGGAGCTGACGGTCGGGGACGGGGCGGCAGGCGTGGTCACGGTGGGCGACGGCGACGAGGTGGCGACGATGGCGGCGACGGCGAGGCCGCCGGTCGCCAGGATGCCGGTGGCGGCGAGCCCGGCGAGCGCGACCCTGATCCAGGACCTCGCGAACGGCCGCGCGCGATGACGGACGGCGGGGCCGGCCATGCCGCGTTGCACCCGGGCCAGCATCCTCGCGCGGTCGGGCCGGTGAGCCTCGGCGGCCTCGCGCAGCCGACGGTCGATCTCCTCGTTCACCGGTTCCTCCTCCCTGCCACCAGGTCCCCGGCCGCTCGTGCGCCCAGTATCCTTTCCAGCTCGGCCATTCCCTTCGAGGTCTGGCTCTTCACCGTGCCGACCGAGATGCCCAGCGCCGCCGCCGTGTCCTTCTCGGACAGGTCGAAGGCGTGCCGCAGCACCACGCAGGCGCGCTTGCGGAACGGCAGCCCGGCGAGCGCCGCGCGGACGTCCAGCACGGCCGCCATGTCCGGCCCCTCCACCTTCTCGGGGCTGCGGGACCAGAACAGCGTGATCCGACGTCGCTCCCGCACCGTGCTGCGGATCCGTCCCCGCGCCAGGTTGGCCACCACACCGCGGGCGTAGGCGAGCGGGTGGTCGGCCTGCCGGAATCGGTCCCAGCGCTGCCACAGGGCGACCAGGGCATCCGCCGCGAGGTCGTCCGCCGCGTCGGTCTCCCCGGTCAGGAGGTGTGCCAGACGGGCGAGTTCGGCATAGTGGCGTTCGAAGAACTCGTGGAACTCCGCGGACGCGTCATCGAGGACCATCCCCCGGCCGCCCTCTCCTGGCAATGATGTGCGCGTTGGTTGCACGTTTAACAACAACGGGGGGCGCAGCCTAACAGTGTCCGGCCCGGGATTCGAACAGCGGTCGTGCTCGGTTGCGGGACGGTGAAGGCCGACCGGTGAACAGCAGCGCCAGGGGATTGCCCGTGACCAGTCCGCGCCCGCGCCACGGTTGCGGCGCGGCGTGCTTCGTTGCCCTCATGCCCGTCCATCCGGTAGTTCGACTCGGCCTTCCGGCCCCCAGTTGCCGCAGAGGACGAGAAGGTTGCCGGCCCCGACGCTGTTTTCCCGGCGACCGGCGCACGGCACCCGCAACGGCTGAATTGCAGGGGTTGACGCTCCTGTACCGTGACCGGGACTTCGAGTGCATCGCCGCCGTCACCGGTCACCGGTCGAGTCACCGCAAGGGGAGGTGGTGGTCGCGGTACGCCCGGCAGTGCTCGGGCCTCACCTCAGGGAACGATCGCGTCCTGCACCGTCGGTCGGATGTCCAGAACCTTGTCCGCTCCGGTCAGTTCCAGGACCCGCTGAAGCTGGTGCGCGGGCCTGACCAGGCGCAGGCGGTGGCCGTGGTGGAAGTTCAGCAGCACGGTCAGGACGGTGGAATCGGCAAAGGTCACCCCGGCCGCGTCCACGACGACCGTCGTGTGGGTGGTGGCCGCGTCCTGCAGGGCTGCGGCGAGGAGGGGGGCGGAGTTGGCGTCGAAGGCGCCGTGAACGGCCACCACCCAGGCGCCGTCCTGCTCGTGCTGGGTCAGGTGAGGCAGCGACGCCGCGTGCGACGTGGTCGGGTCCGGCCGGCTTTCGCCGCCGTTCGCGGAACTCATGCCGGTGAGTATGCCGTGAAGACCCCGCACCTGCGAGGAGACCTCGGCGGCTGAGCGGTGAAGGGGGCGCCGTGTAGGAAGTCGCCGACTCGCGGTGGCAGTTCCCGGCATAAGAATCAAAAATCTGCAAAAGGGGCGACTCCTTTCCGTGCCTCGCACCGCGCGTGCCTCGGACCCACGACCGACCGCATGCGCGGGTCGGCCGGGGGTATTCGCCTCGCGAACGACAGGTTCAGGTTCACGAGAATGGAGAGTCTGGTGCTGATGGCCCACCCCGCGGTGTTGGAGGACCTCATCGAGCAGTACGAGACCCTGCGCGCGCTGCACGCCGAGGACGGCAGCCACGCCGCACGGCAGCGGATGGACGACGTCGCCTACACCCTGTGTGTGGCGACCGGCACCCGAGACGTCGACGCCGCGCTCATCGCGGCCCGGCACCGACTGCCCGGCGCCCGCCCCCAGGACGACTCCGTACTCACCGCCGGCTGACCTGGCCCCGGCGCCGGCGGGGGGAGACGGAGCCGAGGTCGCCAGGACGATCTCCCGGTCCTGCCGGCCGGCGCGCGCAGCAGGTCACCTGCCGCGTGCAGCGCAGGCAGCCGCTCGAAGTAGGTGGCGTGGAGGGCGTGACGGGCCGCGGTGAGTTGCTCGTTCTCGTCGGGATCGCGGTCGGCGCCCTCGCCGGGCAGGTGGTCCAGCAGGAGGTCGCCGGCGCTGAGGCCCACGGACCGGTGGATCTCCCGTACGGGAACGTGGCGCCCCGCCTGCCGGAACGCCCCCTACCCAGGTGACGACGTGCTCACAGTTCGCGGAGGGCGGGCAGCAGCTTCTGCTCGGCCCACTCCAGGTACGGCTCCTGGTGCTCCCCGCCGATCTGGACGAGCGCGACCTCGGTGAACCCGGCGTCGACAAAGGAACGCACGGCGGTGACGACGGCGTCCACGTCGTCACCGCACGGAATGGACTCGGCCACGTCCTCGGGCCGTACGAACTGGGTGGCACCCGCGAACGCCGCGGGTCCCGGCAGCTCGGAGTTGACCGGCCACCCTCCACCGAACCAGCGGAACTGGTCGTGGGCGCGGGCGATCGCCGCGTCACGGTCGGTGTCGTAGCAGATGGGCAGTTGACCGACCTTGGGCTTGCCCGTGCCGCCGTGCCGGTCGAACGCGGAGATCAGCTCCGGCCTGGGTTCGGTGGCGATCAGCAAGTCGGCCAGGTGGCCCGCGAGTTCGCACGAACGGTCGCCGGAGACGGCGACGCCGATCGGCGGGGGTGCGTCGGGCAGATCCCACAGCTTGGCGTTCTCCACCTCGAAGTGGACGCCGTGATGGTTGACGTTCTTGCCCGCGAAGAGCGCACGGATGATCTCGACGGCCTCCTCCAGCCTCTCCAGACGGACGTGCGCGGCAGGCCAGCCACCGCCCACCACATGCTCGTTGAGGTTCTCCCCCGAACCGAGGCCGAGGCGGAAGCGGCCCTCGGAGAGGAGTTGCAGGGTGGCGGCCTTCTGCGCGACGACGGCCGGGTGGTAGCGGGTCGTCGGGCAGGTCACGTACGTCATGAGGGGGATGCGTTCGGTGGCCTGCGCGGCGGCACCGAGCACGCTCCACGCGTAGGAGGCGTGCCCCTGGGACTCGAGCCAGGGGAAGTAGTGATCGGACGTGACCGAGAAGTCGAAACCGGCGTGCTCGGCCCCCACCACGTGGGCCACCAGCTCCCGCGGACCGGCCTGCTCGGTCATCATCGTGTACCCGATCTGCACCATGGCGCTCATCTCCTCAGGCGTCTGGGTTTCCGGGGACGGACTTCCGCCCCGTCACCGCTTGGTGGCGAGCCGCAGGTCGACTTCCTTCTCCTGGTCTCCCGACGCTGTGCCCTGCTCGTCCACGGCGAACGCGGTACCCAGGGCTTCGCGGAGCCGGTCCACGTCGAGGTAGGAGCCCTGAAGCGTGGCGGAGACCGAGCCCTCCAGATGGACCGGATCGGTCGGGATCCACTCCTGCGTCGGCTCGAACTCCGCGCTCCAGACGGTGGAGCGGCCGCCGGGCTGCTCCTTGGGCAGGTCGCCGGTGGGGCGGTCGGTCGGGAACGCGGTGCGCAGGACGTCGAAGACGGTGGCGGCGTCCTGCTGGGACGCTCCGGTGAGTGACACGGTGGCCATCAGGCTCACCCTCCTTTGGTGCTCTCCTTCGGGGACGGTCACGGGGCGTCCGCTCCAGCGTCGCCCGCCTCCGCTTCCACGGCGCGCGGAGCGTCAGCAGGGCGGTTCGTCGGCATGGCTACCCGGATGCCACGGATGCCACGGATGTGCCGGAATGCGCGGCGCCCGCTCGAGGCGCTCAGGTACCCCGACGGCCGACGATGATGCCGCCCTCGACGCCCTCAGAACGAGGGGGGTCAGGACCGTGCCGGGGGACGGACAAGAGCGCCCGCCATCGCACGAGGAGCACGGGTCAGCGGCGCAGCATCATGACGACGGCGACGATGACGATGATCAGGACGACGGTACCCAGACCTATGTACACGAGTTTCCCTTTCCTTCGGCGAGCACCGCCCGTCGGTGCCCCAGGAGACCGAGTGCCCCCGTTCCGGGTGTGTGCACCGCACGCCCACACGTCGTGGAACTTGCAGGTCGAGTCTCCGGGCCACGGCAAAGCCAACCCACTTTGCTGCGAGGGGTTCCTCTGATCTGGCCGTGAACACGGGTGAAGGACCCGGCCACGGGTGTGGACGGGTCCTTCAGCGGAGCGCGGGGTGCCGTCAATTCACCATCGGTACCAGCGACCCCGGCCGCCCCCTGTGGTGGTGGACCGCATGACGAAGCCGAGGAGCCACACGACCAGAACGACCACCGCGACCCACCAGAGGACCTTCAGGGCGAAGCCCGCGCCGAACAGAATGAGTGCCAGAAGCAGGACGAGAAGCAGGGGAACCATGGTTATCAACCTCCTGCGCCCCGATTGCCCCACGGTCGCTGGTTCATTCTTCGCCGATGCCTTGTTTATAGAGGGGAACTCGGGGCATTTCCTGGGCCGCTGGCGGTAGGGGCAGGAGAACGCGGGTGTAGGGCCGGAGCCTGGGGGTAGTCGGGGCAGGCTGGCTGGGAAGCGGCGCCGCGCCTGGGGAGGTCTGGCGCCGCTCCCTGCCCGAAGTGGCCGCGCCGGGGAAGCCGGCGTTCAGGTCACGACAGGGCGCCTTCTTCGCAGACCCGGCGGGCGACCTCGCGCAGTTTGATGTTGTTGGTATGGGAGTAGCGGCGCAGCACGTTGAAGGCTTCTTCCTCGGTGAGGCGGTGGCTGCCCATGACGATGCCCATGGCCTCGCCGATGAGGTACCGGGTGGCGAGGGCCTGTTCCAGCTGGGCGTGGGTGCGGGCGGCGGAGAAGGCGACCGCGGCATGGGAGGCCAGCAACACCCCGGCCGTCTCGCTGGTGGTGGTGAAGGTGCCGGGCTCGCGGGAGTAGAGGTTCAGGGCGCCGAGGTCTGCGTCCTCGGTGAACAGCAGGAAGCCCATCATGCTGCCCACTCCGAGCTTGTGGGCCTGGGGGGCGTAGGCGGGCCAGCGCTGGAGCTCGGCGGTGAGGTCCGGGATGCGGAACACCCGTTCGCCGCGCGAGCTGTGGGCGGCGTCGAAGCAGGGGCCTTCTCCCAGGCGTTCCTGGAGCCGGTCGCTGTCGATGGCCATCTGGTGGGTGGGCGAGGGTCTCCACGCGCTTGTCGTGCAGGACGAGGATGCCGGCCGCGTCACAGCCGTCCACCAGCTCCGTGGCCGAAGCGGTGATCCGTTCCAGCGTGGCGGCCACCGAGTCCTGGGCCAGCAGATCCCGTGCCATCGCCGCCATCTCCTGTGCGAACCGACCCCAGTCCACCGTGTTCTCCTTCGCTCGTCCCACATCGGACCAGCCTTCTACCCAGCCTTCCACGAAACCGCCACGTGACAGGGGACGTGAGTTCAGGCCGTAGGGGTGACGCCTGATGCCGGCCGGCGCGGGCTTCGGCTGCACGGTCAGGCAGTAGTGGGTCAGGGGTGGGCGTTGTCCCGGCCGGGTCCCCGGCGCAGACGAGGACGAAACGGCCGTCGGGAGCCGCAGAGGCGCGCGCCCGGGGAGCAGGCGTCAACGGGACTTTGCGGGGAACCCGCCTCGCGGGACGGACGAGGTGGTGACCATGGCCGAGCGGAAAGACCCCGATGACGTCGTGCTGTCGCCGCACGAGCGCCTCGCCCTTCAGCGGATCGCGGCCGAGCTGCGCGCCGACCGGCGCCTTGCCCGCCGTATGGGGCAGCCGCACCCGGGTTCCCGGCGGCTGTGGCTGCCGCTGTCGGTGGCCGCGCTCGCCTGTGCCTCGCTGGTTCTCGGCGTCGCGGGGATCCGGACCTCGGATCCCGCCGTCATCTGCTGCTTCGCCGCGCTGTGGCCCGTCACGCTGGTGCAGGGTTTCCGGCTGCTGTGCCGCATCACCGGGGCGGCCCGTCGTACGCCGTCACCATGGCTCTGAACCCGGCACCGCCGCAGGGTGGTTCGCGGCCCGGGTCTCCGAGGGGGGCCGGACCGTCACGCCGGTCCTGGACCGTCTGGGCGCGGCCGTCAGGTTCGGCGAACCGGCCACCCAGGGACCGGTCAGAAGAAGCGGTCCTGCGGCTTCCGGGCTGGTTCACGGTGTCACGTCATCGGGATGGGAACCCGGCTGCCATGAACGTCGAGACAGGGGTGCGGCCATGAAAGACACCGAGAGCGGGATCCGGGGGTCGTACTGGCTGGAGACGGCACCGCCCGGCGAACCCGCACCGCCACCGTCCGGTGACCTCTCCGTGGAGGTCGCCGTGATCGGCGGGGGCATCGCCGGGCTCAGTACGGCCTGGGAGCTGGTCCGGCAGGGGCGTGAGGTGGCCGTTCTGGAGGCCGGCCGGCTGGCCGCCGGCGTCACCGGGCACACCACGGCGAAGCTGACCGCCCTGCACACCCTGGTCTACGACCACCTGCGCCGCACCCGCGGCCCCGAGGGCGCACGGCTGTACGCGCGGTCGCAGAGCGAGGCGATCCGGCGCGCCGCCGAGCTCGTGGCGGAGCTGGGCATCGACTGCGCGTGGGAGGAAGCGGCCGCTTACACCTACGCGCGCAATCCCGAGCGGGTGGCGGACCTGCGCGCGGAAGCGCTGGCGGCGCGGGAGGCCGGGCTGCCCGCCGAGTTCGTGACGGAGACGGAGTTGCCGTTCCCGGTGGCCGGGGCGGTCCGGGTGACCGGGCAGGCCCAGTTCCATCCACGGAAGTACCTGCTGGCGCTCGCGGACGACCTGCGCCGGCGTGGCGGCACGGTGTACGAGGGGACACGGGTCGTGGGCCTGACCGAGGGCGAGCCCTGTGTGCTGGAGACGGACGCGGGCGTGTCGGTGCGCGCCGAGAAGGTCGTCGTCGCCACGCACTACCCGGTCTTCGACCGGGCGCTGCTGTTCACCCGGCTCTCCCCGCGCCGCGAGCTGGTCGTGGCCGGGACCGTCGACGAGGCCCTGGCCCCGCTGGGCATGTACATCACGCCCGAGCAGGGCACCCGCTCCGTGCGCAGCGCACCCTACGGGGACGGCAAACGCCTGCTGATCGTGACCGGCGAGCACTTCACGCCCGGCACCGCCGACGTCGAGGAGCGTTTCGCCCGGCTCTCCGCGTGGGCAGGCGACCACTTCCCCGGGCTGACCCCGACCCACCGCTGGGCCACCCAGGACAACGACTCCACCGACTCCGTGCCCCTGGTCGGGCCGCTCCACCCCGGCAGCCGTCACGTCTACGTGGCCACCGGGTTCGGCGGCTGGGGCCTGAGCGGCGGCATCATGGCGGGCCGCCTGATCAGCGACCTCGCCGGCGGGCGCGAGGTGGAGTGGGCGAGTCTGTACGACCCGCGGCGAGTGGGTCCCGTCGTACGCGAGGGGGTCTCGTTCCTGAAGCACCAGGCTCAGGTCGCCCGCCACTTCGTCGGCGACCGGCTGCCGTCCGCGACCGGCGCCCGGCCCCAGGACCTCGCACCGGGCGACGGCGCCGTGGTGCGGCTCGGCGGGCACCACTGCGCGGTCCACCGCGACGAGAGCGGCCGGCTCCGGGCCGTGTCCGCCGTCTGCACCCACCTCGGCTGCCTCGTCGCCTTCAACCGCGCCGAACAGGCGTGGGAGTGCCCCTGCCACGGCTCCCGCTTCGCCCCGGACGGCCGGATCCTCCAGGGCCCCGCCGTGAAGCCGCTGGAAAAGCGGGAACTGTAAGACGCGCGGGATTGCGAGCCGGCGACGGCCGGTCGCTCACGGCTCGTGTGCATGGGGCGCCGATGCGAACTGTCCAGTAGCGGACATCCCTTGCCCGGGAGGCGCGGTGCGAGTACTACGCCGCCGCGAACACTCGCGCGCCAGAACGTCGGTACCCGTGGCGTTACCAGAACGTCGGTACCCGTCGCGTTCCCAGCGGGAGCCGTGTGTCGCGGTTCCGGTCGGCCGGAGGAGGCGGGTCCACTCGCCTCCCACCTGGCCGGATTCGCCATAGGGCCTCGCGTTTTTCACGCAAGTCTCCGGTACGAGGAGTTATTGGGTTTTCGGCTCACGACGACGGAAACCCGGCGATCGCACCACCGGCCTCCGCCGTAGCACCTGTACCCGGCGGTCTCCCTGGCATCGGAGCCCTTGTGAAAGCCCTCGTCATCGACTGCACGCTCAAGAAGTCCCCCGAGCCCTCCCTGCGGGCCGTCGACCTGGCCGCAGCCCCAGGCGCGGTCGCCGACGCCGGTGCGGGCGACGAGTGGCCTGAGAACCGCCCCGTCGCCTACGACCGCGTGGCCGGCGTCGTGGTCACCGGGAACGAGGACGACGCGCACCATGTCACCAGCGAGATCTCGGAAGCACTCGCGGACATCGGTTACTCGAACCCGGGCCAGGCGTGGACCTACTGGCACCTCGGCCCCGGTCCTGGACCCGACTGCTTGCCCGACTACCTGGAGGAGCCGAAAGGGCGCGGCTGGGCACACGGCACCGGCCGCACCATGGCCGACAGCCTCATCGGCGTGGCGCGGGCCCTGACCGCGCAGCCGCTGCGGGTGTCCGGCTGAGGAGGGCACGGTGACCGCAGACTCTCTCTCCGCCGCCCGGCCGCTGCGCTGCTGGGCCCCGCGAGGCGTGTACACGCCCCAGGCCGACACCCGGCTGCTGCGACGGGCACTGTCCCGGGAGCGGATCACCCGGGACACGGACGTCCTGGACCTGGGCACCGGCAGCGGCATGCTCGCGATGGAGGCGGCCCGGCTCGGTGGCCGGGTCACCGCCGTCGACATCTCGTGGCGGGCCGTCGCCGTCACCTGGATCAACGCCCTGCTGAACGGGCAGCGCCTGCGAGTGCGCCACGGTGACCTGACGGCAGCGCTGCCCGGCGGCCGCCGCTTCGACCTGGTGATCGCCAACCCGCCCTATGTGCCCGCTCCGGGCGACGCACCTCCCCGAGGACTCGCCCGGGCGTGGGACGCCGGCGCGGACGGCCGGATGCTGATCGACCGCATCTGCGACACCGCGCCACGGGTCCTGCGGCCGACGGGAACACTTCTGATCGTGCACTCGCACCTGTGCGGCACCGGCGCCACGCTCACCCGTCTCGCGGCGGCCGGGCTGAGCGCACAGGTGGTGGAGCGGAGCAGGCTGCCGTTCGGGCAGGTCCTGCGCTCTCGCCTCGACTGGCTGCGCGAACGCGGCCTGGCAGCCGACGGGACGACCGAGGAGCTGGTGGTGATCCGTGCCGAACACGCCTGAGCGGCCCTGCCGCATCCGCGTCCAGCGCGACGGGCCCCTCCTCGTGGAAGGGCCGGTCGAGGTGGTGGACGAGAACGGCGAGGTGACGGAGTCGACGCGTTTCGCGGTGGCCGTCTGCACCTGCCGGCGCAGCCGGATCTTCCCCTGGTGCGACACCAGCCACCGCTGCCGCGGCAAGCAATCCGCTGAAGGCGGCGATGCCTCGTGATCCGACGGCTTTCCCCGCCGCTGCCCGAAGCCCGCGGTCCGCTCTCGGCCGCCGTGATCGCCGCTCTGCGCGGTGCGGATGCGGCCGGCGTACCGACCCCGGCGCGCTGCGCGCCGTACGGCGACGATCTCCAGCTCGCCCTCTACGTCCTCTACGAACTGCACTACCAGGGCTTCGACGGCGTCCCCGACGACCTGGAGTGGGACAGCGGGCTGCTGGGCGTCCGCGCCGCACTGGAGGGGCGTTTCCTGGCGGCACTCCGCACGGACGTGCCCGTGGTGGAGGGCGCGGACACCGCCGCGCGGGCACTCGACGAGCTCCAGGTCGAGCCGGCCGCGGACCCCGGGGACAGCGTCTCCCACTTCCTCCAGGCCGAGGGCGGCCTCCGGCACCTACGGGAGTACGCCGCGGTGCGCTCGCTCTACCACCTCAAGGAGGCCGACCCGCACGCCTGGGTCATCCCCCGGCTGCGCGGGCGCGCCAAGGCGGCCATGGTCGCCGTCGAGTACGACGAGTTCGGCGCCGGCCGCGCCGACGAGATCCACGCGGAACTCTTCGCCGCCCTCATGGCGGACCTCGGCCTGGACACAACGTACGGCCGGTACGTCGACGTCGCACCGGCCGAGGCGCTCGCCACCGTCAACCTGATGTCCCTGCTCGGTCTGCACCGCTCGCTGCGTGCCGCGCTCGTCGGGCACTTCGCCGCCGTCGAGGTGACCTCGTCCCCGGCCTCGCGCCGCCTGGCCGAGGCGATGCGCCGGACCGGCGCCGGCCCCGCGGCCGTACGGTTCTACACCGAACACGTCGAGGCGGACGCCGTCCACGAACAGGTCGTACGCCACGACGTCGTCGGCGGACTCCTGGAGAGCGAGCCGCACCTGGACGCCGACGTGGTCTTCGGGATCCGTGCCACCGGCTGCCTGGAGGACCGCCTCGCCGCCAGGCTCCTCACCCCCTGGCGCGAGGGAACCACGGCGCTGCGCGGAAACGCACCGTGACTCCCTCGCGGAACTCTCGTCTCACCGGCCGAGGGCGTTCCGCAACTGCTGCTTCGTCATCGACGACCGGCCCTCGATGTTGCGCTTCTTCGCCTCTTCGTACAGCTGGTCCCTGGTCGGCCCCTCCGCACCGCTGTGCGAGCGCTGCCCACCGCGCTGGGAGGCCGACTTCGGGTCACGGGTCGAGGTCTTGCTCGCGGTCTTCGACTCGCCCGACCTGGCCCGCTCCTTGTTGACCGTGCGTGCCGCGATCTCCTCGGCCCGCTTCGTCGACTCACCGCGGTCCTGGGCGCTTTTCTTGACGTGTTCGTACTGACGCTCCCGCTTGGAGCTCGATCCAGCAGGCATGACGCCTCTCCTTCCACGTTCGGGCCCGTCTGCCGCCCGCCGAGTTCCCCCGCAGCCACGGCGGAAGCATCACTCGCACGCGTTTCCGCGGTCGCGGGGCATGCGCCGTGGGGGCAGGGGAACTCGCCGCGCATGGTCCCGAACCACGCAGAGGCCCCGGTCCTCGAAGCCCTTGCCCGCTACCACGACGCCGACGAACTGGGGTTCACTCCGCCGGGCCACAAACAGGCACGCGGAGCGGATCCGCGGGCCGTGCGGTGCTCGGCGATGCCGTCTTCTTCGGAGACGTCCTGGCCAACGGCGGCCTGGACGACCGCCTGACCCGTGGCGGTGTGCTGGAGCGGGCCGAACACCTCATGGCCGATGCCGTGCACGCGGACCACACCTTCTTCTCCACCTGCGGCAGTTCCCTGTCGGTGAAGGCCGCCATGCTGGCGGTGACCCGCCCGGGCAACCGGCTCCTCGTCGGGCGCGACGCACACAAGTCCGTGGTCGCCGGGCTCATCCTGTCCGGCGTCGAACCGGTGTGGGTCGAGCCCCGGTGGGACGCCTCCCGGCATCTCGCACATCCGCCCTCCGCGGCGGCCTACGAGCAGGCGTTCGCCGAGCATCCGGACGCCGACGGTGCCCTGGTCACCAGCCCCACGCCGTACGGCTCGGCGGCCGACCTCCGGGGCATCGCCGAGGTCTGCCACCGCAGGGGAAAGCCGCTGATCGTGGACGAGGCGTGGGGAGCACACCTGCCCTTCCACGACGACCTGCCGACCTGGGCCATGGACGCGGGCGCCGACATCTGCGTGACCAGCATCCACAAGATGGGCAGCGGCCTGGAACAGGGCTCCGTCTTCCATCTCCAGGGCGACCTCGTCGACCCCGCCGAACTGGCCTCGCGGGCCGACCTCCTCGGCACGACCAGCCCGAACGTCCTCCTCTACGCGGGCATCGACGCCTGGCGCCGGCAGATGGTCGAGCGCGGTCCCGAACTCATCGGGCGCGCACTGGAGTTGGCTGCCCAAACCCGTACCGCGATCAAGGCCGTGGACGGCTTCCACGTCAACGACGCCCGGGACTTCTGCGGCCCCGGCCTCGCGCACGACTTCGACCCCCTCCCGGTCGTCATGGACATCGCCGAGCTCGGCACCACCGGCTATCGCGCCGCCGACTGGCTGCGCACCCACCACCACATCGACACCCACCTCTTCGACCATCGCCGCGTCAGCGCGCAACTCACCCACGCCGACGACGAGGAGACCACCGCACGTCTCCTCGCGGGCCTGCGCGACCTCGCCGGCCACGTAACCGAACTCCGCGACGCCCCGCAAGTCGTCGTCCCCTCCCCGGCCGATCTGCGTATGGACCAAGGCCGTCTCCCTCGTGACGCCTACTTCGCGCGGCACGAGAAGATCCCCACGGCCGAGGCGGCGGGCCGGATCGCCGCCGAGATGATCACCCCGTACCCGCCCGGCATCCCCGCTGTCCTGCCCGGTGAACGACTGACCGAGCCGGTGTTGAAGTACCTGGTCACGGGGGTCGAGGCGGGCATGTTCCTGCCGGACGCGGCCGACCAGCGACTGGAGACCGTGCGCGTCGTCGCCGAGCCCGATTGACGTCGCCTTCGCCGCCCCGGCCAATGGCCCTCCGTCAGCGCCCTGAGCGGCGGTGTCGAACCGAGCCGGGAAGCGGCGGCTGCAGGGCAGGCTGTGGACCGAGCAGACCCGGATACCCGGCCTGCGGGACGTGGCCGTCTTCGCGGTGGACCGGGCACGGCATCGTCGAGGCCCGGGACGCGGAGGGCCGCGAGTTCGGCCGGGACCGCTTCGTCGACTTCATCGTCCGCCACCACTCCGGCCACCAGACGCTCCACGAGACCCTCCGCCGGCTGATGCGCGCCGTCGTCGAACACCATGCGGGCCATCTGGACGACGACGCGACCGTGCTCCTCGCGGAATGGCGCGCCGGCCATCAGGACAAGCTCATGCCGTGACTCGCCGTGACTCGCCGTGATGAACCAGGTTGTGGTCGGCGCCGACGGGAGTCCGCGTTGGCGCAGGCAGACGGCCACGTTGCCGGGTTTCGCCGTGGGATGCGGACAGGCTTTGACGGGGAGAGGCTGGGGTCATGGGTGCGAGGTCTGCAGTCGTGGAGCCGCCCGGCGGATCCGGTGGCCGCCGCGTGTATCTCGACGGCCGGTTCCTGGGCACGGCGTATTCCCTGCACGAGTTGACGCTGTTCCTTCAGCGCGTCGAGCTCGTGTACGGGGACGAGCTGGACGTGGCCGAGTCGGGGCGCGTGGAGTGGTACGGCGGCGGCCCTGAGGTCTGGCCGCGCCAGGGAGGCGGGCGGGAGTGCTGGGCGGTGCCTGGTGGGCCCGCCCCGCTGGTGAAGGGTACGAACCGGGCCTGAGCGGATACCGACACCGGCGGGTGTCCGGCGGACCCGCCGGACACCACTACTGCTCGGCCTGCGGCAGCCGGCGTTACCTGCCGTGCAGCGCTCGGCTGACTCCCGTGATGGTGGTCACAAGGCGCATCCGGGGCGCCTGATGTGGCACTGGCTGTGTCATGGAGTGGACGGGCTGGGTGGCGCGGGCGGTTCGGCGGCAGGGCGGAGCCGCCGTGCGGGCGGTGCGGCGGGTGTGGACGGAGCCGGGCCGTGAACGCGATCTGGCGGTACAGGCCGGAAAGGCGGCACTGGCCGCCTGTCTGGCGTGGGGGGTGGCCGGATGGTGGCTGCAGGCGCCGGTGGCGTTCGTCGCTCCCTGGGTGGCGGTCGTACTCGTGGAGTCGACCGTGTACCGGTCGCTCGCGCACGGTCTGCAGCAGCTGGCGGCGATCGCGGTGGGCACGGTGGCGGCGACCCTCGTCGCGCTGGTGCTGGACAACACGATGGCCGTGATGGCGGTGGTGCTCCCGGCGGTGCTGTTGCTGACGCGGTGGCGGCGCCTGGGCAGTCAGGGCATCTATGCAGCCACCGCCGCGTTGTTCGTCCTGACCAATGGGCAGGTCACCGTCGTCACTTCGGGGGCGCGGGTCGCGGAGGCGGTCTTCGGTGCGGTGGTCGGTATCACGGTCAACGCGGTGATCCGGCCCCCGGTGTATCTGCGCGACACCCGTGCCGCCCTCCAGGACGCGTCCGAAGAAGCGGAGGGGATCCTCTCCTCGGTGGCCGAGGGGCTGG
Organism: Streptomyces sp. NPDC001507; assembly: GCF_042894765.1. NCBI lineage: Bacteria > Bacillati > Actinomycetota > Actinomycetes > Kitasatosporales > Streptomycetaceae > Streptomyces > Streptomyces sp. NPDC001507. The sequence continues at coordinate 91,070 of NZ_JBIAVV010000011.1, forward strand.
CCCGGGGAGAGTGGGACGAGCATGTGGCCGGGGTGTGGCACGAGCGCGCGCTGCGCCTGGGGCGCCTGGTCGAGCAGGCCCGTTCCGCGGTCGGCTGGAGCCGCGAGAGCATGCGGGGCAACCATCGCGGTCGCGGTCCGCGTGCCGTGTCCCCGCCCGGAAGGACGTACGACGACGCACTGGCCGTACTGGACCACGTCGCCGTGCACCTCCAAGGCGTGACCCGCACCGTGCTGGAGATCGCCGGCCACCAGGACGAGTCAGCGCGCCCCGGCCCGCGCATCACCGGCCCCTATGCCGACGTCCTGCACCACGCGGGCCGGGCGATCGGTCTCTACGGCCGGACCAGGTTCGCGGAGACCGGCACGGAGCCGAGCGCCCAGGAGGCGCTGCGCGGGACCGCCGAGGAACTGCGCCGCAGTCTCGACGAACTCCACCGAACACTGCCCGACGACGCCGTACAAGGAGGTCCCGGCACCCTGGCGACGCACGGCGCGCTGCTGGCCCACGCCCGACGGCTGACCGCTCAGCTCGGCTCGGACGGACATGGGTGAGTGCAGGGTTTCGATGTCCGGCCGCTGCGGCGTTCCGGCGCACTACGGCAGCGGGGAACCGCCCGTGGCGTTGACGACCTCCGCGGTGACGTAGCTCGCCTCCGGAGAGGCGAGGAAGATCTGATCGTCCTTCCTCCGCCGAACGGCTCCCGCTGACGGGCACTGGAACTCGTCCTGCGCGCCCGCTCGCATGCGGATGCGGCCTGTTTGCCGCACAGTGAGGATTCCGTCCGTTTGGGGCTGAGTGCCCGGGACCGGTTGATCCATTCGGGTCGCCGGACGGTCGGCGGGGCCGATGTGACCGTTTGGGCGCATGGGTGAGGGAAACTCGAAATGCCCGAGTTCATTTACGAGATGCAGCTCCGGCAATCCGTGGCCTTCCGCCGCGGCCCCACGAGATCCGAGAGGAGTCCGTGTCATGACGACTCCTGATCCTGCACCGGGCCGAACCCCCGGACTCGAACCCGGCGGCGGTGTGCCACCGGGTGAAACTCCACCCGCTGAGGGAAGCATCTCCGGCATCTCCCATCCTGAGCCGCCCGAGCTGCGCAAGGGGTGGGCGGCCATGCCGCTCGTCCTGATCATGACTGTGGTGCTTCTGGTCGCGATCGGCCTCATCGCGATGGTGGTGGCACTGATCGGGTAGCGATGAACGATGCCGGCCCGGATACGCGTGGGGGAATCCAGCCGGCCATGGGGCGGCCGGAATCAACGGCAGAGGAATCATCAGCGCTTCCTGGGTACTCCGTATCCACCTGGTCCGGTCGCCCCGGGCGCCCGCATCTGACGCCCGCATCTCATCCGCAGCGCCGACCGGCCGTCAGCTCTGGCAGCGGGAGAGGAGGCGAGGGTGGCACCGGCACTGACGGCTGTGCGCGGACGGCTCGTATGGTTCCGGGACGACCCTTTCCTGACCGATCGCGCGAGCGCCTTCGTCCACGAGGAGGATGGCCTGCTCCTGTGCGAGAACGGCGTCATCGTCGCGGCCGGCGGCTACGCGGCACTTCGGGACCGGCTGCCCGAGGGCACCGACCCGGTCCACTACCCGGATCACGTGATCACCGCGGGCTTCGTCGACACCCACACCCACTACGTGCAGACGGCGATCGTCGCCGCGTTCGGCTTGCAGCTCATCGACTGGCTGAACCACTACACCTACGTCGAGGAACAGCGTTTCTCCGACGCCGAGTACGCACGCCGGACCGCCTCCGTCTTCTGCGACGAGCTCCTGCGCAACGGCACGACCACGGCCCTCACCTTCTGCGCCGTGTATCCCCAGTCGGTCGACGCGCTGTTCGAGGAGACCTCCCGGCGGAACATGCGGATGGCCGCGGGCAAGGTACTGATGGACCGCAACGCCCCGGACCTCCTGCTGGACACCGCCAGGACGGGCTACGACGATTCCAGGGACCTGCTGGAGCGATGGCACGGCAAGGGCCGCAACCTCTACGCGATCACGCCCCGTTTCGCGCCCACGAGCACCCCGGAGCAGTTGGAGGCGGCCGCGGCGTTGTGGCACGAGTTTCCCGGGGCGCTCATGCACACGCACGTCTCGGAGAACGCCGGAGAGATCTCCTGGGTGCGCTCCCTCTTCCCGGAGCGACAGGGATACCTCGATGTGTACGACCACTACGGGCTGCTCGGGCCCCGAGCCGTCCTGGCACACGGCGTGCACCTGACCCGCGTCGAGCGCGACCGGTGCGCGGAGGCCGGTGCGGCCGTCGCCCACTGCCCCACCTCGAACCTCTTCCTGGGCAGCGGCCTGTTCCGCATCGATGACGCCAAGAACCCCCGCCGGCCCCTGCACGTGGGCCTGGGCACGGACATCGGCGCCGGTACGACCTTCTCGCTGCTCGCCACGATGAACGAGGCGTACAAGGTGGCCAAACTGGCCGGCTACCCGCTCGACTCGGTCAAGGCGTTCTACCTCGCCACCCTCGGCGGCGCTCAGGCCATGGGCCTCGACGACCGGATCGGCACCCTCGAACCCGGGCACGAAGCCGACTTCGTCGTCCTGGACCCGAAGGCCACCCCGCTGCTCGCCCAGCGCGCCGCGCGTGTCGCCGACATCGAGGAGCTGCTGTTCGTCCTGGCGGTCCTGGGCGACGACCGTGCCGTACGGGCCACCTATGTGGCGGGCGAACTCGCCCACGACCGCGACACGGCACCCACGGGAAGCTGACGGCAGGTGTCACGTACGCGGGCCGTCGTCGGCGGCGGGTGACGAGTGCGGCGGCTCGCCGGGCCCGGCACGGGAGGCCGGCGGACGGACGTCGGATCAGCCCGGAAGGAAATCTGTCACGGCGAGTCCACATGTCTGCGCCCGCCGCCGATAGGGTTGTGGCTACGACGCAGATGGTGCTGATTCCTCCTGAGCGCGGGTGCCACGCACTCTGGGTCCTCCGCAGAGCTCCCGGAACGAAGGTGTCATGCCCGCCGAGAACGACCCCGTCGTCGGAAACCTCGACGATGACGACTACCCCGCCTACACCATGGGCCGGGCCGCCGACGTGCTCGGCACCACCCCCGCTTTCCTCAGGGCCGTCGGTGAGGCCGGGCTGATCACCCCCCTTCGCTCGGAAGGCGGACACCGCCGGTACTCCCGCCGCCAGTTGCTCGTCGCCGCCCGCGCCCGCGAGCTGGTCGGCCAGGGCACCCCCATCGAGGCCGCGTGCCGCATCATCTCCCTGGAGGACCAGCTGGACGACGCCCTCCGCCTGAACCGCGAAATACGCCGGAAGCTGGACGAGGGCGACGCTGATATCTAGTTCCGCCGGTGCAGAAATACCGGTTCCGGCGGGATGAGAATTGCCTGGCCGGCCCCAAAGTGTATGGCTGGGTCCTCCCGGCTGTGTTAGCGTGACAGCTGTTGCAGTTTTGGTTACCAGAGGCTTTTTCTTTGCATGGCTTTCCGGATCTTTCCGGAGGGGTGATCATCGCGGCGACTCGGTTCCGCAGAGTGCGGGGCCGATACTGCCCCCCGAGGGAGATTCAATATGGCATCTGGCACCGTGAAGTGGTTCAACGCGGAAAAGGGCTTCGGATTCATCGCGCAGGACGGCGGTGGCGCTGACGTGTTCGCTCATTACTCGAACATCATCAGCAACGGCGGCTTCCGCGAGCTTCAGGAAGGCCAGAAGGTCAGCTTCGACGTCGCGCAGGGCCCGAAGGGTCCGCAGGCCGAGAACATCGTCGCTGCCTGAGACCGACGCGCAGCGTCGCGAGCCAGTGGCTCGCGCATCACGTGGCTGGGGCCCGCGCTCCTGGGGTGCGGGCCCCAGCCATTGCGTTACCCGTACACCTCGACACCTGGATACCCGAGTTCCGCAGTTTCCGGGGTTCCGGGCTTTCCGGCATCTCCGGGGCCTCCGGGTATCCGGGATCTCCGATATCCGAGACCTCCGGGTTTCTGGGATATCCGGGTATCCGGATTTACGACAGCCCTGGCTTCGGTACCGAGAGGCCAGGCGTTCGGTTTTTTCTTCGGCTCATTCCTGTGATTCCTCGTACGGCCGCCCGCCGTCGGACGGAATTCCTCGATACGCCGTATCGAGGAAGGTTCCGTCTTGAACCGCACCCGCCGTATCAGCGGCACCTCCGGTCGCTCCCGCGTGAGCACCTGCCGTCCGTCGGAGTGCGCGCCTCGGCCCGGCACGGCGGCAAGTCCCGGCCGCAGCGCAACCGGCCGCTCGCCCGGTTCAAGGACGGCCACGTCACGGCCCTGGCGGCCACCAACGTCGCGGCCCGCGGAATCCACGTCGACCACCTCGACCTGGTCGTCAACGTCGACCCGCCCGGCGACCACAAGGACTACCTGCACCGCGGCGGCCGTACCGCCCGGGCCGGCGAGTCCGGCACCGTCGTCACCCTTGTCCTGCCGCACCAGCGCCGGGCGGTGGACCGGCTGATGGCCGACGCCGGCATCACCCCGCACACGGCCCGGATCCGCCCCGGCGCGGCCGAACTGCACGCCATCACCGGAGCCCGCACGCCGGTGGTCGGACAGCGCTCCGCCCCCGGGCCGACCGCATAGCCCGCCACGGGGAACGCGCCCCCGCTCCCGGCAGCCAGGCCGAGACGCCGCGCTGCTGCCCGCCCCGACGAAGAGGAGAAGCCCTTGACGCCGAGCACGCCGAGCACGCCGATGACACCGACTCCGCCGATGACGCCGGCTCCGCCCCGGGCACACCGGTCCGGCAAGGCCGACGGCACCGGTCTGACCGCCCGCGACGCCATGCTGTACGCCCTCGGACCGCAGGTCGACGACCACATGGCGGTCGACGTGGCCCTGTCCGTGCTCATCGGGGCTCGCGTCCCGCACCTGCTCCTCCAGGACGAGGACGGGCGGTGCGCGGGACTGGTCACCCGGGCCCAGCTCACCGCGCACCGCGGCGGTTCGTGGTTCAGCGACCGGACCCGGCTGCGCGACATCCCGCTCGACCGCGGACCGTTCACCGCGTCGGCGGCCGCGCTCGGCGACGCGGAAGCGGCCATGCGGGTACGGATACTGAACGTTTCCCCCGTGGTCGACGACCACGGCTACGCCCTGGGCGTCCTCGCGCTCACCTCCTGACCACCCCGTCCGGCCGCCGACGCGCGTCCGGCCTCTCCAGAGCCGTTCCCCGGTGTTCTCACCCACTCCTGCGGAGGCATCCATGCGCTGTGTCATTGCCCGTTTCCCCTTCGACCTGACCAAGAGCGAGGTCGAAAAGTCGATGGACGGCATCACGCCCGAACCCGTCACCGGTGTCTCCGTGACCATCGAGGGTCGTACCTACCCCGTGATGCAGGTCGGGGAAGTGATCACCAGGCAGAACCGCCGGGACTTCACCTCGTTCGAGATGCGCCGCGCCCTGACCCGGCTCGGCTTCACCTGCCACGACGCGCCCCCGCCCGCGCCGCTCCGGGATGCGCGAGCCGACGAGGACGCGCTCGGCTGGTGACGATTTGCGGGATCAAGGCGATGCATGTGCCGTTCGCCGGCCGGGACGCCAAGGACGTGTGACTCTCGCGGCGGCGCCGACCGGACAAGTCCGCACAGGGCAACGACGTGCCCGGCGGTGCCGGCTGCCTCGAATACCCCAGCCACCGGTACTGAGCATGGAACCGGCCTGCCTACCCCGCGTCGGCTTCCTGGGCGTCGGCTTCGGCTCCCACCCCGTCGGCAGCGGGCTCGAGCGCCAACTCCGTCCCATCGCCGACGACCTGGTCGGGCACCACCTCCAGGACTGCGGCCACATCATCCCCCTCGACCGCCCCGACGCGTTGTTCGCGCTCCTTGCTCCCTTCCTCTCCGCCGATCTGCCGAAGTGACCGCGGCGGGGCCGAAGGATCAGGTCGGCGAGGCCGAAGAAGGCATCGATGACAGTGACGCGACGCTCGTAGCACGGGCGAGGCGGTGAAAGGCGTTCTGCCACGCGTGAGTGCCTTCGGCGTGCAACGCCGACACCGTCGGCGCGGTGATCGGCCCGCTCGTCGGGCTGGTCCTGTGCGAGGCGCTCGGCCATCGGCTGCGCCCACCGTTCTGGATCGCCGTGATCCACGCCGTCGCCTCGGTCGCACCCGCAGTTCTCGGTGGTCCACCCGGAGTCCCCGGTGGCGGAGCGACGGGCCGGGTGGCTTCCGGCCGTCGAAGCGACAGGTTCTGGTCAAAGTTTTGGCCAAATGCCGGACGGCTTCTGCGGCCGGTGGTCGGGTTCTCCACGTCGGCTGTACAACCACCCGTTTTCGGAGGATCTGGTGTCAGCACCAACCCGTAAGAGACGATGGCTCACGATCTGTGCCATCTCCGCATCCGCCGCACTCGTCGCGACACCCGCAGGCGCTGCGGCAGGCAAGACGAAGAGCCCGTTCGGGGCGCGTGCTCTCGCCCAGCTCGCCGCCGAACGCGAGCACTCCATAGGGACCGTCAGCCCCAAGCTGAAGGCCGACGACGGGGACGACGGCAACGAGGCCGACGAGATAGCCGAAGGCGCGGACCAGTACGCGGAGGCCCGCACCTCGCCCGGCATCGTCGCACCCGGCGCGTACGGCGCCGCCTGGTCCGACCTGACCAACCTGTCGAGCACGGGCGGCCGTTGGCGCAACGTCACCGACCTGCCGTACAACTCCGACGATTCCCGCTACCGGGACATCGACTCCAACTCCAGCGGCGGCTCGGGCAATGTGACCGGCCGGATGGCGGCGATCGCCGCCGACGACGACGGGTACGTGTACGCGGGCAGCGCCGGCGGCGGTGTGTGGCGCTCGAAGCGGGGCGGCGGGCACTGGAAGCCCATCAGCGACAAGCTGCCCTCCCAGTCCACCGGCGCACTCACGGTCGACGGCGCGGGCCGGCTGTGGCTGGGCACCGGCGAGGCCACCACCAACGCGGACGCCTACCTCGGCAGCGGCGTCTACGTCCTGTCCGACCCGCACGACGGCACCTTCTCCGCCCGCAGCCGGGTGGGCGGCGACGAGCTGGAGTCGACCACCATCCACGAGCTGCGCTTCGGCGGCGGCAAGGTGTGGGCGGCGACCAGCGAGGGCGTGTGGAGCCACTCCACCAAGAACCTGAAGGGCGCCTGGAAGCTGGAGTTCGCGCCCAACCCCGACTATCTGCCGGGCGGTTCACTGGCGAGCGACCCCTCGGCCGCGTACAAGAACATCGCCAACGACATCGCCATCGACCCCAAGGACCCGTCCAAGGTGATCCTGGCCGTCGGCTGGCGCAGCGGCGACGACTACAACGGTTTCTACACCAGGAACTCCAAGGGCGCCTGGACGCGGATCAACAGCGGCTTCGGCGACCTGCCGACCGACGCGGACAACGTCGGCAACGTCACCTTCGCCCGCTCCGCAGACGGCTCCCGCTATTACGTCATCGACCAGTCGCCGGAGCAGCTGGCGACCAACCCGGACAGCGGCCTCGAGGGCATCTACAGCGCCGCCTCGCCGTCCGGCCCATGGACGAAGATCGCCGACTACAAGCAGCTGGCCGCCGACGGCTCGGCGCTGACGAGCAGCGGCTACATGCCGGGCGTGCAGGCTTGGTACAACCAGTTCCTGACCGTCGACCCGAACGACCCCAAGCACGTGTACGCGGGCCTGGAGGAGGTCTACGAGACCAAGGACGCCGGCACCACCTGGTCCACCGTCGGCCCCTACTGGAACTTCAACTTCTCCTGCTGGTCCATCGACCCGGCCAAGCAGACCGGCGACTGCAACCCGACCACCCACTCCGACCAGCACGGCGTCGCGATCGGCAGCTACCACGGCAAGAGCTTCGTGTACGTCGGCAACGACGGTGGTGTCTACAAGCGCCCGGTCAACGGCTCGCAGGACGCCTCCGGCCACGCCACCGACTGGACCTCCCTCAACGACGGCACCATCGACACCCTCCAGTACTACTCGGTCGGCGTCGGCAAGGACCTCGACCACGGCGGCGTCTCCGTCACCGGCGGCCTCCAGGACAACGGCCAGTCCGTGCTGCGCAGCAACGACAGCGTGATGGGCTCCAACTTCGGCGGCGACGGCGGCGACACCCTCACCGACCCGGCCAACGGCTGCAACATCGCCGAGGAGTACGTCTACCTCGCCATCCAGGTCACCCAGAACTGCGCTGTGAACGACGGCGGTTGGGTCACCGACCCGAGCAAGGCGACGTCGTACAACGTCGCCCCGGCCGACAACGCGACCAGCGAGGCCCGCTTCATCGCCCCGCTCGCCACGGACGCCAAGGACAGCAACACCTGGATCGCGGGCGGCCGGCACATCTGGGTGCAGACCCACGGCTACGCCATCCGCAGCGGCTCCGAGTGGAAGAGCGTGTACGACCTCGGCGCCGGCCGCACCGCGACCGCCGTCGCGGCCTCGGGCGGCAAGGTGTACGCGGCCTGGTGCGGCCCCTGCAACAACCAGGGCTTCGCCCGCGGCATCTCCGTCGGCAACGCGGACGGCACCGGCTGGCACGACATCACCCTGCCGGTGAACGGCACGGTCCCCAACCGCTACCTCAGCGGCTTCGCGATCGACCCGAAGAACGCCGACCACGTCTTCCTCGCCGTCAACGGCTTCTCCCGGCACTGGACCGAGGGTCCCGGTGCGGGCGTGGGCCACGTCTTCGAGTCCACCGACGGCGGCACCACCTGGAAGGACATCTCGAAGAACCTCCCCGACGTGCCGACGAACTCGGCGATCGTCCTGCCCAACGGCGGCCTGGCCGTCGCCACCGACCTGGGCGTCGTCTACCGCGCCCCGGGCCACACCACGTGGCAGCGCGTCGGCTCGCTGCCGGCCGTCGCCGTGCTCCAGCTGAAGCTGAGCCCCGACGGCCGCAGCCTGTACGCGGCCACCCACGGCCGCGGCATCTACACCGTCAAGGTCCGCGACCTCGACTGACGCACACCCGGCAGTCAGATGAGGGGTGATCCCGGCTTCCGGGGTCACCCCTGCGTCGGGTACGGCACCACGCTCACGTGCAGGGTGAAGGCGACCTTCGCGGCACCCGCCACGTCCGGTGCCTTCGCCGACGCGGTGACCTCGGCCGCACCGGCCCGGGTCCCCGCACACCGCAGCGAAGCCCGGGACGTACCGTCCCCGTCCACCCGCCAGCCGGAGGCGAGGACGAGAGCCGGCGCGGAACTCCGCACGGCCGTCCACCGCTTGTCGTCCGTGCGAGGCCGCAGGACGAGCGACACCACGGTCCCGGGCCGCACACAGAGTCGCTGTTCGACCGCGTCACCGGGACCCACGGTGACCTTCGCGTGCCCGGCGGCACAGCTCCCCGGCGCGGCGGAGGGGCCGGAGGCCGACGCGGCCGGGCTTTCCCTGGTCGGGCTCACTGAGCTGTTGCTGTCCGACGGTCCTCCCACCGGTCCGCCACCCTCCGACGCGTGGCATCCGGCCAGGACCACCATCCCGGCGACCATCCATCCCCCGGTCCACCACCGCATCCCAGCACCTCCCGGCCGGCACGTACGCCAGAGATGTTCCGTCATTGCCGAGCCGCCCTCAGTGTGCTCCTGCGACGACGCCCGTGGTGTGCCGTCGGGTCGGCCGATGGGGGCAGGCAAGGGCGATGTCGTAGTGGAGGCGGAGGCCATGGGGAATGGTGCCGCAGACCAGGACGGTGCCGGGGGTGAGCGCGCCCCGGGAGCGCAGGACGTCGATCCAGTAGGCGGGGGCGAGGAGCTCGGCGAGCGTGCCGTGCTGGGCGGCCGGAGCAGGGCGATGCCGCGGCCCGCCGGCGACGGGCGGACGCCACCGCCGGCCACCTGGAACCGCGTGCTCTGCCCGACGGCTGTCCCAACCTGCTGGCCGCGGAACACCACGATCAGACGGCGCACGTCCACGGCCCGAACGCCGACCGGCTCGGCGCGCTGAAGACGAAGTCCGCCCCCGCGGTATGTTCACCGCCACACCGCTGCCGCAGCGCCTGTGCCGGGCGAGACGGCGCCGACCCTGATCGCGCCAGTTGCACGGCCCGGGACCGGACGCGGCCGCCTGAGCGCCCTGCGGGTCAGGCGAGGGCGCGGGCGAGGAAGTCGCGGATGTGTTCGGTGATGACGCCGAGGTGGCTCTCCAGGGCGAAGTGGCCGCTGTCGAGGAGGTGGATCTCGGCGTCGGGCAGGTCCTGGCGGAAGGCCTCCGCGCCTGCGGGGCCGAAGATCTCGTCGTTCGCGCCCCAGACCGCCAGCAGCGGGACCTGTGAGTCGCGGAAGTACTGGTGGACCTGCGGGTAGAGGTCCACGTTGGTGGGGTAGTCGCGGAAGAGCCCGAGCTGGATCCCGGCGTTGCCCGGCCGGTCGAGGAGGGCCTGGTCGTGGACCCAGTTGTCGGGGCTGACCAGGCTGGGGTCGGCGACCCCGTTCACGTACTGCCAGCGGGTGGCCTCGGGTGTCAGAGCCCCGCGCATCGGCGCCTCGGTCTCCGGTCCGGGGGACTCGGCGTAGGCGAAGACGCCGTCCCAGAAGGGCTTGACGAAGCCCTCCTCGTAGGCGTTGCCGTTCTGGGTGATGATCGCGGTGACCCGGTCCGGGGCCCGGAGGGCGAGCCGCCAGCCGATGGGGGCGCCGTAGTCCTGCACGTACATCGCGAACCGCTCGACGCCCAGTTGACGGAGCAGTCCGGCGGTGACGTCGGTGAGGGCGTCGAAGGTGTACGGGAAGTCCTCGGGGCTCGGCATGGCGGACTGGCCGAACCCGATGTGGTCGGGGGCGATCACGCGGTAGCGGTCGGCGAGCGCCGGGACCAGGTTGCGGAACATGTGCGAGCTGGTCGGGAAGCCGTGCAGGAGGACGACCGCGGGTGCCTCCGGGTCGCCGGCCTCCCGGTAGAAGACCTCGAGGCCGTCGACGGTGGTGGTGCGGTGGTGGACTGCGGGTGCCGCGAGCGCCATCTCCCTAACCCTTCTGATGGGCTTGAGTGGTTATGCAGCCAGTCGAGCACGCCAGATATAACCTGTCAAGGCGTTTTTAGTGGTTAGGTCTGGCTCGGAGGGGCGAGCGGGGTCGTCGCTGTGCCGGACGCCGTGGCGTCGGCCCGACTCAACCCGTGGGCGCCGAGGTCCCACACCACCCGACGTCGGGGTCCTTGACGGCACTGTCCTGGGCGGTGCCCAGGAAACCGCGCCGCGCGTCCTCCAGGTCCCGGGTGTCGTCGGACGGGAAACGGCGCAGGACGGCGGCGTTGGCCCGCTCGACGGCCGGCTCGGCGGGCCCGGCCTCGGTGTGGGGGGACATCGCGGCTCCCTCGCTGACGGCGCCACCGCGATCGCCGCCATCCGGACGGCCGGGGCTCCTGCCACCCTCGCCCGCCACCCCCACCCGCACGACCGGAATCACGCCGTCCGGGTGAACGGCGACCGAGCCCGGCCCCGTCGACGCACGGGCCGGCGGAGCTGCTGCGGGGCCGGACGTCCGGCGGCGCATCCTGGTCGGTGCTCGCGAACGCCGCGCGTGACTACGTGCTGTCCCAGGGGCAGGTCGTCGAGGTCCGCCGCCGAATTCTGCGGGCCGATCCCTCGCTGGAGCCCTTCCACGACATCGCCAACGCCCACTTCGGCGCCGCGCTCCAGGAGTGGCTGGAGGGCGAGGGCACACCGTCGTTCCGCGCGCGCATCACCGCGGCGCTGGTGCTCGCGGTGGTCCGCGTCGCTTTCCTGGTCTGGGACCCCGAACGCGGGGGCGGTGCGGCTGCCGGAGGGCTCACGTGCGCCGTGCGGTGGCGCGCAGGCCCCGGTCGGTGAAGGCGATCAGCCAGTCGAAGCTCTCGTCGGTGCCGGAGCTCCACCGGAAGCCGTTGTCCGCCTGCAGCGTCGCGAAGCCGTGGCAGAGGCTGCGGAGCGTGCGCAGGGCGTGGTCCGCGTCGGACTCCGGGATCTCGTAGCCGCTCAGGACGGCCGTGAACGCGCCGAGCAGCCGTTGCCCCGCGACGGCCAGTGGATCGTCGGGGCCGGCCGGTTCCGTGCCGATCGTGGCGGCGTACCGGCCGGGGTGCGCCAGGACGAAGGCGCGGAAGGCCCGGGCCGCGGCCGCCAGGGCTTCGCGGCCCGCGTGCCCCAGGGCCGCTCCGCCCACGGCGTCGGCGGCCTCACCCAACGCCCGGGCGGCGATGCGCCTGTTGAGGTCTTCCTGGCCGCCCACGTGCTTGTACAGGGACGGGGTGCGAACGCCCACCCGTTCGGCCAGCAGGCCCATCGTCAGGTTGGCGAAGCCCACCTCGTCGGCGAGGTCCGCACCGGCCGCGACGACGGCCGCCGGGTCCAGGCCGCTCCTAGGCACGGGCGGCGGCCGAGTGGAGGAAGGGGAGCATGCGCGACACCACCTGGTCGGGGAACTGGTCGTGCGGGTAGTGTCCGGCGCCCTCGATCATCTCCAGGCTGCCGAGGCCTGCGGGCAGGGCGTCGACGATCGCCGCCCCTTCGGCGTGCGGGTCGGCCCAGTCGGGGTCGAGGGTGCCCATCACGACCAGCACCGGGCAGCGGACGTTGCCCAGTTGCGCGCCGGCGTCGGCCGGAGTGGTGCGGCCCATGCCCTGCAGGGCCTTCATCCGGCCCGGCTCGCGGAGCATGGCGTCGATCCGGCCCAGCCGCTCGGCCCAGTCGGCCGGCTTCACGCCGGGGTAGGCGACGTCGAGGTACGACCGCCACAGCGGCACGCTGCCGAACACGCCCGCGCCGAGCAGCCGCAGCATGCCCCGCCGGAACCGCCCGACCCGCAGGTCGCCCAGGCGGAGCGACTGCTTGCGGGTGAACGGTGCCAGCTCGACGACCGCGGTGACCAGCGAGGGTTCCAGCGCCGTGGCGACGGTGGCGGCACCGCCGGAGATCGAGTGGCCGACGAGCACGGCCGGGCCGCCCAGGTGGCGGATCACGGCGAGCAGGTCGCCGGCGATGGCGGTGCGGCTCCAGGCGGGCCAGTCGGCGCTGGACTCGCCGCAGCCGCGCAGGTCGACCGCGGCGACCCGGTAGCCCGCCGTCACCAGCCGCGGGACCACCGCACGGTACGCGGCGCTGCTGTCGCCCATGCCGTGCGCGAGAACCACCAGCGGGCCGGACCCCGCCACCTCGTAAGCGATCGTGCCGTCCTCGACGGCGAGGTACTCGGTCATTGCGTCCTCCAGGAGACCAGTGTGGCTAACGCCGTTAGCCTCAAGCTAATGCTGTTAGCCAGGTCTGTCAACGGCTGGTCCCCGAGCGCCCGGAAGGTCGTACGCAAGGGGGGTTCGCAGCAGGGCGGACGGCGCCTTCGAGCCGGTCGCCGGGCCGCCGCGCGGCACGGCCACCGGCTCCGTCCGCCGGGCCGGCGGAGACGGGCGGGCGGTGGAGGCCGGCGGGCCGGTGGAGGCCGGCGGGCGACGGAGACTGGAGGGCCGGCGGGCGGTCCGCACCGTCGCCGACGACAGGCTTGCCCGGCATCTCGCCCGGGCCGCCGACCACTTCACCGGCCGCGGCTCCCCCCGGGCGCCGCCCGGCCCGCCTGCACGCCCGGTCCCGGCCCAGCCCCTCCCCGTTGCCCCAAGGAAGCACGCCACGACCTTCTCGCCGTCGGCCGGTACCGGCAGGTCCCGTGTCCGCCTCCACTCCGGCGAGGCTCCCGACGGCCGGTGCGGCGGCGCCGCTCCGCCGCCGGAGCCGCAGGCCCTACTGTGATCCCCGTGAGGCAGGCAGGCGCTGGGAAGGATGATCGGCGATGACGCCCCTGAGTACCGGGGACCCGGAGTCCATAGGCGGGTACACCCTGCTCGGCCGGCTCGGGGCGGGCGGCATGGGCGTCGTCTATCTGGGAGTCTCCGCCTCGGGACGGCAGGTCGCGGTCAAGCTGGTGCGCGGGGCGTATGCCCAGGAGGAGGAGTTCCGGACGCGCTTCCGGCAGGAGATCGCGGCGGCGCGCAGGGTCAGCGGCGCCTTCACCGCGCCGGTCGTGGACGCCGACCCGGACGCCGAACGGCCGTGGATGGCGACGCTCTACGTGCCCGGGCTCAACCTCGCCGAAGTCGTCGAGAAGGACGGCCCGTTGGGCCCGGCGGAGCTGCGCGCGCTGGGGCTGGGGCTCACCGAGGCGCTGCGCGACATCCACCGGGCGGGCCTGGTGCACCGCGACCTCAAACCGCGCAACGTCCTGATGACCGACGACGGGCCGCGCGTCATCGACTTCGGCATATCGCGCGCCGACGACCACCAGAACCTCACCACGACCGGGCGGATGATCGGCACCCCGCCCTTCATGTCGCCCGAGCAACTGGCCGCCCCACGGGACGTCACCCCGGCCTCGGACGTGTTCTCGCTCGGGTCACTGCTGGTCTTCGCGGCCGTCGGCACGGGACCGTTCGACGCCGACAGCCCGTACATCACCGGCTACCAGGTGGTGCACGGGACCCCGGACCTCGACGGGGTGCCCGGGGCTCTCCTGGGCATCGTGGAGCGCTGCCTGGACAAGGACCCCGCCGCACGGCCGGAGTTGACGGACATACACCGCATGCTCCGGGCGCTGCCGGAGTCCGGCACCACCGCGCCCACGGAGACCGGGCGGTCCGCGAAGCCCCGGCGCCACGCCGCCGCTCCCGGCCCGGCGGCCACATCCCCGGGCACCTCGTCCACGGCGACCACGTCCGCGGACGCCGCGACCGGCACGGGAACCGGAACCGGCACCAGCACCGGCACCGGCAGGCGACGCCGGGCCCGCATGCTGCTCACCGGCCTCGGCGCGGTGCTGGCCGTCGCGGCACTGGTGGCCGGAGCGGGCGTCTTCATGTCCGGCTCCGCCGCCCCCGCCGCCTCCGGCGCCTCCCCCGCCTCCCGTGCCGCGTCGCTGCCCGCCGGCTGGCGGCCGTGGCAGACGGTGCTGCGGTCCGGCGTGAAGGGCATCCCCCTCGACTACGACAGCCCCGGCTGCGTGACCTCGGGAAGCGCCCTGTTCTGCGGCGGTACGGGCTTCACGGCCGCCAGGGTGGACGCCTCCTCGGGCCGCATCCTGTGGCGGACCGGCACCCGCCCGCAGGGGGCGCGGCCGATCGGCGTCCGCGACGGGCTGCTCTACGTGTACGAGGACCCGGACGACAGGACCAGGCGCGTGGTGGCCCTCGACGCCGCCACCGGGCACCGGCGATGGCAGCGCGACATCAACAAGTCCGAGGAGGCGGTCCTGTACGACGGCGGACTGCTGACCCTGTCGCCCGACCACTCGTCGTTCGTGGCCTACGGGCCCGCCGGCAGGGAACTGTGGCGGGCCCCCTCGCTGGACGAGTACTGCACTCCGGCCGCGCTGGGCGGCGCCCCCTACGCCCTGTGCTCGCAGGGCACCGACGCGGGGCAGGCCCCGGTCGAACTGATGAAGGCCGGCCCCGGCAGCCTCACCGAATCCGCCACCCTGCCAAGGAAGTCGGAAGCGCTGGGGGCCGTCGGCGGGCAGCCCCTGTTCCTCGCCCCGCAGACCGCGAAGGACGTGTACGAGTCCGGGTACGAACGGCCGTACGACGCGCTGCTGCGGGTGGACCCGGAGACCGGGCAGGTCCGGCGGACACCACTGGCCCGTCCGCTGACCGGCGCGGCCACCCTGGTGGACGGCGTCGTCTACTTCGTCCGGTCCGACGGGTCGGTCACCGCGGTGTCGGCGGACACCGGCAGGGAGCTCTGGCGGAAGGTGACGGACGTGGAGAGCCTGTCCGCGCCCGCGGTGTCGGCGACGTACCGGCGGATCTACTTCGCCAACCGGTTCGGCCGGCTGCTGGCACTGGACAGCCGCACCGGAGCGGAGGTCTGGCGCACCTCGGCACTGGACGACCCCGGCGAGAAGGCGCAGAGCTACCCGCCGCAGGTGCTGCTCGTCGAGGACGCGATCGTGGCGATGGCCGGCGACACGGCCTTCTCCCGGGGCCCGGACGGACCCGCCTGACCGGATCGCACTCCGGTCCTCCGCTGCTCGGATCCGGCGCTTGCGACCTGCTGTGACGGGCTTCACCGTAAACATGAGGCACCCCTCAAGTACGCTGACAGGGTCGAACATGAGGGGCCCCTCCGGATGCCCCCGCGGCTCGGCACCCGGCGGCCGGTCCGGAATCTCCGGAGCGCCGCACAGCACAAGGAAATGGCAAGGAAATGACCATGAACAGGTGGATCAGGCGCGTCTCTTTCGCCGTCGCTACCACGGCAGTGGCGGGCGGAGCCCTTCTCGGAGCCGGCGGCTCGGCGTCGGCGGCGACCACCACGGCACCCGCGGAGCACGCGCGGCCCTCGGCCGCCGTCACCGTCAGTGCCGACCGCTGGTACCTGGACCAGCTCGACTGGTACCTGCACCAGCGCTGATGCGGCCACAGGCCGGCCCGGCGGGTTCGCCGCGCCGACATCGGCAGGACGCAGGAGTGAAGCAGTGAGAGCGGTCAGAATCGTGGCGTGCGAGCTCCCCGTGGAGCTCGTCCTGTCACCCGAGATGTCGGTGCCGATGCACGCGGCACTGCGGTACGAGACAGACGATCCCTACGCGGTCCGTACCGTCTTCCACCCCCCGGGCCAGGACCGGTCGGTCGAGTGGTTCTTCGGCCGCGACATGCTCGCCGAGGCGCTGAGCGGGCCCACCGGGCAGGGTGACGTGCACATGTGGCCGAGTACCGACTCGGGACGCGACGTGATCCTCGTCGCGCTGTGTTCACCCGCCGGATCGGCCCTGCTCCAGTTCCCCGCGCGGGACGTGGAGTCCTTCCTCCGTGAGACGTGGTCCGCGGTGCCGCCGGGGGCGGAACCCGCCCGCCTCGACCTGGACGCGGAGCTGGCGCGGCTGCTGGCGGGGAACTGAACCCACCCACGGCGCCGCTGCCGCCTCCTGCCCCTCATCCCTCCTCCTCTGCCCCCTCCTGCCCCCTCATGCCTCCTCGTGGCACTCGTGGCATTCCGCTTCGGGGCACTCGAGTGTGGTGAGGGTCTGGTCGACCTGCTGCGGGGTCAGCGGCGGCTCCGGCAGCTCATGGGCGCACTGGGCGCGGAACGCGTCGAGCATCAGGTGCAGGTGGCGCCGCCAGGCGTTGGGGGCGACGGCGCGCGTGGCCTGGATGATCCCGGCCTGGGACCAGATCACGAAGGCCAGGTCCTCCGGGGTGACGTCGACGCGGAGGACGCCCTGCTCCTGGGCGGCGCGGAAGATCTGGGCACCCCGCTCCTGCGCGCGCTCGAACATTCCCCTGCCGAGCGCGTGGAGGGGCAGCCGGGCCGAGACCAGGTCGTTGAACGCGCGGTCACAGGCCTGCAGCTCGCAGAGCCGCTCCAGGTAGTGGCAGAACGCTTCCCAGGCGTCGTCCATGGCCGCGGCCTCCTCGGCCGCGGCCAGCAGCTCGGTGAACTTCGCGGTGAAGAGTTCCTCGACCAGGTCGAGTCTGCGGGGGAAGTGCCGGTAGACCGTCCCGATCGCGACGCCCGCCTCGCGGGCGACACCCTCCAGGGACGCGTCCAGCCCCTGCTCGGCGAAGGCCTTGCGGGCGGCGGCCACGATCGCGTCCCGGTTGCGCTGCGCGTCACGGCGCAGCGGCTTGGCCGGCTCCTTCGGCGCGGGCAGGACGTGCTGGCTCATGCCTCCAGATTAACATGAGGGGCCCCTCGAATTCGGGCTGTGACCCTGTTCACGGCATGGCCGCGTCACATGCCGTCGTCGGGGAGCATCTCGGTCGCGTAACGGGGTGCCAGGTCGAGGGCGCGCCGCCGGCGCTCGTCGAGGTCGTCCCGGCCGAGCCGGGGCGGCGGGGCGGTCCGGCTGCCGACCTTGTCGCCGCACCGTTCGAAGTACTCGTCCTGGCCGGCCGGCGTGCACATGCAGAGCATCCGGGCCGGTGCGGCGGAGCGGTTGCGGAAGTGGTGCGGCGCGTTGGCCGGGATGTTGACCGTGGTGCCGGCGTGCGCGGTCGTCGTGGTGCCGCGGAAGACGAACTCGATCTCGCCGTCGAGAACGGTGAACATCTCCTCGAAGTCGTGCCGGTGCAGCGGGGGACCGCCGCCGGCCGGCACGTGCATGTCGATCAGGCAGTAGCTGCCGTCGGTCTGGGCGCCGGTCACGAGCATCGTGTAGGTGTCGCCGGCGAGCGCGATGTGGGTCGCGCCGGGCGCGTCGGGGTCGGCGACGACCAGCTCACGGGTGGGGTCGTCGGGCGGCAGGGGTGCCGGTTCCTGAGTCACGGTTGCTGCTCCTGTTCGGTCTGGCATGCGCTCTGCTGGAGTGCTGGTCACGACCGGGCCAGCTCCTCGACGAACCCGCGGACCGTGCGGGGCTCGCGCCCCAGGGCCGCGGTCAGGACGAGTGCGTTTCCGCCGTGGAAGCCGTGCCGGTCGTAGTGCTGGTTCATCACCTTCAGCCCGTCGCGCACCGGCCCGGCCGGCAGGTTCGCCGCGTCGGCCCAGGCGTCGAAGTCCGGGCTCTCGGCGGTGACCTCGGTGCCGAGCACGTCGCCCATGAGGCGGGCGAGGTCCTCGCGGCTGTGGGTGCCCGGCGACGACAGCTCGAACGTGCCGCCGGAGAACCGGTCGCCGACCAGCGACTCGGCGGCCACCTCGGCGACGTCGCGGTAGTCCACGTACGCCATCCGCGCGTCGGCCGAGTAGGGCATGGCGATCGTCCCGGTGCGCCGAGCCGACTGCCACAGCCCGGTGAGCTGCTGCATGAAGATCGCCGGCTGCAGGACGGTGAAGTCCAGCCCGGAGTCGTAGAGGGCGGCTTCGGCGGGCTGTTTGCCGCGGTGGTTCGACAGTGCGCTCGTCGTCGGGTGGTAGACACCCGAGAACACGAATTTCCGTACTCCGGCGCGGACCGCCGCCTCGACCATCGTGGTGCCGATCCGCGCCTCGTCCTCGGCGAAGGCGGGAATGATCCCGAAAACGCCGTCGACCCCCTCGCACGCCCGGGTGAGCGCCGCCAGGTCGGTGAGGTCGGCCACCACGGTCTCGGCCGCCCCGTTGTGCCTCGCCTGCCCGGCCCGGCTCTCGTCGTGCACCAGCCCGCGCACCCGGACACCCCGTCGGACCAGCTCCGGCACCACCATTCCGGCGCTGGCGCCGGCCGCGCCCACTGCCAGGACCTTCATTCGGACCTCCCGTCACCACGAGCCGGCACCCGCGGCCCTGCGTACTCGGCAGGTGACCCCGGGTCCCCACGCACACCGTCGTCCACACACCGGGAACGCGGCCGGAATCGAACCGGGAAGGGCCTCACCGGTTGTGCCGGTATCGGGGCGCTTTGCCGGACCGCCTCATGAACGAGGAACCGGCGGGTAAGCGAATTCGCAGAACGGCGTGAGCGCCTGTGACGAGATGACAAGGACGCCTACGGAAAGAGCTCTATGGTCACCCCGCTGAAGAATCGGGCCTCGGACGAACAGGAACCCGGGGCGCCCCTGCGACACCGCCTCACCTGGGACACCGCGGACAGCCCGATCGCCGACGCCCGGGTCGCCGTACGCGCCCTGCTGGCCCGGGCCGGTCACCACCCGGACCACCGGCCGAGCCAGGACGCCCAGCTCGTCGTCAGTGAGCTGGTCACCAACGCGGTGCGCCACGCACCCGGACCCGGCGGTCTGTCCCTGGAGGTGTCGCCCGACGCCGGCCTGCTGCGCATCGCCGTGAGCGACGGTTCGCACCGGCCGCCCGTACTGCCCACCTACGATCCCGGCCGTGTCGGCGGCCACGGCCTGCACCTGGTCACCCGCCTGTGCGGGCGCCTGATCACGCGGGAACAGGAGACCGGCAAGCTGGTCGTCGCCCACCTGCGGCTGCGCGATCCCACCGGCCACTAGGCCGGCACTCCGGTTGCGTACCGCGCCGGACCGCTCACTCGGTGGTGTGAACTTCTCCCGGTGTGCCGATAGTTGCCCGCCGAGCTGGGGTTTCGGGGTGCTGTGCCCGCCCTAGACTCCGGCCCCATGTCGCTCTGGCTGCTCAACCACTTCAGCACCTTCACGCTGGCCGTCGTCACCGTCGGCGGCACCGTTGCGCTGGCCGTCGCCGGCAGTGTGCTGCTGCGGCGCAGGTATCCGTCGCTGGCCGGCGGGGAGCACAACGACATGGTCGGTGTGACGCTCGGGATGTTCGGCGCCATCTACGGGATCATCCTCGCGTTCGTGATCGTCACGCTGTGGACGCAGCTGGAGGACACCCAGACCATCGTCGCCGCCGAGGCCACCGACGCGGCGCTCATCACCCGCGACGCGGCCGCGTTCCCGGCGGCGGTGCGGGCCCGGCTCGACTCGGCCGTGAGCGGCTACGTCCACGCGGTCGTCGAGGACCAGTGGCCGCGGATGCGCGCCGGGCACCCCAGCTACGGGGCCACGGAGACCCACCTCCAGGCCGCCTTCCGCGCGTTGCAGACGTACGACCCGAAAGGCGAGCAGGAGCAGGTCTTCTACGAGCAGACCGTCAGCCATCTCGACGACGTCGCCTCCCAGCGGCGCGCCCGCATCACCATGGCCCGCCAGGAACTTCCCCCGCTGCTCCAGGCCCTGGCCGTCGGGGGCGCACTGGTCCTGGTCCCGCTCACGTTCCTGTTCGGCATGCGCAAACTGAGGGTCCAGATCCTCTTCGTCGCCTCGGTCGCCGGGCTCGTCGGCTTCAGTCTGCTCCTCGTCTTCGTCCTGGACCGCCCCTTCTCCGGTGACCTCAGCGTCAGTCCGGCCCCGTACCGCGAAGGGGCCCTGGCCCAGTACTGGCAGCCGACGCAGCGCTGACCCCGGCCGGCGACGTTCGGGGTCCCGCCCGACGAGCCGGAGCGGGGGCCGCGGCATAGGCTGATCGGGGGGGTGCGTTCGGGTGACTCGCACACCGGAAGGGGCGCCCCGATGGACGACTACCCGCTGATCGAGAACCACGGGCTGATCGGCGACCTGCAGACCGCGGCGCTGGTCACCACCGACGGGGCCGTCGACTGGTTCTGCTCCCCGCGGTTCGACTCGCCGAGTGTGTTCGGGGCGCTCCTCGACAAGGACAAGGGCGGCCACTGCACGGTCCGGCCGGCGCACCCGACCTGCTCGACCAAGCAGTTGTACCTGCCCGACACGGCGATCCTGGTCACCCGGTTCATGACCGAGGCGGGCGCCGGCGAGGTGGTCGACTTCATGCCCGTGACCGGTACGACGGCCACGGACCGGCACCGGCTGGTGCGTCTGGTCCGCTGTGTCCGCGGCACCATGACCTTCGACGTGGAGATCGCCCCGCGGTTCGACTACGGGCTCATGAAGCACCAGTTGCACATCACCCCGCACGGAGCCGTCTTCGCCGCGGAGGACGGCACGGAACTGATCGTGCACCCCATCCGGGAGCCCGAGGACCAGCGGCTCGCGGACGTCATGACGGACCAGGACGCCGACCTGCGGGTCTCGCTCACGCTGGCCGCCGGTGAGGAGCGCGGGCTGATCCTGGAGACGGGCGCCGAGGGCCCGCCCAGGGAGATCAGGCGGGCCGAACACGAACAGCTCTTCCACGAGACGGCGGTGTTCTGGCGGACCTGGCTGGCGCGGTCCACCTACACCGGCCGCTGGCGGGAGGTGGTGGAGCGGTCCGCGATCACGCTGAAGCTCATGACCTTCGCCCCGAGCGGCGCGGTGGTGGCCGCTCCCACGGCGGCGCTCCCGGAGCAGTTGGGCGGCGAGCGCAACTGGGACTACCGCTTCACCTGGATCCGGGACGCCTCCTTCTCCGTGTACGCCCTGCTGGGACTGGGTTTCACGGAGGAGGCCAGGGCGTTCATCATCTGGCTGGGCGACCGGGTCAAGGAGGGAGCCGGCGGCGACCTGACCACGGGCCCGCTCAACATCATGTACAAGGTCGACGGCTCCTCCGACCTGGACGAGCGGATCCTCGACCACTGGGAGGGCTACGCCGGTTCGGCGCCGGTCCGCATCGGCAACGGCGCCGCCAACCAGCTCCAGCTGGACATCTACGGCGAGGCCCTGGACAGCATCTACTTCGCGCACCGGCACGGCTTCACGGTCGGGCACGGGGGCTGGACCTCGCTGCGGACGGACCTGGACTGGCTGGCCGACCACTGGGACCAGGCGGAGGAGGGGATCTGGGAGACCCGCGGCGGCCGCCAGGACTTCACGTACGGCCGGGTGATGTCGTGGGTGGCGTTCGACCGCGCGCTGCGCCTCGCCGAGTCGAAGGGGTGGCCGTCGGCGGCCGACCGATGGAAGGCCGAACGGGACGCCGTCTACGAACAGGTCATGGCCAGGGGCTGGAGCGAGGACCGGCGGGCCTTCGTCCAGCACTACGGCAGCGAGGTCCTGGACTCCTCGCTGCTGCGCATGGCGACGGTCGGGTTCCTCACCCCCGGGGACCCGATGTGGTCGACCACCCTGGACGCCATGGAGGACGAACTGGTCAGCGACAGCCTGGTCTACCGGTACGACCCCGACGCCTCGCCCGACGGCCTGCGCGGTTCGGAGGGCACCTTCTCGCTGTGCACGTTCATGTACGTCGACGCCCTGGCGCGGGCGGGGCGGACCGACCGGGCGCGGCTGGTGTTCGAGAAGATGATGGGGTACGCCAACCATCTGGGCCTGTACAGCGAGGAGATCGACCCGACGGGACGTCAGCTGGGCAACTTCCCGCAGGCGTTCACCCACCTCGCCCTCATCGACTCGGCCCTCACCCTGGACCAGGCGCTCGACAGCCGGCGGTCGGGGCTCGTCCGGCACGGGTAGCTCCGCCGGCAGAGCCGGGACTGGTCTGGGCGTCTGTCGTCCGCGGCGCCGTTGTGTGCAGACCTGTCAGCCGCCGGTGGCGAAGCCCGGGAAGAGGGTCATGCCGCCGTCGACGTACAGGGTGGTGCCGACGACGTAGTCCATGAGGTCGGAGGCGAGGGCGACGGCCGCGTGGCCGATGTCCTCGGGGTCGCCGATGCGGTCGTAGGGGATGAGGCGCATCAGGTCCTGCCGGGCCTGGGGCGTCTCCCAGGCGCTGCGGTTGATGGGGGTCCTGATGGCCCCGGGGGCGATCGCGTTCACCCGGATCTTCTTCGGCGCGAGTTCCTGGGCGAGCGTCTCCATCATCATCTGCACGCCGCCCTTGGAGGAGGCGTAGTTGACGTGGCCGGCCCACGGGATGACCTGGTGCACCGAGCTCATGCAGATGATCTTCCCGGCCGCGCGCGACACCTCGGGTACGACACCTCGGCGCAGGAACTCCTTGGTGGCCTCGCGGGCGCACAGGAACTGCCCGGTGAGGTTGACGTCCAGAACCTTCTGCCACTGGGCGAGGGTCATCTCGGTGACGGGGGCGTCCCGCTGGAGGCCCGCGTTGGCGACCAGGATGTCGATCGTGCCGAACTCCCGGACCATCCGGTCCGTCATGGCGACGACCTGCTGTTCGTCGGAGACGTCCGCCTCGTAGGCGGCGGCCCGGACCCCGAGGCCGGTGATCTCCTCGACCACCTCCTCGGCCTCCTCGCGGCCGGCCACGTAGTTGACGACGACGTCGGCCCCGGCGCGACCCAGGGCCACGGCCGTCGCCCTGCCGATGCCGGAGTTCGCGCCGGTCACCAGGGCCTTCTGCCCACGCAGCAGATGACCGGGGATCACGCCCTTGGACGCCCCGGACGCGGACGTCCCCTCGGTGGAACTCACGATGTCCCGCTCCTCCACTGCGTGCCCGCCTGCGCCGGGCCCGTCGCCCGGAGATCCGGATCTCAGCCAAGCACCGGGGCGGGGCGGCGGCATGCCGTGACGGACCGCGTTGCGCCGCGCGGTGCAGGATCTTCGCCCGGCCGGCCCCCGGACACCCGGCTTACCGGAGTGCGGGCGATGTGCCCGCGGAATACGCTGATCGGGTGAAATAGCGGGATTGCAGGCGGTCTCGGTGACGCCGGTCGCCTTCGCGCGACGGCCGATCTTTCTCGCCTTGCTCTCGCGTTCTCTCGCGAACACCGAATTCTTCCTGTGGAGGCCGGGATGCGAGTAGTCGTCGATCTTTCCCGATGCGAAGGGTACGCACAGTGCGCGTTCCTGGCCCCGGACGCGTTCCGGATGCACGGCGAGGAAGCGCTGATGTACGACCCGGAGCCCGATGACGCCCAGCGCGACCGGGTGCTGCGGGCCGCGGCGGCCTGCCCGGTCCAGGCGATCCTCGTCGACCGGCTGGAGGGCCGGGCGGAGCGGCGGGACGCACCGTTGGAGGCGTCGAGGCCATGACCAGCGCCGACAACCTGCGAGCGTTCAAGCGCGACGGCCGCATCGTGATCGTCGGTGCGTCACTGGCGGGGCTGCGGGCCGCGGAGTCCCTGCGGGCGGAGGGTTTCACCGGATCGCTGACGATGATCGGCGACGAACTGGGCGAGCCCTACGACCGTCCTCCCTTGTCCAAGCAGGTCCTGACCGGGTGGGTGCCGGCCGACGGCACCCGGCTGCCGCGGCGGCGGGACATCGACGCGGAGTGGCTGCTGGGGGTGCCCGCGAGCGGTCTCGACCTGGCCACCGACCACGTGCGTCTCGCCGACGGGCGGGAGGTCCCCTTCGACCGGGTGCTGATCGCCACCGGGGTACGGGCCCGGCCGTGGTTCGTCGAGTCGGAGGCGGCGCTGGACGGGGTGTTCGTCGTCCGGACCCGTGAGCACGCCGAAGGGCTGCAGCGGGCCCTGGCCGCCGGGCCGTCCCGGGTGCTGGTCATCGGGGCGGGGTTCACCGGTTCCGAGATCGCGTCCGTCTGCCGGGAGCGGGACATCCCGGTGACCGTCGCCGAACTCGCGCCGTACCCGCTGGTCGGGGGGCTGGGCGCGATGATCGGCGAGGTGGCGGCCGACATGCAGCGCGCCCACGGTGTCGACCTGCGGTGCGGTGTCAAGGTCACGCAGTTGGAGGGGGACGCGCAGGGGCGGCTGCGCCGGGCCCACTTCGACGACGGCAGCACCGTCGACGCCGACGTGGCGGTGGTCGCGCTCGGCGGCATCCGCAACACCGAGTGGCTGCGGGGCTCCGGACTGGCGTCGGGCGTCTGGGGCGTCGCCTGCGACACGGGCTGCCGCGCCATGGACCTCAACGGGCTGATCACCGACGACGTCTTCGTGGCCGGGGACGTGGCGCGCTGCCCGAACCCGGTCTACGAGTACCGGCTCATCTCGCTGGAGCACTGGGCCAACGCCGTGGAGCAGGCCGAGGTCGCCGCCCACAACATGGTCAACGGCCAGGCGGAGCGCTGGCCCCACCTGTCCATCCCGCGGTTCTGGTCGATCCAGTTCGGCGTCAACATCAAGTCCGTCGGCGTGCCGACCTTCGCCGACGAGGTGGTGGTCACCCAGGGGTCGGTGTCCGACCACCGCTTCGTCGCCGCGTACGGCTACCAGGGCCGGGTCACCGCGGCGGTGACCTTCAACAACGCGAAGTGGCTGGACCACTACCGGCGTCTCATCGAGACGGCCGCGCCCTTCCCGCCGCCCTGCCCCACGCCCGACCAGCCCGTCGACACCAAACCGGTGCCCGTCGACTTCCCCGGCCCCACCCTGCTCGCCCAGGGCGCCACCGTGGTCGTCACCGGACACGACCCGGGCGAACGCCGCGTCACGGCCGCGCACCAGCACTGCCGGTAGGACGAGGAAAGGACAGCGAGATGACCACGACCGAGGCGCCCGACACGCTGCGCCGGATCCTCGACTACGCCTCCCGCGCCGACCCCTACCCCCTCTACGCCGAGTTGCGCGAGACGCCGGTGGCCCGGCAGGACGACGGCAGCTACGTCATCAGCACGTACCGCGAGCTGGCGGACATCCTGCACGACCCGCACCTCAGCTCCGACGTCCGCAACCTGGCGCATCCGATGCCCTCGGCCGAGGGCACCACCACGCCGGCCTTCATCAACATGGACCCGCCCGAGCACGACCGGCTGCGCCGGATGGCGATGCGCCACTTCGGGCCCCCGCACACCCCGGGACTGGTGACCGGCCTGGAACCCGCCCTGGCCGACACCGTCGGCGGGCTGCTCGACGGCGTCGCGGACAGGGAGCGGATCGACGTCGTCGACGACCTCGCCTACCCGTTCCCCGTCACGGTGATCTGCCACCTGCTCGGCGTGCCCCGCGAGGACGAACCGCGGTTCCGGGTCTGGGTCAACGACATCATCAACGCGATCGACTACGACGCCAGGACCGACCCGCAGGAGAAACTCGACGACGGCGTGCGGGCCCGCCAGGATCTGCGTCAGTACCTCGGCGGACTGGTGGAGCAGCGCCACGGCCACCCCAGCGACGACCTGCTGTCACGGCTGGCCAACGACGACGGGCCGGACGGGCGGATGACCGACGAGGAGATCATCAGCACCGCCAACCTGCTGCTGATCGCCGGCCACGAGACCACCGTCAACCTCATCGCCAACGGCACGCTGACCCTGCTGCGCCACCCCCACGTGCTGCAACGGCTGCGCGACGAACCGGACCTGATCGTGCCGCTGGTCGAGGAACTCCTGCGCTACGAACCGCCCGTGCACATCATCCCCTGGCGGGCCGCGTACAGCGACATCACCGTCGCCGGCACCGTCATCCCCCAGGGCTCGCAGATCATGCTGATGCTGGCCGCGGGCAGCCGCGACCCGAACCGCTTCCACGACCCGGACCGCTTCGACCCCGACCGGCACGACAACCAGCACCTCGGCTTCGGCAGCGGCATCCACCTCTGCTTCGGCGGCCCACTGGCCCGCCGCGAGGCGCAGATCGCCCTCACCGAACTGGTACGGCGCCTCGACGCCCCCACCCTGGTCGCCGACCCGCCCCCGTACCGGCGCAGCCCCGTACTGCGCGGACCGATCCATCTGCAGGTCGAGTTGAACGGTGGTCAGCGCTCGCACACCCCCGGGTGAACCAGCCGCTACCGGCTCCCCTCACCTTCCCGTGCGTCCGGGCTCCGGCTGGGTGCCGATGCGGTACCCGGCGCCGGGGACGGTGGCGATGATCCAGGGTTCGCCGAGGCGCTTGCGCAGGGCCGAGACGGTGATGCGTACGGCGTTGGTGAACGGGTCGGCGTTCGCGTCCCAGGCGCGTTCGAGGAGTTCCTCGGCGCTGACGACGCCGCCCTCGGCGCCGACGAGGACTTCGAGGACGGCGAACTGTTTCCGGGTCAGCGCGACGTACCGGCCGTCCCGGTAGACCTCCCGGCGGAACGGGTCGAGGCGCAGCCCGGCGATCTCCCGTACGGGGGGCCTGCTGTGGGCGCGTCTGCGGTCGAGGGCCCGCAGCCTGAGGGCGAGTTCCTGCAGCTCGAAGGGTTTCGTGAGGTAGTCGTCGGCGCCGAGTTCGAAGCCGGACGCCTTGTCGTCGAGGCGGTCGGCCGCGGTGAGCATGAGGATCGGCATCCCGCTGCCGGAGGCGACGATGCGCCGGGCGATCTCGTCCCCCGACGGCCCGGGGATGTCGCGGTCGAGGACGGCGATGTCGTAGCCGTTGACGCTCAGCAGTTCCAGCGCGGTGGCACCGTCCCCCGCGATGTCCGCGGCGATCGCCTCCAGGCGCAGGCCGTCGCGGATGGCCTCCGCCAGATAGGGCTCGTCCTCGACGATCAGCACACGCATGCCGTCGAGGCTACGGGCCCGCGCCTATGGCCGGCGTATCGGAATCCGCATCACCGGTGGACGGCTGCCTGGCCGATCGGATCGTCATTTCGATTTCCCCGTCACCTGGTCGAACAGCTCCGGTATGACCGCGCCGCTCCGGGGAACCCGGAAATCCGACAGAGGCTGTGGAACGCGCTAGGAGGTACGGTCATGATCGCACTCGGTGTCATCCTGCTCATCGTCGGATTCCTCACGGGCATATCCATCCTGTGGACGCTGGGCATCATCCTGCTCGTCGTCGGGGCCGTCTTCTGGATCCTGGGATCCACGGGACACGCGGTCGCCGGCCGACGTCACTATTGGTGACGGAGCGGTGCTCCGCCACCGGGGCCGTCAGGAGGTGAGGACGGAGACGCCGTCTCCGAGCAGCTTCAGCCCGAGGACGAAGAACAGGACCGCCATCACGGCGACGTTGTGCTGAGCCGCCCAGTCCTTCCAGTCGCCGAGGGTGGTCCTGGCGCGTTCGCCACCGAGCAGGAAAACCCCCAGTGGGGCCAGCAGACCGAGGGTGGCGACCACCACGAAGACCGCCAGGGCCCCGATCTGCTGCCCCACCGGCAGCCCGGCCGAGCCGATCGCGGCCCCGGCGGCGATCGTCAGCGGGGCGTTCTTCGCGTTGAGCGCGGCCAGAGCCACCCCCAGCGCGAAGATCCTGACCGGCGTGAGGCGGTCGATCGCGCTCATCCACTTCGGCAGCCGGGCCTCCGCGGGATCCCTCGGACGCCGGTGCCACAGCCGGGCGCCGAAGACCACGAGGAACAGGCCAAGGGCGAGCTTGAGAGCTCCCACCCAGGTGGCCGGGTGCTTGTGGGCCGAGGCGTGCGCGGGGGAGGCGATCGCCAGCATCACCGCGCCCAGCACCGCGAGCCCCAGGATCCAGCCGACGGTGAACAGGACGCCGTTGAGGCGTCCCCGAGGGGTGGCGAGGATCAGGATCACCGCGATGATCGGGAGCGGGCTGACCGCGACCGCGGCCGCGAAACCCAGCACATCACCGAGAACCGCACCCATGGCCGCCTCCGGCGTACTCGGCACACCTGGCGTTCTCATCCTCCTGCGCCCGGCCGGATCTGTCCTCGGGAGGATCTTCCCGGCGGCCGGTCCCGGCCCCTGCTCAGCTGCGGAAGCCGTCGCAGAGGTCGAGGATCCGGGTGAACGGCCTGCGCAGCACCACGGCCGGCGGTTCCCTGTCGCTCTCGGCGTACCGGGCCAGCGCGGCGCGGGCGGCCTCCGTGTCGGCGCCCGGATGCCGCCCCGCGAGGACCGCCTCCAGGGCGTGCCCGGTGGCCTCGGCGACCGGGAGCAGTGCGGTCCGGGCCCGGGCGAGCGCCGGGGACGGGCCGTCGCGCACGCTCAGGAACTCGGCCTCGGCGGCCAGGGAGAGGAGCTGGGGCACCGCCTGGACGGCCAGGTCGATCCGGCCGCACAGTTCGGTCACCTCGGCGCGGTGGCGGCGGTGCAGCGGATTGAACCGCAGGGCCTTCTCCGCCTCCCGCGCCCGCGCCCCGTAGCCGCGCAGCCGGTCCGCCGTCGCCTGCGTCGCCACCCGGTTGGCGCGTGCCGCGTCCGGGGACCCGATCGCGCGCGCGGTGCGCACGAGGCCCTCCGTGAGACCGTCCGCGCACCCGCGGGCCAGCGCCGCCGCCTCCCTGCGGGGGTTGGGCGGCCAGAGCAGCGGGGCGAGGACGGCGGTGACGGCACCCCCGAGCGCGTTCTCCCACAGCCGGGCGAAGCCGTACGACTCCGGCGAGGGGTTGGCGAAGACCAGCAGTGAGGTCACCGCGACCTGCACGTTCAGGGCCGTCCCCGAACTGACGACGGTCCCGCCGAGCAGGGCCAGCCCGATCACGACGGCGAGGACGAGCGTGCTCGGCCGGAAGAGGCTGACCACGGTGACGCCGATGGCCACGCCGGCCAGCACGCCGAGGATCCTCAGCAGCAGTGCCGCCAGGGAGGTGGCGGAGTCACCGCGCAGGCACAGCAGCGGGACGATGGCCGCGAACACCGGCGGCTGGTCGGCACCGGCCCACAGCGCCGTCTGCCAGCAGAGCACCGCGATCACCAGGATCCGGGCCGCCGACGGCCCCTGCACCCGGAGCCTGCGGCCCACCCGCGCCGCCGGCGAAACGCCCGTCACGCGCCCACTTTAGGCACACATCACGATCTGTCGCGCGGCGGTGACAACCGGTGGCGCCGAGCCGGCCGGCGCACCCGCAGAGCGGGTCCCGCGGGCCCGCAAGGAGGCACCGGAGGACGAGCCGTTCCTGGCGGCCCGGATCGGCTGGTGGGCGGCTCCGCGGTCCGTCCCCGCTACCCGCGGCGGCGGACCGCCGCGGCCTGGGGCAGGTTGCCGGTGCCGCCCAGGACGACGACCTGGAAGGCGGCGCGGAGATAGGCGGTCACGAAGCGGGAGATCCTGCGGGTGCGGTGCATGGCGGGTCACCTTCCTGCCGGGAGAGGGACGGTCCGAGGGCTGGGGCTGCGAACGGGGGCCCGGGCGTCACCAGTTGACGGCGTCGTCCATCGACTGCTGCCAGTACGTGACCTTGAGCGAGTCGTCGACGTAGACGCCCTTCGCGGGCAGCGGCGGGTGGGCGCCCGTGCCGACGCTCTCGTTGCCGGAGCGGCCGTGGAAGTAGACGTACAGGGAGTCCGCGGTGTGGCCGTTCGTGCCGCTGCCGTCGGTGGCGGACAGGTTCACCGAGGCGTACCCGGACTCGCCCGGTGCGAGCGTGACGACGGCCTGCGGCTTCGAGTCCTCGATCACCGGCGGGACGGACTGGGCCTCGCCGAAGCGGACGGCCGGGTAGGCGTAGAGGTAGCAGGTCCTGCTGCCGGTGTTGGTCACCGTGAGGAGCATGTGGTTCACGGGGCGGGTCAGCGGGGCCGCGACCGTCCTGGTGTTGGACCCCTCGCAGGTGACCGGCTTGGCGGCCTGGGCGGGCGCCTTCGACGCGGCGGTGCCCCCGGTGGACTTCCGCGAGCCGGTGGTGGCCTTGGCCGCCGGGGCGGAGGCGGCGGAGGTGGTCGAGCCGGCGGCGGAGGACGGCGTGGGGGAGGAGGCGTGTGCGGTCGTCGGCGTGGCGGCGGCGACGCTCTCGGCGTGGACGCCCGTGCCGTCGCTGCACGCGGTCAGGGACAGCGCGGCGAGGACGACGGTGGTGGCGGCGCCGGCGAGACGGGTGCGGGAGGTGCGGAGGCTGGACATGTGGACGTGCCCCTTCGGTGTTCGGGTGGCGGTGGTGATTGGATGACCGAAGCCTGCGAGGCGATCCGTCCCAACCGCCAGGCACGGCGGGCAGTTGGGGACACTGGAACGCGGAAACGGGCTCCGACCAGGGCGAACATCGCAACCCTGGAACGCGGGACTGGGACGCGAGGGGATGGGGGAACGGGTGTCAGGGGCGACAGGGGCCGACGCGACGGAGGCGTTCGCGCTGCTGCTGCGGGAGCTCAAGGACCGTTCTGGGCTCAGTTACGGGGTGCTGGCCAAGCGGCTGCACATGAGCACGTCGACGCTGCACCGCTACTGCAACGGCACGGCGGTGCCCGTCGAGTACGCGCCGGTGGAGCGCCTGGCCCGGGTCTGCCGGGCGACGCCCGAGGAGCTGGTGGAGCTGCACCGGCGCTGGATCCTGGCGGACGCGGCGCGCGGGAGCAGGACGGACCAGGCCACGGCGACGGCCGTCGCGCCGCGGAAGGGCGATGCCGACGCGTCGTCCGGACCCGGCGATGCCGGTGAGCCGGTGGTCACCGGCTCCGACGCGCCACCCGGCGCCGACGGCAGCGGCGAGCCGGTCGTCGTCGACCTGCCGCACGGGTCCGCGGCGCCGCGCCGGCGCCGTACCGCGCTGATCGCCTCCGTCGCGGCGGCCGCCGTGCTGGGGGCGGTCGTGTTCGCCGTGCATCCGTCGCTCGGTGGCGGGCGCGGCGGCACGGGCGACGAGCAGGCGGCCGGGAACGCCACCGCAGTCGGCGGCACGCCGCACACCGGGAAGGCGTCTCCTTCCCCGTCCCCGAGCGGGACCGGACGCAAGCCCTCCGCCTCGTCCTCCGCGACCCCCACCGAGTCCGCGGGGACCGGGAACGGCGGCTCGGCGGACGACGGCAAGCAGGGCGGCGGGGCCCAGGGCGCCGACGGCACCACCACCGGCACCGCCGTACCGCTCACCGTCAACACGCGCCCGTACGTCTACGACGACCCGTGCAGCCAGCACTTCCTCGTCGACAGCGAGCCCGCGCAGGTCGGCCCGCCGGCGAGCGAGCAGGACGCCCCGCGCTGGGCCGCGGCGTACGGAGCGGTGTCCTCGGGCGAACAGGAGGTCGCCCTCACCGTCCAGGGCACCGGCGCGCAGACCGTCGTCCTGGAGGCGCTGCACGTGCGCGTGCTCAGCAAGGACGCGCCGCTCGCCTGGAACGACTACTCGATGGGCGTCGGCTGCGGCGGTGGCGTCGGGACCAAGTCGTTCGACATCGACCTCGACAACGGCAGCCCGAGGGTCACCGCCGAGAACGGCCAGCGCGACTTCCCGTACAAGGTCAGCGAGTCCGACCCGGAGGTCTTCTACGTCTTCGCCCGCACCAAGGCCCACGACGTCCGCTGGGACCTGACCCTGGACTGGTCCAGCGGCAGCCGCCGCGGCACCGTCCACGTCGACAACGCCGGCACCGCCTTCCGCACCAGCGGTGACGCCGGGCGCCCGGGTTACGACTACCCGCTGGGCGGCGGCGAGTGGATCCCGCGGGAAGGGGGCTGACGGCGCACGGCGCCGTGGGCCCACGTGTCGTAGCCGCCCCGGTGCGCAGTGCGCCGATGCCGGGAACCGATGCGGTCCGGGGGGTGATGGACTCGCACCCGCGTGGTGTTATATGAGCCGTATGCACCATATGCTCCGGCAGGTGCGGTCCTGGTACGGGATACGCGGCGTTGCCGGTCAGATGTTCCTCATGCAGGTCGGGGTCGTCCTGGTTCTGGTGGCGACGGCGGTCGCCGCCCTTCTGTTGCAGTCGCGGACCGACGCCGACCGGGACGCACGGAACCACACGCAGGCCGTGGCCGCCTCCGTCGCCGCGGACCCCACCGTGCGGCAGGCGCTGGCCGGGGGCCGTCCGACCGCCGCGCTCCAGCAGCTGGCCGAGGAGACCCGCCGGCACGCGCACGTGGACTTCGTCGTCGTGATGAGTCCCGCGGGCATCCGCTACACCCATCCGAACCCCGGCGAGGTCGGCCGCCGCTACATCGGCAGCATCGGTGCGGCGCAGCGCGGCGGCACGGTCACCGAGACGACGACCGGGACGCTCGGCCCCTCCGTCCGGACCGTCGTCCCGGTGACCGCCGCCGACGGCAAGGTCGTCGGGCTGGTCTCCGCGGGCATCACCGTCCACCGGGTGAGTCTGGCGGCCGCCCGCCAGGTGCCGCTCGTCCTGACCGGCACGGTGCTGGCGCTCGCGGCCGCCACCACCGGCACGGCACTCGTCGGCCGGCGCCTGTGCCGCCAGACGCGCGGTCTGGGGCCGGTGCAGATCACGCGCATGTACGAGCATCAGGACGCCGTTCTGCACTCGGTGCGCGAAGGCGTCCTGATCGTCGACCGGAAACGCCGGCTGCTCCTGGCCAACGACGAGGCGCGGCGTCTGCTGGGGCTGGCGGCCGACGTGGACGGCCGGCCCGTCACGGAGCTGGGGATCGCCCCCAGGGCCGAAGAGCTCCTCGCGTCCGGCAGGGCGGCCACGGACGAGGTGATCGAGGTCGGCGACCGGCTGCTGGCCGTAAGCCAGCGCCCCACGGACGGGCCGCCCGGACCGGGCGGCTGGGTCGCCACCCTGCGGGACACCACCGAACTCGCCGCGCTGACGGGCCGGATCGAGGTGGTCCAGGAACGGCTCGCGCTGCTGTACGACGCCGGACTGCGCATCGGCACCACCCTCGACGTGACGCGCACCGCCGAGGAACTGGCTCAGTTCGCCGTGCCCGGACTCGCCGACTACGTCACCGTCGACCTGGCCGACACCGTGCTGAGCGGCGAGGAACCGGACCAGGCGGGCGTGGCGGGGCTGCGCCGGGTCGCCCTGCACGGCATCCGGCCGGACGTGCCGCTCCGCCCGCCCGGCGCGCTCATCCACTTCGACCCCTTCACCCCGCAGGACGAGGGCTTCGGTGCCGGGCGGATGGTGCTGGAGTCCGACATGGCGGCCTTCTCCGGCTGGCAGGCCCAGGACCCCGACCGGGCCCGCCGGCTGGTGGCCTACGGCATCCACTCGATGATCTCCGCCCCGCTGCGGGCCCGCGGCGTGCTCCTCGGCGTGGCGACCTTCTGGCGCTCCAAGGAGCCGACCCCCTTCACCGACGAGGACCTCTCGCTCGCCGAGGAGCTGGTCGCCCGGGCGGCCACCAGCATCGACAACGCGCGCCGCTTCACCCGGGAGCGCACCATGGCGGTCACGCTGCAGCGCAGCCTCCTGCCGCACGCCCTGCCGGAGCAGAACGCGGTCGACGCGGCGTACCGCTACCTGCCGGCGGGGGCCGGGCACGGCGGTGTCGGAGGCGACTGGTTCGACGTGATCCCGCTGCCCGGGGCGCGCGTCGCCCTCGTGGTCGGAGACGTCGTGGGGCACGGACTGCACGCCGCCGCCACCATGGGCCAGCTGCGCACCGCCGTGCACAACCTCTCCACGCTCGACCTGCCGCCCGACGAACTCCTCTGGCATCTCGACGAGTTGGTCAGCCGCATCGACCAGGACCGGGACGGCGGCGGCAACCGCACCCTCACGGGCGCCACCTGCCTGTACGCGATCTACGACCCGGTCTCCCGGATGTGCACCATGGCCAGGGCGGGGCACCTGGAACCGGTCGTCGTGCTCCCGGACGGCGACGCCCGCCTGCCCGGCATACCGGCCGGGCCGCCCCTGGGGCTGGGCGGTATGCCGTACGAGACGAGCGAGGTGCTGCTGCCCGAGGGCAGCGGCGTCGTGCTCTACACCGACGGCTTGATCGAGGACCGGCACGAGGACATCGACGAGGGCATCGAGCGCCTGCGCCGGGCCCTCGCGGTGCCGGGCCGCACGCCCGACCAGATGTGCCGGGCGGCCCTGGAGGCCATGCTGCCCGGGGCGTCCAAGGACGACGTGGCCCTGCTCGTCGCCCGCACCCGGGCGCTGGACGACCGGCACACCGCGTACTGGACCGTGCCGTCCGACCCCGCTGCCGTCGCCGGGATCCGGGCCGCGGCCACCGAGCTGCTGCGCGACTGGGGCCTGAAGGAGGAGGCGTTCACCCTGGAGCTGATCCTGAGCGAGCTGGTCACCAACGCCATCCGGCACGCGACGGGTCCCGTTGGGGTACGCCTGATCCACGACCGCTGCCTCATCTGCGAGGTCTTCGACGCCAGCAGCGTCTCCCCGCACCTGCGCCGGGCCACCACCATGGACGAGGGCGGCCGCGGCCTCTTCCTGGTGGCCCAGTTCGCCGACCGCTGGGGGACGCGTTACACCCCCGCCGGAAAGGTCATCTGGACCGAGCAGTGGCTCGGCCCGGAGCCGCCCGCGGACCGGTCCCGCGCGGAGCTCGCGGGGGTTCGCACCCGAGAGGGATTCCCCGCGGCCGACGTCCCGTGATCGGGCTCGGGGGCGGCGCGGTGGGCAGGCCCGGCCCGGAGTTCCCGGCATGCCGTGCGGCGCCCGGACCCCCGGAGGGCGTCAAGCCATGCTGGTGACCACTTTTCCCGCCTAGGCGCTCCGTTGGAATTGCGGCGATCCGCTGTCGGTCGTCTGCGGCGCCGTCGTGGCCGGCCGCGCAGTTCCCCGCGCCCCTTCGGGGTGCGTCGGCGCGGGGTCCCACCGGTTGACGGTGCGGACGTAGTGGAGGACCACGGAGGCCGTCGCCAGCACGAGCAGCGGTCCTGCCACCCAGCGGTGCGTGGCCATCTCCAGCGGCAGCCGGCGGTAGGCGACCAGGAGCGCGGCGAAGACCGCCGTTCCGTGGGCGACCAGCCTCAGGCCCGAGCGGTCCCAGTCGCGGTCGAACGTGCGCAGGGCCGCCTCGACCGTGAGCGCGAACACCACGCCGGCGAGGAGATCGGCGCCGTAGTGGTAACCGAAGCCCAGCGTCGCGGTGACCGTGGCGGCCAGCCAGAACGCGCCCGCCCAGCGCAGCGCCCGGGGGCCCCTGCGGGAGTGCACGAAGATCGCGGTCGCCCAGGCCGTGTGCAGGCTGGGCATGCAGTTGCGGGGGGTGAACCCGTCGTACGGCACGGGGTGCGGGGCGGTGATCCGCGGCACCGTCCGGGGCCACAGCTCGGCCACCGGCCAGTGCCCGCCGTGCGGGGGCCGCTCCGGCCAGAGGCTGACCGACGCCCAGTGGTCTGCGCCCGTGCCGTAGGCGAAGACCGGCCCGACCACCGGGAAGATCATGTAGACGGCCGGTCCGAGCAGGCCTATCAGCAGGAAGGTGCGGACCAGGTGGTGGCGCGGGAAACGGCGGTCGGCCGCCACACTGCGCAGCTGGTACAGCGCGACGGCGACCGCGGCCACGGCGAGCTGGCCGTAGACGATGTCGAGGAGGTTGAAGCCGACCGGGCCGGTGGCCGTGACGAGCCGGCCCACCTGCCACGACGGGTTGCCCAGGGCTTGGTCGGCGGTGGCCACGTACTGGTCGAGGACCGTCGGGCGGGTCTTCGAGGTGATGAGCAGCCAGGTGTCGCCGGTCTTGCGGCCGGTCACCAGGAGCAGGCCGAGACCGACGCCCTTCAGCAGCAGGACGCGCTCCGGGCCGGAGCGGCGGGTCACGGCGACCACCCCGCAGCCGAGCAGCACCCACAGGGCGCCGTTGCCGAACGGCTGGCCGTGCGTCACCCCGGTGCCGGTCGCCCACCGGACCGCCGCGAAGCCGAGGTCGATGCCCATCGCGGCGCCGAGGGCGGCGAACCGCTGCCGCCAGGTGAGCACCACCATGGTCAACGCCAGCCCGGCGTAGAGCAGGAACCCGGACTTGGGGGCGCATATCACCTCCCGGGCCTGGTTGGTGAGCGGACCGGGCAGACCGTAGTGGCGTGCGGATGCCTCCAGTGCGACGAGGAACGCGAGGGCCGTGGCAGCCGCCACGGCCCAGGGTCTCAGTGATATGTGTCTCAAGTTCCGGCCGATTGCTAGAGATTGAGGGAGGGTTGAGGTCCCGTTCGACGAGGGAAGACGGAAAGCCCGCTACCGGGGTTCCAGCCCTGCTCTCGACGGCTGGAAGGCTAATAGCGGGATAACGCAGGGTAAAGGGTTCGGCATCGTCGGTTCAACAGACTTGATCTGTGCATGACCTCTCCGGTGGGATGCGCGAAGACCACTCCGAGATCACTTGGTGAGACTCCGAACCACAGGGGGATCCATGCAGATAGCCCGTACCGGGCGGGGCGTCGCCGCTGCCACGTCCGTCGCCGCCCTCGCGGCCACGGCGCTCACGGCCGCCGCGCCCGCCGCCGCACCGCACACCCTCGCGGTGCCGGCCGTCGTCGGGCACACCCTGGCGCACCGTGTGAGCAGCCCGCTCTCCAGCGCGCAGTGCCAGGCCAAGTGGCAGATCAACTGCTACACCCCGCTCCAGTACCGCACCGCGTACGACCTGAACGCCCTGTACCGCAAGGGCGTCACGGGCAAGGGCCGCACCATCGTCATCGTCGACTCGTACGGCTCCCCGACCGTCCAGCACGACCTCGACGTCTACAGCAAGCAGTTCGGGCTGCCCAGCACCAAGGTGAAGGTCGTCAAGTGGGGGCACGTGCCCGCCTTCGACCCCAAGAACTCGGACATGACCGGCTGGGCCGGCGAGACCACCCTGGACGTCGAGATGGCGCACGCGGTGGCGCCCGCCGCGAAGATCGTCGTCGTCGAGACGGCCGTCTCCGAGACCGAGGGCACCACCGGTCTGCCGGAGATGATGGACGCCGAGAAGTACATGATCGACCACGGGGTCGGTGACGTCATCAGCCAGAGCTTCGGCGCCACCGAGAACACCTTCCCCGGCTTCGCCAAGGGCGACTTCTCCAGCATCAGGAAGCTGCGCTACGCCTTCCAGGACGCGAACCGCAAGCACGTCACCGTGCTCGCCGCCTCCGGTGACGGCGGCGCCACCGACCTCCAGGCGGACGGCAAGACGTACTACAAGAAGCGCGTCAACTCCTGGCCCTCCTCCGACCCGCTGGTCACCTCGGTGGGCGGCACCCAGCTCCACCTCGACGACAAGGGCAACCGCGTCAAGCCGGACAGCGTCTACAACGACTACGGCTCCGGCGGCGGCGGCCAGTCCCACGTGTTCACCCGCCCGTCCTTCCAGAACGGCGTGAAGAAGGTGGTCGGCACCCGCCGCGGCACCCCGGACATCTCGATGTCCGCCGCGGTCAACGGCGGCGCCTGGATCTACTCCAGCTTCGACCCGACCGCCACCGGCTGGGACGTCAGCGGCGGCACCAGCGAGGCCACCCCGCTCTTCGCGGGCATCGTCGCCCTCGCCGACCAGGCCGCCGGGCACCGCCTCGGCAACATCCAGAAGCGGCTCTACGACCTCTCCTCCTACCGTTCCAAGGGCACCGGCATCGTCGACGTCAACGACGGCACGGACAACAGCTACCAGGGCGTGACCGGTTACAAGGCCGTCAACGGCTACGACCTCGCCACCGGCGTCGGCACCGTGGACGCCCTGCGCTTCGTCCCGGCCCTCGTCAAGCAGAAGCCCTGACGGCGCCCCGCACCGCACGGAAACGGCCCGGGTCCCGTACCCGGGCCGTTTCCCGTTCCCGCCCCGGCCTCGTGACCGGGTGGGGAGGGCGGCGGGCGCGGAGGTGACGTGCCGGGGCGGGCGAAGGACGATGGAGGAGAGTGCGAGGACGACGCGGTGAGACCGGTCGGCTCGAAGGCCCACGGCCCGCTCGGCGTTCGCCCGGGGCCGTGGCGGACGGGCCGGCAGAACGGGCGGTGACCGGCATGCGTGATGCCACCCCGGGCGGCGGGAGCGGAGCCGTACCGCCGGATCCGTCCGGTCCGGCGGCCCCTGCAGACCCGGCGGCCCCGGCGGACCCGGCCACGGCGGTGGTCGACGACCGGGGCGTCGTGACGGGGTGGAGCGCGGGCGCCGAGCGGCTGTTGGGCTACCCCGTCCAGGAGGCCGTCGGCAGCCCCGTCAGCCGCCTGATCGCCTCGGACGGCCTCGCGGCCCCCGCCGGGAGCCCGGGGACGGCCCTGTTCCGGCACCGGGACGGCCGGACCCTGCCGCTGTGGGTGCGGGCGTATCCGTCGGTCGACGGCGCGGGCCGCGCCCAGCGGCTCCTCGTGGTGACGCCGCCGGAGTCACCGGCGCCGCCGCGGCCGGACGCGGTGACCGGCGACGAGGCGTTCGCCCAGTGCCGGGTGGTCCTCATGGTGTACGACTCCGCGCTGCGGGTCGTGCGGGCCAGCGCCGGTGCCGTGCGCGAACTGGGCCTGCGCGAGGAGCGCATGCTCGGCCGGCGCGTCACCGACATCCTGCCGCCGCACCTGTGCCACCGGGTCGAGGAGGGCATGGTCCGGGTGCTGACGACGGGCGAGCCCGAGGAGTTCCGCCTCCGGGGCCGGGTCCGGCCGGACGGCCCCGAGCGGGTCTGGTCCGTCACCGTCTCCCCGCTTCTCACCCCTGCGGGACGGGTCCGGCACGTGGAGGTCTCCGCGCTGGACGTCAGCGAGCAGTACCTGGCCAGGGAGCGGCTCGCGCTGCTCAACGACATCAGCGCCCGGGTGGGCAGCACCCTGGACGTGATGCGCACGGCGCAGGAGATGGCCGACGTCACGGTGGAGCGGCTCGCCGACTTCATCACCATCGACCTGCTCGACTCCCTGTACCGCGGTGTCGAGCCGAGACCGTCCGGGACCGGCCGGGTCCCGCTGCGGCGGGCGGC
Source organism: Streptomyces sp. NPDC001507 (assembly GCF_042894765.1). Classification (NCBI taxonomy): domain Bacteria; kingdom Bacillati; phylum Actinomycetota; class Actinomycetes; order Kitasatosporales; family Streptomycetaceae; genus Streptomyces; species Streptomyces sp. NPDC001507. Next base: position 130,573 of record NZ_JBIAVV010000011.1, read on the forward strand.
CCAGCAGTCCGTGCTGCCCGGTGTTCCCGAGGCGCTGACCGAGCCGGGGGAGGTGGACGACTACCCCGCGTCCGCACCCCCCGTCCGCTGCCTGGCCACCGGCAGGTCCTCGCTGCACAACGCCGGGGACGAGGCGATGCGCAACTGGGAGCTCGTCGACCCCGGGCGGTCGGGTGTGGTCCGCAGGTTCGGGATCCACTCGGTCATGGTCGTTCCGCTGCGCGCCCGCGGCATCACCCTCGGGGTGGCGGTCCTCGTCCGGCACCGGCGCGGGGAGCCCTTCACCCACGACGACCTGCTGCTGGCCGAGGAGATCGCCGCACGTGCCGCAGTGGCCGTGGACAACGCCCGCCGCTACACCCTCGAACGCAGCACCGCCCTGGCCCTGCAGCGCAGCCTGCTGCCCAGCCGGCTCTCGGCCCAGGACGCGGTCGAGGCGGCCCACCGCTACCTGCCGGCCCGCACCCGGGCGGGGCCGGGCGGCGACTGGTTCGACCTGATCCCGCTCTCCGGCGCCCGGGTCGCGCTGGTGGCCGGCGACGTGGTGGGCCACGGGCTGCGGGCCTCGGCCACCATGGGTCGGCTGCGGACCGCCGTGCGCACCCTGGCCGACGTGGACCTGCCCGCCGACGAGCTGCTCACCCACCTCGACGACCTGGTCACCCTCCTCGCGGCCGAGGAGGAGAGCACCGCGGAGCACGAACCCGACGTCGAGGCCTGCACCGACCTCATCGCCACCTGCCTGTACGTGGTCTACGACCCGGTCTCCCGCCGGTGCACGGCCGCCAGCGCGGGCCATCCGCCCCCTGTCGTCGTCGGCCCGGACGGCCCGGCGGACTTCCTCGACGTGCCGCCGGGACCGCCGCTGGGCGCGGGCGGGCTGCCCTTCGAGACCGCCGAGCGGGAACTGCCCGCGGGCAGCCTCCTCGCGCTCTACACCGACGGTCTGGTCCAGGGCGCCGCGCACGACCTGGCCGGCGGTCTGGCGCGGCTGCGCCGGGCCCTGGGCCGGGCCGCCGCCCGGCCGCTGGAGGAGCTGTGCGACGAACTGCTGCGGACACTGCTGCCGGCGCACCCCGAGGACGACGTCGCCCTGCTCGTCGCGCGCACCCGGGCCCTCGACGCCGACCGGGTCGCCACCTGGGACCTGCCCTCCGACCCGGCCCGGGTGGCCGACGCCCGCACCCAGGTGCTGGCCCGCCTGGAGGCCTGGCACCTGACGGAGGTGGCGTTCACGGCGGAGCTGGTGGTCAGCGAGCTCGTCACCAACGCCATCCGCTACGGGCAGCCGCCCGTCCAGCTCCGGCTGATCAGGGGCGTCGCGCTGATCTGCGAGGTCTCCGACGGCAGCGGCACCGCCCCGCACCTGCGCCGGGCCCGCACCTACGACGAGGGCGGCCGCGGCCTGCTGCTCGTCGCCCAGCTCGCAAAACGCTGGGGGACGCGTCACTACGTCGGCGGCAAGACCATCTGGGCCGAGATCGAACTCCCCGCGCCGGACGGATGACGGCGGAGACGGCGGGCACCGCCTCAGCCGCGCCCGTCGCGTCCGACGGTCAACTCGGCCGGCCGGTAGCGGACGTAGGCCGCCCCGTCCAGGCCGAGCGCGGTGGCGGACGCCTGGAGGGCGGCCGGGGTCGCCGCGTCGTCCCACCGGCCGGTGTCCACGCGGTGTTCGAGGGCATGCAGGGCGGCCACGGTCTCGGCGGTGGTGAACGTGCAGTGGCCCTGCCGTTCGACATACGCCTGCCGCAGCAGCGCGCCGTCACCGGAGGCGCGCACCCGGTCGGCGAAGCGGTTCTCCTGCTCCACCGGGACCAGGTTGTCGGCGGTGGTGTGGACGTCGAGCAACGGCACCCCGAGTCCCTGGCCCGCGGAGGACGTGCGCCGCGCGGTGGCGACCGCGGCGGGATCGGCGTCGACCGTGGCGCCCTCGGTCAGCGTCCGCAGGTCGGCGTCGAGGTCCAGCCCGGCCGCCCCGTACAGGGCGCGGACCTGGGGCGCGTGGGCGGAACCGGCGAGCAGGCCGGCGTAGTCGACGCCCCGGTTCCAGGAGTTGTTGCCGCCGACCGACTGCTCGACGGCGTACCGTCCGCCCTCGACGAACGCCAGGATGCCGTGCGCGAACCAGTCGTACTGCTGCGCCTCCTGGCCCGCCCAGTCGGTCGCGGCGGGCCGGTCCTTCCCGGGCGACCAGGCGGGCAGGTTGAGGAAGGCGGCGGCGAGCGCGATCCGGGCGCGGCCCTGCGGGGTGGCCTGGGCGGCGGTGACGGCGGCGGCGAGCGTGTCCGCGGTGGCGCCGGCCGCACCGGCGGTGCCGAATCCCACGAGCTGCACGTCCTGGGCCGGCAACAGCAGCCGGGCGAGGGCGTATTCGGCGTCCAGCTGGTAGTTGTCCAGGTCCGTCGCGCCCGCGACCAGGCCGCACTGGCCGAGCGCGCCGTCGATGCGGCCGGCGCCGTCGCGTGCCAGCTGCGCGTTGACGAGTCCGCCCATGGACTGCCCCATGGCGAGGGTGCGCCGCGGCGTGCCGACCCGCGCGGTGACGGCGTCGAGGGTGGCGAACTGGTCGCGTTCGGCACTGTCCAGGGCCCACATCGAGCCATGGGGGTCGTACGACGATCCCGCCAGCGCGTAGCCCTGGGCGAGCAGTTCGGTGCGTACGGCGTCGGTGGGGGCGTCCTGGGCGACGAGCGGTCCGAAGCCGTGGCTGAACAGCAGCAGGGTGCCGTTCCAGTGCTCCGGCACGTCAGCGATCCAGGTGGCGCCGTCGGACAGGGTGCCGGTGAGGCTGCCGGTGACCGGCGTGTCCGCCTCGGCGACGGGCGCGGGCACGGCGGTGAGTGCCGTGGCCGCCAGCGAGGCCAGGGCGGCGAGGGCAATGCGCAGTCGGACGCGGGAAGCCCGGGGACGGGTGCTGACAGGCATGGCGACGGCTCCTTGGGCGGGGGGTGGGGGAGACGGGCGGGGGAGCGGTGCTCAGTGCACTGAACGAAGGCAGGGGGAATCTAGGGCTCCTTTCCGACTGTGGTCAACAGAATGCACAACATTGGCTGACGGAGAGGTTCCGGTCGGCCCTTGTCCGGCCGGGACGCCGACTGTGAAGGTGAGGTAGCAACTGCGAAGGCTCGGTGAAGTCCGCGGCGGGGAGGGTGCGTTGGCCCGTCCGGCTGCCCGACTCTCGGTGATCCCCGCCCCGCCGCCCCGCCGAACTCCCGCCGTGCGGCCCTGACCTGGGACAACGGTGCCCCTTCGGACGTGTCGGCGTGAGCTCTGGGCCCGCCCCCAACTGCCGCGTTGTCCGGACGTCTTGACGTATCCGGCCGCTACGCGTTTGCTTCCTTCACACCATCGGTTGCGCATGACGCTCCCCCCACTCGGAAGGCGCCTGATGTGAGCGTTCCCACCCTCCGCGGGATCCCCCTGCCCCGCCTCACGATCACCCTGGCCGCCTCCGCGTCCGCTCTCGCGCTCACCGCGTGCGGCGTCGTCGACGGCGTCGGCGGGAGCGGCGCCTCCGCGTCCGCGACGAAGGGCGACGACATCACGGTCGGGCTGCTCCTGCCCGACAAGGACACCGCACGGTTCGAGAACTTCGACCGCCCCATCATCGAGAAGGAGGTCGCCTCCCTCACCCACGGCAAGGGCAGCGTCGACTACGCCAACGCCGGGTCGAGCGCGGCCATCCAGAGCCGGCAGCTCCGGCAGATGGTGGGCCGGAAGGTCGACGTCGTCCTGGTCGACTCGGTGGACGCAAGGGCCATCGCACCGGACGTCCGGAAGGCGAAGGCCGCCGGTATCCCCGTCATCGCCTACGACCGGCTCGCACAGGGCCCGATCGACGCGTACGTCTCGCACGACAACGAACTCGTCGGCGAGGTGCAGGGCCGCGCCATCCTCGGTGCGCTCGGCGAGAAGGCGGCCACCAGCGAGGTCGTCATGATGAACGGCGATCCCGCAGACCCGAACACGGCGAGTTTCAAGAAGGGCGCCCTCGGCGAACTGAGGAACAAGGTCCGCATCGCCGAGGAGTACGACACCGACAAGTGGTCGCCCGCGACCGCCGGCGCGAACATGAAGAAGGCGATCAGGGCCGTCGGCCTGCACAACATCGCCGCCGTCTACTCGGCCAACGACGGCATGGCCGGCGCCGTCATCGACGCCCTGAAGAACGCGGGCGCCACCACGATTCCCCCGGTGACCGGGCAGGACGCGAACCTGGACGCGGTGCAGCGGGTCGTCTCGGGCGAGCAGTACATGACCGTGTACAAGTCGTTCCTGGACGAGGCCACCGACGCCGCGCAGATGGCGGTGTACAAGGTGCAGGGCCGCGACATCCAGTACGACGCGCTGGCCCAGGACAAGGTCGACAGCCCGACCGACAAGGACATCCCCGCGACGCTCGTCCCGGTGGTCGCGCTCACGAAGGACAACATCAAGGACACGGTGATCGCGGACGGCGTCTACACGGTGTCCCAGATCTGCACCGCGAAGTACCGGTCGGCGTGCGCGGCGATCGGGCTGACGTAGCGGACGGGCGCCGTCAGTCCGGCGTCGCGAGGAACTCCGTCACGGCCAGGGCGAACAGCAGGCACAGGGCGATGCCGACCACCACCCAGCCGGTGGGGAAGGACCACAGCAGGTAGACCAGTACCGCCACGGCCACCAGGACCCAGGTGATCAGGGCGTGGTAGCGGTGGACGAAGGGCCCGACCGGGCCGGTGCGCAGTCCGGCGCGGTCGGCGGTGGCGCGTACCGCGTCGATCCCGGACGTCCACAGGCCCCGGAGCAGCCCGGCGTACCGGCCGGGGCCGGAGAGCCAGGCGGCCAGCGCGACGACGACGGCCAGGGCCACCACCATGCGCACTCCGGTGCGCAGGAAGTGCGTCAGCGCGTCGTAGACGGCGGCCGCCGCGCCCGGGGAGACGCCGGCGGGCAGCCGGTCCAGGTAGAACACGCGGAACACGCGCAGCCCGATGCCGAGCAGCCCGGTGGTGACGGCGACCGCGAGGCAGCCCGCCACCAGGGCCCGGCGCCGCCGGACCGCGAGCAGCACCCCGGCGGCGACCAGCAGCACGGCCAGCACGGGCAGCCAGTTCCCGGCGAGCTGCAGCAGCCGGACGTAGGTCTTGACCTTGCCGACCTGGTCGGACCTGACGAGGGTGAAGTCGGTGTGCACGGCGGGGATGTGCTCGGCGGGGGTCAGCCCGGCCTCGACGAGGCGCTGCTTGACCTGGTCGACGAGGGGGCCGATGTCGAGGGTGACGCTGTCGTTCGTCAGCCGCACCGCGCCGCCGCCGCTGCCTGTGAGGGCCTTGTCGAGGCTGCTGTGGATCTTGCGGTTGGCGTCGGTCCAGACGGTCCGGAACGCGCCGGACGCGGCGACCTCGCGGGCCTTGTCGTGGACGAAGCTGCGCACGGCCCCTTCGAGCGCGTCGCCGAGTCTGCCGCCGAGCGCCTGCTGCAGGCGGGGCCGGTCCGCGGGGGCCACGTCGGCGAGCAGGGCGGGCAGGTCGAGGTGGGACATGAGGGCGTCGGTGGCCCGGTTGGCCACGGCGTCCTGGACGTCGGCGTTCGAGGCGAGCGGGGCGACCGTGCTCACGTAACGGCCGGTGTCGCCCACCTGGTCGGCCGCCCACGAGGCGACCACGGCGAGCGGGGCGAGCAGGCAGCCGACGACGATCAGGACGACGGCGAGCAGGGACCTGACGTGGTGCCGGGGCGGCCGGGCCCGCGCACTCTCCAGGGCCGCGACCCGGGCCCGCAGTTCCCGCACGTCGTCGGACCGGTCCCCGTCCCCGTCCCTGTCCTCGCGCGCGCTGTCCTCCGCCACCCGTACCTCCCGCTCGATCCGGCCCTCCTGCCAGCCGAACCGCCGCGGCGCGCGCACGCGAGCAGGAGAGGGCCGTCCGGGGTACGGTCGCGCCCGGCCGGCCTCGGCACGGACGGGAGGCGACGGCCGCTCAGACGGCGTCGAGAGCCTGCCGGAACACGTCCGCGTGGGCGGTGCACCGGTCGGCGAAGGTGAGCGGCCTGCGGGCGAGAAGCCGCTCGACGGTGTCCGTGCGCAGATCTACGGTGTCGGCGCGCAGGAGCCGGGACACTCTCGGAGTGGTGGGAGTCGGTCGCCGCGGCGTGGGTGCCCGGTGTGGGCCGCCCCGGCAATGCGACGGCGCCCCGTGCCCGGCGAGGGCACGGGGCGCCGTGGCGGCCGTCGGGACTACTTCACCGGCTCCGGCTCCGGCTCGCTCTCCTGCTCCGCGGCGCCCGCCGGGTCCACCGGGGTCTTCACCGAGTCGAGGAGCAGCTGGGCCACGTCCACCACCTGGATGGACTCCTTGGCCTTGCCGTCGTTCTTCTTGCCGTTGACCGAGTCGGTCAGCATCACGAGGCAGAACGGGCAGGCGGTGGAGACGATGTCGGGGTTGAGGGAGAGGGCCTCGTCGACGCGCTCGTTGTTGATGCGCTTGCCGATCCGCTCCTCCATCCACATGCGCGCACCGCCGGCGCCGCAGCAGAAGCCGCGCTCCTTGTGGCGGTGCATCTCCTCGTTCCGCAGACCCGGGACGTTCGCGATGATCTCGCGCGGAGGCGTGTAGATCTTGTTGTGGCGGCCCAGGTAGCAGGGGTCGTGGTAGGTGATGATGCCCTCGACCGGGGTGACCGGGACCAGCTTGCCCTCGTCCACCAGGTGCTGGAGCAGCTGGGTGTGGTGGATGACCTCGTAGTCGCCGCCGAGCTGCGGGTACTCGTTGCCGATGGTGTTGAGGCAGTGCGGGCAGGTGGCGACGATCTTCTTGGCCGACTTCGGCTTCTTCGTCGACTCGTCCACCTCTCCCTCCTCGTTGAGGGACTCGCCGAACGCCGTGTTCAGCGCGGCCACGTTCTCCATGCCGAGCTCCTGGAACAGGGGCTCGTTGCCGAGGCGGCGGGCGGAGTCGCCGGTGCACTTCTCGTCGCCGCCCATGATCGCGAACTTGACGCCCGCGATGTGCAGGAGCTCCGCGAAGGCCTTGGTGGTCTTCTTGGCGCGGTCTTCGAGGGAGCCCGCGCAGCCGACCCAGTACAGGTACTCGACCTCGGTGAGGTCCTCGATGTCCTTGCCGACGACCGGGACCTCGAAGTCGACCTCCTTGAGCCACTCCAGGCGCTGCTTCTTCGCCAGGCCCCAGGGGTTGCCCTTCTTCTCCAGGTTCTTGAGCATCGTGCCCGCCTCGGACGGGAACGCGGACTCGATCATCACCTGGTAGCGGCGCATGTCGACGATGTGGTCGACGTGCTCGATGTCCACCGGGCACTGCTCGACGCAGGCGCCGCAGGTGGTGCAGGACCACAGCACGTCCGGGTCGATGACGCCGTTCTCCTCGGCGGTGCCGATGAGGGGGCGCTCGGCCTCCGCGAGAGCGGCGGCGGGGACCCCGGCCAGCTGCTCCTCGGAGCCCTTCTCCTCGCCCTCGGCGGTCTTGCCGCCGCCCGCGAGCAGGTAGGGCGCCTTGGCGTGCGCGTTGTCCCGCAGGGACATGATCAGCAGCTTCGGGGAGAGCGGCTTGCCGGTGTTCCAGGCCGGGCACTGCGACTGGCAGCGACCGCACTCGGTGCAGGTCGAGAAGTCGAGGAGGCCCTTCCAGGAGAACTGCTCCACCTGTGAGACGCCGAAGACGTCGTCCTCGCCCGGGTCGGTGAAGTCGATCGGCTTGCCGCCCGAGGTCATCGGCAGCAGCGCGCCCAGCGAGGTCTCACCCGTCGCGTTCCGCTTGAACCAGATGTTCGGGAAGGCGAGGAAGCGGTGCCAGGCGACGCCCATGTCGGTCTTGAGGGCGACCACGATCATCCAGATGAAGGAGGTCGCGATCTTCAGGCCGGCGAAGAAGTAGGTGAGGTTCTGCAGCGTGGAGACGTCCATGCCGCGGAACCAGGACACCACCGGGTACGAGATGAAGAACGACGCCTCGTAGGAGTCCACGTGGTGCTGGGCGCCCTCCAGCGCGTGCAGCGTGAAGATGCAGACGCCGACGATCAGGATGACCGTCTCGACGAAGTACGCCTGGCCGAAGTTGGAGCCCGCGAACCGGGACTTGCGGCCCGGCCGGTTCGGCTTGCTGAGCTGGCGGATCGCGATCAGCACGAGGATGCCGAGCACCGTCATGGTGCCGATGAACTCGACGAAGACGTTGTACGGCGCCCAGTCGCCGATGACCGGCAGGATCCAGTCGGCCTGGAACAGCTGGCCGATGGCGTTGACGATCGTCAGCAGGAGGGAGAAGAAGCCGACCGCGACGAACCAGTGCGCCACGCCCACGATGCCCCAGCGGTTCATCCGGGTGTGGCCGAGGAACTCCCTGACCACCGTGACGGTCCGCTGGACGGGCTCGTCGGTACGGGTGCCGGCGGGCACGTTCTGGCCGAGCCGCATGAAGTTGTAGATCTGCAGGACGGCGCGGGCGAACAACGCCACGCCAACCACGATCAGAACCAGCGACACGATGATCGCGGCGAGTTGCATGGGGGCTCCTCGGGCCTGCGAGGGGTGGTCTCTTCGGGTCTCTTCGAGAGGGTTCCCGAAATTACTAAGCGGTAACTTATCCAGTCGGTTCGAGACTACCCGCATCTTTACTCGCACTGTAGCCAGGTGCGGGGTGATCTGGATCGCTGAGGCCTGCCTGGGCGGTACGCCCCAACCCGATCGTGTTATTCGTACAGAATTGTTACATTTAGGTCTAATTTGGACCCGTGCTCTACGGGATCGCCGCCGCCACCACCGCCTTCCTGCTCGCCGCCTTCCTCGCCGCGCTGATCCGCCCGTGTGCCCTGCGGCTCGGGCTCCTCGACCGGCGGCGGGCCCGGCGGGTGCCCGCGCTGGGCGGTCTCGCCGTGGTCGGCGCCACCTGTCTGGTCGCGTTCGCCGGCGACTGGACCCGGGTCGCCCCGCTCGGCACCGGCGTCGGGGAGCTGGTGGCCGCCGGAGGAGCGGTGGCGCTGCTCGGGGTGGTCGCCGACGTGTGGCGGCTGAAGACGCGGTTCCTGCTGTTCGGTACGGCGGTGGCGGCCGCGTGCGTGGTGCCGTACGGCGAGTTGGGGATCCTGGGCGGGGTGCTCGGGGCGGCCTGGATCGCCTTCGTCGCCGTCGCCTTCAAGGGGCTCGACCACGCGGACGGGCTGGCCGGGACCGTCGGGGTGGTGACCGCCTTCGGGGTCGGGGCCTGTGCCGCCGCCGAGGTGATGGACGGGCTCGCCGTGCTGCTGAGCGTGCTCGCGGCCGCCCTCACCGGGTTCCTGCTGCACAACTGGGCTCCCGCGCGGATCGCCCTCGGCGCCACCGGCTCGCTGTTCACCGGGTTCGTGCTGGCCGCGGCCGCGCTGATCACCCGGTCCGGCTACGACCCCGCGGCCAGTGCGGGCGTGCTGTTCGCGCTCACCGCCGTGGCGAGCGGTGACGTGCTGCTCGTCGTGCTGTCGCGGCTGCTCGCCGGGCGCCCGGTGCTGCGGCGCGGGCCCGACCATCTCGCGCACCGGCTGCGGCGCCTCGGGCTCACCTCGCAGCGGGCAACCGTCGTCCTCGGTGTGGCGTCCTTCGCCGGGGTGCTCGTCGCGGTCCTCGTGCACGGCGGCTGGGTCGGCCGGACCGGCGCCACGTGCGTCGCCTGCGTCACCTTCAGCATCGTTCTGCTACTCCTTCGGGTTCCGGTGTACGGGCCCAAGAACGCCGTATCGACGCAGGTCAGCGGCCACTTGCGTGTAAGGAACGGATAAGACTTGAGTCGGCTGGACTCAGGTCTGTTGACCCCGGGCGCGGCTTGATGCACACTTGAGTCCGTTCCACTCAAGTCAGCTGGAGGAATTCACCATGGCACGTGCGGTCGGCATCGACCTGGGCACGACTAACTCCGTCGTCAGCGTTCTTGAAGGCGGCGAGCCCACCGTCATCACCAACGCCGAGGGTGCCCGGACCACGCCGTCCGTCGTCGCCTTCGCGAAGAACGGCGAAGTCCTGGTCGGCGAGGTCGCCAAGCGCCAGGCGGTCACCAACGTGGACCGGACGATCCGGTCCGTGAAGCGTCACATGGGCACCGACTGGAAGATCCAGCTGGACGGGAAGGACTTCAACCCCCAGCAGATCTCCGCCTTCATCCTGCAGAAGCTCAAGCGGGACGCCGAGGCCTACCTGGGCGAGAAGGTGACCGACGCGGTCATCACCGTCCCGGCCTACTTCAACGACTCCGAGCGCCAGGCGACGAAGGAGGCCGGCGAGATCGCCGGTCTGAACGTCCTGCGCATCGTGAACGAGCCCACCGCCGCCGCGCTGGCGTACGGCCTCGACAAGGACGACCAGACGATCCTCGTCTTCGACCTCGGTGGCGGCACCTTCGACGTGTCCCTCCTGGAGATCGGTGACGGCGTCGTCGAGGTGAAGGCCACCAACGGCGACAACCACCTCGGTGGTGACGACTGGGACCAGCGCATCGTCGACTACCTGGTCAAGCAGTTCGCGGCCGGCCACGGCGTGGACCTCGGCAAGGACAAGATGGCCCTGCAGCGCCTCCGCGAGGCCGCCGAGAAGGCCAAGATCGAGCTGTCGTCCTCCACGGAGACCTCGATCAACCTGCCCTACATCACCGCCTCCGCCGAGGGCCCCCTGCACCTCGACGAGAAGCTCACCCGCGCCCAGTTCCAGCAGCTGACCGCGGACCTCCTGGAGCGCTGCAAGACGCCGTTCCACAACGTCATCAAGGACGCCGGCATCCAGCTCGGCGAGATCGACCACGTCGTTCTCGTCGGCGGCTCCACCCGCATGCCCGCCGTCGCCGAGCTCGTCAAGGAGCTGACCGGCGGCAAGGAGGCCAACAAGGGTGTGAACCCGGACGAGGTCGTCGCCATCGGCGCCTCGCTCCAGGCCGGTGTGCTCAAGGGTGAGGTCAAGGACGTCCTGCTCCTCGACGTGACCCCGCTGTCCCTCGGTATCGAGACCAAGGGCGGCATCATGACCAAGCTCATCGAGCGGAACACGACGATCCCGACCAAGCGGTCCGAGATCTTCACCACCGCCGAGGACAACCAGCCCTCCGTGCAGATCCAGGTCTACCAGGGCGAGCGCGAGATCGCGGCGTACAACAAGAAGCTCGGCATGTTCGAGCTGACGGGTCTGCCGCCGGCCCCGCGCGGTGTCCCGCAGATCGAGGTCTCCTTCGACATCGACGCCAACGGCATCATGCACGTCACGGCCAAGGACCTCGGCACGGGCAAGGAGCAGAAGATGACCGTCACCGGCGGCTCCTCGCTGCCGAAGGACGAGGTCGACCGGATGCGCCAGGAGGCCGAGCAGTACGCGGAGGAGGACCACCGCCGCCGCGAGGCCGCCGAGACCCGCAACCAGGGCGAGCAGCTCGTCTACCAGACCGAGAAGTTCCTCAAGGACAACGAGGACAAGGTCCCGGGCGAGATCAAGACCGAGGTCGAGGCCGCGGTCGAGGAGCTCAAGGAGAAGCTCAAGGGCGAGGACACCGCCGAGATCCGCACCGCCACCGAGAAGGTCGCCGCCGTCTCCCAGAAGCTGGGCCAGGCCATGTACGCCGACGCCCAGGCCGCGGGTGCCGCGGCCGGCGGTGCCCCCGCCGGTGACGCCGCCGACGACGTGGTGGACGCCGAGATCGTCGACGACGAGCGCAAGGACGGTGCCGCGTGACGGAGGAGACCCCGGGCTTCGAGGAGAAGCCCGACGTCCCCTCCGGCGCCACCCCCGACGACGCCGAGCCGAAGGCCGCTCCCGCACAGGGGGCGGCCCCGGCCGGGGACGCAAGCGCACAGTTGGCCGGCCTGACCGCGCAACTGGACCAGGTACGCACCGCGCTCGGCGAGCGCACCGCGGACCTCCAGCGCCTGCAGGCCGAGTACCAGAACTACCGCCGCCGCGTGGAGCGCGACCGGATCACGGTCCGGGAGATCGCCATCGCGAACCTCCTGACCGAACTCCTGCCCGTGCTCGACGACATCGGCCGCGCCCGGGAACACGGCGAACTGGTCGGCGGTTTCAAGTCGGTGGCCGAGTCGCTCGAGACGGTCGCGGCGAAGATGGGCCTGCAGCAGTTCGGCAAGGAGGGCGAGCCCTTCGACCCGACGATCCACGAGGCGCTGATGCACAGCTACGCGCCGGACGTCACCGAGACGACCTGCGTGGCCATCCTGCAGCCCGGGTATCGCATCGGCGAGCGCACCATCCGCCCCGCGCGGGTGGCGGTCGCCGAACCGCAGCCGGGGGCGACGCCGGCGAAGGCCGAGGGGACCGAAGAGGCCCCCGCGGCCGACGAGAAGGACAACGGCCCTGAGGAGGGCTGAAGTCGTAGGTAACACGTGGAAGGAGGGGCGTCGGGGATGAGCACCAAGGACTTCATCGAGAAGGACTACTACAAGGTCCTCGGCGTCCCCAAGGACGCCACCGAGGCCGAGATCAAGAAGGCGTACCGGAAGCTCGCCCGCGAGTTCCACCCGGACGCCAACAAGGGCAACGCCAGGGCCGAGGAGCGCTTCAAGGAGATCTCCGAGGCGAACGACATACTCGGCGACCCCAAGAAGCGCAAGGAGTACGACGAGGCCCGCGCCCTCTTCGGCAACGGCGGGTTCCGCCCGGGGCCGGGCGCGGGCGGCGGCAACTTCAACTTCGACCTGGGCGACCTCTTCGGAGGTGGCGCCCAGGGCGGGGGCGGCTTCGGCGGCGGCGGCTTCAGTGACGTCCTGGGGGGCCTGTTCAACCGGGGCGGCGGCACGGCCGGCCGTACCCAGCCGCGGCGCGGCCAGGACATCGAGTCCGAGGTCACGCTGAGCTTCACGGAGGCCATCGAGGGCGCCACGGTCCCGCTGCGGATGTCCTCGCAGGCCCCCTGCAAGGCCTGTTCGGGCACCGGCGACGCGAACGGCACGCCCAGGGTGTGCCCGACCTGCGTCGGCACCGGCCAGGTGGCGCGGGGCTCCGGCGGCGGCTTCTCGCTGACCGACCCCTGCCCGGACTGCAAGGGCCGCGGCCTGATCGCGGAGAACCCCTGCCCCGACTGCAAGGGCAGCGGGCGCGCCAAGTCGTCCCGGACCATGCAGGTCCGCATCCCGGCCGGGGTGACCGACGGCCAGCGCATCCGGCTGCGCGGCAAGGGCGCACCGGGCGAACGCGGCGGCCCCGCGGGCGACTTGTACGTCATGGTGCACGTGGACACCCACCCGGTGTTCGGCCGCAAGGACGACAACCTCACGGTGACCGTCCCGGTGACCTTCACCGAGGCGGCGCTCGGCGGCGAGGTCAGGGTGCCCACCCTGGGCGGACCGCCGGTCACGCTGAAGCTGCCCCCGGGCACGCCCAACGGCCGCACCATGCGCGCCCGTGGCAAGGGCGCGGTCCGCAAGGACGGAACCCGCGGCGACCTCCTGGTCACCGTCGAGGTGAGTGTCCCGAAGGACCTGTCGGGGAATGCTCGTGACGCACTGGAGGCGTATCGCGAGGCGACCGCGGGCGAGGACCCGCGCGCCCAGTTGTTCGAGGCTGCGAAGGGAGCATGACGAGATGGACGGCCGTCGACGGAACCCGTATGAACTGACCGAGGAGACCCCGGTCTACGTCATCTCGGTGGCGGCCCAGCTCTCCGGACTGCACCCGCAGACGCTGCGCCAGTACGACCGCCTCGGCCTGGTCTCCCCCGACCGCACGGCCGGGCGCGGCCGACGCTACTCGGCCCGCGACATCGAACTGCTCCGCCAGGTGCAGACGCTGTCCCAGGACGAGGGCATCAACCTGGCCGGCATCAAGCGCATCATCGAACTGGAGAACCAGGTCATGGCGCTCCAGCAGCGCGTCGCCGAACTCCAGTCGGCGGTCGACGGCGCGGCGGCCGCCATGCAGCAGCGCGAGGCCGCCGTCCACGCCTCCTACCGCCGCGACCTGGTCCCGTACCAGGAGGTCCAGCAGACCAGCGCGCTGGTGGTGTGGCGGCCGAAGAAGGCCAAGGACTAGCGGTACCCGTGCGAAAGGGGCCCGGAGGTCACGACCTCCGGGCCCCTTTCGTCATCTGGTCAGTAGTCCCAGATGCCGTAGGCCGCCGAGGTGACCGACGCCTCGGCGCCCGAGGCGTCCAGGCGGACGACGCGGTAGTAGTAGAGCCCCAGCTCGTCCCCGGACACGGTCGTGTCCATGCAGTAGGCGGCGGTGCCCGCGGGGCCCTCGGCCAGGGTGCCCCAGGCGGCCGCGGCCGGGTCCCAGCGCTCCACCCGGTAGGCGGTGAACCGGGAGCAGTCGCCGAGGCCGGAGCTCTCCGAGCAGCCGACGTACAGATCCGGGTGACGGTCCGCACGGACACCGGCCGTGGTCCAGCCGGGCGGCCGGGTGTCCGGCAGGGCGACCTGGACGGCCGTGGTGTGGAAGAAGTCGGGGCCCTCGTTCTCGTACAGGTGGAAACCGTCGGCTGCGGCCACGCGGTAGACGTGGGTGGCGCCGTCCGGGACGGTCGGGCAGACGATCCCGGTCGTTGCGGAGTTCGAGGTCCAGCAGTTCTTCTTCCAGACCGTCTCGCCGGTGTCCGGGTCGGTCGTGCCCTGCCATACGTAGTACTCGGTGACGTCGTCGTCGGCGGGCGGTGTCCACGTCAGGCGGACGCCCAGCGGGACGGCTTCGGCCGTCAGGTTCTCCACCGGGGCCGGGCGCACGGTGTCCGGCATGGTCGCCGTGGCCGCCGGACCGGGCGGCGACTCGTGGCCGTACGGGTCGATCGTCACGACCGTGTAGTCGTAGGCCGTCTCGGACGCGCCGGAGACGTCCCAGCAGGAGCCGTTGATCTGCCGGTCCCCGGCGTACGCCGGAGCGTCGTCGCCGGTCCAGGTCCAGTACGTCTCGGGATCCGTCAGCGGCAGGTCCTGCGCGTTGTTCGGCTTGCACCCGGCCACCGTGCTGCTGACGCCGGTCGCCCTGTCGGTGCGGATCACCCGGTAGGTGAGCAACGGCCGGTCCTCGCCGAAGGTCCACGGGTCCGCGCTGCTCCACCAGACCATCACTCCCTCGTCGAACCGGCTCGCGCGGGTCTCGAACGCGGGGACGGCCTCCGCACGGTCCGCCATCGCCAGCGTGACCTCCACGGGGGCGGCCGCGTTGCCCGCCGCGTCCACCGAGCGCACCGCGTACCGGTAGCTGTCGGCGACAGCGAGCCGCTGGCCCGGGACGACGTCGGTGTCCACGGTGGTGCGGCCCGCGGTGCCGGTGCCGGGGAGCGCGTCGCCGTAGCCGCCGGTCGCCGGGTCGTACTGCAGGACCTGGTACGAGGCGGCGCCGTCGACGGGTGCCCACACCAGGTGCGGCACGCCCGAACGGTACTCGACGCGGACGTCGGTGACGGCCGCCGGAGGCGTCAGGTCGCTGGTGGTGAACGTGGCGGCGGCCGAGTACGCGGACCAGTTCCCGGCGGTGTCGCGGGCCCGGCCCCGGTAGGTGACCTTGCTGCCGTCGGCCGGCCGGCCGGTGTCGCAGATCGCGCTCTTGGTGCCGGTGTAGACGGTGGCCCAGGCGCCCGTGACGGGGTTCCTCCTCTGCATCTCGTACAGGACGATGTCCGCCGCGTTCTGCGCGGTCGTGACGAGTTCGGGGGCCGCGTACGGCTTGCCGGCCGGGCACCCGTCCATCTCGACGAACGGCGCGGCCGGCGGGGTCCTGTCAGGGGTCGTGACGCCCTGGTCGGCGCTTCCGGCGGACTCGTGGCCCGCCTTGTCGTAGGCGCGGACCTCGTAGTAGTACGTGGCGCCGGTCTTCGGCGGGACGTCGGAGTACGCGGCGGCGGTGGTGGTCGCCAGCGGCCTGCTGCCGAACGGCGTTCCCTTCAGGCGCCGGTAGACCCGGTACCCCGCGAGGTCCATCTCCTTGTTCCGGGCCCAGCCGAGCCGGGCCCTGCCGGACGTCGCGTCGTACGACACCGATGCCCCGCCGGGGGCGAGCGGCCGGACCCTGTCCACCGAGGCCGAGGTGCGGGGGGTGTACGTGAACCTGACCCTGGCGGCGCCGGTCCAGTTGACGTAGTCGACCCGCAGGGTGTGCCTGCCGGACGGGACGGTCACGTTGACGGTCCTGCTCACCGTCCTGGTGGTGTTCTTCCACAGGTCGAGCCTGCGGCTGCCGTCGAGGTAGACGCGGATGCCGTCGAGGCCGGAGGCGGCGAGGGCGAAGGGGCCGCCGGAGCCGAAGTCGCGGGTGACGGTCCAGCGGACGCCGAAGTCGTCCTTCGGGAGGCCGGACGCCGGGGCGCCGCTCCAGCTCTCGTCGACCGCGGAGTCGCAGGCGGTCTTCTCCGGGGTGCCCTTGAACGCGGTGTTCGCGAACAACTGCCGCTTGAAGACGGGGGAGGAGCAGGCCGTGGCCGCCGAGGCGGTGCCGACGGCGCCGCCGAGCAGCGTGCCGGCGGTGGCGAACACCACGGCGGCGGCCGCGGCGCTTCTGGCTGGGTTCATTCGATCCTCTGGTCGCATCCGAACGAGCGGGACGATCGTTCCGGATGTCGACTCGTGAGGAACCGCGTTGGTTGTACTGATCTTTGCCTGCCCGTGAACTCCCGTTGGATGGAGGGTCCGTAAAGAGTGTTTGGAGGTGATTCCGCTGAGCCTTCACACAAGCAGCGGAGCGTGGTGTTGCGCACTCGTTAAGTAGTTCCGCTTGACGCCAGGTGTGGCCTACGCGTTGGCTTTTCAGACATCTGGGTCGCAAAGCAGCCCACGTCCGGAACGCACCTGAAGTGAGCCCCCGTATGCGTCGTATAGCCATGTTTGTGGCCGCGTCCACGATGACCCTTTCGCTTGCCGGCTGCGGCGTGCTCAACGCGACAGGTTCGTCGACGTCCGCGACCCCGACGAAGGGCAACGACATCACGGTGGGCGTGCTGATGCCGGACAAGATCAACACCCGGTACAGCACCTTCGACTACCCGATCATGAAGTCGAAGATCGCCGAGCTGACCAACAACCAGGGCAAGGTCGACTACCAGAACGCCGGCTCGTCCGCCTCCACGCAGGCGACGCAGATGCAGCAGATGATCGCCGACAAGGACGACGTGATCATCCTGGACGCCGTCGACGCGCACGCCATCGCGGGCACGGTGAAGAAGGCCAAGGCCGCGGGCATCCCGGTCATCGCCTACGACCGCCTCGCCGAGGGCCCCATCGACGCCTACGTCTCCTTCGACAACGAGCTGGTGGGCGAGGTCCAGGCCCGTACCCTCCTGGAGGCGCTCGGCTCGAACGTCGACACCTCCGACAAGGTCGTCATGATCAACG
Source organism: Streptomyces sp. NPDC001507 (assembly GCF_042894765.1). Classification (NCBI taxonomy): domain Bacteria; kingdom Bacillati; phylum Actinomycetota; class Actinomycetes; order Kitasatosporales; family Streptomycetaceae; genus Streptomyces; species Streptomyces sp. NPDC001507. The sequence goes on from NZ_JBIAVV010000011.1 coordinate 147,856, forward strand.
GCTCGCCGACCGACCCCAACGCCAAGCAGTTCAAGACGGGCGCCCTGTCCGAGCTGAACGGCAAGGTGACGACCGCGGGCTACTCGTACGACACCAAGGACTGGAACCCGGACATCGCCGAGCAGGAGGTCACCAAGGCCATCGGCCTGCTCGGCAAGGACAACATCGCCGCCGTCTACTCCGCCAACGACGCCATGGCGGGCGGTGTCGTCAAGGCCCTCAAGGCCGCGGGCGTGACCAACATGCCGCCGATCACCGGCCAGGACGCGGACCTCGACGCCATCCAGCGGATCCTCGCCGGCGAGCAGTACATGACGGTCTACAAGCCGTACCCCGACGAGGCCGAGGCCGCCGCCCAGATGGCCGTCTACAAGGTCCAGGGCAAGGACATCCAGTTCGACGCGCTCACCCAGGACAGCGTCGACAGCCCGACCAACAAGAACATCCCGTCCCAGCTGGTGCAGGTCAGCGCCGTGACCAAGAGCAAGATCAAGGACACCGTCGTCGCGGACGGCATCTACAAGATCTCGCAGATCTGCACGGCCGCGTACAAGACCGCTTGCGCGGCGGCGGGCCTCAAGTAACCCCTGCCGACGGCCCCGTCCCCGGGAGGGGAACGGGGCCGTCGCGGGCGAGGGTGTCACTTACCGGCGCTCGCAGGGTGCCGCCGCGCGATTGCCCGCAGCTGGGAAGCTGACGCGAGTGCAGCGCCCCGTAAGGGGCGCTGGGGGTCCCCCCGGCCGAAGGCTGGGGGAGGAACTGCGCGACCAGCCCCCACCGCCCCGCAGACGACTACGCGACCCTGGTGAACTCCACGGTCACCTCCGGAGCTCCTCCGGGAACGCCCCGGTAGATCCCCTTGTGCGGGGTGACGTCGTCGTAGTCCCGGCCCCGGCCCACCACCACGTGGTCCTCGCCGGCCCGCACCCGGTTCGTCGGGTCGTATCCGCACCAGTCGCCGGCCCAGTACTCGATCCAGGCGTGGCTCTGCCCGGCGACGGGCCGTTCCAGCTCGGCCTCCCGCTCGGGGTGCAGGTACCCGGACACGTACCGGGCCGGCAGTCCCAGCCCCCGCAGCAGGGCGACGGTGAGGTGGGTGATGTCCTGGCAGACGCCCGCCCGCTGGGCCCACGCCTCCGCGGGCGAGGTGTTCACCCCGGTCGTCCCCGGCAGGTACGTCACCCGGTCCGCGACCATCCCGGACACGGCCACCGCGGCCTCGTGCGGGCCCAGCCCCGCCGCCGCGCCCAGCGCCTTCTTCACCAGCTTCTGCGGCACCGACGTACGTCCGGTCGGCGTCACGAACTCCGACAGCCGTGACCCCGAGGCCCGTTCGGCCAGCTCCACCCACCCGGGCGCGGTCGGCAGCGGCGCCGGCGCCGCCGTCTCCACCAGACTGGACGCGATGATCGTCACCTCCTCGTGCGGTTCGAGGAGGTCGAAGCCGGTGACCTGGGTGCCCCAGTAGTCCCAGTACGACCAGACTGCGGTCGCCGGCTGCACCGTGACCCGCGCGTCCAGCGTGGTCTGCCCCGGCAGGGTCAGCGGCGTCATCCGGACCTCGTTGTGCGAGGAGGCCGCGGGCTGCGCGTAGGAGACCCGGGTGGTGTGCCGGATGCGGAGGCGACGAGCCATCTCAGGCTCCTTCCTGGGCCCACTGCACGAGCCCCTGGTACGGGAAGAACCGCTCCGCCACCGCGTCGGCGGACGCCATGCAGGCCTGCTGGAGGTCGCGCAGCAGGACCGGCAGCTGCTCCTCCAGGGTGGCGGTGTCGAGGTATTCGAGACGGGTGCGGGCCCGGCCGACGGGGGAGCGGGCCGGATCCTGGCGGGGCCGGCCGAGCGCGGCCAGGCACTCCTCGGCCGTGGTCAGCGCGTGCAGCACCGAGCGTGGGAAGTCCCGGTCCAGGAGCAGGAATTCGGCCACCCTCGGGGTGTCCCCGAAGCCGCTGTGCACCCGGGCGTACGCCTCGTCGGCGCCGCTCGCGCTGAGCAGCGTCGGCCAGTCCGGCGCGTGCGCCGCGTCCAGCACGCGCACCGAGAGCAGCCGTACCGTCATGTCCACCCGCTCCAGGCTCCGCCCGAGGACGACGAACCGCCAGCTGTCGTCCCGGCTCATGGTGGAGTCGGCGAGCCCGAAGAAGAGCGCGGCCCGGCTGCGCACCAGTTCCAGGTAGGCGTAGGGGCCGGTACGGCGGGCGGCGCGGCGCCGGTCGCCGAGCGCGTGCCAGGTGGAGTTGAGGCACTCCCACATCTCGGAGGAGACGGCCTCGCGGGCGCTGCGCGCGTTCAGCCGGGCGGCGCCGAGCGCGCCCTCGATGGAGCAGGTGGAGCGGGCGTCGAAGGCGAGCTGGTCGAGGACCTGCTGCATGTCGACCCGTTCCGGACCGGCGTCCACGCCGAGGATCGCGTACAGCGACCGGCAGGCGGCGTCCTCGTCGCGCCAGGGGTCCTCCAGCAGCCGGTGCAGGTAGGCGTCGAGGATCCGGCCGGTGGCGTCGGCCCGTTCGACGTAGCGGCCGGTCCAGGTCAGCGACTCGGCGATACGGGAGAGGATCACGTCGTTCACTGCTGCTGCGCTCCTTCCGCTACGACCGCGCGGCTGCCGTCGGGGCCGAGGCGGCGCGGGGCGACGGCGGGGATCGGGCCCGCGCCGACCGGCTCGGGGCGCTCCGCCGGGCCCTCGGCGAGCACCCAGGTGTCCTTGGACCCGCCGCCCTGGCTGGAGTTGACGATCAGGTTGCCCTCCTGGAGGGCGACCCGGGTGAGGCCGCCGGGCAGCACCCAGATGCCGTCGCCGTCGTTCACGGCGAACGGACGCAGGTCAATGTGGCGCGGGGCCATCCGTTCACCCGAGAGGGTGGGGGAGGTGGAGAGGGCGACCGGGCGCTGCGCGATGAAGCCGCGCGGGTCGGCCGCGACGGCTTTGCGAGTGCGTTCCAGGGTCTTCTTGTCGGCCTTCGGGCCGATCACGATGCCCTGCCCTCCGGCCCCGTCCACAGGCTTCACCACCAGCTGGTCCAGCTGGTCCAGGACCGCCTCCAACTGGCCTGGTTCGTCCGGTCGGTAGGACTCGACGTTGGGGAGGACCGGTTCTTCCCCGAGGTAGTAGCGGATCAGGTCCGGGACGTAGGTGTAGAGGAGTTTGTCGTCCGCGATGCCGTTGCCTACGGCGTTCGCGAGTGTGACGTTCCCCGCGATGGCGGCGCTCAGGATGCCGGGGCAGCCGATCACCGAGTCGGGGCGGAAGTGCAGCGGGTCGAGGAAGTCGTCGTCGAGGCGCCGGTAGACGACGTGCACGGGCACCTCGCCGCGCGTCGTGCGCATCCACACCCGGTTGCTCCGGCACACCAGGTCGTGGCCCTCCACCAGCTGCACACCCATCAGCCGTGCCAGCAGGGCGTGTTCGAAGTAGGCCGCGTTGCTGGGCCCGGGGGTGAGGACGACCACCCGGGGATCGCTCGCCGCCCCGCCGGGCGCCGCGGCCCGCAGCGCGGCGAGCAGCCGCCCCGCGTACCCGTCCACCGGGAGCACGTGCTGCTCGGCGAAGAGCGAGGGGAAGATCCGGGTCATCGCGCGCCGGTTCTCGATGACGTACGACACCCCGCTCGGCACCCGCACGTTGTCCTCGAGGACGCGGAAGGCTCCCGCCTCGTCGCGGACCAGGTCGATTCCGGCCACATGGATGCGCACCCCGCCGGGCGGCTCCACCGCGTGCGCGGCCCGGTGGAAGTGCGGCGAGCCCAACAGCAGCCGCCAGGGCACCACCCCGTCCTCGAAGGCCCGCGCGTGTCCGTAGGCGTCGGCCAGATAGGCCTCCAGCGCCCGGACCCGCTGGGCCACGCCTCTTCGCAGAAGATCCCACTCCAGGGCGTCGAGGATCCTCGGCACCAGGTCCAGCGGCCAGGGCCGTTCCTCGCCCGCGAAGGCGTAGGTCACCCCCCGGTCGGTGAAGGCCCGGGCCATCTGGTCGGCCCGGAACCGCAGTTCACTCGGTTCGATCGGCTGGAGCGCAGCCAGTACCGGCTCATAGGCGGTCCTGACCTCACCCGGCCGCACAAACATCTCGTCCCACGCGTCGGCCAACGCGTACGCGTCGAATATGTCCGCCATGGAGGGACGTTAGAGCGGGCACGTAACGCGGCGATCACTGGCGGATTTCGGGGATTCGCCGAGACCGCCGCGCCACGCGCCCGCGAGCGGCCCTCCCTGCAACGCATCTCCCCCGTGGGCGCGTTGCACGGGGCCCCGGCCCGATCGGGGGAGGATGGCCCGGGGCCCCGCCGGGTGTCCGGCGACACCCGTGGGAAGCGGCTCTCACGATGCCGCCCGCACCCCCCTGGCACCACCGTCATCTTGTTGCAATGTGGTCGGCGGAGGCGGTGCGATATCCGGTCGCATCCGGGCAATACGGCGCCCCGTGCGAGGGGAGCCGTGTTGCGGACCCGGTCCGGACCGCTCATAGTTGCGCTGCGGAAGAGGCAGCAAACCGGGGGGTGGAATGGGCGATGGCCGGGCACGGGACGGAGGAGCATCCACACGGTGCCGACCGGCTGTGCGCCGCCGGGGACCGGGTGTACTCCCGGGCCGTGCGCCGGGGCCGGGTGCCGCGCACGGACGCCGACGTGGTGCCCTGCCTGCTTGAACTGGCGCTGCTGCACCCCGACCCCGATGACATGGACTGGCTGGTGCCGACCGCCCCGCAGGAGGTCATGACCCGGCTGCTGCGCGGGGTCTACGACGAGGTGACGGACAGCCAGCGGCGGATGGGGTCGGCGGTCGCGGCGTTCGAGTGGTACGCCGGTCTGGGACGGCATCTGCAGGCCGTCTCGGCGTCCGCGGAGGGCACGGCGGCCATCCGGGTGCTCGACGGACTGTCCCGGATCCAGGCGGCCATGGACGAGGCGACGGAGGCGTGCACGCAGGAGGTGCTGACCGTGCAGCCCGGCGGCATCCGGCGCGAGTCGGAGCTGACCGAGGGCCTGCACCGGGCCGTCGCCCTGCGCGGGCGGGGCGTGCGGATGCGCGACCTGTACACGCACGTCGCCCGGCACGGCCAGGGCCTGCTCAACTACCTGGAGCTGATGGGCGACGCGGTCGAGGCCCGCACCCTCGACGAGGTCATCGACCGGCTCATCCTCTTCGACCGCACGGTGGCGTTCATCCCCGCGAACGCGGACCGCACGATGGCCCTGGAGCTGCGCCACCCCGCCCTCGTCGAGTACTTCGTCACGGTCTTCGAACGTCTGTGGCGCCTCGCGATCCCGCTCACCGCCCCGCTCCCCGACACCGGCATCGAGGGCATCTCGCACCGGGAGCAGTCCATCGCCGCGCTGCTCGCCGAGGGCCACCAGGACGCCGTGATCGCCGAACGCCTCGGCATCAGCGTGCGCACCTGCCGCGCCCACATCGCCCGCCTCTCGGAGACCCTGGGCGCGGCCAGCCGCACCCAACTCGGCGTGCGGATAGCCCAGGTGGGGCTGGACCGGCCGCCGGGCGGGGCGAGCGGGGTTTCCGGCACGGCCTCGGGCACGGCCCCCGACAGGGCCTCGGACGCGGTCAGCCTTCCGGATCAAGGATCCCCGAGCGTGCGATGAGGTAGCCGAGCTGGGCGCGGCTCTCGCTGCCGAGGGTGGCGGCGAGTTTGGCGATGTGGACGCGGGTGGTGCGGATGTTCATGCCCAGGCGGTCGGCGATGACGGCGTCGGTGCGGCCTTCCACCAGGAGGGCGGCGATGGCCCGCTGGCGAGGGGTGATGCCGTTGACGCTGGGGCGGCGGGCCGGCTCCGGGTACATGGGGGTGGCCAGGCGCCAGAGCCGGTCGAAGACGGTGACGAGGTACTTGACGAGGGCGGGGTGGCGGATCTCGAGGGCGAGGGTGCGGTCCTTGCTGGCGGGGATGAAGGCGACGGTGCGGTCGATGACGAGGAGGCGTTCCGTCACTTCGTCGAGCGTGCGGGCTTCCACGTCGCCGTGTATCTGCTCGTAGCGCCCGACGACTGTGGGGGCGTGGCGGAGGGTGTGCGGGTAGAGCGTGCGGATGCGGCCGCCGCGGTCGAGCAGCGCCTGGTCACGCGCCCGGGCTTCGGCATACCGCTCGGGAGGGGTGTAGGCGAGGGTGGTGTGCGGCTGGATTGCCAGGAGTTCGCCGGAACTGGCGATCATGGCCTGGGTGATGACCTCACCGATGCGGTCGATTCCGCTGAGGACGCTGATCGTCGGGATGTCCGAGGCGGCGCCGCGAGGGCCGTCGGCCCGCAGGAGCGGTTCGAACAGGTCCACCAGCCGTTCCTCCCGGCGCCGCTCGGCGGTGACCCGCCCCCGGGCGGCACGCAGCAGCCGGTTCAGGGCCGCGGCGGGCGCCACGGGCTCCAGCCGGTCCGGGGCGTCGAGGGCCGGGTGGAGGAGGCCGAAGTCGGTGAGACAGGGCGTGTCCGCGGCCTCCCGGGCTTCGATGTGCCCGGTGCGCAGGGCGTGTTCGTACAGTTTGACGCCGGCCGCGCACAACTCGTCCACACCGTGCTCGCAGCGGCTCACGGGGCGGACTCCGCAGTGTCGAGGATTCCCGAGCGTGCGATGAGGTAGCCGAGCTGGGCGCGGCTCTCGCTGCCGAGGGTGGCGGCGAGTTTGGCGATGTGGACGCGGGCGGTGCGGATGTTCATGCCGAGCCGCTGGGCGATGACCGCGTCGGTGTGGCCGTCCACGAGGAGGGCGGCGATGGCCTGCTGGCGGGGGGTGACACCGTTGACGGTGGGGCGGAGCTCGGCCTTGGGGAACATCGGGGTGGCCAGGCGCCAGAGCCGGTCGAAGGCGGTGACCAGGTAGTCGATCAGTGCCGGGTGGCGGACCTCCAGGGCGAGGGAGCCGTCGTCCTTGGCGGGGAGGAAGGCGACCGTCCGGTCGATGACGATGAGCCGGTCGGGCACCTCGTCGAGGCCGCGGGCCACGTTGTCGCCCTTCAGCATCTCGGCGTAGGCGAACACGTTGGGCACATGGCGCAGGGTGTTCTGGTAGAGCGTGCGGATCCGGCCGCCGCGGTCGAGGAACGCCTGGTCGCGTTCGAAGGCGGCGGGGCGGGCCTGGGCACCGCGGTCGCCGACCAGACCTGCGTGCGGCTGGACGCACAGGACTTCCTGCCTGGCCTCCGTCATGGACTCCCCGATGGCCTGGTTGATCCGCCGTGTGCCGCTCAGCAGCCGCAGCGCCGGGGAGTCCGTCGCCGCGCGGGCCGGTACCTGGACGTTCATCAGCGGTTCGAAGAGCTCCACCAGGCGCTGCTCCAGCCGCCATTCCTCGGTGATGCGGGCGCGGGCCCCGCGCAGCAGCCGGGTCAGGGCGACGTCCGGGGGGACGGGCTCCAGCCGGCCGGCGTCGTCGAGCGCCGGGTGCAGCAGGCCGAGGTCGAGAAGGCAGGGCGCGCCCTTGGCGTCCTGGGGGGAGACGTGCCCGCTGCCGAGGGCCCGTTCGTAGAGTTCCGTCCCCTCGGGGCACAGGTCCTCGACGCCGTGCTCGGTATGAGGGTCGGGGATCACGGCCTGCCGGCCTCCTCGGGAGGCGTCTGGTCCAGGATTCCGGACTGGGCGATCAGGTATCCCAGCTGCGCGCGGCTGCCGCTGCCCAGGACCTGGGCCAGTTTGGCGATGTGGGCCCGGCAGGTGCGGACGTTCATGCCCAGGCGGCGGGCGATGGCCTCGTCGACATGGCCCTCGACCAGCAGTCTGGCGATGGAGTGCTGGATGTCGGTGATGCCGTCGGCGGCGGTCTCGTAGGGGGCCCCGGCGTTCAGCGGCACCGCGCGGTTCCACATGAACTCGAACACCTTGATGAGATAGCGGACCAGACCGGGGTGGCGGATCTCCAGGGCGACCTGGCGGTCGTCGCGGGTGGGGATGAAGGCCACGGCCTCGTCGCAGATGATGAGCCGCTCGACGAGTTCGTCGATGGTGCGGTACTCCGCCTTGGTGCTGGCGAACTGGTCCACGTAGGCCAGCCGGTCGGGGCTGTAGCGCGCCGTGTGCTGGTACAGGGTACGGATCCGGACCCCGCGCTCGATCAGCGGCTTGTCCCGCTCGAGGCCCTCGATGAGCCGCTGCTCCGGGCGGCGCCGGCCGCTCGGCTGCACGGTGAGCATCTCGGTCTGGCATTGCGCGATCGCCAGGTCGAGCGCGCCGTTGATTCGGTCAAGCCCCTCCAGGACGGCGATCGCGTTGGTGGGCACGGCTTCCTGGGCGCCGAGAGCCATGAACGGCTCGAAGAGGTCGGAGAGTGCGAGGGAGGTCCGCCGACGCTCGCTGATCTCGTTCTCCAGCGGGTGCAGACGCTGCCCCAGGGCCACCGACGGGGGCACCGGACGGAGCCAGTTCGGGTCGTCCGGATCCGGCTGGAGCAGGGCGAACTCCATCAGGCAAGGGGCGGTGTCGACCTCCGCTCGCGCGATGCGGCCCGTGCGCAAGGAGGCCGCATAAAGACGGCCCCCTTCTTCACACAGATCGGTCAACGCATGGGGATGTGTCGAACTAGTCCCATTTGCCATTAATATCCACCCCCCAGGGTCCTGAACATGCAGGAACATGATGCACCGATCGTGTGGCCATGATGTGCCTGAATGAGCCATCGTCTTACTGGACGGGGGAATGAGGGGACCTTCAAGTGAGGACGAAGCCGACTATGCGTAACAGATTGCTTCGCTCGGTGCTTGTCGCCGCCATCTCCGCCGTTGTGGCCGTCGGGACGATGGTCGGTCTCTCCGGTGCGGGTGGCGACAGTGCGCAGAAGAGTGGCACTCGGACCTCTGAGGCTGCCCCGGTCGGCACCGTGCCGACCGTCGGACTGGACGACAGCGTCTGGGACTGATGGAGAGATGACTACACCACCCGACGACCGCTCCTTCCGCCGCGAAATGGCCACGGCCTACCGCTCCGGCTGGCACTTCATCGACCTCGTCACCGCGATCCCCCACTCCGGTGACTCGCTGATGGTGACCGTCTTCGGTGAGCCGGTCGTCGTGACGCGCGACGAGGACGAGGACGTACGGGCGTACCGGTGTCTGCGCAAGCCCCGGGGTGCGCCGCAGCCCGTGCGGTGCGCGATCCGGTACGGAATGATCTTTGTGAACCTGGACCAACGGGACCACCGGCTGGCTGAGCCGGATGTCCCGGACGTGAGGACCATCTCGGCCACCCCCCGCAGTGCCTGACGCGATTCCCCCGTCGTAAAAGATCGCTCAGGTACTTCCCCCCGCAGCGGCGTCACCGTGACCTGAACACGGTGACGCCGCTGCAGTTTTTGGGCGACATTTCGATGTTTCGGCCGGTTTCGGCCGCACTCCACGGTGGCTGAAACCAGCCGCCAGAACCGGTCGGCCGACCCGCCCCTGGCCGGTCCTCGGCCACGCCCCGGCGCCCACTCCCGCGCGCCCTGTCGGCCGGCCCCGTGGCCGGCGGACGGAACACCCTCGCGCGTACTCGATGGCCCGAAAGGCGGTCCCAGGAAGGGCTCCCGCTCGCACCTTGAGTGGAATAGACTCAACTTTGTGTACGTTGGCTGAGTCAGCCGAACGATGCCGAGGAGGAGAACGCGAACGTGGACGCCGAGCTGACCAACAGGAGCCGGGACGCGATCAACGCGGCCAGCAGCCGGGCCGTGACCGAGGGGCACGCGGACCTCACCCCTGCCCACCTGCTGCTGGCTCTGCTTGCCGGGCAGGACAACGAGAACATCACCGACCTGCTCGCGGCCGTCGACGCCGACCAGGCCGCCGTACGCCAGGGAGCCGAGCGCGTGCTGGCCGCGCTGCCCAGCGTGACCGGTTCCACGGTCGCGCCCCCGCAGCCCAACCGCGACCTGCTCGCGGTCATCGCCGACGCGGGCGAACGCGCCAAGGAGCTCGGCGACGACTACCTCTCCACCGAACACCTGCTCATCGGCATCGCCGCGAAGGGCGGCGCGGCCGGCGAGGTGCTCGACCGGCAGGGCGCCAGTGCGAAGAAGCTGGCGGAGGCCTTCCGGAAGGCGCGCGGCGGGCGCCGGGTGACCACCGCCGACCCCGAGGGCCAGTACAAGGCACTGGAGAAGTTCGGCACCGACTTCACGGCCGCCGCCCGGGACGGCAAGCTCGACCCCGTCATCGGCCGCGACCAGGAGATCCGCCGGGTCGTGCAGGTGCTGTCCCGCCGTACCAAGAACAACCCCGTGCTCATCGGCGAGCCCGGCGTCGGCAAGACCGCCGTCGTCGAGGGGCTGGCCCAGCGGATCGTCAAGGGCGACGTGCCCGAGTCGCTGAAGGACAAGCGGCTGGTGGCGCTGGACCTCGGCGCGATGGTCGCCGGCGCCAAGTACCGCGGCGAGTTCGAGGAGCGGCTGAAGACCGTCCTCGCCGAGATCAAGGACTCCGACGGGCAGATCATCACCTTCATCGACGAGCTGCACACGGTCGTGGGCGCAGGCGCCGGCGGTGACTCCGCCATGGACGCCGGCAACATGCTGAAGCCGATGCTGGCCCGCGGCGAACTGCGCATGGTCGGAGCCACCACCCTCGACGAGTACCGCGAACGCATCGAGAAGGACCCGGCGTTGGAGCGTCGGTTCCAGCAAGTGCTGGTCGCCGAGCCCACGGTGGAGGACACGATCGCCATCCTCCGGGGCCTGAAGGGGCGTTACGAGGCCCACCACAAGGTGCAGATCGCGGACTCGGCACTGGTCGCCTCCGCGACCCTCTCCGACCGCTACATCACCTCCCGCTTCCTCCCCGACAAGGCCATCGACCTCGTCGACGAGGCCGCCTCCCGCCTCCGCATGGAGATCGACTCGTCCCCCGTCGAGATCGACGAACTGCAGCGCTCCGTCGACCGGTTGAAGATGGAGGAGCTGGCGCTGGAGAAGGAGACCGACCCGGCCTCCCGGGAGCGTCTGGAGAAGCTGCGCCGCGACCTCGCCGACAAGGAGGAGGACCTGCGCGGCCTCAACGCCCGCTGGGAGCGCGAGAAGCAGTCCCTGAACCGGGTCGGCGAGCTGAAGGAGAAGCTCGACGCCCTGCGCGGCACCGCCGAACGTGCCCAGCGCGACGGCGACTTCGACACCGCCTCCAAGCTGCTCTACGGCGAGATCCCGCAGCTGGAGAAGGAGCTGGAGGCCGCGTCCGAGGCCGAGGAGGAGACGGCCAGGGACACCATGGTCAAGGAGGAGGTCGGCTCCGACGACATCGCGGACGTGGTGGCCGCCTGGACCGGCATCCCGGCCGGCCGCCTGCTGGAGGGGGAGACCCAGAAGCTGCTCCGCATGGAGGACGAGCTGGGCCGCCGCCTGATCGGCCAGACCGAGGCCGTACGTGCGGTCTCCGACGCCGTCCGGCGCTCCCGCGCGGGCATCGCCGACCCGGACCGCCCCACCGGCTCCTTCCTCTTCCTCGGCCCGACCGGCGTCGGCAAGACCGAACTCGCCAAGGCCCTGGCCGACTTCCTCTTCGACGACGAGCGGGCGATGGTCCGCATCGACATGTCGGAGTACGGCGAGAAGCACAGCGTGGCCCGGCTGGTCGGCGCCCCGCCCGGCTACGTCGGCTACGAGGAGGGCGGCCAGCTCACCGAGGCGGTCCGCCGCAGGCCCTACACCGTGGTCCTGCTGGACGAGGTGGAGAAGGCCCACCCCGAGGTCTTCGACGTCCTGCTCCAGGTGCTGGACGACGGGCGCCTCACCGACGGCCAGGGCCGCACGGTCGACTTCCGCAACACCATCCTGGTCCTCACCTCGAACCTGGGCAGCCAGTACCTGGTCGACCCGGCGCTCAGCCCGGAGGAGAAGAAGGAGCAGGTCCTGGAGACGGTCCGGAGGTCCTTCAAGCCGGAGTTCCTGAACCGCCTGGACGACCTGGTGGTCTTCTCGGCCCTGGAGAAGGACGAACTGGCCCGGATCGCCCGCCTCCAGATCGACCGGCTGGCCAAGCGCCTCGCCGACCGCCGCCTCGCCCTGGAGATCACCCCCGAGGCCCTGGCCTGGCTCGCCGAGGAGGGCAACGACCCGGCCTACGGCGCCCGCCCGCTGCGCCGCCTGGTCCAGACCGCCATCGGCGACCGGCTGGCCAGGGAGATTCTCGCCGGCGAGGTCAAGGACGGCGACACGGTCCGCGTGGACGCGTTCGGCGAGGGGCTGATCGTGGGGCCGGCGACGGCGGAAACCCCCACCGAAGACACCGGTAAGACCCTCTGACGGACGAAAGAGCCGGACAGACAGGCCGTCACTCCCGTGGGTGGCGGCCTGTCCGGGTTTCAACGTCTCGCGGGTCCGGAGGCCCAGCCGGTCGTCGCGGCGGGTTCGGCTTGTCGCGAACAGTGGTCGTCGGCCCAGGGGTGGGCCGCCGAGGCCGCCCTGCTCCGTGAGGCAGGTGTGCGCTCTTACTGCGAGGGGCCGCACGTCGGGCACCCTGCACACGTACCTCCCCATGGCTCGCGGATCGAGCTTCGACGGGCCGGGGGCTGGGGTCGGGATCCTGGTATTCACCTCGTTGATCCGGCGCGAATCGGCGGCTCGGGGCCGAGCAGGTTGCCGGTCGTGGTCCAAGGGAGAGAGGGTGGGTGTTACGTCTGGTCTCAGCGATGACCGGACGATCCAGACGACCGCAGGAGTGTCCACGTATGTCCATCGACCCGTCCTCGATCCCGAGCTTCGGGGGCCAGCCCGAGCCGCAGCCCCAAGGACCGGCGGGCCCCGTCGTCCCGGATCAGGATCTTGTGAAGCAGCTCCTCGACCAGATGGAGCTCAAGTACGTCGTCGACGACGAGGGCGACCTCGCGGCGCCGTGGGAGCAGTTCCGCACGTACTTCATGTTCCGCGGCGAGGACGAGCAGGCCGTCTTCTCGGTGCGGACGTTCTACGACCGCCCCCACAAGATCGACGAGAAGCCGCAGCTGCTGGAGTCCATCGACGACTGGAACCGGCGGACCCTGTGGCCCAAGGTCTACACCCACACCCACGACGACGGCACGGTCCGTCTCATCGGTGAGGCCCAGATGCTGATCGGCATGGGTGTCGACATCAACCACTTCGTGTCCTCCACGGTCAGCTGGGTGCGGGCCGCGATCGAGTTCGACAAGTGGCTGGTCGAGCAGCTCGGCCTGGAGGAGGCGGTCAACGAGGCCGACGAGCCGGAGGACGGCGACGAGTAGGACCTGAAGCGGGCTACAGCGGCGTCTGCGCGTACACGACGAGGTAGGTGCCGTAGCCGAACGAGAGCCCGGCCAGGGCCGTGACCACCACCGTCGCGTGCCAGGGCCGGGCTCTCGCCGTGCGGACCAGCGCCCGGGCCAGCGGGAGCAGCAGCGGGAAGGCCGGGAGCAGGAAGCGCGGCTTCGACTCGAAGAAGCCCGAGCCGCCGAGGGCGATCAGCAGGAGCACGGCGGTGTGGGCGAGCAGCGGGAGCGGGGCGCGGTCCAGGGCCAGCAGGGCGAACAGCACCACCGCCGCCGCCACGATGACCAGCGCCATCGGGAAGACGAACCGGTCGCCGCGCAGCAGCAGCGTACGGACGACCGCGAGCGAGCCCCGGCCGAAGTCGAAGCGCGAGCCCCACAGCCGCTGGACGCCGAAGTAGCCGCCCAGCGCGTCGCCGGTGCGGAGGCCGACCCAGAGGACGTACGCGCTCCAGCCCAGCGGGGCGAGCGCCGCCCCCGTCCACAGCCTGTGGGTAACCCGGCCGCGGGAACGCCGGATCTCGGCCGCGGCGGCGAGCAGCACGGCGGCCGCGACCGCGAAGCCGTTCGGGCGGGAGAGCCCGGCCAGGACGGCCAGGGAGCCCGCCCACAGCCAGTTCCCGGCCAGGACGGCGTACAGCGACCAGGCGGCGAAGGCGGTCAGCACCGGTTCCGTGTACGCCATGGACAGCACCACGGAGTGCGGGAGCAGCCCCCAGAGCAGCACCAGGGCGGTGCCCACCGCCCGCCCGTGCAGCCGGGCGCCCACCGCGTAGATCCCGCCCGCGGCGACGGCGGCGGCCGTCCACGACAGCAGCAGCCCCGCGCCGGCCCCGCTGAGCGGGGTCACGGCCGTCAGGGTCCGGATGAGGGCCGGGTAGAGCGGGAAGAACGCCAGGTCGCTGTGGACGATGCCGGGGCCGAAGTACAGGGTGCGGCCGTAGCCGTGCGCCGCGATCCCCAGGTACCAGGCCGCGTCCCACGACCTCCCGAGCAGCGTCAGCGGATGCCGCCCGCCCGCCCACGCGGTCAGTGCCAGCACGGCCATGCCGGTGAGCCGTACCGCCGCGAACAGCCCCACGGCGACCCCGCCCGCGGCGACGACGGACAGCCGGGCGCCGGGCCGCTGCGCGACGGGCGGGGCGAGGGCGGTGGTGCTGGCGTGGCTCACATTCGCACAGTGCCGGGAGACGCGGAGAGGGGCGAGAAATGGACGCCCGATGGAGGGAGACACCGCACGGCAGGCGTCCACCGAAGACTGTGCCCCGCCAGGATCGACCCGGCGGGGCACAGTCGTGTACGTAAGGTCAGTCGTCGTCCTCGAAACGCGGCAGGACGCCGGTGTCCATGCCGTAGGTGCCGAAGAGGTCGACCAGGGCCCCGGTCATGGCGTCCAGGGCTTGGTCTGCATGTCCCGGCGGAACGCCTCGAAGTACGCGTCCGGGAGGGCGAGGGCCTCCGCGACGGCGTACTGGAAGGGGCCCGAGGCGACGTACGTCAGGAACTGCTTGGCCGAGCGCACCGCAGTGACCAGCTCCGGCGTCGACGTCACCCAGCCGACACCTCGTTGGCCTACCCGTTCCCATGTCGTGCGACAGGCCCCTCCGCGGATCTCCGGCATCGGCGGTAAGCGGGCCGCACAACCTGTCCGGACCGGCCTGCCGGCCGTACCGACGGGCTCGGTGACACGGCACTCCCCGTCGTATCCTGACCACACACGGGAAGGAGCCGTCCATGAGCGTCGACGCGATCGTGCACACCGAGTTCCCCAAGGGGTACACGGTCCTGTTCGGGGCTGACGGAAAGGTGATCACGACCCCGCAGAGCGAAGAGCACTCCAGCACCATCAGGTCGATGCAGATCGACTCCGCTCTTGCCCTCGGCCGTCACGCGAAGGTCACCTCCGACGTCTACATCGACTTCCCCGCCGATGAGAACTCCGCCCCCGACCTCGCGATCCTGCGCGAGGATGCACGCAAGGAAGGCAAGCGCTACAGCTTCGAGGACGTCCTGCTGATCTCCGAGGTCGTCTCGACCTCCTCCGCACGCAAGGACTACGACGACTGCACCGCGAAGTACGGCCGCTACGGCATCCCGATCTACCTGGTCGTGGACCCCTACGCCCAGGAAGTCGTCCTCCACAGCGAGCCGACCGCCACCGGTTACATCGCGGCGCACACCCACAAGTACGGCACGGGCAAGCTCCCCATCCCCCTGGCCGACGGCCGCACCTTCACCCTCGACCTCGACGAGCTCCCGCGCCCGGAGCCCGAGGCGGAAGCGCGCTGACAACCTTCAACGCTTCGCGCGCCCCGGCCTCGGCAACCATGTCTGGAGACGACACCCCAGCCCCCGGCATCGCTGTCGCGGCTGAGGCACCGCTCGCTCCAGCGGGTTGGCAGGTCAGCGAAGCCAGGGGGCGAGTTCGTTCGCGAGTACGGCGGATGCGGGGTCGGTGGGTAGCCAGAGAAGTTTGTGCTGAGCTCCGTCATGCATGCGGACGGTGAGTCGGTCGGCGGTGATGCCGCGACGGAGGTGGGCGGAGGCAATGCCGGCCAGAGGGATCACTTTGTTGGTCCGGTGCTCTGTCCGGATCTGCGCGGTGGCAGCCGCAGTGACGTCAGCCTCCGGCAACGGCACGACCACCGTTGGCCCCTTCCTGTTCGCCAGAGTGGCAGTGAACCCGAGCCGACGGCGGACCAACGCCGACGGGAGCAGCCACAGCTCCCCGTGAATCCAGTCGCTCCACCCGGTCGTGCAGCTCCTCGTCAGCAGTCGCGCTCTTCCATCCACCGCGCCACTCTATGCCTGCGTCATTCCCGCGCTACGGCGTGAGCCAGGCCGGGACCCTTGCCGGTACGGCTGTCGGCTGTCACGCGGCCAGCGTCTTGAGCCGGGTGCCGGCCTCCTCCAGCACCTCCGTGCGCTTGCAGAAGGCGAACCGTACGAATGGCGCACCCTGCTCGCGGTGGTCGTAGAAGACGGCGTTGGGGATCGCCACGACCCCGCAACGTTCCGGCATGGCGCGGCAGAAGGTGAAGCCGTCGTTCTCGCCGAGCGGGCGGATGTCGGTCGTGATGAAGTACGTCCCGGCCGGCCGGAAGACCCGGAAGCCCGCGTCGGCGAGTCCCGCGCTCAGCAGGTCCCGCTTGGCCCTCAGGTCGTCGCGCAGGGCCGTGAAGTAGGCGTCGGGCAGGCGCAGGGCCTCGGCGACGGCGTACTGGAAGGGCCCGGAGGCGACGTACGTCAGGAACTGCTTGGCCGAGCGCACCGCAGTGACCAGCTCCGGCGTCGACGTCACCCAGGCCACGCCTCCTTCGTACACCCATTCACGCGTGGCGCACCGGGCCCACCAAGGTAAGCCGTCGCCGACCGAGGCGCGGGCTGAGAAGTCCGTCGCTCTCCGCCGTACGACTGAGCGCACCGTGCGGATGGGACGGGAACGGTGGATCGCCGCGGTTCACCGGTCAGCTCTCGTAGTGGTAGCGGCACTGTGCGATCAGGACGGCGTCCTCGGTGGCCTTGTAGATCAGTCTGTGCTCGTCGTTGATGCGGCGCGACCAGTAGCCCTGGAATCCGTGCTTGAGCGGTTCCGGTTTGCCGATCCCCTCGTTGCCGTTCCGGGCGATGTCCGCGATGAGCGTGTTGATGCGCTTCAGGATCTTCCGGTCCTGAAGCTGCCACCACAGGTAGTCCTCCCAGGCGCGGGAGGAGAAGGTGATCTTCAACTCGGGGCCCTCATTCGTCGGTCGCCAGTTCGCGTACGGTGCCGCCGCCGTTCTCCAGCTCGTCGATGGAGGCGAGCAGGCGCCGGGCGTTCGCCGGGCTTCGCAGCAGGTACGCGGTCTCCTTCAGGGACTCGTAGTCCTCAAGGGAGACGATGACGACCGGCTCATGTCCGGCCCGGGTGATGACGACCTCCTCGCGGTCGTCGGTGACGGAGTTGAGCACCTCGGCGTACCGCGCGCGGGACTCGGAATACGTCATGGTCTTCACGATCAACCCTCCTTCGACGTACAAGAAATTGTACGTCTCGCTCTGTGGTGCGGCAAGCGCCTGTACCACGGCCGGGAGCATGCGGCCTCCGGTGCGCGGCGACGGCATCGACGTCACCGACAACGGCGGGTGCGCCGAGAAGGGACCTGGGGTCGCCGATCCGGTGGCCGTCGCGAAGACGATCGGGATCTCGTCCTACCGGTGCCTCAGAGAAACCTGTGGCCACTGTTATCATCAACTCGCCGCGTGTGGGGGGAAGTTCGGGGGCAGATATTTCGCGGCAGCATCAATACACGCCTTCCCGACCGTCGGCCTCCGGCACGCCTCTTTCCACCGGAAGCCCCCAGGAGGCGACGATGGCTCGTCGTACCACCGCCCGTGGCGTCGTCGCCGCGCTGGCAGTCCTCACCGTCGTCGCCGGTCCCGGTCCACTCGTCGGCACGGCCGATGCGGGCGACGGCACCGGGAGCACCGCACGCGCGACCGAGAAGGTCTTCCAGTCCGACCGTTACCAGCCCCGCGCCGACCGGCTCTACAGCGCCGGTACCGACGGCTACCTGCACGCCCAGGAGGGACGCTCCGGCTACCTGTGGACGTCGTACGCCACCGGTGCGACGACCGAACTGGGCGAGCTGCCGCGAGTCGAATTCGCCGGCTACCTGGGCTCGTCGTCCGACATCGTGACCGACGTCGTCTCGCCCACCCAGAAAGTCGTCCTGCGTGACCTCTCCGCCGCCACCAGCACCGACGTCACCCTCACCCACGGCACGTACATGGCCACCTACGGCACCCATGTGCTGACCCAGGCCCGCGACACGGGCGGCAGCCGCACGCTGTGGCTCTACGGCGGCGACGCCCCGGCCGACGGCACCCTCGTCGACGGGTGGCCGGCCGGGATCACCTCGAACTTCCGGGTGCTGGGCGGCGACAGCGGCACCGCCGTCGTCGGCTACGCGCTGGGGGGCGTGCAGCACCTGGCGCTGGTGGACCTGGCCGCCGCGAAGGTCACCGGCGACGTGACCCTGTCCGCCGCTCCGGCCGCCGTCGCGCTGAGCGCGGACCGGCTGGTCTGGTACCCGTCCGGTACCACGCCGACGGCGCACGTCCTGGACCGCGGCGACCTCACCGCCCCCGGGACGACGGTGACCCTGCCCGGCACCGAGGGCACCCCGTCGGTCGGCATCGCCGGGGACTGGCTCGTGGTGGCCCGTACCGTGCCGTCGAACCCCTCCAACCTGGCCGACGAGTCCGGCGAGCAGCTCATGGCCGTCCCCGTCACGGGCGGCGCCCCGGTCACCCTGCTCCGGCACGCGAACAGCTCCGTCGTACCCGCCCCCGACGGCGGCCTGCTGGTCGTCGGGGGCGCCGACGCCGGGCACTGGGCGGTACGCCGGGTCACCGGCACGGGCGCGGACACCCCGGCACTGACCGAACTGACCGCCGTACCGCCGGTAGCGGCGAAGATCACGCGGCTGTCGCTGGAGAACGGCACCCTGGCCACCGACGAGGCCAACTCCAGCTTCCTGGGCGCGTACTACACCCGGCCGATCGCCGCGGACGGCACGCCCGGCACCCGGACCTGGGAGAAGTGGGACGGCCTCGACACGGGCCCGTACGCCACCGGGGACGGCCGCGCCGTGACGTTCACCGCCGACGCCGACCCGGTCGGCTCGTACGTCCAGTCCGTCGACCGCGACGACCAGGCCGGCTTCTTCTACCTGCCCTCGGCAACCGGCACCGTCCTCGACGTCACCGGCCGCTACGCGGTCGTCAACGGTTCCTTCCCCAGCAAGCAGTACGTCGGCGACCTCGGTGTCTACACCGACCTGCAGCCCGTCCTCACCCGCTCCGTCACAGCCGCCTCCGTCTGGGGGACCAGCCTGTGGACGCCGGGTTCCGGCAACGGTGTCGTCACCGCCAGGAACCTGAAGACCGGCGCGACCGCCGCCACCGTCAGCACCGGCGCCCCGTGCGTCCCCAAGGAGCTCCAGGTGGTGAGCCGCTGGATCTACTGGTCCTGCGGTACGGGCGGGACGGCCGGCGTCTGGGACCGAACGGCGAAGAAGAACATCCCCGTCCCGTCCGGCCAGGTCCAGCTCGGCGACGGATACCTCGTCCGGCAGGACACGACCACCGGGACGCTGCTCCTCACTGCCTTCGCCGACGGCACCGCGACCACCCGTGAGATAGCCGACCTCCCGGCGGGCACGTCCGGCGGGCGCGGGACGACCTGGACCGTGGACAAGTTCGGCGGGCCCGTCGCCTACGTCGACGCGGAGAACCGGATCCACCTGGTGCCCAGCGGGGTCGCCACCCAGCCGCTCTCCGCCGTCGAGTCCGAGACGACCGGCAACGCGGGGGAGAACAGCGCGGCCGACAGCCCGTGGTGGCAGTGGCGCGGGCTCCTCTCCAAGCCGGCCGCCTCCTGGACGGCCACCCTCACCAGCAAGGCCACCGGTACCGTCGTCCGCACCCTCACCGGCGGGGCGGTGCAGGGCAACCTGACCGCGCGGTGGGACATCCGTGACGCCAAGGGCGCGCTCGTCCCCAACGGTGCCTACACCTTCACGGTGACGATCCCGCCTGCCGACGGCTCGGGACGCGCGCTGACCGTGTCGCAGACGGTGCAGGTGTCCGACGGGGCCGCCGTACGCCACGACTTCACCAGCGCCGGTTCCTGGGCGCCCGACGGAACCGGCGACATCCTGACCCTCAGCTCCTCCGGCACCGTCAGCTACCGGCCGGGCACCGGCACGGGCACCCTGGGCAAGGCCATGTCCGCCTCCGGCTGGCCCGCCTCCGTGAAGCTCTTCCCGTTCGGTGACCTCGACGGCGACCGGCGCAACGACATCCTCGTCCGGTTCAGCAGCGGCGAACTACGGGTGTACCGGACCATGCTCGGCCAGGCGTTCCTCACCAGCACTCCGCACACCTCGCTGGGCAAGGGCTGGAACCAGTACGACGTCCTGACCTCGCCCGGCGACATCAGCGGTGACGGCCGTCCCGACCTCATCGCCCGCAACTCCGCCACCGGCGCCGTCTACCTCTACCGGGGGACGAGCACCGGAAAGCTCTCCGCGCGCGTGAAGCTCTACGCCGACTGGAAGACGTACAAGAAGATCGTGGGTGTCGGCGATCTCAACGGCGACGGCATCGGCGACCTGGTCGCCCAGGACAAGTCCAACAACCTGTACCGCTACCTCGGCACGGGCAAGGGCACCTTCTCCGCACGCGTGAAGCTGTCCTCCTCCTGGGGCGGCTCGTACGACACCGTCATCGGCGCCGGCGACCTCACCGGCGACGGCAATGCCGACCTCCTGTCCCGCGACACCTCCGGCAACCTGTGGCGCAACAACGGCAACGGCAAGGGGGTGTTCGGCGCCCGCACGAAGATCGCCACCGGATGGCGGGGGTACAAGGGGATCTTCTGAGTGGTGACGAAAAACGCGCCACGGGGCCGGCCGACCTCGAACCCGGCTGCCCGCAGGCCGTTGCCGAGCAGGTCGCGCTTCGGCGGAGGCCGGCGCCGACGTACGTCGGGTACTGCTCCGCCGTCGGGACGGCGGAGCCGAGCGGGCCGTCGGCCGTGACCCAGCCGGAACCGTGTTCACGCACCCGCTCGCGTGCCGCGCGGCAGGCCCCGCCGAGGGAGGCCGGCGAGGTCGGTGGACCGGCGGTCGCTCCACCCGGTCGTGCAACTCCGCGTCAGCGGTCGCGCTCGTCCATCCACCGCGCCGCTCTACGGCCTGCGACATCTACGCGCTGCGGCGTGAGTCAGGCCGGGACCCTCGCCGGTACGGCTGTCGGCTGTCACCCGGCCAGCGTCTTGAGCCGGGTGGCGGCCTCCTCCAGCACTCCCGTGCGCTTGCAGAACGCGAACCGTACGAACGGGGCACCCAGCTCGCGGTGGTCGTAGAAGACCGCGTTGGGGATCGCGACCACCCCGCAGCGCTCCGGCAGTGCACGGCAGAAGGTGAGACCGTCGCTCTCACCGAGGGGCCGGATGTCGGTGGTGATGAAGTACGTACCGGCAGGGCGGAAGACCTTGAAGCCCGCCCGCTCCAGGCCGCCCGCGAGCAGGTCCCGCTTGGCCAGCATGTCCGCGCGGAAGTCCGCGAAGTATGAGTCGGGCAGGCGCAGGGCCTCGGCGACGGCGTACTGGAAGGGCCCGGAGGCGACGTACGTCAGGAACTGCTTGGCCGAGCGCACCGCAGTGACCAGCTCCGGCGTCGACGTCACCCAACCGACCTTCCAGCCGGTGAAGGAGAAGGTCTTGCCGGCCGAGCCGATGGTGACCGTGCGCTCGCGCATGCCGGGGAGGGTGGCGAGGGGGACGTGTTCGGCCTCGTCGTAGACCAGGTGCTCGTACACCTCGTCGGTCACCACCAGCAGGTCCCGCTCCACCGCCAGCTCGGCGACCGCGGTCAGCTCGGCGCGGGTGAGGACCGTGCCGGTCGGGTTGTGCGGGGTGTTGACCAGGAGGAGCCGGGTGCGCGGGGTGACGGCGGCGCGCAGCTCGTCGAGGTCGAGGCGGAACGCGCCGGCGTCCGGGCGCAGGGTGACCGGGACCCGGGTGCCGCCCGCCATCGCGATGCTCGCCGCGTAGGAGTCGTAGTACGGCTCCAGGGCGACCACCTCGTCCCCGGGCTCCACCAGCGCCAGCAGGGCGGCCGCGATCGCCTCCGTGGCGCCCGCCGTCACCAGCACCTCGGCGTCCGGGTCGTACGACAGGCCGTACCGGCGCTGCTGGTGTGCCGCGATCGCGGTGCGCAGCTCGGGGACGCCCGGCCCCGGCGGGTACTGGTTGCCGCGCCCCTCGCGCAGCGCGCGCACGGCGGCCTCCCTGACCTCTTCGGGGCCGTCGGTGTCCGGGAAGCCCTGCCCGAGGTTGATGGAGCCGGTGCGCAGCGCGAGGGCCGACATCTCGGCGAAGATCGTGGTGCCGAACTCGGCCAGCCGACGGTTCAGGAGCGGGCGTTCGCTGGAGGTCATGGCGGCCATCCTGCGCCCAAGCTCTGGAGTTCCTCAACTCCGCTTTGGCCGCCGTGACGGCCGGGCATCCCCAGTCCACGCCGCGCTCTCGCGGCGGCCGGGGCGCCCACGGGGGGTCGCCTTCGGGGGAACGGAAAGAAGGTGACGCCATGGGCACCGTCTTCATCGTGGTGGTGGCCGCGGTCATCTGCCTCGCGATCGTCGCGTCGGCGGTCCGCAGGGGCGGCGGGGGCAAGGGGGCGTACCGCCGCGGGGGCGGCTCCTCCTCCTACGACAGCTCCGGCAGCTGGTGGGCCGGGGACTCGGGGTCGTCGTCCTCGCACGGAGGCCACCACGGAGGCCACCACGGCGGGCATCACGGGGGCGGCCACTCCTGCGGCGGCGGGCACTCCTCGTGCGGCGGCGGGTCGTCCTGCGGCGGCGGGTCGTCGTGCGGCGGCGGGGGCGGCTGCGGCGGGAGCAGCTGAGCCGCCCGCGGGCGGCGGGGAACCGGGGCGTCCGGACGCGGAGCGGGGGAGCTCTCGCCGGGCGCCCCGGCGTGCGCCGGAAGGAGCGGGGCGCACAACTTGGTTGAACAGTTGAGCTGTGGAGCCCTCTGAGGGATGGAAACCCCACGAAGTTGGGTAAAAACGCTGTGGCAGCGCCACAGTTCATGATTCCCTCTAAATCACCAAAGCAGCACCTCGGACGTCCTGACGACACCCTCCCCCGGCTGGGCCGGCCGGGCCGATCTCCCGGTGTCGACCGAGGTGCACCGGACCACACTCCTCCCCTTTTGCGTGTTAGCGGAGCCGATCCATGCTCACGACCCTGAACACCACCTACACCGATACGCGCGCGGCCGACCTCGCCTGGGCCCTGGGGCGCGAGCCGCTGCCCGCCCTGGCCACCCTCGACCTGGAACTGAACGGGGCGAAGCTGCAGTTGAGACTGCTCGGCGCGTCCCACCAGGTGCTGCTCGAGGAGGAGTGCGGCGGCTGCTCGGAGACGGTGGCGTGCATCCCGGGGTCCAGCACCCCCCTGCCGCTCGGCGTCGCCAAGCGCAACGGCAACTGGGAGTACGAGTTCGCGGCCCGCGTCGAGGTGCTGTCACCGGGCTCCTTCGCGGGCCGCGCCCAGGAGTTGCTGGCCCTCGTCTCCGAGCATCCGCACGGCCTCGCCGGGGTCTTCCCGGGCAGCCCGCACGCGTTCACGGCGATGCTGGCCCAGCGCCACGAGGGCCAGGTGCACTGGCGGACCTGGCACGCGTACCCGCAGGACGGCCAGCTGGTCGCGACCCGGACCCGGGTCGGCGCACGGGTCCCGGTACCCCAACCCGTCGCCGGATGACATAAACCAACGGGGCGTCAAAGGGCCCGGAGTTCCACACGTGTGGGTGACGAAGCGTACCGAGCGAGTGACGTAACGTCGCAGAGTGATCGATCCGCACGCACCCGCCCCTCCCGGCACACCGCCGCCCTGGGGCGCCCCCGCGCCGCTGCCCGTGCAGCCGGGGACGGGCCGCTTCCTGGTCCTGGCGTGCGTGTTCGTCTGCGCGGCCTGCGGATTGGTGTACGAGCTCGAACTCGTCGCCCTGGCCTCGTACCTGATCGGCGACTCGGTCACCCAGGCCTCCGTCGTGCTGTCCGTGATGGTCTTCGCGATGGGCGTCGGCTCCCTCGCCGCGAAACGGCTGCGCTGGCACGCGGCGGCCGGGTTCGCCGCGGTGGAGGCCGCGCTGGCGCTGATCGGCGGCTGCAGCGCCATGGCGCTGTACGCCGTCTTCGCCTGGACCGGCGGCTGGGGCGGGCTGTGGGCCGCCGGGCCGCGCTGCCTCCTGGTCGCCTTCTCCCTCGCCATCGGCCTGCTCATCGGTGCCGAGGTTCCGCTGCTGATGGAGCTCATCCAGCGCATCCGCCGCCAGGACGCGGGCGGTGCGGTCGCCGACCTGTTCGCGGCCGACTACGTGGGCGCGCTGGTCGGCGGCCTCGCCTTCCCGTTCCTGCTGCGGCCCTTCCTCGGCCAGTTGACGGGCACCCTGCTCACCGGCACCGTCAACGTCGTCGCCGGGGGCGCCCTGGTGCTCGGGCTGTTCCGCCGCGACCTTTCCCGCCGGGCCCGCTGGACCCTCCTCGTCGCGGGCATCACCGTCCTCGGCCTCCTCGCCTCCGCCGCCGTCCTCGTCGGCGACTTCGAACGGGCCGCACGGCACGCCGTCTACGGCGCCGACGTCCGCGTCGCCCTCCAGACGGACGTCCAGGAGATCGTCCTCACCGGCGGCACCCACGGCCGCCCCCTCGACCTCTTTCTCGACGGCCGGCTGCGGGTCGGCGGCCGCGACGAACGCCGGTACCACGAAGCCCTCGTCCACCCCGCGATGACCGGCCCGCACGCCCGCGTGCTGATCCTCGGCGGCGGCGACGGCATGGCCGCGCGCGAGGTGCTGCGCCACCGGGGCGTCGATCGCGTCGACATCGTCGAACTCGACGCGGGCCTGGTCCGCCTCGCCCGCCACGACCCCGCCCTGTCCGCGCTCAACGGCCACGCCTACGACGACCCCCACGTCCGTGTGTTCACCGCCGACGCCTTCCACTGGCTGCGCGAGGCACCCCGCTCCGGCTACTTCGGCTCGTCCAGCTACTCCGGTTCCTCCGGTTACGACGTCGTCATCGCCGACCTGCCCGATCCCGGCATCACCGCCAGCGCCAAGCTGTACTCCGAGGAGTTCTACGGCCTCGTCCGCCGCGCCCTCGCCCCCGGCGGCCGCCTGGTCGTCCACGCCGGACCGGTCCAGGGCCGCCCGCACACCTTCTGGACGGTCGCCGCGACCCTGCGGGCGGCGGGCCTCGCCACCACCCCCTACCGGGTCCTCGGCCAGGACGCCGGCTTCCCCCCGGGCCCCGACCGCTCGGCGGGCGAGTCCAGGGCCCCGCACGACTGGGGCTTCATCCTCGCGACCGCGGGTCCCCGCGCGCCGGCGCTGCGCCTGCCGGCCGGCGGCCCGCGGCTGCGGACGCTCACGGAAGGGGGACTGGAGCGGGACGCCCTGCAGACACCGAAGGCCGGGCTGCCGCCGTCGTCCACGCTGGTGCACCCGCGGTACTGAACGGGCCCCCGC
Organism: Streptomyces sp. NPDC001507; assembly: GCF_042894765.1. Lineage (NCBI taxonomy): Bacteria > Bacillati > Actinomycetota > Actinomycetes > Kitasatosporales > Streptomycetaceae > Streptomyces > Streptomyces sp. NPDC001507. The sequence continues at coordinate 173,125 of NZ_JBIAVV010000011.1, forward strand.
GTCAAGGAGGCTCGCAGCGTGCCGTGCGTCGGGGAGGGTGTGCCGGACCGACTCGTGGGTAGGCTCAGTCGGCATGGAGCACCAGGTGTACGTCCCGGCCCCGGCCTCGCGGCTCAGGGAGGCGCTGGCCGACCCCGCGCGGGTCGCCCGGGCGGTTCCCGGCCTCCAGCAGGACGCGGGCGCCGACCCCGGTACCGGCCGCCTCAAGGTCCGCATCGGCAGCCACTCGATCACCTACCGCGGTTCCCTGCGCGTGAGCCCCCACGACGACGGTTCGTACGCGGTCGACGGTGACGCCACCGAGGCCCGCGGCACCGGCACGGTGAAGCTGGCGCTGACCTTCCGCCTCGCGGAGACGGGCGAGGGGTGCACGGTCACGGTGACCGGTACGGCCTCCGCCGACGGGCGGGTCGCGGAGCTGCCGGCGGAGGCGGTCCAGGCGGCGGGGACGAGGCTGCTGGGCCGTTTCGCGGAGGGGCTGGGGGAGGCGCCTGCCGCCGGACCGGCCTCGGTCTTCGAGACGGCGGTCCCGCCGCCGTCCCTGGCACCGGAACCGGAGCCGGAAGCGGTGGCGGAGCCGGTGAGCGAGCCGGTGAGCGAGCCGGTCGTGGAGCCGCTGCCCGAGATCTTCGCCGAGGCGGCGCACGCGCGGCGGACGATGATCGGCCGCAGTGCGGAGGAGGTGGACCACGCGCCGCCGAGGGGGCGGTACGCGCCGGTCCCGGCGCCGCAGACGGTGGCCGGGGCGTCGGCCCTGCGCTGGGCCGCGCCGGCGGCGGCACTGGCACTCGCGTCGGCGATCGTGGTGACGAGGGCGCTGCGCAGGCGCCGCTGACCCGGCCGACGCGGGGGTGGTGACACTCACCGGCGCTTGCAGGGTGCCGCTGTAGAACGCGGCTGGGCAGCGCCCCGAAAGGGGCGCGGGGAACTGCGCGACCAGCCCCCACCGGCCCGCGGCCGAACCCCGGCACCCACCCACCCGCACCCGAAACCCGGCGCGCCGTGGCCTCCCCACTACTCTCATCCCGTGAGTAACGAAGACATCACGCTGACCGCAGGCGACGCCACCCTCCACCTGCACCCCGGCAACGGCGGCCGGATCGCCGGACTCGAGGTCGGACCCCTCGAACTCCTCCGGCAGGGCGACCGTTTCGGCTGCTTCCCGATGGTTCCCTGGTGCGGCCGGATCCGGGACGGCCGTTTCCTCGACGGCGCCACCGTCGTCCAGATGCCCCTCAACTCCCCGCCGCACGCCATCCACGGCACCGCCCGCGACGGAGCCTGGCGCACCGCGCGCGTCTCGGCGGACGAGGCCGTCATCACGCGTGAACTCGGCGCCCCCTGGCCGCACTCCGCCCGCGTCACCCACGTCGTCCAGCTCGCCGAGGACTCCCTGACGCTGACGATGTCCGTGGAGACGTACGAGGACTCCTTCCCGGCGCAGATCGGCTGGCACCCCTGGTTCAACCGGAACCTCGGCGGCCAGGACGTCCAGGTGGACTTCGCGCCCGCCTGGCAGGAGGAGCGCGGCGCGGACCACCTGCCCACCGGCAACCGTATCGACCCGAAGCCCGGCCCCTGGGACGACTGCTTCGGCATGCCCGACGGCGTCGACGTCACCCTCACCTGGCCGGGGCAGCTGGAGCTGAAGGTCGCCAGCCGCGAGCAGTGGGTCGTCGTCTACGACGAGCAGGCGGAGGCCGTCTGCGTGGAGCCGCAGACCGGGCCGCCCAACGGGCTGAACACACTGCCCCGGCTCGTCACGCCCCTGGAGCCGCTGGAAGCCACGACCACCTGGACGTGGACGCGCCTCTAAGCTGGTCGGCATGAGCGACGTACGTGCTGAGCTGCTGCAACAGATCAAGGACAAGGCCGTGGTGCACGGCAGGGTGACCCTGTCGTCGGGGCTGGAGGCCGACTACTACATCGACCTCCGCCGCGTCACCCTCGACGGCGAGGCCGCCCCGCTGGTCGGCCAGGTGCTGTTGGACCTGACCGCCGACCTGGACTTCGACGCCGTCGGCGGCCTCACCATGGGCGCCGACCCGGTCGCCGGCGCCATGCTGCACGCCGCCGCCGCCCGCGGAAAGCGGCTCGACGCCTTCGTCGTACGCAAGGCGGCGAAGGCGCACGGCATGCAGCGCCGTGTCGAGGGCCCGGAGATCAAGGGCCGCCGTGTCCTGGTCGTCGAGGACACCTCCACCACCGGCGGCTCCCCGCTCACCGCCGTCGAGGCGGTGCGCGAGGCCGGCGCCGAGGTCGTCGCGGTCGCCACCATCGTGGACCGCGCCACCGGCGCCGCCGAGAAGATCCAGGAGGGCGCCGGGGTGCCGTACCTGTTCGCCTTCTCGAAGGATGAACTGGGACTGGACTGAACAGCGGGTTGACGACTGGGATTGACCCGGATTTGACCGGCGCGTGGAGCATCGGTTCATGTCTGGAAAGATGGGGACGACGATGACGTCGCCCCCAAGGTCTAGGTCAGGGCCGTAAGAAAACAGCAGTACGCCGACCCGCACACTCAAGGAGCGGACAATGCCCATCGCAACCCCCGAGGTCTACAACGAGATGCTCGACCGGGCGAAGGCAGGCAAGTTCGCCTACCCGGCCATCAACGTCACCTCGACCCAGACCCTGCACGCGGCGCTGCGCGGCTTCGCGGAGGCGGAGAGCGACGGCATCGTCCAGATCTCCACGGGTGGTGCCGAGTTCCTGGGCGGCCAGTACAAGAAGGACATGGTCACCGGTGCGGTGGCGCTCGCCGAGTTCGCGCACGTCGTCGCCGAGAAGTACCCGGTGAACGTCGCGCTGCACACGGACCACTGCCCGAAGGACAAGCTCGACGGGTACGTCCGTCCGCTGCTCGCGATCTCCGAGGAGCGGGTGAAGAACGGCCGCAACCCGCTCTTCCAGTCCCACATGTGGGACGGCTCCGCCGAGACCCTCGCCGACAACCTGGCCATCGCGCAGGAGCTCCTGGAGCAGGCCCGCCGCGCCAACATCATCCTCGAGGTCGAGATCACCCCGACCGGCGGCGAGGAGGACGGCGTCTCCCACGAGATCAACGACTCGCTGTACACGACCGTCGACGACGCGATCCGCACGGCCGAGGCGCTCGGCCTCGGCGAGAAGGGCCGCTACCTGCTCGCCGCCTCCTTCGGCAACGTGCACGGCGTGTACAAGCCGGGCAACGTCGTGCTCCGCCCCGACCTGCTGAAGGAGCTGAGCGACGGCGTGGCCGCCAAGTTCGGCAAGCAGTCGCCGTTCGACTTCGTCTTCCACGGCGGCTCCGGCTCCACCGAGCAGGAGATCCTGACCGCGCTGGAGAACGGCGTCGTGAAGATGAACCTCGACACCGACACCCAGTACGCCTTCACCCGTCCGGTCGCCGATCACATGTTCAAGAACTACGACGGCGTCCTGAAGGTCGACGGCGAGGTCGGTTCCAAGAAGACCTACGACCCGCGCACCTGGGGCAAGCTGGCCGAGGCCGGCATGGCCGCGCGCGTCGTCGAGGCAACGCAGAACCTGCGCTCGGCGGGCAACAAGATCAAGTAAGCCGCATTACGGTCAGGGCCCGGCGTTCGTCTGTCTACGGCGCCGGGTCCGCTGTATACCTGGAACCATGCCCGACGTCCGGATCGCCTCAGCCCAGGGCAAGTGGATCCTGATCACCACCGTCCTCGGCTCCAGCATGGCGCTGCTGGACTCGACGGTCGTCAACGTCGCCCTGCCCCGCATCGGCGACGACCTGGACGCGAGTCTGTCCGCGCTGCAGTGGACGATCAACGCGTACATGCTGACGCTGGCCGGCCTGATCCTGCTCGGCGGCTCGCTGGGCGACCAGTACGGCCGCCGGAAGATCTTCGTGATCGGGGTCGTCTGGTTCGCGGCCGCCTCCCTGATGTGCGGCCTGGCCCCGACCGACGCCGTCCTGATCGGCGCCCGCGCCCTCCAGGGCATCGGCGGCGCCCTCCTCACGCCCGGCTCCCTGGCCCTCATCCAGGCCTCCTTCCACCCCGACGACCGGGCCCGCGCGGTCGGCCTGTGGTCCGGCTTCGGCGGCATCGGCGCGGCGGTGGGGCCCTTCCTCGGCGGCTGGCTGGTGGACGGCCCCGGCTGGCGCTGGGTGTTCCTCCTCAACGTCCCGCTGGCCCTGCTCTGCGTCCCCGTCGCCCTGCGCCACGTCCCCGAGTCCGCCGACGGCCGCGCCCACGGCCGCTTCGACATCCTCGGCGCGGTGCTGGGCGCCCTGGCCCTCGGCCTGGTGACCTTCGCACTGATCGAGGCCGGGACCACCTCGCTGCTCGCCGTCGCGGGCGTCGCGGCCGGCGTGGCCTTCGTGTACGTCGAGAAGCGCCGCCAGGACCCGATGCTGCCGCTGGACATCTTCGCGTCCCGCCAGTTCACGGCACTGAACATCGTCACCCTGTGCGTGTACGGCGCGTTCGGCGGCTACTTCTTCCTCACCGCGCTCCAACTCCAGGTGGTGGCGGGCTACTCGGCCCTGGCCGCCGGCACCGCCCTGCTGCCGACGACGGCCCTGATGCTGCTCTTCTCGGCCCGCTCGGGTGCCCTCGCCGACCGCATCGGCCCACGCATCCCGCTCACGGTGGGTCCGCTGCTGTGCGCGACCGCGATGCTCCTGATGCTGCGCGTCGGCGAACACGCGAACTACCTGACCGACGTCCTCCCCGCGGTCCTGGTGCAGGGCGTCGGCATGGTCACCCTGGTGGCCCCGCTCACCGCCTCCGTCCTCGCCTCCGTGGACACGGCCCGGGCGGGCGTCGCCAGCGGCATCAACAACGCGGCGGCCCGCGCCGCCAGCCTGATCGCGGTGGCGGCGCTGCCGCTGCTCGCCGGGATGGGCCCGGAGGCTTACCGGTCGCCCTCGGCGTTCGACGCCGCGTTCCACCGGGCCATGCCCATCTGCGCCGGCGTCCTGGTGGTCGGCTCGGCCCTGGCGTTCGCCATGGTCCGCCGGCCGGCCCCGGGCTGTGTACGCCCGGAGTGCCGCACCCACGGGAACGTGACCTCGCCGCCGATCGAGGCGAAGGGCGGCTAGGCGCTCCGTTGGAGGTGCGGTGAGCTGCCGTCTGCCGTCTGCCGTCTGCCGTCTGCCGTCTGCCGTATGTCGACGGCGGCGGCGTCGTGGCTGGTCGCGCAGTTGCTCCCCCGGCCTTCGGCCGGGGGAGCCCCCAGCGCCCCTGCCGGGGCGCTGCATTCACTGGAAGGGCTGGAGGCTACTGGCGGCGGTGGAGCAGGGTGGTGCGCAGGTCGTGTTCGGTGATCTGGTCGGCGGGGCGGTGGAGTGTCCAGCGATGGGCCGCGCCGCCGTCCATGGGCAGTACCTCGACGACGGTCTCCAGCGGCGGGCGCCCGCGTGGGTCACGGCTGAGCTGGCGGATGACGACGGCGGTGTCGTCGTCCAGGCCGAGCAGGACGCGCACGGTGTCCCTCAGTTCGCGCAGCCGCGGGCTCGGCCACGCGCTGCCCGGGCGTGGTTCCAGGGGCGTGGAAGGTGCCTGCTTCCGTCCGGCCGCGGTCGAGGCCAGCTGCCAGGCCGCGAGGAACAGCAGGGTGCCGGTCTCGGCGAGCAGGCTGAGGCCGGCCTGCGGCGCGGGCTGCAGTCCGTGCTCGGTGAAGCCGAAGAGGCCGACCGTGCGCGAGGCCGCGAAGCCGCCGAGGGCACCGGCCGCGACGCCGGCCGCGGCGGCCCTCAGCAGCAGGGGTGGCGTCCCCGCCGCCAGCAGGACCGCGAGGGCGAAGGAGGCGCCGGCCTGGAGGAGGAACAGGGGGCCGATGACGTGTACGTAGCGGTACCCGTCGACGTACAGCTGGGCGTGGAGGTATCCGCCGGCGGCGAGGGTGCCGGCGGTCGCCCACCGCAGGGCGGGGACGAGGAGCCTTCGGTGGTTCATGCCAGCCTCTCATCCTTGACGGCCAGTTCGCGGTCGCCCTGGCGGTAGCCGACACTGCGGATGCCGAGCGCGGCCTTGAGCTGCCGCGCGGGGACGACCTGCGGGGTGGGGGCGGGGGCACGACCCGGTTTGGGCAGGGGGTAGGCGGTGGTGGTGGCGGAGTGGAAGGTGATGTTGCCCTCGGTCTTCGTGAACAACTGGTGGACGTGCCCGTTGAGGCAGGTGACGGAGGAGAACCGGCGCAGCAGGGCGATGACCTTGAGGGCGTCGTCGGTGCTCCAGCCCCACTTCGGGTACATGGCGAACAGCGGGATGTGGCTGAAGACCACGACGGGGGTGTCCGAGGACAGCCCGGCGAGGTCCTTGCGGACGAAGTCGATCTGAGCGTTGCCGAGGTGGCCGAGCTTCTCCAGGCTCAGGGTGTTGACCAGGGCGATGAAGTGCACGCCGTGGGTGTCGAAGCTGTACCAGCCGTCGCCGAGCGTGCCCGCGCCGAAGGTCCGCCGGTAGGCGCGGCCCGCGTCGCCGATGGAGTCGTGCTCGCCCGGCACGGTGAAGACCCGGTCCGTTTTCAGCCCCGACATCATGTGCTTGACCTGGTCGAACTGCCCGGCCGTGGACAGGTGGGTCAGGTCGCCGCTGTGCATGACGAAGTCCGGCCGGAATCCGAGCGAGTTGACCTGGTTCACCGCTTCGGTGAAGGACCCGGCCACGTCCGTGTTCGCCGGGCCCTGGAACCCGATGTGGCTGTCGGAGATCTGCACGAACCGCAGCGTGCCGCTGCCCGCCGCGGCGGCGTTGGCGGCACCGGCGGCGCCCGTCGCACCTGTGGCATCCGTGGCGTTCTCGGCCGCGGAGCTCCGGGAGCCGGCGATCTGGCTGATCACCTCTCCGCCGGCCACGGTCAGCACCACCGCGCCGCCGAACCACCCGGCGTGCCGCATGAGCTGGCGACGCGTCATGCCGTGTTCGGTGGCGGGCTCACGGGGTTCACCGGCTTCGTCGTAAGCGTCGTAAGCGTCGTAATCGTCGTAGGCGGTCATCGTGTCACCTCCACGGTGGCGGTCATGAACGGATGGATGGTGCAGAGGTAGGCGTAGGTGCCGGCCTTGGTGAACGTGTGGCTGTAGGTGGCGTGGGTGCCCAGGGCGGCGGAGTGCAGCGGACCGCCCGGTCCGGTGCTGGTGACGGTGTGGGCGTCGGTGTCCTCGTTGGTCCAGGTCACCGTCGTACCCACCGGCACCTTCAGCGTGGCCGGCGCGAAGGCGAAGTTCTTGATCGCGACGGCGGTCCCGCTCACCGGCCTGCCCGTGCCCGGCCGGCTCGCGGGCATGTTCATGTTGGGCATGTTCATGGTGGGCATCGACGAGGAGTGCGGCGACGAGGAGGGGGGCGACGAGGAGTGGGGTGGCCCGCCGCACGCGCTGAGCAGCCCCAGCGTGCCGGCGGTGGCGACGGCGGCGAGGGCCAGCCCGGCCGCGGTGCGTGGTCGTCGGCCTCGGGTGCGGAAGTCCGGGGGGTGGTGTGTCCGGTTCACGTCTGATCCGTCCTTTGCTCGCGTAGGTCGGTCCTTGTCCGGCTCCACGGACGGCAGCGGTCAGACGGTTCGGTATATATACACTTTTGCGGAATTTCTTCGCGGCAGGGCGGGCCCGCGATGGCACGGAGCGCCGAACGCATCGCGCTCTGCGTTACGGGACAAAGCAGTACATGTGAGCGATCATCGACTTATGCCCCGGAGTTTCCGAAAACGTGATCCAAGGGTTGATCCGGATCGCTCCGCGAGCCGTGTCTCCGGTAGAGGAACGCTTTCGACCGCGGACGAGGAGCTGCTGCGCACTCTGTACGCGGAGCACGCAGGGCCCCTGTTCCACTACGTGCTGCGACTGACATCGGGAGATCGCCAATGGGCGGAGGACGTGGTCCAGGAGACCCTGCTGCGGGCCTGGCAGCACCCCGCCGCGTTCGAGCCCGCACGCGGCCCGGCCCGTGCCTGGCTGTGCACGGTCGCCCGGCATCTGGTCATCGACGCCCACCGGGCCCGGCAGGCCAGGCCGGCCGAGGCCGGCGGCGAGGCCCTGGAGCGGGCCGCGGAGCAGACGCCGGGCGAGGACGAGATCGAGCAGGCACTGCAGAGCTGGGCGGTTGCCGACGCCCTCCGGGCGTTGTCCCCGGATCACCGCGCGGTGCTGCTGGAGACCTACTACCGGGGGCGGACCATGGCGGAGGCCGCAGAGGTGCTGCGCATTCCGCTGGGCACCGTGAAGTCACGCACGTACTACGCCCTGCACGCCCTGCGGCTGGCGCTCCAGGAGCGGGGGATCGAGCCGTGACCGTGATGTGCGGGAGGTGGTGACCGTGGGTGCGGAGCACGACGCCCTGCGGCTGGCGCTGGGTGGATACGTCCTGGGCACACTGCCCCCCGCGGAGACGGAACGGATGCGGGTCCACCTCGCGGAATGCGACGAGTGCCGGGCCGAACACGCCCGGCTGGCGGGACTGCCCGCGCTGCTGGCGACGGTAACCGCGGCCGAGGCCGAGGCCACGGGCCGGATCATGCCGACGGCCGACGGCGACCTGGCCGACCGGCTGGTGGCCCAGGCGGCCGAGAGCGCACAGCTCTCCTCGCCCGTACCGCCCGTACCGCCCGTGGCGGCGCCGCAGGCACCGGGGGCAGCGCAGACGGGGGTTCTGGAGAGCCTGCTCCAGCGGGCGGCGGCCCGGCGGCGCAGGAGCCGCCGCATGCAACTGGCGGGCGCCGCCGCTTCCCTGGCGTTCGTCGCGGCAGCGGCCGGCGGCACGTGGCTGGCCACGGTCGGAACCGTGACCAGCCAGGCGACGCCGCCCGGCGCGACCGCACCGGTCGCCTCGCGCACGTTCTCCGGAAGCGACCCCACGACCGGCGTCACCGCCTCGGTGCGGGTCTACCCCTCCGCCTGGGGGAGTGTCCTCCAGGTCCACGCCAAGGGGGCGCCCGCCGGAATCACCTGCCGGCTCCAGGCCGTCGGGCCCGGCGGCAAGAGGGCGGACGGCGCCACCTGGCGGGCGGGCGAATACCCTCCGGGCACCACGGTCCAAGGGGCGGTCGACATGTCCCCGGGGGCCATCCAGCACTTCGAGATCCTCGCGGGCGACGGCCAGAAACTGGTCACCATCCGGTCGTGAGGTGCTCAGGCCGCGCCGTCACCGGAGGTCTCTGCCCGAGCTAGCGAAAAAAGTCACAAAAGGCGCGAAGTGCTCGAACCGTCGGACATGTGCCGTCCGTGGAACTGAATGAGCGCGCCACTGCAGGACCGGTACACCGACCCTCCCGACGCCGTCGGCGGTCTCTCCCCATCCCGGTCTCCGCACCTCCACGGAAGAGCCAGAAGACCATGTTCGTGACCGATTCGCCCCGCCCGAGTTCACTGCCCGGCGAGCCCTGCCGCCACCAGGCGCTGCTGACCCTGCCCGCGCAGGAGGCGCACGTCCCCGCCGCCCGTCACTTCGCGGCCGATCTGCTGGAGACCTGGAGCGTGCCCGCGAGCGAGCGGGACTCCGCCGTCCTCATCGTGGACGAACTCGCCGCCAACGCCGCCCAGTACGGCCGTGAGCGCATGACCCTGTCGCTCGTCCTCGACCACGGCACCCTGCACATCGTGGTCACCGACTCCGGCATGACGGTGGAGCGCCGGCGCCGCGACACGGCACCCGACGAGCACGGCCGTGGCACCGGCATCGTCCAGTACCTCGCCCAGTCGACCGAGATCCACCAGACCCGCGGCGGCCGCGAGGTCCGTGCCTGCCTGAGGTGTTCGGCATGACCGGCCCCCGCGCCACCGGCGCTACCGGCGTTCCGGACGAGCCGCGGCACCCGGTCACCGCACGACCCGGCGGGCGGCCCCTCGCGACCCACAAACCGTGCCCCGTCGACGACTGCCCGGGACCGGCCCGGGGCCACGAAGCGGCATCGTGCCGACGCTGCGGCACCGGCCCCCGTGTCTACGCGGACGCGCCCGACCTGCGCCGCGAGATGCACCGGCTGCTCGCCCTCGGGGCCGAACGCGACGGTCGCCAGGCCGGGCCCGGGACCGGCCCCCCGGCCGACGGGATGGCCGCCGAGCGGGCCTGGCTGCTGCGCCGGGCGGCCCTCATGGACCGGATGGCCCTGGGCGGCGGCTCCGGCCCGGCCGCGGCCGCCGCGGAGACCGCCGAGCAACTCGTCAGGTACGACCGCCGCCATCCCGGCCTCGTGGCCGGCCCGTACCACCCCGACGCGATCACGCTCGCCCGCAGGCGCCTGCTCTACGTCCGCCAGGAGTACGCCGCCTGGACGGCCGCCGGGTGCCCCGGAACCTGAACCGCCCCCGCTGCCCGCGGCGCGGCTATCCGTGCAGCTCGGTGTAGGCCTCCGCGCTGCTGTCCTTCAGGAACTGCCAGCACCGCTCGTTCTCGTCCTTCTCGCCGATCTCACCGGCGGCACGGGCGAGCGCGGCGAGGCAGCGCAGGAAGCCCCGGTTGGCCCGGTGCTCCCAGGGCACGGGGCCGTGCCCCTTCCACCCGGCGCGGCGCAGGGCGTCAAGACCGCGGTGGTAGCCGGTGCGCGCGTAGGCGTACGACTCGACGACCGCGCCGCGCTCGAACGCCTCTTCGGCGAGCAGCGCCCAGGCCAGCGAGAAGGTCGGGAACTTCGCCGCCACCTCGACGGGAGCCAGCGACTCCTCGCCCAGCAGGCGGTACGCCTCTTCGTTCTCCGGCAGATACGTCGGCTCCGGGCCGCCGAGCAGGTTCGTGTGCGTCGTCATGGCGCAAGTCTGCCACCGCCGACAACCACATCCCGCGTCCCGCCGTCTTCCAGACCGCCCGTTCCGCGGGCGACGGCTGCCGCCACGGCAGGCAGGCGTGACGGCAGGCGTGATGACAGGCAAGCGTGACGCCTGGGGTGATGACAGGCAAGCGCGACGACAGGCAAGCGCGACGACAGGCAGGCGTGACGACAGGCAGGCGTGACGACAGGCAGGCGTGACGGCAGGGGGGAGCACACGTGCGGGAAACGATGCCCGGCGGGCAGCCGGTGGAGGCCGACGCCCTGGCCCGCTTCCTCACCGCGGACCCGGAGCAGTGGCCCCGGCTCGCCCCGCGGGTGACGGCGGCGGTCGGGATCCCGGCGCTGGAGCGGATCGTGCACGCCACGAACGCCAGGATCGGCGAGTTCGGCACCGTCACGGACGGCCCGGACGGGCTGATCGTGTCCGGCAGTGCGGGCCGGGTGCGGGCCTGGGCCCAGGCTGCCCCGGACGGCCGGCTCACCGCCCTGCGCATCGAGGGCGCCCGCTACACCCCGCCCCGGCGCCGGCTGCCCGCGCACCTCCCCTGGGCGGTCTGTCTCGTCCTGGTCGCCGCCTGGAACGTCCTGATCCTCTGGACGGCCGGCGACCGCACCGCCTGGACCTCCGACCTGGCCACCCTCGCCGCGTTCTACGTGGTCGTCGAGGGCTGCGGCGCGCCGGCGATGCAGCCCCGTGCCCTCAGACGGGCGGTCGAGGCGGGCGCGGTGGCCGCCCTCGCCTCGGCGTGGCGGCTGCCTGGGCTGCCGGCCGGGGCCGGCCTGTCCGGACTCGCCGTCGGGCTCGTCCTGCTCGCGGGCGCCGGGTGGCTGGTCACCGCCGCCCGGCTGCACCGCAGGCCCGCCCCGCTCTCCCGGCCGCTGCGATTCCCGCTGGAGGGCGCCTGGTACGTCGTACAGGGCGGCGGCCCGGCGGTGAACCACCACGCCCGGGTGCCGGAGCAGCGCGCCGCCCTCGACCTGGTCGCGCTCGGCCGGTACGGCACCCGTACCCGGCCCGGCCGCGAACTGACGGCGTACGCCGCCTACGGGCGGCCGGTCCGGTCCCCCTGCGACGGCACGGTGGTCTCCGCGGCCGACGGCATCGCCGACCAGCGCCCGGGGGAGATCCGCTACCAGCCGCCGTACGGCAACCACGTGTTCCTCGACACCGGCCGGGAGATCGTCAAACTCGCCCACCTGCGCCCCGGCTCGGTGACGGTGTCCGAGGGCGACACGGTCCGGGCCGGCCAGCTGCTCGGCGAGGTCGGCAACAGCGGCAACAGCACCGAGCCCCACCTGCACCTGCACGCGGAACGCGACGGGGTCGGGCTCGACCTGGCGTTCGAGGGGGTGTCCGGACGGCTGTACCGGGGGCGGACGGTCCGCGGCTGAGCGGTGGCCGCCGGACGGGCGCTCCCGACGGGCGGGCCTTGCCGTATCCGGGTTACGTTGCGGAAGATGCCGGTGGGGACCGGGGCCCCCGTGTCGGCATCGGCAGGGGCGGACCGCTACCCGGAGTACTACAGGAGACAGCGATGTCCCATGAGGCTCTCGAAAGCAACGAGCCCGAGACCCCGCATCTCGACTTCGCCGGCACGACGCCGTACGAGGACTACGTCAAGGCGGACGTGCTCACCCACCTCCAGCACACCCTCTCCGACGATCCCGGAGAGATGGTCTTCCTGGTCACGACCCAGGTGATGGAGCTGTGGTTCACCGTCATCGTCCACGAGTGGGAGACGGCCGCGGCGGCGCTGCGCCGCGACGACATCCCCACCGCGATCGCCGCGCTGAAGCGTTCCGTCCGCGAGCTGGAGGCGCTGAACGCCTCCTGGAGACCGCTCGGCCAGCTCACCCCGGCCCAGTTCAACTCCTACCGGTCCGCCCTCGGCGAGGGCTCCGGTTTCCAGTCGGCGATGTACCGGCGGATGGAGTTCCTGCTCGGCGAGAAGTCCGCGTCCATGCTCGTCCCGCACCGCGGCGCGCCGCGGGTCCACGCGGAACTGGAGAAGGCGCTGCACGAGCCGAGCCTGTACGACGAGGTGGTGCGGGTGCTGGGGCGGCGGGGGTATCCGATCCCGGAGGCGGAGCTGGTGGAACGTGACATATCACTGCCCTATACACCTTCCGAGGCCGTCGAGGCCGCCTGGACCGCCGTCTACTCGGGCGCCGAGGACGCCGACCTCGCCCGCCTCGGCGAGGCCCTGACCGACGTCGCCGAGCTCGTCTGGCGCTGGCGCAACGACCACCTGGTCGCCACCCGCCGCGCCATGGGCGCCAAGGCGGGCACCGGTGGCTCGGCCGGGGTCGCCTGGCTGGAGAAGCGCGCCCGCAAGAACGTGTTCCCGGAGCTGTGGACGGCGAGGTCCCATGTCTGAGCTGTCGGAGCTGTCGGAGCTGTCGGAGCTGTCCGAGCAGTCCGGGCGGGCCCTGAAGGCGGCGAAGCTGGACGCCGAGGACGAACTGGCCGGGGTGCGCGAGCGCTTCGTGCTCGACGAGGTCGTCTACCTGGACGGCAATTCGCTGGGCGCCCTGCCCGCGCACGTCCCCGGCCGCGTCGAGGACGTCGTCCGGCGCCAGTGGGGCGAGCTGCGGATCCGCTCCTGGGACGAGAGCGGCTGGTGGACGGCGCCGGAGCGGATCGGCGACCGGATCGCCCCGCTGGTCGGCGCGGCGGCCGGCCAGATCGTGGTCGGCGACTCGACAAGTGTCAACGTCTTCAAAGCACTTGTGGGTGCGGTACGGCTGGCGGGGGAGGGCCGTGACGAGATCCTGGTCGACGCGACGACCTTTCCCACGGACGGTTACATCGCCGAGTCGGCGGCCCGGCTGACGGGTTGCACCCTGCGCCCGTTGACGCCGGCCGAGGTCCCGGCGGCGCTCGGCGACCGTACCGCCGCCGTGCTCCTCAACCACGTCGACTACCGCACCGGACGCCTCCACGACCTGCCCGCCCTCACCGCCGCGGTCCACGCGGCCGGGGCGGTGTCCGTCTGGGACCTGTGCCACAGCGCGGGCGCGCTGCCGGTGGGCCTCGACGAGCACGGGGTCGACCTGGCGGTCGGCTGCACCTACAAGTACCTGAACGGCGGCCCGGGTTCACCGGCGTACCTGTACGTCCGGCGGGAGCTGCAGGACCGCTTCGACTCCCCGCTTCCCGGCTGGAACTCCCATGCGGAGCCCTTCGGGATGCGCCCGGCGTACGAACCGGCGGGCGGGGCGGTACGCGGTCGCGTCGGCACCCCGGACATCCTCTCCATGCTCGCCCTGGAGGCGGCGCTGGAGGTGTGGGAGGGGGTGCGGGTGGCGGCCGTACGCGCCAAGTCCCTCGCCCTGACGGACTTCTTCCTGGAGTGTGTCGAGGCGTACGTCCCGGCGGGCCGCGTCGAGTGCGTGACCCCGCCGGCCCACGAGGAGCGCGGCAGCCAGATCGCGCTGCGCTGCCCCGACGCCGGGGATGTGATGAGACGGCTGATCGAGCGGGGCGTGGTCGGCGACTTCCGGCACCCGGACGTGCTCCGCTTCGGCTTCACCCCGCTGTACGTCGGCTTCGCGGACGCGGAGCGGGCGGCGCGGGTGCTCGCGGAGGTCCTTGCGGAGGTGCCGGCGAATGGGTTGGCGGAGGGGCCGGAAGCGGCGGCGGGAGGCGCGGCGGGAGCGGCGCTCGCCTAGCGACATGCCGACATAGTGATCCCCGGGAAAGGGCCGGGACGGTACAGAACCGAGCAATCCTCACCGTGCGTGACATCCGCGTGTCCGCGCACGTCACGGGCCTGATACCGTCCCGGCCAACGGCCGAATTCCCCACCTGGTCCGCCAACATCATTACGTCGCTGAGAGGTTGGAGCATGCCGGACGACGCCGCAGCAGCCCGGGCCGCCGCCGAGGAGGAGTCGGCCTTCTCGCACCCGCACGTCGCGCCCGACGCCACGGCCGCCTACGGCGACCATCCCGACCAGGTGATCGACTTCTATGCCCCGCGTACCGAGGAGCCGCTGGCCCCGCTGGTGGTGGTCCTGCACGGTGGCGCGTGGCGTGCGCCGTACGACCGCGGCCACGTCACCCCCTTCGCCGACTACCTGGCCCGGCGCGGTTTCGCGGTGGCCAACGTCGAGTACCGGCGCGGTACGACGCTTCCCGCGCAGGGCGGTTCGGCCCCGGTGGCGGGCCGCTGGCCGGACACCTTCGACGACGTGGCGGCGGCGCTGGACGCCCTGCCCGGCCTGGTCCGCGAGGCGGTCCCGCGGGCGGACCTGCGCCGTACGGTCCTCACCGGCCACTCGGCCGGCGGCCACCTGGCGCTCTGGGCGGCGGCACGGCACGTCCTCCCGGTGGACGCCGCGTGGCGCACCGCCGGTCCGGCGCCCCTGCGCGGCGTCGTGGCCCTGGCCCCGATCGCGGACTTCGCGATGGCCGAGAAGCTGGACGTCTGCGGCAACGCGGCCCTGCAACTCCTGGGCGGCGACGAGAAGTTCGCCGACCGTCAGCCGTACGCCGACCCCGCGCTCCTGCTCCCGACCGGCATCGCGACCACCCTGGTCCAGGGCCGCACGGACGTGGTCGTCCCGCAGGCGGTCGCCGAGTCCTACGCGGACGCGGCGGCCAAGGCGGGCGAGGTGGTGGGCCTGACGCTCCTGGAGGAGGTCGGCCACTTCCCCCTCATCGACCCGGCCGCGGACGCCTGCGCGGTGGTGGCGGAGGAAATCGCCCAACTGGCCTGGTGACGGGCCGCCCCTGAGGGTTTCCCGGCATACCCGTAGTACCTGAGAGCTACTTCCCAGGTGAGCTCCCGGGCGGGACGCGAACGACGCGGTCCGGTCCGTAATTTCCCGATCAGAGCAGCCCGACGGCCGGGCGCACTGAACGGGGGGACCGACCATGACGGCGGCTACGGGGGAGCGGCAAGAACAGGAGCGGGAGCACAGGGA
Organism: Streptomyces sp. NPDC001507; assembly: GCF_042894765.1. Lineage (NCBI taxonomy): Bacteria > Bacillati > Actinomycetota > Actinomycetes > Kitasatosporales > Streptomycetaceae > Streptomyces > Streptomyces sp. NPDC001507. The sequence goes on from NZ_JBIAVV010000011.1 coordinate 188,781, forward strand.
GCGGCAGGAGCAGAGGGAGCGGCGGGAACAGGAGTGGGGGCAGAGGGGGCGGCGAGGGCCGGACCGGGGGCGTCGGTGGGTGCGTCGGCGCGGGAGGCTGTGCCGCACTGCTCTCGCCGCCCTGCTCGCCGCCGCCGTGGTCCTCCCGCTGTCCGCGGCCACCCCACCCACAATTCCCGCCCCGCCTCCCGCAGTTCTCCCCGCCCGTCTCACCCCGGCCACCCTCGCCACCGCATACGAGGCCAACCGGGAGAACGCCGCCGAGGCCGCCCGCATGGCCGCCGCCGGCGGCGACCTCTCCCGCGCCGACGCCGACCGCGCCCTCGCGTCCCCCTCCCGTCACCTGCTCCACCTCGACGCCCGCGGTACCGGCCAGGTCACCGAGGTCTTCGGCGACCTGGCGCACGCGACGCGCATCGCCGTCCTGGTCCCCGGCTCGGACACCACCCTCGACACCTACGCCCGCTTCCACACGGCGGCCGAGTCCCTGTACCGGCGCCTCACCCACGAACGCCGGACCCACGACCGCGAGCGGCGACGGACCCGGGTCGCCGTCGTCGCCTGGCTCGGCTACCGCACCCCCGCGACGATCAGCGCCACGGTCCTCACCCCGGGCCGGGCCGCCCAAGCCGCCCCGCACCTGCGTGACTTCCTCCGCGAACTGCGCACCCTCACCACCCCCGGACCCGCGTCCGTCGCCCTCCTCTGCCACTCGTACGGCACGGTGGTCTGCGCCCGCGCCGCCCCCGTCCTCACCGGCCTGGGCGTCACCGACATCGCCCTGGTCGGCAGTCCCGGCACCGGCGCCGGTTCGGCCGCGGCCCTGCACACCTCCGCCCGTGTCTGGGCGGCCCGGGGAGCGGCCGACTGGATAGCCGAGGTCCCGCACGTCCGCGCCGACCTGTTCGGCACGACCGTCGGCTTCGGCACCGACCCGGTCTCACCCTCCTTCGGCGCCCGCGTCTTCGCGGCGGGCCCCGGCGGCCACAGCGACTACTTCACCCCGGGCTCGGCCTCCCTGGCCAACCTCGCCCGGATCGTCCTCGGCGAGACAACGGAGGTCACCCGTGCGTAAGCCGCCGACACCACGTCTCCGCGACCGCATACGACACCGCACGCTGCACCGCGTACGGCACTTCGCCGTCCGCATCGACACCGCCACCCCGCCGGGCCGGGACCGCGCCGTGGACGCCCTGCGCGCGGTCGCCGTCCTCGGTGTGGTCCTGGGCCACTGGCTGATCACGGCACTGGTGGCGGACGGCGGTGAACTGCACACCGGCAGCCCCCTCCAGCAGTTGCCGCGGCTGGCCCCGGTCTCCTGGCTCTTCCAGACCCTCGCCGTGTTCTTCCTGGTCGGCGGCCACGTCGCCACCCGCAGCCATGCCACCGCCCGGGCCGACGGCACCCCGTACCGACGCTGGCTGACGGCCCGTCTGTCCCGCCTCTCCCGGCCGGTCGCCGCGCTCCTCGTCCTCTGGACGATCGTGACCACCGCCCTCCTGCTGTCCGGCACCGACTTCACCACCGTCCGCACCCTCGCCAAACTCGCCCTGTCCCCCCTCTGGTTCCTCGTGGTCTTCGCGGCGCTGACGGCGGCGACCCCGCTCGTCGCCCGGCTCAACCCGCTGTGGCCGCTGGCCGTCGTCCTCCATGTGGACCTGCTCCGTTTCGGCTTCGGCGCCCCGGCCGGCGTCGGCTGGGTGAACCTGGCGGCCGGCTGGCTGGTGCCGTACTCCCTGGGCGCCGCCTGGACCCGTGGCGAACTGGACCGCCCGCGCGCCGGCTGGGTCCTGCTCATCGGCGGTACGGCGGCGACGGCCGGCCTCGTCGCGTGGGCGGGCTACCCGGCGTCGATGGTCGGCGTGCCCGGCGCGTCCGTCTCCAACCTCGACCCGCCCACCCTGGCCGCCGTCACCTTCGGCCTGGCCCAGTGCGGCCTCGCCCTGCTGCTGCGCGAGCCGCTGCGCCGTACGATGCGCCGGCCCCTGGCCTGGGCGGCGGTCGCCCTCGTGAACCTCTCCGCGATGACGATCTTCCTCTGGCACCAGACGGCTCTCATGGCGACCACGGCCACCGGCCTCCTGCTCGGCCGCCTGCCCGGCCTCCACACACCGCCCGACCACCTCGGCTGGGTCGCGGCCCGCCTGCTCTGGCTGCCGGTCTTCGCCCTGGTGCTCGGTCTGTGCTGGGCGGCGTTCCACGGGTACGAGCACGGCCGCCCCCGGACCCGCTCGCGCGTCGTCCGGACCCGCCCCGCGTCCGACCGGGCGGCGCCGACGGGAGCCCGCCATGTCTAGGCTGACCACCGTGACGGAGACGGGGGCCCGGCGGCCGGAGTGGATCGGGACCGGCCGCGTGCTGCGCTGGCTGCGGATACTCCGCGACGACCTGTGCACCGTCCGCCTCGACCCGCTGCCCCCCTCCGTATGGCTGCGCTGGCTGCCGCACGGCGTGCTGTGGGTGGCGTCGATCGGCATCACGATCGGCGGCGTCGCGCAGCTCCAGCACAACGGACATCTGAGTGCCGGCCTCGCCTCGCTGCTCGGGTTCGCCCCGGGCGGTGCCGTGCTCCTCGCGATGTGGCGGCCCGTCCCGGCCTGGTGGCTGTCGACGGGGGCCATGCTGGTGAGCGCCGTCGCGCTGCGCGGCCGGCTGGGCACGACACCGGTGTACCTGTTCACCTGGCCCTGGACCACGGCCGGGATGATCGCGCAGCTGCTGGTCCTGCTGCTGCTCGCGCTGCGGGTCCGGGCCCGGGTGGCCGCCGAGGCGCTGGCCGTGACGGTCCTGCTCACCTGGCTGCTCGACGGCGTCTGGGGTGCGCCGCCGCACCAGTCCACCTCGACGGTCACCGTCGTCCTGGCCACGATCGTCGCGGCGCTCGGCACGGCGCTGCGCGGCCGCCGCGAGGCGCGCGCGGAACTCGGCCGCCAGGCCTCGCTCACCGAGGAGGAGCGGGCCCGGCGCACCCTGCTGGAGGAGCGCAGCCGGATCGCGCGCGAACTGCACGACGTGGTCGCCCACCACATGTCGGTCATCTCCATCCAGGCGCAGGTCGCCCCCCACCTGGTGGAGAACCCGCCGGACGAGCTGCGCGAGAACCTCGAAGGCATCCGGCACAACGCGCTGGAGGCGCTGACCGAACTGCGCAGAGTGCTGGGCGTGCTGCGTTCGGAGGGCCCCGACGAGGACGCGCCCGACGACGGCCCCGGCACCGGCCCGCACAGCCCGCAGCCCACCCTGGACCGGCTGGACCGGCTGGTCGAGAACACCAGGGCGGCCGGTCTGACCGTCACCACCCGGATCAACGGCGAGCGGCGCCCGATGCAGTCGGGCGTGGAGCTGTCGGCGTACAGGATCGTGCAGGAGGCGCTGAGCAACGTCCTGCGGCACGCGCCGGGGGCGACCGCCCATGTCGAGATCGAGTACATCCCCTACGGGCTTCTGCTGTCCGTGGCGAACTCCCGGCCGACCCGGCCTGCGCCGCCGTCGCCTGGCGCCGGGCACGGGCTGCTCGGCATGCGGGAGCGGGCCACGATGCTCGGCGGGTCGCTGACGGCGGGCCCCCTGGCGGACGGCGGCTACCGGATCTTCGCGGAGATCCCGGCCACCGCCCCCGGCCTGATGTCCGGCAGGACCGCGAACCCCACCACCGGCACCACCCGTGCCCCCGACCCGAAGGACGACCGCGCATGACGAGCAGCACCGGCAGCCCCATCCGGGTGGTCATCGCCGACGACCAGCAGATGGTCCGGCAGGGCTTCACCGTGCTGCTGAACGCCCAGCCCGGCATCGAGGTGGTCGGCCAGGCGGTGGACGGCCTGGACGCGGTGGCCAAGGTCGCCGAACTCACCCCGGACGTGGTCCTGATGGACATCCGCATGCCCGAACTGGGCGGCATCGAGGCCACCCGCCGGATCGCCGGTGCGCACCCGCACATCAAGGTGCTGGTGCTCACCACCTTCGACCTGGACGAGTACGTGTACGAGGCGTTGCGCTCCGGCGCTTCCGGGTTCCTGCTCAAGGACGCGTCCGCGGACAAGCTGGCGGAGGCGGTACGGGTGGTGGCCGCCGGCGACGCACTGCTCGCGCCCGGTATCACCCGGCGCCTGATCACCCAGTTCTCCCAGCTGGACGGGGGCGGGGTACGTGCCCCGCTGAAGGCGCGGATCGCCGATCTGACCGAGCGCGAGACGGAGGTCCTCGCCCTGATCGCGCAGGGCCTGTCGAACGCGGAGATCGCCGCCCGGCTGGTCGTCGCCGAGCAGACCGTGAAGACACACGTGAGCCGCATCCTGGTGAAGCTGGGCCTCAGGGACCGCACCCAGGCGGCGGTGTTCGCGTACGAGTCCGGTCTGGTGCGGCCCTCCGGTTACTGACCGGCCGCCCGCCGCTCCGCGCCGCTCCCCGCCGCTGCCCGGCGTACCCGTAGTACCTGAGGAGGACGGCCGAGGACCCTTCTCACTGGTGACGACGGTGACCCGGCTCGGCGCCTACGGTCGTGTACGTGACCGAGACGACCCACACGCAGCCGATGCCGCCGGAGCCGCCGGACAGCGCGTTCGAGCCGTACAAGCCGCGCAGTCCGGAGTTCCGCGCGGCGATGGACGCCCTGCGCGGACTGCGGCAGGACCTGTTCCACGACGCCTTCGCCTACCGCCCGCTGCCCGCGGTGAGCACCGACGGCCCCCTCGCCCGCCGGCTCCCCGGCCGGCTGCGGGAGTACGCGGCCTGGGCGCCGCACGCCGTCATCTGCGCGGGCGGCCTCCTCGCGATGCTCATCGCCTCCGACAGCGACGTCAACGGCGCGGCGGTCAACCTGGCTCTCGGGCTGCTGGCCCTGGCCCCGGTCCTGCTGACCATGGTGCGGCCCGTCGGCGCGTTCTGGCTGTCGATGGCGGCGACCCCGATCGCGTTCGTCCTGGGAAGCGACTGGGACAGCGACTGGCCCTGGCTGCCGGGCAGTTTCGCCTGCCACCTGTTCGTGCTCACCATCGTGGCGATACGCACCAGGCCGCGCACGGCGGCCTGGATGTGGGTGCTGACGGCGGTGTACGGCGTCATGGCGGAGACGGGCTTCCGCAGCGGCCACTACTTCAACTCCGACACCATGACGCTGCTGTTCCTGTCCGCGCTGTCCCTGCTGGGCGTGACGGTCCGGCACATACGCAGCGCGGCCCGGCAGGAGGTGACCGCCCAGCAGACGGTGACCGCACACGAGCGGTCCCGGCGCACGCTCCTCGAGGAGCGCACGACGATCGCCCGCGAGCTGCACGACGTGGTGGCCCACCACATGTCGGTCGTGGCCATCCAGGCGGAGGCCGCCCCCTACCGGGTCGAGAACCCGCCGCCGGAGCTGGAGAAGGCGTTCGTCACCATCCGGGAGAACGCGGTGGCGGCCCTCACCGAACTGCGCCGCGTGCTGGGCGTGGTCCGCGCGGAGGACTACGAGGCGCCGGACGCCCCGCAGCCCACCCTCGCCGACCTGGACGCGCTGCTCGACAACGTGCGGGAGGCGGGCCTCGCGGTCGACAAGGCGGTGACCGGCGCGGTCCGTGAACTCCCGCAGGGCGTGGAGCTGTCGGCGTACCGGATCGTGCAGGAGGCGCTGAGCAACACCCTGCGCCATGCGCCGGGAGCGGGCGCCCGGGTCGAGATCGGCTATGTCATCGGCGGCCTGGGCCTGCGGGTGGTCAACGGCCCGCCGCCGCGGCCCGCGCTCGTCAAGCCGTCCCCCGGCGCCGGCCACGGCATCACGGGCATGCAGGAGCGGGTCTCCATGCTGAACGGCCAGATGACGGCGGCCCCGACGTCCGAGGGGGGCTACGAGGTGACGGTGTTCCTGCCGGCCACCGCCGCCGGAGGTGACGCATGACCGTGCGCACCATCCGCGTGGTGATCGCGGACGACCAGATGATGGTGCGCGAGGGCTTCTCGGTCCTGCTGAACGCGATGCCGGACATCGAGGTCGTCGGCGAGGCGGTCAACGGCCGGGAGGCGGTGGACCGGGTCCGGGAACTCGCCCCGGACGTGGTCCTGATGGACATCCGCATGCCCGAGCTGAACGGCATCGAGGCGACCCGGGAGATAGTCGCCGCCGACGCCACGTCCAAGGTCCTGGTGCTCACCACCTTCGACCTCGACGAGTACGTGTACCAGGCCCTGCGCGCCGGGGCCTCCGGCTTCCTCCTCAAGGACGCCTCGGCCCGTCAGCTCGCCGACGGTGTCCGGGTGGTGGCCGCCGGCGAGGCCCTCCTGGCGCCCTCGGTCACCAGGCGCCTGATCACGGAGTTCTCCCGGCTCTCCGACATCCCGCGCCTGATGCCCACGGCCCACGCCGCCTACGGCGACCTCACGGACCGTGAGACGGAGGTCCTGGTCCTCATCGCCCAGGGCCTGTCCAACGCGGAGATGGCCGAGCGCCTGGTGGTGGCCGAGTCGACCGTGAAGACACACGTCAGCCGGATCCTGGTGAAGCTGGGCCTCAGAGACCGTACCCAGGCGGCGGTCTTCGCGTACGAGGCACGGCTGGTGACGCCGGGGTAGCACAGGAAACACACACGCACTGGCGTTGTGCACAGCCGTTGCCGCGATTCGACCGCGGGAGCGCTGCGGGCGCCGGCGGTGCGGTTCCGCCGACGGGAAGGTCAGCCGGCGTCTCCGGTGAGCAGGTCGTCCGCCGCGTGTGCGTGGACCGCCCGCTGCGCCCAGCTCTCGAGCCGGTCCGTGTCGGTGCAGGCCAGCACATGCGCCCGCAGTGCATCCGGCACCACGAGGCCCCGCCAGTCCAGGATCTGCAGCACCATCTCGGCCTTGGCCGGGGCCCGGCCTTCCACGCGGCCTTCCTCTCGGCCTTCCTCCCGGACCTTCTCGGCGACCTCGTGCCGGAGGAAGTAGTGGACCGTCATCAGCTCCTTCCACCTCTGCCTGGCTTCCGCATCGACCAGGCACGATTCGACGAGCTGCGCGAGCATTCCCGCGCTCTCGGTATCAGTGGTCTCCAAGGCTGCTGCCAGCGGCTTCAGTAGGGCAGCGGCGCGGGGGCCCTTACCATGCGTCATCGCCGAGGACGCCGTGAGGAACACGTCCCGTGACGCCTCCCCGACCCCCCCTCACCTTCTCCGCCCCTGCCTTCGCCGCCCCCGTCGAGCACCTCAAGACCGTCTCGGGCGGGTGAGCAGGTTCGGCAGGGCGCTCAGGGTCATGCCGGTCGCGCCGATCCACAGGGTGGCTGTCGGCCCTCCAGGAACCCCCTCGGCGATCAGCAGGTCCACCGGCGCTTCCCGGGACATCGGCGGCCCTCCGTTCCGTGGGCCCGGACGGTCTCAGGGCTCGGAGTCCGCAAGTTACTGTCCCCGCCGAAAGCTGCTGGAGCAGAAACATGCTCCGTCGATCCCCCGGGCCCAGGCGGGCCGGGCGGCCGGCCGCCGAAGCAGTTCGGGAACCCCCCCCTGGTCAGAGCCGGGACCGGCGGTCTAACGTCCGTCCATGGCAGCCTTCGACCCCTGGGACCCGGACTTCCTGGCCGACCCGTACCCCGCGTACGCCGAGCTCCGCGCCCGGGGCCGGGTGCAGTACTTCGAGCCCACGAACCAGTGGCTGGTTCCGCACCACGCCGACGTCTCGGCGCTGCTGCGGGACCGGCGGCTGGGGCGGACGTACCAGCACCGGTTCACGCACGAGGACTTCGGGCGCGGTGCGCCCGCACCGGAGCACGAGCCGTTCCACACGCTCAACGACCACGGCATGCTGGACCTCGAACCGCCGGACCACACCCGCATCCGCCGCCTGGTGTCGAAGGCGTTCACCCCGCGCACGGTCGAGCGGCTCAAGCCGTACGTGGCCCGGCTCGCCGGAGAACTCGTCGACGGACTGGTGCGCAGCGGTGGCGGCGACCTGCTCACCGACGTCGCCGAACCGCTCCCGGTCGCCGTCATCGCCGAGATGCTGGGCATCCCGGAGGCGGACCGCGCCCCGCTGCGCCCCTGGTCGGCGGACATCTGCGGAATGTACGAGCTGAACCCGTCCGAGGACACGGCCGCGAAGGCGGTCCGGGCCTCCGTGGAGTTCTCCGACTACCTGCGGGAGCTGATCGCCGAGCGGCGCAAGGAACCTGGCGACGACCTGATCTCCGGGCTCATCGAGGCGCACGACGAGGGCGACCGGCTCACCGAGCAGGAGATGATCTCCACCGCCGTCCTCCTCCTCAACGCGGGCCACGAGGCGACCGTCAATGCCACGGTCAACGGCTGGTACGCGCTCTTCCGCAACCCCGCCCAGCTCGCCGCCCTGCGCGCCGACCACTCCCTGGTCCCCACCGCGATCGAGGAGCTGATGCGCTACGACACCCCGCTCCAGCTCTTCGAGCGCTGGGTGCTGGACGAGATCGAGATCGACGGTACGGCGATCCCCCGCGGCGCCGAGGTCGCCATGCTCTTCGGCTCCGCCAACCACGACCCGGCCGTCTTCCAGAACCCCGGCCACCTCGACCTGACCCGCCGCGACAACCCCCACATCTCCTTCAGCGCCGGCATCCACTACTGCATCGGCGCCCCGCTGGCCCGCCTCGAACTGGCCGCCTCCATGACGGCCCTCCTGGAGCGGGCCCCGACCCTGACCCTGACCGCCGAGCCGAAGCGGAAGCCGAACTTCGTGATCCGGGGGCTGGAGGGGCTGAGCGTGGAGGTGGGGTGATCACCCGTTCGGACGATCGCCGACCGACTCCGGGCAATGGTCGCGAGCGGCCGTTCAAGCTGGTGCCTGCCTGCGAAGGGAGGCACCATGACGGTTATGGCAGAGCGCACCTCGTCTCAGATGTCGGTGGACGTCTTCGATCGAATCGCGGAATTCGCCGAGCGTGTGGACGACACCGTCAGGCTCGAATTCATCGACGGACGGATCGGGGTCAAGAAGGTGACGAACGGCGACCACGGCTCGATCATCATGTGGTTGATCCGCCAGTGCATGCAGGCTCGGCCGGAGCTTGACCTCAACCCGACGCAGGGTCTGAAAGTGGAGGCGTACCGCCGTGGCCGGGCCCGCCCCGATGGAGCCCTCGCACCCGTGGGGCACTTCGCAGGGCAGGGTGACTGGGCCGAAACCCGCGGGGTGTTGATGGTCGTCGAGGTCACGTCGTACGACCCGGACACCCACAACCGGGACCGGGTCGAGAAACCCCGTGCCTATGCCGAGGCGGGTATCCCGGTCTACCTGCTCATCGACCGCGACAACTCCTCGGTCCTCGTGCACAGCAACCCCGACCTGGAGGACGGATACCGGGACATCCACGTGGTGAGGCTCGGTGGCAAGGTCACCCTCCCCGATCCCGTCGGCATCGAACTCGACACCGAGGAGCTCAAGCAGTACGTCGACTGAGCAGCGGCCGTCAGCCGGTCATGTCCCGCCGCCGCAGCCCCGCCAGTCCCACCCCCGTCAGCACCGCCGCCAGCCCGGTCAGTGTCACCACCGGCCCCCACGCCATCCCCCCGCCCGGCAGCTTCGGCAGGTGGCCGAAGGGGGAGAGGTCGAGGACGAGTTGGGGGGCGTTGAGGGCGGGGCCCACCCAGCCGATGAGGAGGGTCGCCGCGGCCACTCCCCAGGCGGCCGGGGACAGTCGAGGCGCGACCCCGTACAGCAGTACCGCGACCCCGCCGATCACCCACACCGCCGGGAGCTGCACCAGGCACGCGCCGAGGATCGGGCCGACCTGCCTGCCGTAGCCGACGGCGAAGCCCGCGGCGGCGAGGAGCATGATCAGGGCGGCGCCCGCGTAGGCGACGGTCAGGTGGCCGGCCGCCCAGCGCAGGCGGCCGACGGGGGCGGCGAGGAGGGGTTCGGCGCGGCCCGAGGTCTCCTCGCCGCTCAGGCGGAGGACCGACGCGACGACGTACAGCGCGGCGACCAGGCCCAGCATCCCGACCATGGAGGCGAGGAACGCGTCCGTCAGCCCGCTCTTTCCGCCCATCCGCTCGAAGATCTTCCGGGCGCCGTCGTTGTCGCCGACCAGGCCGGCCGCGCCCTCGGTCAGGCCGCCGTAGACCACGCCGGCCAGGAAGAAGCCGAGCGACCAGCCGAGGACGCCGCCCCGCTGGAGCCGCCAGGCGAGTGCGGCGGCGGAGCCGAGGCGGCCGGTGGCCGGGCCGGGGCGGGTGGGGAAGAAACTCATCCCGAGGTCCCGGCGGCCGGCCAGGGCATAGGCGGCCGCGGCCTGCAGCAGCGTGGCCGCCGCGAAGAGCAGCAGCACCCACCAGCGTTCGGCGGCGAACGGACGCAGGTTCTCCAGCCAGCCGAGCGGGGAGAGCCAAGTCCAGGGGGAGGAGCCGTCGCTGCTCGCCGAGTCGCCCGCGGCGCGCAGCACGAAGGCCGCGCCCAGGACCGCCGACGTCAGGCCCCTCGCCAGGCGGGCGCTCTCGGTGAACTGGGCGACGATCGCCGCCGTCGTGGCGAAGACCATGCCGGTGGCGCCCAGGCCGAGGCCGAGGGCGAGCGCACCCGCCGTGCCCTGGGCCGCCAGGCCCGCGGTGACGAGCAGGGTGAGCACGGCGTTCGCGACCGCCGCCGCCAGCAGGGCCGCGGTCAGCGACGCCCGGCGGCCCACCGCACCCGACGCCACGAGTTCCGCGCGGCCGGTCTCCTCCTCGTCGCGGGTGTGCCGTACGACGACGAGCAGGCCGGTCACGGCCGCGAGGAGCCCGGCGTACACGCCCACCCGCCATGCCGTCAGGCCGCCGAGGGAGGTGTCGTGGAGCGGGCCGATCAGCGCGCGGTAGGCGGCATTGGTCTGCACCTGGCGGACCAGGTCGGTGCGTTCGGCGTCGGTGCCGTACAGGCTCCGCAGGGTGTTCGGCATGGAGAGGACCATCAGCGCGTTCACCGCGATCCACACCGGGGTGGTCACGCGGTCGCGGCGCAGCGCGAAGCGCAGCAGGGTGCCGGTGCCGGCGAGGGTGCTCATCGGGCGACCCCCTCGGCTTCTGCTCCGGCCTCGGCCTCGGCCTCGTCCTGGTAGTGGCGCAGGAAGAGTTCCTCCAGGGTCGGGGGCGTGGAGGTGAGCGAGCGGACGCCGGTCTCGGAGAGCGAGCGGAGTACGGCGGTGAGCTGCTCGGTGTCGACCTGGAGGCGGACCCGGTGGCCCTGGACGTCGAGGTCGTGGACGCCGGGGAGGTGCGCCAGCCCGTTGGGCGGACCGGCGAGCTCGGCGGTCACGCTGGTGCGGGTGAGGTGGCGCAGGTCGGCGAGGGAACCGGACTCGACGGTCCGGCCGGCCCGGATGATGCTGACGCGGTCGCAGAGCTCCTCGACCTCGCTCAGGATGTGCGAGGAGAGCAGGATCGTCCGGCCCCGGTCGCGTTCCTCCTCGACGCAGCGCTGGAAGACCTCCTCCATCAGGGGGTCGAGGCCGGAGGTCGGTTCGTCGAGGATCAGCAGGTCGACGTCGGAGGCGAAGGCGGCGACCAGGGCGACCTTCTGGCGGTTGCCCTTGCTGTACGTGCGGCCCTTCTTCGTCGGGTCGAGTTCGAAGCGGTCGATCAGGTCGGCGCGGCGGGACGCGTCCAGGCCTCCGCGCAGCCGGCCGTAGAGGTCGATGACCTCGCCGCCGGAGAGGTTGCGCCAGAGGGTCACGTCGCCGGGGACGTAGGCGATCCGGCGGTGCACCTCCACGGCGTCCTTCCAGGGGTCGCGGCCGAGGATCTGCGCGGCGCCCGAGTCGGCGCGCAGCAGGCCGAGCAGGACCCGGATCGTGGTCGACTTCCCGGCGCCGTTGGGGCCGAGGAAACCGTGCACCTCGCCGGCCTCGACGGCCAGGTCGAGGCCGTCCAGGGCCTGGGTGCGGCCGAAGGACTTGTGGAGCCCGGCGACCGTGATTGCCTTCGTCATGGTTCAGAACGTACGCTGTCTTCAGAAATTTGTGAAGTTAAGGAAGTTCAGAAACCCCGACTAGGGTGGTGACCATGACTGCGGATGCGATGGGGCGCGATCAGGAGGCCGTCTCGAAGTTCGTCGAGAGCTTCGCGGCACAGCTCGTCGAGGCCGGGATGCAGCGCATGCCGGCCCGGATCTTCGCGGCCCTGTTGTCGTCCGACTCGGGCGCCCTGACCTCGGCGGAACTGGGGGAGCAGCTGCAGGTCAGCCCGGCGGCCGTGTCCGGCGGGGTGCGCTATCTGGCCCAGCAGCGCATGGTCGCGCGCGAGCGGGAGCCGGGCTCCCGGCGGGAGCGGTACCGGGTGCACAGCAACCAGTGGTACGAGGCTCTCACCAGCCGGGAGGCCGTGATCAAGCGGTGGGAGGGGGCGCTGCGGGAGGGGGTCAGCAGCCTCGGCCCCGGCACCCCGGCGGGGCGGCGGATGGCCGAGACGCTGGCCTTCTTCGAGTTCGTCGACGACGAGATCGGGAAGATGATGGAGCGCTGGCGGGTCCACCGCGATCAGCTCTTCGGCGAGGGGTGACGCCTCGCCGAAGAGCCGGCTGCCGGACCTGCCCGGCGCCTCCGGTTCCGGCGCCCCCTGGTTCCGGCGCCCCCGGGCCCCTACCGCTCCCTTGTCTCCTCCAGCACCGTCCGCCCCAGCAGCGCGTACCGCTCCGGCGACCGCCGCTTGAGGTACTGGGCGTAGCCGACGCCCGTGCCCGCGACCAGCGCCACCAGCCACGGCGTCGCCTTCAGCAGCAGTGAGCCGGACTCGGTGCCGGCCGCGGCGCCCATGTTGGAGACCAGCAGGGCGACCACACCGAGCATCGCGATGCCGCCGACGAGCGGGGCGGTGAAGGTCCGGAACCAGTGCCGGCTCTCGGGGTGGTTCCGGCGGAAGTACACCAGCACCGCGAACGAGCAGACCGCCTGCACGACCAGGATCGCCATGGTGCCGAGGATGGCGAGCAGGACGTAGAGGGCGTTGTACGGGTCCTTGCCCGCGATCCAGAACGCGGCGATCAGGACGGCGGAGATCACCGTCTGGACCAGGCCCGCGACGTGCGGGGAGCCGTGCCGGGCGTGGGTGCGGCCGACGGTGCTCTGCAGCTTCGGCAGGACGCCCTCGCGGCCCAGCGCGTACATGTAGCGGGCGGCGCAGTTGTGGAAGGCCATCCCGCAGGCCAGCGAGCCGGTGATCATCAGCCACTGCATCAGGACGACCGCCCAGTGGCCGACGTAGTGCTCGGTCGGGTTGAAGAAGAGCGCGAGGGGGTTCGCGGAGGAGGCCGCCTTCACGGCCGCCGCCTCGCCGTTGCCGGTGATGGCCATCCAGGAGACGAAGACGTAGAAGACGCCGACGCCGAGGACCGAGATCATCGTCGCCTTGGGGATGATCCGCTTCGGGTCGCGGGACTCCTCGCCGTACATCGCCGTGGACTCGAAGCCGACCCAGGACCAGAAGGCGAAGAACAGGCCGAGGCCCGCGCTGGTCCCCTTGAAGGCGTTGACCGGGTTGACCGGGCCGAAGGTGAAGCCGTGCGGGCCGCCGCCGTGCAGGGCGACCGAGACGGCCATCGCCGCGAGGACGGTCACCTCGGTGCCGAGGAGGACGACGAGCAGCTTCTCGGCGACGCTGACGCCGAACCAGGTGCCGGTCGCGTTGATCGCGAGCATCAGGATCGCGAACGCCCACCACGGGACGTCGAGCCCGGTCTGGTCCTTGAGCGTGGTGTTGGCGAAGACCGAGAAGATGCCGATCAGTGCCGGTTCGAAGACGACGTACGCGAAGGTGGCGAGCAGTCCCGAGGCGAGGCCCGCGGTGCGGCCCAGACCGTAGGAGATGAAGCCGTAGAAGGCTCCCGTCGAGGTGATGTGCTTCGCCATCGACGTGAAGCCGACGGAAAAGATTGCCAGGACGACCATTGCGACGAGGTAGCTCGCCGGGGCGCCGATGCCGTTCCCGGACGACACCATGAAGGGCACGTTGCCGGTCATCGCGGTGATCGGCGCGGCGGTCGCGACGGCCATGAAGACCACCCCGAGCAGCCCGATCGCGTTGGGCTTGAGCCGGTGGACCGTGCCGTCGCCGTCGGCGCTCCCGCCTGTCCTCGTCGCCGGGGCGACTCCCTCGTCCACTGCCATCGGGGTGGCCCCTCTCCTGCTGTTCGCTGGCTGTACCGAACCGGAACTCTGTAGGCCGAATGAGTCCGTCGAGGGTCTCGGCGCGTTAAATGTTTGTCAACCAGACCTTTAGAAATCTGGCGCAATCTGTCGGCAACACCCGGCTCGTACGGTCGCCGCCATGAGCACGTACACGGCCACCCTCGGTGGCGAACGCCACCGCTTCGGCTCCCTGGCCCGCCTGCTGGCCGCCGCGAGCCCCGAACGCTCCGGCGACCGGCTGGCCGGCCTCGCCGCCGCGAGCGCGCGGGAACGGGTCGCGGCCCGCTGGGCGCTGGCGGAAGTGCCGCTCGCCGGCTTCCTGACCGAGCCGGTGATCCCGTACGAGGACGACGACGTGACCCGGCTGATCCTGGACACGCACGACGCGGCCGCCTTCGCACCCGTGGCCGGGCTGACGGTCGGCGAGTTCCGGGAGTGGCTGCTGGCGGCGGATTCCGGGGCGCTGGCCGCGGTGGCGCCGGGGATCACCCCGGAGATGGCCGCCGCCGTGTCCAAACTGATGGGGAACGCGGACCTGGTGGCGGTCGCCCGCAAGGTCCGGGTGGTCACCGCGTTCCGCTCGACGATCGGCCTGCCGGGGCGGCTCGCGACGCGGTTGCAGCCCAACCACCCCACCGACGACCCGGCGGGCGTGGCGGCCGCCCTCCTCGACGGCCTCCTCCTCGGCTCCGGCGACGCGGTCATCGGCATCAACCCGGCGACCGACAGCCCCAGGGCGGTCCGCGACCTGCTGGACCTCCTGGACGGCGTGATCACCCGCTATGCCATCCCCACCCAGTCCTGCGTCCTGTGCCACGTCACGACGAGCGTGGACCTGATGGAGCGCGGGGCCCCGGTCGACCTGGTCTTCCAGTCCATCGCGGGCACCCAGGCCGCGAACGCCTCCTTCGGCGTGACACTGGGCCTGCTCGACGAGGCGTACGAGGCGGCGCTCGCGCTCGGCCGCGGAACCGTCGGCGACAACGTCATGTACTTCGAGACCGGCCAGGGCAGCGCCCTGTCGGCCGGCGCGCACCACGGCGTCGACCAGCAGACGGTCGAGGCACGGGCGTACGCGGTCGCCCGCCGCTACCGCCCGCTCCTGGTGAACACCGTCGTCGGCTTCATCGGCCCCGAGTACCTCTACGACGGCCGGCAGATCCTCCGCGCCGCCCTGGAGGACCACTTCTGCGGCAAGCTCCTCGGCCTGCCCATGGGCCTGGACATCTGCTACACGAACCACGCCGACGCCGATGACGACGACATCGCAACCATGCTGACCGTGCTCGCCGTCGCGGGCGCGTCCTTCGTGATCTGCACGCCGGGCGGCGACGACATCATGCTCAACTACCAGTCCGCCTCCTACCACGACGCGCTGTACCTGCGCGAGGTGCTCGGCCTGCGCCCGGCCCCGGAGTTCGAGGCGTGGCTGGAGTCGGTCGGGCTGCTGGCCGAGGACGGCGGCGTACGCGAGGTCGGCGGCCATCCGCTGGCGGCGATCGGAAGGGAACTGGCCGCATGACCGAGGTGACGACGACCACCGGACTCGACGACCTCTGGCCGCTGCTGCGCCGCCACACCCAGGCCCGCATCGGCCTCGGCCGCTCCGGCCCCGCCCTCCCCACCCGGCATCGCCTGCGCCTCCAGTCGGCGCACGCGGCGGCCCGGGACGCGGTCCACTCGCCGTTCGAGCCGGACAGGGTCACGGCGGGGCTGGCGGGCCTGCCTACGGTGCGGGTCCGCAGCGCGGCCGGTGACCGGCTGACGTATCTCCAGCGCCCCGACCTGGGCCGCCGCCTCGACCCCGTGGACCGCGCCCACCTCCTGGCCGGCAGCTGGGACGTCGTCTTCGTCGTCGCCGACGGACTGTCCAGCCGGGCCGTGCACGACCACGCGGCGGCGGTGGTCCGTGCGACGGCTGCCCGCCTCCCGGACTGGCGCCTCGCCCCGGTGGTCCTCGCCGAACAGGCCCGGGTGGCCCTCGGCGACGACATCGCCCACACGATGGGCACGGCCCTGGTGGTCGTCCTGATCGGCGAACGGCCCGGCATGTCGGCGGCGGACTCGCTGGGCGCGTATCTGACGTACCGGCCGGTGCCGGGCGTGACGACGGACGCCGACCGCAACTGCCTGAGCAACATCCGGCCGCCGCTGGGCCTTGCCTACGAGACGGCGGCGGGGAAGCTGGCGGGGCTGATGGGGAGGGCGCGGGAGCTGGGGCGGACGGGGGTGGAGCTGAAGGACGAAAGCGATCACGGAGAGATGCCCAACCGGATACTATGAGTTGCTGTCTGGTTCGCATCGAGGGGAGGGCGCATCATGACATTGATGACTGAGCGACCGGTGATAAGCGGCGGCGAGCCCGGCAGTTTCGAGGAACTGCTGGACATCCTCGATGAGCTGGACCTGCGTGACGGCTTCAAGGCCGAGATCTACCGGGGGAAAATCGTCGTGTCGCCGTGGTCCAAGGGGTACTACGCCCGAGTGATGACGCTGGTGTGCAGGCAGTTGGAACCGCATCTTCCGGAGGGGCACGTCATCGATCGGGGGCCGTTCCTCTACGTCTTCCCCGGCGACGAGAGTGCGTACGGGCCGGACATCCACGCGGCTCCCGAGCGGGTCTTTGAGACGGAGAGTAATCGTCTGGACGGCGAGGCCCTGGTCTTCGTCGCCGAGCTGACATCTACTTCCACCCGGGATGACGACCTGACCGACAAGGTCGAGGTCTATGGCAGGGCCGGTGTCCCCGTGTACCTGCTCCTCGACATGCAGAAGGGGCAGTCAACGGTGTTCTGGACACCTTCGGTCAACGGGTACGAGTCACACTGCACCCGGCCGTTCGGCGAGGACCTCCCCGTCCCGAAGCCTTTCGACTGCACCCTCGACACCACCGGTTTCCAGCCCCCCGTCAAGAAGAACTCGGCACCGTAAGCCCCCATCCCCCCTCCACCACCCGCCACGTCCGTCGCCGTACCGGCCCGGCCAGGCCGCCGTCCGCGCGGTAGCGGAAGTCCGGGCCCGCGACCGTCACCGTGCGGCCCGCGGTCCGTACCGGGGTCGCCGCCGCGCCCACCGACAGCGGGCGTACCTCCACCTCGGCGAGGCCGTCGTGGCCGCCCGGGGTCACCGAGACGCCCTCGACCGGCTGGTCCAGGTCGACGACCGTCTCGCCGTCGACCTCCACCCGCAGGCGTGCGGGCGGACCGGGCACGGCCAGGGCCGGGGCCGGGCGCACCGACAGGGACCGCACGAGGTTCTGGTACGGCCGCAGCCACCCCCGGGCCGGCACCGGCTCCGGGGCCCTGGCCGCCGCGGCCGCCAGCGGCGGGATCCGCAGCGCGCCCAGCACCACCCCGTCACTGTCGTCGACGAGGAGGTCCATGCGGCGCTCCACCCCGTCCAGGACCGCCCGCGCCGCCGCCACCGCACCGGCGGGCACCCCCAGCGTGTGCGCGACGCTCAGCGTGCCCCCGACCGGGACCATGGCCAGCACGCAGTCGGCCAGCTCCCGCCTCCGGTGCAGAAAGGTCACCGCACGGACCAGCGCACCGTCGTCCCCGACGACCACCGGCCGCCGCGAGCCCCTGCGGGACAGCACGCGGGCGAATTCCTCGGGCCCGTCCGGCATGCACACCTTCGCGGCCGCCCCCGCGCTGAGCACGTCTTTCGCGATCCGGACGGACTCACCGTCCGTTTCCCGTGCCGCCGGATCGATGATCACCAGCAGCTGATCGGACCTCGCGAAAGTCGCCACCTCGGTCCTGCCTCGCTTCCTCGGGTAGCATCACTGTGCAAGAGCCCCTTGCGCTATTGCGCCAGGGGCTTCGTCTATTCCGGGGCATCCGGTCCGACGGTTGTGCGGCCAACGACGGTCGCGGTGGTACGCGGCGACGAACCTTACGCGTACGCCCCTGACCTTGGACATGCCCCGCCCGGAAGGGGTGTACGCGCGTGCCCGCACTTGTGCTGCTCGGTGCTCAGTGGGGTGACGAAGGCAAGGGAAAGGCGACGGATCTGCTGGGCGGCTCCGTCGACTACGTGGTGCGATACCAGGGTGGCAACAACGCCGGCCACACGGTCGTCGTCGGCGACCAGAAGTATGCGCTCCATCTGCTCCCTTCCGGAATCCTCTCGCCCACGTGTGTCCCGGTCATCGGCAACGGTGTCGTCGTCGACCCGTCGGTCCTGCTCTCCGAGCTGAGCGGTCTGAACGAGCGTGGCGTCGACACGTCCAAGCTCCTCATCAGCGGTAACGCGCACATCATCACGCCGTACAACGTGACCGTCGACAAGGTGACGGAACGCTTCCTCGGTAAGCGGAAGATCGGTACGACGGGGCGCGGCATCGGCCCGACCTACGCAGACAAGATCAACCGTGTCGGCATCCGGGTCCAGGACCTCTACGACGAGTCGATCCTGACCCAGAAGGTCGAGGCGGCCCTCGACGTCAAGAACCAGATGCTGACCAAGCTCTACAACCGGCGCGCGATCGCCGTCGAGCAGGTCGTCGAGGAGCTGCTGGGCTACGCGGAGAAGCTCGCTCCGTACGTCGCCGACACGGTCCTGGTCCTCAACCAGGCCCTGGAGGACGACAAGGTCGTCCTCTTCGAGGGCGGGCAGGGCACGCTCCTCGACATCGACCACGGGACCTATCCCTTCGTCACATCCAGCAACCCCACCGCGGGCGGCGCCTGCACCGGCTCCGGCGTCGGCCCGACGAAGATCAGTCGTGTCATCGGCATCCTCAAGGCGTACACGACCCGCGTCGGCGCCGGCCCGTTCCCGACCGAGCTCTTCGACGCGGACGGCGAGGCGCTGCGCCGGATCGGCGGCGAGCGCGGTGTGACGACCGGCCGGGACCGCCGCTGCGGCTGGTTCGACGCGGTCATCGCCCGCTACGCGACCCGCGTGAACGGCCTGACCGACTTCTTCCTCACCAAGCTCGACGTGCTCACCGGCTGGGAGCAGATCCCGGTCTGCGTCGCGTACGAGATCGACGGCAAGCGGGTCGAGGAACTCCCGTACTCGCAGACCGACTTCCACCACGCGAAGCCGGTCTACGAGACGCTGCCCGGCTGGTCCGAGGACATCACCAAGGCGAAGTCCTTCGCGGACCTGCCGAAGAACGCGCAGAACTACGTGAAGGCGCTGGAGGAGATGTCCGGCGCCCCGATCTCCGCGATCGGTGTGGGCCCGGGCCGGGACGAGACGATCGAGATCAACTCGTTCCTGTAAGTCGTGTGTACGCGCGTCCACTTGGGCCGGTCTTGGGAATCCTTGACCGGCCCTTGGGCTTTCCGTGGTTACGCCGGTAACGGGCGAGGGTCAGCATCTACGCGGGTAGCCCGCCGCCTCCCGCACGCCACACCCGTCCTCTCCGCCTCTCCAGGAGTCCTGAATGCCCGTCAATCCCATGAACCGTCGTGAGTTCGTGCAGAAGTCGGCCGTCACCGGCGCCGCCGTGGCCGTCGCGGGAACGGTCGGTACCGGCACCGCCCAGGCCGCCGAGGCCGGCCACGCCAAGCCGCCGAAGGCGCCCAAGACCTGGAGCTTCTCCATCCTGGGCACCACCGACCTGCACAGCCACGTCTTCAACTGGGACTACTACAAAGATGCGGCGCCCGTGGACTCCAAGGGCAACACGTACGGCATCGCGCGCATCGCCACCCTGGTGAAGAACATCCGCAAGGAGCTGGGCGCGGACCGGGTCCTGCTCGTGGACGCCGGCGACATCATCCAGGGCACCTCCCTCGCCTCCTACTTCGCGAGCGTCGACCCGATCACCGGCAAGAACGGCAAGCGCGGCCCCGAGCACCCCATGGCGATCGCCATGAACGAGATGCGCTACGACGCGGCGGCCCTCGGCAACCACGAGTTCAACTACGGCATCGAGACGATCCGCACCTTCGAGAAGCAGTGCGACTTCCCGCTGCTCGGTGCCAACGCCCTTGACGCCAAGACGCTCAAGCCCGCGTTCCGGCCCTACACCGTCAAGCACATCAAGGTCCCGCACGGCCCCGACATCAAGGTCGGCATCCTCGGCCTCACCAACCCGGGCATCGCCCTGTGGGACAAGGACAACGTCTCCGGGAAGATGGCCTTCACGGGCCTGGTCGAGCAGGCGAAGAAGTACGTGCCGCGGCTGCGCGCCCTCGGCTGCGACGTCGTCTTCCTCACCGACCACTCCGGCCTGGACGGCTCGACGTCGTGGGGCGACGAACTCCCCTACGTGGAGAACGCGTCGAACCTGGTCGCCGAGCAGGTCCCCGGCATCGACGCGATCCTCGTCGGCCACACCCACGTCGACGTCCCGTCGTACACGGTGAAGAACGCGGAGACCGGCGAGGACGTCCTCCTCTCCGAGCCGTACTGCTACGGATACCGCCTCTCCCGCTTCGACTTCGAGCTGGAGCACGTGCGCGGCTCCTGGAAGGTCACCAAGAAGACGGCCACCACCCTGAACAGCAACACGGTCGCCGAGGACCCGCGGATCACCGAACTCCTCACCGCCGACCACAACCTGGTCGTCAAGTACGTCAACACCGCGATCGGCACCTGTACCGCGGCTATGTCGACGGCGGAGGCCTGCTGGAAGGACGTCCCCGCCATCGACTTCATCCAGCAGGTCCAGATGGACGCGGTGAAGGCGGGCCTGTCGGCGGCGGACGCCGCGCTCCCGCTGATCTCGGTGGCCGCCTGCTTCAGCCGTACGGCCACCATCCCGGCGGGCGCCGTGACGATCCGCGACGTGGCGGGCCTGTACGTCTACGAGAACACCCTGTACGGCAAGAAGCTCACCGGCGCCCAGCTCAAGGACTACCTGGAGTACGCGGCGAAGTACTACCACCAGGTCCCGGCCGGCACGGCGGTGAACACCGCCACCCTCACCAACGCCAACAGCTTCTGGGACTACATGTACGACATGGCGGCCGGCGTCGACTACGAGATCGACATCGCGGCCGCCGAGGGCTCCCGCATCAAGAACCTCACCTACAACGGCACCGCGGTCGCCGACGACCAGGTCTTCGTCGTCGCCGTCAACAACTACCGCGCCAACGGCGGCTCCGGCTACCCGCACATCGCGTCCGCCGAGATCGCCTACAGCTCCACCAACCAGGTCCGCGACCTGATGGTCGCCTACGCCACGGCCAAGGGCACCATCGACCCGTCGGCCTTCGCGGCCACCAACTGGAAGCTGACCCAGGGCGGCACGCCGGTCTTCTAGTACCTCGCAGCCGCACGTGTGGTGGCCCCACCCCTCGGGTGGGGCCACCACTTTTTCTTTTTCCCGGACAGGAGAGACCTGTCGATTTCATTTGTGGATTTCATTGTTTCTGTGAATCCTGAAAATCTTGCCCAGACTTCCCTCCGAAATTGATATTCGGTCGAGTTTTCTCATTGAGTGTCAAGAATGTTGTTGGTAGCGTCCGCGGTGCGTTCCCCTGATCTTCCGACCAGGCCAACGGGTGTGCCCGTATGGCTAGTTCGGCGTGCCTAAGGAGTAGTTCGTGAGCAAAGAGAGAACCCGTCTCGTCCGTTCCAGGCGGACTCGAAGGGCCGTGCTGGGAGCCGCCACCGCGCTGGTTCTTGCCGGTGGTGGATTCGCCGTGGCAAATGCGTCCACGGCCGGCAGTGAGAAATCGGCCGCGGGCGTGCAGCGGCCGGTGGACAAGCACGCGACCGGCACCGCGGCCGTGGTCAGCGCCGCCAACGCCTTCCTGAACACCCTGACCTCCGACCAGCAGGCCTCGACACTGCTGGACCTCACGCAGGCGAACGCGACCGCCTGGTCGAACCTGCCCTGCGGCGGGACCTGCCGCCCCGGCATCCAGTTCAGCACCCTGTCGGACGACCAGCTGGCCGCCGCCGAGCACGTGCTGAAGCTGGCCCTGGGGAGCGGCAAGGACACCGGCTACGAGCACGTCCTGCAGACCCTCAAGGCCGACGACGTGCTCGCCTCGGCCGAGAGCACCAGCTCCGCCTCCGCCGGCCCGACCGACGCGCCCACGGCGACCGCCACCGACTCGGCATCGGCCGACCCCTCGGCCACGCCGACCGGCTCGGCGTCCGCCGCCGCCCCGACCGGCGCCCCGCCTTCCGGCGGTACCGGCGGCGGTGCCGGCGGGTTCTCGTACGGCAGTGGCTACTACTACCTGGCGTTCCTCGGCACCCCGTCCAAGACCGGCACCTGGCAGCTGCACTTCGGCGGCCACCACCTCGCCGTGAACATCACGTACAAGGACGGCAAGGTCTCCGGCGCCAGCCCCTTCTTCACCGGCGTCGAGCCGACCAGCTGGACCGCGGACGACGGCACCACCTACGCGCCGCTGGCGAAGTTCCGCGACGGCCTGCTGAAGCTGACCGGCAGCCTGAGCACCTCGCAGCTGGCCGAGGCCAAGCTGTCGGAGTCGTTCGGCGACGTGCTGCTCGGCCCCGGCAAGGACGGCGACTTCCCGGAGACCAAGGAGGGCATCAAGGTCAGCGAGCTGTCGCCGAAGCAGAAGAAGCTGGTCCTGGCGGCGATCCACCCGTGGGTCGCGGACGTGGACGACGCCACCGCCGCCCAGCTGATGAAGACGTACGCGAAGGAACTCGACCAGACCTACGTCGCCTACTCCGGCGGCACCGGCCTGGACACCCAGGGCGACTACGTACGCATCGACGGTCCCAGCGTGTGGGTCGAGTTCGTCTGCCAGAACGGTGTCGTGTTCCAGAACCAGGTCCACTACCACACCGTCTACCGCGACCACACCCGCGACTACGGGAACGAGTTCTCCTTCTCATGACCGGACCGCGAAACTGGCTGGCCAACGCCCTGACACGCCTGGTGGCCGGGATCGCGATCGTGGTGCCGGCGGCGCTCCTGCTCGGGGCGTCGCCGGCCGCCGCGCATCCGATGCCGCACTCGGTGGTACAGCTGGACGTGTACCGGTCCTCGGTGTCCGCCCGGCTGGAACTGCCCGTCTCCGACTTCTCCCGGGCCAGCGGCATCGACCTCGACGACGTCACGGGGAAGGCTGTACCGGCCGCGCGGGCGACTGCGATCCGCGCTTACCTCGTCCAGCACATCCACCCCACCACGTCCGGCGGCAAGGCCTGGCAGGTCGGCATCGGTGCGATGCACCTGAGCGCCACCCGGCAGACCTCCACCGGCCCGTACCGGGAACTGACCGTCGCCGCGGTCCTCACCCCGCCCGCAGGGGCCGACGTACGCCACTTCACCTTCCACTACGACGTGATCGTCCACCAGGTCGTCACCCACGTGACCCTCGTGACGGTCCGCCAGGACTGGGCGAACGGGCAGGTCGACGGCAAGGGCACCACCCAGGTCGGCACGATCGAACTCGACGTCCGGCACATGAAGGTCCCGGCCCTCAAGGTCGACCTCGGCCCCGGCAGCGCCTGGCGCGGCTTCGTCGCGATGCTCGAACTCGGCGGCAACCACATCCTCACCGGCACCGATCACCTGCTCTTCCTGCTGATCCTGCTCCTGCCGGCTCCCCTGGCGGCGAGCGGCGGCCGGTGGACCGGCCTGGTGAGTCCCCGCAAGGCACTGACCCGCATCGGCGGCATCACCCTCGCCTTCACGGCCGGCCACTCGGTCGCCCTGGCCGCGAGCTCCCTGGGTCGGCTCGACATCCCCTCCTGGCCGGTGGAGGCGTTCATCGCGGCCAGCATCCTGGTCGGCGCCATCCACGCGATCCGCCCGCTCTTCCCCGGGCGGGAAGCGGTCGTCGCGGGCGTCTTCGGCCTCGGCCACGGCATGGCCTTCTCCTTCGTACTGGCCGAGATGCACCTCTCCACCGGCCAACTGGTCACCAGCCTCCTCGGCTTCAACCTCGGCATCGAACTGGTCCAGCTGCTGCTGGTCTGCCTGACCCTGCCCTCGCTCCTGCTCCTGGCCCGCCTCCGCGCCCAGCCCGTGCTCCGGCTGACCGGCGCGGTGCTCACCGGCATCGCCGCCCTCGGCTGGCTGGCCGACCGCCTCGGCCTGCCCAACCCGGTCGCCCGCGCGGCCGACAGCGCCGGCTCCCAGACCACGCTGCTGCTGATCGTCCTGACACTGGCCGCGCTCACCAGCACGGGGTGGATCCTGGTCGCCCGCATGCGCAGCGCACCGCCGGACGGGCTCAGGCTGCGACCCTGGTGGCCAGACGGTCGCGGAGCTTCATGAAACGTCCTGGGGGTCCCGGCCCTGCCATGTGGTGACGCAGGCCTCGTTCCCCTCCGGGTCGGCAAGCACCCAGAAGGCGGGGGCACGGGTCGCGGACACGAGCCGGCCCCCGGCTGCCAGCGCGGCTTCGATCCGCCGGGCTGCCTCGTCATGCGGAACACTGATGTCGACGTGGATGCGATTGCGCTGCGGACGGGCCCGGTCCATCTGCTGGAACCAGAAGGCAGGGCCCTGCCCGACCGGGTCGACGAGCGGATCCTCCGGCCCCCCGGCGCCCGCCTCGTCGGCATAGCCCAACACCGCCTTCCAGAACGGCCGGATGCCGGCGATGTCCAGGGCATCGATTGCGATCTCAAGAAGCTGGACGGACCGTGGTGCCCCCGCCCCGAGTCCGGGCTCCGGCAGGAACCCGGACGTGCCGGCGGTGGCGGAGATCAGACGTGCGAGTTCGGCATCCCGATCGGTGACCGCCGCGTGTTCCGACGACTGCAGGGTGAAGACGGCCAGGCCGGGGCGGACATCGACCCGGAGATGGCGATCGGCGTCCTCGCCGCACACTGTGACGGCGTCCGCCGCCACGCTGATCGCCTGCGCCAACGTCCGCACCGGAACCGACGTTTGCAAGGTGCCGAGCACGTAGCGCCACCCGTGGTCCTGGACCGTCTCGGACGCTTCCCGCCGACTCAATATCCGCTCCATGACCACATCCTCGCAGCCCTGCCTGCCGTGTGTCCGACACACGTCCAGTGGCGGGTGAGCGCCGGTTCCCGCCGGGAAAACGAGTAGCCGTACTCAGGCGGGGAGGCGCCGACGGCGGTGAGATGGGGGACATGAGCCTTCCGCCGCCCCCTTACCCGCCCCCACCGTCGTACGGTCCCGCGTTCCCGCCGTCGCGCCCCTCGCCGGGCAGGCCGCCCAAGGTGGTCTTCGCCGTGGTGGCCGGACTGCTGCTCGCGGTCGCCGTCGCCGTCAACGGGCTGTTGTTCTTCGGCATGGCCTTCGCGGGCGACAGCTGCGGCACCTCGGCAGGCACCCAGCGGTTCTGCGACAGCTCCGGTGCGTGGATCCTGGTGGCGATGTTCGGGCCGTGGGCCGCGCTGGCCGCCGCGGTGGCCGCGGTCGTACACGGCGCGATGCTGGTCCGGCGCCCGTGGACCGCCCTGGCACTGGGCGTACTCGTCTACGCGACCGGGCCCGCGCTGGCCCTGTTCACCGTCTTCGGCTGAGCATTGCCGAGTGCGGCGCCGTGGCGGCTGGTCGCGCAGTTCCTCCCCCAGCCTTCGGCCGGGGGGACCCCCAGCGACCCTTACGGGGCGCTGCCCTCCAGGAAGGCGGCCCAGGAGGCCGGGGAGAGGGTGAGGTGGGGGCCGTCGGGGGCCGTTTTGGAGTCGCGGATGTGGATGGTGTGGGGGCAGGGGGATATTTCGAGGCACTGCCCGGTGGCGCTGCTGTAGGAGGACTTGCGCCAGGTGTAGGCGGTTTCGAGGCACTGGCCGCCGCTGCTGTCGCTGTAGCTCGACTTGAACCACCGCAGGGTGCTGCTCATGTCCGCTCTTCTCCCGCCAACTTTCGGATGAGGCTCAGTGAGTCGTCCGGGCTCAGAGCCTGGGTTCGGATCTTGGCATATCGGTGGGTGAGGCGAGCAACCTTCGCGGGTTCGCTGACCAGGAGACTTTCCTCTTCGATCTCCAGGTAGACCACGTCGTGGTGTTCCTTGGTCTTCACCAGGACCATGCTCCCCGCAGCTCCCGCGTGGCCTCCCCTCACCCCGCGCTCCAGCGGCAGTACTTGGACGCTCACATTGTCCCTCTCCGCGTCCGCCGCGAGCGACCGCAATTGGTCGCGTAGCACGTCCCAACTTCCGAACGGCCGCCGTAGTGCTGACTCTTCGAGGATGAGCTCGATCATGGCTGTCGGCTCGCTCCGGTCGAACAACGCCCGCCGTGCCACCCGCGCCTCGACCAGTTCCTCCACCTTCTCCTCCGGCAGCTTCGGGAAGCCGCCGCCGATCAGTGCCCGCGCGTACTCCGGTGTCTGGAACAGACCGTCGACCACGAACGTCTGGTACGACGACAGCGTCACCGCCTCCTGCTCCACCAGGGCGAAGTTCTTGAACTGGGCCGGATACTTGTCCAGCAGCACGAACCTGCGGGCCTTCTCGAAGATCCCCAGTCCGCCGCCGATCGCCTCCTCCAGCTTGGCGAGCATCGTGTCGCTGGCGGGCTGCGCTCCCGTCTCCATCGCGCTGATCGCGGACCCGGTGTAGCCGATGCGCTTCCCCAACTCCTCTTGTGTCAACTCCTGTTGCTCGCGGAAGGCCTTCGCGAGAGCGGCCAGGAGCTGTGCCGTGCTGCCCGCCTCCGCCTTGTTCTCGGCCCGCGCCATGCGGTCACCCCCGAACTCAACCGAACTCAAACGGTCACAACCACCGGACCCCGAATTCCCAGAGTTTGCAGCTCTTGACTCTGAGTTATGGCGACGGTAGCCGCAGGTGCCGACACTGATCCCATGAACACGCAAAGTGACCCTTTAAACCTTGGCTGGCTGCCCGCCACCGGCGTTCAACTCCGTAAAGCAGGCGTCCAGTTCGACGCCGTGCGGGTGGACGACGGGGAGTTGGGACGGCGGCTCGCCGACCGGCTCGCGGAGATGACAGGGGGTGACCCCGGGCCCGTCATCGAGGTCGCGAGTGGGCGGCGGTGTGTGTACTTCCTGGTGCCGGCCGGGAGTACGGACCACCTGCCCTGGCCTGCGGAGGTGACGAGACTGACCGCCGTTCCGGCCCGGGTGTCGTACATCCCGATTCCCGCGCTGTACGACATGACCTGGCCGTTGTCGTGGCGCTACCGGCCGACCTGTCCCGACCGTTTCGTACACACGCGACTGCTGCGCTCCGCACTTCACTCGCCGGAGTGAAAATCGTCAACACAGTGCCGGGAAAAAGGGATTGTGGCTTGCGCTCGTCGCTTTGCGGGGCCCTAAAGTCACGATCAACAGATTGCCCCCGCGGCGCGCCAACGCCCGGGGGCTCGACACCTGGAGTGGACCCTCCTGATGCGCGTTCATCGTATGGCGCCCGTGCGCGCCTTCGCAGCCCTTGCCCGCTCCCGTTTCGGGGACCGACGCCTGTCCTGGGGAGCGGTGGGCGTACTGGCGTACCTCCTGGGGCTGTCGGACGGGGCCTGGATCACGGAGCGAATCCTCGCCGAGCGGCGGCGGGAAGGGTGCGTGTCGATCGTCGCCTCCCTGCGTGAGCTGGAGGAACGGCGTTATCTGCGCCGGGTGGTGACGCGGGACCCGGTGACCCGGCAGTACTCGACGGTCTGCGAGGTGTTCGAGAGGCCGTACGAATCCGCGACACCGGCGGGTGAAATGCAAAAAGTTCGCCTTGCGGCGGCTTAGGAAGCAGGGAAAGGGACGTCGTTGACCGTCACACTCGTACGCCCTGAGGTGGTATACCGACGGTATACTGTGCTCATGGCTGACACCACGATCAAGGTCGACCCCGCTGTCCGTGACCGCCTCCAGGAGCTCGCCCGGGAACGCGGGATGAGCATGCGGGACTTCGTGGCGGAGCTGGCCGGGGCCACGCCCACAAAGGAAGAGCTGCGCAAGCGGTACGAGGAGACCAGGGCCTACGTCGAGGAGCACTTCCTCGGCAGGCCCTACACGGAAGAGGACGAGAAGGCTGGCGAAAAGCTCTGGGCCGACATCGAGTCCGGGCGTATCGGGGAGGTCCAGTGACCGAGGGGGAGCGGTACCCGCTGCCGCGTGCCGTCATCTTCGACGACACGGCGGCCCTGGCGCTCGGCGCCGGTAACAGCATGGCCTCCCGGCTGGTCGTCGAGGCGGAGAAGGACGCCGCGTTGCGGGTCTACATCCCCGCGGTGAGCCTGGCCGCGGCGGAGCGGGAGCGGGCCGGGGTCGCGGAGCACGTCGGTGCGCTGCCGTCCGTCAACATCGAAGGGCTCGACTTCGCGGCCGCCACTGCTGTGGGCAAGCGGCTGCGGGCCGCGAGCGGCGAGTCGGCGGAGGACGGGACGGACGGGACGGACGGGAAGGACGAGCCGGACTGGAGCGGTGCTCATGTGCTGCACCTGGCCTTGCCGACCGTCGATTGGCCGCGTGGCCGTCCCGTGCTGACCAGGACGCCGATGCGGTATCGGGGCACGGGCATCCGTACCATCCGGATCGTCGAGCAGGGCTGACCACCGGCCCGAAGGCACACCCCAAGGCTCCGGACCCAGGAAGGTCCGGAGCCTTTTTCACTCACACAGAGATGAATGCGCGGCTCATGGCCGGATCAGTGGTGCGTGCCGCCTACCACTCGCCGCGACCGCAGTCGGAGCCGATGTCCGTGAACTGCGCGCCCGGGCTGCCCTCGCCGTTGATGAGGTTGGCGGCGAGCCCGTTGGCGATGCCCACCTCGCCGAGGATGTCGATGTTCAGGTCGTGGGACCGGCAGCCACCGCCGTGACCGCCGTACGCGTGCTGCTGCGCCGGCAGGGCGGTGGCCGGGACGGTGCCCAGGAAGCCGACGCCACCGATGAGGGCGATCGTGGCGGCCGCCTTGTGGAGCTTGCGCATGTTCTCCTCCTTGAGCTGAATGGGAGCGCGCGGTCATATGAACTGATAAGCGCTCAATTCGGAGACTAGATCGACATCTGCGGGCGCGCTCTTCGGAGGAGCCATACGGGGGCCACCGGCATCCGGGTGACCTGCCGTCAGCGTGACCGGTCGTCAGTGTGAGTCGTCGTCAGCATGCCCGCCGTCAGCATGCCCGCCGTCAGTGTGCCCGCCGTCAGCTGAAGACGATCATCGACCCCTGGGCCAGGCTGCGGGTCGCCGCCGCGTGCAGGCCCAGCCACACGTGCCGTTCCCGCGCGAACGGGCTCGGGTCGTAGGGGGCGGGGACCGCCGGTTCCTCCAAGTCGGTGGGGGCGGCCGGGGGTTGCGGCGGGGCCGGGGGGTTCGCCGGGTCGATGCCGATCGACGGGGCGACGTACTCCAGCTCGCGCAGCAGCGCGTGGGAGGAGCCCAGCGGGCCGCCGCTGGCGAGGAGTTCGTCGCTGGAGAGCGGGTTCGGGAAGTCGACCGGGACGTAGGCGCCCGCGTGGTCGTAGTGCCAGACCAGGTGCGACTGCTGGGCCGTCGACTCGAACATCTCCAGGAGCTGCTCGTAGTCGCCGCCGAGGTCGTCGACGGGGGAGACGGGCAGACCGCAGACCTGGAGGAGGTAGGCGCGGCGGAGGAAATGCAGGGCGTCGTAGTCGAAGCCGGCCACGGGTGCGACCTCACCGGACAGGCCCGGCATGTACTGGTACACCGGCACCGGGGGCAGCCCGGCCTCGGCGAGCACCTTGTTGTATTGCGCGAGTTCCTCGGCGAACGGATTGTCGGGGGTGTGGCACAACACGTCGACGAGCGGTACCAGCCAGAGGTCACAGGCCAAAGAGGGCTCCTCATATCAGGGCGTTCACAGCAAGTGCTCAGCTAGGTGGTCAGGGAAGAGTAGTCCGTGCGGCGCCGGTCAGCTCCCCCCGTGCAGGTCCCATACCCAGACCCCGCCGGTCCACTTACCGGGTTTTCCGGTCAGGGCCTCCACCGCCTGTCGTAGTTTCTCGTCATTGGGTTGCGGAGCGACCACCAGCACCCCCGCCTTCCAGTAGGCGAAGTCCCTCCTGGCCTGCGCCCGCCAGTTCTTGCCGATCACCGGGACCTTCCCGCCGTAGCGGACGTCCCGCAGCATGCTGGAGGTGTAGCGCGGGACGGCGCCGTAGATGCCGACGCGGTCGGCGCCGTACGGGCCGTTGAAGTAGCCGCCGGGGAGCTTGAAGCCGAGGTGGGCGCTGGTCTGCCAGTGCAGGGCCTCCGCGTAGCCGGGATCCGGGAGCGGGAGGGGGACGAGGGACTCGCCCTCGCCCACGTACGACTTCCACATGCCGCTGCTGATGAACTCCGGGACCGCCTCCCGCTGGTCGGACTTGAGCGGGGCGGGGACGATCGGGAGCAGGGCCACGGCGACGGCGAGCAGGCCGAAGTACTGGGCGCCGACCCGGTGGGTGGCGAGGATCTTCTCCAGGGCGAGCGCGAGCAGGATGCCCAGCGCGGGGGCGCAGATCATCGCCACCCGGCCCTCGATCACGGACTCGAAGAGCGGGAATTTGCGGACCAGCGCCCAGGGGCCCGGGTACACCGTCTCCGTCAGCGGGATGCGGATCTTCGGGCCCATGGACAGCACGGCCGCGGCGACGGAGGTGAACGCCAGCGCCTTGACCAGCGGCCGCTCCCACAGCCGTACGACGATCCCGAAGGCGACCAGGACCAGCGGCCAGCCGTAGAAGGCGTTCTGCTCGGTGGGGTTGAGGGACAGCTCGTTGGCGCGAGCCGCGTCGCCGTAGAGCAGCGAGCGTTCGGCGAAGGCGAGCAGGGAGAGGGGGCTGTTTCCGGCGTTGTCGCCGTGCAGGACGCTGTGGTAGCTCTGCGGGCCCGTGAACTGCCAGTACAGCGGGAACGCGACCAGGGGGAGGCAGACCGCCCCGGCGATCAGCAGCCCCTTGCCCAGCGGGCGCCAGGCCTCCCTCGCCACCCGCGGACGTGCGACGGCGTAGGCGAGGGCGAACAGCGTCAGGCCCAGGGCCGCCAGCAGGAACGGCTCCTCGCCCAGGAAGACCTGGTACGCCGCCATCAGGCCGAGCACGATCCCGTCCCGCCGCACCCGGGCGCCGCAGGCGAGGCGCAGGGCACGGTCGATGATCAGCGGGATCATGAACAGGATCACGAAGTTGGGGTGCGCGTTGGCGTGGCTGACCATCGGCGGCGCGAAGGCCGCGAGGGCCGCGCCGACGAAGGCGGCTCCCCGGTGCCGAACCGCCCGCTTCACGATCAGCCAGTACCAGGCGACCGCGGTCGCGGCGAGCCCCAGCGCCATGCAGACGGAGAGCGAGACGGCCGGTCCGGCTATGAGGGTCAGCGGGGCGAACGGGACCGACAGGCCCAGCATGACCGTGTTGGCCATGAGGTTGACGCCGTCGGGGAAGTTCTGGAAGTCGGAGAAGAGCGGGTTGCGCAGGTGCGCGAGGTTGTCCGCGGTCACCGCGAAGAACCACTCCCACTGGTTCTGGTCCTGGATGGAGTCGGTGAGGTAGCGGTGGTCCGGGTCGAAGAAGCGGCCGGAGTAGAGGGCGACGGAGAGGGCGAGGAAGAGGACCGGGACCAGGAGGTCGGCCGGGCGCAGCCGGCGCAGCCGCAGCCGGGCCAGGTCGGTGAGGACCCTCGGATAGTCCAGCGGGCCCACCTTCGAGCCGGGCTGGTGGCTCCAGCGGACCGGGACCTCGGTGACCGGGTGGCCGGTGCGGTGCAGGTGTTGGAGCACCTCCACGTCGATGCCCCAGCCGTCGAGCCGGGAACCGGCGAAGGCCTCGCGGGCGAGATCGCCTTCGAAGAGCTTGAACCCGCACTGGGTGTCCCTGAGACCCGGCACGGCGGTGGCGCGTATCAGCAGGTTCCCGGCGCGGCCCAGCAGCTCGCGCAGCCGGTGCTGGTGGGCGGCTATCTCCGCGCCCGGCACCGCCCGCGAACCGATCGCCGCCGCGCCGCCCTCGCTGAGCGCCTTGTCCAGCCGCTCCAGCTCCTCGATCGGCGTCGCGAGGTCGGCGTCGGTGACCAGCACGCGGCTGCCGGCGGTCGCGGCCACGCCGAGGCGCAGGGCGCTGCCCTTGCCCCGGTTGCGGCCGGCGGCGACCAGCCGGACGCGCGGATGCCTCAGGGCCGCGACCTCGCGGGTCCCGTCCGTCGAGCCGTCGTCGGAGACGATCACTTCCCAGGAACCGAAGCGGCTCTCGTTGTCGGCGAGGTAGCGGGTGACGGCGTCGAGGGTCGGGCCGAGCCGCTCCTCCTCGTTGTACGCAGGGATGACGACGGAGAGGTCGACGGTCTCCCTGTCCTCGTCCGCACAGCTCTCCGTGGGCGCGGTCATCCGTTCTTCTCCGCCAGTCGCTCGATCAGGGCGAGGGAGTGCGTGTTGTACGCGGCGACGATGCCCCGCGCCGCCTCGGTGTCGCGGCGGGACAGCGCGTCGACCAGCTCGGTGTGCCGGGACCACAGATACCCGCGTAGATCGGGCAGCCGACGCAGATGCCGCACGGCGCACACCCAGGACTGCACGCGCAGGCGGTGCAGGAAGTCGGCGAGGTAGGGGTTGCCGAAGAGGGCGGACAGCTCCCGCCAGAAGCGGAGGTCGTAGCCGATGAGGACGGTCAGGTCACCGGCGGCCGCGGCGCGCTGCGCCTCCTCGCCGCGCCGCCGGACCGCGGCCAGGACGGCGGCGACCCGGGGCTCCTCGGGATCCTTGAAGGCGTGGTGCAGGCCGTCGGCGAGGACCTGGAACATGCCGTCGGTGACCAGGCTGCGGGCCTCGATCATGCCCCGGTAGTCGGCGAGCGTGTACTCCGGCACCCGGAAGCCGCGGTGCTGGTCGGCGTCGAGGATGCCCTGCGCGGAAAGGTCGACCAGCGCCTCGCGGACCGGCGTGGCGGAGACCCCGTACTGCTCGGCGATCTCCTTGACCGTGAACTCCCGGCCCGGCTGGAGCCGCCCGGCGAGTACCTCGTCACGGAGCGCGTCCGCGATCTGCTGGCGCAGGGTGCTGCGGGTCACAGCGCCGTTGCCGGGCATCGTGGGGTGCCTCTCCTCACGCGTTCGAGTGACGTGCTCGCTTACACGTACATGTACGAGCACGCCACCTTACGCGTTCGGGTTCCGCGAGTACTCCTTCCGTGTCCGCGAAGCTACCCGTGGGTCTTTTCTACGCTTCCTGTGGGCACCTTGTGAGGGGCGCCCGCTGGGGCGCGCCCCTGAAGGGGCGCGGGGAACTGCGCGACAAGCCCCCACCGGGCCCGCACCCGAAACCCGGCCTCACGCCACCGTGAACTCGTCGGCCACGCTCAGCGCAGCGTCCAGCGCCGCGAACCCTTCCTTGAGCTCGGCCTCACTCACGTTGCACGGTGGCACCACATGCGTCCGGTTCATGTTCACGAACGGCCACAGCCCCTGCTTCTTCGCCGCCGCCCCGAACGCGGCCATCGCCGCGTTCGCCTCCCCGGCCGCGTTGTACGGCACCAGCGGCTCCCGGGTCTCCCGGTTCCGCACCAGGTCGAGCGCCCAGAACATGCCGACCCCGCGGACCTCGCCGACGCTCGGGTGCCGCTCGGCGAGCGCGGCCAGCGCGGGTCCGACGACCTCGGCCCCCAGCCGCTTCGCGTTCTCGACGACCCCTTCCTCCGCCATCACGTTGATGGTGGCGACGGCGGCGGCGCAGGCCAGCGGATGCCCGGAGTAGGTCAGTCCGCCCGGGTAGGGCCGCTTGGCGAAGGTCTCGGCGATCTTCTGGCCGATGGCCACCCCGCCGAGCGGCACATACCCGCTGTTCACGCCCTTGGCGAAGGTCATCAGATCGGGTACGACCCCGAACAGGTCGGCGGCGAACCACTCACCGGTCCGCCCGAACCCGGCCATCACCTCGTCCAGGACGAAGACGATCCCGTACTTGTCGCAGAGCTCCCGGACACCGGCGAGGTACCCGGCCGGCGGCACCATGATCCCGGCGGTCCCGGGGATGGTCTCCAGCACGACGGCCGCGACGGTCGCCGGCCCCTCGAAGGCGATGGTCGTCTCCAGGTGCTCCAGCGCCCGCGCGGTCTCCTGCTCCTCGGTCTGCGCGTAGAAGCGGGAGCGGTAGAGGAAGGGCGCCCAGAAGTGCACGACCCCGGCGGCGGCACCGTCGGAGGCCCAGCGGCGCGGGTCGCCGGTGAGGTTGATCGCCTGCTGGGTGCCGCCGTGGTACGAGCGGTAGGCGGACAGCACCTTCGGACGGCCCGTGTGCAGCCGGGCCATGCGCACCGCGTGCTCGACGGCGTCCGCGCCGCCGTTGGTGAAGAAGATCTTGTCGAGGTCGCCCGGCGTGCGCTCGGCGATCAGCCGGGCCGCCTCCGACCGCGCCTCGACGGCGAAGGCGGGCGCGAAGGTCGTCATCTTCGCGGCCTGCTCCTGGATGGCGGCGACGATCTTCGGGTGCTGGTACCCGACGTTGGTGAAGACGAGCCCGCTGGTGAAGTCCAGGTAGCGCCGGCCGTCGTAGTCCCAGAAGTACGACCCCTCGGCGCCGGCCACGGCAAGCGGGTCGATGAGGTCCTGCGCGGACCAGGAGTGGAAGACATGCGCACGATCGGCCGCCTTCACGGCGGCGCCGGCCTGGGGATTGGGCTGAGGGGTCATGCGGGGGAGCGTAGGAGCGGCCGGTACGGGAGCGGTATCGGCGACCTGTTCCGTGGTCGGGGGGATTCCGCGACAGACTGTCCACAGCCTGGGGACATGGCCCGCGGCCGGTCCCTGTTACGTAACCGTAGACATGGCACCGCGCGATCCCCGGAAGGGCCGCATTATTCTCGGCTCGATCACAAGTGTGAGCGAGGGGCGGATCTGCCATGGAGAAGCTGGGGCCGGGGGATCCGCAGCACATCGGGAGCTACCGGCTGCTGGCACGGCTGGGTGCGGGCGGGATGGGGCACGTGTACCTCGCCCGGTCGGAGCGCGGCCGTACGGTCGCCGTGAAGCTGGTGCGGTCCGAGCTCGCCGAGCACGAGGAGTTCCGGGCGCGCTTCCGGCAGGAGGTCCGCAACGCGCAGCGGGTCGGCGGGTTCTGGACCGCGCCCGTGCTCGACGCCGACACCGAGGCCGCCGTGCCCTGGGTGGCCACCGGCTATGTCGCCGGGCCGAGCCTGCAGCGGGTCGTCGAGCACGACCACGGGCCGCTGCCCGAGCGGTCGGTGCGCATCCTCGCCGCCGGGCTCGCGCACGCGCTGGGCAACATCCACGCGGCCGGGATCGTGCACCGGGACCTCAAGCCGTCCAACGTGATGCTCACCATAGAGGGGCCGCGGGTCATCGACTTCGGCATCGCGCGGGCGCTGGAGACGCTGCCCGGCGAGCGGCTCACGCAGACCGGCTCGCTTCTCGGCTCGCCCGGGTTCATGGCCCCCGAGCAGGTGCGCGGCGACCGGATCACCCCGGCCTGCGACATCTTCTGCCTCGGCTCGGTGCTCGCCTACGCGGCCACCGGCCGGCTTCCCTTCGGGGCCACGGAGGGCGGCGCGCACGCCCTGATGTTCCGGATCGCCCAGGAGGACCCCGACCTCTCCGGCCTCCCCGAGGACATCGCCGACGTGGTCCGCGACTGCCTGCGCAAGGACCCGGCGGCCCGTCCGTCCCTCGACGCGATCCTGGCCCGGACGGGAGCGGGCGACACCGTCTGGGAGGGCCGCTCGAGGGACCCCTGGCTGCCGGGTTCACTGGTGGCCCAACTCGGCCGCCACGCCGTCGAGTTGCTGGAGGTGGAGGACCCGACGGTCCATGGGGCGCTGCACGGGGTGACACGTCGCGAGACACGAGGGTCGGCAGACCCGGGGGCGCGGGGAACTGCGCGACCGGCCACGAACCACCCGCGGCCGACACTCGACCCGCCGTCCCCGGAACACGCCCCCGCCCACCCGGCCTACGGCTACCCGAACCAACCCCACCAGCACCCCCAGTCGGTGCCGTACAACCCGTACATCGAGGCCGCCCCCGAGCCCGCCCCCGACTCCACCCAGATCTACCCGCCCGTCCCCCCGCCCCCGCTGTACGACCCCCTCCCCGCCGACGAGCCCCGCCGCACCCCCCGCTCCACCGCGCTTCTCGTCACCGTCGCCCTGATCGTGCTGCTGGCCGCGGGCGGCTCCGTCTACGCGCTCATGAACAGCGGCGGCGGCGACGGCACGGACGCCAAGGCGGGCGGCGGGACCGCCTCCGCCCCCGCGGCCACCGCCCCGACCACGGCCGCGGAGCCGACGCCCACCCGGTCGCCCTCCTCCTCGGCCGCCCCCGAGGGCACCGTCCCGAGCGGCTTCCTGGGTTCCTGGGCCACCTCGATCGACAACGACACCGGCCACAACACCCGCGAACTGTCCATCCGCCAGGGTGCCGTGGGCGACACGGTCCTCACCCTGGTCGCGGACGGCCCCGGCTACCACTGTGAGTTCGCGGCGAAGCTCGCCGGGAAGCCGGGTTCGGACGGCCCGCTGGAGATCGGCCCCTCCACGGTCACGGCGGGCAAGCCCCGGTCGTCGTGCACCGCCGGAGAGGCCACCGAGGTGACCCTGCTGCCGGGCGGCAAGCTGAAGCGCGAGACGAAGGACGGCAGCGAGAGCCTGACCTACAGCAAGGAGTGAACTGCCGCCCGCACTTCGCCGGGTCAGCCGAGGTGCACCCACGTCCTCTGCGCGGCCGAGCGGCTCATCGCGTCGAGGGCGGTGGCGCTGTGCACGGCGTCCTCCAGGGTCGGGCCGTAGGAGGTGCCCTCGGTGACGGACCGCAGGAAGTTGCTGGCCTCGATCACCTTGAGGTCGTCATAGCCCATGGCGTTGGCGGCGCCGGGCTGGAAGGCGCCGTACTCGCCGTGGCCGGGGCCGACGAAGACCGTGGAGACGGGCTGGTCCTGGTAGGAGGTGCCGTGGCCGACGCCCAGTTCGCCCATCCGCCGGTAGTCCCAGAAGACGGCGCCCTTGGTGCCGTGCACCTCGAAACCGTAGTTGTTCTGCTCGCCGACCGAGACCCGGCTGGCCTCCAGGACACCGCGGGCTCCCGAGGCGAAGCGGAGCAGGCAGCTGACGTAGTCCTCGTTCTCGACGGGGCCCATCTCGCCGCCGGTGGCGAGGGTGTGGCCGGCGGTGGCGCCGGTGGGCCGGGCGCGTTCCGGGATGAACACGGCGGTGTCGGCGGCCAGCGACTCGATGTCGCCGAGTAGGAAGCGGGCCAGGTCGACGCCGTGCGAGGCGAGGTCGCCGAGGACGCCCCCGCCGCCGCGCGCCCGCTCGTACCGCCAGGTCAGGGCGCCATCGGGATGCGCGGCGTAGTCGCTGAACAGCCGCACCCGGACGTGCGTGACGGTCCCCAGCTCACCGGAGGCGATCAGCTCGCGGGCGTACGCGACGGCAGGGGCGTTGCGGTAGTTGAAGCCGACCGTTCCCCGCACCCCGGTCTTCGCCACCGCCTCCGCCACCGCGCGGGCGTCCTCGGTGGTCAGTCCGACCGGCTTCTCGATCCATATGTGCTTGCCGGCCTCCGCCATGGCGACGCCGATCTCACGGTGCAGGAAGTTCGGCGCGGTGATGCTCACGGCCGCCACCCGCGGGTCGGCGGCGACCTCACGCCAGTCCCGGGTCGTCGACGCGAACCCGAACTGCGCCGCGGCCTCCTCGGCCCGCCCCGGCACCTCCTCGGCCACGACCACCAGCTCGGGCCGCACGCCCAGCTGCGGGAAGTGGTGTCCCACCCGCTGATAGGCCTGCGAGTGCACCCGCCCCATCCAGCCGAATCCGACGACGGCGACGCCGAGCGTACGCACCATGGGGCTGCCCCTCCTTGGACCGTCCATAGCCTGCGTGCTCACGATGCGGCGCCGCTTCCCGAGATGTCAAGACATTCGGGCGTCCGGACAATTCCGTCTGCCCCGCCGCGGGGGCTGGCCGCGCAGTTCCCCGCGCCCCTGACGGGGCGCTGCAGCGAGCGTCGCCACAGAAGCCCCCCAACGGGCCACCCCCTAGGGTCGCGAGGAACTGCGCGACCAACCACGACGGTGCGGCGCTGAACGACGGCGCGAACCCCCACCCCCCTAGGGGCGCGGGGAACTGCGCGAGCAACCACGACGGTGCGGTACTGAGCCATGGTCCGAGGCACCCACCCGCCCAGGGGCGCGGGGAACTGCGCGAGCAACCACGACGGTGCGGTACTGAGCCATGGTCCGAGGCACCCACCCGCCCGGGGGCGCGGGGAACTGCGCGAACGCCCCCCGCGCCGCCGCACCGAACCGGCCGCGCGCACCGGCTCACCGCGGCTCCGGTGGTCGCTGCCGAGGCATGTTCGGCCGTGCCCCGTTAGCGCCCGGCGGCAGCGGGAAGCGGCCGTTCAGATGCCCCGCGTCCGCCCGCGGCCCCGCCGTCACCGTCGCCTGCATGCCCAGCGGCGCCGGCCCCGTCCGGAACTCCACCATCCAGTCGGCCGTCTCCGTACGGACCAGCTCGGTCACGTCCTCGGAGAACCTCCGCAGCACCGCCAGGCACCGCTCGGCCGCCTCGCTCGCCGTACCCTCCGCCGGCCCCAGCACCTCCCGCACGCTCTCCGACGCCCAGTCGAACTGCAGCACCTGCAGCCGCCGCTGCACGGCCTGCGCCGTCGCCATGTCCCTTATCCACCCGGAGGTCACCCCGAAGAACCGGTCGATGCCGACGCAGGACACCGCCAGCAGCAGCGCGAGATACCCCCACGGCGCGACGCCGCCCACCACCCCGGTGAGGTCGAGGAGCGGCAGCGCCGCCCCGAGCGTCGCCCCCACCGCCGCCCCGCACCGCAGTGCCCGTGCCCCGCGCCGCTTCCAGACCCGGTCCGCCAGATACCAGCGGGACGTCTCCAGCGCCCCGCGCTCCACCCACCGGTACAGCTCGTCGAGCCGCTCGGCCGGCTCACCCCAGTCCCCGAGCGGAAGCGCCCGCCCGGCCAGATCGCCCGGCCGCAGTCCGGCCGCACCCTCGCCGCCCCGCCCGTCCTGAGGCAGTCCCTCGGGCTGCATCTCCGGCTGACCCACCCGGCACTCCCTAACTGATCCCGAACCGATCCCGACCGGTCGCGTTCCGTGACACCAGAACTGCCACCGGTCCCCACATTCGACCTGGCGCCGGACCTGACAATGGATGCTGACGACGGGAACCCTTCCTACCGCCCAATGGGTGGCGAAGGCTGTTCTTTCGCCTCTTTTCCGCCCGGAAGTGGGTCTTGATCAGGTATAGGGCCGCCAGGAATCTCACTCGAAAGAGTGGCGGGGCGATGGCTGCGTCGACCACGTAGGCTCATGCACAACAGAGAAAATCCGGACCCGACCCAGGAGCTGATCGTGATCCCCGGTGGTGGCCAGCCCAACATGCAGCAGCTGCTCCAGCAGGCCCAGAAGATGCAGCAGGACCTGGCACGGGCCCAGGAGGAGCTGGCGGGCACGGAGGTCGAAGGACAGGCCGGCGGCGGCCTGGTACGGGCCACCGTGACCGGTTCCGGCGAGCTGCGCGCGCTGAAGATCGACCCGAAGGCGGTGGACCCGGAGGACACCGACACCCTCGCCGACCTGATCATCGCGGCGGTCCAGGCGGCCAACGAGAACGCCCAGACGCTCCAGCAGCAGAAGCTCGGCCCGCTGGCGCAGGGCCTGGGCGGCGGCAGCGGCATCCCCGGCCTGCCGTTCTGATGTTCGTCGCCCGCACGACACCCGCACTGTCTTCCTAGGACAGGCGGCAGCCAACTACCGTACGTACCGAAAGACTCCAGGAAGGGCAGTCCGTTGTACGAAGGCGTGGTCCAGGACCTCATCGACGAGCTGGGGCGGCTTCCCGGCGTCGGTCCGAAGAGCGCGCAGCGGATCGCCTTCCACATCCTGCAGGCGGAGCCGACGGACGTACGGCGTCTCGCACAGGCCCTCCTGGAGGTGAAGGCGAAGGTCCGCTTCTGCGCGACCTGCGGCAACGTGGCACAGGAGGAACTGTGCAACATCTGCCGCGACACCCGCCGCGACCCGACGGTGATCTGTGTGGTGGAGGAGCCGAAGGACGTCGTCGCGATCGAGCGCACGCGTGAGTTCCGCGGCCGGTACCACGTGCTCGGCGGCGCGATCAGCCCGATCGAGGGCGTCGGCCCCGACGACCTGCGGATAAGGGAGCTGCTGGCCCGCCTGGCCGACGGCACGGTGACCGAGCTGATCCTCGCCACGGACCCGAACCTGGAGGGCGAGGCGACCGCCACCTACCTCGCCCGCATGATCAAACCCATGGGCCTGAAGGTCACCCGCCTGGCCAGCGGCCTCCCGGTGGGCGGCGACCTGGAATACGCGGACGAGGTCACGCTCGGCCGCGCCTTCGAGGGGAGACGACTCCTAGATGTCTGACGCCACGCTGCACGCGACCGCGCAGAACCCCGACGACTTCGCGGTCCAGATCGCCGACCAGGTGGAGAGCTTCCTGGTGGCCGTGATGGAGGTGTCGAAGGGCGACGAGCCGGACTCGGCGGTCCCCTTCCTCCTCCTGGAGGTCTCCCAGCTGCTGCTGGCCGGCGGCCGTCTCGGCGCGCACGAGGACATCGTTCCCGACGAGCGCTACGAGCCGGACCTGGGCCCGGAGCCGGACGTCGACCTGCTCCGCGAGAACTTCGGACGCCTCCTCGAACCCGTCGACGTCTACTCCGAGGTCTTCGACCCGTACGAGCCCCGCAAGGCGCCCGTCCCGGCCCGGATCTCGGACGACCTGGCCGACATCATCACCGACCTCCGCCACGGCATGGCCCACTACCGCGCGGGCCGCACCACGGAGGCCCTGTGGTGGTGGCAGTTCTCCTACTTCTCCAACTGGGGCCCCACCGCCTCCGCCGTCCTGCGCGCCCTGCAGTCCGTCCTGATCCACGTCCGCCTCAACCAGCCCCTGGAGGAACTGGACGGCCTCGACACCGACCAGGCCACCATGGGCGACGAGACCCTGGAGTTCGAGGCGGGCCAGGTCATGCAGCAGGAGATCGGCGGCCCGCTGGGCGCGCGGTCCTCCTCCGCATAGGTCCCCGGCGCCGGGCAGCGCCGCCGTCAGGACAGCGTCCACACCCCCTTCACCATCGCCGTCACCCCGCCCGTCAGGGCCAGGACGAGGACCAGGCGGCGGGCGTGGTGCTCCGGCATGCGGCCGGCCACCGCCGTGCCCAAGGCCCCGCCGGCCGCCATCGCCGCGGCCACCGCCGCCCACTGCGCGCCGTTCAGCCCCGGCACCCCGTTCGCCGTCACCGAGAAGGCGTTGACGACCACGCCGTAGAACTGGGCGTTCGGGACGAACTCCCGTACCGTCCAGCCCGCGTTGAGGGCGTAGAGGGAGACCGGCGGGCCGCCGACGCCCGCCGCCGAGTTCATGAAGCCGCCCACCGCGCCGGCCGTCAGCGCGCCGCCCCGGCCGCCGAGGGCGGGGAGGCGGGCGCCGCGCATCACCAGGAGCACGGCCGCGGTGACCAGGGCGCCCATGGTCAGGAGGAGAGCCGGCGGGGGGAGCCGGCGGGTCAGCCAGGTGCCCGCCGGGACCGTGCAGGCGGCCGCCGCGCACAGCGGCACCATCGCGGCCGGGCGGACCCGGCGCCAGCCGCCCGCCAGGCCCACCACACTGATCGCGCCGGCCGCGCAGTTGGCGAGCGCGACGCCCTCGGCGGGCCCGAGGAGGAGGATCAGGGCCGGTACGGCGACCAGCGCGAACCCCATGCCGGTCAGCCACTGCACGCTCGCGCCCAGCAGCACGGTGCCGGAGAGCAGGATGAGAGCCGTCATGGTGCACCTGCCTACACCAGCGGTCCGGGCGGCGGCCCCGCCCGGTGCCGGAACGCGCGGACGACCCGGTTCCGGCTCCTGGGACCCCGTTCGAAAGGGCAAGAAGGGTCAAGGCGGGTCGATGTGAGGCAGGGCACTTTTCGCGTGCTCTGCTGTTCGCTGGGCAGGTTCCGGTCGCGAGCGGCGAGGTCCCGCGGTCTCACCATGCGGGAGCAGGCCGGTGGAATTCGGACGCTCGTTAAACTGAGCCGACACAACAAACCGAGCGAGGAGCGCACGTGGGCCTTGTCGTGCAGAAGTACGGAGGCTCCTCCGTTGCCGATGCCGAGGGCATCAAGCGCGTCGCCAAGCGAATCGTGGAAGCGAAGAAGAACGGCAACCAGGTGGTTGTCGTCGTTTCCGCGATGGGCGACACGACGGACGAGCTGATCGATCTCGCCGAGCAGGTATCCCCGATGCCTGCCGGGCGTGAGTTCGACATGCTGCTGACCGCCGGAGAGCGTATCTCCATGGCACTGCTGGCCATGGCGATCAAAAACCTGGGCCACGAGGCCCAGTCGTTCACCGGCAGCCAGGCAGGCGTCATCACCGACTCGGTCCACAACAAAGCCCGGATCATCGACGTCACGCCGGGGCGGATCAGGACGGCGCTGGACGAGGGCAACATCGCGATCGTGGCCGGGTTCCAGGGCGTCAGCGCGGACAAGAAGGACATCACCACGCTGGGGCGCGGCGGGTCCGACACGACCGCCGTGGCCCTCGCCGCCGCGCTGGACGCCGAGGTCTGCGAGATCTACACCGACGTCGACGGTGTGTTCACCGCCGACCCGCGCGTGGTGAAGAAGGCGCGGAAGATCGACTGGATCTCCTTCGAGGACATGCTGGAGCTCGCCGCCTCCGGTTCCAAGGTGCTCCTCCACCGCTGTGTGGAGTACGCCCGCCGCTACAACATCCCGATCCACGTCCGGTCCAGCTTCAGCGGACTGCAGGGCACGTGGGTCAGCAGCAAGCCGATTGGGGACAAGAAGGTGGAGCAGGCCATCATCTCCGGTGTCGCGCACGACACCTCCGAGGCCAAGGTCACGGTCGTCGGGGTGCCCGACAAGCCGGGCGAGGCCGCCGCCATCTTCCGGACCATCGCCGATGCCGAGATCAACATCGACATGGTCGTGCAGAACGTGTCCGCCGCCGCCACCGGCCTGACGGACATCTCCTTCACGCTCCCGAAGACCGAGGGCCGCAAGGCCATCGACGCGCTGGAGCGCAACCGGCCGGGCATCGGCTTCGACTCGCTGCGCTACGACGACCAGATCGGCAAGATCTCGCTGGTCGGCGCGGGTATGAAGACCAACCCGGGGGTCACCGCGTCGTTCTTCGAGGCGCTCAGCGACGCCGGGGTCAACATCGAGCTGATCTCGACCTCGGAGATCCGCATCTCGGTCGTCACCCGGGCCGACGACGTGCCGGAGGCCGTGCGCGCCGTGCACACCGCCTTCGGTCTCGACTCCGACACCGACGAGGCCGTGGTCTACGGAGGCACCGGCCGATGACCGGCAAGCCGGCGCTCGCGGTCGTGGGTGCGACCGGGGCCGTCGGCACGGTGATGCTCCAGATCCTGTCCCAGCGGGCCGACGTCTGGGGCGAGATCCGCCTGGTCGCCACCCCGCGCTCGGCCGGCCGCAAGCTGACCGTGCGCGGGGCCGAGGTCGAGGTCGTCGCGCTGTCGGAGGAGGCCTTCGACGGGATCGACGTCGCGATGTTCGACGTGCCCGACGAGGTGTCCGCGCGCTGGGCGCCCGTCGCCGCCGCCAAGGGTGTCGTCGTGGTGGACAACTCCGGCGCCTTCCGGATGGACCCGGAGGTGCCGCTGGTCGTCCCCGAGGTCAATCCGCACTGCGCCCGCAACCGGCCGCGCGGGATCATCGCCAACCCCAACTGCACCACCCTGTCGATGATCGTCGCCCTGGGCGCGCTGCACGCCGAGTTCGGGCTGCGCGAACTGGTGGTGTCGTCGTACCAGGCGGTGAGCGGGGCCGGGCGGGCCGGCGTGGAGACGCTGCGGGCCCAGCTGTCCATGGTCGCCGGTACCGAGCTGGGCACCAAGCCCGGTGACGTACGGCGCGCGGTCGGGGACCTGACCGGGCCGTTCCCGGAGCCGGTCGCGCTCAACGTCGTACCGTGGGCCGGGTCGCTGCGGGAGGACGGCTGGTCGTCGGAGGAGATGAAGGTGCGGGACGAGTCCCGTAAGATCCTCGGGCTGCCGAAGCTGCCGGTCGCGGTGACGTGCGTACGGGTCCCGGTGGTCACCACGCACTCCCTGACGGTGCACGCCCGCTTCCAGGGCGAGGTCACCGTCGACAAGGCCCGGGAGATCCTCGACACGGCTCCGGGCGTCGTCCTCTTCGACAACCCCGCCGCCGGGGAGTTCCCGACGCCCGCCGACGTGGTG
Source organism: Streptomyces sp. NPDC001507 (assembly GCF_042894765.1). Classification (NCBI taxonomy): domain Bacteria; kingdom Bacillati; phylum Actinomycetota; class Actinomycetes; order Kitasatosporales; family Streptomycetaceae; genus Streptomyces; species Streptomyces sp. NPDC001507. The sequence continues at coordinate 232,903 of NZ_JBIAVV010000011.1, forward strand.
GGCACCGACCCGACCTGGGTCGGCCGGGTGCGGCGGGCGCTCGACGACCCGACGGCGCTGGAACTCTTCGTGTGCGGGGACAACCTGCGTAAAGGGGCCGCGCTGAACACCGCGCAGATCGCCGAGCTGGTGGCGGCGGAACTGACCGGCCGTTCAGGTGTGGCGGATTCCGCGTGAACACCCGGTGACCACGGCAAACGGCATGGGAGGCGCCCTGGATGGGAGCGGGCCCACGGGTAGGATCCGCGTAAGAAATGTGTCACGAAGCATGGTCCAAACCACTTGAACCGAGGCCCGTCCGCGTTCGAAGATTTTCCTCCCCGTCCTCCGCAACCATGCGGGCGGCGGGGAGCGTCTTTGCGGTCGCCCACTTACCGGGCGCTTACGCAACCGGGCCTTGGGGGCGCGGGGACGCATGATCCTGGCGTGGGGACGCCGTGATCGGGGCGTGGGGACGCCCGTTCATAATGGGACATAAGGGAAGAGCGGGACGCATGGCGGCATTTGATACACCGTCGAGTGTGCTGCCGGACGCGCGCGGAACGGCACCGAACCCGCCGGCCGGCCCACCCGGCGGCCCCGGCATGCGCCCGTCCGGAACGCCCGACGCAAAAGTGATGCCCGGCACGTACAACCCCGCGGGGGGTAGCCGTGTCCAACTTGCGTGGCAGAGGTACTCGAGCTCAGTGCGCCCCGCGGCGCGACGGCCCTGCGGCCGCCCCGCGCCGGTCTGCGCCCCCGCATGCCCGGCACGCCCGGCGGCATGCCGGTGATCGCGCCCATGCCCGCAGCGCGGCCCACCCGCATACCCAGCCAGCGCGACGGCGCCGAGGAGGCGACGGCGGCGGCCGGTACCACCGTCGACCACCTCACCGAGACCTACCGGGCGCACTACCGCTCACTCCTCGGCCTCGCCGCGCTCCTCCTCGACGACACCGCCTCCTGCGAGGACGTCGTCCAGGAGGCGTTCATCCGCGTCCACTCCGCCCGCAAACGCGTCCGCGACCCGGAGAAGACCCTGGCCTACCTGCGTCAGACGGTCGTCAACCTCTCCCGCTCCGCGCTGCGCCGCCGCATCCTCGGCCTCAAGCTCCTCTCCAAGCCGATGCCGGACGCGGCCAGCGCCGAGGAGGGCGCCTACGACCAGCTGGAGCGGCGCGACCTGATCAAGGCGATGAAGGGCCTGCAGCGCCGCCAGCGCGAGGTCCTCGTCCTGCGCTACTTCGCCGACATGACCGAGGCCCAGGTCGCGGAGACGCTCGGCATCTCGCTGGGCTCGGTGAAGGCGTACGGCTCGCGCGGCATCGCGGCCCTGCGGGTGGCGATGGAGTCGGCGGCATGACGGACAGCCCCCAGGGAGGCGACTCGCATGATCGCCACGAGCCTTACGCCTGGCACGAGCCGACACCGGAACGGCACCACGAGCAAGAGCACACGCAATCGCACGCTGGGAACGGAACTGTGAACGACGGCCCCGACGACAAGGGCCCCGACGGCCTGGAGCAGGGCCCCGAAGGGCTCCGGAGCGGGCTCGGCCCCGGCTTCGGGGCCGGTGCCGACGGCCCCGAAGCCCTGGACGGGCTCGACACGGACGAGCTGGCGCTGCGCCGGCTCCTGCACTCGGCGGTCGACGACCTCGCCCCGCGCGACGGCAGTCTCGACCACCTGCGCCGCGCGGTGCCCGCCCGCCGGGCCCGCAAGCGGCAGGCCGCCGTGGGCATGGCGGCCGCCGCCCTGTTCATCGGCACCGCGGTCCCCGCCCTCGTGCACGTCTCCAACTCCGGCGGCACCGACCCCAACACCTCCATGGCCGGCCAGGCCTCCCAGGCGCAGGGCGGCGCCACCGGCGGCAAGAACCCCGACGGCGGCACCAGTACCTCGGGTGGCACCGGCGGCCAGGCCGCCGGCCAGAGCCCCGGCGGCACCAAGGGCGGCGGCAAGAGCGAGACCACCGGAGCCGTCTCCGGCACCAAGGTCGTCCCCACCGCCGGCGCCGCAAGCAGCGCCCCCGTCTGCACCTCGGCACAGCTCGGCACCCCGACCTCCACCGTCGGCGCGCCCGACTCGACGGGCGTCGTCTACGGCACCTTCCGCGTCGTCAACGTCTCGACGACGAGCTGTACCGTCGGCGGCCCCGGCAGCGTGGGCGTCCTCGCGCAGGGAGCGGCCGACGCCACCAAGATCGCCGCCGCCCGGCACGTCGCCGGCGACGCGGCGGCCGGGCTGCCCGACCCGACCACCGAGCTCACCGGTCTGGTCCTGGCGCCCGGTGCCGCCTACGAGGAGAAGTTCGGCTTCGTCCCCTCGGAGACCTGCCCGACCAGCGGCTCCAGTACCGGCGGCTCCACCGACACCGGCGGCACCGGCGGCTCCACCGCCTCCCCGAGCCCCACCGACGGCGCCACCAGCAGCGCGGGTACGACCACCTCCGGGTCGGACGGCACCACCACCCAGCTGCTCACCGAGGACGGCGGCACGGCCGACGGGAGCGTCGCGGTCTCGTACACCCCGCAGGCCGGGTCCCCGACCGGCTCGGCGACGGTGACCAACGCCTGCGCGGGGACGGTCTACTGGACCGGGGTGCTGGCGGCCGAGTGACCGGCGGGACCGGCGGCGGCCGTCGTCATACGGCGGTCGGCTGCTGGGCTTCCTCTTCCGGGTCCGGGACCAGGCCGAGTGCCGCGTCCCGGGCGAACTCCACCTCACGGCGCAGCAGCCGGAACCACATGAACACCACGAACCCCGCGAAGACGAACCACTCACCGGTGTAGCCGAGGTTCTGGAACGCCTTCAGGTCGAGCCCCGAGTTGTCCGGCGCGGTCGCCGGTACGGCCGTCATCCCCGAGTCGGCCTTCTCCAGGGTGATCCACGCGTCGTACACCGGGTACGGCACCAGGTTCACCAGTGAGGCCGCGCTGATCGCGGCCGTCTGCCCGGACGGCAGCCCGCCCTGGTTGCTGACGCCGTCGTCCCCCGGCGTCTCGGACGCCTGCAGCGCGCCGGTGACGGTGACCTCGCCGGCGGGCGGGGCCGGCACCTTGGCGGCGTCCGCCTTGCCGGGCAGCCAGCCGCGCACGACGGGCAGGGCCTTGCCGGAGTCGGTGCGCAGCAGGGTCAGGACGTAGAAGCCGTTCTTGCCGTCGACCTGGCGGTCGGGCACCAGCAGTTGCTTGTCGTACCGGCCGGTGACCGTGGCCCGCTTGCCGGAGGTCGACTGGTCGACGGGCAGCAGGTCGGCAAGTGGCCGGGCCGCCTCCGTCTTCGCCGTCTCGACCTGCTCGTCGGCGCTGCGATGCGCCTCGACCCGCGCCTCGAAGCGGCTCAGCTGCCACGACCCCATGAAGATGCAGAACGGGATGGCGAGCAGCACGAAGACGTTGATGCCCCACCAGCGGGGTGTCAGCAGAAAGCGGTACACGCCGTCCACGGTACGGGGCGGTTCATGACGGTTTACGGGCGGGGTGGGCGCGTGCAGGCGGGTGTGCGGGTCCGGACGCCCACCTGGAGGTTCGCAAAGTTATCCACAGGCCGTGGACTCCCGTCGACGCAATGTGGGCGGGGACGGGCAGTATGGGGCCATGACTGCGGCCATGAGTGAGAGCGACATGCCGGACTGGGAGAAGCGCTTCCGCGCCCCTCGGGTCTCCCTGCCGGACTGGGCGGAGGACGCCCCCGACCGTTCCCTGTTCGTGTCGAACGCGACGGGGACGTACGAGCTGTACGCCTGGGACCGCGCGAGCGGAGAGCAGCGCCAGGCGACGAACCGGCCGAACGGCACGACGGACGGGCTGCTCTCCCCGGACGGCGCGTGGATCTGGTGGTTCGACGACAAGGACGGCGACGAGTTCGGCGTCTGGCGCCGCCAGCCCTTCGGTGGCGGCGCGGACGAGGAGGCGACGCCGGGCCTGGAGCCGTCGTACCCCTCGGGCCTGGCGCTGGGCCGGGACGGCCGCACGGCGGTCGTGGGCCGCTCCACGGACGACGAGGGCACGACGATCTACCTGGTCAGAGCGGGTGAGGAGCCGCTGGAGATCTACCGGCACGCCGAATCCGCGGGCGTCGGCGACTTCTCCCACGACGGCTCGCTGATCGCGATCGAGCACACCGAGCACGGCGACGCCATGCACTCGGCGCTGCGGGTGGTCCGCCCCGACGGTTCGACGGTCGCCGCGCTGGACGACACCCGTGGCGGCACCGAGGAACTGGGCCTGGAGGTGCTGGGCTTCGCCCCCGTCGACGGCGACCCGCGGCTGCTCATCGGCCACCAGCGGCGGGGCCGCTGGGAGCCCCTGATCTGGGACGTCGTCTCCGGCACACAGACGGACCTGACCCTCGACCTGCCGGGCGACGTGAGCGCGGAGTGGTACCCGGACGGCGCTGCGCTGCTCATCGCGCACAGCCACAAGGCCCGCAGCGACCTGTTCCGCTACGACCTGGCCACGCGCGAGCTGACCCGCATCCCGACTCCGCCGGGCTCCGTCTCCGGGGCCACGGCGCGCCCCGACGGCACCGTCGAGTACCTCTGGTCGTCGGCCGCCGAGCCGCCGGTGGTCCGCTCCACGACCGGCGAGGTGGTCCTGGACCCGCCGGGCATGAAGTGCCCCCCTTCCGTCCCGGTCTCGGACGCGTGGGTGGAGGGCCCCGGCGGCGTCATCCACGCCCTGATCCAGAAGCCGGCCGGCGCCGTCGGCCCCCTCCCCACCGTCTTCGACCTGCACGGCGGCCCGACCTGGCACGACAGCGACAGCTTCGCGGCGGGGCCGGCGGCCTGGGTCGACCACGGGTACGCCGTGGTCCGCATCAACTACCGCGGCTCCACGGGGTACGGCCGGGCCTGGACGGACGCGCTGAAGCACCGGGTGGGCCTGATCGAGCTGGAGGACGTGGCGGCGGTGCGGGACTGGGCGGTCGAGTCCGGCCTCGCCGACCCCGAGCGTCTGGTCCTGACCGGCGGCTCCTGGGGCGGCTACCTCACGCTCCTCGGCCTGGGCACCCAGCCGGCGTCCTGGGCGGTGGGCATCGCGGTCGTCCCGGTCGCCGACTACGTCACGGCGTACCACGACGAGATGGAGTCCCTGAAGGCGATGGACCGCACGCTGCTGGGCGGCACGCCGGAAGAGGTCCCCGACCGCTTCGCCGCCTCCTCCCCGCTCACCTACGTCGACGACGTCAAGGCCCCCGTCTACATCTCGGCCGGCCTCAACGACCCCCGCTGCCCCATCCGCCAGATCGACAACTACGTCAGCCGCCTCGCGGCCCGCTCGGCCCCCCACGAGGTCTACCGCTACGACGCCGGCCACGGCTCCCTCGTGGTCGACGAACGCATCAAGCAACTCCGCCTGGAAATGGAATTCGCCGAACGCCACCTCACGCCTACGGCGACAGCGCCGACGGACTGACGGGAGCTTGCCCACCCACCCACCCGACTCGGCTTCTCGACAAGCGAGCCCCTCACCCGCGCGCCCCCGCCAAGGGGCACTGCCGAGCAGGCGGCACTGAAGCGCCCCGTCAGGGGCGCGGGGAACTGCGCCGGCAGCCACGACGGCGCGGCACCGGGCCGCGGCGCGGTGGGCCCGGTCAGGGCGCGGGGCCCTGTCGAGGACGCGGCACCCGAGTGCCCCGTCAGGGGCGCGGGGAACTGCGCGCTCTGCCCCCGTGCGGCCGCGCGTGCCGCCGTCACCGCAACCCACCCACCCCCGCCCCTCAACCGAGCGAGTCGGGTGGGTGGGTGGGCGAGGCACGGTGGCCGGAGAGCTCCGCCAGCCCCCGACGGGTGGCGACCACCACCACCCGGTCCCCACCCCGCAACACGTACTCCCCGTCCGCGACCCCCTGCCGCCCCTCAAGCGCCAGCACCCGCCACGCCCCCGCCCGAAACGCCCCCGCCACCGTCCGCCCCTCCAGCTGCGGATGCCCGCCCACCGCCACCACCGCCACCAGCAGCACCTTCCGCTCCACCGGGATCGCCCCGAGGATCTGCCGCCCCAGCATCGCCCCCGCGAAGGACGGCGCCGCCAGGTACGACACACTCCGGCTCCGGGTGACCGCGTGCGGATGCGCCGCCCGCAGCGTCCGGTACACGGCCGTCGCGAAGTCGTCGTCGTACAGCCGCAGCACCGCCGTCAGCTCGGGCCGCACGGACCGCGCGTACAGCACGGCCTCCAGATTCGTGGTGTCCGCGCTGGTCACCGCGAGCAGCGCCTGCGCCCGATGGATCTTGGCGGCCTCCAGGACCCCCTCCTGGGTGACGTCCCCGAGCACCACCGGCACCCGCAGCCGCCGCGCCACCGCCAGCCCGCGCGCCTCGGGATCGGCCTCGACGCACACCACCGGCACGTGCAGCTCCCGCAGCCGCGTCAGCACGCGCGTACCGATCTTCCCCAGCCCGAGGAGCACCACATGACCACCCAGCCCCCGAGGCGGCTTGCGCAGCGCGGACGCGGTGCGGAAGGTCCCGAGCGCCTCCAGCACCGCCGCCAGCAGCACCGGCAGCAGCAGCAACCCGACCAGCCCCGACAGGAGTTGCAGGACCTGCCTGCCGACCGGCGCCCCGATCGCGGGGTTGTCGATGGCGAACAGGTCGAGGAGCGTGTAGTAGAAGGCCCGGACCGGATGCATGTGCGTCACCACCGACAACGCGACCGCGAGCGCGACCACGCACCCCGCGCTCCCGAACAGCGACCACCTGAGCCGCCGCGAGAACAGCGAGGCGAGCGGGGGTACCACCCCGACCCCGCGCCCGGCGGGCTCGGCCGAGCCCGCCGACGACGACACCTGCTCCAGCACCATCACGCCGCGCTCGCCCGCGGCCCGTACCTGCGCGTCGTCCGGCAGCAGCCGCGGCCCCCGCTCCCGGCCGCCCTCGGCCGGTTCGGGCCCGGTGCCGTTCGGGGAGAGCAACGCCAGCGGGAACAGCCCCTGTTCGACGGCGTCCTGACCCGTCGCCGCACCCGGCGGCAGGTCCACCGCCCGCAGCACCAGACCGTCCGTGTGGATGACCTTGCCGCGCCCGGCGAGCGCGGTGGCGGCGAGCGCGGGCGCGGCGGTGTCGGCGTCGGACAGCACGATCGTGGAGGCGTCCCCCACCGCGCCGCTGCCGTCCGGGTCCCCGATGGCCAGGGCGGCCGCCTGGTCGAGGAGTTCCTCGATGTGCTGCCCCAACCGCCGGTTGTACAGCCGCAGCACGAGCCGCAGCCGCGGATTCAGCCGGCGGGCGGTGAGGGCGGCCCGGATGTTGGTCTCGTCGTCGTCGTACACGAGGGCGAGCGCGGCGGCCCGTTCCACCCCCGCCTCCGCGAGCACCGCCTCACCGGCCTCGACGGCCTCCAGCACCCGCTCCCCGCGCGGCCCCTCACCGCCACCGGAGACCGAGCCGGCACCGCCGGCGGCACCACCGCCACTGCCACCGCCGCCGTTCCCGCCGGTCCGTCCCACGGTCGCACTGACCACCCGGTCGAACAGCGCGGCCGAGGCGGCCCGGGCGCGTCCGACGACCGGCGGCCGGGCGATGCGCACGTCGGGTGGTACGACGAGGGTGACCTGTTCGCCGTAGACCGTGCGCAACTCGGCGGCCAGCCGGTGCGCGAGTCCGTCGTCCCCGCACACCACCATGGGCGCCTGGACCCCACCACCCTGATACGGAACGCTCGCCACGAGGGAAAAGACTGCCTCAACGCAACGCATGGTTCCAGCAACGAGGTGAACAGCCACCCCTGACCGCCCGTAGGGAAGGGGAGGGAGCACAATCGCTGGATCTGACCGAAGTGCCGGAGGTATCCGACCCGTGGCCATCACCGAGAAAGCCGCCCCGCCCGGCGCCGCGCCCGAGGGCGGGACGCCCGGCGCCGACGCCGGCGGCACCCCGCCCGGCCGGAAGGGCTGGCACCTCAACTCCCCGTTGGCCCTGACCCTGCTCCTCCTCCTGGTCGTCATGTTCCAGGGCCCGGTGCGCGGCGCGCTGTCGAAGCCGGTGATGCAGAGCTGGATGACGGTGTTCGTGGCGGTGGTCGTCCAGGCGCTCCCGTTCCTGGTCCTCGGCGTGCTGCTCTCCGCGGCGATCGCGGTCTTCGTCCCGCCCTCCTTCTTCGCCCGCGCCCTGCCCGGCCACCCGGCCCTCGCGGTACCCGTCGCCGGGCTGGCCGGTGTCGTGCTCCCGGGCTGCGAGTGCGCGTCGGTGCCGGTGGCCGGCGCCCTGGTCCGCCGGGGCGTCACCCCGGCCGCGGCCATCGCCTTCCTGCTCTCCGCGCCCGCGATCAACCCGATCGTGCTGACGGCCACGGCGGTCGCGTTCCCGCGCAACCCCGAGATGGTGGTGGGCCGGTTCGCCGGCAGCCTGCTGGTGGCGTGTGCGATGGGCTGGCTGTGGCAGCGGCTCGGCCGCACCGACTGGCTGCGCCTGCCGGCCCACGCGCACCACGAGGGCGAGACCAAGGGCGAGGCGTTCTGGTCCTCGGTCCGCCACGACACCATGCAGGCGGGCGGCTTCCTCGTCCTCGGCGCGATGGCGGCGGCGACGCTGAAGGCGGTGGCCCCGGCGGAGTGGCTGCGCACGGCGGCCGCCAACCCGGTGGTCGCGATCCTCGCCCTGTCGGTGCTGGCCGTACTCCTGTCCATCTGCTCCGAGGCGGACGCGTTCGTGGCGGCCTCCCTCACCCAGTTCTCGCTCACCGCGAAGCTGGCCTTCCTGATCGTGGGCCCGATGATCGACCTCAAGCTCTTCGCGATGCAGGCCGGCACCTTCGGCCGCGGCTTCGCCCTGCGCTTCGCCCCTGCCACCTTCGCGGCGGCGATCGCGGGCGCGGTCCTGACCGGGGCGGTGCTGCTTTGAACCGGCAGGCGCAGGCGGCGGTGATGTTCCTGGTCGGCGCGGCCCTGCTGCATGCGGGCACGACCGGCCTCTATCTCCGGTACGTCAAGGCGGGGCTGCAGCCGTTGCTGCTGGCGGCGGGCGCGGTCCTGATCGTCTCGGCGCTGGCGACGGCGTGGTACGAGTGGCGGCGCGCCCGCAGCCACAAGGAAGCCGCGCGGGAGGCCGTACCCGAAGCCGTACGGGAAGCCGTACCGGAGACCGGGCCCGAGGGGCACGTCCACCGCGAACCCCGCATCTCCTGGCTGCTGGTCCTTCCGCTCCTCGCCCTGATCCTCATCGCGCCGCCCGCGCTCGGCTCGTACAGCGCGATGCGCACCGGTACGGCCCTGCAACACCCCTACGGCTACAACACGTTGCCCAAGTCCGACCCGATACCGCTGAACCTGGTCGACTACGCGGGCCGCGCCGTCTACGACCACGGGCGTTCGCTGGCGGGCCACCAGGTCCGGATCGCCGGCTTCGTGGCCGTCGACTCGGCCGGCACCCCGTACCTCGTCCGGATGGCGCTGAACTGCTGCGCGGCGGACGCCCAGCCGGTGAAGGTGGCCCTGACCGGGAAGATCCCGCCGGTGCTCCGGCCGGACGGCTGGCTCCAGGTGACGGGCACGTACACCGCCCGCGAGACCCGCGACCCGGTGAACAACGGCCCGATCCCGTACCTCCGGGTCACCGAGGCCAAGCCGATCCCGACCCCGGCGGACCCGTACGACGAGACCTGGAACAACTGACGGGCCCGGCCGCGGAGCCGTGGCCGGGGAGCGGGGTCACGGGCTGTGGTCACGTCCGTCCCCCGTGATGTCACCGGTGAGCACGATCTGATCGGCGGTGACGACGTCCGGTTCGGCACTGCCTCCAGGACGGGCAGGACGCCGTGAACGTCGGACAGGACGGCTACGCGGTTCAGCATGGTGACCACTGTGAGGTGAAGGCAGCCGCGCGGTGTGGCCTTTCGCCGACTGGAGGGTGTGAGCCACCGCCGGGGAGCGTAGTCCCAGCGTTCTCACGGCCAGATGCGCTCGATACGGTCGTGCCGCACGGCGTACGCCGCTGGGCCGCCCTTCTCGACGGCCCGGTGGATCGCGTCGACGCATGTGACGAGCCGTTCGACCATCCGTCCTTCGAGAGCGGGACCCAGGATCGGTCGAGACCGTGGGGGATCCACTCCTCGTCGGGAACGTCCTGCGCGTCGTACGGGAAGACGTCTCCGATCCGGAGCACTGTTCACCCGCAGGCCCTCAGGCCCTCGGCGACCGAGATTCCGGTCGGGTGGGCGGGTGGTTCTTTCCCCCGGTTCTTTGGGGAGGTCAGCGGCCTGCCGGACCCTCGTGGACAAGGATCCGGCGGACCGGGGAGGCGGGTCGTGACCGGGTCCTGGCCGACTCAGGGGCGGTGCTGCCTGTCTGCCGCCAACTCGCCTATGAACGCGGCCCAGGCGGTGGCTTCGAAGCAGAGTGCCGGGCCGTGGGGGACCTTGCTGTCACGGACGGGGACGGCGCCGGGGAACCCGTCGGCCACCTCCACGCAGTCGCCCCCCTCCTGATTGCTGTAGCTGCTCCTGCGCCAGGCGACGCCGTTCAGATCGGGACGGGACCTTCGCTCCACGGTGACTGTCCTCCATCACGTCTCGGATCATGTCGAGTGACATGAGCGGGGGCAGGGCTGCCGCCCGTAGCCGATCGTAGGTCAGCGCGAAACTCCTGACCTCGTCCGGATCCTCGACGAGTTGGCCGTAGTGAGCGCCCTCCGTATAGGCGGCTTCCGCATCGTCCGGCAGCGTCAGGAGCGTGAGCGAGCCGCCCATGACGTCGTGCTCCCCCTGGTCGAACGGCAGCACCTGCACGGTGAGATGAGGCTCCGCCGTGGCAGCGAGCAGGCGCTCCAACTGCTCCCGCATGACCGCCGGGCCGCCGACCGGACGCCTCAGCACCGCCTCGTCGAGGACCACCCACAACTGCGGACGGTCGGCCCCGCCGAGCCGTTCCTGACGGCTCATGCGGGCGGTGACGCGTTCCTCCAACTGCTCCTCGCCGTCGAGTGTGCGACCGACGCTGAGCACCGCCCGCGCGTACGCCTCGGTCTGCAACAGGCCCGGTACCACGTGCGCCGCGTACTGCCGGATGACCAGCGCCCGCTCCGAGTACGCCATGAACTTCCGTGACCAGTCCGGGAAGGCCTCCCGGTGCACGTACGGCCACAACTCCGCCAGCAGGTCGTCGGTGCCTAGGACCGCGTCCAGCGCCCGCGCCAGTTCGAGCGTCGGCTTCGCTCCGGAGGCCCGCTCGATCTGGGTGATCCGGGTGCTCACCACGTGCACGGCGGCGCCCAGTTGGGCCTGGGTCAGTCCGGCGGCGACGCGGAGCCGCCGTACCCGTGCGCCGAACAGCGCGGCCATCGACGTACCGGGGTCGATTCCGTTGGCCAAGGCGTCACTTCCGTCCCTTACGAACCGAGAAGTAAGGCTGTGTCACCTTCCGAGCCTAGGGCGCCCGGACGACTCTTGAGTACGGAACGTAACGACTCGTATGCAGGTGAGGGTGGGCGGGCTGTGCTGACAGAAGTGGTCACGTCGGGGAAGGAGCCCTGGTGGTGGAGTGGGCAGTTCGCGTCCTCGGCCCAGGGGGCGCGGCACGCTCGGCACCATGCCGTGCGGTGCATGGAGGAGTGGGGGTTTCCCGCCGAGTCCGACGCGTCGTGCGCGGTCGCTCTCGTCGTCGCCGAACTCGCCGCGAACGCGGTGCGGCACGCCCGGGTGCCGGGGCACACCTTCGGTCTGCGGCTCGTCCGCGACATCGCCGCGGGTCTGGTCCGGGTAGAAGTCGCGGACGCCGCGGCCGCGAGAAGGCCCCCTGCCGCCGTGCCCCGGGCCTTTCCCGACGGCGAGTCGGGGCGCGGGCTGCTCCTGGTGGACGCCCTGGCCCTGCGGTGGGGCTGGATGCCTCGTCGGCCCGTGGGCAAGACGGTGTGGGCGGAGGTGTCCGTCGTCTCGCCGTGACCGGGGTGGCCGGGGTGACCGCCGGGCCCGGTCACGCTCGTCCGACCGTGTCCTGGTCCTCCACCGTGGCCCCCCGCGTCGGGAGCAGGGCCGGGGGGTCGGCCGGGGCGGGCTCCGGCGACGGGGACCGTCGGGTCAGGCGGCGGGCCACCGGTTCGGTGTAGCGGGCGGTGAGGGGGCCGAGGATGACGAGGATCAGGACGTAGGCCGTGGCCAGGGGGCCCAGGGAGGGTTCGATGCCGGCGGTGACGGCGAGGCCGGCGATGACGATGGAGAACTCGCCGCGGGCGACCAGCGTGCCGCCGGCCCGCCAGCGGCCCCTGGCCGAGATCCCGGCGCGCTTCGCGGCCCAGTAACCGGTGGCGATCTTCGTCACCGTGGTGACGAACGCCAGGGCGAGCGCGGGCAGCAGCACCGGCGGGATGCTCGACGGGTCGGTGTGCAGGCCGAAGAAGACGAAGAAGACGGCGGCGAACAGGTCGCGGAGGGGAGCCAGGAGGTGGTGGGCGCCCTCGGCCACCTCGCCGGAGAGGGCGATGCCGACCAGGAAGGCGCCCACCGCGGCGGAGACCTGCAGCTTCTGCGCGATGCCCGCGACCAGCAGGGTCAGGCCGAGGACCACCAGGAGCAGCTTCTCCGAGTCGTCGCTGGAGACGAGACGGGAGATGTGCCTGCCGTAGCGGACGGCGATCAGCAGGACCAGTCCGGCGACCCCGAGCGCGACCGCCAGCGTGAGGCTGCCCGCCGCGAGGCCCACGCCGGCCAGCAGCGCGGTGATGATCGGCAGGTAGACGGCCATGGAGAGGTCCTCCAGGACCAGGATGCTCAGGATCACCGGCGTCTCCCGGTTGCCGAGCCGTCCCAGGTCACCGAGCACCTTCGCGATCACCCCGGACGAGGAGATCCAGGTGACACCGGCCAGCACCACGGCCGCCACCGGGCCCCAGCCGAGCAGCAGGGCCATCGCGGCGCCGGGCAGTGCGTTCAGCGCGGCGTCCACCAGACCCGCCGGGTACTGGGTCTTGAGGTTGGAGACGAGATCGCTGGCGGTGTACTCCAGGCCGAGCATGAGGAGCAGGAGGACGACGCCGATCTCGGCGCCGATCGCGACGAACTCCTCGCTGGTGCCGAGCGGGTAGAGCCCGCCCTCGCCGAAGGCGAGCCCGGCCAGCAGGTAGAGGGGGATGGGCGAGAAGCGGAGGCGCCCGGCGAGCCGGCCCAGCAGGCCGAGGCCGAGGATGATCGCACCGAACTCGATCAGGAACACGGAGGAGTCGTGCACGGCGGACTCACTCCCGCCCGAGTATGGAGGCGGCCGCGTCGACGCCCTCACGGGTGCCGATGACGATGAGCGTGTCGCCGCCCGCGAGGCGGAAGCCGGGCGTGGGGGAGGGCACCGCCTCGGCGCGGCGCAGCACCGCGACGATGGACACCCCCGTCTCGGTCCGCATCCGCGTCTCGCCGAGGAGCCGGCCGTTCCAGTACGAGGTGGCGGACAGCTCGATCCGCTCGGCCACCAGCCCCAGGTCGGTGGTGGAGAGCAGGTTCGGGCTGTGGTGCGTCGGCATCAGCGCGTCGATGAGCGCCGCCGTCTCCCCCGAGGACAGCCTGAGCGACAGGGCGCAGGCGTCGGGGTCGTCCCGGCGGTAGGCGCTCAGGATCCGCGAACCGTCCCGGTGCGCGACCACGGACACCCGGTCCTGCTCGCGTGTGGCGAGGTCGTACCGCACCCCGATTCCCGGCAACGGCGTCCTGCTCAGGCGTGGAGCCCCCAAGGCTGTCTCCCCGGTCTCGTCGTCTCGTCCCGCTGGGTTTTTGCGCTTTCTTTAACAACACCCTAACGGGGGAGCCGGAGAGCCGGGCCGGGGGCGGCTCAGGACGGGTAGGGGACGTAGCAGTCCAGGGCCGGGTGGTACAGCACGTGCCAGGTGCGGCCCTCGACGACTCCGCTGGCCGGCAGGCCGTGGCAGGTCTGGATCCACTCGATCTTCCGCTGCGTGGCCATGCCGTAGACCCCGTCGGTCGCGAGCCGGGGCGGCTGCCCGCCCCACGCGTTGCTCAGGCACTGCACCTGACTGACCGCGGCTCCGGTGGCGCCGTACCCGAGCGTGGGCTGGTAGCCCGATGCGACGTACGAGCAGTTCTGGCCGGGGGTGGCCGCCGCGGTGTGCGGCAGTGCCGGGCCCAGGGCGACGGCCGCGCCCAGTACCGCGGCCGGGGTGAGCAGTCGGTTCCGTCTCATGCCCGCTCCTTAGGGGGGCGACTCGACTCCTGCCCATGGTCGCGCGGGAGCGGTGAGGCCCGCGAGTCGGGAGCCCCCGGTCACCTGGGACCCAGGGCGCCCGCCGGCTCCGCGGTGTCCGCCGTCTCCGCGGCCGCGGAGCGTACCGAGCGCCGGTCGCGTACGGCGGTGAGCATGCCGAGCAGGGCCATGGCCAGGCAGCCGAGCAGGATGACGGTGGACGACGCCTTCAGCATCGAGAGGCCGGAGCCGGTGAGCAGCACGACCAGCGCCCAGCGCACCGCGGAGCCCGAGACCCGGCTGGAGACCAGGGAGCCGGCGACGACCCCGGGGACGGCACCGATCAGGAGCGTCGCCGCGAGCCCCAGGTCGGCGTCGCCGACGAGCAGGTGGCCGAGGGCGGCCGCGGCCACCATGGGGATGGCCTGCACCAGGTCCGTGCCGACGAGATGGTTGGCCCTGAGCCGCGGGTGCGCCAGCATCAGCATCACGATGATCAGGGAGCCCGAGCCGACCGAGGTCATCCCGACGATCACCCCGCCCACCAGCCCGATGAGCAGGGTGGCCACGGGCCGCACGGGGACCTCGGCGTCCTCCCCGGCCTCCTCGGCCGCGGCGGCGCGGCGCCGGTCGAGCCACATGCGGGCGAGCATGCCGGCGACGGCGAGCATCAGCGCCGTACCGACGACGTACTTGACGCGCTGCTCCAGGTCGTCGCCGTCGCCGAGTGCCCGGAGCAGGAACACCCCGCCGAAGGCGGCCGGTACGGCGGTCGGCAGCAGCCGGCGCACGATGTCCCAGCGCACGGTCCCGGCCCGCTGGTGGACCAGCGCGCCGAACGGCTTCATGAACACGGACGCGGCCAGGTCGCTGCCGATGGCCGCGGTGGGATTCACCCCGAACACCATCACCATGATCGGCGTCATGAGCGCCCCGCCGCCCATGCCGGTGAGCCCCACGGCAAAGCCGACCAGGGCTCCCGCGACGACGATCGGAAGGGCGGCATCCATGGGGCGGACCGTAACCACCATTCCTATGGGAAATGTATGGAACCGCGTCGGGCGCTGCTGAAACCCGGCTGAAGCCGTGCTGAACCGCCGCGGCGGCACGCTCTGCGGCATGACGACGAACGAACACGAACGCCGAGACGGACGCGAACTCGCGATCGCGGCGGCCGGGCTGCGCAAGGCCTATGGCGACAAGACCGTCCTCGACGGCATCGACATCCGGGTGCCCGCAGGGACGATCTTCTCGCTCCTCGGGCCGAACGGCGCCGGCAAGACCACCGCGGTCAACATCCTGTCCACCCTGATCTCCGCCGACGGCGGCACCGCCCGGATCGCCGGGCACGACCTGACCGCCGAGGCCCAGAAGGTACGGGCCGCCATCGGGGTCACCGGCCAGTTCTCCGCGGTGGACGGACTGATCACCGGCGAGGAGAACATGCTCCTCATGGCCGACCTGCACCACCTCTCCAAGCGGGAGGGACGGCAGGTCACCGCCGACCTCCTGGAGCGGTTCGACCTCACCGAGGCCGCGAAGAAGCCCGCGTCCACCTACTCCGGCGGCATGAAGCGCCGCCTCGACATCGCCATGACCCTGGTCGGCCGCCCGCGGATCATCTTCCTCGACGAGCCGACCACCGGACTCGACCCGCGCTCCCGCCACACCATGTGGCAGATCATCCGCGAGCTGGTCTCCGGCGGTACCACCGTCTTCCTGACCACCCAGTACCTGGACGAGGCCGACCAGCTCGCCGACCGCATCGCGGTGCTCAACGGCGGCCGGCTCGTCGCCGAGGGCAGCGCCGAGGAGCTGAAGCGGCTGGTGCCGGGCGGCCACGTACGGCTGCGGTTCTCCGACCCGGCGGCCTACGAGCGGGCCGCGACCGAACTGCGCGAGACCACCCGGGACGACGAGGCCCTCGCCCTGCAGATCCCCAGCGGCGGCACCCAGCGCGAGCTGCGCGCCATCCTCGACTGGCTCGACGCGGCCGGCATCGAGGCCGACGAACTCTCCGTGCACACCCCCGACCTGGACGACGTGTTCTTCGCCCTGACCGGCAACCCCGTTGCCTCGACCGGCACTTCGACCGGCACCTCGACCGGCACCTCGACCGGCACCTCGACCGACAAGGAGACCGTCCGATGAGCACCGCCTCCTACGCCCTCCGCGACAACCTGACCATGCTGCGGCGCAACCTCCTGCACGCCCGCCGCTACCCCTCCCTCACCCTGAACCTGCTGCTCACCCCGGTCATTCTGCTGCTGCTGTTCGTCTACGTCTTCGGCAACGTGATGAGCGCCGGCCTCACCGGCGGCCACGCCGACCGGTCCGAGTACGTCGCCTACCTCGTCCCCGGCATCCTCTTCCTGACCGTGGCCATGACCTCGCTCGGCACCGCGGTGGCCGTGTGCACCGACATGACCGAGGGCATCATGGCCCGGTTCCGCACCATGGCGATCTCCCGCGCCTCGGTGCTGATCGGCCACGTGGTCGGCAGTGTGATCCAGACCATGACGGCTCTGGTCGTGGTCCTGGGCATCGGGTTCGCCATCGGGTTCCGGGCCGACGCGTCGCCTGTGGAGTGGATCGCGGCGGCCGGGCTGCTGGCCCTGGTCAGCCTGGCGCTCACCTGGCTCGCGGTCGGCATCGGCCTGATCAGCCCCAACCCCGAGGGCGCCAGCAACATCGGCACGCCGCTGGTGATGCTGCCCTTCCTGTCCAGCGCGTTCGTGCCGGTGGACGCCATGCCGGGCTGGTTCCGCTGGTTCGCCGAGTACCAGCCGTTCTCGCCCTTCATCGAGACCCTGCGCGGCCTGCTGCTGGGCAGCGGGATCGGCACGAGGAACGCGCTGCTGGCCCTCGGCTGGGGGGTGGGGCTGAGCGTGCTCGGCTACCTGTGGTCCCGGGCGCGGTTCAGCCGCGAGCCCCGGCAGTGACCTCGTGCAGCGCCCGCCGGGCCGCCACCCGCAGCTGATCCCGCCCCAGGGCCGCGTACTCCGACCTCGCGTCGGCGTACGCGGCCCCGTCCGCGTTCTCGGCCGCCTGACGGGACCGCGCCGAGGAGAGCGTGGGCAGGTCCCGCATCACCGGCAGCACCTCCGCCAGCGCCAGCAGCCGCACCGCCGCCGGGTCGCCCCCGGCCAGCCCGGCGTGGCCGAGCGCGAGCAGCACCGAGCCGTAGACCGGCAGTTCCAGCAGGTCCCCGGCGCCGGGAGCGCCGCCGGACAGCATGGCGAGCAGCCGTTGCCGCAGGTGCGCGGCGAGCTCGGCCACCGGCTCGACGCGGCCGTGCTGCGCGTGCGCGGCGAGCGCGGCGGCCTGCACCTGCAGCGACCACGAGTCCAGGAAGGGGTCGTCGGCGGCGAGCGCACTCGCCTCCCGGATCCCGGCCGCCGCCTGCCGCCACAGCCCGAGGCCGACCTCGGTCAGCCCCCGGGCCAGCGCTATCTCCGCCCGTGCCTGCAGCAGTTCGGGACTGAAGGCCTGGGCGACGTCCGGCTGCCGGTCCGGGGCGGCGCGGCCCAGCCAGTACTCCGCCTCCTCGATGTCCCCGCGCTGCAGACAGGCCGACACCAGCCCGTAGCGGACGCCGATCGCGTCCGACCAGGTACCGGCCCCGCTGAGCGCGTCGGCGGCCCGGAGATGGTCGTACGCCTCCGCGCCGCGCTCCGTCTTGAGGCACAGTTCGCCGATCCGGCCGTGGCTGAGCAGCGTCATGACCGGATTGCCGAGCGTCCCCACCGCGGCGAGCATCCGGCGCGCGTACCGCAGCGCCCGTTCCGTCTCGTAGGCCGATTCCCACAGATAGCTGGCGACGCCCGCCGCGAGGCCCGCCAGCAGCGGCTCGTCCGCGTCGCACAGCTCCTCCAGCCGCGCGTACCCGGGCGGGCGCATGTCAGGGACCGCGCACAGCACGGCGGCCAGCGCCCGCGGCACCGTGTCCGCCGGGGCGGGCGGCAGCCGGCGCAGGGTCACGAGCTGGCGTACGGCGTGCGGGCCGTAGCCCATGAAGAGGCCGGCCGCGCACACCGCGGCCGCGCTCCGGGCCGTCTCCACGTCCTCCGGGTGCCCGGGGCCCGGGCGGAAGTGGGACAGCGGCCCGCCGGTCTCGGCGGCGAGCGTGACGAACCGGGTGTAGCTGTTGCCGACCGACCACAGGGAGGCCAGGACGGCGGTGACGGCGGCGGTGGCCGGCCCGTCGGCGCGGGCCAGGGCGTGCCGCAGCGCGAGGACCAGGTTGTCCTGCTCGGCCCGGACGCGGTCGAAGGCGGCCGGTGCGTCGGTGCCGTACATCCCGGCGTGGTGAGCCCGGCCGAAGTCCCGGGCCCAGGCGAGGAACCGGTCCGTCACGGCCTCGTCCTCGTCCGCCTCCGCCCGCCGGGCGGCACCGAACTCCCGCAGCGTCTCCAGCATGTGGAACCGCACCCCGGCGGCGCTCTCGCCCACCTTGACCAGGGACTGGCCGGCCAGCTGCTCCAGCAGCTCCGTCGCGTCCCGGCCGTCGCCCTCGGCCTCGGTCTCGCTCCCCGCCTCGGTCTCGCCGAGCACGTACTCCGCCGCGTCCGCGGCGAAGCCCCCCGGGAACACCGACAGCGCGCGCAGGGCCGCCCGCCCCTCCGGCTCCAGCAGGTTCCAGCTCCACTCGACCACGGCCCGCAGCGTGCGGTGCCGTTCAGGGGCGTCCCGGGCGCCGCCGCGCAGCAGCGCGAAACGGTCCCGCAGCCGGTGCGCGATGTCGGCCACGGAGAGCACCCGCACCCGGGCCGCCGCCAGCTCCACCGCCAGCGGCAGCCCGTCCAGGTGCCGGCAGATCTCGGCGACCCGGTCCGCGGGCAGCTCCACCCCGGGCCGGGCGGCCCGCGCCCGCTGTCCGAAGAGTTCGACGGAGGTCGCCAGGGACAGCTCCGGCAGGGCGTACACGGACTCCGAGGTCAGGCCGAGCGGGGCCCGGCTGGTGGTCAGGACGCGCAACTCCCTCGACCGCGACACCAGTTCCCGTACGAGCGCGGAGGCGCCGGCGATCACGTGCTCGCAGTTGTCCAGGACCAGCAGCGCGGGGCCCGGACCCAGCGCGGCGACGATCCCGCTCACCGCGTCCTTGCCGCCGCCCGGCAGCTGGCGGCCCTCCCCGCCGCCCACGGCCGAGGCGACCTCGTCGGCCACGTCGTCGCCGGTGACACCGGCCAGCGTGACGAAGTGCACGACGCGCTGTTCGGCCGCCCGGCTCACCGCGTGCGAGAGCCGGGTCTTGCCGAGCCCGCCGGGGCCGACCACGGTGACCACCCGGGCGGTGCGCAGCAGCCCGGCCACGGCGGCGACGTCGGCGTCCCGCCCCAGCAGGGGGTTCGGCTCGTGCGGCACCCCGTGCCGGACCGGCGCCGCGTCCGCGCTCAGCAACTCCTGGTGCACGGCCCGGACCCGGGCCCCCGGATCACTGCCCAGTTCGTCCCGGAGCCGGCGCCGGTAGCCGTCGTACCGGGCCAGCGCCGCGGCCCGCCCCGCGCCTGCGGCCTCGCAGCGCAGCAGCTCCGCGAGCACCTCCTCGTCCCGCGGCAGCTCCCGGTTCAGCTCGGTCAGCGGCGCGGTGGCCTCGGCCCGGCGGCCCAGCCGGGCGAGCGCGAGGGCGTGCGAGCGCACCAGCGACCGGTGCGCCCGCAGCCGGTCCGCCCGCAGCGCCGCCACCGGGTCGTGCAGCTCCTCGCCCGTCCCGGCGCCCACGCTGCCGTCCCACAGGGCCAGCCCCGCCTCGGCCTCCGCCAGGGAGCCCTCCTGGTCACCCGCCCGCGCCCGCTCGGCGCTCGCCGCCTCGTGCACGAGCAGCGCGGAGCTGTCGACCTGCGCCTCGTCCAGCCCCAGCCGGTACCCCGTCGGCGTGCTCACGACCAGCTCGGCACCCAGCTGCGACCGCAGCCGCGACACCAGGATCTGCACCGCCTTGCCCGGCCGCTCCGGCAGCTCGTCCGGCCACAGCCCCTCCACCAGCCGCCCGGTACTGCAGCCGGTACGCAGATCCGCCGCCAGCAGCGCCAGCAGCCCGCGCAGCCGCGGCGCCGTGATCTCCCGCCCACGACAGGCGACTCGGGGCAGCAGGGTGAGCTCGGGGGTGTCGGTGGTCACCCGTGAAGACTAGGCGGCTCCGACAGCGCCCCAAAGGGGCGCGGGGCTGTATCCATATGCGGCTCCGCCGCGTGGGCGCGACAGGCCACGACGGCGCCGCAGCGGCACACGGGCCATCGCGCCCCTGCTCTCAAGGTCATGACGCGGCCCGGCCGAAGGTCCGCTCGAACGACACCGACGCGGCCTCCTCACGCCACTGCACCGCCGCCTTCGCGCTCGCGCCGAGCAGCGCCCGGCACTCCGCGCCCGGCGCCCGCCCGCTGCCGGGAAGCTGCCCGGCGCAGGCCGCGACCGGACGGTAGCCGTCCCGGGTGGGGTTGCCCTGCCACAGGCTGTCGCCGGGAAGGAACGCGTACTGCAGGGAGGCGCGGGCCAGGTCCTTGAGCTCCGGGTACGTGAGGCCGTAGGTCTCGGCGGCGTACTGGTACTCGTGGCTGATGTCGGTGCGGGAGACTCCGGGGTCGTCGGTGGCCAGGACGACCGGCACCCCGTACGCCCGGTAGGTGTCGAAGGGGTGCGCGGCGCCGCGCACGCCGAGGATCTGGGCGTTGCTGGTGAAGGGCACCTCGACGGCGGTCTGCCGGGCGGCCATCGTGCGGGCCGTCCGCTGCCAGTCGTCCTCGTGGCGGAGGTCGACGCCGTGGCCGACGCGCTCGGTGCCGGCGATGTCCACGGCCTCCCGGATGTGGAACCGCAGGTCCTCCGGATCGACCGGGCCGGCCCGCAACTCGCCCGCATGCAGGGTGACATGGGCCCGCGGGTAGACCGTGTGCAGGAACCGCACCATGCGCATCTGCACGGTGTAGTCGGCGAGCGCGACGGCGCCGTCCTCGGGCTGGACGAGGTTGACGGCGAGGAAGCGGGGGTCGGTCTCGGCGAGCCGCATGCCGAGGGCCAGCTCGGTGAAGACGCGTTCGCGGGACTCGCCGCGGAAGGCCTGGTAGACGTAGCGCACGGTGAGCCGGCACCCGGGGCGGGGCCGGTCGGTGCCGCAGCGGGCCTCGGTCCGGAACCCGGCCTCCGCGTCGTCCGTCGCCCGGCGGGCCTCGGCGGCCACCTGGTCGAGCCGGCCGCCCGCCGCCAGCCGCGCGTACATCTCGGGGAGGTCGGGGTCCCAGCCGACCTCGTCGGCCAGCTGCTCGGCGCGGTCGGAGGCCGGGTTGACCATGGTCTCCAGATAGAACTGGTGCTGCGCCGCGACCGAGTCGGCGACCTCGGCGAGCACCTTGCCCGGGTGCAGCGCGGGCACCAGCCCGAACTTGTCGAACGTGGCGAAGAAGTGGTCGTGGCCGCTCCGCTCCGGCGGGACGTCGTACATGGACCAGGCCCGCAGGACCGCCTCGCGGAACTCGCGGTCGTCGCGGGCGTCGGCGGCGGGCCGGGTGCCGGGGCCGCAGGGCGGTACGACGGCGGTCGGCGTCGCCGTGCCGATGCACAGCCCGTCCCCGGCGGCGAGCGCGATCAGGTACTCGGTCCTGACCGCGCCGAAGAGGTGGTTGTGCAGGTCGCCGCCCTTGGGCAGCTTCAGGAAGAACCTGCGCAGGGCCCGGGAGCGGTCCGGGCCCCCCGTCCGCAACGATGCCAGGTAGGCGTCCGTGCGGGCCTCGGCATCCGTCGGCGGGCGTGGGACGGCTCCGGGGCGGGGGAGCGCGGCCGCGGGGGGTGCGGCCGGCAGGCAGGCCAGGAGAGAGCAGCAGAGCAGGAGCAGGGCCGCGGCGAGGGCGCGGGCGGGGGTGCGGGCGAGGCTCCGGTGCGGGGCGGCGGCTGCGACGGCGCGCGCCGTACGGCGTGGGTGGCCGGCGGTGCGAGCGCCGTCGTAGGTCGTCACGGACCGATGATCATCAAGTCGGCCCGGTCACGGCCGGACAGCCACGCGGCACGCACCGCAGAGCCACCCGAGCGGGCGCAGCGCCGTGCGGTGGCCGCCGGGACGGTCAGGCGCCGGCCGGCGGGCGGTCCGCCGTGACGACGTAGTAGTCCAGCAGGCCGTCGCGGTAGGCCGGCAGGAAGTTGCGCGGCCACTGCACGGGCAGCTCGACGCCGGCGAGGAAGCGGTCGAGGCCCGGCCAGACCTGGTCGCCGATCGACTCGGCCCGTACGCCGGTCAGGCCGGCGCCGCCGAGGGCGTCGAGGAGGGACGCCAGCGGGTGGGCCACGTCCAGGCCGGACGCGAAGCTCTCCAGCCGCGCGGCCAGTTCGCCGCCCGCGTCCTCGGCGCCGGCCGGCAGGAAGAAACTGGTGACGGCCAGCCGCCCGCCGGGCCGCAGCACGCGCGCGGCCTCCCCGGCGAACGCGGCCAGGTCGCGGAAGTGCTGGGCCGCCTCCACCGAGTACAGCCGGTCGAAGCGGCCGTCCTCGAACGGCATCCGCTCCGCCGCCCCGTGCGCGAAACCGAGCCGCTCCGGCGCCCGGGCGAGCAGGCCGGCGTTGGTCCGGCGGGCCCGCGCCAGCTGCTCGGGGTGGATGTCGAGGCCGGTCACCGCGGCGAAGCCGAACTCCTCCAGCGCGAGCGCGGCGCCGACCCCCAGCCCGCAGCCGACCTCGACGGCACGGGTGTCCGCCCCGTCGAGGGCGCCGAACACGAGTCGGTAGAGGTCGCGCTGGCTGCGGACCCGGTCCTCGGCGGTCAGCGGCCGGTCGAGCGGGATCCCGGCCCAGTGGCCGAAGTTGATGAACCCGCCCGCGAACGCCGGTGCGGAGCTGAGGTCCTGCGGCCCGTAGACGGCACGCACGGCGGGCGCGACGGCGAGGTCGTGGCTGGGGTCCACCTGATCTCCTTCTCCACGGTTGCGTTGTCCACGGTCACGGATGGTGCTCGCCGTGCGGATGCCCGTGCCCCTCCTGATGTTCCCCGCCGTGTCCGTCCGGTGAACCGCCCATCATCCGCAGCATCGCCCGGCCGCCGGTGCGCAGGAACCGTCCGACCAGCGTGGCGGCCAGCAGCAGGAAGACGATGTTGAGGTACGTGGTGTAGTTCCAGCTGATCCCTTCGTCGGGGATCCTCGCGTCGGCCTGGTCGGGGATCAGCCCGAGGCCCCCGAAGACGAACTCCACGACGTAGCCGGCCACCACGATCGAGGCGTAGAAGGTGCCCAGCAGGAAGGCGGCCGTGCGGGCGCCGTAGTACTTCCGGTAGATGTTGAGGATCGGCAGGATCAGCAGGTCGGCGTAGATGAAGGCGATGACGCCGCCGAAACTGATGCCGCCCTTCCAGAGCACCACGGCCAGCGGCACGTTGCCGATGGAGCAGACGAACGACACGATGGCCACCACAGGACCGATCAGCGGCCCGGTGAGCTTCGCCGCGAGCGGATGGCCGGCCAGGAAGAAGCTCTGCCAGAAGTCGTCCGGCACCCAGGCGGCGATCGCCCCGGCGATCAGCAGCCCCGCCACCAGGTCGCGCAGGATCGCCGCCCACTCCATGACGAAGATGTGCGAGACGGACGTGAACCCGTCCCGGGAGAACAGCCGCCGGACGAAACCGCCCTCGCCGCCCACGGACATGTCCATCGCCGCGTGCCCCTCCATCGAGCCCGCCAGGCCGCGCTCGGCCTGCTCCCGCGCCTCGCGCAGCAGCCGCTCGCGCAGCAGCACCCGGAAGAGCACGGCGACGACGACGATCATGACCGGGCCGCCGACGAACTCCGCCGCGGTGAACTGCCACCCCATCAGCAGGGCCAGGATCACGCCCAGTTCGATCACGAGGTTGGTGGAGGCGATCTCGAAGGCCATGGCCGCGGTGAAGTTCGCGCCCTTGCGGAACAGCGAGCGGGCGAGCGCGACGGCGGCGTAGGAGCAGGACGAGGAGGCGGCGCCGAATCCCGCGGAGAGCGCGAGCGTACGGGGCCGGTCGTCCCCGAGCAGCCGTACCACCGTCTCCCGGCGCACCACCGCCTGCACCACCGCGGAGAGCGTGAAACCGAGGATCAGCGCCCAGGTGATCTCCCAGGTCATCGACCCGGCGATGGAGAGCGCGTGGCCCACCGCATGCATGGTGTCCGCCCTTCGCAGCCGATCACGACCATCCGTTTATATACCCCCAGAGGGTATGGGGCCAGTGGCGCCACGGTACGGCGCCGGTGCGCTACCTGCGTGAGCCGCACCCCGGGCAGAAGGCCGCCCCGTCCGGCACCACCGCGGAACAGGACGAGCACCGCTCGGACTGCGCCAGCCGGTAGCCGCAGCCCGAGCAGAAGGCGGCGCCGTGCGTCTCGGTCCGGCACTGCGGGCAGACCAACTGGCGTTGCGTGCTGGGGTCGTAGCCCTGCCCGGCCTGCTGCCCGGCCGCGTACGCGCGCTGCGAGGCCATGTCGTTGAGGCCGCGCTGCTGGGCCGCCATCGCCTCGGCGGCCGTGTCCGGGGCGCAGCGCAGGCACAGGCCCTGGGCCGCGTTCCAGCAGCGGCCGCACACGTAGTCGGTGCAGCGGGCGCAGCGGTTGAAGTGGCCCTGCGCGTTGTCGATCGCCCGCTGGAACGCCTCGTCGCGGGAGCGTCCGTAACCGGCCCCCGCCAGCCCGTCGGCCGCCGACGTCAGGCCGGTGCCGGTGCGGCCCAGCATCCCCCAGGCCACGTCGACCCCCTTGCGCAGCCAGGTGGCGGCCCGTTCCCCGGCGTACGGCTCGAACGGTGAGCGCCAGGTGTCGTAACAGCGCGAGCAGGAGAACTCGAACTGGAAGCCGGCACCGGTCCCGTTCCGCTCGCACAGGTCACGGTAGTTGTTGCTGAAGTAGATCTCGGCGCTCATGTGGTCCCCCCACAGGTCAGGCCATCGGCACACATGCCGTACGACGCAGGGGGAAACGGTACTGGTTCTGGCCAAAGCCGCCGAGTTCACGCCATGGCCAGAGCTGTGGCCCGGGACGGCTGCCCCGGGCCACGGATCTGCTCTGCGGCACTGGTCGGACCGGTTACCAGCCGACCGCCACCAGGAGCCACTGCGGGTTGGCGTGCGAGATGAAGGAGGACTGGCCCGCCACGTCGTCGTAGGGGAAGCCGTAGGCGAGGTGGTTGATGGCGTTGTCGTGCCAGAACTTGGCGTAGTAGTTGGCCGGTGCCGCCGTGTAGAACTGGGCCGGGTCGGACTGCTGGGAGGCCGGCAGGGTGGCGACGTGCCGGTTCAGGGCGGCGCACGTGTTCGGGTCGGACGCCAGGGACGCCGCGCAGCCGAAGATGTCGGAGGTGGCCGCGGTCACGCCCACCGACTGGGCGTACGAGGTGAAGTAGTTCGCGTTGGCGCCGCCCGCGCGGAAGCTCGGGTCGCTGCCGGGCGCGATGATCCGGTACGGGGCCTGGGTCTGGGCCAGCACGTCGAACTGGGACGGCACCGCGTCGATGAACCGCTGGAACGTGGTGGCGCGGTCCTCGGCGAAGGTCTGCCGGTTCTCGCCCACCTCGACGTCGTAACCGTCCTTGCTGTGCAGCCGCATGGCCAGCTTCAGGCCGAAGGCGTCGACGCGGGTGGTGTTGCCGTTGAACACGTTGTTGCCGACCGTGAACTCGATGAAGTCGTAGTAGGAACTGGTGGGCGAGCCCAGGTAGAAGTACATGCGGCCCGCGGAGTTGGCCGGCATGTCGAGGTAGGGCTGCTCGGCGATGGAGTGCGTCTGGCCGTTGAAGCTCCAGTACACCTGGCTGTCGGGGTACTTGCCGTTGGTGCGGTTGAGGATCTTCACCTCGACGGCGTTGCTCGCCGCGGGGATGTCGCTGGTGCTGCCCCAGAAGTCGTCCGGCGGGGTGGTGGAACCGGGGCCGTAGACCTGGAACTCCCACAGGGAGTAGCCGTACGGGGTGCCCCGCACGGTGCCGTAG
This sequence comes from Streptomyces sp. NPDC001507, assembly GCF_042894765.1. NCBI lineage: Bacteria > Bacillati > Actinomycetota > Actinomycetes > Kitasatosporales > Streptomycetaceae > Streptomyces > Streptomyces sp. NPDC001507. Next base: position 258,937 of record NZ_JBIAVV010000011.1, read on the forward strand.
AGGCGGACGTAGCGGCCGCTGCCGGTGACGGCCAGGTTCTGGGTGCCGCCGGTGGCGGTGCTGGTCGAGTAGACGGTGGTCCAGGTGGTGGCGTCGGTGGAGGTCTGGATCTGGAAGGCCTTCGCGTAGGCGGCCTCCCAGTTCAGGGTGACGCTGCTGAGCTGCTGGACGGAGCCGAGGTCGACCTGGAGCCACTGCGGGTCGGCGAAGGCCGAGGACCAGCGGGTTCCGGTGTTGCCGTCGACCGCCGCGCTCGCGGGGAAGGACGCGTTCTCGGTCGAGGAGGCGGTGGCCGGCCTGCCCTGGGACAGCAACTGGTCGGCCGCGTGCGCGGGCGAGGGGGCGAGGACCGCGAAGAAGGCGGCGATCAGCGCGACGACCAGGCCCAGAGCCAGGCGTGGGCGTAAGGCGACGGCCGGTGGTCTGCGGGTGGGTGCGCCGGCGGAACTCTGCATGCGAAGTCTCCTCAGGCCGGTTCGGCGTGCGGGGGGATGGAGCAACGGCAGATGTGAGAGCGCTCCCTCGGGTTGTAGACCCGTCCCTGCCCGCCGTCAACAACTGAAGCCGAAATCAATCGCGTTGCCGTCCCGTGGACCACACACCGCTGATCCCGGCCCCGGTGCCGCGCACCCGTCGGCCGTCGCATTCGGTTCCCGACCACGCCGACGGCCCGGACCCGGGCCGCTCTTACAACCCTTGACGCATCCGGTACGGACCTTTCCGCGCGGTCCTCACATGCCGGCCATGCCGCCGCCGGTGAGCCCGGGAGCCAGCTCCGGGAACCAGAAGACGGCGACGGCCAGGGCGATCGAGGCGATCCCCACGAGACGGGCGATCAGGTGGCCGGCCGGAGCCAGCTTCTCGGCCGTGATCACGGCGGTCAGGACCACCATGGCCCACAGGTTCATCACCCCGAACGCCGCCAGCAGCACCATCAGCGACCAGCAGCAGCCCAGGCAGAAGCCTCCGTGGTGGACTCCGGCACGCAGATCACGGGAGCGCCCCGGGTACGAGGCGTAGCGCAGCAGTTGCCCGACCGGCGAGCGGCACTTCGCCAGGCAGCGGTCCTTGAGGGGGGTGAGCTGGTAGACGCCGCCGACGAAGAAGACGGCCGCGGCGACCGCGGTACCCGTCGCGGCGGGCAGGCCCCCCGCCCGGCCCAGGCCCGCGGCCAGCGCGTACGCCGGCAGCCCGGCCGCGGCCCAGACGAGCAGGTAGGCGGCCGTGAAAACGATCAACCGCGGCATCCGGTGCGCGGTGATGGTGCGCGTGTACAGCGCGGCGACGGGCGCCGTGCCGGGCAGCATCATCGCGGCCGTCATCAGGGTCCACACGGCCAGGAAGGCGGCCAGGCCCAGGCCCGTCGTGCCCGGCATCGCCGGCATGCCGTCCCGGCGCGTCACCACCCAGACCCAGGAGGCGGCCGCCACGGCCAGCAGCAGTCCGGCGGGGGCCGCCCCGCCGCGGACGGTGACCGGCCGACCGGTCACGCGGACCACGCGAAGGGCGCCGAATGCCCGTTGCCACCCGAGAAGTCCCAGGACCGGCCGTACACGCCACCGCCCCTCGCCCGCGAGGAGCGCGCGATGGCCAGCGTGCTGTTCGCCGGGTGGAACATGCCGGTCAGGTGCATGACCGGCCCGTCCGCGCCGAACTGCGGGGCGACCTGGTCCTCGATCTCGACGTCGATGACGTCGCCCACCCGTGCGGCGTGGTGGCGGCCCTCGTCGCGGTACTCGATGGGAACCCGCTCCACGCCCAGCACCTTGCCGATGAGCGGCGTGAGCGCCGCCATCGGGCCGCCGGCCTCACCGCAGAAGACCCTGCCCAGGGCCGCCGCCTGGCTGTCGTCGGCCGAGGCGTCGAGATACACGGCCACCTGCCAGCCGCCGTCGGCCATCACCCGGGGGGCGTCGACGAAGACGGCGACGTTGCGGCCGGAGACGTCCACGCCGTCCACGTTCCCGCTGTCCACGTGGAACGCGAAGGTCACCTGGCAGCGCTCGCGGTCGGCCGGCGCGGTCAGACCCGAGGTGGTGCAGGGGCAGACCACGTCGCAGTTGCAACTCTCCAGGTAGGTGCCGTTCAGGTTCCAGGGCATGGCTCCACCTCCCCTTCCGCGAAGGGAACGCCACTGGAGGGCCCGTTCTGTCCGGTACCGCTCTCCTCCTCAGGCTATTCCGAGGGCCCATGTCGCGCAGATCAGCGGCCGGCGTCGGTGGGCGCCGGCGGGCGTCAGCGGGTGGCGGTGGTGTGGAGGTGGTTCAGGGCGGAGATCACCGCTGTGTTGCGGTGCCAGACCAGCCAGCGGCCGACCTGCCTGCCGAGCTGGTCGAGCGCCGCCGACCGGTCGGCGGTGAGGGGGTCCAGGGGCCGGTCGTGGTGGGAGGAGATCATGCCGATGACAGTGCCTCTCGGGCTGAGCAGCGGGGCGCTGTGGCAGGCACGGCTGCCTGTCTGGAGGATCGCCCGCCGGGAGTCCTCGTCGAAGGCGTCGGAGGCGGCGACGTCCTCGACGGTGACCTGCCGGCTCTGCTCCGCGGCCTGCGCGCAGGAGGTGGTGGAGGCGGCGACGAAGGTGAAGTAGTCGGTGAAGAGCCCGTTCAGCCCGGTGTGGTGCTCCATGCGGAGCATGCCGTTCTGCACCAGTTGCACGTTGCCCATCTCGGCACCGGTGATGTGCAGGGTGCGCTGCATGGCGGTCTTGAGGACGGCACTGTCGTCGGTCAGCCGTCGCCCGTCGGCGCGCAGGACGGGCAGCGGCGGAGCGGCCGGGCGGGGCCTGTCCGGCACCCAGCTGGAGTCGCCCGGCCGGGGGGCGGGCAGGTGTACGGCCGTCTCGGCGAGGGTGTGCAGCTTGACGTTGAACCGCTGGGAGGCGCTGCGCAGCAGGTCGAACGCCTCCTGCTCCGAGGAGAGCCGGTACGAGGAGACGAGGAGCCGCTCGGCCCGGGCGACGCCGGCACGCGCCAGCTTCCTGTTCCGCTCGTCGATCGCCTGCTGCTCGGCGTCCTGGGACCCGCCTTCTCCCGGACGCGGCCCGGGCGCACCGGAATTCTCACCCATGTACCAAACTCCTGATCCGACCTGACCCCTGCGCACAGCGCGTCTTCCCGCGTTCCCCGCGGGCATGTCCGTCTGTGGCGCACGCCATCCACTCGCCGGGGTTCGCGGACGCCACCGGACGGGTCGGCTACGGGACCGGGACGGTCTTCCCGTTCCTGTCGAGCGTGTGGGACTCCCAGTACGTGTCCCACTTGTCCCCGACGTGCTGCGGCACCTTCCCCGCGGGGTAGCGCAGGTATCCCTTCGGCGCCGCCTCGCCGGACTTCACGCAGGCGCCGGCGGTGCTGCCCACGGCTATGACCGGGTCTTCACCCGTGTTGCAGATGGCGTCCGCCGTCGAGAACGAACAGGCGGACAGCAGCCCGGCGGCAACGGCCAGGGCGGAGGCGAGAACCGCGGCTCGCGTGCGCTTGCCCATGGTGGAAGCTCCTTCAGCGATGTGCTCGGTCGGTGTACGAACGTCGGGGTGCGAACGTCGGGGTGCGAACGTCGGGGTGCGAACGTCGGGGTGCGAACGTCGGTGTGCGAACAAGGCTGGCGGAGGGCGCCCGGCGCTTCATGAGTACGCGGGCTCAGTACCGGCGCGTGGGTTACTCAACGTGGGTTGCGTCACGCGACCGGGGAGGAGCGGACCGGATCCGTGTGATTCGGCGGCGCGCGGGCAGACGCAGCCGTCATGAGCACTCTCTGTCGGAGCACGGCCACCGAGGCCACGGAGCCGGGCCCGGGCGGGCGGGGCTTCTCGTCGGCGCTGTGCGGTGGTGGTGGGCGGGTGGCGGGGCTGGACGGACTGCGGACCGTCGCGGTGGTGCTGGTGATCGTCTACCACGTGCTGCCCGACCCGTTGCCCGGCGGCTCGGTGGGCGTGGACGTGTTCTTCACGATCAGCGGTTTCGTCATCACCCGGCTGCTGGTCGCGGAGTACGCCCGTACCGGTCGCATCGGGTTGTGGTCGTTCTACCGGCGGCGGTGGCTGCGCCTGATGCCGGCCCTGCTGGTGATGTGCGCGGTCACCGCCGTGCTGGCCGTGGCGTTCGCAGTGCCGATGTTCCGCGAGGTGTGGATGGCGGTCGCGCTCGCCGCGGGGTCGGCGGTCAATCTCGTCCGGGCCGGGGAGCCCGGGGCGTACTCGGGTCTCACCGCACCGTTCGGCCACACCTGGTCCCTGGGGGTGGAGGAGCAGTTCTACCTGGCCTGGCCGCTGCTGCTGCTGGTTCTGCTGCGGCGCGGGCGTGCCCGGGTGGTGCTGTGCTGGGTGGCGGTGCTCTGCGTCCTGCCGGTGATCTGGCGGACGGTGCTCTGGGATCCCACGGCGGCGCACCGCATCTACAACGGGCCCGACACCCGCGCCGACCAGCTGCTCGTCGGCGCCCTGCTGGCCCTCGTACTGGCCCGGCTGCGTCCCGACGACCCGCGCCTGGCGGTGCTGCGCCGGTGGGCGGGACGGCTGTGCTGGCCCGCGCTCGCGCTGCTGGCGCTGATCGTCTGGCAGATCCCGATCACCGGGCCGAGCGGGTGGAACCCCCTCTGGTACACGGCCGGCTTCCTGGCCGCCGCCGTGCTGTCGGCCTGCGTGGTGGCCGCGCTGGAACTGTGCCCGCGGTCATGGCCCGCCCGTCTGCTGTCGCTGGCGGTGCCTGCCTGGGTCGGGCGCAACCTCAGCTACGGGATGTACCTGTGGCACTACCCCCTCATCCGGGTGCTCTCCGACCTCGGTGTGCGCGGCGGCCGGCTGCTCTTCGCGGGCCTCACGGTGACGCTCCTCGCGGCCCTCGCCTCGTACGCCCTCATCGAACGGCCCCTGCTGCGACGCGGCCGGGTCCGCGCGCGCCGGCCGGAGCAGGCTGTCGTCGCAGCGGCCTGAGACGGCCCGCCCTCCTGCGCGCTGCTGCCGCGCCGCCGCGGCGGTCGGGAAGGCTCTCGACGCCTGCTGTGACGCGGGTTCAGTCCTCGCCGTCGCCTTGCCCGTTCTTCCCCTTCGGGGCGTCCGGCCGGCTGTCCGGGCCGTCGCTCTTGGCGTTCCTGGGCTCCGGGGCCGGGCTCGTGCCGTGCGTCCGGTCCGCCGGTGGGGTGTCGGCCGAGCTCTGGTCGGGGGAGAACCATGCGATGCCGAGCAGCAGGGCCCCGAGGAAGATCACCACGGCGGCGAGGGCGCTCAGCGCCCTCGACCGGCGGCTGGAGAGGGTGCCGCCGCCCGTCCGCTGACGGCGCTGGGCCCGGTGGGCCGGAGCGGCGCCCGCGGCGGACGGGAAGGCATAGGTGGTGACGGAGCCAGGGGGCGTGCCGGTCCGGGACCAGGTTCCGGGGAGCGCCGCCGGACTGCTCGGACGCGGCTCCGGTTCGCGGCGCGGTGCGGCCGCCGGGAGGGGTTCGGGACGTCCTCTCCAGGAGCCCGCGGCGAACCATTCGGCCGTCCGGTGCGCCGTGGGACGGTCCTCGGGCCGCTTGGCGAGGAGACCGAGCAGGTAGTTCTCGAAGGCGGGCGGCAGCGCGATGCCCATCTCGCGCGGCGGCACGGGGGGCGTGTCGAGGTGGTGGTGGAGGACGGCGATGGCGCTCTCGGCCTGGAACGGTACCCGTCCGGTGAGCAGTTGGTAGAGCACGCAGCCCAGCGAGTAGACGTCGGACGGCGGTCCGGCGGGTCGGCCCAGGGCGCGCTCGGGGGCGATGTACAGGCTGGTCCCGACGATCTGACCGGTCGCGGTGAGCCCGCCGGCCGGGTCGTCCATGAAGCGGGCTATGCCGAAGTCGCCGATCTTCACGGATCCGACGGCGTCGAGCAGAAGGTTGCCGGGTTTGATGTCCCGGTGCACGATGCCCTGTTCGTGTGCGACGGCCAGCCCGGCGGCCGCCTGGGCGGCGATACGGGCGACCTCCTCGGCCGGCAGGGAGCCGGTCTGCGCGAGCACGCGTTGGAGACTGTCGCCCTCGACCAGCTCCATCACCAGGAACAGACGGCCGTCCTGCTCGCCGAAGTCGACGACGCCGACCACGTGCGGGTGCCGGAGCCGGCCCGCGGTCTGGGCCTCCAGGCGGAAGCGGGCGGCGGCGGTGGGATCGGTGTTCTGGGCGAGCAGGAGCTTGACCGCCACCGGTCTGCCGAGCATCTCGTCGTACGCCCGCCAGACCTCTCCCATCGCGCCTCGCCCGATGGCGGTCTCCAGCCGGTACCGGCCCGCTATCAGCACCTGTTGCTTCACCCTCACACCGCGAGACGACTTAACCGCTGTCGGCCATGTCCCTCTAGGCCCTGTCGTCGAATTCCCGCCTGCCCCACGACGCCATGCACGCCGCAGGGCCGCCCTCCGGGCGACGACGGGAATTCGACGACAGGGCCTAGGGCAACGGGTGTTGGTGGGAGGCCGCAGCTTCCTCACTCTACCGGCGGGCCGCGGCCTCCCTCGCTGGTTCCGCTGTCCGGCCGCACCGCGCCGGCGGCAATATGGGTGTGACTGTGTGCAAAGCGCGCTCATGACCCCCTCATGCGGAACCGCGAAGGTGCCAGGCACACTCTGCGTGTTGAAGTCCCTTTGACGAGAATGAGTCACACATGATCACACTCACCAAGGAAGACGGTCCGGCCGACCTGGACGGGGTGACCCACCTGTCCATCGGGGTCTCGTGGGACCCCACCGCCGGCAGCAGTGGCGGCGTGCTGGGCAAGCTGCGCCGCCAGAGCGGCACCGACCTCGATCTGATCGCCATCGCCATGCAGGGCGGTGACCCGGTGCGCCTGGCGGGTCTCGACTCACTCGACCCCATGGGCAACGGCTCGCTGGTCCACAGCGGCGACAACCAGACCGGACGCGGGGACGGCGACGACGAGACGGTGACCGTCGAGTTCGCCCGGATCCCGCCCAACATCACGTCGATAGTGTTCGTGGCCGCCGCCTACAAGAAGGGCAGCTCCTTCCAGAAGGCGCGCAACATCAGCTTCAAGGTCTACGACGCGACCGGTGGCAGCTCCCAGCAGGTCGCCGACATCTGGCCGAGCCTGCTCACCCAGGACAACGCATGCGCCGTGGCCAAGGCACTGCGGGTCGGCACCAGTTGGAAGCTCGAGGTGATCAACGTGACGGGAAAGATCAAGCAGGGGGACGAACCCGCCCTGATGCGTTTCGCCGTCAGCAAGTAGTACGTCTGGACGCGCAGGGCTCGACGGTGCCCCCTCGGCCACCGCTCCGACGCCCTGCCGCACAGACCGGAACGCTGCCGCGCGCTGCGCGCACCCGCGGTCACTCGGTGCCGCCGCCCCTCGGATGCCCAGGACGGGAGGCGGAGAGGATGCGACGCTGGAGAGTGCGGGGCCTGCGAGCGGAGGTCCGAGTGCGTGCCGGTTGGTCCGGGGCACTGTCGGGCCGCCGGGACCGGGACCGCGCGACCGAACCGGAAGGCAGGTGCATCCCATGCGCACGTCGACCCGCATCGCCGGTGCCCTCACGGGCCTGACCCTCGCCCTCGGAGGTGCGGTCCTCGCCGCTCCGGCGGCCCGCGCCGACATCCCCGCCTGCACGAAGATGGCCGAACTGGCGGGCGCCACCGCTTCCGACGCCGTCACAGCGGCCTGCGGCCGTGGCGTGGTCGGAGACCTGCAGAGCTGCGTGACCGGGCTGACCGGGGCCGGAGTGGCGGGCGGCGCCGCGACCGGTGCCTGCCGGGCGGCGGCCCACGAACCGCGTTAGCCGACCGCGCGACGACAGCCGCCGGCCGACCTCCCGCCCCGCCTCGCGGGCCCCGTGCGGAGCGCCCATGCTGGGTAAGAGGGCGCCCTCGTCCTGGGACTTGTCCTTCCCGAAGGCCGAACGAAGGCGCCCGAGAGGAGGAGGAAGTCATGCGTATGCGCAGAATCCTGGGCCTCGTCCTGGCCGCGGCAACCCTCGTCGGCGTGAGCGCCGTCGGCGCCGGGGCCGCCTCGTCCCCGAACATCTCCAGGGACGACTGCACGGCCGCAGGCGGACAGATCGTCGCACGCCCCTACGACGGCTACGCCTGCCAGCTGCCTGACGGGACCACGCAGGCGGTCACCTGACCGTTCGCCGCACGGCTGGGCAACCGGTCCACCGTCGGGTGGACCGCCCCTTGAGAGCGCGCTCGCCGCCGCGGTTCTGAACAGACGCACAGGACGAGCAGTCCCGCCGGCCTCGCCGACCGGCACCCGGCCCTCTCCGTGGCCCCACGAGGAGACGGCGCCGTAACAGCACAGCCCGAGGAGCCGACCGGCACGCTGCACCCGCCGGCCGGCTCCTCGGGCTGTGCTCCTCGACGTCCCCGGGGACGACTCCGCCGTTCGGTCCATCAAGGGCACCGGCCGCAACGCCGATGAGGACCGAGCGGAGTCCGCCCCACCCGCGCGTTCCGGTACGCCTCCGCGCCCCCGGCCGCCCCGACGACGGCGGTCCCGTACGCCGGCCGACAGGCCCGGAGGAGATCCCGCATGCGCGTCTTCGTGCCCCTGACCGCCGTCACCGCCGCCGCGCTCCTGCTCGGCACGGCCACCGGCGCGACTCCCGCGGCGGCCGTCCGGGACCCCGACGGCACACCACTGATCAGGGTGTCCCACGGCGACCCGTACGCGCGGTGCACCATCGGAGCGAGGTCCCCCGACAGCGTCGTTTACCCGGGCACCGAGGTCGAGCCGTACCTGTCCGTCGATCCGCGCGACCCCGGCCACGTGGTCACCGTGTTCCAGCAGGACCGCTGGAACGACGGCGGCGCCCGTGGCCTGGCGGCAAGCTGGTCCACGGACGGCCGCACCTTCCACCCGAGCACGCTGCCGTTCAGCCTGTGCGCCCCCGGCGGCGCGGACTACGAACGGGCCACCGACCCCTGGGTGAGCACCGGACCGGACGGCACGGTCTACGCCGGCGGGGAGGGCGTCGACTTCACGAAGAGCACGCGCACGGCCCTCCTGGCGGTCACGTCCCGCGACGGCGGCCGCACTTGGCAGAACCGCACCACCACGCACGTCGACGAGCAGCCGTTCTTCAACGACAAGCCCTCACTCACCGCCGACCCGATCCGCAAGGGCACCGCCTACCAGGTCTGGAACCGCCTCGACAACGACCCGCCCGGCCCCAGCTCCCTCGACGGTCCCGGCTACATCTCCCTCACCCGGGACGGCGGCCGCACCTGGAGCAGGGCCCGGCGCTTCGTCGACACCAGTACCGTGCCCAACACCCAGACCATCGGCCACCAGATCGTCGCCGACCGGTGCACCGGCACGCTGTACGACTTCTTCGACCGGATCACCTACGCCGACGACCTGACCACCGTCGTCGAAGCCCGCTACGAGATGGTCACCTCGACCGACGCCGGAGAGACCTGGAGCGCCCCCGTCACCGTGGCCCGGGACACCTCCGTGCCGGAGGTCGACCCCAACGACCCCGCCAAACCACTGCGCGCCGGGTCCACCCTGCCGAGCCCGGCCGTCGACCCCGGGACGGGCACGCTGTACATGGCCTACGAGGGCTCGGACTTCGCCGGTGGGAAGTTCGACTCCGTCCAGCTCGTGCGGTCCACCGACGGCGGACGCACCTGGGGGACCCCGGAGCTGATCAGCCCCGGGGGCGTTCCGGCCTTCTCACCCTCGATCGCGGTCGACGAGCGGGGCACCGTCGCGCTCACCTACTACGACCTGCGCTTCCTGGAGCCCGGCAACACCACCACCCTGCCCACCGCCTACCAACTGGCCACGCTGCGGCACGGAGACCCGAAGCTGCGGACCGAACGCCGGATCTCACGGATCTTCGACTGGCTGCAGGCGCCGTTCGCCGGGGGCTACTTCCTCGGCGACTACCAGGGCCTCGCGGCGGACGGCAAGGGCGTACGGGCGGTGCTCACCGAGGCCAACTCCGGCGCACCACAGAACCGTACGGACGTCTACACCGGCACTTTCCGCACCGACTGACCGACTGACCGACTGACCGACTGACCGACTGACCGACGCGGACGCCGGGCCGTACCGCGCAGTGGGAGCGCCCGGCCGCCACGCCCCGCGGGGCGTGGCGGCCGGGCGCCTTGTGGGGTTCAGTCGACCTGCTCCCCGTCGTGCGTGCCGCCCTTGCAGTAGTTGCCCGCCTCGTTGATCGCGGGCGTTCCGCCACCCTGCTTGCACTGGGAAGGGGTGACGTACGACCGGGCGCCCTGGGGGGCGGCGGAGGCGGATGCGGCACCTGTGAGGCCGAGTCCGGCGAGGGCTGCCGTGGCGATGACGGCGGCGAGGATTCGTCGAATACGCATGTGGTTCCCCTTTCACGGATTGCCTCGGTCGGGGCACTAGCCAGCTTGATCTTCACCCATTCGGGTGGCACGCCATGTTCCGCCATTCGGGTGACGGTGCGGCAGGCAATGACCTTGGCGCGCACGGGAAATGTACAAAAGCTATGAAAGCCTTATAAATGGACATAGTTTCGCCTGTTCGATAGCGTGGACGCGTGCCACAGCATCGGCTCTGATGCCCCCGATGCCTTGAGCCCCCGACAACGCCACACGGTCCGTGACCGGCTCGGCGTGTCGGCAGTGGCGGTGCATCAATGCAAGCAACGGTCTCTGGGAAAGAGGATTGCCATGCGCGCCAAGCGAACCACTGCACTGCTTGCGGGCACTGTCGCCGCGGTCGCAGGTCTGACGCTTGCGCCGACGGCCGTATCGCAGGCAGCGGCCACCTCGGTGGCGCACGAAGCGTCGGCCCACCCCGCCCCCGCCCCCACTCCCAAGCCGACGAAGACCCGTACTCCCTTCCAGCAGGGCCAGGTGGATGGACGGGCCGCAGGGAAGAGTGACGGCGCAGACTGCAACTACCGCCAGTCCTACGCCCCGAAGTCGAGCACCTCGAAATACGTCCAGGGCTACAAAGACTCCTACGAGCGGAACTACGACGCTACCTGCGACGAATCCTAGACAGCTCCATCACAGAGCCGTCGCGGGCCAGTCCAGCAGCCGTGCCCCGATGACCGCCGTCTGGAGCATGTACCGGTGGGGCGGGTCGGCGGGGTTCGCCCCGGTGAGCTGGTGGATGCGTTCCAGGCGGTACGTCAGGGCGCGCACGCTCAGGGACAGACGGCGGGCCGCCTCGGTGGCCACGCAGCCGGAGTCGAAGTAGGCGGTGAGGGTTTCGAGGAGGGGTTCGGCGCCGCCACGGGCCGTGACGAGCGGGCCCAGGGTGCCCTGGACGAGGTCGGCCATGGCCTGCCGGTCGCGGGTGAGGACGGGATAGACCAGCAGGTCGGCGGCGCGCAGGACCGGCTCGTCGAGTTCGAGGCGCTCGGCCAGTTCGAGCGCGTTGAGCGCCTCCTCGTACGACTGGACGACCCCGCCGGGGCCGGGCTGCGGGCGGCCGATGGCGACCCGGCCGCCCTCGGTGGCGGCGTGGGCCTGTTTGGCGAAGTGCGTGAGGACGTCGGCCTGGTGGCCGGGCGCGATGCACAGCAGCCTGCCGTCCTTGGTGGTGAGCAGGACACTGCGGTCGCCGAACCGGGAGATGACGGCCTGCTCCACCTGTCTCGGCACCGGGTCGCCCTCGCCGTAGGGGGTGGCGCCCTGCGCGACGGCGACCGCGTGGGCGTGGGACAGCCGCAGGCCGAAGCGTTCGGCGCGTTCGGAGAGCCGGCCCAGGTTGCTGCGGCCGTACAGGAGGTCGTCGATGAACTCCCGGCGGGCCGCCTCCTCCTGGCGTACGGCGAGCCGCTGGGCCCGCTCGAACCCCTCCGCGAAGGCGTCGACGAGCTGCTGGACGGCGGCCAGCGCCTCGTCCGCGGAGCCGGCGGCGGCCGGCCAGGCGGTGCGGGCGGCGGCGAGGTGCGCGCTGACCAGGTCGCGCAGTCCGTGGCCGGCCTCGGCGGCCTGTTCCCCCAGGGCGCGCCGGGAGGCGATCTCGTCCCGGCTGAGCCGTCGGCCGGTGGCGGAGACCTCGCCCAGTATGCGGTCGTAGCCGTCGAGGTACCGCTCAGGTATGTGCCGGTCCGTCACGTCGTCCCCCGAAATCCTGACGCGCCGCTGACGGTTTCTTAGCGGGTCACCGGCACCCAGACCCTAGTGAACACTGCCGGACACCGGCAATGCGCGGGGCGGCTCCGGTCGTGGAGCATGGCTCGCGGGGAGCACTTCGGACGGTTCCGGTGCCGGACACCGGCAGGTGCCCGCACCGGAACCCTGATCCCGTCCGCGCTCCCACGGACACGAGCGGCGCGGGCCGGGAGGGGGCGGGGCATGCGGACGTTTCTGGTGGCCGCCACCGGCCTGCCCGTCATCCTCCCGACCACGGCCCTGGTGGCGGCGGTGTGCTTCCGGCTCCTGGCCCTGGCGCGGCTGACCGACGCCGGCGGTGCTCACCGCTGCCGGGCCCCCGGGCCCCGTCGCCGCGCCGCTGCGTCCGGCCGCTCCCACGGGAGCGCTGCTTATCGCCTGGACCGCCACCCGCCTGCTCGTGCGGCCGTTGCACCGGCTCCTCCCGGCTGAACAGGACGGCCCGGACTGCCCCGTGGCGCCGTCGCGTGCGCGGTGGGACCGCGCCGCCTGAGCCGCGGCCCCCGCCCGGTTCCCTTCCTCCGGTCCCGTCGCAACCGCCTTCTTCTCCGCGCCGGAACGCTCGAACTCCCTTACGCCTCAAGGACGTATGCCATGACTCCCATGACCGTGGGTATCGGCGTGCTCGTCGCCGTCTGCCTGCTCGCCGTCGCCGTCGTCTCCCTGCTGTTCCGCAAGGTGGAGCAGGGCAAGGCGCTGATCGTCTCCAAGCTGCGCAGGGTCGACGTGACGTTCACCGGGCAGGTCGTGCTGCCGGTGCTGCACAAGGCCGAGATGATGGACATCTCGGTGAAGGCCATCGAGATCACCCGGGCCGGCCGGGACGGGCTGATCTGCCGCGACAACATCCGCGCGGACATCCGGATCTCGTTCTTCGTGAAGGTCAACAAGACCGCCCAGGACGTCGTCAAGGTCGCCCAGGCCGTCGGTACCGCGAGAGCCAGCGACCAGAAGACGCTCCAGGAACTGTTCCACGCGAAGTTCTCCGAGGCGCTGAAGACCGTCGGCAAGCAGCTCGACTTCACCGACCTCTACACCAAGCGCGAGGAACTCCGTTACAAGATCATCGAGTTGATCGGCGTCGACCTCAGCGGCTACCACCTGGAGGACGCGGCGATCGACTACCTGGAGCAGACGCCGCTCTCCCAGCTCGACCCGGCGAACGTCCTGGACGCCCAGGGCATCCGGAAGATCACCGAGCTGACCGCCGTGGAGCACGTGCGCACCAACGAGGCCCAGCGCACCGAGGAGAAGGAGATCACCCGGCAGAACGTCGACGCCCGCGAGGCCATCCTGGAGCTGGAGCGCCGGCAGACGGACGCGGAGATCAAGCAGAGGCGTGAGATCGAGACCTCGCGGGCCCGCGAGGAGGCCGAGACGGCGCGGGTGGTGGAGGAGGAGCGGCTGAGGTCGCAGGGCGCCTTCCTGAAGACCGAGGAACTGCTCGGCATCCAGCGCGAGAACCAGGCCCGCGAGGTCGCCGTCGCCGCGAAGAACCGCGAGCGGGTCATCGCCGTCGAGAACGAGCGCATCGAGAAGGACCGCCTCCTCGAGGTCATCGCGCGGGAACGCGAGACCCAGCTGACCAGGATCGCCGCCGACAAGGAGGTCGAGGCGGAGAAGCGCGAGATCGCCGAGGTCGTCCGGGAGCGGGTGGCCGTGGACCGCACGGTCGCCGAGCAGGAGGAGGCCATCAAGAAGCTGCGGGCCGTCGAGGAGGCCGAGCGGGAGCGGCAGGCCGTCGTCATCGCCGCCGAGGCCGAGGCGCAGGAGAAGCTGGTCAAGGACATCAAGGCGGCGGAGGCCGGTGAGCAGGCCGCCGTGCACCGCGCGGCACAGGAACTCACCCTCGCCGAGGCCCGGTTGAAGACCGCCGACCTGGACGCCCAGGCCAGGCTGCGGCTCGCCGAGGGCGTCCGGGCCGAGGCGGCCGCGGAGGGACTGGCCGCCGTACAGGTCCGCGACAGGGAGGCCGAGGTCGTCGAGAAGGCCGGGCGGGCGGAGGCCGCCGCGTCCGAGGCACGGCTGCGGGCCGAGGCGGAGGGCGCCAGGGCGAAGGCGCTCGCCGAGGCCGAGGGCACCCGCGCCAAGGTGCTCGCCGAGGCCGAGGGGATCGGCGAGAAGCTGAAGGCGGAGGCCGCCGGCCTCACCGAGAAGGCGGCGGCGATGGCCGCCCTGGACGACGCCTCCCGCGGCCACGAGGAGTACCGGCTGCGGCTGGCGGCCGAGAAGGACATCCGGCTCGCCGGGCTGGACGCGCAGCGGCAGATCGCCGAGGCGCAGGCCACGGTGCTCGCCACCGGACTGGAGAACGCCGACATCGACATCGTCGGCGGGGAGTCCGTCTTCTTCGACCGGCTCGTCTCGGCGATCTCGTTCGGGAAAAGCGTCGACGGTTTCGTCCAGAACTCCGGCACCGCCAAGGCGCTCGCCGGGCCCTGGCTGGACGGGTCCGCGAGTTTCCCCGACGACCTCGGGCGCGCCCTCGGCTCCGTCTCCGCGGCCGGCATCCGGGACCTGACCGTCTCCGCGCTGCTGACGAAGCTCATGACGTCGGGCGCCGCGAACCCCGGCCGGCTCCAGCAACTGCTGGACAGGGCGGGCGAGCTGGGTCTCGCCGACACCTCCCTCGCCGCCCTCAACGGCAGCGCCAGGGGCTGACCGGCCCGTGGCCCGGAGCCGCCGCACAGGGGACGGCGGCTCCGGACCACGCATCTCCTTCGACCTGCTGAGAGGGACCCATGACCACCGGCCACGACACCGGGACGGACGAGGCGGGCGCCGGCACGCCGGATTCCGGCGCCCACGGAGTTCCGGGCGCCGGCACGCCGGACTCCGGCGCCTACGGAGTTCCGGGCGCCGGTACGCCGGATTCCGGCGCCTACGGAGTTCCGGGCGCCGGTACGCCGGATTCCGGCGCCCGCGGAGTTCCGGGCGCCGGTAGGCCGCACTCCGGCGCCTACGAGGTGCTGCGTACCCGGCTCGCCGCCCAGGCCGCCGAGCTCGCCCGCCGCGCCGAGGCCCTGAACGCCCGCCGCACCGAGGAGTTCGGCTCGACCCGCCTCGAACTGGCCGGCACCGGACGGCTGCGCACCGGGCACGCCGGCGTGCCCCGGGACCTCGTCGCCGTCGGCGACACCCTCCTCCTCGGTCACAACCCGGGTCCCGGAAGCCCGGCCGGCGACGTCTTCGCGCTGTACGACCGGGACCTGGACCGGCTGCCCGACGACGCCGTGCCCGGCCTGCTCGACGACCCCGCGTTCGTCCGCGAGACCGCCGAACTCCACCGCTACTACCGACAGGCCCGCCTGCTCCGGCTGAACCGGGTGGACGGCAAGCTGCTCGCCGTCTTCCAGACCGGCGAGAGCGGCAGCGACGTCCGCGTCCTGCGCTGGACGCTCACCGACGACGGCCGGGCGGCGTTCCTGGACGCGCGCGGCGACCGCGACCACGTCCTGCCGCCCTCCCACGACGTCGAGTGGACCGCGACGACCCGCGAGGACCACGTCCTGGGCCGCCACCCGCACGTCTCCGTCGGGGGCGAGGTCTTCGTCGCGACGGCCGGCGGGACGCTGACCGTCAAGGTCGAGAACGACACCGAGACGGACAAGGGCATCTACTCCGAGGCGGTCGACGAGCCGCTGCAGTCCCTCGCCGACGCGGACATCTCCCACGCCCGCGTCGGTGCCCTGATCCTGCTGCGGATCCGCCCCTACAAGGAGGACTACGACCGCCACCTGGTCTTCAACACGCTGACCAGGACCGTCGTCCGCCTGGACGGTATCGGCCTGGCCTGCCGCCGCCTGCCCGAGGACCAGGGCGTCGTCTTCCCCGGCGGGTACTGCCTGGCCACGGGCGCCCACCGGACGTACGACCTCGACATCGCGGACCTGGAGTTCGAGCGCGAGGTGCGCTCCCCGAACGGCGAGGACGTGCTGTACGCCTTCCACGCGCGCGGGACGGGCCGCAGCCTCCTGCTGCCGTACAACATGATCCGCAAGGAGGTCGCCGCTCCGCTGTCCTGCCACGGGTGGGCGCTGTTCGACGACGGCACGCTGACGGTCCTGCCGGCCGACGGCGACGAGCCCCTGCGGGTGCACCCGCTCCAGCTGTGGAACTCCCCGTACGTCTCCGGCACCCACGCGGCCGCGCAGCCCCTCGGCACCGGTCCGCTCGCCCGGGTCGGCAACGCCGCCCTGGTGCGCGGCATCTCCGACTGCCTGTCCATCACCCGCGCGGTCGCCGGGACGACGCCGACGGGCGAGGTGTACGAGGCGCTGGCCGCCGCATGCGTGCGCGCGGCCGACGTCCACCACTGGCTGGGCGACCCCCGACTCGGCGACCTGAACGAACCGCTCACACAGGTCCGCGCCACGGCCGAACAGGTGCTGACCGAGTTCGCGACCGTCCAGGCCCTCACCCGGCAGGCCGCCGCCGCGCTCACCGAGGCCGACGCACGGATCGCCGCGGTCGTACGACGCCTGCGCGGGGAGGCCCCGCGCGGGGCCGCCGCCTGGGTCGCCGGCCTGACCGAACTCCGCCATGCCCAGGGGCACCTGCTCACCCTCAGGGACATGCGGTACGCGGACACCGCCCGCATCGACGAGCTGGCCACCGCCGCCGAGGCCGACCTCGCCGTCTTCGGGCAGCGGGCCGTCACCCACCTCGCCCGCGAGGACGCCTTCGCCGAGCACCGGGCGGACGTCGAGCGGCTGACCGCCGACGCCGGGGCGATCACCACCGTCACCGCGGCCGGTGCGGTCTCCGCACACCTCGACGAACTCGCCGACGGACTGCGCACGGTGACCGAGGTCGTAGCCGGGCTCGACGGCGGCGACGCCACCGTGCGCACCGCCGTCCTGGAGGGGATCGCCGAGGTCCTGGGCGGTCTCAACCGCGCCCGCGCCACCCTCGACGGCCGCCGCCGCGACCTCCTCGACCGCGAGGGACGCGCCGCGTTCGCCGCCGAGTCCACCCTGCTCGGGCAGACCGTCACCGGCGCGCTCGCCGCCGCCGACAGCCCCGAATCGTGCGAGGAGCAACTGGCCCGGGTCCTCGTGCAGATCGAGAACCTGGAGTCCCGGTTCGCCGAGTTCGACGACTTCCTCGGCACGCTCGCCGACAAGCGTGACGAGGTGAACGAGGCGTTCGCCGCCCGCAAGCAGACCCTCGCCGACACCCGCGCCCGCCGCGCCGAACGCCTCGCCGACTCCGCCGCCCGTGTCCTCGGCACGGTGACCCGGCGCGCGGCGGCCCTCTCGGACACGGAAGCCGTCACCACGTTCTTCACCTCCGACCCGCTGCCCGCCAAGGTCCGCCACACCATCGGCGAACTGCGTGAACTCGGCGACCAGGTCCGCGCGGAGGAGCTCGACGGCCGCCTCAGGGCCGCCCGCCAGGAAGCCCTGCGCGCCCTGCGCGACCGTGGCGACCTGTACTCCGACGACGGCCGCACGCTCCGCCTCGGCACCCACCGTTTCGCCGTGAACACCCAGCCCCTGGACCTCACCCTGGTCCCGCACGGCGACGGACTCGCCTTCGCCGTCACCGGCACCGACTACCGCGCACCGGTCACCGACCCGGACTTCGCGGCCACCCGCCCCTACTGGGACCGCCCGCTGCCCTCGGAGTCCCCGGAGGTCTACCGCGCCGAACACCTCGCGGCCCGGCTCCTGGACGAGCACGGCCCCGCCGCGCTCACGGCGGCCGACCTGCCCGGCCTGGTCCGGCAGGCGGCGGAGGCGGCCTACGACGAGGGGTACGAGCGAGGCGTCCACGACCACGACGCGGTACTGATCCTCACGGCCCTGCTGCGCCTGCACGACGGCGCGGGCCCGCTCCGCCACCAGCCCGCCGCGCGCGCCGCCGCCCAGCTGTTCTGGACACACGGAACCACCGCCGACGCGCGCACGGCCTGGACCCGCCGGGCCCGCTCCCTGGCCCGCGCCCGCGAGACCTTCGGCCACGCCCCGGCCATCGCCGACCTGGAAGGGGAACTGGCGGCGGCGATCGGCGGCCCGACCGCGACCGCCGCCGCCTGCTACCTCTTCGAGGAACTCACCACCCGCCCCGAGGGGTTCGTCATCAGTACCGGCGCCCGCACGCTGCTCGACAAGTTCCGCCGCACCGTGGGCACGTCGGCGTACGACGACGACCTCACGGCCCTCGGCTCCCTGGCCGGCCGCCGGCAACTCGTCGAGGCGTGGCTGACGTCGTACACCACGGCAACCGGGGTGGACGGCGCCCCCGGCGACCTCGCGGAGGCGGTGGCGGCCGAGCTCTGCCCGGAGCTGCCCCGCTACGAATCCGACGCACCGCTGACCGGGACCGTCTCCGGGCTGCTCGGCACCCACCCGCGTATCGACCGCCGTACGCTCACCGTCCGGATCGACGAAATCCTCGCCCGCACCCGGGAGTTCCGCACCCACGAGGTCCCCGCGCACCGCGCCCACCAACGGCGCCGCACGGCACTGGTGGCCGCGGAGCGCACGCGGATCCGGCTGGACGAACACCGGCCGCGGGTGCTGCCGACGTTCGTCCGCAACCGGCTCGTCGACGAGGTCTGCCTGCCGCTGATCGGGGACAGCCTCGCCAGACAGCTCGGCACCACCGGCCGAACGAAGCGCACCGACACCGGCGGCCTCCTCCTGCTCGTCTCCCCGCCCGGCTACGGCAAGACGACCCTCGTCGAGTACGTCGCCGACCGCCTCGGCCTGCTCCTGGTCAAGGTCGACGGCCCGGCGCTCGGATCCGCGGTCACCTCGCTCGACCCCGCCGAGGCCCCGAACGCCACCGCCCGCCGGGAGGTCGAAAAGATCAACTTCGCGCTGGAGGCCGGCAACAACATCCTCCTCTGCCTGGACGACATCCAGCACACCTCGCCCGACCTGCTGCAGAGTTTCATCCCGCTGTGCGACGCCACCCGCCGCATCGAGGGCGTACGGGACGGCGAACCGCGCACCTACGACCTCAGGGGCAAGCGCTTCGCCGTCTGCATGGCCGGAAACCCCTACACGGGGTCCGGCGGCCGCTTCCAGATCCCCGACATGCTCGCCAACCGCGCCGACGTGTGGAACCTCGGCGACATCCTGACGGGCAGGGAGGACGCCTTCGCGGTCAGCTTCGTCGAGAACGCCCTGACCTCGAACCAGGTCCTCGCCCCGCTCGCCGGCCGTGACCGCGCCGACCTCGACCTGCTCGTCCGGATGGCGGAGGGCGACCCCGCCGCCCACGCGGACCGCCTCGTCCATCCGTACCCGCCTGCCGAGCTGGAGGAAATCCTGGCGGTGCTGCGCCATCTGCTGACCGCCCGGGAGACGGTCCTCGCGGTCAACGCCGCCTACATCGCCTCGGCCGCCCAGGCCGACGCCGGCCGCACCGAACCGCCCTTCCGGCTCCAGGGCTCCTACCGCACCATGAACAGGATCGCCCAGCGCATCCAGCCGGTCATGGACCACGCCGAGGTCGCCGCCCTCCTCGACGACCACTACACCGCCGAGGCCCGGACCCTCACCACCGGCGCCGAGGCCAACCTGCTGAAGCTGGCCGAACTGCGCGGCACGCTGACGGCGGAACAGGCCCTCCGCTGGGCCGAGGTGAGAGCCGCGTACGTCCGCGCCCAGACCCTCGGCGGCCCGGAGAGCGACCCGCTCACCCGCGCGGTCTCCGCCATCGGGCTGCTCGCCGACCGGATCGCGGCCGTGGAGACGGCGATCGACCGGGCCGCCGCCCCCGGCACCCGGCACCAGGTGGCGCGGGAGGAGAGGGCATGACGTCCTTCCTGATCCCCGTCGCCGCCGCCGTACTGATCGTGGCGTCCTGCACCAGCGCACTGGTGCGCCGGGACCGGCGCCGGATGATGCGTGCCTACCGGAGCGGCTTCCCACACGAGCGGGACTGATCCCGCGCGCCCCTGCGCCTCGTCTCCGCTGCACCTCGTCTCCGACGCTGCGGCCGCGAAACACCGGGACGGGACGACGGGACCCGGCAGGCTTCGGACCATCTCGGTGCGGCCGGTACTCCACCGCCGGATCACGTGCGCGCACGGCCGGCTCCCGTCTTCCCGAAACGTCCCTGTGCCCGGCTTCGTACCCGGCCCGCCCGGCGTGCCAGCGTCGGGCGGAAACGTACGCAACCTGATCACCGTCACGGGGGCCCGTTCGGAGGCGCCGCGGTGGCGCCCTGCGCGGGCGGCCCACAGGCTTGGAGCCCGGACGTGGACGACTCGCCGCGCAGCCGGCGGCGGCAGGGCTTTCAGGAGGTACGTGTGACCGCTTCGTCGCCCACCACCGATGCACCGCCGGCCCGGTACGACGACCTGCGCGCGCTGGTGATCAACTGCACCCTCAAGCGCTCGCCGGAGACCAGCAACACCCAGGGGCTGATCGACCGCAGCACCGCCATCCTGGGGACGCAGGGCGTGCAGGTCGGTGTCGTGCGGGCGGTGGACCACGACATCGCCACCGGGGTCTGGCCCGACATGCGGGAGCACGGCTGGGCGACGGACGCCTGGCCCGACCTGTACCGGCAGGTCATGGCGGCGGACATCCTCGTACTGGCCGGCCCGATCTGGCTCGGCGACAACAGCTCGGTGATGAAGCGGGTGATCGAGCGGCTCTACGCCTGCTCCAGCCTGCTCAACGAAGCAGGCCAGTACGCCTACTACGGCCGGGTCGGCGGCTGCCTGATCACCGGCAACGAGGACGGCGTCAAGCACTGCGCCATGAACGTGCTCTACAGCCTCCAGCACCTCGGATACACCATCCCGCCCCAGGCGGACGCCGGCTGGATCGGTGAGGCGGGCCCCGGCCCCTCGTACCTCGACCCGGACTCCGGCGGCCCGGAGAACGACTTCACCAACCGCAACACCACCTTCATGACCTGGAACCTGCTCCACCTGGCCCGCGCGCTGAAGGACCTCGGCGGTATCCCCGCCTACGGCAACCAGCGCACCGCCTGGGACGCCGGCTGCCGCCGCGACTACGAGAACCCCGAACACCGTTAGGCAGGTGCTCACCGCCGGATCGTCAGGGACTTCGCCGTGAAACTGCGCCGCGGCCGCCGACCGGGCGGCGAGAACGAGAGCCGACCCGCTGCCGGACATGGCACGGCACCGTGACAACGGACGAGGAGGAGCTGTACGACGCCGGCGAGGATCCCTACGCGCTCGCCCTGCGACCCGGCCGGGAACCGGTGTATCTACGGCTGGACGACGGGCGTCGCATCCGGATGCCGGTCCACCGCTGGCACGAGCAGCCCACGGCGGCCGACAGGAGCGTGCTGGAACGCTGCGCCGGTCCCGTCCTCGACGTCGGCTGCGGTCCGGGACGCATGTGCAGAGCACTCCTGGGCCGGGGAGTCTTCGCCCTCGGGGTCGACATCACACCTCGCGCGGTCGCGCTGACCACCGCCCTGGGCGGGCTCGCACTGCACCGGTCGGTCTTCGACCGGCTGCCGGCCGAGAGAGGCTGGCGGACGGCGCTGCTCATCGACGGCAACATCGGTATCGGAGGCGACCCCCATGGTCTGCTGCGCCGCTGCGGCGGCATCATCGCCCCCACCGGACGCCTCGTCGTGGAGATCGACCCCCATGACGTGGAAGAACAGTGCACCGCCCGGTTCGAGAACGGACACGGCCAGGGCGGTCCGTCCTTTCCCTGGGCCCGGCTAGGGCGACCGGCGCTCCACCGGATCGCCGCCGACCTCGCCCTCACCGTCACCGACCAGTGGGCGAGCGGACACCGCTGCTTCGCCGCCCTCGCCCACCGGGGATCAGCCGGTGGCCGCCCAGACGGTGCCCTCGCATCGACGCAGGACGACGGCACCGCGGTCGGCTGAGCCGGACGCGGCACCCTCACCGGCACCCTCACCGGGCCTCCGCCGGACGGTCTGCGCGGTGGTGAGCCTCCGTTCGGCCTGTCAGGCGCGGTCGTGGAGGGTGACGTGGTAGCCGTCGGGGTCGGCGAAGGTGAACGTCCGGCCGAACGGGCCGTCGATCGGTGCGGAGACGATGGTGTGGCCGTCGGCGGCCAGCGCGTCGTGGATGGCCTGGACGTCGGTGGCGTGGAGCCAGATCGCGGCACCGATGCCGGGCTGGGCAACGGATGCGAGATCGGTGCCGGGGACGACGTCGCGGAGTGCGAACGCGATCGGCCTGGTCTCGAAGACGACGGCGTGCGGAGGCCCGGCCGGCGAGCGGACGAGGCCGAGGTACTGCTCGTAGAACGCCTGCGAAGCGTCGAGATCGCGCGCCTGGAGGGAGACGAAGTCGGGGCCGGTGGCGGGCATGGTGATGCTCCTTCTCTGCGTGTCAGATTCCTGACACGCGCCACCGTATGTCAGACTTCTGACATGAGTCAAAGGGGTGCCGGCGTCGACCTGGACAAATCACTGGGCTACCTGCTGAAAGAGGCTTCGAGTGTCCTGCGCGCTGCCATGGAGGAGGTGCTGCGGCCGCTCGGGATGAGCGTGACGCACTACTCCTGTCTCGAACTGCTGGCGCAACGGCCGGGCCTGTCGAACTCCGAGCTCGCGCGTGGCGCGTTCGTGACACGGCAGTCGATGAACGTGCTGCTCCAGGCCCTGGAACGAGACGGCTATGTGACCAGGCCCGCGGAAGCGCCCGTCGGGAAGGCGCTTCCCGCCCGGCTCACGCCGCGCGGCCGGCAGAGCTTGGAGAAGGCGAGCGCGGCCGTCAGGTCCGTCGAGGTCAGAATGCTGGCCGGCATGTCCGAGACCGAGCAGTCGAACGCGTTCCGGAGCCTGCAGAGCATGATCCATTCCCTGCGCGAGGGCGACACCGGTGCATAGCTCGCTCCTCGGCGCACGTCTCGCCGCGCCCGGTCGGAGCGACCGCCTCCAGGGCGCTGCCGTCAGGCCAGGTCCGCGCCGTCGAGGCTGAGCGCTTCCATGAGCCGAGGCCGGTGCAGGCCCGCGATGTGCTCCACCAGATCGGGATGGCGCAGCAGAGGGGTGGCCTCGGCGTCCCGCTCCCCGGGGCTGGTCAGTCGGTGAAGGCCGGCGGTGGCGTGGTGCTCGCTCACGGCCAGGACCCGGCGGACGGCGCGGGCGGCCAGGGCCGGGTCGGCCAGGAGGCAGGCCGCCCAGCTCACGACGGTTTCGTCGACCCAGGTCCGCCAGGCGGCGTCGCCGGACGGCGGCTCGCCTCCCCTGAGCCGGTCCAGCCCGTGGGATCCACTGGGGGCGAGCAGGTGGAGCAGTTGCACGTCGAGGCCGGTGGGGTAGCACAGGGTGGCGGCGAGTGTGACGGCCTGCCGGGCCTGTGCCTCGGCCAGTGCCCGGCTGAGCGCCCCGCCGGGGGCGGGGTAGGCGGCCAGGAGCCAGCGGGTGGAGGCGGCTATGACAGGTGTGAGGTCGTCGGTCACGGCGGTCGGTCCCTCGGGGAGCGTGCTCGCCTGTGTCCGGCAGATCGGTTCCGCGAGCTGTGGTGCGGGGCCGCGCTGCCCCGCTCGTGACCCGTCAGCCTAGGCAGCCGGACCGGAAGAGGGAATGAGCCGCGTCACAGAGCGCGCCGCGTCCGGGGTGCGGGCCGGGGCCGCACGGCGCGGCCCCGGCCCGGGAACACTCGCTCGGCTTCGGTCAGGACTTGCCTCGGCCCGTGATGAGGTCGCGGGCCCGGTCCACCAGGCCCGCGCCCGGGGCAAGGAGCTTGTTCGCGGGCGGGGTGTTCGGGGCGGAGGGGTGCGGGCGGGTGGGGGCCATGGACTTGGCCCGGCGGATCTTGTCCCCGAGGTCGTTCAGCGCCTCGGCGGTGCACGCCTGCTGCAGCGCGGGGAAGAGGTTGTCCTCCTCGTCCCGGACGTGGGCGGAGACCTCGTCCATGAGCAGCTGCAGCAACGGGCCCGTCTTCGGGTCGTCGATGTCCTTCTTCTCCAGTTCCTTCAGGAGCTTCTCGACCCGGCTGTGGTCCGCGATCTCCTTGTCGGCGATCCGGTCGCCGCCCTCGATGTGCTCGCGTACCGCCGGGTACAGGTACTCCTCCTCGGCGATCGAGTGCCGGACCAGCTCGATGGTGACCTCGTCCACCACGTCGCGGAGTTCCTGTCCGCCGCCCGGCATCGCCTTGATCCGGGCGAACATCTCCTCGACCTCCCGGTGGTCGGTCATCAGCTCCGCAATCGCGTCTCCGCCGTGCCCCATCGTTTTCCCGCCTTTCCCTGCCATGCTCATGCCTGGACGGGACGGTCCCGCCCAGCTGACACTGGTTCCCGGCCCAGCGCGAATCGGCACCGAACCGCGCCAGGTGCACTCGGTCGGATGCGCCGACGTCCCGCTACCAGGGGTGCCGATGGACCCACGGAGCCCGTGCGACGGTGGTCAGTCCTCGCCCCGTACGACGTTCCAGTCGTCTCCCTGCCGCGTCCGCCGCCCCGCGTTGTCGTCGAGCGTCGGCCGCAGACAGGTGCGTATGCCCTGCCCGCGCAGGCGGCGTGCCCTCGCCCAGCCCGTCTCGGGGCGGCGAGCGGCGATCGGGTCACTGACTTCCGCAGTCACAGCGGCTCATCTTCCTTCTGGGTCCGGTCTGTTGAAGTCCGGTTCGTCCGTCCTGCCCCCGGTTCTCGTCCTCGTCCCGAGTGTCCGATGAGCAGGGCGGGAAACCTGCTCCGAGCCGGGCCGCCTCCATCGTGGGCATGCCGCTTCGATGAAAGGGGCGACTGTCACCGGTGCGTCGTGTCCCACCGGGGGTACTCGGCGACCAGTCCGGAAGACAACGTCAGCGGGCTGAGCGCCCGCTTCGACACAGCGGAACGGAGTGATGCGACGATGGCCAGCGCCACGGAAACCGGAAACATCACCGGAACGCAGGACAAGGACTACAACCTTCTCTGGTACGTCGAGAGCTGCCTGGAGAACGCCCTGCGGCTGGACACCTTCATCAAGGACGCCGAGCGGGCGAAGGACACGCAACTGGTCGAGCTGTTCACCAAGGCACAGGCTGACAGCCGTAAGGGCGCAGAGCTGGGCAAGTCACTGCTGCGCAGCCGGTTGGCGAGCGACTGACGCCACCTGCCGGCGGGGGGACTCCTTCCAGGCCCCACGACCACTCCGCCGGGGCCTGGAGGACGAGCTTCCCGCCCGCTCGTACGTCATCCTGGCTGCCGACCCAGAGTCATCGCCGGACCGCCACGGGTATCCGTCCGCGAAACGATCGGCATCGTGCGCCGCGCGCGAAAAGCTGCGCCGATGGGACCGAGACCGGGTGTCGGACCCTTCTGCCAGCATGCTGCCGTGACAGTCACACGTGATCAGCGCCCTGCCGAAGCCACTCTCGACTTCCTGCGCTCCGCGTTCCCGCCGGAATGGCGCGAACCGGCGCTCGGCCGTGAGGCCGTCGCGGCGTGGGAAGCGGAGAACGGCGTGGTTCTCCCGGAGCCGTACAGGACCTTCGTCGCGGACATCAGCAACGGGTCGAGCCTCGGCCCCGCCGGCGACGGTGGACTCCAGCCACTCGGCTGGCTGCCCGACACCTGGCCCGGTCTCGGCCCCCGGCAACCAGGCAAGCCGTTCCCTCTGCAGGCAGCCTGGCACTGGGAGGGCGACGAGGACGCCGCCCCCGAGGACCCGAGGATCGAAGCCGCGTTCAACAACGGGTCCGTCGTCCTCGGCTGCGAGGACGGGCAGACCTTCTGGCTCCTGCTGACCACGGGCCCCCGTCGCGGCGAGGTGTGGATGATCACCGACGTCGGTGCCGTCCCGGCGCCTGAAGACCAGGCATGGGGCTTCGAGGAATGGGTGCGGCGCTGGCACACCGGCGAGGACTGGTGGGACTGAACGCGCCGCCCGCGCGGTTCGGAAGGAGAGAGTCGCTGCGGTGAAGGGCGCCCCGGAGGTTCCCGGGGCGCCCTTCGTGGTGGTCGAGAAGACCGGTCAGCGCACGTCCACGTAGTCGTGGTGCTGTCCATGGCCCGTAACGAACTGCGCCCGATCATCAAGCTGAGGTCCGCCGCCGGCACCGGCTGCACCTACGTGACCCGCAAGAACCGCCGTAACGACCCCGACCGGCTGACGCTGCGCAAGTACGACCCCGTCGTCGGCCGGCACGTCGACTTCCGTGAGGAGCGCTGAGAGCCGTGAAATCCGGAATCCACCCCGAGTACCGACCCGTCGTCTTCCGCGACCGCGCCGCCGACTTCGCCTTCCTCACCCGGTCCACGGCCACGAGCGGCAAGGCCGTCGAATGGGAGGACGGCAACACCTACCCGGTCATCGACGTCGAGATCTCCTCGGCGAGCCACCCCTTCTACACCGGCACGCAGCGGGTCCTGGACACCGCGGGCCGCGTCGAGCGCTTCGAGCGGCGTTACGGTCTCGGACGGAGCGAGGGGTGAGCGTGGACGGGGCGCGGCTGCAGGTCGCGATCGTCGTAGGGTTGCATGCCGACGCCCGTGGGGCCGCCGTCGAGGAGATCCTGCGGACGGTCCCCGGCTCGGTGGCGCTGCACCACGATTGCTGGCGGACCGCCCCGACACCCTGCTGTCCTGGGACGCCGCCGGCGGCGCGCTGAGCGTGGAGTCGGCCGGGCCCTGGCTGGCCGCCCTGCCCGATGCCGCCTGGGAGATGGTGCCCGCCGAACGCCGCCTCGCCGCCTCCGTGGACTGGCACCCCGAACACGGGGACCGCTGCCAGTACCTCACCTTCACCTCGCCCGGCCTGGACCGTGACGGTCTGCTGGCCCTGCTCGACTCCTGCCTGCTCACCGAGGACGAGTACGCGGCGGGCAGGGACCGCTGGCAACAACTTCCGCACGCCTTTGACGACTTGCTCGACCCCGTGACCTGAAAGGGAGGACCGACCCCACCATGCCCCGAGGCACACGCATCCGGCGGGAGACCGTCAAGCGTCCGCGCACCAACCCGCTGGATGCCGTCGGCGTCACCTACATCGACTACAAGGACACCGATCTGCTGCGGAAGTTCATCTCCGACCGCGGAAAGATCCGCAGCCGTCGGGTGACCCATGTGACGCGTCAGCAGCAGCGGCAGATGGCGCAGGCCATCAAGAACGCACGCGAGATGGCGCTCCTGCCCTACGGCTCCCGATAGCCGAGGCAGACAGACCTGCCGGCAACCGGGTCGCCGCCGACGTGTCGTCCCGACCGTGGGTGGCCTGGACGACCCGGCCAGGCCGCGCCGAGCGGGTCAACGCTTTTCGTAGGGGTCCGACGGCTCACGGACCTTCTTGACCGTCTTAGCAGGAACGCGAGCGCGGCGGCCGGGGCCACCCCGCGCCGCATCAGGCTTCCGGCCACCGGTACGGACGCGCACTCGCACCCGGGCAGGACGGCACCGGCCGCGCCCGCGACCGGCACGGCGAGGGCCTGGTTGCGTGGCAGCAGCCGGCTGAAGACGCGCTCGGGCACCAAGGCGCCGATGGCCGCGGAGACGACCGTGCCCAGCGACAGGAACGGGACACCCTGGACGACGACGGCTGTGAAGACCGTCCACCAGGCGGCGACGGACGCTGTGTACCGGCCTGGCCCCGCCCCGCAGGAAGCTGTCGGAGTGACGGCTGTGCCGGTGCGAGACCAGGGTGCCGGACCGGTGTCCGTGCCGGGCCGGGCGGCGCCGTGGCTGCGTCCGCCGCCCGGCCCGGGGTTCAGGCGCCCCCGCCGGTGAAGACCTGGGCTCGCAGGACGAGGAAGCAGCCGACCAGCCCTGAGGCGGCGGCGATGGCGGTCCCGTCTGGCAAGTGGACCCTGGTCACGTCCTGGCCGCCGTCCGCGGCACCGCATGGCACCGCCCGGAGGCGGAACCCTAAAAAGGCGGTTAGTCCTTATCATCAGCATTCATCCATGGCGGCGTGTGGATGCCGTGCGGGGCGCCTTCCTCGCTTATCTTCAGCCTCGACATCCGACATCCGGAGTAAAAATGCCAAAAACGGATGAAATGCTTGATGTGGGGGGTGGAGTGGCGACCGCGCCCGCTGCGCTGCCCGGGCGACGTACCGCCCCACGGCCGTGGGCCGTCGGCGTTGTCACTGTCGCCGGACTGGCGTTCGCCCTCGTGCTCACCGGCACCCCGTGGCTGAACGGTCCCGCCGTCTCGGCCTGGCGCACCGTCTGTCTGGCCATCACCGTCCAGGCGCTGCCGTTCCTCCTGCTCGGCACGGTCCTGTCCGGCGCGATCAACGCCTTTGTACCGGCCGACCTGTTCACCAGGATCCTGCCCAGACGCCCCGCGCTCGCCGTCCCGGTTGCCGGTGCCGCCGGCGTCGTCCTGCCTGGCTGCGAATGCGCCTCGGTCCCCGTCGCGAACAGCCTGATCCGCCGCGGTGTCACCCCGGCCGCGGCCTTCGCCTTCCTCCTCTCGGCGCCCGCGATCAACCCCGTCGTGCTCACCGCCACGGCAGTCGCCTTTCCCGGCAGTCCAGCGATGGTCGTGGCCCGCCTGCTCGCCTCGCTCGCCACTGCCGCCGTCATGGGCTGGCTGTGGCTGTGGCTGGGACGGGAGGAGTGGCTGCGGCCCACCGTCCGCCACACCGGCCACCAGCCGGGTCACCACCGCTGGACGGAGTTCCGCCGCGGCTTCCAGCACGACTTCCTGCACGCGGGCGGCTTCCTGGTGCTCGGCGCGATGGCGGCGGCCACCTTCAACGTGACCGTGCCCCGTTCCGTCCTCGACACCTTCGCCGGCTCACCCTGGCTGTCCGTCCTCTTCCTGACGGCGCTCGCCGTGCTGCTCGCGGTCTGCTCGGAGGCCGACGCCTTTGTCGCCGCCTCCCTCACCGGCTTCTCGCCCATCGCCCGGCTGGCCTTCCTGGTGGTCGGCCCGATGGTCGACCTGAAACTGATCGCCCTGCAGGCCGGCACCTTCGGCCGGGCGTTCGCACTCCGCTTCTCCACCGCGACCACCGTCGTGGCCGTGGTCACCAGTGTCCTGATCGGAGGCGCACTGCTGTGAAGCGCCCGGCCCAAGTCGTCCTGCTGGCCCTGACCGGCATGGGGCTGCTGCATGCCGCCCTCTTCACCGACCTCTACCTGCGCTACGTCAAAGAGGGCCTGCGCCCGCTGCTGATCGCATCCGGCGTACTCCTGCTGCTGCTCGGCCTGGCGGGCGCGGCGCTAGACCGGAAGGATCACGACCACGATCGTGGCCATGAAAGCGCGCACGGCCACGACCACTCCACCGCCCCGCGCATCGCCTGGCTGCTCTTCCTCCCCGCGCTCAGCCTCCTCCTCTACGCCCCGCCCGCCCTCGGCGCCTACTCGGCCTCGCGTGCCACGGCCAAGGTGGTGAAGAAACAGAAGGAGTTCGACCCGCTGCCCGCTGGGACCTCGCCCCTGCCCATGACGCTCAGTGAATTCACCGCCCGGGTCCAGCAGGACCGCAAGCTGGGCATCAAGGGCCGTACCGTCCGGATGACCGGCTTCGTCACCCCGGCCGGCCAGGGCGGCGGCTGGTACCTGACCCGGATCATCTTCACCTGCTGCGCGGCGGACGCCCAGTCGGTCAAGGTCCGGATGTACGGCACCGACGCCCTCCCCGCGAACACCTGGGTGGCCGTCACCGGAACATGGCATCCCCAGGGCAGCCTCGGCACGAAGTCCGCGACAGCAGCCCTCGACGTGAGGCGCACCGAGCAGGTCGCCCAACCGGTCAACGCCTATACGGACGACCTGCCGCTCACACCTTCCTAGCGACCCTCCTGTACGTACTGCACGATGTTCGCCTTCGGACAGAACAGGCCGAGCAGCATGAAGGTCCGGGGGAGAGCCGCGACCCAGTCTTTCAGGCCCATGTCGTGCGTGGGGCAGTCCTCGTCCGAGCAACGGAAGCGGTACCGGAAGTCCAGCGGCACCCACTCCAGCGGAGCCAGGTCCTGCTCGAAGAGGCCGAGTTGGCCGGCCGACGCGCGATCCCCAGGAATCACTCAGGGGCCTGATCCATCGACTGGATCAGGCCCCTGACCTGGTACTTCAGCGTCGGGGTGGCGGGATTTGAACCCACGACCTCTTCGTCCCGAACGAAGCGCGCTGCCAAGCTGCGCTACACCCCGGTGTCGCTGCTGTGCTGCTTGTCGCGGCGACGTCGTTTACTTTAGCCCACTGGTGGCTGGAGACGAAATCCGGTTTAGGGGCGGCGCCCGACCGGGTTCGGGCGGGTGTGGTCGAGGGCTACCAGGAGGACTGCCAGGGCGTAGCAGGCGAGGCCGACGAGGAGGGCGTTGGCCAGGATGGCGCGGTAGCTGTGCTGCTCGGCGTCCAGGAAGGGGTAGAGGTAGCGGCCCGGCGTGCCGGGAAGGAGCAGCTGCGCCCGGACGAGGGTGAAGGCCAGGTAGGCCAGGGGGTACAGCATCCACGCCGGCGTGTGGCGGAGGTGGAGGCGGCCCGGGGGCGTGAGGATCAGCCAGTCCAGGAGCGCCGCCGCGGGGGCCGCCGTATAGAGGAGCTGCAGGGCCAGCCACTGCCCGTGCCAGGCCACCGGAAGGTGCGTCGAGCCCGTCATCGAGAACGGGGGAGTCGTGTGGCCCAGGAGCAGGTGGTAGACCAGGGACGAGATCACGGCGTAGAGCAGTGCCGCGCCGGTCAGCGACGAGGGCAGCGGGCGGCCCGCCAGCCAGGCACGGCGGGCCGAGGCGAGGCTGACCAGGGCGAGGAGTATCGCCGCCTGTACTCCGAAGTAGCTCAGGATCCGGTCCGAGCTGCCCAGCAGCAGCTCCAGCGCCACGCCCGCCGATGCCAGCACGGCCGTCAGGAGGCGGAACACCGCGGTCACGGGGCGGCGGACGGGGGCGACCACGGCCGTCGCCGGAACGTGTCCGGGTATGAGTACGGGCGTGCCCGGGACCGCGGGGAGGTCGGGAATGTCCCTGGGTATCGGAGGAGTCGTCATGCCCCCAAATTATGGACAAAGGGGCATGTGCGGCATTTCGGCCTACGCCGTGTGGGTTATTCGATCACCGGTACGTTCGTCGTATGTTCATCGGTCCGTCCAGCGGTGCGCCCAGCGGCCCGTCCAGCGGTTCACCGGTCCGGTCCATCGGGCCTACTCCCGGCCCACCAGCGTCAGCAGCGTCGCCTCCGGTGGGCAGGCGAAGCGGACCGGGGTGTAGCGGTTCGTGCCGCAGCCCGCGGAGACGTGCAGGTAGGACGTACGGCCCTCGGCCATGTGCGTGGACAGGCCCTTCACCCGGTCCGCGTCCAGGTCGCAGTTGGTGACCAGGGCGCCGTAGAAGGGGACGCAGAGCTGGCCGCCGTGGGTGTGGCCGGCCAGGACCAGCGGGTAGTTGTCCGCGGTGAAGGAGTCCAGGACGCGCAGGTACGGGGCGTGCACGACGCCCATCGAGAAGTCCGCCGTGGCGGACGGGCCGCCTGCAACCTGCGGATAGCGGTCGCGCTTGATGTGCGGGTCGTCCAGTCCCGTCAGCTCGACCGAGGCGCCCTCGATCTTCAGGGTGCCCCTCGTGTTCGTGAGGTTCAGCCAGCCCGCCCCGTCGAAGCCGTCCCGCAGCTCCTCCCAGTCGATGTGGATCGCGCCGACGACCGGCGGGTTGCCGTTCAGGCCGTGCTTGCCGTTCACCTTCTCCAGCAAGTAGCGGGCGGGGTTGCGGGGCTTGGGGCCGTAGTAGTCGTTGGAGCCGAAGACGTACGCGCCCGGGAACTCCATCAGGGGGCCCAGCGCGTCCAGTACCTCCGGGATGGCCTCCGGGTCGGACAGGTTGTCGCCCGTGTTGATCACGAAGTCCGGGCGCAGGCCCGCCAGCGACTGCAGCCAGCGCTGCTTCTTGCGCTGGCCGCTCACCATGTGGATGTCGGACACCTGGAGCACGCGCAGCGGGCGCATCCCCGGCGGGAGGACCGGGACCGTCACCCGGCGCAGGCGGAAGGAACGGACCTCGTAGCCGGCCGCGTACAACACACCCGCGGCGCCGAACGCCGCGATTCCCAGGGGTACTCCGTATCGAGCGCGCATATGACCATCGTGTCAGACCGAGCGGGCGCTCAGAGACCGGGCGGTACGTGAGGTGGGTAAATCGGCGGGCGTCGGACATGCGGCACCTGCGACAATCGGTGCCATGACCACCACGCTCAAGTCGAAGCTGCAGGACGACCTCAACGCCGCGATCAAGGGACGTGACGAGCTCCGCTCGGCCACGCTCCGGATGACGCTCGCCGCGATCACCAACGAAGAGGTCGCGGGCAAGGAGAAGCGTGAGCTCTCCGACGACGAGGTGCTCAAGGTGATCGCCAAGGAGGCGAAGAAGCGCCGGGAGGCGGCCGAGGCCTTCACCCAGGGCGGCCGCGCCGAGAGCGCCGAGCGGGAGAAGGCGGAGGGCGAGGTCCTCGCCGGTTACCTGCCGAAGCAGCTCAGCGACGAGGAGCTGGAGGGGATCGTCGCCCAGGCCGTCGAGGAGGCGAAGGCGGCGGGCGCCGAGGGGCCGCGGGCCATGGGCGCCGTGATGAAGATCGTGAACCCGAAGGTGGCCGGCCTGGCCGAGGGCG
The DNA here is from genome assembly GCF_042894765.1 of Streptomyces sp. NPDC001507. Lineage (NCBI taxonomy): Bacteria > Bacillati > Actinomycetota > Actinomycetes > Kitasatosporales > Streptomycetaceae > Streptomyces > Streptomyces sp. NPDC001507. The sequence goes on from NZ_JBIAVV010000011.1 coordinate 291,488, forward strand.
GCCGGGTCGCCGCCGCGGTGAAGAAGCGGCTCCAGGGCTGAGCGGGCGGCAGGCAGGCGGTACGACGGCGGGGCCGCACCTCTTCCGAGAGGTGCGGCCCCGCCGTCGTACCGGGTCGGAGCTGAGGATCAGCCCCGGTTCCCGCCGTTCCCGTTGCGGCCCCCGTTCGCGTTCCCCTGGATGAAGCCGGCGGGGAGGGAGAAGGTCGGGTTCGGGTTGGCGCCGCCGTTCGTCGAGCCGTCCGTCGTGCCGCCGGTGTCGTTGCCGCCGATGAGACCGCCGATCAGACCGCCGTTGTCGTTGCCGCCGTTGTTGTTGCCGCCGTTTCCGTTGTCGTTCCCGTGGCCCTTGTCGTGGTTGTTCTCGTCCGGGATGTCCACGAGGTTGAAGGACTCGTCGGCCTTGCCCTCCAGGGCGCCCGTCATGGCGTCCTTCCAGATCGGACCCGGGGTGTCGGCGCCGAAGACCTCGGAGTGGTAGACGCCGCCGATGGTGATGTTGGTCATCTCGACGTTCTGCTTCGCGCTGCCGACCCAGACCGCGCCCGCGAGGTTGGGCGTGTAGCCGACGAACCAGGCGTTCTTGCGGGAGTCGGTCGTACCCGTCTTGCCCGCGCTCTCCCGGTCGTCGAGGCCGGCCTGCTGACCGGTACCGGAGTCGATCACGCCGCGCAGCAGGGTGTTGATCGTGTCCGCGGTCTTCTCGCTCATCGCCCGCGAGCAGGTCGACTTCGGGACCGGGATCGACTTCTGCTCGTTGCCGACCTTCTGGGTGATCGACTCGATGGCGACCGGGGTGCAGTACATGCCGCGGTCGGCGAAGGTGGCGTACGCGCTCGCCATGGTCAGCGGCGACAGGCCGATCGCGCCGAGGGCGATGGACGGGGTCTCGGGGAGCTTCGAGCCGTCACCCTGGTGCACGTGGAGCGCGTCGGTCATCTTGACCACCGGGCACAGGCCGATGTCGGAGATCAGCTGGACGAAGTAGGTGTTGATGGACTTCGCCATCGCCTTCTTCATCTGGTACGGCCCGACCTCGGACTCGTTCTCGTTCTGGACCTGCTCGCCGTCCGTGTTGACCCACTGCTTGCCGTTGCACTGCTGCACGGGGCTCGGGTAGTTCATCTTGTACGGCGACGAGTACTCCTGTGTCGCCGGCTTGCCGCCCTCGATGGCGGCCGCGGCCACGAACGGCTTGAACGTCGAACCCGTCGGGAAGCCGTAGTTGGAGCCGCCGTAGTCCCGGTCCACCGAGAAGTTGTACTCGGTCTCGTTCTTGTTGTAGCCGTACGGCTTCGACTGGCCCATCGCCAGGATCTTGCCGGTGCCGGGCTCCACGAGGGTGGCGGCGGCCGCGACCGAGTCGGACTTGTAGACGTGGTCCTTGATCGACGTCTGCACCGAGTCCTGCGCCTGCGGGTCCAGGGTGGTGCGGATGGTCAGGCCGCCCTGGTTCCAGAGCTTGGCGCGCGCCTCGCGGGTCTTGCCGAAGGTCGGGTCGGTCAGGAAGACGTTCTCGACGTACTTGCAGAAGAACCCGGCGCCCTTGGCCGCGGTGATGCAGCCGTTCTTCGGCTGGGTGACGTGCAGGCCGAGCGGGGCCTCCTTGGCCTTGTCGGCCTCCGCCTGGGAGATGTCGCCGAGTTGGGCCATGCGTTCGAGGACGACGTTGCGCCGCTTGGTGGCCTCGGCCTCGTCGTTGACGGGGTCGTAACGGCTCGGCGACTGGACGATGCCGGCCAGCAGAGCGGACTGCTGGAGGTTGAGGTCCTTGGCGTGCTTGGAGAAGTAGCGCTGGGAGGCGGCCTCGATGCCATAGGCCTGCTCGCCGAAGAAGGTGATGTTCAGGTAGTTCTCGAGGATCTTCTTCTTGCCGAGCTTCTCCTCCAGCTGGATCGCGTACTTCAGCTCCTTGACCTTGCGGCCGAGGGTCTGCTGGGTGGCCTCGGCGACCTTGGTCGGGTCGTCGCCGGCCTCCTCGATGAAGTAGTTCTTCACCAGCTGCTGGGTGAGCGTGGACGCGCCCTGGGCGACCCCGCCGCTCTGCGCGTTCTTGTTCAGCGCGCGCAGCACGCCCTTCAGGTCGATGGCGCCGTGCTGGTAGTAGCGCGAGTCCTCGATCGCGACGATCGCCTTCTGCATGTAGGGCGAGATGTCCTTGAGCTCCACCACCGTGCGGTCACGGGAGTAGACCTGGGCGATCTGGTTGCCCTCGCTGTCGAGGATCCTGGTGCGCTGGCTCAGCTGCGGGCTCTTCAGGTTGGCCGGGATCTCGTCGAAGCCCTGCACCGAACCCTTGGCCGCGAGGCCCAGGGCCCCGGCCGCGGGCAGCGCGATGCCCGCCATCACGGCTCCCGCGAGCACACTGACACCGAGGAACTTGGCGGCCTGCTGCGTGGTCGACAGACCACCGCCCGAGCGCTTCTTTGGCATGGGGGCAGCCTAATCCGTAGTGCTTGCCGTTCCGGGGGAGCGGGTGGCTCTCGGGATGTTCGAGTGCAGGATCGTGACATAGAGGGCGACCCGGCTCACCCCGGCCGACCGCACGGCATGCTCTGCCCGACGGCACGACGACATGAACGGTCTACCTTGCCATTCGCCGGACACACGTACAGGCCTTGGCCTAAGCTGCTCTCAACTGTCACAGCAGTGCGGCCACGTATCAATACGTCCGGCGACCCCGAATCGTTCCGGAACCTGCCCGCTTTTTTTCGGGTCAGGTGTTGATGGCGTGTCCGAATCCGCCTCGTGTGTCACTCGGCGTCCGTTGTGACGCATCACGGCTGTCCTGTTTTGCCGCGATCATCACGCATGTCGCCAGCTCACTCCCGCGGGTGATCTGCCGCTTACCCATAGTCCGTTCGGGCCATTCAAGATTGGGCCCGAAGGGGGTGTTGCGCTGTGCCCACCTTCCGTAACGTCCTCAACTGGCGGCGGTGAATATGCCGCTGCCGCCGTGGGGGAGCCTCGATTCGGGAGAGGACGGCGCCGGTATGGGCTGGGTAACCGACTGGAGTGCGCAGGCTGCCTGCCGCACTACCGATCCGGATGAACTGTTCGTTCAGGGAGCAGCGCAGAACAGGGCCAAGGCGGTGTGCACCGGGTGTCCGGTACGCACGGAATGCCTGGCCGACGCGCTGGACAATCGCGTCGAGTTCGGCGTGTGGGGAGGCATGACGGAGCGGGAGCGTCGCGCACTGCTGCGCCGGCGGCCCACCGTGACCTCCTGGCGCAGGCTCCTGGAGACAGCGCGCTCGGAGTACGAGCGGGGGACCGGGATCGTCCCCCTCGACAGCGACGAGGTGTACGAGAACTACGCGGCCGTGAGCTAGACCGGACAGGTCTACGGCAGCTCCGGCCGGCCCGCCGCGAGCCGGTCGCCGATGTCCCGCAGCCCCGTGAGGTCGTGCACGTCGCCGGGCAGCGCGGCCACCTCCACCACGGCCACCTCGGGATGGCGCGCGGTGAAGCGGTCACGTGTGCGCTGCTCGCGGGAGAGCAGCTGCATGCGCTCGGCGTGCAGCCTCAGCAGGCCTGCGGTGAGCTGGTCGACGGTGCGGTCCGGGTTTTCCGACGACGGGCTGTGTGACGACGGGCTTGCTGACGAGGGGGATTCGTCAGCCGTGTCCGCAGTCATGTCCACAGTCGTGTCCGTGGGCCCTGACGAGGGGGATCCGTCGGGCCGGGACTCGGACGGCGCGGGCGCGGGTGATTCAGAACTGCCGTACGTGTCGGGAGAGTTACGAAGTCCAGCTTTCCCGTCACCCTGATCGACAATGCGGGGTTCCTCAAGATTTTCCGCGGCGGCGACCGCGCGCTCGGCCGACAGCCGGGCGGCGCCGCTGCCGTGGACCCGGTTGAGGACCAGACCGACCAGCGGCATGTCCTCCGCGGCCAGCCGCTCCACGAAGTACGCGGCCTCACGCAGCGCGTCCCGCTCCGGAGCCGCCACCACCAGGAACGCCGTACCCGGCGCCTGAAGCAGCTTGTACGTCGCGTCCGCGCGGGTGCGGAACCCGCCGAACGTCGTGTCCATCGCCGCCACGAACGTCTGTACGTCCTTCAGCAGCTGCCCGCCGAGCAGTTTGCCGAGCGTGCCGGTCATCATCGACATGCCGACGTTCAGGAAGGCCATGCCCGCACGGCCGCCGAGCTTCGCGGGGGCGGTCAGCAGCCGGATCAGCCGGCCGTCCAGGAACGAGCCGAGGCGTTTCGGCGCGTCCAGGAAGTCCAGGGCGGAGCGGGAGGGCGGGGTGTCGACCACGATCAGGTCCCACTCGTCCCGGGCCCGCAGCTGGCCCAGCTTCTCCATCGCCATGTACTCCTGCGTGCCCGCGAAGCCCGCCGAGAGTGACTGGTAGAAGGGGTTGGCCAGGATGGCGGCCGCCCGCTCGGCGTCCGCGTGCGCCTCCACGACCTCGTCGAAGGTGCGCTTCATGTCCAGCATCATGGCGTGCAGTTCGCCGGGGCCCTCGGTGCCCTTCACCCGCCGCGGCACGTTGTCCAGCGAGTCGATGCCCATGGACTGCGCGAGCCGCTTGGCCGGGTCGATGGTCAGCACGACGACCTTGCGGCCCCGCTCGGCCGCCCGCAGGCCCAGGGCCGCCGCGGTGGTGGTCTTCCCGACGCCGCCCGAGCCGCAGCACACCACGATCCGGGTCTCCGGGTCGTCGAGCAGCGGATCTACGTCGAGCGCGGGCGCGTGCGACAGGCGACGGGCGTCGTCCTGCGCCTCGGCCGGGTCCGGAGTCATGACATCCCCTGTTTCCGCAGTTCGCGGGCGAGTTCGTACAGGCCCGCCAGGTCCATCCCCTCGGCGAGCAGCGGCAGTTCGTGCCGCTCCAGGTCCAGCTCGGCGAGGACCGCGCGCTGCTCGTGCTCCAGCGTGTACCGCTCGGCGTACTCGGCGGCCTGCGCGAGCAGCGGGTCGACCAGCTGCTCGGCCTTCCCGCCGCGCCGTGCCCCGCCGAGCCCGGCCGCCGACAGCGTCTGCGCCACGGCGGTGCGCGGCACGGTCCGTACGAGTTCCAGATCGGCGGCGTCCAACACCTCCGGCCGGACCATGTTCACGATGACCCGGCCCACCGGCAGCCGCGCGGCCCGCAGTTCGGCGATGCCGTCGGCGGTCTCCTGGACCGGCATCTCCTCCAGCAGGGTGACCATGTGCACGGCCGTCTCCTTGGACTTCAGCACCCGCATCACGGCCTGTGCCTGATTGTGTATCGGGCCGATCTTGGCCAGCCCGGCCACCTCGTCGTTGACGTTCAGGAAGCGGGTGATGCGGCCGGTCGGCGGGGCGTCCATGACGACGTAGTCGTAGATGAAGCGCCCGGCCTTGTCTTTCCGGCGCACCGCCTCGCACGCCTTGCCGGTCAGCAGCACGTCCCTGAGGCCGGGCGCGACGGTGGTGGCGAAGTCGATCGCGCCCAGCTTCTTCAGCGCCCGGCCCGCCCCGCCGAGCTTGTAGAACATCTGGAGGTAGTCCAGAAGGGCCAGTTCGGGATCGATGGCGAGCGCGTAGACCTCACCGCCTCCCGGTGCCACCGCGATCTTCCGCTCTTCATAGGGCAACGCCTCCGTCTCGAAGAGCTGGGCGATGCCCTGCCGGCCCTCGACCTCCACGAGAAGCGTCCGCTTCCCCTCGGTCGCGAGGGCCAGCGCGAGTGCGGCGGCGACCGTCGTCTTTCCGGTCCCGCCCTTGCCGCTGACGACCTGGAGCCTGCTCACATCTTCGAGACTAACCAGTCGGCCGGAAACTCACGCGGGAGGCTGTGGATAACCGTGCGTGCGGTGGGCCACGTGTCCCGTCCGTCACAGCGGATACAGTCGGCCCCATGACCAAGTGGGAATACGCAACCGTGCCGCTGCTCGTCCATGCCACGAAGCAGATTCTGGACACCTGGGGCGAGGACGGCTGGGAGCTCGTCCAGGTCGTCCCCGGGCCCAACAACCCCGAGCAGCTCGTGGCCTACCTGAAGCGGGAGAAGCCGTAATGGGCGCCGTGGAGGCCAAGCTGGCCGAACTCGGTCTCGCGCTGCCCGCGGTCGTCCCGCCGCTCGCCGCCTACCAGCCGGCCGTACGGTCCGGTGCGTACGTCTACACCTCCGGCCAGCTGCCGATGGTGGACGGCAAGCTCCCGGTCACCGGCAAGGTCGGCGCCGAGGTCACCGCCGAGGAGGCCAAGGAGCTGGCCCGCGTCTGCGCGCTGAACGCCCTGGCCGCCGTGAAGTCCGTCGCCGGTGACCTGGACCGCGTCGCGCGTGTGGTGAAGGTCGTCGGCTTCGTCGCCTCCGCGACCGACTTCACCGGGCAGCCGGGCGTGATCAACGGTGCCAGCGAACTGCTCGGCGAGGTCCTCGGCGACAAGGGCGTGCACGCGCGCAGCGCGGTGGGCGTCGCGGTCCTGCCGCTGGACGCGCCGGTCGAGGTCGAGGTCCAGGTCGAGCTGGAGCCGTAGCCGACCGGAACCGGGGGCGTGATCCGCCGGGGCACCTCTCGAACATTCGCTCCCCACGGGATAGCCTCCGGTAATGGCCGATGGACAGTGGTATCCCCCCGAGTGGCCGGACCGCATCCGCGCACACGCGGAGGGCACCCTCGTGCCGGTGGCCCCGAAGCGCGCGGCCACCGTGCTGCTCCTGAAGGACACCCCGGACGGTCCCGTCGTCCACATGCTGCGCAGACGCGCCTCCATGGCCTTCGCCGGGGGCGCGTACGCGTATCCGGGCGGCGGCGTCGACCCGCGCGACGACGACCACCTGGTCCGCTGGGCGGGCCCCACGCGCGCGTGGTGGGCCGAACGGCTCGGCGTCGACGAGGCGGGCGCCCAGGCGATCGTCTGCGCGGCCGTCCGGGAGACGTACGAGGAAGCCGGCGTGCTGCTCGCCGGGCCCGCCCCGGACGCCGTCGTCGGGGACACCACCGGGGACGACTGGGAGGCCGACCGCGCCGCCCTGGTCGCCCGTGACCTGTCCTTCGCCGAGTTCCTGGACCGGCGGGGCCTGGTCCTGCGCTCGGACCTGCTGGGCGCCTGGACGCGCTGGATCACCCCGGAGTTCGAGAGCCGCCGCTACGACACCTGGTTCTTCGTCGCCGCCCTGCCCGCGGGCCAGCGCACCCGCAACGCCTCCACCGAGGCCGACCGCACGGTGTGGATCCGCCCTGCGGAGGCCGCCGCCGGCTACGACAAGGGCGAACTCCTGATGATGCCGCCCACCATCGCCACCCTGCGCCAGCTGCTGCCGTACGGCACGGCCGCCGAGACGCTCGCGGCGGCAGCCGCGCGGGACATGACCCCGGTGCTGGCCAGCGCCCGGCTGGTGGACGGCGAGATCGTCCTGACCTGGCCGGGCCACGACGAGTTCACCAAGCGCATACCGACCGACCTGACGACCGGTGGAGCCTGACCATGACGGACGCAGCAGCCCTGCCCGGCCAGCCGCGCGGCGGAGTCCTCCCGGGGCCCGCCACCGTGCGGGCCGTCAACGTGCTGGCGCCCAACGCCTCCGCGATGACCCTGGACGGCACCAACACCTGGATCGTCGCGGAGCCCGACTCCGACCTGGCCGTCGTGATCGACCCGGGTCCGCTGGACGACGGCCACCTCAAGAACGTCGTCGACACGGCCGAGAAGGCCGGCAAGCGCGTCGCGCTCACCCTGCTCACCCACGGCCACCCGGACCACGCCGAGGGGGCCGTACGGTTCGCGGAACTGACCGGCACGCGCGTGCGTGCCCTCGATCCGGCGCTGCGGCTCGGCGACGAGGGCCTGGCCGCCGGTGACGTGATCACGACCGGCGGCCTCGAGCTGCGGGTCGTACCCACCCCGGGCCACACCGCGGACTCCCTCAGCTTCCACCTCCCGGCCGACCGCGCGGTCCTGACCGGCGACACCATCCTGGGGCGCGGCACGACGGTCGTGGCGCACCCTGACGGCCGTCTCGGCGACTACCTGGACTCGCTGCGACGGCTGCGCTCGCTGACGGTCGACGACGGCGTCCACACCGTCCTGCCGGGCCACGGGCCGGTCCTGGAGGACGCCCAGGGCGCCGTCGAGTTCTACCTGGCCCACCGCGCCCACCGGCTGGCCCAGGTCGAGACGGCCGTCGAGAACGGTCACCTCAGCCCCGGCGAGGTCGTCGCCCACGTCTACGCCGACGTGGACCGCTCCCTGTGGCCGGCGGCGGAACTTTCGGTGCGGGCCCAGCTGGACTACCTGACCGAGCACGGGCTGATCCAGGCCGAGATCTAGGACCGGTTCTGCGGTTGCGGCGCCTTGACGCCGTGCACGCGCGCGTATTCGTCCGCCAGCCAGGGGCCGAGGTCGTCCACGTACGACAGCAGTACGGCACGGTCGCCGACCGGCTCGGACCCCAGCACGGCCGCCCGGCGCAGCTGCTCGGCCCGCTCCGGGTAGTAGCCGGCGAACGCCTCGGCCATCTCCCGCAGATCGCTGGTCCAGCCGTTCCAGCGGGGCATGACGAGGGTGAATCCGGTGCGGACGAGATGGCGCGACATGAAGCGCACCAGGGGCCGCAGAACCTCCTCGGCGCCGTCCGTGGCCGCGATCCGCTCCCGCCAGCGGGGCAGGTACCGGGCCAGGTCACCGTTGGTCTCGCGGGCGAGCAGCGAGTCGGGGCGGTAGCGGGGCAGGAACTCGGCGAGGTCCTCGCCGAGCAGCGGGGTGCAGAGGCAGGCCACGAACCAGCCGATGTCGTACCGCTCCGGCTCGCTGAGCACCCGCGCGCGGGAGTAGAGCAGGGTCCCGACGCCGTCGATCTCCGGGAACTCCTTGTCGACGGCCTCGCCGAGTACGCGGGCCGCGTCCCGGTCGGCGCCGGTCGGCTCCTCACTCAGCACGACCAGCAGATCCAGGTCGCTGCGCCCCACGCGCGCGGTGCCGCGCGGGATCGATCCGTAGAGGTACGCACTGTCCAGGCGCGCCCCGAAGACGTCCAGGAGCCGGTCGCGGGCGGCGCCGACCACGGGCCGGAAGACGCGCGGCACGCGCGCGTGCGAGCCCTCGCGCTCGATGAAACCCAGGGGATCGAGGCCCCGGGACGCGACTTTTTCCGACATGGGGAACCACATATCAGCCCGTCCGGCGCTCGAGGACGGGGCCGAAGGCCGTTGATGCGGAGGGTCCGGGGGCGGCACAGCCCCAGAAATCCGGCGCCTACCGGGACCGCTTCGCCAGCCGCTCGACGTCCAGCAGGATCACGGCCCGCGCTTCCAAGCGCAGCCAGCCGCGCTGGGCGAAGTCCGCCAGCGCCTTGTTCACGGTCTCGCGGGACGCGCCGACCAACTGGGCCAGCTCCTCCTGGGTGAGGTCGTGGACGACGTGGATGCCCTCCTCGGACTGCACGCCGAAGCGGCGGGAGAGGTCCAGCAGGGCACGCGCGACCCGGCCCGGCACGTCGGAGAAGACCAGGTCGGACATGGCGTCGTTGGTCTTGCGCAGCCGGCGGGCGACGGCGCGCAGCAGCGCCGTGGCCACCTCGGGGCGGGCGTTCAGCCAGGGCTGGAGGTCGCCGTGGCCGAGGCCCAGCAGCTTGACCTCGGTCAGCGCGGTGGCGGTCGCCGTGCGCGGGCCCGGGTCGAACAGCGACAGCTCGCCGATCAGCTCACCGGGGCCGACGACGGCCAGCATGTTCTCCCGGCCGTCGGGGGAGGTGCGGTGGAGCTTGACCTTGCCCTCGGTGACCACGTAGAGCCGGTCGCCCGGGTCGCCCTCGTGGAAAAGGGAGTCGCCACGCGCGAGGGTCACCTCACTCATGGAGGCACGCAGCTCCGCGGACTGCTCGTCATCGAGCGCCGCGAAGAGCGGGTTGCGCCGCAGAACGTCGTCCACGAGTTCTCTCCTTGTCGACCTGCTCAGGGGATCTTGCTCCCCCTTGGTACCAGGGGACCGTGTTCCCCATTTTGCCGGACCGTCCAAACAGTGTGATCTGTCACAAGGATGCCGCACAGGTGTGCCGAGGTAAGCGGCAGGGGTCCAATCGGGGGCTGATCTTCCGGGTCCGGGGCGGATGTCGGTGCCGGGCTTTAGGCTGGCCGGGTGTCCAAATCGCCGGTGAGAGCACAGGCCAAGGGGGCTGGGCGGGTGGTTGTACGAAGTGATTCCGCTGTGGGCGAACAAGGGTCCGATGCCGCCTCCGGTGAACCGAAAAAGGCGGCAAAGGCGGTGAAAGCCGCGAAGAAGGCTGCGGTGAAGAAGACGGCGGTGGAGAAGTCGGCGGTAGAGAAGGCGGCCGCGAAGAAGACCGCCGCGAAGAAGACCGCCGCCAAGAAGACGGCGCCGGCGGCGAAGAAGGCGGCTGCCAAGAAGACCGCGGCCAAGAAGACGGCGACCGCGAAGAAGACCGCGGCGGTCGCGAAGGCCGCCGTCGAGCAGCCGCAGCCTCCGCCGGCCGGGAAGCCCGAGTCGCCGGCCGCGCTGGTCCGCCGGGCCCGCCGGATCAACCGCGAGCTCGCCGAGGTCTACCCGTACGCCCACCCCGAGCTGGACTTCGAGAACCCCTTCCAGCTCCTGGTCGCCACGGTGCTGTCCGCCCAGACCACCGACCTCAGGGTCAACCAGACCACCCCGACGCTGTTCGCGAAGTACCCCACCCCGGAGGACCTCGCCGCCGCCAACCCGGAGGAGGTCGAGGAGATCCTGCGGCCGTGCGGGTTCTTCCGGGCGAAGACCAAGTCGGTGATAGGGCTCTCCAAGGGCCTGGTCGAGCAGTTCGGCGGCGAGGTGCCGGGGCGGCTCGAAGACCTCGTCAAGCTGCCCGGCGTCGGCCGCAAGACCGCGTTCGTCGTGCTCGGCAACGCCTTCGGGCGCCCCGGCATCACCGTGGACACGCACTTCCAGCGCCTGGTCCGGCGGTGGCGATGGACGGCGGAGACCGACCCCGACAAGATCGAGGCGGCCGTCGGCGCGCTGTTCCCCAAGAGCGACTGGACCGACCTGTCGCACCACGTCATCTGGCACGGCCGCCGGATGTGCCACGCCCGCAAGCCCGCCTGCGGCGTCTGCCCGATCGCCCCGCTCTGCCCGGCCTACGGGGAGGGCGAGACCGACCCGGAGAAGGCGAAGAAGCTGCTCAAGTACGAGAAGGGCGGCTTCCCGGGCCAGCGGCTCAAGCCGCCGCAGGCGTATCTGGACGCGGGCGGCAGGCCGGCGCCGCCACTGGGCGCCGTATCAGGGACCTGACCCAGGGGTCTTCTCAGGGACGGAGAACGGAACGATCAAGGAGACTTCGGGCGTTGGAACGGGCAGCAGGGCGGGGGAGCGGGGCAGGACGGGGGATGCCGTGACACACAGCAAGGCACAGACGGGCGGTGCCCGCGGGGATGTGGCGCTCAGCAGGGAGGGGCTGCCGGAGTGGCTCGGCCCGGTGGTGCGGGCCGCCGAGACGGTCAAGCCGCTCCAGCTGAGCCGCTTCCTGCCGCCGGAGAACGGGGCGGGGCGGCAGTCGGCCGTGCTGATCCTGTTCGGCGCGGGAGAGCAGGGGCCCGAGCTGCTGCTGATGGAGCGGGCCGGTTCGCTGCGCTCGCACGCCGGGCAGCCCTCCTTCCCCGGCGGCTCCCTCGACCCCGAGGACGGCGACCCGAAGGCCGACGGGCCGCTGCGGGCCGCTCTCCGCGAGGCCGAGGAGGAGACCGGGCTGGACCCGGCCGGGGTCCAGCTGTTCGGGGTGCTGCCCAGGCTGTACATCCCGGTGAGCGAGTTCGTGGTCACCCCGGTGCTGGGCTGGTGGCGCGAGCCGACACCGGTGGGCGTGGTCGATCCGAACGAGACGGCGCGGGTCTTCACGGTCCCCGTGGCGGATCTCACGAATCCGGCCAACCGGGCCACCGCCGTGCACCCCAGCGGTCACCGAGGTCCGGCATTCCTGGTCGAATCGACCCTGGTGTGGGGGTTCACGGCCGGGGTGATCGACCGCCTGCTGCACTATGCGGGATGGGAGCGCTCCTGGGACCGCGAGAAGCTGGTCCCGCTCGACTGGCGGTCATGACAGGGTGTCCACCGTGCCATGTCATCCGGGGGACGCCGTGTCCCGTTGCCGCCGCCTCGCGGCGGGCCGGACCCCCGGCCGACCTGTAGAGACCGCGAAGCGACGAGGCGAGGCTTGACTCGGTGAACGTGCTGGACATCCTGTTGCTGGTCGCCGCCGTGTGGTTCGCGATCGTCGGCTACCGCCAGGGGTTCGTCGTCGGCATCCTGTCGGTGATCGGCTTCCTGGGCGGCGGGCTCGTCGCCGTCTACGTCCTGCCGGTGATCTGGGACGCGGTGACCGACAACGCCGAGGTGAGCACCACCGCCGCGGTCGTCGCCGTGGTCGTCGTCATCGTCTGCGCCTCCGTCGGCCAGGCCCTCACCACCCACCTGGGCAACAAGCTGCGCCGGTACATCACCTGGTCCCCGGCCCGCGCCCTGGACGCCACCGGCGGCGCGCTGGTCAACGTGGTGGCGATGCTGCTGGTCGCCTGGCTGATCGGCTCCGCCCTCGCCGGCACCACCCTGCCGACGCTCGGCAAGGAGGTACGCAGTTCCAAGGTGCTGCTCGGGGTGTCCAGAGCGCTGCCCAACCAGGCCGACACCTGGTTCGCGGACTTCTCCGCGGTCCTCGCGCAGAACGGCTTCCCGCAGGTCTTCAGTCCCTTCGCCAACGAGCCGATCACCGACGTCTCGCCACCCGACCCGGCCCTCGCCAACAGTGCGGTGGCCACCAACGCCAAGCAGTCCATCGTGAAGGTGACGGGCACCGCGCAGAGCTGCGGCAAGATCCTCGAGGGCACCGGCTTCGTCTTCGCCGACCGCCGTGTCATGACCAACGCGCACGTAGTCGGCGGCGTCGACGAGCCCACCGTCCAGATCGGTGGCGAGGGCCGCAAGTACGACGCCAAGGTCGTCCTCTACGACTGGCAGCGCGACATCGCCGTACTGGACGTGCCGGACCTGCGGGCCAGGTCGCTGCAGTTCTCCGCCAAGGACGCGGAGACGACGGACAGCGCGATCGTCGCCGGGTTCCCGGAGAACGGGTCGTACGACGTCCGGCCCGCCCGGGTGCGCGGCCGGATCACGGCCAACGGCCCGGACATCTACCACCGCGGCACTGTCCGCCGTGACGTCTACTCGCTGTACGCGACCGTCCGCCAGGGCAACTCCGGCGGCCCGCTGCTCACGCCCCAGGGCAGGGTGTACGGGGTCGTCTTCGCGAAGTCGCTGGACGACGCCGACACCGGTTACGCCCTCACGGCCGACGAGATCCAGGCGGACATCGCCCGGGGCCGTACCGCGAGCCAGCAGGTGGGCACCGACAGCTGCGCCCTCTAGAGGCCCGTGCGGGCCTCGTTCGAGGGGTCAGCCGCGGGTGTGGCGCAGACGTACCGAGACCCAGCGGGCCCGGCGGCGCAGAATGTGCGGAATCCCCACCCTGAGATCTGTGCCCGGCAGCTGCGGGGCGGCTCCCCGGTAGGGGTTCGGGCCGCCTGTCGTACGGCGGCTGCGGGGTGCGTCACTGTAGTCGTGCGTCCAGCCCATACCCCGACGTCTGCCCCTGCCCCAAGGTCGATAACCTCCCGCACGCCCCTCAATCGGCCTATGCGCCGGGCATGTGGCCGTTCGTAGAACAGATGTCCAGATCCGGATACCGGGCGCATCGGCGCGGTCACCGGTCGGGTTCGGGGTCTTTCAGCCAGTTGACCAGTTCGGTGGAGAAGCCCACCGGGTCCTCTTCGTGCGGGAAGTGCCCCAGCCCGTCGAACAGCCGCCAGCGGTACGGCGCTTCGACGTACTCGCCGGAGCCGGCCGCGCTGCGGGTGCGGGTGACCGGGTCCAGGGAGCCGTGCAGGTGCAGCGTCGGGACGCGCACCGGGCGCTTCATCCTGCGGTTGAACTGGATGCCGTCCGGGCGCGCCAGCGAGCGCACCAGCCAGCGGTACGGCTCGATCGAGCAGTGCGCGGTGGAAGGGATGCACATCGCCCGCTGGTACGTCTCCACGGCCTCGTCGTCCGGCAGCCGCGGCCCGGACCAGTCCCGGATCAGCCGGGCCACCAGCGCACCGTCGTCCGCGGTGAGCTGCCGCTCGGGGATCCAGGGCCGCTGGAAGCCCCAGATGTAGGAGGCGGCGGCGGTCTGCCGGCGGTCCCGGAGCATCGCCGAGCGCCAGCGCCGCGGGTGCGGCATGGACACCACCGCGAGCCGTCGTACCAGCTTGGGGCGCATCGCGGCCGCCGTCCACGCCAGGTAGCCGCCCAGGTCGTGGCCGACCAGTGCGGCGTCCGGCTCGCCGAGGGACCGGATCACGCCGGTGATGTCGAGGGCGAGGTTCGCCGGGTCGTAGCCGCGCGGGGTGCGGTCGCTGCCGCCGACGCCCCGCAGGTCCATGGCGACGGCCCGGAAGCCCGCGTCGGCGAGCGCGACCAGCTGGTGCCGCCAGGCCCACCAGAACTGCGGGAAGCCGTGCACCAGCATGACCAGCGGTCCGTCGCCGAGCTCGGCGATGTGGAAACGGGCGCCGTTGGCGGCGACGTCCCGGTGCGTCCAGGGGCCCTCCAGCCGCACGGCCGAGGGAGCGGGGTCCGTCATGACGACGAGCGTCCCACAGCGGCCTCGATGGCACGTACGTCGTCCCGGGGAAGTTCCGGGCGCGGGTGCGGCTTGGCGTTCTGCAGCACGCCCGCCGACTCCTTCATGGACGCGGCCACCTTCTGCGGGCCCTGGCCCTTCTTGGCCTTCTTCGCGAACACCACGCCGATCAACGCGAGGACGACGGCCACCAGGACGTTCGCCGCGAAGGAGAGCAGGAAGCAGATCGCGAGATTCCAGTGGCTCCAGGTCCGAATGCCGTACGCCAGCGCGAAGTTGAGCATGGGCAGGGAGAACAGCAGCAGCACCCCGGCCGCCGAGAACGCGCCACCGCTCGTCGCGCCCCGCTTGACGTCCTGCTTCAGCTGGGCCTTGGCCAGCGCGATCTCGTCGTGCACCAGCGCCGACATCTCGGCCGTGGCCGAGGCGAACAGCTGGCCGATGCTGCGTTCGGCACCGACCGGGCTGCCGTCGGGTGCGCTCATCGCGGTCTCCCTCTGCGTCTTCGTCGTCTTGTGCACCGGCCCTTTTTGCACCGGTCCTTTTGTACCGTCTCGTCAGATCATGCCGGACGGCCGCCCTGCTCGCCTGCCCCGCCCGGCACTTCGGCAAGCGCGTCCCGCCCGCCGGGGCCCTAGGAGGCGGCCTTCTCCGCCGCGATCCTGCGGTGTTCGGCGGCCTTCCGCTCGTAGATCTCCGCCATCCGCAGGCGGTACGCCGGGTCGTCCTGCTCGTAGACGTCCGGGATGCCGTCGAGGTCGTCGTCCCGCTCCTCGGCCTCGACCAGCCTGCGGTAGCGGGTGTTCCGTATCTTCAGCAGCACCGTGGCGCACAGGGCCGCGATGAGCGAGCCGGTGAGCACGGAGGCCTTGACCTCGTCGGTGAGCACGGTGTCGCCGGCGAAGGCGAGTTCGCCGATGAGCAGCGACACCGTGAAGCCGATGCCGGCCAGCGAGGCCACCGCGAAGACGTCCGCCCATTCGAGGTCCTCGCTGAGCGAGGCGCGGGTGAACCGGGCGGTCAGCCAGGTCCCGCCGAATATCCCGGCCGCCTTGCCGACCACCAGACCGAGGACCACGCCGAGCGTCTCCGGCTTGGTGAAGACATCGCCGAGCGCCCCTCCGGACACCTTCACACCGGCGCTGAAGAGCGCGAACAGGGGCACGGCCAGCCCCGCCGACAGCGGCCGCACCAGATGCTCGACGTGCTCTCCGGGGGAGTGCTGCTCGCCCTCGCGGGTGGTGCAGCGCAGCATCAGGCCCATGGCGACACCGGCGATGGTCGCGTGCACGCCGCTGTTGTACATCAGCGCCCAGATCACGACCGCGAGCGGGAGGTACACGTACCAGCCGCGCACGCCCTTGCGCAGCAGCAGCCAGAAGACGGCGAGGCCGAGGACCGCGCCGCCGAGCGCGGCGAAGTGGATCCGCTCGGTGAAGAAGATCGCGATGATCAGGATCGCGAACAGGTCGTCGACGACCGCGAGGGTGAGCAGGAAGGCGCGCAGAGCGCCCGGCAGCGAGGTGCCGATCACCGCCAGCACGGCCAGCGCGAAGGCGATGTCGGTGGCCGTGGGCACCGCCCAGCCCTGGGTGGAGCCGCCGTCGGCGAGGTTGGTCAGGGTGTAGACGAGAGCTGGTACGGCCATTCCGCACAGCGCGGCGATCACCGGGAGGACGGCCGCCTTCGGGTCCCGCAGATCGCCTGCCACCAGCTCCCGCTTGAGCTCGATGCCGGCGACGAAGAAGAAGACGGCGAGCAGGCCGTCGGCGGCCCAGTGGGCGACGGAGAGGTGCAGGCCGAGGGCGCCGGGGCCGAAGTGGAAGTCGGCGACGCTCTCGTAGCCGTGGCGAAGCGCGGGTATGTTCGCCCAGACCAGCGCGGCTGTCGCGGCGACGAGCAGCAGCACACCGCCGACGGTCTCGGTCCGCAGGGCGTCCGCCACGATGGTCCGCTCGGGCAGCGAGAGCCGCCCGAGGACCTTCCGGACGGGTGCGGTGCGGGGCGCGGACACGGGAACCTCCGGTCGGTGGGCAGGACAGGGCTACTTGCCGACCAGACTTCCCGGCACACCTATGGATCACGCTACTTTGCTTAGTTTACCTAAGGTGTGGCGGGAGTTGCCAGGTGAGTCTCACGGTAGGTGCAAAAAGGGCGCCCGGCGCGTTTCGCGCCGGGCGCCCTTCGAGCCCTGCGGGCCCCGCACAGACGTGCCGGTCGGGGTCAGTCCTCGCTCGGCGCCGCCGGGAGCTTCGCCTGGATGAGGTCCATGACCGTCGAGTCGGTCAGCGTCGTCACGTCACCGAGCTGCCGGTTCTCGGCGACGTCGCGCAGCAGCCGGCGCATGATCTTGCCGGAGCGGGTCTTCGGGAGCTCCGCCACCGGCAGGACGCGCTTGGGCTTGGCGATCGGGCCGAGCGTCGCACCGACGTGGTTGCGCAGGTCGGCGATGAGGTTCTCGTCCTCGGCGTTCGCCGTGCCGCGCAGGATGACGAAGGCGACGATCGCCTGACCGGTCGTCTCGTCCGCCGCGCCGACCACGGCCGCCTCGGCGACCGCCGGGTGGGACACCAGCGCCGACTCCACCTCGGTCGTCGAGATGTTGTGCCCGGAGACGAGCATGACGTCGTCCACCCGGCCGAGCAGCCAGATGTCGCCGTCGTCGTCCTTCTTCGCACCGTCACCGGCGAAGTACTTGCCCTCGAACCGCGACCAGTACGTGTCCAGGAACCGCTGGTCGTCGCCCCAGATCGTGCGCAGCATCGACGGCCACGGCTCGGTCAGCACCAGGTAGCCGCCGCCGCCGTTCGGTACCTCGCCCGCTTCGTCGTCGACGACCGTCGCCGAGATGCCGGGCAGCGGGGTCTGCGCGGAACCGGGCTTGGTCGCGGTGACGCCCGGCAGCGGCGAGATCATCATCGCGCCGGTCTCGGTCTGCCACCAGGTGTCCACGATCGGCGTCCGGTCGGCGCCGATGTGCTTGCGGTACCAGATCCACGCCTCGGGGTTGATCGGCTCGCCGACCGACCCGAGCACCCGCAGGCTGCTCAAATCGAACTTCGCAGGGATGTCGTCGCCCCACTTCATGAACGTGCGGATCGCCGTGGGCGCCGTGTACAGGATCGTCACCCCGTACTTCTGCACGATCTCCCAGAACCGCCCCTGGTGCGGGGTGTCCGGGGTGCCCTCGTACATCACCTGGGTCGCGCCGTTGGCCAGCGGCCCGTACACGATGTACGAGTGGCCGGTCACCCAGCCCACGTCGGCCGTGCACCAGTACACGTCCGTCTCCGGCTTGAGGTCGAAGACCGCCCAGTGCGTGTACGACGCCTGGGTGAGGTAGCCGCCCGAGGTGTGCAGGATGCCCTTCGGCTTACCCGTCGTACCGGACGTGTAGAGGATGAACAGCGGGTGCTCGGCGTCGAAGGCCTCCGGCGTGTGCTCGGCCGGCTGCCGCTCGACGATCTCGTCCCACCACACGTCCCGCGACTCGTCCCAGGCCACTTCCTGCCCGGTGCGGCGCACGACCAGCACGTGCTCGACGTTGCCCGCCTTGGCGACCGCCTCGTCCACGGCCGGCTTCAGCGCGGACGGCTTGCCGCGCCGGTAGCCGCCGTCGGAGGTGATGACGACCCTGGCGTCCGCGTCCTGGATCCGGGTGGCCAGCGCGTCCGCCGAGAAGCCGCCGAAGACCACGGAGTGCGCGGCGCCGATCCGGGCGCAGGCGAGCATCGCGATCGCCGTCTCCGGGATCATCGGCATGTAGACCGCGACCCGGTCGCCCTTCTGGACTCCGAGCTCCAGCAGGGCGTTGGCCGCCTTGGAGACCTCGTCCTTCAACTCGGCGTAGGTGATCGCGCGGCTGTCGCCGGGCTCGCCCTCGAAGTGGATGGCGACCCGGTCACCGAGTCCGGCCTCCACGTGCCGGTCAACGCAGTTGTACGCGACGTTGAGCTCGCCGTCCTTGAACCACTTGGCGAACGGCGGGTTCGACCAGTCCAGCGTCTCGGTCGGCTCCTTGGCCCAGGTCAGGCGGCGGGCCTGCGCGGCCCAGAAGCCGAGCCTGTCAGCCTTGGCCTGCTCGTACGCCTCGGCCGTGACATTGGCTTTCTCGGCCAGGTCAGCGGGCGGCGCGAAGCGTCGCTCCTCCCTCAAGAGGTTGGCCAGGCTTTCGTTGCTCACGACATCTCCCTTTCGAAGGGTGTCCGTTGTGTCCCAGGCCACAGCTCATCAGACCTGGGGCCCCGGTGACAAGGGCCGCCGAATAATTGGTTTAGACCTATCAGCCCGCGGCGAAGCGGGGTGCGGCGGGGGCGGGGGTGCCGCGGCCGGGCCGCCGCCGGGCATGCCGAGCCTGCCAGGGTCCGGCGTGCCGGTGCACACCGACCCCGCCGATGCACACCGGCCCCGCCCACCCAGTCGGCCCAGCCGACCCTGCCGGTGCCGGCCGAGTGGCGCCGGCGAGCCCGGACATCCCCTCGCTCACGCCGGGCTCGGCAGCTCCTCCGTACCGAGCACCCCCTCGAACACCCCGCCCTCGCCGTCCGCATCGCCCCGGCGCAGCAGGTACGCCTGCGCCTCGCCCACATGGAAGTACATCCCGTGCAGCTCCAGCGCACCCGCCGCCAGCGCCCGCGCCACCGAGTCGTGCGCCCGCAGGTGCTCCAGCTGCTGGACCACGTTGGCCAGACACAACCGCTCCACCGTGTCCGCCGCCGCCCGCCCGGCCAGCCGGACCCCCGCTCCGCCCTCGTCGGCCAGCCGCGCCAGGCCCGGCAGCCCGTGCCGCAGCCACCGCCCGAGCGGGGTCGCCGCGCCCCCGGTCCCGGAGCCGAGCAGCGCCTGCATCGCGCCGCACCCGGAGTGCCCGCACACCGTGATGGACCGCACCTTCAGCACGTCCACCGCGTACTCGATCGCGGCCGCCACCGAGTCGTCCCCGTTCTCCTCACCCGGAAGAGGAACCAGGTTGCCCACGTTGCGGACCACGAACAGGTCACCGGGACCACTGGAGGTGATCATCGAGGTGACGAGCCGGGAGTCGGCGCAGGTGAGGAAGAGCTGAGAGGGCCGCTGCCCGTCGCGCGCCAGCCGGGCCAGCTCCTCCCGGACCAGGGGAGCGGTGTCGCGCTGGAACGCGCTGATCCCGCGGGCGAGTTCATGACCGCCGCCGGCGGATCTCCCGGGCCGGCGCCAGGGGCCGAGACCTGCACGCGGCCCGGGACCGTGACCCGCGTGCTGTCCGGGACCGTGACCCGCGCGCTGTCCGGGGCGGTGGCTGTCCCCCGGTCCGTGGCCGTACTCCGGTGAGCTGACGCCCGCGCGGCAGCCGGTCAGTTCGGCGGAGCCGCCCTGCGCGGTGTGCGCCCTGCGCCAGTCCCGCAGTGACTCGTACGCCGCGTGGTCCATGAACGAACCGTCCAACTCCACCACGACGTGAACGCCTTGGGGTACGAGATGCAGGACTCTGCTGAGCCGGGGCACCGCGAGGAACGTCAGCTGTCCTCTTACGTGTACGCGATGGACTCCTTCCTTCTCTTCGTGGGTGATGCGGGTGCGGGCAAGGCGGTGCAGGGCGAGGGCGACGGCCACGGCGACCCCGAGGACCACGCCCGCCAGGACGCCGAGGAGAACTACCCCGAGCGTGGTGACGGCGTACACCAGCACTTCGCGGTGGCGGGTCACCGTGCGGATGTGGTGCAGGGACACCATCTGGATGCCGACGGCCATCACCAGGGCGGCGAGCGAGGCGAGCGGGATGAGGTCCAGGACCGGGACCATCAGCAGCGCGGCGACTACTACGAAAACGCCGTGCAGCATCGTGGAGTTCCGGCTCAGGGCACCGGATTTCACATTCGCCGAACTGCGCACCGCGACCCCCGCGACCGGCAGCCCGCCGAGCGCCCCCGACACGATGTTGGCCGCACCCTGACCGAGCAGCTCCCGGTCCAGGTCGGAGCGGCCGATCCGGGACTGGGGTCCGGTACCGCCTGCCACCAGCTTGTCCACGGCGACCGCGCCCAGCAGCGACTGCACGCTGCACACCAGCGTGGTGGTCAGCACGGCGGCGGCGATGCCGAGCACCGGCCCCTCGGGCAACCCCGCCAGGGCATGGCTGCTCCAGGACGGCAGGTCGACCCGGGGCAGGGCGAGCCCGGTGAGCGAGGCCGCCGCGGTGGCACCGGCGACGGCGACCAGGGCGGCCGGGACCGTGCCCAGCAGGCGGCCCGCCCTGCCCGGGATCCGGGGCCAGCCCAGCAGCAGGGCCAGGGTCAGTGAGCTGACCGCCACCGCGGCCGGGTGCAGGTGGGCCAATTGGGCGGGCAGTGCCAGAACGTTGGCGAGGACCGAGCTCTGCGGGGTGCCACCGAGGACGATGTGCAGCTGGGCGACGGCGATGGTGACGCCGATGCCGGCGAGCATGCCGTGCACCACCGCCGGGCTGACGGCGAGCGCGGTGCGGGCCACGCGCAGGCAGCCCAGGCCCAGTTGGGCCAGCCCGGCGAGGACGGTGATGCCACAGGTGGCCCGCCAGCCGTACCGGTGGATCAGGTCGGCGGTGACCACCGTGAGTCCGGCCGCGGGGCCGCTGACCTGGAGCGGACAGCCGCCGAGCCGGCCGGCGACCAGTCCGCCGACGGCCGCCGCCACCAGGCCGGCCTGGAGCGGGGCACCCGTGGCGAGGGCGATGCCCAGGGACAGCGGGAGGGCAATCAGGAACACCGCGACGGACGCGGACAGGTCGGCGCCCGCCAGGGGGCGGCGACGTGGGGGCGGGGGCGGGTGGTGCGGCCGGTCAGTGCCGGTGACTGCGTGGGGAGTTGTGGCTCGGGCGGGGCCGAGGCTCTCGGGGTGGGCGGGTACGCAGGCTGATGACATGTTTCCCGTCTCCTCCGGGGCGGCGCGGTCGCGGATCTGGGCGGGATGAATCAACGTTCAGTAAATGAATCGTAATGCAGAGTAAAGGTCAGGCATGGATTTTCTGCGCAAATGGGGCACGCGTTCACCTCCATGGGTGAAGTGAGCAGTTCATCGGCTTGTCGTATTAATCCCTCTCTCGGTCCTATGCGATCTTGGCCGCGCTGTCGGCAGATATCCGGCACATCGCCATGAAACGCCGTCATCGGCGTTAGCCGAGAGAAGGAAGAAGGTGAGCGGAATTGGCCGCCACCCAGAGGATTGCGGTCGGTGCCGTGGCCGCCGCGGCCTGTGCCGCGTCGGTCGCCGGTTGTGCGACCGGTACCAGCTCCGAGCAAGGGGCACCCGGACCGCAGAAGGGAGCGCCGGCGCCCCAGAGCGTGGTCCGTCTGATCGGCGACGGGTCCACCGCGTACACCGGGGCGCAGCCGCATCTGCCCCGGCCCGAGCGGCTCAAGGCCGGCGAGAAGCCACCGCAGTTCGTGGTGTTCTCCTGGGACGGTTCGGGCGAGGACAGCCAGAAGCTGTTCTCGCACTTCCGCAAGGTCGCCAAGGAGAACAACGCGAACATGACGTTCTTCCTCAGCGGCGTCTACATGCTGCCCGAGGAGAAGCGCGACCTGTACCGGCCCCCGCAGCACTCGCCCGGCAGCTCCGAGATCGGCTTCAACGACGAGCAGGGCATCACCGACACGGTCAAACAGCTACGGCTGGCCTGGCTGGAGGGCAACGAGATCGGCACCCACTTCAACGGGCACTTCTGCGGCCCGGACGGCGGGGTCGGCGAGTGGTCGGTGGCCGAGTGGAAGAGCGAGATCGCCCAGGCCAAGCAGTTCGTGAAGACCTGGAAGACCAACACCGGCATGAAGGACGCCGCACCGCTGCCCTTCGACTACGACAAGGAGCTCATCGGCGCCCGTACCCCCTGCCTGGAGGGCCAGAAGAACTTCGTCAAAGCGGCGAGCCAGCTCGGCTTCCGCTACGACACCAGTGGCGTCAACAACCAGGTCTGGCCCAAGAAGAGGGAAGGGCTGTGGGACCTGTCGATGCAGCTCGTCCCCTTCCCCGGCCACACTTACGAGCAGCTGACCATGGACTACAACTTCATGGTCAACCAGTCCGGCACCTCGACCCAGGGCGACCCCGACAAGTACGACTACTGGGGCGACCAGATGCGCGACGGGCTGCTCCAGGGCTTCAACCGGGCCTACAACGGCAATCGCGCACCGCTCGTCATCGGCAATCACTTCGAGTCCTGGAACGGCGGCACCTACATGCGTGCCCTCGACGAGGTCGTCGCGGACGTCTGCAACAAGCCCGAGGTGCGCTGTGTCTCCTTCCATCAGCTGGCCGACTGGCTGGACGCCCAGGACCCGCAGGTCCTGGCGAGGCTGCGCACTCTGAACGTGGGCGAGGCCCCGCGGCAGGGCTGGGCGTCCTTCCTGTCCGGCCGTCCCGCCCCGGCGCCGAAGGGGGTGCCCGGGGCGCCGGCCGTCAAGCAGTAGGCGCCGAGCCGGGGCCAGCCGCCCGTCAGGCGGGGGCGGCCACTCCCTCGCCGAGCACGAAGCCGGGGTCGATCTGCGCCGCCAGGTCGACCCCGGTGCGCTCGTTGCCCCACGTCAGGGCGTTCTTCAGGTGGAAGTGGACCATCTGCCGGGTGTAGCGCTCCCAGTCCCGCAGCTGGTACGTCGCGTCGGTGGCCACCTGCAGGGCGCGCAGGGCACGGGAGTTGGGGTCCTCCAGGAGGTCGAACCGGGGCGGGCGGCCCTTCTCCATGGCGCGCACCCAGTCCGAGTGCCCGACCGTGACCAGCAGGTCGTCCCCGACCTCCGAGCGCAGGAAGTCGATGTCCTCCTGCCCCTGCACCTTGTTGCCCACGACCTTCAGGACGACGCCGAAGTCCCGGGCGTACTCCTTGTACTGGCGGTAGACGGAGACCCCCTTCCGGGTCGGCTCGGCGACGAGGAACGTGATGTCGAAGCGGGTGAACATGCCGGAGGCGAAGGAGTCCGAGCCCGCCGTCATGTCCACCACGACGTACTCGTCGGGGCCGTCCACGAGGTGGTTCAGGAACAGCTCCACCGCTCCCGTCTTGGAGTGGTAGCAGGAGACCCCCAGGTCCGCGTCAGTGAACGGCCCGGTGACCATCAAACGGACGGCGCCACCGTCGAGTTCCACCGGCCGCGCGCAGGCGTCGTACACCGGATTGGGCTCCCGCACCCGCACCAGCCGCGAACCCTCGCCGGGCGGGGTGGTCTTGATCATGGTCGCGGCGGAGGCGATGCGCGGGTTGTGGCCACGCAGGTAGTCCTTGATCAGGGAGAGCCGCTCGCCCATCGCGGGCAGTGCCTCCGCCTCCGTGTCGTCGAGGCCGAGCGCGGGGCCCAGGTGCTGGTTGATGTCGGCGTCGATGGCGACGACCGGCGCCCCGACGGCCGCGAGATGGCGGATGAACAGGGAGGAGAGCGTGGTCTTGCCGCTGCCGCCCTTCCCGACGAAAGCAATTTTCATGTTCACGAAGGGTAGTCGCACGGTGGCGGTGCGTGTCATGTGGAGTGAAGAAGACCACTCCTTCGTGGAGCCCCGGGGCGGGGTGCGTACTGTCGTACTCATGAGTACGACAGGTGCGACCGCCGATCCGCTCGCGGCCCTGGGCGCGCTGCCCGGGGTGGCCGAGTCCGTGGAGTCCGTGCGCAAGGCCGTGGACAGGGTCTACGGGCACCGGATCATGCGGCGCCGCAGCAACGCCGTCACCTCGGAGGCCGCACTGCGGGCCGCCCGGGGCAGTGCCGCACTGTCCGGCGCCGACTGGGCGCTGGAGGAGGTGCGGCGGCGCTCCGACTTCGGGGTGGACGGCGACGCGCGCGTGGTCGGCGCGGCCTTGCGGCTGACCGCGGAGGCGGGCCAGCTGCTGTCCATCTGGCGGCAGTCGCCGCTGCGGGTGCTGGCCCGGCTGCACCTCGTGGCGGCCGCGACGGGCGGCGACGAGGTCGGCCGGCCGCGCCGGGCCGGCGAGGGCGTCGACGAGCCGCTGGTGGAAGTGGGGCTGCCGGACGCCGACGAGGTGTCGGCACGCCTTGAGGGGCTCGCCGAACTCGTCGTCGCGGGCAGTGCGGCGCCCGCGCTGGTGACGGCCGCCGTGGTGCACGGCGAACTGCTCGCGCTGCGGCCCTTCACCTCCTGCAACGGGCTGGTCGCCCGCGCGGCCGAGCGGATCGTGCTGATCGGCAGCGGCCTCGACCCCAAGGCGATCTGCCCCGCCGAGGTGGGCCACGCCGAACTGGGCCGCGCCTCCTATCTGGCGGCCCTGGACGGCTATGTCTCCGGCACTCCGGAAGGGATGGCGGCCTGGATCGCGCACTGCGGGCGCGCCGTCGAACTCGGCGTCCGCGAGTCGACGGCGGTGTGCGAGGCGCTGCAGCGCGGGGCGGCGTAGGCGTCGTCCGAAACGCCGCGGGGCTCGGGGCTTCGAAGGCCTCGGGAAAGGGTTGCGGCGGTACGAGGGCTCGTACCGCCGCTGGCAAGGTCACCGGGTTACCAAGCGTCCTCGATGTGTCGCCCATCAGGTCGGGAACTTCTGCCCGTCACCTGGTGCGGCTGGCCCGTAATCGACGGGTCGACGTCGCGTGGGTGCCCAGTGTCCATGCTCGGTCCGTGGGGCCAAATGCGTATTAAAGGTGATCCTCTCGGATGTCCTTTGGTCTCGCGGGCCGCTAACCCCTTTGTACTGCAAGCCCGGAGCAAGCGGAACCCCTGCCCACAGTTCTTTACTTTTAGGTTCAAAGGCGAACGAAAGGGGCGTCGATAGGCCGAACGGGTGAAGAATGCCGGGGCGGCCGGTTCAGGCGACCGTGCTCCGGCGCCGGCTCGCGTACCAGACCAGGCCCGCGGTGGCGGCCGCCGCTCCTATGGCCGCCGCGGCGACCAGGGCCGGGCGCGGAGGTGTGGAGATCCGCTGCTTGAGCCGCACCGGCCGGTGGAAGTCCAGGATCGGCCAGCCGCGGGCGAGGGCCTCGCGGCGCAGTGCGCGGTCCGGGTTCACGGCGTGCGGATGTCCGACGGCCTGGAGCATCGGCAGGTCGGTCGCCGAGTCGCTGTACGCGAAGCTGCGGTCCAGGTCGTACCCCTCGGAGGCGGCCAGCTCCCGGACGGCCTCCGCCTTGGTCGGCCCGTACGCGTAGTACTCCACCTCGCCGGTGAAGCAGCCGTCGTCGCCGACGACCATGCGGGTGGCCACCACCCGGTCGGCGCCGAGGAGTTCGCCGATCGGCTCGACCACCTCGGCGCCCGAGGTGGAGACGATGACGACGTCCCGGCCGGACTTGTGGTGCTCCTCGATGAGGGAGGCTGCCTCGTCGTAGATGATCGGGTCGATCAGGTCGTGCAGGGTCTCGGCGACGATCTCCTTGACCTGCTGGACATTCCAGCCACGGACGAGGCCGGACAGGTATGCGCGGGTGCGCTCCATCTGGTCGTGGTCCATACCGCCGACCAGGAAGACGAACTGGGAGTACGCGTTGCGCAGCGCCGCCCTGCGGTTGATCAGACCGCCTTGGTAGAACGACTTGCTGAAGGTGAGCGTGCTCGACTTCGCAATGACCGTCTTGTCCAGGTCAAAGAAGGCCGCTGTGCGGGGCAAGGAGTGGCTTTCCACGCCCCCGAGCATAGGCGCCCACCATTCGGCGTAAGGTGGGGCGCGTGGGTTTGCCTGAGAGGGCTCTCGGGTACACCATGGAAGTCACGGATCGTTCGCGACCGTGCTAACCCGGTCCGGCTCCTCCCCCCCCGAGTCGGCCGTGGAGACGACCCCCACTCTCCCCCCCGGTGGGGGTCGTCGCATGTCCGGGTGGGTTTTCCTCCTCTGTCGCGGGCCGTCAGGCTCAGTTCGGGCGGCTGCGGCCGCCCTTCTCGCATGCCCATGATCCGTCACGGTGGGTAGTCGTGACGCTGCGCTGTGGAAGTCGCACAGGCCCCAGAACGGGGCTCACCGGTATGGGTGACGGCGATATTCACAACCATCGAGTTGTCCACAGTTATGGAGCAAGATCCACAAGATTTCCGGGTTCGCTGCACCGTGATTCCAACGCGCTCCGGCGGCGGCGAGTTCATGGCCGGTTCCGTTTGTCGGGCGCCAATGGCCGGTTTCTGTCGGCCGTGCATATGGAGGCCCGCTTGCCGGTTCTCCGCACGTTTGTGAATCGCGTGGCCGCAGGGGCCATGCGGGAGAACGCAGCCAAGGGGGAAGCTCACGTGGCCGGAACCGTCACCCACGACCCGCCGTCCGCCGCCTCGGGACGGCCCGGACGCCCGATGATCGTCACCGAGGACGCCGAACTCCTCGACGACCTGTTGCGCCTGTGCGCCGCGGCAGGTGCCAAACCGGAGGTCCACCACGGCCCGCCGGACCGCGGCGGCGGCTGGGAGTCCGCCCCGCTCGTCCTGGTCGGCGACGACGCCGCCCGGCGGGTGCGCGGGGCCACGCGCCGGCGCGGGGTGGTCCTCGTTGGCCTCGACCAGGACGACCCGGATGTGTGGAAACGGGCCGTGGAGATCGGCGCCGACCACGTCCTGATGCTGCCCGACGGCGAGCAGTGGCTCGTGGACCGGATCGCCGACGTCGTCGAGGGCGTGGGCCGCCCGGCCCTCACCGTCGGCGTCATCGGCGGCCGGGGCGGGGCCGGCGCCTCCACGCTGGCCTGCGCGCTCGCCGTCACCTCCGCGCGGGAGGGACTGCGCACCCTGCTCGTGGACGCGGATCCGCTGGGCGGCGGAATCGACGTACTCCTCGGCGGCGAGACCGCCGAGGGCCTGCGCTGGCCGGCTTTCGCCGCCTCGCGCGGCCGGCTCGGCAGTGGCGCCCTGGAGGAGTCGCTGCCCGAACTGCACTCGCTGCGGATCCTCAGCTGGGACCGCGGCGACTGCGTGGCGATCCCGCCGCCCGCCGTCCGGGCAGTCCTCGCCGCCGCCCGGCGGCGCGGCGGCACGGTCGTCGTCGACCTGCCGCGCCGCCTGGACGACGAGGTCGCCGAGGTCCTCACCCAGCTCGACCTCGCCGTCCTGGTGGTCCCCGCCGAACTCCGCGCCGTCGCCGCGGCCGGCCGGGTGGCGGCCACCGTCGGCATGGTCGTGCGCGACCTCAGGGTCGCGGTACGGGGGCCGTACGCGCCGGGCCTGGACGACCGCGAGGTGGCCCGGCTGCTCGGACTGCCGCTGGCCGGCGAGGTACCGGCCGAACCAGGCCTGACCCGCCCCGACCGGAAACCGCCGGGGTCCGCCGCACGCGGACCGCTGGCCCGCTTCTGCAAGGGCTTCTGGGAGCGCACGCTGGTCGAGGCAGGCGGTGTCGCATGAGGCCCGGCACCGCGGGCGCGGACGGCCCGGCCCTGCTCGACGGAGTACGGCGCTGGCTCGCCGAGAGCGGCGCCGAACCGACGCCCGCGCGGGTGGCACAGGCACTGCGTGCCCAGGGGCGGGTCCTCGGCGACGCCGAAGTCCTCGGCGCGGCCGAGCGACTGCGCTCCGAACTGGTCGGCAGCGGCCCTCTGGAGCCGCTGCTCGCCGACCCCGCGGTCACCGACGTCCTGGTGACCGCCCCGGACCGGGTCTGGGTGGACCGCGGCGGCGGCCTGGAACTGACCCCGGTCGCCTTCCCGGACGCGGCGGCGGTGCGCCGCCTCGCGCAGCGGCTGGCCGCGGTGGCCGGCCGGCGCCTTGACGACGCGCGTCCCTGGGCGGACGCCCGGCTGCCCGACGGCACCCGCCTGCACGCGGTCCTGCCCCCGGTGGCCGTCGGGTGCACCTGCCTGTCCCTGCGGGTGGTCCGCCCGCGGGCGTTCACCCTCGACGAGCTGGTCGCGGCCGGGACCGTGCCCCCGGGCGGCGACCGGATCCTGCGGGCGCTCCTCGCGGCCCGGCTGTCCTTCCTGGTCAGCGGTGGTACGGGCACGGGCAAGACGACCCTCCTGAGCGCCCTTCTGGGGCTCGTCGGCCCGGGCGAGCGGATCGTGCTCGCCGAGGACTCGGCGGAGCTCAGGCCCGAACACCCGCACGTCGTACGGCTGGAGACCAGACCCGCCAACCAGGAGGGCGCCGGCCTCGTCACCCTGGAGGACCTGGTCCGGCAGGCCCTGCGGATGCGGCCCGACCGGCTCGTCGTCGGCGAGGTCCGCGGGCCCGAGGTGGTCCATCTGCTGGCCGCGCTCAACACCGGCCACGAGGGCGGGTGGCGCGATAACCGTACAAGAGAAGGGCGCGGGTGCTGGGCCGAACGCCAGGACGGCCGACTGGGCGTGTAAACGGCGAACGCCCCCGGGATGTACCCGAGGGCATTGCTTCGGCCGTTCAGCGGCCGGTCAGCGGTCAGCGACGACCGCCGCGCAACCGCCGCACCAGTCCTGCGGGCGACGCCGGGCCTCCCACGCGTCGCGGTGGGTCGGGTGGAAGTAGTGCTCGTCGTGGGTCACGCAGAGCGCCATCCACTTGTCGGCGGCGTCGATCAGGCCGTACTCCGCGCAGTTCACGGATGCCGTGAGCGCACCGGTAGAACGGACGACCGCCGCCCAGCGAGCGCCGGGGATCGAGGCGGCGTCGGCGTTCTTGTCGGAGGCGAACAGCTTCGTCGTACCCGCCGCCTTCGTGACGCGGGGCTTGCGGCCCTTCTTCGCCTTCCGCTTGGCCTTCGGCTTCGCAGCCGGGACCGGCGCGGGAGCGATCGGCGCCGTGAGCTCAGGTGCGCGGCGTGCGCAATTTCCGCACGTGGCACCGGTGGCGACCGGCTCCCCGTACACGCCCTGCTTGCCACAAGCGGTCCATCCGGATGCCAGGACGACGTGCACAGCCGCGCCCTTGCCCATCGTGCGGTGCTGGTGGTTCGTGTTCATCGGTTCCCCTCCGCAGTCGATCGGCTCCGCTCTGTTGCGGTGCCGAGGTCGATGATCAGACGCTGCTCCCAGCGATCTCAAGGCTGTGACCTGCGGAAACGCAGAAAGGCCCCGCAGCCGGTAAGGGCTACGGGGCGTTTCGGGGAGTGGTCAGATGCGGTTCGTGCCCAGGAGGGCTTCGCTCAATGCGCGGGCGGCGGCACTGTCCAGGGGTCCATCGCTCGGGCCGTTGTCGATGAGCTTCGCGGCGACAGCGATCACCTTGCCGAGTGCCGTCGTCACCGGCTCCAGGAACACAGCCCGTTCGGCGTCGCCGATCGCCTCGCCCGCTTCGAGGATCGTCGTCACGACCGCGTGAAGCGCGGCGGCAGCTTCGACGTCGGCGGTGTCGGCGACCCGGTCCAGCGGGGAGCCCGGCTGGGTGATCACGAACACGTTCTTGCCCGTTAGCGGGTCGGTGCCCAGCAGACGCGGCGGGATACGCTCGCTCATGTCGACTCCTTGTCAGTCGGCCACCCCCCGGGACGGTTGCCGCCGTCGCCGGGGTCCTTGCTCGATACAGCCTAGGGCACTGTGCACACTGTGCACAGCCCGCACAGTGTGCTAGCGAACGCGCGGCGTGCACACAGAGCGCGGACCCTGGGCACATGGAGTACGAGTGGGCACGTGTGGCGCGCGAGATTGAGCGTCGGATCACGTCCGGGGAGATCCCGCCCGGCGGACGGCTGGAGAACGAGCGGGAGCTTGCCGACGTGTACAGCGTGAGCGCCGGGACGGTGCGGCGGGCGGTGCGTGACCTGCGCGAGCGGGGCCTCGTCGTGACGCTGCCCGCGAAGGGGACGTACGTCGCGGAGCCCCCGAGCAGCGACCCGGCTGCCGACGGCGTGTAAACGCCCTACGCGGCGAGTGCGGCTTGGATGCGCTGCGCGCGACGCTGCCCGACGGCGAGTTCGGCTTGCAGCATGCGCAGCGGGGGAGTGCGGCCGATCCGGTCGGCGAGTGCTTGCGCAGCGGGCAGCAGCTCGTCGGCGTCGTCCGGCGCATTCGCGGGATGCGCGGGAGCGGGGCGAGCCGGCTGCGGGTCGGCCGGTACGGGTACGGGCACTGCTGGCCGCTGAACGGACGCAGGGACCGGGGCCGGTGTCGTGGTCGGCACGTCGGCCGCTGACGCGTCCTCGGGGCCGCTGTGGGTTGTGAGGGCGTGGACCCTCCACAAGACCAGCGGGGCGATCGCCGACACCGCCACGACCACCGGCACGGATACCGGAAGCAGCCCGGATGCGATCAGGTGCGCGACCGCATTCACGGCGATGAGCGCAACGACGACGGCGGGTACGTCGCGCTTGCTGGCGAATGCGCGGAGGGCGTAGATGTCTAGCGCCGCCGGGACGCAAGCAGCGAGCCACGGGCCGAAGCCGACGGCGAGTGCGAGTCCGTACTCGGCGGATGCGGTGCCGACGAGCGCGGCGAGCAGGGCGGCGGCGCCGAGGTAATCACGCCGCATGCGGGTGGTGTCAGCCAAGGTCAACCGCCTTGAGCCGTTCGGTCAGGGAAGCCACACGGGCCTCTCGCGCAGCGGTGGTCGGCCTGTCGTCGGTCTCAGCGTTGCCGATCACCCATCGGTTCCGGGCCATGCCTGAAGCCGTGAGACCCAACGACTCGCCGATCTGCTTGACCTGTGCCCAGAGCGTCGAGTGCGAGTTGGGGAGCTCGGCACGAGCCAGGACGCGGACGTACGACGCGACCTCGAACTCCAGGTGACCGGCTTCCCACCCGACGCCCTGTGGGAGATCCCACAACGTCGACCACAGCTCCGACTCACGGTCGGAGGGGTCGATGAGCGGGAACGTCGGCGGCTCGCCGGTGCGGCCGTCGGCGGGGAGGGTGAGCCACCCCTGGGCATCGGCCTTCGCCTTGTGCGACCGGCCGGTGCTCGACGGCGTTGGACCGGAGCGGGTTCGCGGGCCTCCTCTGACCATGGGGCACTCCTTCTGTTACGTGTGGTGAGCGATCGGGTTTTTAGAACTGGGCGCGCCTCCGAAACCCCTCCCCCGCGCGTTGAGCCCCCGGTCGATCAAGAGGCCTAGCCCAGGTAGGGGTAGCCCTCAGTGACCGAAAGACTCACGAGCCGTCTTGCGGCCATGACACGGAGCGCACAGCGCCTGCCAGTTGGTCTCGTCGAAGCCCCGTGGGCCCTGGATACCGAGCCCGTCGATGTGGTCGACGACCTTCGCGGGCGGCGCGGCGATCGCGGGCTGGTGGCTTGAGTCTTCACACCACGGGTGCTCGCGGAGGTAAGAACGGCTGGCACGCAGCCAGCGCGCCTGGTCAGTCGAGCTGCCGTCGTTGTGGCTATCGCGGTACCTCACCCCGGTAGACCTGTACCGAGCGTGCGCCCGGCACTTACCCCGCCATGTGCGACACGGGCACCCATCCACCGGGCACACCTGCAGCGATGCACGCGCACCCTTGGGCCTCGGGCCTGGCTCACACGGGCACTCGGCGCGGGTGCGGCCCGTGGTCTTCCGGGGCTTGGGTTCGGGCTTGGGTGGCTGCGGTACAACACCAGGCACCACACCGCGCCAGTCGCCGTCGACGGGGATCACCATTCCGGTAGCGAGGAAGCCCGCAGCAGCCTCGTCGGGGATGTCGAACTCGTCACCGGCGCGATAGATGGTGCCTTGGTAGTCCAGTTGATGGAACGTGCCGACACGGACGCGCACTACTGGCCATCCCGGAAGCGCTGTACGTCGTCGTCGTGCTCCCAGCTCCTCGGCTCGCCGTTGTACAGCGCGGCGGCCCGCTCGCTCGTGGACATGTCGGCCCACTCCCGCTGCGTGATGCCGGGCGGCGGGTAGTCGAGGGGTGACGGGTCGGTCATGTGTACTCCTTGGGTTGGGCGCCGACGGGGGCGGCAGCGATCGGCCACCGCCCCGAGCCGGCTCGTGGGCTACGCAACGTCGTCGGCGTATTCGGCCTGGCCCTTGTCGACGAGTGCGGCGGCGTGGGTCGCGTCGATCTCGATCTCCTGGCCGTTCGTCTTCGACCGGATGACCCGCTTCGGCTCCGCGACGACGCGGCCGTAGCTCTCATCGATGGCGACCACCTCGGCAGCGCCACGAGCAATCGGACGGTCATAGATGTCGACGGCCTCGTGACCGTCGAAGGTGACCGGCGTAGCGGCGGGCAGTTCCTGGTAGTCCGTCCGCAGTCCCAGTCGCGACCAGTCGACGACCCAGGCGCGCAGCTGCAGGGCAGCGCCGTAGGACTGCCGGGCCTCGTCAGCGGCCCGCTGAGCGTCGATGTACGCCGACGCGGCAGCGGACACGCGCGCTTCGATGGCGGCCTCGATCGCGGGCAGTTCGCGGCGGACAGCGGAAGCCAGGGCGGCGTCGGTGCGCCGGACCTCAGCGGCGAGGGCCTTCAGGGCGCCGAGGATGCGTGGGCGCTGCCGCTGGGCGTCCTCCAGGTGGGACGGCTCGTCGAGCGGGTCACGACCGGCAGCCACGGCGGCAGCACCGGCGGCCTCGTCCTTCGCGATGGCACGGGCTTCCCAGCCGTCGTGGATGACGTCGACGTGCTGGTCCTCATAGTCGACGAACTTCTCGTGCGCGGCCTCGCGGGCGTCGAGGAGCTTGTGCAGAGTTTTGGGGAGGAACTGACGGGGCGGGACGCCGGTCGTGTCGGCGTAGATCTCGGACATGCGGGGTCTCCTTCGGGGTGCGTGTAAACGGGGTCAGCGGAGGCGGCCGAGCAGCCCGTCGAGTCGGCCTTCGGCCTTGGCGCGGAGGATCTCTTCCGGCGTCATGCCGTCCAGGTCTTCGCGGGTGAGCTGCTGGTCGAGGCGGTCGACATCAGCGGCGAGGTCAGCGTCAGACATGTGGCTTCCTTTGGGGGTGCGTGTAGACGGGGTCAGGCCAGCGCGAGGCCGAGGACGTACGTGCCTCGTCGGCCGTCGTGGACGGTCTTGCGCACCGTCCATCCAGCAGCGCGAAGGATGCGGACCATCGCGCCGAGGGGAACGGTCGCCAGCTGGCGGCGGCTGAGCTCGGTATTCACAGCCCACAGGACGCGGACGACGTTCTCGGCTTCGCTTGGGCGGGAGTCGATGACATCGGGCAGGACGTCAGCGAGCCGGGCGGCGTGCAGCTCGTCGCCGGGACGCAGGTGCTTCGGGTTCACGGGGGCTCCAGGCATGGCGAAGGGGCGCGCTGCGCGGTCAGCAGCACGCCCCCGGGGTGGTTGGGCGTATTCGGTTGTCGGCGTGCGTCAGACGGTCAGCAGCACGAGGGCGACGTACAGCAGGAGCGACGAGCCAGCGATCCAGCGGCACATGGCGATCAGGTCGGCGCGGGTCATCGTGGGCATGGGCGGGTCCCTTCTTCGAGGCGGGGAGGGGATTACGCGGGCGGTGGAGCGGCGGTGGAACAGGTGGAACGGGAACACCACCCGCTGAAAGACTTTTCCTAAGCGCTACTGGATAGATCCAATAGTTTTGTCTTCGAGGTGTTCCAGGTGTTCCAAGGACCAGAGAACCCAAGTCCTGCAAAGGAAAATCGTGGAACACCACCTCCGGCGGACGTGTTCCAAGCGTGTTCCACCTGTTCCACCCCGGCGTCAGGCCGCGCGGGCAGCCACTCGCACGCCGCGCAGACCGCGACCCTTTTTGCCGAGCTGGTCGCCGCGATCGCCGTCGTATCGTCGCTCATTCACCGGCGTTACCGCGTCGCCGAGGCGTTCCGTCAGAGCCCGCACCAGCGTTCCCGAGTCCTTGAACGTGGCGTGCTTGCCTTCGTCCTCGGCCCACTGCATGTACGCGGCCCAAATCATTGAAGTCCGCGTCGTCGCTACCGGGTCCACCGTGATGACGTCGGCGATGAACTCGGCGACGGGGTCGGACTCCTCGCGGTATTCGGCGATGGCTTCGGTCACGGACGCGGGCTCGTTCAGCCCGTCGGCGTACCACGCTGCCGCACCGCGCACGAGCCACGCCAAGATGCCGGGGTACTCCTCGCGGAGCGTGTCCTCCAGGTGCGGGTCCTTGTTGTCGCCTTCGAAGCGCTGGAGGAATGGCAGCACCTTGATCCGGCGCCACGTGCCGCCGTCCATGTCGCGGACGACCGGCTTGTAGTTCGTCGCGAGCAGGATCAGCGCCTCCGGCTTGAACGCGAACGGGTCGCGGTACTTCGGGTTGACGTTGATCTCCTCGCCGCCGGTGGCGTTCTTGATCGCGGCGGTGTCCAGCTCGGCGGTTCGGTTGGTCTCCGACGCCAGTGCGAGCCGCGCGCCGAGCAGCAGTTCCGCGTCCGGTCCGGACCGGCCCTTGCCGGTCTTGGTGAACATGTCGAACGGGACCGTCGCCGCGTGCGGTCCGGCGATGTTGCGGAGAGCCGTCAGCAGCGTGGACTTTCCGTTAGCGCCCGACGGGCCGAACAGCACCGCGAAGCACTGCTCCTTGACGTGGCCGGTCAGCCCGTACCCCAGCAGCCGCTGGACGTAGCCGGGCAGCTCGGGGTCGTGCGCGAACACCTCGGAGATGAACCGCTCCCAGCGCGGGCACTCGGCGTCGGCGTCGTACGGGACCCGTACCGCCTTCGTCAACCGCAGCGCCGGATCACCGGGCAGCAGCTCGCCGGTGCGGAGCTCGATGACGCCGTTCGGTGCGGCGACCAGGTCCGGGTGCTCATCCCACCCGTGCGTCTCGGTGGTCGCGACCTCCGGCAGCCCTGCGAGCATCGCAACGACCGCGTCTCGCTTGGTCTTTGAGCCGAGGATCTGCGACCGGCGCTGGTCCTTCTCGTTGCTCCGCAGGTCCCGCATCATCGACTGGACTTCGGATGCGACCTTGTCGCCGCGCGGGTCGACGGTCCACACGGCGTCGCCGGGCCGGTAGTACCGCCAGCCAAGGGCTCGGTTGAACACGACATTCCCGCCGAAGGCGTTCTTCCAGGCGTACTCGGCCAGGTCGTCGTCGGCGTGCATCCCGACGTCTTCGGTCGGAGTCGAGCCGGTGAGCTGAGAGAAGATGTCCTGCAGCTGTTCGAGGGTGAAGGTCTGGGGCGTGCTCATCCAGCGACCCCGGCGGCAGTCAGGACCTTGGTGATCTCGCCGAGCCGGCTGACCTTGGCGGCGTGGGTGCGGCGCGCACGGGCGCTGTACGGCTCCACGGCGACCTCACGACGCAGCCGGTCGCGGACGTTCCGCAGGACGAGCAGCTTGGCCGTGACGCGGTCGGCCTGTTCGTCGGCGATGTCCGCCGGGCTGCACAGCTCGTACTGCGGGAGGCCGGTCACGTCTTCGAGCTTCAGGTGCTCCGGCAGCGTCCGCGCCGACGTATCGCAGTGCGGGACACGGAAGCCGTACGGCTCCCCGTGCGTGTGCTGGCGGTCGCAGTACGGGCACTCGATGACGAGTTCATACGTGGTCCGGCCGTTGGGCTCGGTGTACGGAACGCGGTGCGCGGCTATGCGCGGGTGGAATGTGTCAGGCATGTAGTGCTCCTTGAAGTTGTGCCCGAGGCGGACGGGCATTCAGATGCGGCGAGACCACTTGCGGATCGTGGGCATGGACAGCTCAGCGACGGGCTGGATTGCCTCCAGCGTCCATCCGGCGATTTCGCGAACGTCGGGCATGATCGCCCTCAGCTCTTCGTCGATTTCGCGCAGCCGCGCTCGGTGCTCCCGGCGCTGTCGAGCCAGGTGATTGAACCGGCTTTCGATTTCAGACGGTGCCATCGGATTCCTTCCGGCAGTCGGAGTTGCAAAGCGAGACCAAAAGCGGAAGGGCTCCGGCACGCGAACGCGCCGAAGCCCTTGAGACCCGCCTCGGTCACCAGAAAGGAGACGGAGTTCAACCCAACGCGTCCTCGGCGGGTACACCGTCATCCCGAGCAACGCCGAAGGGTCGAGCCCCCTCACATGAGAAGTGGGCCACGGTGCTCAACCTCGACTGCACTTCCCCCTCACATGAGAAGTGCGCCACGGTGCTCACGGCCCCAGGAACGCACGAGGGCGGCGCCCCGGGGTCATCGCCCGAGACGCCGCCTGTCGGCCGTCAGTGGTGCCGTCAGTCCGCCAGGTCGACGTGCAGTGCGGCCACCTCCGCCTCCGCCGGGTCGAGGCCACGCAGCCACGCCGGGCCGTCGAAGTTGACCGTCACCCGCGACGGGTCGAACCGCTTCGGTGCGCCCGGGGTCGCCGGACGGATCACCACCCGCGTCCCGAGGTCGGCCAGCAGCGCCCGGCGGCCTTCGTCGTCGCGCTTCGCCCACTCCTCCGCGACCGTCCCGCCCGCGTCCACCCACCGGCCGACAGCGTGCTGGGCCTCGGCCTGGAGCTCGGCCTGCCGCTTCTCCAGCGCCGTGAGCTGACCGATGGCCACCCGCGCCGCTGCGCCGTTCGGGTCGAGTGCCGACAGGTTCCCGGCGAGCCGTTCGATGGACGTCGTCACTTCGGCGAGCTGAAGCACGGCCGACCCGTCGGGCTCGGCCCAGCGCATGCGGGCGAAGCCGCCGAAGCGCCGGAGGTAATCCTCAGTGACGAGGGCTTCGAGGTAATGCGCGGTGATGACGTTGGGCCGGTGGATGCCGCGCTTGCCGACGCCGTTCCTGCAGACGTAAGGCGAGTAGTCGACGCCCTTGACGTTCCGACGCTGCTTGTACAGCGGGCCGTCGCACTCGGAGCAGCGAGCGATGTGGAGCAGGACGGACTTCCCGGATCGGTCGGTGCCGCGACCCTTGGCCTTCTCGTCTAGCGCCGCGCGGACGGCCGCGTGTGTATCGGCGTCGAGGATCGCCGGACCGGCGGACACCGGGCTGCCGTCGGCGTCGAGCACGGGCTGATTGGTCAGCGCGCCGCGCTTGGTACCGGGTGTGGCTTGGACGAGCCACCCGCGTACGGCAGGCGTGTACAGCACGTCGCGGAGCGTCGTCGTGTGCCAGCGGGTGCCTCGGAGCTTTCGACCGGCACGCTCGCGGGCGTGGTCGGCGGGCGGGAGGATGCCGCGCTTGTTCAGGTCGCGGGCGAGGGAAGCGATGGGCTCGCCGTCGTGCACCAGTCGCCGGGCGCACTCGCGGATGATGGCGGCGGCGGACTCGTCGACCTCCCACCGCTTGGCGTTGACCGG
Source organism: Streptomyces sp. NPDC001507 (assembly GCF_042894765.1). Classification (NCBI taxonomy): domain Bacteria; kingdom Bacillati; phylum Actinomycetota; class Actinomycetes; order Kitasatosporales; family Streptomycetaceae; genus Streptomyces; species Streptomyces sp. NPDC001507. The sequence goes on from NZ_JBIAVV010000011.1 coordinate 328,991, forward strand.
GCCGACGACTGTGTAGCCGTACGGCGGGAGCCCGCCGAGGTGGTTGCCCTTGGAGCGGTGGTGCTCCTTCGACGCGGTGATGCGCGCCTTGATCATGTCCCGCTCGTACTCGGCGAACGAGGCGAGGACGTTCACGATCAGCCGGGACGTCTCCGGGGCGAGCACGCCGTCCGCCGTGACGACGGTGGTGCTGGTGGCTTCGGCGGCCTTCAGGAGCCGCTGGAACTCCAGGACCGACCTGGCGTACCGGTCGAGCTTGGCGGCGATGACGAAGTCGGCCCGGGGGAGCCAGGCCAGCACCTCACGCATACCCGAGCGGTCTTCGAGCCGGGTCGCGCCGGAGATGTTGTGGTCGGTCGCGACGTGGACGACGGTCCACCCGCGCTGCTCGGCGTACCGGCGGCACTCGGCTATGCGGTGGTCGGGTGCCTCGTCGGCGAACAGGCGGGATAGGCGGTCGTAGATCACGACGGTTGGCATGGGTGGCCCCTTCTCTCGTAAGAGTGGTGAAACGGGGCCACTCGCCCGTGCACGGTTTGCGAGGCACGCGGGAGGGTGCGGCACCGTGCACGCCAACGCGGCCGCGGACGTGCCGGCCCGCCTGGAGGCCCTCGGCACGGCCGCCGGGCTCGACCGGGCCGCCCTGCACAGCCAGCTCGCCGCCGCGCTGTCGGTGGTCCTGCACCTGGTGCGGGACCGCGCGGGCCGACGGCGGATCGCCGAGGTGCACGTCCTGGAGCGGGACGCCTCCGGGCTGGTGCGGACGGTACCGGCGCTGCGCTGGAACGCGGCGGCGTTCGCGCGGGAGCAGGGGTGGGAGCGGTTGCGCGGGCTGCTGCGGAGTGACGTGGGTGAGCCGTGAGCGCCGGCCTGAAGTGACGTCAGCGATTGATGAGCCGAACGCGATCCGTGAGGTGAGAGCGATCCATGAGCCGAAAGAGGTGTGTGTGATGGGTGAGACGACGTTCGGTGCGGCCGTGGTGTGCGGTGGGGTCATGGCCTGGCTGCTGGCCGAGCGGCACCGTGAGGTACGGCGGACGCGGCTGCTGCTCGCCGGCGGCGGGGTGGTGACCACCGGGCCGCCCTCCTGGGAACGGGCGGTCGGGGAACTCCGGCAGTTGCGCGGCCGTTGGCGGGGTGAGTGGTGGGCCCTGGCCGTAGGCGTGGCCCTGGCGTTCCTCGCCGCCTCGGTCCTGCCGGTGCTCGCAGGGGCGGCCGGGGTGCCGGCGCTGCGCCGGGTGCGGCTGGCGCGCCAGGCGCGACGGACCCGGCAGACGCGCGCCGACGCGGTGATCGCGCTGTGCGGGGCGCTCGCCGGTGAGGTGCGCGCGGGACGGCAGCCGGGTGAGGCGCTGTTGCGGGCCGCACGGGACTCCGGCGGGCTCGGTGAGGCCCGGCCGGCGGTGGTGGCGGCGGCGCGCTTCGGCGGGGACGTACCGGCGGCGCTGGCGATGGCGGCACGGCAGCCCGGCGCCGACGGCCTGCTGGGGCTCGCGGCCTGCTGGCGGGTGGCGGTCGACCAGGGGGCCGGACTCGCGGCCGGCCTCGACCGCCTGGACGCCGCTTTGCGGGCCGAACGCGACCAACGTGCCGATCTGCGCGCCCAGTTGTCGGGCGCCCGGGCCACCGCGGTGATGCTCGCCGCGCTGCCCGCTCTCGGCCTCCTGCTCGGCTCGGCCATGGGCGCCGACCCGCTGCGGGTGCTGCTGCACACCGGGGCGGGCCTGGGCTGCCTGGCAGTCGGCGCGGTGTTCGAGGGCGCCGGGATGTGGTGGGCGACCCGGATCGTGCGGGGAGCTGAGGCGGCGTGACCGCGGACGTTGTCCACAGGCTGGGGGTGACGGTCGGGGTGCTGGCGGCCCTGGGCTGGTCTGCCTGGCGGCTGGAGCGGGCCAGGCGCAGGCGCTGGGCCCGGCGCAAGGTGGCCGAACTGCTCGGCCTGGAAAGGCTGGAGCAGGCGGAGAGGCACTCCGCCGTCGGCGGTGCCGTCCGCGGGTGGCTGCCGGTCGTCGGGGTGGTGTGCGGCGGCTGGGTGCTGCTCGGCGGGGTCGCCGGGGCGCTGCTGGGGCTGGGCGTCGCGGCGGGGCTGTGGCGGTGGCGGCGCCGGGCCGGCGACGGGGACCGGACGGCCGAGGCGGAGGCTGCCGAGGCCGCGCGCCAACTCCCGCTCGCCGCCGACCTCCTGGCGGCCTGCATCGCCGCCGGGGCCGGTCCGGTGCTCGCCGCCCAGGCCGTCGGAGAGGCACTCGGCGGACCGGTCGGGGAGGGGCTGGCGCGAGGCGCGGCCGAGGTGCGGCTGGGCGGCGAACCGGCGTCCGCCTGGCGGCGGTTGGCCGGACTGCCCGGCGCCGCCGCCCTGGCCCGGCTGCTGGAACGCGCGGACGAGTCAGGCATGCCGGCTGCCGCGCCCGTCGCCCGGCTCGCCTCGGACGCCCGCGCCGAGTGGGCGAGGAGCGCCACCGCGCGGGCACGACGGGCGGCCGTGCTGATCTCGGCGCCGGTGGGGCTCTGCTTTCTGCCCGCGTTCATCGCGGTGGGCGTACTCCCCGTGGTGATCGGACTGGCGGGCGGGGTGCTGCGAGGGGGTGGTGGATGAGGGGGCACGGCAACCGGGTCGCGGACCCGAACTGAAGTCAGATCCATCAGATCCGAGCGAGTCAAAGGGAGTCGAAATGCGTGAGATGTACTGGAAGATGTGGAAGCTGGTGCGCCGGGACGCCGGGATGGTCACCTCCGAGTACGCGATGGGGATCATCGCGGCCGTCGGGTTCGCGGCGGTCCTCTACGCCGTCGTGACGAGCGGTCAGGTCAGCGCGGAGCTCCAGGCCATTGTGAAACGAGCCCTCAGTGCGCGGATGTGAGCGGAGGCGCGGGGCGGACCGGGGGTTCGTGACCGCGGAGGCGGCCGTGGTGCTGCCGGTGCTGGTGGCGTTCACGATGGCGCTGGTGTGGGGGCTGCTCGTGGTGGCCGCCCAGATCCGGTGCGTGGACGCCGCCCGCACCGGGGCGCGGGCCGCCGCGCGGCAGGACGCCGAGGACGCGGTGATCGCGGTGACGAAGGCAGCGGCGCCGGACGGGGCGACGGTGACGGTGGGCCGGGAGGGTGACGTGGTGCGGGTGACGGTGGCGGCGAGACCGCCGGTGCTGGGCGCGTTGCCGTTCGAGGTGCGGGAGTCGGCGGTGGCACTCGCGGAGGGGCCGTGAGGGGGCGTGCGGTGGTCGTTCGGCTGCGGGCCGGTGAGGGCTGGTCGCGCAGTTCCCCGCGCCCCTACGGGGCGGCTGACCGGGGGTCCGCCACAGTCTGGAGCGTCGGGGCGATTGCCGTGCTGTGCGTGGTGTTCGGGGTGGTGCTCGGCCTCGGGCAGGCCGTTGTGGTCCGGCATCGCGCCGCCGGGGGCGCCGACATGGCCGCCCTCGCCGCGGCGGACCACTGGGCCGAGGGCGCGTCAGCCGCCTGCGCCCTGGCGGACCGTGTGGCACTGGCTCAGGACACGCGGCTGACCCGGTGCGTGATCGTCGGTGACGTCTCGGACGTCTCGGCGGCCTCGGGCGGCGGGCCGTTCACGGCAGAGGTCCGGGCCAGAGCGGGCCCTGCCGCAACGAGCCCCTGACAACGAGCCCCTGACGACGCGCCGGAAAGGGGCGCGGGGAACTGCGCGACCAGCCCCCACCGACCCGCGGCCGACGACTACCCCCTCGGCGCCCCCCTCAACAGCACCGTGAGGAGCCGCACCGCCCCCCGCTTGTGCAACGGCTCGTTCCCGTTCCCGCACTTGGGGGACTGGATGCAGGACGGGCACCCGGCGTCGCACTCGCACGCGGCGATCGCCTCCCGGGTGGCCGTCAGCCAGGTGCGGGCGGTGTGGAAGGCACGCTCCGCGAAGCCGGCGCCGCCGGGGTGGCCGTCGTAGACGAAGACGGTCGGCAGGAGCGTGTCGGGGTGCAGCGGGATCGACACGCCACCGATGTCCCAGCGGTCGCAGGTCGCGAAGAGCGGGAGCAGGCCGATGGAGGCGTGTTCGGCGGCGTGCAGGGCGCCGCCGAGGATCTCCGGGTGGATCCTGGCCTCGTCGAGCTGGTCCTCGGTGACGGTCCACCACACGGCGCGGGTGCGCAGCGTACGCGGAGGGAGGTCGAGTTTCGTCTCGCCCAGCACTTCGCCGGTGATGAGCCGGCGGCGCAGGAAGGAGACCACCTGGTTGGTGACCTCGACGGAGCCGTAGCAGAGGCGGCCGTCGCCCCAGGGGATCTCGGTGTCGGTCTCCAGGACGGAGATGGCCGTGGTGTCGCGGGCGACTGTGGAGTACGGCGGCTCGGCCTGCTCGACCAGGGCCACCGAGTCCTCCAGGTCGAGGGAGCGCACGAGGTAGGTACGGCCCTGGTGCAGGTGGACCGCGCCCTCGTGGACCGTGGAGTGGGCGGCGCTCGCGTCCACCGTGCCGAGCAGGCGTCCGGTGCCCGCCTCGACGACCTGCACCGGGCGGCCGCCCTCGCCGCGGATGTCGGTCAGCTCGGCGGCCCGCTCGCGGCGGGTCCAGTGCCAGGCCTTCGTCCGGCGGCGCAGCAGCTTCGCGGCCTCCAGCTGCGGCAGCAGCTCCTTGCAGGCGGGGCCGAAGAGGTCGAGGTCGTCCTCGGTGAGCGGGAGCTCGGCCGCGGCGGCGCACAGGTGCGGGGCGAGCACGTAGGGGTTCTCGGGGTCGAGGACGGTCGATTCCACCGGTTGGTCGAACAGGGCCTCGGGATGATGGACGAGGAAGGTGTCCAGCGGATCGTCGCGGGCGACCAGGACGGCGAGGGCGCCCTGCCCGGTACGGCCCGCGCGACCCGCCTGCTGCCACACAGAGGCCCTCGTACCGGGGTACCCGGCGATCAGTACGGCGTCCAGCCCGGAGACGTCCACACCCAGCTCCAGGGCCGTCGTGGCGGCAAGTCCGAGGAGTTCCCCGGAGTGCAGCGCGCGTTCCAGGGCGCGCCGCTCCTCGGGGAGGTAGCCGCCGCGATAGGCCGCGACACGCCGGGCGAGGGAACGGTCCACCTCGGCCAGCCGTTCCTGGGCGATGACGGAGATCAGCTCCGCGCCGCGTCTGGAGCGCACGAAGGCGACCGAGCGGACGCCCTGCACGGCGAGGTCGGTCAGCAGGTCGGCGGTCTCGGCGGTCGCGGTACGGCGCACGGGAGCGCCCTTCTCGCCGTGCAGCTCGGTCAGCGGCGGCTCCCACAGGGCGAAGACCAGCTCGCCGCGCGGGGAGGCGTCGTCGGCGATCTCCACGACCGGCAGGCCGGTGAGGCGGCCGGCGGCCACGGCCGGCTCGGCGGCGGTCGCGGAGGCCAGCAGGAAGACCGGGGAGGCGCCGTAGCGGGCGCACAGGCGGCGCAGCCGGCGCAGCACCTGGGCGACGTGCGAGCCGAACACGCCCCGGTAGGTGTGGCACTCGTCGACGACGACGTACTTCAGCGACTTCAGGAAGGAGGACCAGCGGGCGTGCCCGGGCAGGATCCCGCGGTGCAGCATGTCGGGGTTGGTGAGCACGTAGTTGGCGTACTGGCGGATCCACTCCCGTTCCTCGTAGGGGGTGTCGCCGTCGTACACCGCGGCGCGCACCGCGTTCCCCAGCGGTTGTGAAAGTTCCTTCACGGCGCGGCACTGGTCGGCCGCCAGCGCCTTGGTGGGCGCCAGGTAGAGGGCGGTGGCGCCACGGCCGCTCGCCGCCTCGGAGCCGTCCAGCAGGGTGGACAGGACCGGTACCAGGTAGGCCAGGGACTTGCCGGAGGCGGTGCCGGTGGCGACCACCACCGAGTCGCCGTCCAGGGCGTGCTCGGCGGCCAGCGCCTGGTGCTCCCAGGGATGCTCGATGCCGCACGCCTGTACGGCCGCGACGACCTCCGAACGAATCCGGTCAGGCCAGACGGCATGCCGACCCGCACGCGGGGGCAAGTGCTCCGTATGAGTGATGCGCGAAGCCCGGCTCGGCCCGGAGGCGAGCCGGTCCAGGACCATGCCCGGAGAGAACCCGGACACGGCCGGAACCGGCGTTCGATCGGATCGGTGATTTATGGCCATCGGGACCGAGTGTGTCACTGGCGTGACGGACAATGGGGCCAAGGCGTCGTGCACGCCTGCCGTAAGTGATTGAATGCCATCGCGGCTGGCGAACCGTCCCGAGGGCCGCAAGCCGAGGTGTCCCGAGGGGCGACCGCTCGATAGCAAGGTGCTGGAGGATCCGTGGACCTGTCCCTGTCGACCCGTACAGTCGGCGATCGTACGGTCGTCGAGGTCGGTGGCGAAATCGACGTATATACCGCGCCCAAGCTGCGCGAGCAGCTGGTCGAGCTGGTGAACGACGGGAATTTCCACCTCGTCGTCGACATGGAGGGCGTGGACTTCCTCGACTCCACCGGGCTCGGCGTGCTGGTCGGCGGCCTGAAGCGGGTGCGTGCCCATGAGGGCTCGCTGCGCCTGGTCTGCAACCAGGAGCGCATTCTGAAGATCTTCCGTATCACCGGCCTCACCAAGGTGTTCCCGATCCACACCTCGGTCGAGGAAGCGGTGGCGGCCACCGACTGACCCTGGGCCGGCCGACGTACCCCGGACCGCCGATCGGTCCGTGCCGTCCGGCCGGCCCTCGGCACGGGCGTCCGTGCGCGCCATGCGCCGTACGGACGGCCCGTGTCACCCTCGCCCGTTCGGGCCCGCGTGCCCGTGCCGGCAGCCGTGCACGGGCCGCAGTGCCCGCGGCGGAAGCAATTCATCGGGGGGTTCCGGGTTCTTCGGCGGCCCGGCCCCCCATCGCACGCCCGTAGTTCCGAGGGGGACGTATGGCCACCGTTGAACTCCGCTTCAGCGCGCTGCCCGAGCACGTCCGCACCGCCCGACTGGTGGCGGCGGCGGTGGCTCGCAGGGCCGGAGTGGACGAGGCCGTCCTGGACGAGGTCCGGCTGGCCGTCGGCGAGGCCTGTTCCCGTGCCGTGGGTCTGCACCAGGCCGGCGGCATCACCGAGCCGGTGCGGGTGGCGCTGATCGAAGAGGAGAAACAGTTCTCCATCGAGGTCGGCGACGAGGCACCCCGTTCAGTCCCCGGCGACCGGGCCTCCGGTGGCACGGCGGACGCGGACGTGGAGGCCGAGGAGGACGAGATGGGCCTCGCGGTCATCAGCGGCCTCGTGGACGACGTGGAGGTAACGGCCGGGGAGCACGGCGGGCTGATCCGCATGACCTGGCCGACGACCCCGCCTGGAGTCGCGCTCACCTGAGAGCCACCCTGACTGTGTGCCGAAGGGCCCCACCGAGTGGGGCCCTTCGGTATGTCCGCACGTCCCCGCACCCGTGTCACCTGCGGCCGGTCCTAAAGTGATCTCGTGCGATGTGTTTAGTGAATTCATTCACGATCAATCGGGCGATAATTTGATCAAGTAAACGGCCGCCGTCAATGCTTTTAGGGCATTACCGCTTTCGGGTTCCCCGGCGTGACCTCGATCATTTGCTGAAGAGCACGAGAAGGCCAATTCCGTTTACCGTCCCCTGTTTAGATCACTCGCGGGTACCTAGAATCCGTCCACATCTTGAGCTCAGCCCAAGCGTCAAGGAGGACGAATGGCGGGGCTTTCTACCCCTCATCAGTTGGGCCACCACCCCACAACCTTCGCAGCCGCAGTCCTGACCGACGACAACCGGGTCCTGGTGGCGGTCATCGCCGCCGTGGCGCTGGCCGCGCTCGTGGTCGCCTGGATCCTGGTCCGTCAGGTGCTCGCGGCAGGCGAGGGCACCGACAGCATGAAGAAGATCGCGGCGGCGGTCCAGGAAGGCGCCAACGCCTATCTGGGCCGACAGTTGCGCACCCTCGGCGTATTCGCCGTCGTGGTGTTCTTCCTGCTCCTGCTGCTGCCCGCGGACGACTGGAATCAGCGCGCCGGCCGGTCGATCTTCTTCCTGATCGGCGCCGCCTTCTCGGCGACCACCGGTTATATCGGCATGTGGCTCGCCGTACGCAGCAATGTGCGCGTCGCCGCGGCGGCCCGTGAAGCCACTCCGGCGGAAGGCGAACCGGAAAAGGATCTCACCGCCGTCTCGCACAAGGCCATGAAGATCGCTTTCCGCACGGGCGGCGTCGTCGGCATGTTCACGGTGGGGCTCGGCCTGCTCGGCGCCTCCTGTGTGGTGCTGGTGTACGCGGCCGACGCGCCGAAGGTGCTCGAAGGCTTCGGTCTCGGTGCCGCCCTGATCGCCATGTTCATGCGTGTCGGCGGCGGCATCTTCACCAAGGCCGCCGACGTCGGCGCCGACCTGGTCGGAAAGGTCGAACAGGGCATTCCGGAGGACGATCCGCGCAATGCCGCGACCATCGCCGACAACGTGGGCGACAACGTCGGCGACTGCGCGGGCATGGCGGCCGACCTCTTCGAGTCGTACGCCGTGACCCTGGTCGCCGCGCTGATCCTCGGCAAGGCGGCCTTCGGCGACTCCGGACTGGCCTTCCCGCTCCTGGTACCGGCCATCGGCGTGCTCACGGCGATGATCGGCATCTTCGCGGTGGCGCCGCGCCGCAGCGACCGCAGCGGCATGAGCGCCATCAACCGCGGCTTCTTCATCTCCGCGGTGATCTCGCTCGTGCTCGTCGCGATCGCGGTCTTCGTGTACCTGCCGGGGAAGTACTCCGACCTGGACGGCATCAGTGACGCGGCCATCCGGGCCAAGGACGGCGACCCGCGGATCCTCGCGCTCGTCGCCGTGGCCATCGGCATCCTGCTGGCGGCCGTCATCCAGCAGCTGACCGGCTACTTCACCGAGACCAACCGGCGGCCGGTCATGGACATCGGCAAGACCTCGCTGACCGGCCCGGCCACCGTGGTCCTCGCCGGTATCTCGGTCGGCCTGGAATCGGCCGTCTACACCGCGCTGCTGATCGGCCTCGGCGTCTACGGCGCGTTCCTGCTCGGCGGCACGTCGATCATGCTCGCGCTGTTCGCGGTCGCGCTGGCGGGCACCGGTCTGCTCACCACGGTCGGCGTGATCGTCGCCATGGACACGTTCGGGCCGGTCTCCGACAACGCCCAGGGCATCGCCGAGATGTCCGGCGACGTCGAGGGCGCGGGCGCGCAGGTGCTCACCAACCTGGACGCCGTCGGCAACACCACCAAGGCCATCACCAAGGGCATCGCCATCGCCACCGCCGTCCTCGCGGCGTCGGCGCTCTTCGGGTCGTACCGGGACGCGATCACCACGAACGTGCAGGACGTGGGCGCGAAACTCAGTGGTGCGGGCTCCCCGTTGACCCTGTCCATGGACATCTCGCAGCCCAACAACCTGGTCGGGCTCATCGCCGGCGCGGCGGTCGTCTTCCTCTTCTCCGGACTGGCCATCAACGCCGTGTCGCGGTCGGCGGGTTCGGTGGTCTTCGAGGTGCGGCGGCAGTTCCGCGAGCACCCCGGGATCATGGACTACACGGAGCAGCCCGAGTACGGCAAGGTCGTCGACATCTGCACCAAGGACGCCCTGCGCGAGCTGGCCACGCCGGGACTGCTTGCCGTGATGGCGCCCATCTTCATCGGGTTCACGCTCGGTGTCGGCGCCCTCGGTTCGTACCTCGCGGGCGCGATCGGCGCGGGCACCCTGATGGCCGTCTTCCTGGCCAACTCCGGCGGTGCCTGGGACAACGCCAAGAAACTCGTCGAGGACGGTCACCACGGCGGCAAGGGCAGCGAGGCCCACGCCGCCACGGTCATCGGCGACACGGTCGGCGACCCCTTCAAGGACACCGCAGGGCCCGCGATCAACCCGCTGCTCAAGGTCATGAACCTGGTCTCCCTGCTCATCGCGCCCGCGGTGATCAAGTTCTCCTACGGACATGACAAGAGCATCGGCATCCGGATCACCATCGCGGTCCTCGCGTTGATCGTGATCGTCGGCGCGGTCTACGTCTCCAAGCGTCGCGGTATCGCCGTCGGCGACGACGAGGACAGTGCCGAACGGGTGGCCAAGTCGGCCGATCCCGCGGTGGTTTCGTAGGCGGTCTTACGACGCCCACCGGCGCCCTCGCGAGAGGGGGCCGGTCAACGAGCGGGCGGACGGCGTGTGCTGACACGTCGTCCGCCCGTTTCGTACGCCGGGGGCGCCTGCGGCCTGTCGCGCGCCGGACGTGCGGTGTGTGGCGTGTGTCTGCGTGTGCCGGAGGGTGTCGGCATGCGCCGGAGAGTGCGCTCGGGACCGGGATGTGCGCGTCGTCTCGTCGTGAGCCTTCTCTCCTTGGCGCAAATGTACCCAAAAGCTTATTTAATGGGTGCTTCCATGGGGGTGCTGTCCGTCCGCCGTGTAAATTCCGGGGGCCGAGAGCCATGGAAGGGACCGATCCGGTGAACAAGAAGCTCGCGGCCGCACTGTCCGGCGGTGCGGTACTGGTAGTGGCGCTGTCCGGGTGCAGCAGCAACAACAAGGGCACCGACCCCAAGCTGATCGCCTGGGCCAAGACCGTGTGCGACGCGGTGCCGGCGCAGGACGCGAAGATCAAGGCGGCGAACGAGGCGATCTCCACGACGGCCTCGGACACCACGAGTTCGGCCGCGACCATCCAGAAGACCGACTCGAAGGCCTTCCAGGACATGTCCGACGGCTACAAGGCGCTCGCCGCGGCCATCAGCAGCGCCGGCGCGCCCCCCGGGGTGGACGACGGCGCCAAGCGCCAGCAGAACGTCGTCACGACCCTCAACAGCCTCTCCGCGTCCTACGCGGACCTGAAGAAGAAGGTCGACGCGCTCGACACCAAGAACCAGGCGAAGTTCGCCTCCGGTCTGCAGGACGTCGCCTCCCAGACGACGCAGCTGGAGGCGCAGAGCAAGAGCGGCACGGCGGCGCTGAACGCGCTGGAGCAGGGCGAGGTCAAGGACGCGATCGCCGAGCAGGCCAGCTGCAAGAAGGTCTCCTCGACGACGTCGACCGGTGCGTCGTCCCCGGCGTCGTCCCCGGCTTCGACCTCGACGTCGTCGACCGCGGGCTGAGGCAGGGGCAGAACCTCGGAGGCCGGGGCCCGGCCGGTGTCGGGGAGGGTACCGGCGCTGGGGCCGGGTCCGTGCGCCGGGCGGAGTTCTGCGGTCCGCGACCGTGTGCTGAGCCCGTGGCCGGGCCTGGCCGCGGGCCACAATGGAGGGCGTGACTGACTCCGGCCTCGCCACCCTGCCCGCCTCCGACCGCCCCGACGTCGCCGCCCGGCTGCGCACCGCCCTGCTGGGCTCCTCCTTCACCGCCGACGGCCTGCTCGACCTGCTCGGTGCCCCCGCGTACGCGGCGCTGGCCCGCAGCGAGACGGTGCCCGCGCTGCGCGCGACCCGCGGGGACACGCCCCTGGAGACGCTCGTCCGGCTGTTCCTCCTCCAGCAGCCCGTGCCGCATGCGCGCGTGGCCGGCGTCCTGCCCGTCGACGACCTCCTGGACAGCGGCTGGCTGACCCGCGCGGGGGGCGACGAGGTCGCGGCCACCGTGGACGTACGGCCGTACGGCGGGCCCGACGGCGAGGACTGGTTCATCGTCTCCGACCTCGGATGTGCCGTCGGCGGCGCGGGCGGCATCGGCCGACGGCACGAAGAAGTCGTCCTCGGGGTCGGCGGCGCGTCCACGACCCTCGCCGGTATCACCGTCCGCACGCCCGTCGCCGCCGCCCTCGACCTCGGCACCGGCTCCGGGATCCAGGCACTGCACGCCGCCCAGCACGCCACGCGGGTGACGGCGACCGACGTCAACCCGCGTGCGCTGCACATCACGGCGCTCACGCTGGCGCTCTCCGGCGCACCGGCGGCCGACCTGCGCGAGGGCTCGCTCTTCGAGCCGGTCAAGGAAGGGGAGACGTTCGATCTGATCGTCTCCAACCCGCCGTTCGTGATCTCTCCCGGCGCCCGGCTGACGTACCGGGACGGCGGGATGAGCGGGGACGATCTGTGCCGCTCGCTCGTTCAACAGGCCGGGGAGCGGCTGAACGAGGGCGGGTTCGCGCAGTTTCTCGCCAACTGGCAGCACGTCGCGGGGGAGGACTGGCAGGACAGGGTCAGGTCGTGGGTGCCGCGCGGCTGCGACGCGTGGGTCGTGCAGCGCGAGGTGCAGGACGTCAACCAGTACGCCGAGCTGTGGCTCAGGGACTCCGGTGACCACCGCGAGGATCAGGCGGAGTACCAGGCGCGGTACGACGCCTGGCTCGACGAGTTCGAGGCGCGCAAGGTGAAGGGGGTGGGATTCGGCTGGATCACGCTCCGGAAGACGGGCGCCGCCGTGCCCTCGGTCACCGTCGAGGAGTGGCCGCATCCGATCGAACAGCCGCTCGGCGAGACGATCCGCGCGCACTTCGACCGCCTCGACTACCTCCGTGACCACGACGACGCGGATCTTCTGGAAAGCCATTTCAGGCTCGCCGTCGAGGTGGTCCAGGAGCAGGTCGGACTGCCCGGCGCCGAGGACCCCGAGCACGTGGTGCTGCGCCAGCACCGCGGGATGCGCCGCGCGACCAAGGTGGACACGGTGGGTGCCGGCTTCGCAGGGGTGTGCGACGGCACGCTGAGCGCAGGGCGGATTCTCGACGCCATCGCGCAACTGACCGGCGAGGACCCGGTGTTGCTGCGTGACCGCACGCCAGCGCAGATCCGGCTGCTGGTGGAGCAGGGGTTCCTGGAGCCGGCCGTCTGACGGTCCGGAAGACGTGCCCGGCCGCCGCGCCGGGGGACGACCGTGGGCCGGCCTGCGTGACACGCCGGAGAAGAAAAAGGCCGGAAAAATCTGGCCGGAACGTTTGCTCCGTCTTCCAGCGGCGGGCCACTGACGATCCATCGGCGGTCCGCCGCTGGTCCGCCTCTCGTCCGCCGATCGGATGTTCGAGGGTGTTCCGGCCGCTCGTTCACCTCGATTTCGCCCGTCGGCCTCCCGCCCGCCGCCCGTACGTGCCAGTCTCCGGGCGCTGGGCAGTCACGGGCGGCAGGGAAGGGGAGCGCGGGCCATGGAGAGCGCACCGGTGATCTTCGCGGGGCTGGTGTTCGCCCTGTTCGGAGGCGCGCTGCTGGCGTGGACCGGCGTCCGGCTCCGGCGTGGCGAACCCGTCGCCCAGGGTGTGAGTCAGGTCGCATCGGCGACCCTCGCGAGCCTAGCCGCGGTGATCGCGCTGGGCCTCGCGGCGTACTGCCTGACCCGGCTCTGAAGGCGTCCCTCCGGTAATCGGAGCATCACGCTCCGGACAGGGCCCGGGGGGCCACCGGGGACTCCGGGCGGCAGGAATGGCGGTAGTCGGGTTACCGTTCGAGTGGCCGTTGTGGGCTTTTCCCGTTTGACACGGGGGCGGGATGTACCGTCACACTCCGCAGCGTCACCAAGTGAGCGGGCGTCCCTGCCCGTGCCACGACCCCGGGAGCAAGGCCTGGGGAGGCCCCAGCGTCGACCGGAGAGAAGAGCGAAGTTGTCCCCGACCAGCGAGACCGCACAGGGCGGCCGCCGACTCGTCATCGTCGAGTCCCCTGCCAAGGCGAAGACGATCAAGGGCTATCTGGGCCCCGGATACGTCGTCGAAGCGAGCGTCGGGCACATCCGTGACCTTCCCAACGGCGCCGCGGAGGTGCCCGAGCAGTACACCGGCGAGGTCCGGCGCCTCGGCGTGGACGTCGAGCACGACTTCCAGCCCATCTACGTGATCAACGCCGACAAAAGGGCGCAGGTCAAGAAGCTCAAGGACCTGCTGAAGGAGTCCGACGAGCTCTTCCTCGCCACCGATGAGGACCGCGAGGGCGAGGCCATCGCGTGGCACCTCCAGGAGGTCCTCAAGCCGAAGATCCCCGTCAAGCGGATGGTCTTCCACGAGATCACCAAGGACGCGATCCGGGCCGCCGTCGCCAACCCGCGCCAGCTCAACCAGAAGCTCGTCGACGCCCAGGAGACCCGCCGCATCCTCGACCGCCTCTACGGCTACGAGGTCTCGCCGGTCCTGTGGAAGAAGGTCATGCCGCGCCTGTCGGCCGGCCGAGTCCAGTCCGTGGCGACCCGGCTCGTGGTGGAGCGGGAGCGGGAGCGCATCGCGTTCCGGTCCGCCGAGTACTGGGACCTGACCGGCACCTTCGGGACCGGCCGGGCCGGTGACCCGAGCGACCCGTCGTCCCTGGTCGCCCGCCTGCAGGCCGTCGACGGCAAGCGGGTCGCCCAGGGCCGCGACTTCGACTCGCTCGGGCAGCTGAAGTCCGCGAACACCCTGCACCTCGACGAGGCGAACGCCCGCGCGCTCGCCGCCGCCCTGGAGAACACCCGGTTCTCGGTCCGCTCGGTCGAGTCCAAGCCGTACCGCCGCTCGCCCTACGCCCCGTTCCGTACGACGACCCTCCAGCAGGAGGCCTCGCGCAAGCTCGGCTTCGGCGCGAAGGCCACCATGCAGGTGGCCCAGAAGCTGTACGAGAACGGCTACATCACGTACATGCGTACCGACTCCACGACGCTGAGCGACACCGCGATCGCGGCCGCCCGCGCCCAGGTCACGCAGCTCTACGGCGCCGACTACCTGCCCCCGGCCCCGCGGACGTACGCCGCGAAGGTCAAGAACGCGCAGGAGGCGCACGAGGCGATCCGCCCCTCGGGTGATCGTTTCCGCACCCCCGCCGAGACCGGGCTCACCGGTGACCAGTTCAAGCTCTACGAGCTGATCTGGAAGCGGACCGTCGCCTCCCAGATGAAGGACGCGACCGGCAACAGCGTGACCGTCAAGATCGGTGGCGCCGCCGCCGACGGCCGGGACGTCGAGTTCAGCGCCTCCGGCAAGACGATCACCTTCCACGGCTTCCTCAAGGCCTACGTCGAGGGTGCCGACGACCCGAACGCCGAGCTGGACGACCGCGAGCGCCGGCTGCCCCAGGTCGCCGAGGGCGACCCGCTGTCCGCCGAGGAGATCACGGTCGACGGGCACGCCACCAAGCCCCCGGCCCGCTACACCGAGGCCTCGCTGGTCAAGGAGCTGGAAGAGCGCGAGATCGGCCGCCCGTCGACGTACGCGTCGATCATCGGCACGATCCTGGACCGCGGCTACGTCTTCAAGAAGGGCACGGCCCTCGTGCCGTCCTTCCTCTCCTTCGCCGTGGTCAACCTGCTGGAGAAGCACTTCGGCCGGCTGGTCGACTACGACTTCACCGCCCGCATGGAGGACGACCTCGACCGCATCGCCGCAGGTCAGGCGCAGGCCGTGCCGTGGCTGAAGCGCTTCTACTTCGGCGAGGGCGGCGAGGACACCGCCCCCGGCGGCGCGGCCGACGCCGGCAACGGCGACGGGGACCACCTCGGCGGCCTCAAGGAGCTGGTGACCGACCTGGGCGCGATCGACGCGCGCGAGGTGTCGTCGTTCCCGGTGGGCAACAACATCGTGCTGCGGGTCGGCCGCTACGGCCCGTACATCGAGCGCGGCGAGAAGGACTCCGAGGGCCACCAGCGCGCGGACGTGCCGGAGGACCTGGCCCCCGACGAGCTCTCCGTCGAGCTCGCGGAGGAGCTGCTCGCCAAGCCGAGCGGCGACTTCGAGCTGGGCGCCGACCCGGAGACCGGCCACCAGATCATCGCCCGGGACGGCCGCTACGGCCCGTACGTCACCGAGGTGCTCCCCGAGGGCACCCCGAAGACCGGCAAGAACGCGGTCAAGCCGCGCACGGCCTCGCTCTTCAAGACCATGTCCCTGGACACGGTCACCCTGGCGGACGCGCTGAAGCTGATGTCGCTGCCGCGGGTCGTCGGCACCGACGCCGAGGGCCAGGAGATCACCGCGCAGAACGGGCGCTACGGGCCGTACCTGAAGAAGGGCACGGACTCGCGCTCGCTCACCTCCGAGGACCAGCTCTTCACGATCACCCTCGAAGAGGCGCTGGCGATCTACGCCCAGCCCAAGCAGCGCGGCCGGGCCGCCGCCAAGCCGCCGCTGAAGGAGCTGGGCACCGACCCGGTCAGCGAGAAGCCGGTGGTGGTGAAGGACGGCCGCTTCGGCCCGTACGTCACCGACGGGGAGACCAACGCGACGCTGCGCTCCGGCGACAGCGTCGAGACGATCACCCCGGAGCGCGGCTACGAGCTGCTCGCCGAGAAGCGGGCCAAGGCGCCCGCCAAGAAGACGGCGAAGAAGGCGCCCGCGAAGAAGACCGCGGCCGCCAAGAAGGCCGCACCGGCGAAGAAGACGGCGGCGAAGAAGACCGCCGCGAAGAAGACGACGACGGCCGCGAAGAAGGCACCCGCCAAGAAGGCGACGGCCTCCAAGACGGCCGCGGAGGACTGAGCCGGGCTTCCCGGGACCGGCTTCGGGCTTCCCGGGGACGGCTTCGGGCTTCCCGAGAACGCTGAGGCGCCTTCAGGTCCTCACATCGGCTTCGCATTGTGCACGCCCCGGCATCAACTTGGTGTCGGGGTGTGCGTACCTGTGGACGGTCGCGGCGGGCTGTCGGCGGCTGCCGATAGGCTGAAAGCATGACGCGAGCCGAGCAGCCAACGGCCCCCCAGACAGACCCGGACGACGCGCTGGTAGCGGATTCCCGCGAGCGCGCCGTCCGCTCTCTGCTGCGCCGACCCGAACTGAGGCGGTTGTGGAGCGCCCAGCTAGTGAGCGGGATCGGCGACAGCCTGGCACTGCTGGTGCTTGTCGTGCTCACGCTCCAGGCAGCCGTGGCCCAGGGCTCCTTCGGCGGCGGCTACCGCGGGGCGGCGCTGGCGGTGACGGTCGTCTTCGGGGTACGCGTTCTCGCCACCCTGCTCTTCGGCGCGGTCCTGCTGGGCCCGCTCACCACGCTGACCGCACAGGACGGCCCGCTCGACCGCCGCTGGACCATGGTCGGCGCCGACGGCCTGCGCACGGTCCTGCTGATCATCGCGCCCCTGTGGATCGACTGGACCCCGGCGAACGCGCTGACGCTCGTCCTGGCGACGGCCTTCGTCACCGGGGTCGCCGAGCGCTTCTGGACCGTCTGCCGGGAGAGCGCGGCCCCCGCGCTGCTGCCCGCCCCGCCCCCGGAGGGCGCCACGGTACGACCGCTGCCCGACCACCTGGACGCCCTGCGCCGCCTCTCGCTGCGGACGACGTTCCTCACGGTCCCGCTCGCGGCCGCCGCCCTGGTCGGCGCGTCGCTGGTCAACAACTTGCTGGGCACGGGCATCGCCTGGTTCGCCCAGCACCAGGCGGCCCTCGGCTCGTACCTGGCGGCGGGCCTGTTCGCCGCCTCCCTCTCGGTGCTGGTCTCCCTGGAGGTGCCGGGCACCCGCACCCCCCGCGCGCGGTCGCCGCTGGAGGGCCTGCGCCGGCCCAAGACCGCCGACGGCACCGACACCGGCCGCACCGGTGCCATCCCGCTCCTCGTGCCGGCCTGCGCCGCGATCGCCGGTGCCATCTCCGCCGCCGTCGCCGTCTCGGTGCTGCACGCCAGGGACCTGGGCGGCGGGCCGGTCCTGTACGGCCTGCTGGTGCTGGCCCTGACCGGCGGGGTCGCCGTCGGCATCCGTACGGCGCCCGCGCTGCTCCCGACGCTCTCCCGCCGCCGCCTGCTGTCCCTGGCGATCGCCTTCACCGGCATCGCGCTGCTGGCCGCGGGCCTGGTTCCCGACGTCACCACCGTGCTCCTGATCGTCGCGCTGGCCGGCATCGGCGCGGGTGTGGCCGCCAACACCGGGCACACCCTGCTCGACCAGGAGACCGAGGACTCCCGCCGGATCCGGACGACCGAGCACCTGCACGCGGTGGTCCGGGTCGCCATGGCGCTCGGCGCGCTCGTCGCCCCCCTGGTGGCCGCGCTGATCGGACCGCACCGCCTGGAGAACGGCAAGTTCGTGTTCGCGCACGGCGGCGCCGCGTTCACGCTGATGCTGGTCGGCGCGCTGCTGCTGCCGGTGGCCGCGGTGGTGCTCGCCAAGGTCGACGACCGCGCGGGCGTACCGCTCCGCCACGACCTGCGGGACGCGCTGCTCGGCGGCGACGACCCGGCGCAGGCACCCACGGCCAACGGTTTCTTCATCGCCCTGGAGGGCGGCGACGGCGCCGGCAAGTCCACCCAGGCCGAGGCCCTCGCCGAGTGGATCCGGGCCAAGGGCCACGAGGTCGTCCTCACCCGTGAACCCGGCGCCACCCCGGTCGGCAAGCGGCTGCGCTCGATCCTCCTCGACGTCTCGTCCGCCGGTCTGTCGCACCGGGCCGAGGCCCTGCTGTACGCGGCCGACCGCGCGGAGCACGTCGACACCGTCGTCCGGCCCGCCCTGGAGCGCGGCGCGGTCGTCATCTCCGACCGGTACATCGACTCCTCCGTCGCCTACCAGGGCGCGGGCCGCGACCTCTCCCCGACCGAGGTCGCCCGCATCAACCGCTGGGCGACCGCAGGACTCGTCCCGCACCTGACCGTCCTGCTGGACGTGGAGCCCGAGACCGCCCGCGAGCGGTTCACCGAGGCGCCCGACCGGCTGGAGTCCGAGCCAGCCGAGTTCCACGCGCGCGTACGGGCCGGCTTCCTCACCCTCGCCGCCTCCGACCCCGGCCGCTACCTGGTGGTCGACGCCGGCCAGGAGCCCGAGTCGGTCACCACCGTCATCCGGGCCCGGCTCGACACCGTGCTGCCGCTCTCCGAGGCCGAGATCAAGGCCGCCGAGGAGGCCCGCAAGGCCGCCGAGGAGGAGGCCCGGCGCAAGGCGGAGCTGGAGGCCGCGCGCAAGGCCGAAGAGGAGCGCGTCGAACGCGAGCGTCAGGAACAGCTCGCCAAGCTCCGTGCCGAGGAGGAGGAGCGCAAGCGCCGCGAGCTGGAGGAGGCGCAGCGCCGCGAGGCCGAACGGCAGGCGGAGGAGGCCCGGCTGCGGGCGGAGGAGGCGCGCAGGCGGGCCGAGGAGGAGCAGGCCCGGCTGCTCGCCGAGGAGAAGGCCCGCGCGGAGGCCGAGGCCCGCCGCAAGGCCGAGGAGGAACAGCGCCGCAGGCAGGCCGAGGAAGAGGCCCGGCTGCGCGCCGAGGCCGAGGAACGGCGCCTGGAGAAGCAGCGCAAGGCCGAGGAGGCACTCCTCAAGGCCGAGCAGGCGCGGCGCGCCGCGACGGAGGCGGCGGCAGCGGCCGACGTGGCCGCCCGGCAGTCCGCCGCACGGCAGCCGACGGCTCCGGGCGTCACACCGGAGGCGACGACCATGCCGACGCCGGTGCTGAAGCCGGACGCCCGGGACGACGAGACGACGGTGCTGCGTCCGGTACGGGACGAGCAGGCACCCGCGGCCCACGAGTCCGACGCCGAGGTGACGGCACAGCTGCCGCAGCCGCCGGTGCGGCCCGCGGGCGCCGCGGACGAGACCGCCGTGCTGCCTCCCGTGGGCGCGGCCGACGAGACCGCCGTGCTGCCGCCGGTGCCGCCGGGCGCTGCGGACGAGACCGCCGTGCTGCCTCCCGTGGGCGCGGCCGACGAGACCGCCGTGCTGCCCCCGGTGCCGCCGGGTGCCGCGGACGAGACCGCCGTGCTGCCTCCCGTGCGGGACGACGCCGGGGCGCCCACCGACGGCCCGGCGGACCGGATGCCGCCCGGCTTCTTCCGGGACGAGCGTGCGGGCGCGAACCCCGACGGCTCCGAGGACCGCACCCGCGAGATGCCACAGGTCGATGCGGACGGCGCCGCCGACGGCCCGGCGCGGCGCCGGCGCCCCCGGCCCGACTGGGCCGAGGAGACCCCGCTGGACGACCTGCCGTCGCTGGCGGACGAGCTGCTGGGGTCGTACGAGGAGCCGGAGCACGACGACGAACGCGGCCGCCGAGGTCGCGGTCGGCGCGGCTGAAGGCGGGGCTGACAGCTCGGGTGCGGCGGGGGCGGTGCGGGTCGGGATGCCGGCCGGCGCCGCCCCTCGTTGTCAGTGGGCACCCGCACAATGGAGTCCGGACCGCAGAACCGGCGGACCTCGACAGCGGAAGCAGGAGCGCCGGGATCTCCGAACCGGCACGTACGGCGATCGCGACATGCCGAACATGACGCGTGACGAACATGACGCGTGACGAACATGACGAAAGGGCGGCGTGACCCATGACCGTGTGGGACGACCTCGTCGGGCAGGAGCGGGTGAGTGAGGTGCTCACCGCCGCCGCCCGGGACGCCGACGCCCTGGTCACCGCCGCCGCGACCGACCGGCCGCCGCCGGAGTCGTCGAAGATGACCCACGCCTGGCTGTTCACCGGCCCGCCCGGCGCCGGCCGCAACCAGACGGCGCGGGCCTTCGCCGCCGCCCTCCAGTGCGTGAGCCCCGACCGCGCCCTGGGCGGCGCCCCCGGCTGCGGCTTCTGCGACGGCTGCCACACCGCGCTGATCGGCACCCACGCGGACGTCACCACGGTCGCGGCCGTCGGCGCCGAGATCCTGGTCAGGGACATGCGCGACACGGTCCGCAAGTCGTACACCGCCCCGGCGACCGGACGCTGGCAGATCATCCTGGTCGAGGACGCCGAGCGGCTGAACGAGAAGTCGGCCAACGCCGTCCTCAAGGCCGTCGAGGAGCCCGCCCCCCGCACGGTCTGGCTGCTCTGTGCGCCCTCGTTGGAGGACGTGCTGCCCACGATCCGCTCCCGCTGCCGCCACCTGAACCTGCGCACGCCCTCGGTGGACGCGGTCGCGGACATGCTCGTCCGGCGCGAAGGCATCGAACCCCAGGTGGCCGCGGCCGCCGCCCGCGCCACCCAGGGGCACGTCGACCGGGCCCGCCGGCTGGCCACCGACCCGGCAGCCCGCGAGCGCCGCGCGGCCGTGCTGAAGCTTCCGCTGCGGCTGGACGAGATCGGCGCGTGCCTGAAGGCCGCCCAGGAGCTGGTGGACGCGGCGGCGGAGGACGCCAAGCAGCTCGCCGAGGAGATGGACGGCAAGGAGACCGAGGAGCTGAAGGCGGCGCTGGGCGCGGCCCAGGGCGGTCGTCTGCCGCGCGGCACGGCGGGGGTGATGAAGGACCTGGAGGACATGCAGAAGCGACGCCGCACCAGGACCCAGCGCGACAGCCTCGACGTCGCCCTCACCGACCTGACCGGCTTCTACCGCGACGTCCTCGCGCTCCAGCTGGGCTCCAGGGTCGCGATCGCCAACGCGGACGCCGAGGACTCCCTGGAGCGGCTGGCCCGCGCCGGTTCGCCCGAGGCCACGCTGCGCCGGATCGAGGCGATCGCGGCCTGCCGGGACGCCCTCGACCGGAACGTGGCGCCACTGTTGGCGGTGGAGGCGATGACGATGGCGCTCAGAGCGGGCTGACGGCGGCGTCCGGCGCCCTGGACGTGCATGGCGTTGACCGGGGTCACCCGTACGAGCCACAGTCGCCGTGCGCGGCACGGAGATCATTTCCCGGCGTTACGCTCGATTGATGCACATCAGGCGAATCACCCGCCGGACCTCAATTCGATCCCGTGCCCACACCCGGACGATGGCGGCCGCCCTGCTCTCGGCCGCCGCCCTGCTCGCCTCCGCGTGCTCCTCCGCGGGGAGCGCGTCGACGGCGACGTCGGCGTCCACGCCGGCCGGCACCGCCCAGCTGGCCGCGCTGCCCCGCTCGACACCGTCCGCGCTGGCGTCGTACTACGCCCAGAAGCTCACCTGGCGGGACTGCGGTGTTCCCGGTTTCCAGTGCACGACGATGAAGGCCCCACTGGACTACGCCGAGCCCGGCGCGGGTGACGTCCGGCTGGCGGTCGCCCGCAAGAAGGCCACCGGCAAGGCGAAGCCGCTCGGATCGCTGCTGGTCAACCCCGGCGGGCCGGGCGGCTCCGCGGTGGACTACCTCCAGCAGTACGCGGGCATCGGCTACCCCGCCGAGGTGCGGGCGCGCTACGACATGGTCGCCGTCGACCCGCGCGGAGTCGCCCGCAGCGAGCCCGTCGAGTGCCTGGACGGGCCGCAGATGGACACGTTCACCGAGACCGACATGACCCCCGACGACCAGCAGGAGACGGATCGCCTGGTCGCGGAGTTCAAGACGTTCGCGGAGGCCTGCGGGAAGCGTTCGGCGCAACTGCTGCGCCATGTCTCCACCGCCGACTCGGCTCGGGACATGGACATCCTGCGGGCGGCGCTCGGCGACCAGAGGCTGAACTATGTGGGGGCGTCCTACGGCACCTTCCTCGGCGCGACCTACGCCGGCCTGTTCCCGGCACGCGTGGGACGGATGGTCCTGGACGGCGCGATGAACCCGTCCCTGTCCGCGCGCGAGCTGAACCTGCAGCAGACGGCGGGGTTCGAGACGGCGTTCCAGTCCTTCGCGAGGGACTGCGCGAAGCGCACCGACTGCCCGCTCGGCGACAAGGGCAGCACGCGGACGCAGATCGCCGACAACCTCGGAACGTTCTTCAAGAAGCTGGACGCGCACCCCGTCCCGACCGGCGACCCGGACGGCCGCAAGCTGACCGAGTCCCTGGCGACGACCGGCGTGATCGCGGCGATGTACGACCAGGCCGAGTGGGAGCAACTGCGCGACGCCCTGCACACGGCGATGAAGGACAACGACGGCGCGGGCCTGCTCGCCCTCTCCGACAGCTACTACGAGCGGGACGCGGACGGCCGCTACTCGAACCTCATGTTCGCCAACGCCGCGGTGAACTGCCTGGACCTGCCGCCCGCCTTCACCAGCCCCGAGGGGGTCGAGAAGGCACTGCCCGAGTTCGAGAAGGCGTCCCCGGTGTTCGGCCCGAACCTGGCGTGGGCCTCGCTGAACTGCGCGTACTGGCCGGTGCGGGCCACCGGCGAGCCGCACCGCATCGAGGCGAAGGACGCCGCCCCCATCGTCGTGGTCGGCACCACCCGCGACCCGGCGACCCCCTACCCCTGGGCCCAGTCCCTGGCCGGCCAGCTCTCCTCGGGCCGCCTCCTCACCTACGTCGGCGACGGCCACACCGCCTACGGCCGGGGCAGCACCTGCATCGACTCCGCGATCGACACCTACCTCCTCAGCGGCACCCCACCGGCGAAGGGAAAGCGCTGCTCATAACCCCTGTGGCCGTCCCCGGAGCCCCCGCTCCGGGGCGTGTACGGAGCACCCCCGGAAACTGTGTAGACTTACCGAAGTCGCTGATCGCACCATAGTGCGGGTGACGCGCCGCTTTAGCTCAGATGGCCAGAGCAACGCACTCGTAATGCGTAGGTCTCGGGTTCGAATCCCGAAAGCGGCTCCGGCAGAGGCCAGGTCACATAGCCCGTGACCTGGCCTTTTTGCTGCTTCGAGGGGTCTGTGCGCCTGTCTCCGTCAGAAGCTCGGCCGTGACCCGCAAGGTAAGTCTGCAGGCCTTGACGGTCGGAGGCTGCGCTGCATGGCCGCGCAGGTGTCGGGCCCGAACCGGCTGTCCACGGCGAGCGGTGCGGCGGGTGCGACGAGGGCCCTGGGCTTGATGACATCGCTGCCGTCGGGAGGACGGCCGACGCGACGAGACCGTGCGCAGGGACGATCCGCGGTTGATCGAGAAAGCGAACGACGGGTGGTTCCGGCTGGCACTCGACCACGGGTTCCTGGGGGACGACCGGGAGTTCCTGCTGGGGGTGAACCATGCCGACGACGACTCGGTACCCGTACTGCGCTGGGCGCGCGTCCGGCTCGTCGAGGAGTGGGACATCATGGGGGCTGGTGTCGCGACCGGAATGCTGGGGTCGGCGGCCGGCTTTCCCGAGTTCGCCATGCTCTCGCTCGACGGCAGCGTCATCCTGCGCGGCACCACATGGCAGGAATTTATCGGCTCTCTGGTGGTTCCCGACCCGCATCGGGTGCAGATCATCCGTGACTACGTGGCGCGGCGCTCCGCCAGTCCGCGCACTCCCGCGGCGGAGCGCGCCGAGGGCGAGGCCTGGCTCAGGGCGTTCCCCCGGAGCAAGCACCCGAACAGGAGCGATACTTCCGTGGGTGCGTCGGCGGCGGCCCGCTCATGGATCCGCACACGGCGATCGACCCGTCCACCATCCGGTCCGGCGACTACCGGCCGTAGGCGAAGAGCAGAGGCATGACGGTGAAGGTCTTGCGCGGTGATTCGACCGGGGAACTGGAGCTCTCCGGAATCCGCTCCGAACTGCGGCCCTGGGGCGGCAGTTGCGGAGCGGGCGGGGAGAGATTCTCCTGGAGGTCTCTGATTCGTTTCCGTACAGCAGGTGGTTGTCACGGATGACATTCCGGCAGACGAGCGGGAAGATCACGATCTCGTCGTCCGGGGACAGTCCGTGGGTCTGCGGGGCGGCCCGGAGTTCTTTGCGCTCCTCGCCGGGAACATCGAGGGCTTCGCCGCGGCGGCGGATCAGGACGACCATCTGCACGTGGACTACTTTCCGGACCATGACTGTCTGGCCGAGGGATCGGGATCAGTGGTCGTCGCCCTCGACGGCGACGTGATTCCGACGTCCTGAGACAGAGAGCCCCCGGCCGAAGCACTGAGCCCACTTCGCCTCCGGGGATTCGCCGGGTATGTCTCCGTTGCGCTACAACCACCTCAGGGTCCTGGGTGGGCTTCCCGTTCGTTCGGTACAAGGAAAAATCACCGTAAAAGGGCTGCAAACTAAATCGACGTCAGGATCAGCGGCGCACCTGGGGCAACATCTTGGTGAACGACGAGTGTCGCGCGGCCAGGGCGTGGGCACCGCCGTCGGCCGGATGAGGTGAGGGACATGGCGGAGCCGAGGCTCGCGGTTGCCGTGGTGACCATGGGGAACCGGCCCGACGAAGTCGACGCCCTGCTCCGGTCCGTCGCCAAGCAGGACCTCGCCCCGGCCCGCATCGTGATCGTCGGCAACGGCTGCCGGCTGCCCGAGTTCGCCCGCCGACTCGACCTGCCCGGCGAGGTCACCACCGTCGACGTCGAGGACAACCTCGGCTGCCCCGGCGGCCGCAACGTCGCCCTCGCCACCCTGCGCGCGTTCGGCGACGTGGACGTCGTCGTCGAACTGGACGACGACGGCCTGCTCGTCGACGTCGAGGTGTTCCGGCAGGTACGGGACCTGTTCGCCGCCGACCCCCGCCTCGGCATCGTCGGCTTCCGCATCGCGGACGAGCACGGCGTGACCCAGCGCCGGCACGTGCCGCGCGTCGGCAACGCCGACCCCATGCGCGGGGGTTACGTCACCGGGTTCCTCGGCGGCGGGCACGCCCTGCGCATGGCCATGCTCGCCGAGACCGGCGACTGGCCCGCCGAGTTCTTCTTCGCGCACGAGGAGACCGACCTCGCCTGGCGCGCCGCCGACGCCGGCTGGCGGATCCTCTACGCGCCCGAGCTGCTCCTCCAGCACCCGCGGACCTCGCCCGCCCGGCATGCCGTCTACTTCAGGGTCACCGCCCGCAACCGCGTCTGGCTGACCCGCCGTCGACTGCCCCTGCCGCTCATCCCGGTCCACCTCGGCGTCTGGATACTGATCACGCTCCTGCGCACCCGTTCGACGGGCGGCCTGCGGGCCTGGTTCGCCGGCTTCGCCGAGGGGCTGCGCGAGCCGGCCGGGGAGCGCCGCCCGATGCGCTGGCGCACGGTCTGGCGGCTCACCCGGCTCGGGCGCCCGCCCGTCGTCTGAGGCAGAGGAGCGGAGGGAGCAGGGGAGCGGGGGAGCGGGTCGTAGTTCGGTCCGGTTGCGTCCGGTCCGGAAACGGGACGAGGGCCCCGGTCGATCACCTCCGCCGACCGGAACCCTCTCGCGTCCCCGGACCCTGGCCTGCGGCGACACTCCCCCGAGTCACGCGATTCACGCGTGCGCCGTCGGACCCGGTCCGATATGAAGATCACATCAGGGCTCGCCAACGGATCGCTAACATGTGGCCAGCGGTTCTCCCGGAGGTCGCCAACCGGTTGGCGCGAAGACGTCGTTCGGCTCGGGGAGCAGGCGGGAAACCCAGCGGATTCCGGCTCCGGCCGGCACAGAGAAGGTGGCGGGAAGTCATCCCCTATGGGATGCGATTCCGCCAGGATCCAGGACCGGCGGACACCTCCGCCGTGCGGGGAGGCGAAGGGTGGAGTGATGCAGCGGTACGAGCTGCGGTTCGGACTGCTGGGACCTCCGGTCCTCTACGACGCGGCCGACGTACGCCCCATCGGCAGCCCCAAGGTACGCGCGCTGCTCGCCGCGCTGCTCCTGGAGGCCGGGCGGGTCGTCTCCGTCGAGTCGCTGCGGGAGGCGCTGTGGGGCGGGGCGCCCCCGGCGTCGGCGCGCGCCTCGCTGCACAACCACGTCACCCGGCTGCGCCGGCTCCTCGACGACCCGGAGCGGCTGCGGGCCGTGCCGCCCGGGTATCTTCTGCGTGTCGACGACGGTGAACTGGACGTCGACGTGTTCGAGGTCCGGGTGTCCCAGGCGCGCGCGGCGCACGGGCGGCGGGAGTGGGACCGGGTGTTGCGCGCCTGCGCCGACGGGCTCGTGCTCTGGCGTGGCAGCCCGCTCGGCGGCCTCCCCGCCGAACTCGGCGGCTACGCCTTCGTGCAGCGCCTGGAGGAGGCCCGGCTGCTGCTCCTGGAGTGGCGCTACGACGCGGAACTCGCCCTCGGCGGGCCCCGGCTGGGGGGCCTCGTACCGGAACTGGCCGCGCTCGTCGCGGAGTACCCGCTCCGCGAGGCCTTTCACCGCCAGCTGATGCTCGCCCTCCATCGCGGCGGGCGGCAGGCCGAGGCCCTCGCCGTCCACCGCGACCTGCGCAACCGCCTGCGCGAGGAACTCGGCATCGAGCCCGGCCCGGCGGTACGCCGGGCCCATGTGGAGGTGCTGCGGGGCAGTGGCGTGGTGGGGGGAGAGCTGACGCGCGAGGGTGCCTCGGCCGGTGGGCCGGATGCGGGTGCGTTGTGGCCGGTCGCGCAGTTCCCCACGCTCCCGGACGGCGCGTCTCCCGACCGTCGGCCGGAAGCCGGAGGCGCTGATCCCTACCAGCCCCTTGGTGCTGATCCCGACCAGCCCCTGGGTCGTGATCCCGACCTGCCCCTTGGTGGTGATTCCGACCAGCCCCTTGACCCGGGTTCTACGCGCGACGACTCCCCGTCCCTCCGCCCCGCCCAACTTCCCCCGCCCCCGGCCCACTTCACGGGCCGCACCGCCACGCGCGAAGAACTGACTCTCGCCCTCACCCGTCCGCCTGCGGCTGCCCCTGTCCTCGTCGTCCTCAGCGGCATGGCCGGCGTCGGCAAGAGCGCGCTCGCCCTGCACGTGGCACACCAACTGCGGGATCGTTTCCCCGACGGCCAGCTCTACGTCAACCTGCACGGCGCCACCCCCGGCATGCCCCCGCTCACCCCCGGCCAGGCGCTCGCCGCGCTGCTGCGGGACCTCGGCGCCGATCCCCGGCACATCCCCGAACACCCGGACGCGGCCGCCGCGTTGCTGCGATCCCTGCTCGCGCCGACGCGCACCCTGCTGCTCCTCGACGACGCCGCGAACGCCGCGCAGGTGCGCCCGCTGCTCCCCGGCGGCCCCGGCTGCGCGGTGATCGTCACGAGCCGTTCGCCGCTCGCCGCGCTCGACGGCGCCCGCCGCTTCCCACTCGGGCCGCTGACCGGCGAGGACAGCGCCGCGCTGCTGCGCGCGGTCAGCGGGCGTGCGGAGATCGACGCCGGTCACCCGCTCGTCGGCCTCACCGGACGGCTCCCGCTCGCCCTGCGCGTGGTGGCCGCCCGGCTGGCCGCCCGCGGTGCCCTCACCCCCGAGGTGCTGGCCGGTCAACTGGCCGCCACCGAGGACAGGCTGCGCCACCTCGAATACGACGACCTCAGTGTCCGGCGTTCCCTCGCCGTGGCCCATGACGCCCTGGCCGGCTCCGACCGCGTCCCCGACCGCGACGCCGCCCTCGTCCTGCGCCGCCTCGGCGCCCTCGACCTCCCCACCTACGGCGCCCCCTTGATCGCCCGGCTCACCGGCACCGACGAGCGCCGCGCCGAGGTCGCCCTGGACCGGCTGGTCGACGTCGCCCTCCTGGAGGAGACGGCGTACGGCCGCTACACCCCGCACGACCTGGTACGGGACTTCGCCCGCGAGCTGGCCGACGGGAGCGATGGGAGCGAGGGGAGCGATGGGAGCGAGGGGAGCGAGGGGAGCGGTCGGGCCGGCGGCACCGATGGCACCGGCGGCACCGACGGCATCCATGGCGCCGACCGAACCGAGGCGGCTCTCACCGCCCTGCGCTGGTTCGCCGCCGTCGCCGAGCGTGCCCTCCTCGCGATCCTCGAACCGGGACGCGACCAGGGCGACCGCCGCCGGCCCACCACCGCCCAGCCGCCCGAACACCAGCAGTACGCCGCCGCCCTGCCGTCCTTCGAGTGCGCCGAGCAGGCCTTCGCCTGGGGCGACACGGAACTGGAGAACATCGTCGCCCTGGTGGAGCGCTACGCCGACACCGCCGACGCGCGGATCAGCGCCTACCTGTCCACGCTCGTCCGGCTCCTCTACCCCTACGTCCTGCGCAGCGGCCGGGTCGCCGAGATGGAGGTGCTCGGCACCGCCGCGCTGGCCGCCGCCCGGCGCCTCGGAGACGAGCCCGCCGAGGCCTACGCGCTGGGCGACCTCGCCGGCCTGCGCTTCCTCACCGGCCGCCAGCGGGAGGCCCTCGCCCTGACCGACGGGGCGCTGGCCCTGTGGCGGCGGCTTGGCATGGTCTCCTGGATCCGGCGCGCCCTGAACAACCGGGGGCTGCTGCTTGAGGGGCTCGGCCGGTACGAGGAGTCGGGCGAGGCGCTGCGGCAGAGCCTGGACTACTCCCGGCAGCTGAACGATCCCTACGGCGAGGCCGTCACCCACAGCCATCTCGGCAACCTGTACGAACACACCGACCCGCGCGCCGCCATCGAGCAGCACCGGCGCTCCCTCGCGATCGGAGACGCCATCGGCGCCGTGATCCTGCAGCACTCCGCGCACTGCAACATCGGCTACGCCCAGCTCCGCCTCGGTGAACCGGCGGCCGCCGCCGGGCACTTCGAGAAGAGCCTGCGCATTCTCGGCGGCCACGGCGACTGGCACGGGGAGTCCCAGACCCGGCTCGGTCTGGTCCGCGCGCTGCGCGCCCTCGGACGGACCGACCGCGCCCACCACGAGTGCGCCGAGCTCCTGCGCCGCGCCGACGCCCGCGCCGACCGCTACAGCGGCGGTCTCGCCCGCCACCAACTCGGTCTGCTCCTGCGCGAGCAGGGGCGCACCGAGGAGGCGTACGGCGTCTGGCGCGAGGCCCTCACGGCCCTGGACGGGACGGACGAGCCGGACGTCCTCGCGGAGCTGCGCACCCTGCTGGCGTCCGGCGGCTGACCGGACCGGTCACTTCGCGTCGGCATAGCACTCCACCACCGCCGTCGTGAACGGGAACCGTACCGGCGTCTGCCCGAACGTCAGCCGTCCGGCCAGGTCGGCCGCCTCCCGTATCGCCGCCACGACCGTGTCGGTCTCCTCCTCGGGGCAGTGCACGATCACCTCGTCGTGCTGGAAGAAGACCAGCTCGGCCGCCAGGTCCGCGCAGGTCCGGCGCAGCGCCGCGAGCATCAGCAGGGCCCAGTCGGCGGCGCTGCCCTGGACCACGAAGTTGCGTGCGAAGCGGCCTCTGGCCCGGGAGTTGCTGGAGGCGTAGCCCGGCACCCAGCCCTCGGCCGCCTGCTCCTCCGGCTCCTCCTGGGGCATCCCCGCCTCCTCGGTGCCGTCGCCCGCACCGGTCGCCGGCGGGCAGGTCCGGCCCAGCCAGGTGCGCACCAGCCGCCCCTCCTCGCCGGCCCGCGCCGCCTCGTCGACGTAGGCGACCGCCTTGGGGAAGCGGCGTCTGAGCGCGGCCAGGTTCTTCAGCCCGTCGCCCGAGGTCTGGCCGTAGACCGCGCCGAGGACGGCGAGCTTGGCCTGGGCGCGGTCGCCGGAGAAGGCGCGGTCGGAGACGGACTGGTAGAGGTCGGTCTCCCGCCCGGCGACCTCCATCAGCCCGGGGTCGCGGGAGATCGCCGCCAGCACGCGGGGTTCCATCTGGTCGGCGTCGGCCACGACCAGCCGCCAGCCGGGGTCGGCGACCGCGGCCCGCCGGATCACCTTGGGGATCTGCAGTGCGCCCCCGCCGTTGGTCACCCAGCGCCCGGTGACCGTGCCGCCCGCGTGGAACTCGGGCCGGAAGCGGCCGTCGCGCACCCAGTCCTGGAGCCAGGTCCAGCCGTGCGCCACCCAGATGCGGTACAGCTTCTTGTATTCGAGGAGCGGTTTCACGGCCGGATGATCGATGCCGGAGAGCTCCCAACGCCGGGTGGACTTCACCTTGATCCCGGCCTGGGCGAAGGCCTTGACCACGTCGGCCGGCAGGTCCGGGCGCACCCGCCTGCCGAACGCGGCCGACACGTCGTCTGCCAGCTCGGCCAGCCGGCGCGGCTCGCCGCCGCCCGCGTACCGCTCGCCGAGCAGTTCGCGCAGCAGCTCGCGGTGGACCTCGGCGCTCCAGGGCAGGCCCGCGCGGTTCATCTCGGCGGCGATCAGCATCCCGGCCGACTCGGCGGCGGTCAGCAGCCGCATCCGGTCCGGGTGTTCGGCCCGGTCGTGCCGGCGCTGCTGCTCGGCGTAGACCGCGAGGAGCTCGTCGAGCGTCAGGCGGGCGGCGCCCTGCGGCTCGAACAGCGGGGACTGCGCGCCCGGTTCGGCGGCGCGCTGCGGCGGGTCGGGCGGTACGGGGCCGCCGCGGAGGCGGGCCAGGGCGGCGGCGGCCGAATGCGGCTCGCCGGAGCGTCCCTCGTGGCCCAGCAGAAGTGTCTCGGCGTCCTCGATGTCGTAGCACCGCTCCACTCGCACCCCCGTGGCGAGCAGACGCGGGTAGACCTCGGCGGTCGACCGCCACACCCAGCGCGTCACCTCCGGGCGGCCCCTGACCGCCCCGGCGAGATCGGGCTCCCGCCGCACCGGCCCGGCGGGCAGCCCGTCCGGACCGAGGGGGGCGACGTCCACGCCACCGTCCTCGGCCGGAGCGAGAGCCCACCGGTCGGTCATGCTGCGAGTGTGGCATCCACCACTGACAATCGCTGTGAGCTGCGGATTCGCCGTTGCGGCGGGCCTTCAGCCCGCCCCCGTGCCTGCCCCGGTCCCCTCTCCGTCCGAGTCGCCCGCGGCCTCCGCCGCGCCCGCTGCCTCGGCCGCCGCGTTCTTCTGCTCCAGCAGCAGCGACAGCACCTTGGTCATGTACTCCTCGGTCGCCGGTTTGGTGATGCCCAGTCCGCTGAGGACGCCGTCGCCGTTCTCGTGTTCCAGGAGGGCCAGCAGCAGGTGTTCGGTGCCGATGTAGTTGTGGCCGAGGCGGAGCGCCTCGCGGAAGGTGAGTTCGAGGGCCTTCTTGGCCTCCGGGCCGTAGGGGACGAGGTCGGGGGCGTCGTCCGAGGCCGGCGGCAGCGCGGCCGTCGCCGCCTGGCGCACGGTGTCGAGCAGGACGCCTTGCGCGAGGATCGCCTTCGCCGCGATGCCGTCCGGTTCGGCCAGCAGGCCGAGGACCAGGTGCTCGGGGCGGCCCTCGGAGTTGCGGGCCGCGACCGCCTCGTTGTGGGCCGCCATCACCACGTTCCGTGCGCGCGGGGTGTAGCGGTCGAAGCCCTGACCGGGGTCGAGGGCGGCGGACTCCTTGGGTACGAAGCGCTTCTGTGCCGCCTGCCGGGTCACGCCCATGCTCTTGCCGATGTCGGACCAGGACGCGCCCGAGCGCCGGGCCTGGTCGACGAAGTGGCCGATCAGGTGGTCGGCCACGTCGCCCAGGTGGTCGGCGGCGATCACCGCGTCCTGGAGCTGGTCGAGGGGTTCGGGGTGAACCTTCTTGATCGCCGCGATGAGGTCGTCGAGGCGTACGGATGCCGTGATGTTCGGGTCGGTAGCCATGTGTCAACCGTAGGTTGACACCCTCAGCGTGTCAACCCTCGGTTGACACCGCATCGTCGGGCGGCGCCCCGCGACGGGGGATCGGAGCGTTGTCCACAGGGTGTGGACGGCCACCGCCCGCTGTCGTGGCCGCATGGCACGATCGACACGTGACCAGCAGCCAGCCCAGCACCGTCGACCGAGCTTTTCAGAGCGCCCTGTACGACGACACCGACACCGGCCTCGACACGGGCGCGTCCCTCCTCGCGGCCGACTCCGGCGCCGACGCGGAACTCGCGCGTCGGGGCCGGGAGTTCGCCGCCGCCGCCTGGCGGCGCGGCTGGCAGCCCGCCGATGTCGTACGGCTGGTGCGGCGCGAGCTGGACGACCCGCACGTCAGGCTCGCCGCCGGGCTGATCCGAGCGCAGGCACCGGACGACCGGCCGCGCGGCCCCCGCTGGCGGGCGCAGCTCGACGCTTTGCCGCAGGCGGACGGCCACGCACGCGTGGGTGACCGTTTCTCGCACGCCACCGCGGTCCTGGAGCTTTACCGCCTGCTGCTGCGGCTGCCCGCCCTGGAGCCCCTGGAAGAGCCCCGGCCCACCGCGACCGGGCACCGCCCGGAGTCCCGCATGCTCACCCGGATCCGCGCGCTGCTCGCCAAGGCGGAGGCGACCGGCTTTCCGGAGGAGGCGGAGGCGCTCAGCGCCAAGGCGCAGGAACTGATGGCCCGGCACAGCGTGGACGAGGCGCTGCTCGCCGCGGGGGCGCCGGCGCCGGACGCGCCGGGTGCCTGCCGGATCGGCGTCGAGCCGCCGTACGAGCAGGCCAAGGCGGTGCTGCTGGACGCGGTGGCCACGGCAAACCACTGCCGCGCGGTGTGGAACGAGCCGCTGGCCTTCTCCACGGTCGTCGGCTTCGAGGCGGACCTGGAAGTGGTGGAGCTGCTCCACACCTCGCTGCTGGTGCAGGCCACGCACGCGATGGCCAAGGCGGAGGCGGCGCAGCGGGCGGGCGGCCGCAAGCGTACGAAGACCTTCCGCCAGTCCTTCCTGGCGGCCTACGCCCACCGGGTCGGCGACCGCCTCAGGGCAGCGGCCCGGTCGGCCCTGGCGGACACCGAGCCGTCCCGGGACCTGCTCCCGGTCCTGGCCACGAGGGAGCTGGCCGTCACCGACCGCATGGCCCAGATGTTCCCGGAAACCACCACGACCCGCCTGCGCGGCATAACCGACGAAGCCGGCTGGACAGAGGGCACAAAAGCAGCCGACCAGGCCCAGGTCCACTCCCACACCCAACTCCCCTGACCCACAACACGCCCCCGTCAGGGGCGCGGGGAATCGCGCGAGAACCCCCACGGCGCGGCACGGAACCACGGCGCGGGCCCCCGTCAGGGGCGCGGGGAACTGCGCGAGCCACCCCCACCGGCGGTGGGCCGAAGCACGACCGTGAGTGCCCCGTCAGGGGCGCGGGGAACTGCGCGGGAACCCCCACGGCGCGGCACGGGACCACGGCGCGGGGCCCCGTCAGGGGCGCGGGAACCCCCCACCCACCGGTCGGCCGAAACGCGACCGCACCGCCCCGATTCAGTCACCCGCCTGCTGAAACGCCCCCACCGAGGCGTTCGGCTTCTCCGCCGTCCCCTTGCCCGCCACCGCCCCGTACTTCCACGGGAAGCTCTCCGTCGCGTCGCCCCCCGGCAGGGACACCGTCAGAGACGTGGCCGCGAGGCTCGCCTTGTCGCCGTCCTTGCCGCGCACGTAGCTGATGGAGAACGTCGCGGAGTCGCCCTTGGCGAGCTTGAGCTGCACGCTCTTCGCACCCGCCTGCGTGCCGACCGCCGCCGACGTACCGCCCGCCTTCAGCGTGACGCCGGCGAAGCCGTCCAGCGTGCACGGCGCGCTCTGGTTGGTGATGCTCACCGGCACCTCGCCGGTGTCCCCCGCGGCGGGCGCCACGCTCGCGGAGCCGACCTGGACGGAGACCTTGCCGATCTCGCAGGCCGAGCTGTTCTTGCCGCTGGAGCTGGAACCGCTGCCATTGCAGGCGGTCAGGGCCAGGGCGGCGGCGACGGCGGTGACGGTGAGCGGAATGGCGCGCATGTGCAGATCCCCATCGAGGTCGTGACGGTGTCCCAGCATCATCACGCCCCAGCCCGGGCCCCGCGCGCCCACCCCCACTTCCGACCGCTTCCCGGCGTGCCCCCGCCGCCGCTCCGGCCCACCGCGAACACGCCGAGCACCGGTCGGAAACGGCACTTCCGGGCCCTATTGCCCGAGGCCCGCCTTCGGCAGCCCCGAAGGCAGCTTGCCGCCCTCGGCCTTGGTGTAGGTCTCCTCGCCCGATTTTCCGGACCAGGTGACCTTCATGCCGCTCTTGCTGACCGCGTCCACCATTCCGGTGACCCGGTCCTTGCTGCCGTCCGTGCAGGTGAGATGGATCATCCGCATCCCGGCCTCCTCACCGGCGGACCCGGTGCACACGGCCCCGCCGGTCTCGAAGAGCCCGGCCTCCTTGCCGGTGACGACCAGCGCGACGATCTTGCCGCCGCTCGTGGTGATCCAGCTGCCCTGCAGCGCGTCGGAGGAGGCCGTGGAGCCGTCCGAACCGCCCGTGGCGGTGGCGCCGGCGGACGACGTGCCGGACGGGGTGGCCGAGGGGTCGCCGCCGGACCCGCCGCCCCCGCTGCACGCGGTCAGCGCGAGCGCACCCGCCAGCCCCGCTGCGGCGGCCACGATCCGCCGAGCCCGCCGCCGGGCCGCCGGCGGCCGCGAGCCGGCTCCAGCCGCCACCGCCGAAGCGGTCCGCCCCGCAACGTTCCGCCCCACAGCCGCGGGCGGGACCGAAGCCGTCGCCGTCTCCATGCCCGCCGTCTCCATACGCGTCGTAGTCGTACTCGCCGTAGCCGTGGTCACCGCAACGCTCCCGGGTTCTAGGGGGTCGGCCGCCCGGCCGCCCGGACGACAGCGGCAAGTTACCAGCACTCACCAGGAGGACTTGCGTACGCCGGGTAGGTATCCGCTGTGGGCCTGGTCCCGCAGATTCAGCAGGATCCGCAGCCGGCGCGTCACCCGCGTCTCCGCCCGGCAGCAGCGGCTGCCGGCCAAGGCGGATCAGGAACGCGCGGAAGATGGCACTGCCGGCGTACGGGACCACGCGACAGATCGTCCGGTCCTCCGGAAGATCGTCATGGTCCTCCGAAACCGTCGATGAGGCCGTGCGCGGGCAGTCGTACGACCGTGCACCGGCCTCGGTCGTGCCGCTTCCCCGGTGTCGTCGATGTGCCCGTCCTCGTCTACGGCAGGTGGCGGACGGCGTCCCTCCGGTGGTCCGGTTCCGATCCGGCCGAACTTGCTCACCGGACCGTCACACACGCACTGGAACACCAGGGCCGGGAGAAGCGTCTTTTCTTAGTGCATGAAGGATTCGATCCGGGCGATCCCGCGCAGATGGCGGCGCGCGATCATGGACGGGGGCTGGCGGTCGCATGTCCTGCGGAGTCTGGGGCAGACGCTGGAACGGGTTGAGTAAAGCGGACGTCAAAGCTGTAACCGCAGGAACACCCCTCGTGCACGTGCATCTGCTCATGCATCTGCACGTGAACAAGGTTATGATCCGGGTCAGTTGACCGCTGCATCAATGGTCACATCAGCCAGTTAGTGCACCACCGGGGAGCGACCTGTGGACCTCGACGTTGACGGCGTGTACGGGGGGTTTGACGTGTACAACGGCATGGCTGCCACGCAGCTGGACGGAGTGGCCTGGCAGAAGAGCAGGCACAGCAACTCGCAGGGTTCCTGCGTGGAGTTCGCCCGGCTGCCGGGCGGCGACGTGGCGGTCCGCAACTCGCGCTTCCCGGACGGGCCCGCGCTCGTCTACACGCGTGCCGAGATCGAGGCGATGCTGCTCGGCGTCAAGGACGGCGAGTTCGACCACCTGATCACGAGCTGACGGCGGCCGCATCCGGGGCAACCCGGTGCGTTCGGTGCACAACGCGCGGGTAACGCGCGTAGAAACCCGGCGTCCGAAGACGCCGGGTCCGTCATTCGACGGGCTGCAGCCGGAACAGCGCCCACACGACCTTGCCCCTGAGGGTGCCCGCCAGCGGGTGCCAGCCCCAGCCGTCGCTGAACGAGTCGACCAGGAACAGCCCGCGGCCGGACTCCGCGGAGAAGTCGTCGGAGTCGCGCGGGACGGGCGTCTCGTGGCTGGGGTCGCGCACCGCGCACACCAGCCGTCCGGTCCACCGCATCAGGTGCAGCCGCACCGCCGGCGCCTGGGGCGGGGCGAGGCAGTCGGTCTCACCGGGCACCGCGTGCCGCAGGGCGTTGGTGACGAGTTCCGAGACGACGAGACAGATGTCGTCGAAGCGGTCGCCGACGTCCCACTGGCCGAGCGTTCTGCGGGTGAACAGCCGGGCCTCGCGCACCGCTTCGAGGCGGGCGGGCAGGGCGCAGGAGGCGGCGTTGGACACGGCCGCGGGATCAAGCGGCGGAAGGCCCTGCCGTAATGGCTTGAGCATGGTCGATCCATTCGTCCCCATGCGAGGCACTCCCGGGAATTCGCGGTCGTTGCGATGCAGCGGTGGCGCGGGACCATGGTTTCGGATGCGTACAGCAGATGCAAGGGCAGATGCACGTGCACGCGACCGAATTGGACCCTCCCGTACCGCTTGTTGGCCATTTTTTCCGCCAACTTGCTGCGCTTGGCTTACTACCTGCTTGCAAGTTCCTGTGCTTAAACTTTGGCCGCTTGCCGTTTCCGTAACCGGACGAGTACTGCTCGAAGTGTTTTAGTGGCAGACTGCGGGCCCTGAAGACGGTTGGGGAGGCTGGCGAACGTGAGCGCGGGAGAGCCCGGATCGGTGGTGCGGCGAATGCTGCTCGGCTCGCAACTCAGGCGGCTGCGCGAGGCCCGGGGGATCACTCGCGAGGCCGCGGGGTACTCGATCCGCGCTTCCGAGTCGAAGATCAGTCGCATGGAGCTGGGCCGGGTGAGCTTCAAGACCAGGGACGTGGAAGACCTGCTGACGCTGTACGGCATCACCGACGAGGCCGAGCGCCAACAGCTGCTCTCCCTCGCCCGGGAGGCCAACGTGGCCGGCTGGTGGCACAGTTACTCCGACGTCCTGCCCACCTGGTTCCCCACCTATGTCGGCCTGGAGGGCGCGGCACACCTGATCCGCGCCTACGAGGTGCAGTTCATCCACGGCCTGCTGCAGACCGAGGAGTACGCGCGCGCGGTGGTGCGGCGCGGTATGCGGGGGGCCAGCGAGGCCGACGTAGAACGGCGCGTCACGCTGCGCCTGGAGCGGCAGAAGTACCTGGTGGCCGAAAACGCCCCCGACTTCCACATCGTTCTCGACGAGGCCGCCCTGCGCCGCCCCTACGGCGACCGCGAGGTGATGCGCGGCCAGCTCCAGCACCTCGTCGAGATCTCCGAACGGCCCAACGTACGGCTGCAGATCATGCCGTTCAGCTTCGGCGGGCACTCGGGGGAGGGCGGTTCGTTCACCATCCTGAGCTTCCCCGAGTCGGACCTGTCCGACGTGGTCTACCTGGAGCAGCTCACCAGCGCCCTCTACCTCGACAAGCGCGAGGACGTCGCCCAGTACGAGCAGGCGCTCAAGGAACTCCAGCAGGACAGCCCGGGACCGGACGAGAGCCGGGACCTGCTGCGCGGGCTGCTCCAGCTCTCGTAGGCCGGCCCCTCTCCCGAGGCTCTCCCCAGAAGTTCGCTCTCCGTCCCCAACTGGCGTGTCACACAAGTACGATGACGTGTGATCAGACCGTGATGTTGATCATGGCCGCTAGTGATTTGGGGATCACATGTCGTCGTACTTCACTGACCTGGCCCAGCAGTACATCGACGGTGAGTGGCGCCAGGGGACCGGATCCTGGGACATCATCGACTTCAACCCGTACGACGGTGAGAAGCTCGCGTCGATCACCATAGCCGCGGTCGAGGAGATAGATCAGGCCTACCAGGCCGCCGCGCGCGCCCAGAAGCAGTGGGCCGCCACCAACCCCTACGCCCGCCGTGCCGTGTTCGAGAAGGCCCTGCGCCTGATCGAGGAGCGCGAGGCGGAGATCACCGAGGCGATCATCGCCGAGCTCGGCGGCACGCATCTGAAGGCCGCCTTCGAGCTGCACCTCGCCAAGGAGTTCCTGCGCGAGTCGATCCAGTGGGCGCTGCGCCCCGAGGGCAGAATCCTGCCCTCCCCGGTGGACGGCAAGGAGAACCGCGTCTACCGGGTGCCGGTCGGCGTGGTGGGCGTGATCAGCCCCTTCAACTTCCCCTTCCTGCTCTCGATCAAGTCGGTCGCCCCGGCCCTCGCGCTCGGCAACGCCGTGGTCCTCAAGCCGCACCAGAACACCCCGATCGTCGGCGGCACCCTGGTCGCGAAGCTCTTCGAGGACGCGGGCCTGCCCGGCGGCCTGCTCAACGTCGTCGTCACCGACATCGCGGAGATCGGCGACGCCTTCATCGAGCACCCGGTCCCCAAGGTCATCTCCTTCACCGGCTCCGACAAGGTCGGCCGGCACGTGGCCACCGTCTGCGCCTCGCTCTTCAAGCGCTCGGTGCTCGAACTGGGCGGCAACAGCGCCATCGTGGTCCTCGACGACGCCGACATCGACTACGCGGTCGACGCGGCGGTCTTCAGCCGGTACGTCCACCAGGGCCAGGTCTGCATGGCCGCCAACCGCGTCCTGGTCGACCGCTCGATCGCGGACGAGTTCACCGAGAAGTTCGTCGCCAAGGTCAGGACCCTCAAGACCGGCGACCCGAACGACCCGGAGACCGTCATCGGCCCGCTGATCAACTCCCAGCAGGCGGAGTCGATCGCGGCCACCGTCGAGCAGGCCGTCGCCGAGGGCGCCACCGCCCTGGTGCGCGGCACGACCACCGACAACCTGGTCGAGCCCTCGGTTCTCACCGGCGTCCCCGCCGACTCCGACCTGCTCCGCCAGGAGGTCTTCGGCCCGGTCGCCTTCCTCATCCCGTTCGACGGCGAGGAGGAGGCCGTACGCCTGGTCAACGACACCCCCTACGGCCTCAGCGGCGCGGTCCACACCGGGAACGTCGAACGGGGCGTGGCCTTCGCCAAGCAGATCGACACCGGGATGTTCCACGTCAATGACGGCACCGTCCACGACGAGCCCGTCGTCCCCTTCGGCGGCGAGAAGCACTCCGGGATCGGCCGCCTGAACGGCGAGACGACCGTGGAGTCCTTCACCACCCTGAAGTGGATCTCGGTGCAGCACGGCCGGAGCGGCTTCCCGTTCTGAGAGGCGGTTCCGCGAGCCCGCTGAAACAGCTCGGCGCCCCGGGCCCTTTAGGACGCGACCTGTCCTAAAGGGCCCGTAGCTTCGGTCGGGTCAGGTCAGCACAACCCGAAAGGCGGCCGGTCATGGTCACTCACGTTCCCGCGGAAGCACAGGGCGACGAGCGCGGAGCACTGCTCTCCTTCCTCGAGGAGCAGCGCGGCGGCATCCGCCGGGCGCTGCTCGGCCTGACCGACGAGCAGGCCGCGAGCAGGCCGAGCGCGAGCGAACTGTCCCTCGCGGGCCTGCTCAAGCACTGCGCGGAGGTCGAGCAGAGCTGGATCGCCCGCGCCAAGCAGGAGCCCGCGGCGATCCAGCGCGACCAGTCGAACTGGCACGAGACCTTCCAGCTGGTCGGCGACGAGACGGTGGCCTCGCAGCTGGCGTACTGGGAGGAGGTCGCGGCCGAGACGGAGAAGTTCATCCGCTCCGTCCCGAGCCTCGACGACACCTTCCCGCTCCCCGAGGCCCCCTGGTTCCCGAAGGGGAGCGTCTCCATGCGCTGGGTCTGCCTCCACCTGATCCGCGAGACCGCCCGGCACGCGGGCCACGCCGACATCATCCGCGAGTCCCTGGACGGGAAGACGGCCTTCGAGCTGGTGGCGCTGGAACAGGGCGCCTAGCTCCTAGTGATGGAAGCTGGTGGCCGCGTCCTTGTCACGGGTCAGCGGATGCGGCTGCCGGCGCAGGCTGGGCAGCAGCCGGGACAGGTCGTCGACGAACAGGTCCGCCAGGTCCTTCGAGAAGCCGTTGCGGCACACCACCCGCAGCACGGACAGGTCCTCCCGGTTCGCCGGGAAGGTGTACGCGGGCACCAGCCAGCCGTTCTCGCGCAGCCGCCGGGACACGTCGAAGACGTCGTACGAGGTCACGTGGTCGGCCGTGGTGAACGCGAACACGGGCAGCTCGTCGCCCCGGGTGAGGAGGCGGAAGTCGCCGAGCGCCTCGATGCGTTCGGCGAGCCCGGTCGCCACGTCCCGGGACGCCTGCTGCACCGCGCGGTAGCCGTCCCGGCCCAGGCGCAGGAAGGTGTAGTACTGCGCGACCACCTGGGCACCGGGGCGGGAGAAGTTGAGGGCGAAGGTGGGCATGTCGCCGCCCAGGTAGTTGACCCGGAAGACCAGTTCCTCGGGCAGCGCCTCCTTGTCCCGCCACAGCGCCCAGCCGACGCCCGGGTAGACCAGCCCGTACTTGTGCCCCGAGGTGTTGATCGACGCCACGCGCGGGAGCCGG
Organism: Streptomyces sp. NPDC001507; assembly: GCF_042894765.1. Classification (NCBI taxonomy): domain Bacteria; kingdom Bacillati; phylum Actinomycetota; class Actinomycetes; order Kitasatosporales; family Streptomycetaceae; genus Streptomyces; species Streptomyces sp. NPDC001507. The sequence goes on from NZ_JBIAVV010000011.1 coordinate 369,280, forward strand.
AAGTCCCACACCAGGTCCTCGTCGAGGAAGGGCGCCACCATCCCGCCGGACGCGCCGTCCACGTGGACCGGGACGTCGATCCCGGTGCGCTCCTGGAGGGCGTCGAGCGCCGCGCAGAGGTCGGCGACCGGCTCGTAGGACCCGTCGAAGGTGGAGCCGAGGATCGCGACGACCCCGATGGTGTTCTCGTCGCAGAGGTCGGCGGCGGCCTGCGCGTCCAGGTGGTAGCGGTCGCCCTCCATGGGCACGAACCGCGGCTCCACCTCCCAGAAGTTGCAGAACTTCTCCCAGCAGACCTGGACGTTGATGCCCATGATCAGGTTCGGCCGGGCGCTGCCCGGATAGCGGTCGGTGTTGCGCTGCATCCAGCGCCGCTTGAGCGCCATCCCGGCCAGCATGCAGGCCTCGCTGGAGCCGGTCGTCGAACAGCCGATGGTGTTCGCCGGATCCGGCGCGTTCCACAGGTCGGCGAGCATCGCCACACAGCGCCGCTCCAGCTCGGCGGTGCGCGGGTACTCGTCCTTGTCGATCATGTTCTTGTCGTCGCACTCCGCCATCAGGATCCCGGCCTGGGGCTCCATCCAGGTGGTGACGAAAGTGGCCAGGTTCAGCCGGGCGTTGCCGTCCAGCATCAGCTCGTCGTGCACCAGCTGGTAGGCGGTCGAGGGCGGCAGCGGTCCGTCCGGCAGCCGGTGCGTGGGCGGGGCCTCGGTCATGCCGGCCACCGGGTTCGCCTCACCGAAGAACGGGTTGACGGACATGGATCGCTCTTGGTGCTTCTGGGGACCTTTGTGCAACGCCATGCGGAGTGCCTCCTGGACGACATGAGCGATATGGGCGGTATCAACAAGGACGTGAACGGCGCGCGGGAACCCGCCGGGATCAGCGCAGGGCCGTACCGTCCGCCCGCAACTGCATTCTCGGCCGCCCGGTCACCAGCAGCCATGCGGGCAGCGACGCGATGCACAGCAGCGCGACGACGCTCGCCGAGGCCACCAGCACCGCGGCCGTGAACAGGCTCACCCAGCCCTGTCGGGTGATCGCCAACAACATGCCCAGCACACCCGCCGCCACGCCCACCGAGGGCTGGACCGCGGGCACCAGGGCGTGGGCGCACAGCCCGAGGGCGGCGCCGATGAACACCGACGGAAAGATCCGGCCACCGCGGAACCCGCAGGCGGCGGCCACCAGCAGCGCCGCCAGCTTGACGACCGCCATCACGGCGAACTGTCCCGCCGACCAGCCCCCCGGGTCCTTCGCGAGCTCCTCGACCTCGTCCAGCCCCTTGAAGAGCGTCAGATGGCCGCCCAGCGCCCCCAGCAGGCCCAGCACGAGCCCGCCGGCCGGAAGGGCCACCATGGGGTGCCCGAGACGCCGGAAGGCGCCGTGGACGGACGGGAAGGCATGGACGGCGCACATGCCGAGCAACGCGGCCGCGGGCGCGATCACCAGGGCCGCCGCCAGATCGGGCCAGCGCGGGTGGCCGAGCGCGGGCAGACCGAGGTCCAGGGTCGGACGGGCCACCAGGGCGGTCGTCATCGAACCCGCCCCCGCGGCCATCAGCGGCCCGAAGAGGTTGTCCCACAGCGCCCCCTTCAGCGGCTTCCCGGCCAGCGCCTCGGAGATCACCAGGGCCGCCGCCACCGGCGTCCCGAACAGCGCGCCCAGCGTCGCCGCGTCGGCCAGCGCGGGCCACAGCGAGCCCGGCAGCCGGGGCATCGCGAGCCGTCCCAGCCACAGCGCGAGCCCGACGTTGACGGCGATGAGGGGGTTCTCCGGGCCGAGGCTCGGGCCGCCCGCCAGCATCAGCACGGTCGCCAGCACCAGCCCCGGCAGCACGGCCGGCGGCAGTGCCACCGCCTCGAGGCCCAGGGTGGCCGGATCCGGCCCCGCGTGCCCAGGCACCAGCCACACCACCAGCCCCACCGCGATTCCGGTGGCCGTCAGCATCACCAGCATCCACGGCACCGAGTACCGTCCGATGCCCAGCGCGTCCGGCAGGTTGTTCCACAGCACGTGCTGCAGCCGTTCGGCCAGCGAGCTCACCAGCAGGAACAGCAGGCTGCTGCCGACGCCGACGACGAGAGCGGGCAGGATCAGCGGCAGCAGGGCATGCGCGGGGGCCGAGGGCGGGGTGGGGAGCGCCTGCCGCGCGGTGTCCTGGGCCACGGGCCCACGATAAGCGGGCGAAACGGACACAACATCCTGAACTTCGCGGGCGGGGGGCCGCGGAACGGGCTTGCACCTCACGTGACGTGAGGACCCAGGGTGGAGCACGGAAAGGAGCGGAAGTGAACTACTCCGTAGGACAGGCCGCCGGGTTCGCCGGCGTCACCGTGCGCACCCTGCACCACTACGACGAGATCGGCCTGCTGGTGCCGGGCGAGCGCAGCACCGCGGGGCACCGGCGCTACGGCGACGCCGACCTCGACCGGCTGCAGAAGATCCTGTTCTACCGGGAGCTCGGCTTCCCGCTCGACGAGGTCGCGGCCCTGCTCGACGACCCGGACGCGGACCCGCGCGCGCAGCTGCGCCGCCAGCACGACCTGCTGACCGCCCGGATCGAGAAGCTGCAGAAGATGGCCGCGGCCGTGGAGCACGCCATGGAGGCACGCAGGATGGGCATCGATCTCACCCCCGAGGAACGCTTCGAGGTCTTCGGGGACAAGGACCCCGAGCAGTACGCCGAGGAGGCCGAGCAGCGCTGGGGCGGTACGGCGGCCTACGCCGAGTCCCAGCGCCGCGCGGCCCGCTACACCAAGGCCGACTGGCAGCGCATGAAGGCCGAGAGTGACGACTGGAGCGCGCGTTACGCCACCCTGGTGACCGCCGCCGAGCCGCCGGCCGGTGAACGGGCCATGGACATGGCGGAGGAGCACCGGCAGCACATCTCGGCCTGGTTCTACGACTGCCCGCCCGAGATGCACCGCTGCCTCGCCGCCATGTACGTCTCCGACGAGCGGTTCAGGGCCTTCTACGACGCCATGGCCCCGGGCCTGGCCGAGCACCTGAAGCAGGCGATCGAAGCGAACGCGGACCGGCACACGGCCTGACCGGGCCCCGGGTCCACCTCCTGCCGGTCGCCCGGACCTACTCCCTGTCGATGACGACGGCCGTGCCGTACGCGCAGACCTCGGTCCCCGTGTCCGCCGCCTCGGTCACGTCGAACCGGAAGGCCAGCACGGCGTTGGCCCCACGCGCGCGTGCCTGCTCGATCAGCCGCTCCATGGCCTGGTTGCGGGTCTGGACGAGCGTCTTCGTCAGCCCCTTCAGCTCGCCGCCGATCATCGACTTCAGACCGGCGCCGATCTGACTGCCCAGGTGCCGGGAGCGCACGGTCAGCCCGAAGACCTCGCCGACGACCTCCCGCACCCGGTACCCGGGCACGTCGTTCGTGGTGACGACCAGCACATCGGCCTGCGGTCCCTGACCGCCGCCGTACTCTTCGATACCCATGTCCACAGCCATTCCCCGGGCCGGGCACAGTCCACCCACGTTCCATCGGTGGAACGTGGGGCGGACACTTTACGTTGATAGGTTTGTGCGCCCGCACGAGAAACCCGACGTGCCTTCCCCCTCAGGAGCCCGGAACCGTGACGACCGGAACCGCGATGACGCTCGCTCTCGGCCCGAGCTGGCTGGATCCGAACCAACTTCTCGACTCGTTCGGCATCTGGGGCCTGCTCCTGGTGGTCTTCGCCGAGTCCGGCCTCCTGATCGGCTTCTTCCTCCCGGGTGACTCACTCCTCTTCACCTGCGGCCTGCTGATCACCTCGAACCAGCTGAACTTCCCGCTCTGGGGCGCCATCGCCCTGATCTGCCTCGCCGCGATCCTCGGCGACCAGGCGGGCTACATGTTCGGCAAGAAGGTCGGCCCGTCGCTCTTCAACCGCCCGGACTCCCGCATCTTCAAGCAGGAGAACGTCACCAAGGCGCACGAGTTCTTCGAGAAGCACGGCCCCAAGTCCCTGATCCTGGCCCGCTTCGTGCCGGTGATCCGCACGTTCACGCCGATCATCGCCGGCGTCAGCGGCATGGCCTACCGCTCGTTCCTGACGTTCAACGTCATCGGCGGCGTCCTGTGGGGCGCCGGCGTCACCCTGCTCGGCTCCTGGCTCGGCAAGATCGACTTCGTCAAGAACAACATCGAGGCGATCCTGATCCTGATCGTCCTGGTCTCGGTGGTCCCGATCGTCATCGAGTTCCTGCGGGCCCGTGCGAAGGACAAGAAGGCCGCTGCCCGGCAGCCGGAGCCGGTCCAGCAGTACCCGGCACCTCCGGTGATGGACGACGCGACGACCCAGCTCCGCCGCATCGAGCCGACGTACACCCCGCAGCAGCAGTACGGGCAGCAGCCCCAGCCCCAGCAGCAGTACGGGCAGCAGCCCCAGCAGCAGTACGGGTACGGGCAGCAGGAGCAGCCGTACTACGACCAGCAGCAGCCGTACTATGACCAGCAGCAGCCCCACTACGACCAGAACGCCTACGGCCAGCAGCAGAACCCGTACACCGAGGACCACTACCGGGCTCCGTAAGCGGCAACGCCCTGTTTTTCGGGGGCGTCAGAACCCCCTGGTCCGCTTCGCGGCGCGCCGCTTACCGGCCGACCCCACCCGAAGGGTCAGCCGGGAGATCTCCGAGCCCAGATTGACCCCGATGGCGATGGCCATGGCGAGCGACGCCGCCTTGGCCAGCGACACCAGTCCCTTGTCGACCTCGTTCTGAGCCATCGACAGCAGCCCGAAATAGGTCGCCGACCCCGGCAGCAGCGGGCCGATCGCCGCCGTCGTGTACGGCAGCGCGGAGGCGAACCGGTATCGCGAGAGCAGCTGCCCGAACAACCCCACCAGGCCTGCCGCCACCGCCGTGGAGGCGACCGGCGAGATCCCCCCGGCGTAGTGCATCGCGCCGTAGACGCACCACGCGACACCGCCGTTGAGGGTCACCGCAAGCACGGTGGATCGTTCCTGCTGGAGCAGGACGGCGAAGGTCAGCGACAGCACCATCGACGCGGCGATCTGCAGCAGCGGCCGTTCGGAGCCGACCAGCGCCGCGTCGGGATTGAGCCGGCCGCCCAGCTTCACGCCGAAGTACAGGATGGTCAGCACCCCGATGACGATGCCGACGAAGAAGTACATGACCTCCAGCAGGCGAGCGGAGGCGGTGATGTAGAAGCCGGTGAGCCCGTCCTGGACGCCCGCGACCAGGGCCCGTCCGGGCAGCAGCGCGAAGAGTCCACCGGTGACGACGGCGGACGCCGCGACGTCGATGTGGGCGAGCGAGAAGGCGACCCCGATCGCGGCCGGCGGCATCGCGGCGATCATGAACTGGTAGAACTCCGGCAGCCCCCGCCCCGCGCACAGCCACGCCAGCCGGTCGCCGAGCATGGCACCGATCGCGGCCGCCACGAACACCAGCAGGTCACCGCCGACCAGCACGGAGGCGGCCCCGGCGAGCAGCCCGCTCGCGGCCGTCAGCGCCCAGCCGGGGTACGGGTGCCGGTTGCGGCGGATCTCCGCGAGCCGCCGGTAGGCCTCCTCGAGGGAGACATGGGTCTCGGGGTCGGTGAGGTCGTCCACGAGCCGGAAGACGGCGGACAGGCGCGTGTAGTCGGTCCCGCGCCGCCGCACCGTCCGGGACGCGGTCACCGGGTCGTCGACGAGCGAGGGCTGGTACGAGATCGCCAGCAGCGTGAAGGTGACACCCGGCTCGCACCGGTCCAGCCCGTACGACCGGCAGACCGCGAACATCGCGGCCTCCACGTCCTCCGCGCCCTCACCGCCCGCCAGCAGCAACTCCCCGATACGCAGGGTCAGGTCGAGCACACGCGGGACGGCGGGGGCGCCCTCCTCGGACTTCTGCACCGGCTCCACGGCCGGCCGCTCGGCCACCGGCATGCGCAGCATCGTGCGCATCCGGTCCTGCCAGGGCGCGTCCTTGACGAGGCTGACCGCGGGGAACCCGGAGGCGGGCGTGAAGACGGGCGGGGCGTCATGGGCGCTGTAGGTGCTCGGCAGGCTGAACGCCGACCCCTCCGGCTCGGCGGCCGCCGGCTGCGGCGCCGCGAGCCCCTCCGGTACCGCGAACTCGGACGTCGTCTCCGGCTCACCGCCGCCGCCCTCGGGAACCTCGATGCCCTGAGGGACGGCGAACTCGGACGTCAGTTCCGGGTCGTACCGCGCCTCGTCCGACCTGGGCTTGCGGTCCTCCGCCTCCGTCACCTTCGCAACGCTCCCTGAACGACAACCTCACCTGAGCCTCAGTATGCGCATGACCACTCTGCAGACACGAAAAACGGGCCCCACGCGTGCGTGCGGCCCGTTTCCCGGTGCTGGCCCGGGATGGTCTCAGTGACCGCCGGTCTCCTTGAAGCGCTTGTAGGACCGCTCGATCTCCGCCTCGGCGTCGGTGCGGCCGACCCAGTTGGCGCCCTCGACGGACTTGCCGGGCTCCAGGTCCTTGTAGACCTCGAAGAAGTGCTGGATCTCCAGGCGGTCGAACTCCGACACGTGGTGGATGTCGCGCAGGTGCTCCACGCGCGGGTCGGTCGCCGGGACGCACAGCAGCTTGTCGTCGCCGCCGGCCTCGTCCGTCATCCGGAACATGCCGATCGCGCGGCACTTGATCAGGCAGCCCGGGAAGGTCGGCTCGTCCAGGATGACCAGCGCGTCCAGCGGGTCGCCGTCCTCGCCGAGGGTGTTCTCGACGAAGCCGTAGTCGGTCGGGTAGGCGGTCGAGGTGAAGAGACGACGGTCGAGGCGGATCCGACCGGTCTCGTGGTCCACCTCGTACTTGTTCCGCGAACCCTTCGGGATCTCGATCGTGACGTCGAACTCCACCGGTGGCTCCTCCATGATCAACACATAGTTCTGATGGTTAAGTGTCCCCCACGCAGGTGTGTGATCGCGAAAGGGGCTGGTGGTCGTGCCAGAGCTGAGGCCTTGGCAGTCCGCGAAACCGCGTGTGCGGAAGATCGCGGCCGCCCTACGACCGCGCCTGGCACGCCTGGTGACCGCCACGAAACCGCAGGTCACGCGGTTGCGGCGAGCAGCGGGCCCACGGCTCGCCCGCGTCGCGCGCATGACGGGACCCCGGCTTGCCACCCTGGTCCGCCCCTCTCGACCTCGGTCCCGGACGCCCAGGACCTGGCAGTACACCGTGTTCGCCGCCACGGCGGGGCTCGCGCTGGCCGCCGGTGCGGTGACCGCGGCGGGCCCCTGGGACGCCGACGGTCAGCGTACGGCCGAGCGGGACCGGGCCGCCGCCCTGGAGCGGACGGGTGGCACAGATCACGGCTCCGGTGCGGACTCCGTCACAGCCGACGGGGTGCCGGGCCCCGCGCCCAGCGCCGGGCCCGTCCTGACGGGGCTGGACGGGGCCACGAACACCGTGAAGTCGGCGCCCGCCGGAAAGTCCGTCGGCATCTCCGGAACGGCCGTCACGAGCCTCCTGGGGCCCCTCCTGAAGGCTCCGGCGCTCGGCAGTACCCGTACCGCCGTGGTCGTCGACGTGGCCACCGGCAGCCGCCTGTACGGCTCCGGTGCCGACACCGCCCTCACCCCCGCCTCCACCACCAAGATCGCCACCGCCGTCGCCGCCCTCTCGGCCCTGGGCCCCGACCACCGCATCACCACGCGCGTGGTCCTGGAACCCGGCACCAGGGAGGTCGTCCTGGTCGGCGGCGGCGACCCCACCCTGACGGCACACAAGGACGCGGCCGGCTGGGCCAGCCTGCGCACCCTCGCCACCGAGACGGCGAAGTCGCTGACCGCGCGGGGCATCAAGCAGATCACCCTCTCGTACGACACCACGCTCTACTCCGGCCCCGACCTGCACGTCATCGGCGTCAACGAGAACCTCGCGCGCGTGAGTCCCCTGACGGCCGACGAGGGCCGCACCAACGACTCCGCCGAGGGCCCGGTGACCCGGGTGGGCGACCCGGCGGCGGACGCGGCACAGAAGTTCGCGGGTTTCCTCGCGGACGCCGGCATCAAGGCCTCGTCACCCGGCACCTCCAAGGCGAGCAGCCGGGCCGAGCCCCTCGCCGCCGTCTCCTCGCCGCCGCTGTCCTCGATCGTCGAGCGCATGCTGACCAACAGCGACAACGACATCGCCGAGGCCCTGGCCCGCCAGACGGCGCTCGCCGGCGGCAGGCCGGCCAGCTTCGACGGGGGAGCGGCCGCGATCGAGGCCCAGCTGACCAAGCTGGGCCTGCCGATGACCGGCGCCTCCTTCCACGACGGCAGCGGCCTGAACCGCGACGACCGGCTGACCGCGAACCTCCTCACGGCCCTGCTCGTCAAGGCCGCCGACGTGGACCAGCCTGGCCTGCGCGCGGTCCTCACGGGCCTCCCCGTCGCCCACTTCACCGGCACCCTCACCGGCCGCTACACGGACGGCGCGGCAGGCGCCGTACGCGCCAAGACCGGCACACTCACCGGCGTCAACACCCTCGCGGGCACGGTCGTCGACAAGGACGGCCGCCTCCTGGCCTTCGCCTTCCTCACCGCGAACACGACCAACCCGGTGGCGGCCCAGGCGGCCCTGGACAATACGGCGACAGCACTGGCGGGCCTGTAACCACAGCCCGCCGCCCGCCGCCGCAGCGCCGTGGCGCGGCACGCTTCAACCGCCGTGGGCAGGCGTTCCGCAGGGCGGAACGGGTGGGCACGGCCGACAGCGCCGGGCACCGTGAAACGAACCCCGCCCTGGCGACGCAAGCCCACAACCCCACCGCACCACACAAGTCACGCCAACCACACCAACCCCCACGGCCTGCCCCAAGCGGTAGCGCTAACGTACGGTTGACGCATGACGAGCATCGGTGGCGCTGCTTCTTCTGGGATGGTCGACTGGAATCTCGCGGTGGCGACCGCGACCCGGCTCGTGCGGCCGGGCCCCGAGGTGAGCCGCGACGAGGCCCGGGGCATCGTCGCGGAACTGCGGCGGCACGCGAAGGCCTCGGAGGAACACGTCCGGGGCTTCACTCGTATGGGGACCGACGCCATCCACGACACACCCGTTCTGGTGGTCGACAGGCCCGGCTGGGTGAAGGCGAACGTCGCCGGTTTCCGCGAACTCCTCAAGCCGCTGCTCGAGAAGATGCAGGAGCGGCGCGCGGGCACCCCCGGCGGCGCGGTCCTCGGCGCGGTCGGCGGCAAGGTCACCGGCGTGGAACTCGGCATGCTGCTGTCGTTCCTGTCGTCCCGGGTCCTCGGCCAGTACGAGACCTTCGCCCCCTCCTCCCGCGACCTCCCGGCGGACGAGAACGGCGGCGGCCGGCTGCTGCTCGTCGCCCCGAACATCGTCCACGTGGAGCGCGAACTCGACGTGCAGCCCCACGACTTCCGCCTGTGGGTGTGCCTGCACGAGGAGACGCACCGCACCCAGTTCACGGCGGTGCCCTGGCTGCGCGCCCATCTGGAGGGCGAGATCCAGTCGTTCCTGTCGGAGACCGACGTCGACCCGATGACCGTGCTCGAACGCATCAGGGACGCCGCCCAGTCCCTCGCCGGGAGCCGCCCCGAGGCCGAGGAGGACGACGGCGGACGCTCGTTCGTGGAACTGGTGCAGACCCCCGCCCAGCGCGAGATCCTCGGCCGCCTCACCGCCGTCATGTCCCTCCTGGAGGGCCACGCCGACTTCGTCATGGACGGCGTCGGGCCCGCGGTCGTGCCGACCGTTGCCGAGATCCGCGAGAAGTTCCAGCAGCGGCGCGCCAAGGGCGCCTCCCGGCTCGACACGACCCTGCGCAAACTGCTCGGCCTGGATGCCAAACTCCGTCAGTACCGGGACGGCGAACGGTTCGTGCGGGGCGTCGTCGAGCAGGTCGGCATGGACGGCTTCAACCGGGTGTGGACCTCCCCGAACACCCTGCCGACCAAGGCGGAGATCGCCAAACCGGCGGACTGGGTCGCGCGGGTGCACCGCAAGGCCGAGTCGTGAACCAGCGGACCCGTGGTGAACGGAAACCGGCCGACGGCAGGCGAACGCCCCTCCAATCACCCGTCCGAGGGACCGTGAGCGATGGGTAGGCGTGCGATGCTCGGGGAACGGCCCGTTTCTGTCACCATCTACACACTCTGAGTGACCGATCTCGGGTTCACCCCCCGAAAACTTCATGAAGGGAACCGGACATGGGTCCCCATCCTGCGGTCGCGGCGATACGCCTGGCGGTCCGCCGCGTCCTCCACGACATCCTCACCGACGACAGCCGCCACAGCCGCACCACCGGTGAGCGCACCGGCGGACGGATCGGCGTGCGCCTCGCGCGCCCCGCCGGCGGCCTCCCCGAGGCCCCGGAGATCCCGGAGCAGACCCCGAACGAGCGGCCCCCCTCCCCGCTCGTCCTCGTCGCGTGCTCCGGCGGCGCCGACTCCATGGCGCTCGCCTCCGCCCTCGCCTTCGAGGCCCCCAAACTCGGCATCCGCGCGGGCGGCATCACCGTCGACCACGGCCTGCAGCCCGGCTCCGACCTGCGCGCCGAGGAGGTCGTCCTGCGGCTGCGGGAACTCGGCCTCGACCCGGTCGAGTCCATCACCGTGACCGTCGGCCGCGACGGCGGACCCGAAGCCGCCGCCCGTGACGCCCGCTACGCCGCCCTGGACGCCGCGCTCGAACGGCACGGCGGCACCGCGATCCTGCTCGGCCACACCAGGGACGACCAGGCCGAAACCGTCCTGCTCGGCCTCGCCCGCGGCTCCGGCATCCGCTCCCTGTCCGGAATGGCCGCGGTCTCGGGGGCCGGCGGCCGTTACCGCCGCCCGTTCCTCCAGCTGGACCGGCAGACCGCCCGCAAGGCCTGCATGGTCCAGGCCCTGCCCGTCTGGGACGACCCGCACAACACGGACCCGGCCTACACCCGCTCCCGGCTCCGCCACGAGGGCCTGCCCGCCCTGGAGAAAGCCCTCGGCAAGGGCGTCGTCGAGGCGCTCGCCCGCACCGCCCAGCTCTCCCGCGACGACGCCGACGCCCTCGACACCTGGGCCAGCCAGGCCGAGGCCTCCGTACGGGACGCCGCGGGCCAGCTGGAGTGCGCCAAGCTCTACGCGCTGCCCCCCGCGGTCCGCCGCCGGATCCTGCGCCGCGCGGCCATCCAGGCGGGCGCACCGGCCGGGTCCCTGTTCGCCCGGCACATCGAGGAAGTCGACCGCCTCATCACCGGATGGCGAGGCCAGGGGGCCATCAATCTCCCCGGCAAAGTCGTCGCCCAGCGCCAGGGTGGCAGACTGGTGATTCGGCAAGGCTGAATCCCGACCTCACGGAGAGCTCCCCGGAGCTCCTCCCCGAGGCCGGGTAGGCCGGTGGGACGACCGACCGAAAGTGATGCGGTGGACGCGAAAGACATGGGTGCCGACCTCCAGCAGGTGCTCATCACCAAGGAAGAGATCGACGCGAAGCTGGCCGAGCTGGCCGCGAAGATCGACGCGGAGTACGCGGGCAAGGACCTGCTCATCGTCGGCGTCCTCAAGGGCGCCGTGATGGTCATGGCGGACCTCGCCCGGGCGCTGTCCACCCCCGTCACCATGGACTGGATGGCCGTGTCCTCGTACGGCGCGGGCACCCAGTCCTCCGGTGTGGTGCGGATCCTCAAGGACCTCGACACCGACATCAAGGGCCGGCACGTCCTGATCGTCGAGGACATCATCGACTCGGGCCTGACCCTCTCCTGGCTGATCAACAACCTCGGCTCCCGCGAGCCCGAGACGCTGAAGATCTGCACCCTGCTGCGCAAGCCGGACGCGGCCAAGGTCGCCATCGACGTCGAGTGGGTCGGCTTCGACATCCCCAACGAGTTCGTCGTCGGCTACGGCCTCGACTACGCCGAGAAGTACCGCAACCTCCCGTTCGTCGGTACGCTCGCGCCTCACGTCTACGGCGGCTGAACCCCGGCTGATACGCCGCAGGGTCCAGTTGCGTAAGACGATCGGGAACCCCAGCGGGTTTCGCGCCGTTGGAGCATGCAGAGACGGGTTTCACCAGTCGTCCGCGCAGCTTCGTGCGGCTTCGGGCCACAATGCTGGGGTACCGTCAGAAGAACTGTCTTATCAAACTCACTATGGCAGGAGGGACGGGGCGACACCGCTCCGTATGGATGGACGTGAAGCGATACTTCCGTGGGCCGGTCATGTGGATCGTGCTGGCCGTCCTTGCCGTGGTCGTGTTGATGCAGGTCGTCGGCTCGTCCGGCGGCTACAAGACGGTGGACACCGGCCAGGTCGTGGCGGCGATCAATGACAACAAGGTGCAATCGGCCAAGCTGACCACCGGCGACGAGCAGACCATCAAGGTCACGCTCAAGAACGGCGAGAAGGTCGACGGCAGCTCGAAGATCCAGGCGAGCTACATCGGCGACCAGGGCGTGGCCCTCGCCAACACGCTGCAGACCAAGTACCAGGACAAGCAGATCACCGACGGCTACACCGTCGCGCCGACCAAGCAGAACGCCTTCGTCAGCGTCCTGCTCTCCCTGCTGCCCTTCGTCCTCATCGTGGTCGTCTTCCTGTTCCTGATGAACCAGATGCAGGGCGGCGGCTCCCGGGTCATGAACTTCGGCAAGTCCAAGGCGAAGCTCATCACCAAGGACACCCCGAAGACGACCTTCGCGGACGTCGCGGGCTGCGACGAGGCCGTCGAGGAACTCCACGAGATCAAGGAGTTCCTGCAGGAGCCGGCCAAGTTCCAGGCCGTCGGCGCCAAGATCCCCAAGGGCGTGCTCCTCTACGGCCGTCCCGGCACCGGCAAGACGCTCCTCGCGCGTGCCGTCGCCGGCGAGGCAGGGGTCCCCTTCTACTCGATCTCCGGTTCCGACTTCGTCGAGATGTTCGTCGGTGTCGGTGCCTCCCGGGTCCGTGACCTCTTCGAGCAGGCCAAGGCGAACGCCCCGGCGATCGTCTTCGTCGACGAGATCGACGCGGTCGGCCGCCACCGCGGCGCCGGCCTCGGCGGCGGTCACGACGAGCGCGAGCAGACGCTGAACCAGCTGCTCGTCGAGATGGACGGCTTCGACGTCAAGGGCGGCGTGATCCTCATCGCCGCGACGAACCGGCCGGACATCCTCGACCCGGCGCTGCTGCGCCCCGGCCGCTTCGACCGCCAGATCGCGGTCGACCCGCCGGACCTGCAGGGCCGTCTGGAGATCCTCAAGGTCCACCAGAAGGGCAAGCCGGTCGCGCCCGACGTCGACCTCGCGGCGGTCGCCCGCCGCACCCCGGGCTTCACCGGCGCCGACCTGTCGAACGTGCTGAACGAGGCGGCGCTGCTCACGGCCCGCAGCGACCGCAAGCTCATCGACAACCAGATGCTCGACGAGGCGATCGACCGCGTGGTCGCGGGCCCGCAGAAGCGGACCCGGATCATGTCGGACAAGGAGAAGAAGATCACCGCGTACCACGAGGGCGGCCACGCCCTGGTCGCGGCGGCCTCCCCGAACTCCGACCCGGTCCACAAGATCACGATCCTGTCCCGCGGCCGCGCCCTCGGCTACACGATGGTCCTGCCGGACGAGGACAAGTACTCGACCACGCGCAACGAGATGCTCGACCAGCTCGCCTACATGCTGGGCGGCCGCGCGGCCGAGGAACTGGTCTTCCACGACCCGACCACCGGCGCCGCCAACGACATCGAGAAGGCCACGGCCACCGCCCGCGCGATGGTCACGCAGTACGGCATGACCGAGCGTCTCGGCGCGATCAAGTTCGGCGGCGACAACACCGAGCCCTTCCTCGGCCGTGAGATGTCCCACCAGCGCGACTACTCGGAAGAGGTCGCCGCCCTGGTGGACGAGGAAGTCAAGAAGCTGATCGAGAACGCGCACAACGAGGCCTGGGAGATCCTGGTCGAGAACCGCGACGTCCTCGACAACCTGGTCCTCCAGCTCCTGGAGAAGGAGACCCTGGGCAAGGAGGAGATCGCCGAGATCTTCTCCGCCATCGTCAAGCGCCCGGCCCGGCCCGCCTGGACCGGCTCCTCCCGCCGTACGCCGTCCACCCGCCCGCCGGTGCTCTCCCCGAAGGAGCTCGCACTGACCAACGGGGCCAACGGCGCCACCGCGGCGATCAGCACCGCCAAGGCCACGGCGGCCGAATCGGCCCCCGCGGTCGAGAAGGCTCCCGAGGACCGCCCCGAGAGCTGACTCACACCGGCCTCACCTGGCTCGGAATGGATGCCGCGCCCCCCAGGACCTAGCCTGGGGGGCGCGGCATTTCCGTAATGCCTGTACATGAGGCGCGTGATCCACATGTGCCCACCCTGAGGAACGAGGCACCCCAGATGACCGACCCCGTGACCCTGGACGGCGAAGGCACCATCGGCGAGTTCGACGAGAAGCGCGCCGAGAACGCCGTACGCGAACTCCTCATCGCGGTCGGCGAGGACCCGGACCGCGAGGGCCTGCGGGAGACTCCGGCGCGGGTGGCGCGGGCGTATCGCGAGCTTCTGGCGGGGAATCACCAGCTGCCTGAAGAGGTCCTGACGACGACGTTCGACCTTGGACATGACGAGATGGTCCTGGTCAAGGACATTGAAATCGTAAGTTTGTGCGAACATCACATGTTGCCATTTCATGGCGTGGCTCATGTCGGCTACATTCCGGCGGAGACCGGCAAGATCACAGGCCTGTCGAAGCTCGCCCGCCTGGTTGAGGTGTTCGCCCGTCGACTGCAGGTGCAGGAACGCCTCACCACGCAGGTCGCGGACTCGCTCATGCGGATCCTCGAGGCCCGGGGCGTGATCGTCGTCATCGAGGCCGAGCACATGTGTATGTCGGTGCGAGGGATCCGTAAGCCAGGTGCCAAGACGACGACATCGGCGGTCCGCGGTCAGCTCAGGGATGCTACGACCCGTGCTGAGGCAATGAGCCTGATACTGGCGCGCTGAGTCGATTGTCAGTGGTGCCCCTTAACCTCCTCGATCGGCGCGTTGTCTGCCGATCGGGAGGTCAGGGTGGGATACGGGTTACCGAGCAAGCAGACCGTGAACGGCGTAGGCCGTCGACTCTGCGCCCGGGACGTCGGGGCGGGTTGCCGTCTTTGGACGCTGGACGGAGATCGAACGGCCCACACCACCGTCACTCACGTAGAGACCATAAGGGTCCGAGAGGTCGTGGACGTGGTGACCGATCATCTGACGTTCACTGTCGCTCCCGATCAACTGCTCAGCACGCCTGACGGCTGGGTCCATGCGCGAGATGCGGAGGGCGCTGTCCTTGCCTGGACGCCTCCGCGGAAGCTGTGCCGTGAGCGATTGACCATCAAGCTGGGCTACGAGTTCGGCTACATGGCTGCGACCGGCCTGGCGGCGCGTCTGGAAGCCGTTTCACGCCCCTCCGGATATTTGCGGAAGGAAGCACCTGGCTTTCGGGTACGCGTCGTCTCGTCGTATCTCGCCGATCTGATGAGGCAGTACACAGGTGGGGACGCACACCACATGCGGCAGAGGTTTCCACGCGTCGTACTCCGGGACCTGGAGACGTTCGAAGGCTTTCTGGAGGGTTACACCGACGGCGACGGGTTCCGGTCCAAGACCTGGCGTGGGCGCCTCCTGGTCAGCGCGAACGTGCCCTTTCTCGCGGAACTGGCGGAAGTGATCGGCGCGCGATTCACGCCTCGGACGAACGGGACGGCCTCGCACCTTGTCGTAGCCGACAGCTGGCTCTCCCGTGGGGTCTTCCGGCCCGAGCGGCACCCGCTGCAGCTCAGCGAGTCCACATGGGTCGAGGTCCGCGGGCTTCGTCCGCGCACGGCCGGAAGTACCAAGCCGTTCACCTTGTACAGCTTTCGCCTCGATCCCCATCCCGGGTTTCTGGTCAACGGGCACTTGGCACGTCAGCCCTGGTGACCGCATTACGCGGCCGATGCCGCTCCATTGTCGTGTTCGTCGTCCTCCGGGAGCTTGCACACCCGTTCCAGGAACATGGCCGCCGCTATGACGGCGACGCCGGCGACGACCGAGAAGGCGGCGTAGAGGGCCTGGTCGCGGCGGGTGGGGAAGTCGAGGAGTTCGAGGAGGAAGACGCCGGTGCCGCCGTACATGCCGGCGACGAGGGCGGCGACGAGGGCACTGGCCTGGCCGAAGACGACGGCGCGGGCCGCCATCAGGGGATCGACACCCTTGGCCCCGGGGCGGCGCTCGCGCTGGGCCTTGAGGCGGGCGCGCAGCGAGAGCGCGGTGGAGAGCAGGACCACGGCGATCAGGGCGAGGACGATCGGGGCGGCCACCGGCACGCTCGGCAGCGTCCCCACCGCGTTCCAGAGGCGGGCGGCCGCCCAGGACAGCACTCCGGCCACGACGAAGACGCCGGCCAGCACCCTGATCCGCAGCTCTTTCACTGTTTTCCTTCAGCTCCCCCGCAGCGATGTGGTCGTCTCGACCTTAACGACTACTCGGGCAGTCGGAGTTCCAGGTCCCCGCGCGCTTCCACACCGTGCCGGGTGACGGCGGCCAGGAGGTCCGCGACCGTGCCGCGGCCGGGCAGCAGCGCCTCCGGGTCGACGTCGTACCAGGGCGCGAGCACGAAGGCGCGCTCGTGGGCGCGCGGGTGCGGGAGGGTGAGGTGCGGGTCGTCGGAGACGACGTCGGCGTAGGCGACGATGTCGACGTCGAGGGTGCGCGGGCCCCAGTGCTCGTCCCGTACCCGGTTGAACGCCTCCTCGACCGCGTGTGCCCGCTCCAGCAGGGAGGACGGCGGGAGGGTGGTCTTCAGCACCACGATCGCGTTGTAGTACGTCGGCTGGCTGCCGGGCTCGACGCCCCACGGCTCCGTCTCGTACACCGGCGACACGGCCTTGATGCGGACGCCGGGGGTGTCCTCCAGGGCGTCGACGGCGCCCTGGAGGGTCTCCAGGCGGTTGCCGAGGTTGGAGCCGAGGGCGACCACGGCGCGTTTGGGGTTGGACAGGGTCGTGTCGGCTGCGTCGACCTGCTCGACGACGGAGGCGGGCACCGGCTGGACGGTCGGGTCGCTCGGGCCCCGCAGGGAGGATGCGGTCATACTCGGCTCCGGGTGATGGTGACGGTGACGTCGTCGAAGGGGACGGCGATGGGCGCGTCCGGCTTGTGGACCTGGACCTCGACCTCTCTTACCCCTTCGTGCTTGAGGCAGACCTGGGCGATCCGCTCGGCGAGCGTCTCGATCAGGTTCACCGGTTCCCCCTCGACCACGGCGACGACCTCCTCGGCCACGATGCCGTAGTGCACGGTCTTCGTCAGGTCGTCGTCGGCCGCCGCCGGACGGGTGTCCAGCCCGAGGGTGAGGTCCACGATGAAGGTCTGGCCCTCCTCGCGCTCCTTCGGGAAGACACCGTGGTGCCCGCGGGCCCTGAGGCCGCGCAGCGCGACACGATCCACGCGAATCACTCCTGCAATCGTCGGTGTGCGGCCGGACCCCATCGCATGCGGGCGATGGACCGGCCTCACACGAATCTACCTGCGGGCAGCGACAGAGCCGGGGTACGGGGCGTGGGGGTCGCCGGGGCGCGGCAGGGTTCATCGGGTGTTTCCCCCGGAGAACCCGGTGGCTCACGGGCCGGTAGCCGTATCTACTCGTGAGTTCGTGATTCCAGCCACTTCTTGGTCCGCCAGGGGTGTCCCGCGCTCAGGAGGGCGTGTCGTCCTCTTCGTCCTCGTCGGTCTCGGAGAGCACCGGGGAGGCGTGGTGGGACCAGAGCTTCCAGCCGTCCCGGGTGCGCCGGAACACGTTCGTGGCGACGACCAGTTGTCCGACCAGCGGGCCGAGTTCCTGGCCGCCCTCGGGGGCGGGGCCGCCGCTGAGGATGTTCTCCGTGCAGGTCACCAGGGCGGTGTCGCCGGTGACGGAGACGTGCACGTCGGTGAGGAAGAACTGGATGTAGTCGGTGTTCGCCATGATCAGCGCGTACGACCGCAGGACCTCGCCGCGGCCGGTGAGGACCGGCCAGCCGGGATGCACGCAGGAGATCACGCCGCTGTCGGCGGGGTCGTGGTACTCCTCGTCGACGCCCAGGTCGGCGGGGGCGAGCCAGAGGCCGGAGACGGTTTCGAAGTCGCCGTTCTCCAGTGCCTCGTAGAAGGCGGTGTTGGCGGCCTCGACCTGCTCGACGTCGGTATGGGGGGCGCTCACCGGGCTCCTTCGCCCGGCGCGTCGGTTCCGGTGCGCGCTTCCTCTATTGCGCGCGCGACCCGTACCGCGTCGGCCGTGGCGCGTACCTCGTGCACGCGCACCGCCCACGCGCCGGCGTGCGCCGCGAGCGCGGAGACGGCGGCCGTCGCGGCGTCGCGCTCCCGGGCCGGCGGGGGAGCCGCTTCGGGTCCGGCCAGGACCCGGCCGAGGAACCTCTTGCGGGAGGCGGCGACGAGGAGGGGGTGGCCCAGGGCGTGCAGCCGGTCGAGGCGGGCGAGCAGGGCCAGGTCGTGCTCGGAGTTCTTGGAGAAGCCGAGGCCGGGGTCGACGACGATCCGGTCGGGGGAGATGCCGCCGGCCAGGACGGCGTCCACGCGCGCGTGGAGTTCGTCGAGGACCTCGCCGACGACGTCGTCGTACACGCCCTCGACGTTGCCGCCCGCCAGGAAGCCGCGCCAGTGCATGACGACGAAGGGGGCGCCGGAGTCGGCGACGACGGGGATCATGTCGGGGTCGGCGAGGCCGCCGCTGACGTCGTTGACAAGGGCGGCGCCGGCGGCGAGGGCCTGCCGGGCCACGGAGGCGCGCATGGTGTCGACGGAGACGACGACGCCTTCGGAGGCGAGGCCGCGGACGACGGGGACGACCCGGCGCAGTTCCTCGTCCTCGTCGACGCGGGTGGCGCCAGGGCGGGTGGACTCGCCGCCGACGTCGACCAGGTCGGCGCCCTGGGCGCCGAGGTCGAGGCCGTGCTTGACCGCGGCGGTCGTGTCGAACCAGCGGCCGCCGTCGGAGAAGGAGTCGGGGGTGACGTTCACGACCCCCATGACCGCGCACCGGTCCCATGCCGGAAGCCCTGCCACCTGGCCACGTCCGCTGTGGTTGCTCATACGTTCAGCGTAGGCCCAGGGCCCTGTGGCCAGCCCCGTGGCCCGAGCGGCGCCCTCAGGGCTGGAGGGGGGCGGGGCGTCCGCTCGGGCCGGTCAGGGGGTCAGGCCGCCCGTACACCCTGTTCGGCGATGCTGTGGGCGCAGGCACGGGGGGCGGGCGCCTGGCGGCGCAGGAAGCGGGGCAGCGGGAGGGCGAGGCTGACGAAGCCCTCGGCCTGCATGGCGGCGAGGCCGATGCGCGGGAGGTCGCCGGAGGCCCGGTAGACCACGAAACGCGGCTCCCAGCGGGGCTGGAACTTGGCGTTGAACTTGTACAGCGACTCGATCTGGAACCAGCGGGAGAGGAACACCAGCAGTCCGCGCCAGGCGCGCAGCACCGGTCCGGCGCCGATCTTCTCGCCGCGGGCGAGTGCCGAGCGGAACATCGCGAAGTTGAGCGAGATCCGGGTGATGCCGAGCTTCGGGGCCGCCTGCAGGGCGGCCACGATGAGCAGTTCGTTCATGCCGGGGTCGGCGGAGCGGTCGCGGCGCATCAGGTCGAGGGAGACGCCGTCGGTGCCCCACGGCACGAAGTGCAGGATCGCCTTGAGGTCGCCGTACTGGCCGGGCTGGTCGTCCGCCCACCCGTCTCCCGCCGCCGCCCTACCCGAGGCGCTTCGCGCCGCCCCTTCGATTCTGTGGGCGGTGGCGATCAGGCAGTCGCCGTCGGCGGGGTCGCCGATGCGGCCCAGCGCCATGGAGAAGCCGCGCTCGGTGTCGGTGCCGCGCCAGTCCTCGGCGGCCCGGCGGATGCGGTCGAGTTCGGCCTCGCCGAGGTCACGGATGCGCCGTACCCGGGTTTCGTAGCCGGCCCGCTCGATGCGCTTGACCATCTGGCGCACGTTGCGCATCGCGCGTCCGGCGAGCGAGAAATCCGCCACGTCCACCACCGCCTCGTCGCCCAGTTCGAGGGCGTCCAGGCCGGTCTCGCGGGTCCACACCTCGCCGCCCGTCTCCGAGCAGCCCATGACGGCGGGGGTCCAGGAGTGGGCCTTGGCCTCGTCCATGAAGCGTTCGATGGCGCCGGGCCACGCCTCGACGTCGCCGATCGGGTCGCCGCTGGCGAGCATCACGCCGGAGACGACGCGGTAGGTGACCGCCGCCTTGCCGCTGGGCGAGAAGACGACCGCCTTGTCGCGGCGGAGCGCGAAGTGGCCGAGGGAGTCGCGGGCGCCGTGCTTCTCCAGGAGGGCGCGCAGCTGGGCCTCGTTCTCCTCGGTGAGGTGGGCGGCGGGGTGTTCGGGGCGGAACGCGAGGTAGATGGTGGTGACCGCGGTGATCAGGCCGAGGGCGCCGAGGGAGAAGGCGACCGTCCAGGAGGTGGAGCCCTCGTAGTCGACGGGGCCCTCGAAGCCGAACAGGCCGTACAGGACGTGGGTGATGCGGTCGGCCAGGCTGGGGTCGCCGATGGTGCGCTTCGGGTGGGCGCTGACGATGACCAGGCCGAGCGCGAGCGAACCGGCGCTCATGAGGACGAAGTTCGCGAGCGCGCGCCACCGGCTGCGCGGGTCGGGCAGCGCCTTGAACTCGTCGCGGTGGATCACGAGTGGCACGAACAGGGCCAGCGAGATCAGCGCGCCGATGACCGAGTGCCGGTACACGAACTGCGAGACCGCGCCGGCGGGCAGCAGCGCGACCGCGGCCCGCCAGGCCCGGCGCTTGCGCCGCTTGAGCCCGTGCGCGAGCAGCAGCAACAGCACGCCGGCGCTGAGCGAGAGCGCGGCGGCGAACGGACCGAGCGACCCCGGCAGCACCTCGGCGATGGCGTGCATCCGGCTGTGACGGAAGCGCGGGAACACGCCCGCGGCAATGTCCAGGACGCCCACGACCGCGCACGCCCTGCCGACCAGGGCGGGGACGGTCTCGGGGCGCGGGCCACGGACTATGCGCCGCGCCCGGCTTGATCGGCTCGGAACCTCGCCCGACATTTCCCCATCTATCCTGACAGACATCGCATCCCGTAGTTCTGCGAGAGACCTTGGATCCGGGCCCGATTCGGGCATCCGGCGACATTGCGCCCTCTAGGACGGTGTCTCGGGGGGAAAGGTTCACTCCCCACCGGAAAGCCGGTTCAAAGGACAGGGAAAGCCCGGGGCAAGCCTCGCTGAAACCAGCGGAGGTCACGGGGGAAAGCGCAGGCAGGAAGCACCTCATGGGTCTCACAAGTAATAAACTGCTGGCATTGGCGATCTTGTCCGCCGTACTGCTGTTCGTAGGCACGGTGTGGCTGTGGCCCCGGCTCGCCCGCCGGAACTGGCGGGCGGTCAGCGGCCGTGTCGGTCTTCTGCTGGCCACCCAGCTGGCACTCTTCGCGTGCGTCGGGATAGCGGTCAACCAGGCTTTCGGTTTCTACGCGAGCTGGGCGGACCTGTTCGGCACGGAGACCGACCAGGGCGTCGTGGTCAACCACGCGTCCGGCCCGCTCCAAGTGATGTCCACGTCCCAGGTGCACGGCATGGGCGGCTCGCTGCCTGGGACGGCCGGTCAGATCCAGCAGGTCGGCATAGTCGGCCGTACGACGCACATCACCACGCCCGCGTACGTGTACCTGCCGCCGGAGTACTTCCAGCCGCAGTACCGCACGCGGACGTTCCCGGTCGTGGTCGTCCTCAGCGGCTATCCGGGCACCGCCAGCGCGCTGGTCGACAAGCTGCACTATCCGCGCACTGCGCAGCACCTGGTCAGGGACGGGAAGATGCGGCCGACGATCCTGGTGATGCTGCGGCCCACGGTCGCGCCGCCTCGGGACACCGAGTGCGTGGACATCCCGCACGGGCCGCAGACCGAGACCTTCTTCGCCAAGGACCTGCCCGACGCCGTGCGGGCGCACTACCGGGCCGCGGTGAAACCGGGAGGATGGGGGATCGTCGGCGACTCGACGGGCGGGTACTGCGCGCTCAAGCTCGCCGTGCACCACCCCGGCGTGTACGCGGCCGCGGCCGGGCTCTCCCCGTCGTACAAGGCGCCCCTCGACGCCACGACCGGCGACCTCTTCCACGGCGACCGGCATCTCCAGCACCGCGCGGACCTGTGGTGGTTCCTGAAGCACGAGCCGGCCCCGGCCACCTCCCTGCTGGTCACCAGCAGCAAAGTCGGGGAAACCAACTACAAGGCCACGCTGAAATTCATCGCGAGCGTGGAGGCCACCAAGCTGACCCGGATCTCGTCGATCATCCTCGACAGCGGCGGCCACAACTTCAACACCTGGCGCCGCGAGATCCCCGCGACCCTCCAGTGGCTCAGCGGCCGATTGAGCGGCGGCTGAGTCCGGGCCCTGCCGATACCGTGTGCAGACTTCGTTGTCGGTGTGTTTTTACGGCCCCGGGCACCACGATTCGCCTACGCGCGGTAAGTTTCTGGCCATGCCACGTGGACGCCACCGTCATTCCCCGCCTTTGCACAGGCTGTTGCCTCCTTCGGCGATCGCCGGTGTCTCCCTCGTCTGCGCCTTGGGCCCCTGGTTGTTCTCCCAACCCACGGTGCTGCGCACCCTGGCCGCGATAGCCGCGGCCACCGCGGCCGTCGGCGCCGCCGTCATGCGGCGCTGGGACAGCGAGGCGGGCAAGCAGGTGGCCGACCTCGCACGCGCGCGTGCGAGCGACGAGTGGCGCCACGAGGAGCGGATCGCCGAGCTGGAGACCGACCTGGAGGAGTCGCGGGAGCTGCGCGCCAAGCTGGAGCAGCGGCTGCGCGCGAAGCGGTCGGAGCTGGCGGGGCTGCGCAACGAGCACGCGTCCCTGCTGCGCCGTTACGCCACGGCCGAGACCGAGCGTGCGAGCGCCCTGGAGGGCCGCCGCCTGCTGGAGATCGAGGCCGCCGAGCCGTCGAACGCGCTCCCGGCGCCCCGCAAGGCGGAGGAGGCGGAGCAGTCCGCGGCTCCCGCCGAGGAGAAGACCGCGGAGAAGGGCGAGAAGCAGGCCGCGGAGAAGGCCGCGGACGAGTCCGAGGCGCTGACGGTCGAGGAGACGGCGCCCGCGATCTTCTCGCCGGAGGGCTCCAAGCTGTTCCTGCGGGCCAAGGTGGCATTGGCCCGGTTCGACGAGAAGGACGCCCCGAAGGACGGGACCGTCGCGGGCACCGAGGCCCAGGGCGCGGCTGAGACGGCCGCCGGGACCGAGGCCGCCCCGGCGGGCGAGAGCGCGCCGGAGGACGAGGCGCAGGGGCAGCCCGAGGCGGCCGACGGGCACGGGCGTGCGGCCGCCGCCACCACGGCCGGACCGGAGGCGGAGGACACCACCCCGGCGCCGGCGGAGCAGGACGCCCACCCCACCACGGCACCGTCCGCCCGTGCCGTGCAGCCCTCGGGCCACTTCACGGTGCCCACCGCGGTGGCGGTGCTGCCGGCCGCGCCGATCCCGCGCCCGCTGGTCACCGGCGGCTTCGACTTCTTCGGCACCCAGAAGGGTTCGCCCGCGGCCGGCCTGGACGCCATGCACAACGAGGACCTCGCGGACGTCGTCGGCCAGGAGGCGCTCGCGCTCCACAAGGCCGAGTCCGAGGCCGAGTTCAAGCCCGCGCAGGCGCGGGGCGTCAGCCAGGTCATCGACCTGACCGCGCACGACGAGACGGAACAGATCAACCTCGGCGGCCTGCGCAGCGCCGCGTCCTGACCACGCGGCGAGCCGCGCCGGGGACGGTCGGTGGCCGGGTGCGGGTGAGTGGGGGCTGGACGCGCAGTTCCCCGCGTTCCTAAAAGCAGGTCGCTGCGGTGAGCGCCCCGTCAGGGGCGCGGGGTGCGCGACCAGCCCCGATGGTGCCGCACCCGACCACGCACCGGACCGGCCGTCAGGCCATCCAGCGGTCCGGCCGCGCCGTCCGGCGGCCCGTCCGGGACCGCTCGGCCTGCTCCCGCAGCAGCGCCGCTGCCTCCTCTGCGGCCCGCAGCCGGGCCGTCACGGTCTTGTCGGCCCCCGTGTCCACATGAACGTCCGCGAGCCGCCACAGCCGCCGCCAGGGCCCCTGGGTCAGCCGTACGCTCTGGACCTTGGCGTGGGGGACGAGCGACAGCTTCCGGCGCAGCAGCCCGTGCCGCGCCGCGAACACCGCGTCCGTGACCGCGAACCCGTACCCGCGCCACCACAGCGGCACGCACCACCGGGCCCGCCCCGGCGGCCGCAGCAGCTCACCGGGCACGGTCACGCCGGGCAGCACGCGCGCGACGACCGACTCGGCGACCGCGCGCGGCGCGACCGGGACCAGCACCGAGTTCGCCGACCCGGCCACGTTCAGCTCGACCCGCACCCAGCGCAGCGGCCGCCACATCAGCGGCTCCACGATCCGCACGGTCTGCACTCGCCCCGGCGGCACCGTCTCGTGCGTGCGGTCGAGGAGCCCGTGGTCGATGCGCAGTCCGTCCGGGGACTCGCCGACCGTCCAGTCGTACTCCCCGACGAACCGCCCCACACTGGTCGTGGCCGCCGCGCCGAGCAGCGGCACGGCGGTCGCGAGCACCGTCCACACGCTGTGGGTGCCCAGCCAGAGGAGCGGCGGGGCCACGAGGGCGGCGGCCAGGGAGCCCCAGGTGGCGCCCGTCAGCACGATCGAGAGCGCGAGCTTCGCCGGGGGCACTCGCATCAGCTCGTGCGCCGGCGCCTCGCCGACCTCGTGCGCGGTCTCCGGCGCGAACCCGGCGGCGCGCGCGAGCAGTTCCGCGCGGAGCGCACGCGCCTCGCCCTGGCCGAGGAAGGCGAGCTCGTCCTTCTTGTCGGTACCGACGACGTCTATCCGCAGCTTGGCGACGCCCGCCACGCGCGCGAGGAGCGGCTGGGTGACGTCGACGGCCTGGATCCGCTCGAGGCGGATGTGCGCGGTGCGCCGGAACAACAGGCCGGTGCGTATGCGCAGTTCGCTGTCGGTCACCGAGAAGTAGGTGAACCACCAGGTGAGGAAGCCGTACAGGGCACCCGCCGTGACCAGGGCGGCGAGCCCGCCGAGGACCATGGTCGTGGTCAGCTTCGTCAGCTGCTCCTGCGCCTGGTTCGGGTCGTGCACCGCCCAGCCGGTGAGCACCGCGACCGGCGCCCAGGCCCGCCGGAACGGCGTCACCGGGTGCAGCCGCCGCTCGCCGGCGGCCTTGCCCGCGCGTATGGCGCCCTCGACGCCCGGCGCGGTCACAGCCCCGCCGATCGGGCCTCGCCGAGCTCGGTGAGCCGGTCGCGCAGCCGCTCCGCCTCGGCCGGGTCCAGGCCGGGGATCGTCGCGTCGGTGGCCGCGGCCGCGGTGTGCAGCTGCACGGTGGCGAGCCCGAAGTGCCGCTCGACGGGCCCCGAGGTCACCTCCACCAGCTGCATCCGCCCGTACGGCACCACGGTCTCCTCGCGCCACAGCACCCCGCGGGTGATCAGCAGGTCGTCGGCGCGCTCGGCGTACCGCCAGGAGCGCCAGTTGCGGCCCAGCAGCACCCAGCCCCAGGCCAGCGCGGCCAGCGGCAGCAGCGCGAAGGCCGCCCACACCGGGCCCGCGAGCAGGCCCGGCAGCAGTCCCAGGGCCAGGGCGAGCAGCCCCAGCCACACCACCAGCAGCAGCCGGCGCATCCGCAGCAGGCCGGGCGGCAGCCCCGTCCAGACCGGCTCGGTCCCCGTGGTCTCGGCGCCGGCGGCGCTCCCCGTCTCCATGGGGCCAGCGTACGTAGGGGAGACTGGGTCCATGACGCCTACGACGCAGACCACGGTCGGGATCGGCGGCGCCGCCGAGAGCACCGACATGGTGCTCAACATCGGCCCCCAGCATCCCTCCACGCACGGCGTGCTGCGGCTGCGGCTGGTGCTGGACGGCGAGCGGATCGTCTCCGCGGAGCCGGTGATCGGCTACATGCACCGGGGCGCGGAGAAGCTCTTCGAGGCACGCGACTACCGGCAGATCATCATGCTCGCCAACCGCCACGACTGGCTGTCGGCCTTCTCGAACGAGCTGGGCGTGGTCCTCGCCGTCGAGCGCATGCTCGGCATGGAGGTACCGGTCCGCGCGGTGTGGACCCGCACCCTGCTCGCCGAGCTGAACCGGGTCCTCAACCACCTGATGTTCCTCGGCTCCTACCCGCTGGAGCTGGGCGGCATCACCCCGGTCTTCTACGCGTTCCGCGAGCGCGAGGAGCTGCAGAACGTCATGGAGGAGGTCTCCGGCGGGCGCATGCACTACATGTTCAACCGCGTCGGCGGCCTCAAGGAGGACCTGCCGGCCGGCTGGACCGCACGCGCGCGTGCAGCCGTGGCCGACGTGCGTTCCCGCATGGACGTCTTCGACGACCTGGTCCTCGGCAACGAGATCTTCCGCGGCCGCACCCGCGGCGTGGGCGTCCTCGCGCCGGAGGCCGTGCACGCGTACGGCGTGAGCGGGCCCATCGCGCGCGCCTCGGGCGTCGACTTCGACCTGCGCCGGGACGAGCCCTACCTGGCCTACGGCGAGCTCCAGGAGACGCTGAAGGTCGTCACCCGGGCCGAGGGCGACTGCCTGGCCCGCTTCGAGTGCCTCCTGGAGCAGACCCACAACGCCCTGGACCTGGCCGACGCCTGCCTGGACCGGATCGCCGACCTGCCGCCGGGACCGATCAACCAGCGGCTCCCCAAGGTCCTCAAGGCACCCGAGGGCCACACCTACGCCTGGACCGAGAACCCCCTCGGCATCAACGGCTACTACCTCGTGAGCAAGGGCGAGAAGACCCCGTACCGGCTGAAACTGCGCTCGGCGTCCTACAACAACATCCAGGCCCTGACCGAACTGCTGCCGGGGACGCTGGTGGCGGACATGGTCGCGATCCTGGGGTCGCTGTTCTTCGTGGTGGGGGACATCGACAAGTAGGGGTGAGTGGGTGCGCGAAGTGAGCGGCTAGATCAGCGCGTCCTCGACGCCCACCGGCTGGAGCAGCCAGAGGAAGTCGCCGAGGCCGCCGGGGGCGGTGAGTTCGGCGGCCTCGCCCGCGGTCGCGAGGGCGCGCACGTATGCGGCGGGGTTCGTGGAAGCGAGGGTGAGCGGGGGGCGGGCGCCGACCAGGCCGAGGGCGCGCAGGGCGTCGCGCTGCGTGCACAGGAGCGCTTCGGGCAGCCTGAGCGCCGGGTCGAGCGCCGTGCACGCGTCCAGCGCCACGTGTGCCGTGATGTCGCACTCCCCGTCCGGCACGGGCGCCGTCGCGCGGCCCTCGCGGAAGCCGGTGAGCGTTCCGAACGGGGGGCGCGTGTCCACGGTGTGCGCGTAGTCCACGGCCACCGCGAGACCCCGCTGGAGGCTGCTGACGGCGGACGCCCACGCCCGGTCCCGGGGCAGCCCGATCTCCGCGCGCAGGCCCGGTTCGGCGCCCAGCGGCCACCACCGCGCGAGCCACTGCGCCTCCGCGCCTGACACGCGCTCGCCGAGCAGCTCGGTGCCGTCCCGCCGGACGTGCACCAGCCGGGGAACCCCGGCCGGGTCCACCTCGGCCACCTCGACCGGCACGTTGTCCAGCCATTCGTTGGCGAAGAGCAGGCCCCGGACGGTGCGCGGGAGCTCGGTCAGCCAGGTGATCCGGTCGGGCAGGCCCGGCGGGCGGTCGGCGAGTTCGACGGCGTACGCACGCGTGCGTGCCGCCACGCCCGCGGGCAGGGCCGCGAGCACGCCGGTGACCAGTTCGCCCCGGCCGGCGCCCATGTCGACGAAGTCCAGCTCCTCGGGGACGTCCAGGGCCTCGTCGACCCGGCACAGCAGTTCGGCCACGGCCTCGGCGAACAGCCGCGAGGCGTGCACCGACGTACGGAAGTGCCCGGCCGGGCCCTCCGGGCGGCGGTAGAAGCCGCCGGGGCCGTACAGGGCCGCCTCGGTGGCCGCACGCCAGCCACGGGCGTCGTCTGCCGTCTCTCGCGTCGCCTCATCCGTCACCGGGCCAGACTAGGCGCACAGGTGATCACCTTCTCCACCTTGCGGAGTACGCGTGCGGAACAGGGATCGGCCCTCCGGTTGACCCCTGCACCTATCACGCTTCCCTACTCTGGGTTACGTGCAGCGCCTCTATGACTTCCTCCGCAGGCACCCGACATGGGTCGACAGCTTCTGGGCCGTCGTCCTGCTCGGGATCTCCGGCGCGAGCATCTGGAAGCTCGGCGAGGCCCAGGCGCACCACGGATCCAGGCCCGCCATGCTGGCCGTGTCCGTCGTGATGAGTGTCGTCGTCGCGCTGCGCCGCCGTTTCCCGGAGCCGATGCTGCTGCTGGCCGCGGCCACCGGCCTGGCCCAGCTGGTGCTGGACGTGGAGACGATCCTCGCCGACTTCGCCATGCTGGTGATCGTCTGCACGAACGCCGCCGTCGGCGCCCGCTGGGCGTCCCGGTTCGGCCTCTACGCCGGGCTGGGCGCCGCGCCCCTGGCGGAGATCCGGTGGCCGCAGCACGAGGCGAGCTTCCCGGGGCACGTCGCGATCGTGCTGTTCCAGACCGTGCCGTTCGTGCTCGCCTGGGTGCTCGGCGACTCCATGCGCACCCGCCGCGCCTACTTCGCGCAGCTGGAGGAGCGCGCCGCCCGGCTGGAGAAGGAGCGCGAGGCGCAGGCCAAGGTCGCGGTCGCCGCGGAGCGCGCCCGGATCGCACGCGAGCTGCACGACGTGGTCGCGCACAACGTCTCGGTGATGGTGGTCCAGGCCGACGGCGCCGCCTACGTCCTGGACGCCGCCCCCGACCAGGCGAAGAAGGCTCTGGAGACGATCTCCTCCACCGGCCGCCAGGCCCTCGCCGAGATGCGCCGCCTGCTGGGCGTGCTGCGCACCGGCGAGCACAAGGAGGTCGGTGAGTACGTCCCCCAGCCCGATGTCGAGCAGATCGACGACCTCGTCGAGCAGTGCCGCACCTCGGGCCTGCCCGTCGACTTCAAGGTCGAGGGCACCCCGCGCCCGCTGCCCAGCGGCGTCGAGCTCACGGCGTACCGGATCGTGCAGGAGGCGCTGACCAACACCCGCAAGCACGGCGGCCCCAACGCGGGCGCCAGCGTGCGGCTGGTCTACTTCGACGACGGACTCGGCCTGCTGGTCGAGGACGACGGCAAGGGCGCCCCGCACGAGATGTACGAGGAGGGCGGCGTCGACGGCCAGGGGCACGGCCTGATCGGCATGCGCGAACGCGTCGGCATGGTGGGCGGCACCCTCGACGCGGGCCCTCGCCCGGGCGGAGGATTCCGCATCAGTGCCCTGCTGCCGCTCAAACCGGCGCATTGACGCAGACGCACGCCCCCGGTTGACACCTGTCACGCCCTCAGGTCGAGGGGCGGAACACGAACGAAGAACGAGAAACGGAAGAGGACCCGATGACGATCCGCGTGATGCTCGTCGACGACCAGGTGCTGCTGCGCACCGGGTTCCGGATGGTGCTCGCGGCCCAGCCGGACATGGAGGTCGTCGCCGAGGCGGGCGACGGCGTCGAGGCCCTCCAGGTGCTGACGTCCACCGCCGTGGACGTCGTCCTGATGGACGTGCGCATGCCCAAGCTGGACGGTGTGGAGGCCACCCGCCGCATCTGCGAGCAGCCGGACGCGCCCAAGGTGCTCATCCTGACCACCTTCGACCTCGACGAGTACGCCTTCTCGGGGCTGAAGGCGGGCGCCTCCGGCTTCATGCTCAAGGACGTGCCCCCGGGCGAACTGCTGGCCGCCATCCGTTCCGTGCACAGCGGCGACGCCGTCGTCGCGCCCTCCACCACCCGGCGCCTCCTCGACCGTTTCGCGCCGATGCTGCCCTCCGCCGGGGAGCCCCGGCACCAGGAACTGGACCGGCTCACCGAGCGCGAGCGCGAGGTGATGGTGCTGGTCGCGCAGGGCCTGTCGAACGGCGAGATCGCGAGCCGGCTGGTGCTGTCCGAGGCCACCGTGAAGACGCACGTGGGCCGCATCCTGACCAAGCTCGGCCTCCGCGACCGCGTGCAGGTGGTCGTGCTGGCCTACGAGACGGGGCTGGTGCGGGCGGGCGGCGGCCACGGCTGACGCCCGCCGGGCAGCGCGTCCCGTAGGGGCGCTGGGGGGTACCCCCGGCCGAAGGCTGGGGGAGGAACTGCGCGGCCGGCCACGACGGTGCCGCAGACTGCCGACTACCCGGCGCGCCCCTTCCCGCGCAGCGTTCAGCGGAGCATCCCCTCCAGGAAGTCGCTGCCGAGGCGGGCGACGACGGTGACGTCCAGCTGGTGCAGGACGTACCGGCCGCGGCGACGCGTCGTGACCAGGCCCGCCTTCTTGAGCACGCCCAGGTGCCGGGACACCTCCGGCGCCGACAGGCCGTGCATCTGTGCCAGCTCGCCGGTGGTGTACGCGCTGCGCGCCAGATGCCGGCACAGCCGCATCCGCACGGGATGGGACAGCGCCGCCATCCGCAGCGTCAGTTCCTCCACGGACGCGGGCGGGGCGAGCTCCGGCGGGCCGACCGGGTAGTGCAGCACCGGCTGCCAGCCGTAGCGGTGCAGGACCATCAGATGCGGCCGGCCCAGGCTGGTGGGCACCAGCAGCAGGCCGTCGGCCGCCACGCGCGCGTGGCCGTCGGTGAGCTTGTCCACGGTGATCCGCGCGCCCGTCCCGTCGAGCGTCACGGCGGGCGAGACCGCCGCCAGCGCCTCGGCCAGCCCCTTGCGGCGCAGCAGCTCCGTCTTGTGCCGGGCGTCGGCCTCCAGCTGGGGTCGCAGCCGCGACCAGGCGTCGTCGAAGAACGCCGCGGCGCAGTCCTCCAGGAACCGGCGCAGCCACGCGCGCACGCCCGGCGGGTCGTCCAGCAGCCGCCGGGCGAACCGGGCCTGCTGCGGGCCGCGCGAGGCGGCCGCCTCCAGCGCCCTGCGGCGCCCGGGGGGATCCGACAGGAGCGCCGGCGCCTGCGTGGAGTACGTGAGCACGCACGCGAACTCCAGGGCCGCGTCCACGAACTGTTCGTCCGTCAGTTTGTCCAGCTGGTCGAGCTCCGCCGCGAGCGTGCCGGCCGGGAGGGCGCCCGGCACGGCCGCGTACGGCAGGAACAGGTCCGAGAACGTCGTGCGCCACAGGAAGTCCGCCTCGCACATCCGGTCGGCCAGATGCGGTTCCAGGCGGGCGGCGAGGCCGGTCGCCCAGCCCTGCAGGCCGGGATGGTGGCCGGGTTCGGACAGGGCGTGCAGCGCCATGCCGAGCTCCGCGAGCGGCGAGGGCACGACGGTGACCCGCTCCGGTCGCAGCTCCGCGATGTCGATACGTACGCTCATATGCCCATCGTGCACGGTGCCGCGGCCTGGGTGGGCCGGGCGCCTACAGGGGTGGTGGGTGCGGTCGGGTGGCGGGGCGGGTTGTGCGGGGTCGCTCGCGCAGTTCCTCCCCCAGCCTTCGGCCGGGGACCCGGACCCCCCAGCGCCCCTACAGGGGCGCCTCAGTTCGCGGTGTTCCGGGCAGCCGTCCCACGAAGTCCGCGACCGCTGCTCTCACGCCCTCCGTCGTCCACTCCAGGCCCGCCTCCGTCACCGTCACCTCGGTCATCGACAGGCCCGGGCCCTTCTGCTCCCAGAAGCCGGGGAAGAGGTAGGTGCCGGTCTCCTCGGCCTGGCGCAGCGCCGTCTCCAGCAGTACGTCGGCGTCGTACGGCAGCCAGACCTGGAACTGGTGGGTGTGCGGTGGCTCGGGGTGGATGCGGGACCAGGGGACGCCCGCCTCGGTGAAGCCGTCCCGCAGGGCCGCGGCGACCACGCGCGCGTGGCGGACGTAGTCCGGGAGGCGGGGCAGCTCGCGGTCCAGGCCGGCCAGGGCCGCGAGGGCGGCAGGGAACTGCTGGAAGATCATGCCGCCGTAGCGGTGGCGCCAGGTCTTCGCCTCTTCGACCAGGAGTTTCGGGCCGGCCAGCGCGGCGCCGCCGAAGCCGTCGAGGGACTTGTAGAACGACACGTAGACGCTGTCCGCCAGGTCCGCGATCTCGGACAGGGGGCGCCCGAAGTGGACGGTGGCCTCCCACAGGCGCGCGCCGTCGAAGTGCACCACCGCGTCGCGCTCCCGCGCCGCCTCCACCAGCTCCGTGAGCTCCTCCCAGGAGGGCAGCACGAAACCGGCGTCCCTCAGGGGCAGCTCCAGCATCAGCGCCCCGAAGGGCTCCGCGAAGTCGCGTATCTCCTGGGCGGTGGGGAGCCTGGGCTCGCCGGTGAGGCGCACGGTGCGCAGGCCGGCCACCTCGCGGAAGGCGTTGCGCTCGTGCACCTCGGGGTGGGCGAGCGCGTGCAGGGCGACCGTGGGGTTGCCGGTACGGGCCGCCCAGCAGCGCAGGGCGACCTGCTGGGCCATCGTGCCGGTCGGGAAGAACGCGGCGGCCTCCGTGCCCAGCACGGACGCTACGCGCCGCTCCAGGGCCTCCACGACGCCGTTGCCGTAGACGTCCGACGGCTCGTCCAGGTCGTACACACCGGGAGCCGCCTCCTGGAGCCCCGCGAGCCGTTCCCGGAGCGAAGCCCGCGCGCCCACGCGCGCGAGGACGCGGGTGGCTCCCCGGTAGGCGGCGGTGCGCCGCTCCCGCATCCGGTCCTCCGCGGACAGGGGTGCCTTCGGCTGCTCGTCCTGGCCCGTGGCCGTATCGCTCATGCCGTGGATGATGCCGTGGCAGAGCGGCCGGGGGCCCGTCATTTTCCTCCGCGCCGCCGGTGTGATCCGTCACCCACAGCCTGTGGACGACCGATCGGCCCCGGACCGGATAGCGTTAACATGACGAGAAATCGTCCGGTACCCAGAGCGGACTGGAACGGGAAGGCCACCCTCGCGTGAGTACAGTCCAACAGCCAGACCCGAGTGACCGCCCCGCGCGGCTCACCGTCGGCGTGGTCGGCGCCGGCCGGGTGGGTCCCGCGCTGGCCGCGTCCCTGCAGCTCGCCGGGCACCGCCCGGTGGCCGTCTCCGGGGTCTCCGACGCCTCCCGGCGGCGCGCCGAGGCGATGCTGCCCGACGTCCCGCTGGTGCCCCCCGCCGAGGTCCTCCAGCGCGCCGACCTGGTCCTGCTGACCGTCCCGGACGACGCCCTGCCCGGCCTGGTCGCCGGTCTCGCCGAGACCGGCGCCGTGCGCCCTGGCCAGCTGCTCGTGCACACCTCCGGGCGATATGGCGCGAAGGTCCTGGACCCGGCCCTGCGCGCGGGCGCGCTGCCGCTGGCCCTGCACCCGGCGATGACCTTCACCGGGACGCCGGTGGACGTGCAGCGGCTGGCGGGCTGCTCGTTCGGGGTCACAGCGCCCGAGGAGCTGCGGCTGGCCGCCGAGGCCCTGGTCATCGAGATGGGCGGCGAACCGGAGTGGATCTTCGAGGAGAACCGCCCGCTCTACCACGCGGCCCTCGCCCTCGGCGCCAACCACCTTGTCACCCTGGTCGCGCAGGCCATGGAGCTGCTGCGCACCGCCGGCGTGGAGGCCCCCGACCGGATGCTCGGGCCGCTGCTCGGCGCCGCCCTGGACAACGCCCTGCGCTCCGGTGACGCGGCGCTGACCGGGCCGGTCGCGCGTGGGGACGCGGGCACCGTCGCCGCGCATGTCACGGAGTTGCGCAGACACGCCCCACAGGCCGTCGACGGCTACCTGGCGATGGCCCGCGCGACCGCCGACCGCGCGCTCGCGCACGGCCTGCTGAAGCCGGAGCTCGCCGAGGACCTGCTCGGCGTCCTCGCCAACGGCGACGGCGGCAACGGCACGACCGGTACCGACGGCACCGAGGGGAACTCCCGATGAGCACCGCCCTGCTGCGCACCGCCGACGAACTGCACGCGCGCGTCCGGCACGGCCGCCGTGCCGTCGTGATGACCATGGGCGCCCTGCACGAGGGCCACGCCACCCTGATCCGGGCCGCGCGCGAGATCGCGGGCCCGGACGGCGAGGTCGTCGTCACCGTCTTCGTCAACCCGCTCCAGTTCGGTGCCGGCGAGGACCTCGAGCGCTACCCGCGCACCCTGGACGCCGACCTGAAGATCGCCGAACAGGCCGGCGCGGACGTGGTGTTCGCCCCTTCCGTCGACGAGGTCTACCCGGGCGGGGAGCCCCAGGTGCGGGTCACCGCCGGTCCCATGGGCACGGTCCTGGAGGGCGCCTCCCGCCCCGGGCACTTCGACGGCGTCCTCACCGTCGTCGCCAAGCTGCTGCACCTCACCCGCCCCGACGCGGCCCTGTTCGGGCAGAAGGACGCCCAGCAGCTGGCCGTGATCCGGCGCATGGTGCGCGACCTGAACTTCGGCATCGAGATCGTCGGCGTGCCGACCGTCCGCGAGTCCGACGGGCTCGCGCTGTCCAGCCGCAACCGCTACCTGTCGGCCGACGACCGGCGCACGGCGCTCACGCTGTCCCGCGCGCTCTTCGCCGGGCGCGACCGGCACGCGGCACAGGAGGCGCTGCGCGCGCGGGCGCTCGAGGTGCCGTCCACGCGGGCGCGTGCCGAGGCGCTCAGCGCCATAGGCGAGTCCCGGGCGGCCGCCGACGCGCACGCCGTCGCCAAGGCCGTGCCGAACGCCGCCGCGGCGGTCCGCGCGGCCGCCCGCCAGGTCCTGGACGAGGCCGTCCACTTCGACCCGCCGCTCGAACTGGACTACCTCGCCCTGGTCGACCCGTCCGACTTCACCGAGATCGACGACGACTTCACCGGAGAGGCCGTCCTCGCCGTCGCCGCCCGGGTCGGGACGACCCGGCTGATCGACAACCTTCCGCTCACCTTCGGAACCCTCGGAGCCGCCTCGTGACCAGCACAGGCACCAGCAGCACCGGCACCAGCACCGGCATACGACTGCACGCGCCCGCCCCCGGGTGGAGCATCTCGGCGGACGTGGTCGTCGTCGGGTCCGGGGTGGCCGGCCTGACCGCGGCCCTGCGCTGCCAGGCCGCCGGGCTCACCACCGTCGTCGTCACCAAGGCCCGCCTGGACGACGGCTCCACCCGCTGGGCGCAGGGCGGCATCGCCGCGGCCCTGGGCGAAGGCGACACTCCCGAGCAGCACCTCGCGGACACCCTGGTGGCCGGCGTCGGCCTCTGCGACGAGGACGCCGTACGGATCCTCGTCACCGAGGGCCCTGGCGCGGTTCGGCGGCTCATCGACACCGGCGCGATCTTCGACGAGTCCTCGGGGGGCGGGCTCGACCTCACCCGCGAGGGCGGCCACCACCGGCGCCGGATCGCGCACGCGGGCGGCGACGCCACCGGCGCCGAGGTCTCCCGGGCCCTGGTGGAGGCGGTACGCGCGCGTGGGCTGCGCACCTTCGAGAACGCGCTCGTCCTGGACCTGCTGACGGACGCCGAGGGCCGTACGGCCGGCGTCACCCTGCACGTCATGGGCGAGGGCCAGCACGACGGCGTGGGCGCCGTGCACGCCCCCGCGGTCGTCCTCGCCACGGGCGGCATGGGCCAGGTTTTCTCCGCGACCACCAACCCGTCGGTGTCGACCGGCGACGGCGTGGCGCTCGCCCTGCGGGCCGGCGCGGAGGTCAGCGACCTCGAGTTCGTCCAGTTCCATCCGACCGTGCTCTTCCTCGGCCCGGACGCGGAGGGCCAGCAGCCGCTGGTCTCCGAGGCGGTGCGCGGTGAGGGCGCCCACCTGGTCGACGCGGACGGCACCCGCTTCATGGTGGGGCAGCACGAACTGGCCGAGCTGGCGCCCCGGGACATCGTCGCCAAGGGCATCATGCGGCACATGCAGGAGCGGGACGCCGAGCACATGTACCTCGACGCCCGGCACTTCGGCGCCGACATGTGGGAGCACCGCTTCCCCACCATCCTGGCCGCCTGCCGGGCCAACGGCATCGACCCGGTCACCGAGCCCATCCCGATAGCGCCCGCCGCCCACTACGCCTCCGGGGGCGTACGCACCGACGCGCGTGGGCGCACGACCGTCCCCGGGCTCTACGCGTGCGGCGAGGTCGCGTGCACCGGCGTGCACGGCGCGAACCGGCTCGCCTCCAACTCCCTCCTCGAAGGCCTCGTCTACGCCGAGCGCATCGCCGCCGACATCACGGCGGCCCGCGCGGAGCACGGCCTGCACGCGCGCGTGCCCGCACCGGTCGCGCACCCCGAGAAGCCCGCGCACCCGCTGCTCGCCCCCGAGACCCGCTTCGCCATCCAGCGGATCATGACCGAGGGCGCCGGCGTGCTGCGCTCCGAGGAGTCCCTGGCCAGGGCCGCCGCACAGCTCCAGCGGCTGCACGCGGACGCCCGCGACGCCCTGGACGAGAACGGCAAGACCGCCGAGCCCGGCGTCGACACCTGGGAGGCCACCAACCTCCTGTGCGTCGCGCGTGTGCTCGTCGAGGCGGCCCGCCGCCGCGAGGAGACCCGCGGCTGCCACTGGCGCGAGGACCACGCCGACCGCGACGACGCCCGCTGGGGGCGGCACATCGTCGTACGGCTGAATCCCGACCGGACGCTGGCCGTCGGCACCACCGACACCGCAGACTTCCCCCCTACCCGGCCGCACCAGCCACACCAGGAGCAGTGACAGACGTGAGCACCAACGACCTTCCCCTCGCCGACGGCGGCGGCTGCGGCGACGGCTGTGCCTGTGGCGCCGAGGGCGACGAGGAGTACCTGGAGTGCGGGCTCGACCCCGCGCTCGCCGAACTGCTGGCCGCCGCCGGGCTCGACCCCATCGAGGTCGAGGACGTCGCCAACGTGGCCGTCCAGGAGGACCTGGCGGGCGGCCTGGACGTGACGACCGTCGCGACCATCCCCGAGGAGGCGGTGGCGACCGGCGACTTCGTCGCGCGCGAGGCCGGTGTCGTGGCGGGCCTCAGGGTCGCCGAGGCCGTCGTCTCCGTGGTCTGCACCGACGAGTTCGAGGTCGAGCGGCACGTCGAGGACGGCGACCGGGTCGAGGCCGGGCAGCCGCTGCTGTCGATCACCACCCGCACCCGCGACCTGCTCACCGCCGAGCGCAGCGCGCTGAACATCCTGTGCCGGCTGTCCGGCATCGCGACCGCCACGCGCGCGTGGGCGGACGCCCTGGAGGGCACGCAGGCACGCGTGCGCGACACCCGGAAGACCACTCCGGGGCTCCGCTCCCTGGAGAAGTTCGCGGTGCGCAGCGGCGGCGGCGTCAACCACCGCATGTCGCTCTCCGACGCTGCCCTCGTCAAGGACAACCACGTGGTCGCCGCGGGCGGCGTCGGCCAGGCCTTCAAGGCCGTCCGGGAGGCCTTCCCGGACCTGGCGATCGAGGTCGAGGTCGACACCCTGCACCAGCTGCGCGAGGTCGTCGACGCGGGCGCCGACCTGATCCTGCTGGACAACTTCACGCCGATGGAGTGCGAGGAGGCCGTCGCGATCGTCGACGGGCGCGCGCTCCTGGAGGCGTCCGGGCGGCTCACGCTGGACAACGCGCGGGCGTACGCCGAGACGGGCGTGGACTTCCTGGCCGTCGGCGCCCTCACCCACTCCTCGCCGATCCTGGACATCGGCCTGGACCTGCGCGAGGCGGAGTGACCCCATGCTCCTCACGATCGACGTCGGCAACACGCATACCGTCCTCGGGCTCTTCGACGGCGAGGACATCGTCGAGCACTGGCGCATCTCCACGGACGCGCGCCGTACCGCGGACGAGCTGGCGGTGCTCCTCCAGGGTCTGATGGGCATGCACCCGCTGCTCGGCGACGAGCTGGGCGACGGCATCGACGGGATCGCGATCTGCGCGACCGTGCCGAGCGTGCTGCACGAGCTGCGCGAGGTCACGCGGCGCTACTACGGCGACGTGCCGGCGGTGCTGGTGGAGCCCGGGGTGAAGACCGGGGTGCCGATCCTCACCGACAACCCCAAGGAGGTCGGCGCGGACCGGATCATCAACGCGGTCGCCGCCGTCGAGCTGTTCGGGGGGCCGGCGATCGTCGTCGACTTCGGGACGGCGACGACCTTCGACGCGGTGTCCGCGCGCGGGGAGTACGTCGGGGGTGTGATCGCGCCCGGGATCGAGATCTCCGTGGAGGCGCTGGGCGTCAAGGGCGCGCAGCTGCGGAAGATCGAGGTGGCGCGGCCGCGGAGTGTGATCGGGAAGAACACGGTGGAGGCCATGCAGGCGGGCATCGTGTACGGGTTCGCCGGGCAGGTCGACGGGGTGGTCGGGCGGATGGCGCGGGAGCTGGCGGACGATCCGGACGATGTGACGGTGATCGCGACGGGTGGGTTGGCGCCGATGGTGCTGGGGGAGTCGTCGGTGATCGACGAGCATGAGCCGTGGCTGACGCTGGTGGGGTTGCGGCTGGTGTACGAGCGGAACGTGTCGCGGATGTGAGCGTGCGGGGGGTTTCTCGCCCCCGCCGCCCCTACCCGTCCCGTCCTTCCAGGGGGTGGGCCCCCTGCGACCGCCCGTTTCGGGGGCTGCCGCCCCCGGACCCCCGCATCGGCCTGCGGCCTCGTCCTCAAACGCCGGACGGGCTGTGACGTGGTGCCGGCCGGCCGTCGTCCTCAAACGCCGGACGGGCTGGAGAGTGGGGGTGCGGGCCGCTCGTCGTCCTCAAGCTTCGGACGGGCTGGGATGTGGGGCCGGCCCGGGCGCTGCCCTCAGGCGCCGGACGGGTTGGGATGTGGGGCCGGCCGGGCGTTGCCCTCAGGCGCCGGGCGGGCTGGCAAGTGGGGGGTGTGGGTCGGTCGTCGTTCTCGAACGCCGGGCGGGCTGAAAGTGGGGGGCTGAGCGGGTGGACGGTGTGCGCCACACCCCGGTCCCTATGTCGAGTTTGTCTGATTTACGCGTATCTTCGGTCCATGCCCACGCCATACGGATCCCGCGGCGGCATGGCGTTCGGTGCGGAGGAGCTGCGTGTGCTCCGCCGTGCTCTCGCCCTCGCCCTTCACCCCGGTCCCGTCTCCGCCGAGGACGTCAAGGACTGTCATCGGCTCGCCGAGTCGCTCGACGAGGCGATCGGCGAGGGGGCTCGGCTGCGCGCCTTCCTGGTGGCCGATCTGGCCCGGTACCGGGCCGCCCTGCCGGGGACCGTCGTCGGTTACCTCGCCCTTCTGGAGGAGGCGCTGGCGGCCGGGCACCGGCCCACCCCGGACGACCTCGCCGCGCTGCGGGCGCTGCGGGGGAATGCCGGCGCCGCCGCTCTGCTGGGCCGCTGCCAGGAGCTCGCCGAGCACGACGTGCGGGCCCGGCTCGCCCAGGGGGCGCGGAAGGTACCGGCACCGGCCGTTCCAGCCTCCAGGGTCCGGCTGACGGCTCTGCCGGGCGGAGTGGCCAAGGAACCGGAGAAGAAGCCCAAGGAGAAGCCCGCCGAGCGGCCCGCGCCGCGGCCCGCGGCTCCCGAGCCCACCGCGCCGAAGCGGCCCATCCCCACGCCGGGCGAGGTCTTTCCGCGGCGCCGGCCCGCCGCGCCGCCCGCCGGGCCCCCGCAGCAGCTCGCCGCGGGCTGAGAAAACGGCAGCTGGCGGGGGGTTGCGGCGTGGTTCGCCCACCCCGCCCCTTTCGCCCGGTCCGACGTGGCTAATCTGGTCCCATGGACTACGTCTCCGCGCTCGTGCCTCCGGTCGTCATGGCCATCTTCTTCATCGGGCTGGTCCGGGTGATCGTGAAGACCCAGGGCGGCGCCGCCAAGGCCAAGGAGGACGCCGCCGTCGACGCGGCCTTCGCGGAGAACGCCCGCCAGGCCGCGGTCTCCAAGGCCGACGGCGTCTGAGAGCCGGCCCGCGCCCGCCGGGCGTACCGCACTTTCCGAGCCGTACGCCCCTTTTGTTCGCCTCTGTCGGTGAAAGTGCACGTCCGGCACGCCATTGGCGGGATCTCCCACTATTGTTCTGAGTTGTGCCTCGCCCATTGGGAGAACTCGAAGACGCGGTCATGACGCGGGTGTGGAAGTGGAACCGCCCGGTGACCGTTCGAGAAGTCCTGGAAGACCTTCAGCAGGAACGGTCCATCGCCTACACCACGGTGATGACCGTCTTGGACAATCTCCATCAGAAGGGCTGGGTCCGGCGGGAGGCCGAAGGGCGCGCCTATCGATATGAGGCCGTCTCCACCCGGCCCGCCTACGCCGCCGCCCTGATGAACGAGGCCTGGTCGCAGAGCGACAACCCGGCCGCCGCGCTCGTCGCCTTCTTCGGGATGATGAGCGACGAACAGCGGCAGGCCCTCCGGGACGCCGTACGCATCGTGCAGGGTCCGGAACGCAGCGATAGGGAAGACCGGGAAGCCCCGCAAGGGGAGAACCCCGGCTCGGTGACGGACACCGGCGGGCGATAGCGTCCGCTCATGTCAGCGACGCGCCCCGAAGTCACCGCGAAAGCCATCACCGTCCGGCGGGCCCGGACCAGCGATGTCCCGGCCGTGCGCCGCCTCCTCGACGTGTACGTTCGCGACCGCATCCTGCTCGACAAAGCCATGGTGACGCTTTACGAGGACATCCAGGAGTTCTGGGTCGCGGAACGCGACGACAACGCCGAGGTGGTCGGCTGCGGCGCACTGCACGTGATGTGGGAAGACCTCGCGGAAGTGCGCACTCTCGCGGTGAACCGCAGCCTCAAGGGCGCCGGTGTCGGTCATCAGTTGCTGGAGAAGTTGCTGGAGACCGCACGTTGGCTTGGTGTTCGCCGCGTTTTCTGTCTGACCTTCGAAGTCGAGTTCTTCGGGAAGCACGGCTTCGTGGAGATCGGCGAGACACCCGTGGACACCGATGTCTACGCGGAGCTGCTGCGTTCCTATGACGAGGGTGTCGCGGAGTTCCTCGGACTCGAACGAGTGAAACCGAACACCTTGGGCAACAGTCGGATGCTTCTGCATCTGTGATCGCCGAGAGGGATCGCGGCGGACAAGGGCCGTCGAGGCAGAGATGGGCGGAGATGGGGCGGAGATCCGCCCGCTATTCCGGGCATCCCCCCTTGCCCCGGTTCCCTATGTCCGAAACGCGCATGTTTCCGGGTGGGAGCGGGCCCCTCGGCCTCTCCCAGGGGTTTGTGTTTTTCCCGCAAAAGCGGTTTGCTTTCCGACGTACTGCAGTACTGCATATAACAGGGGGCGGCGAAACGGCGGGCGCCGCACACCCCGGCCCTGAAGTTATCGATGAAAGGAAATCCGGTGGCACAGAAGGTTCAGGTCCTTCTTGTCGACGACCTCGACGGCGGCGAGGCGGACGAGACCGTGACGTTCGCGTTGGACGGCAAGACCTACGAGATCGACCTCACGACCGCCAATGCGGACAAGCTGCGCGGCCTTCTCGACCCCTATGTCAAGGGCGGCCGGCGTACCGGTGGCCGTGCTTCCGGCGGACGCGGAAAGGTCCGTGCGGCTTCCGGCGGCAGCCAGGACACCGCGCAGATTCGCGCGTGGGCCAAGGAGAACGGTTACGACGTCAACGACCGTGGCCGTGTTCCGGCGACGATTCGCCAGGCCTACGAGGACGCGAACGCCTGACTGTCCTGCGGCCCGCGGCCCGAGCGCCGCAGCCGGAGGCGGTGGCACTCCGTGGCCAGCGTGTTCACCAGTCGTACGAGATCGGGGGCGCCTCCGACGCCCCCCATGGCCGACAGTGTCGGCAGCGAGGCCTCGACCTCGCACCCCGACTCGGGGGGCCGCAACCAGACGGCGGCCCCCTGCACGGGCCCGGCCGGGTCCTCGGTGGATCCGGAAGGCGGCCGGATCCCGCCGACCGACGGCCCGGGCCGGACCGGGGCGTCCATCGCGCCCCCGGCGCCCAGCGCCCGCACGCCGGGATCGAGGGCCGGCGCGCCCCACTCCAGCCAGGCCAGCAGCCCAGGCAGCTCCTCCGCGCTGCCGGCGGCCACCAGCAGCCGCATCCGGCCGCCCTGAAGGGCCACCGGAGAGCCCGGCACCAGGTGCCCGAGCGCCCGCACACCCGCCCGCGCCGGCACCTCCAGCACGTCGAATCGCACGCCCGTGACCAGCCGCAGCGGCTCTCCGGGCACCTCGGGCACCGTCGGCCACCCCAGATCGTTCTCGTACCAGTGCCGGAAGGCGTCCGGACCGGAGCCGGCGCCGGAAGCGGAATTGAACGGACGGCGAGGGTGAGGGACCGTTGAAGCGGCCAGAGGTGCTGTGCCAGCCATGCCAGGCGCAACCGCCACGAAGCCGTGCGAGTTACGCTGGGTGCGCGTGCGGCTGCGCAGAGTTCCGCGAACGGGGGCGTCCGGGGGTCCGGAGAGACGCAAGGTTGTTCGCCCGTAGCGGAGGGACCGGGGGCCCACGGCATGGACTGTCAGTAGCAGCGGGTAAGACATCCCTAGTGGGAGGGGGCGACACGCAGGCGAGGCCGTCTCACGTTCGCCATCGGCGTACTGGAGGAAAGGGTAACTGCCTGGCCTGCGGGAACATCGTCTCGCACCATCGGGTTGGAGCAGATGTCGGCGTTCGGGGTCAGGAGGCCATCGACGGTGTCGGCAGTTGGAATGAGCGGTCCCCGCTTGCGGGACTAAGCTGCGGAAGGACAGAGAGGGGAAGTTCCCCCCACTGCCTGACCGCTCTGAGGAGCGATTAACGATGTTCGAGAGGTTCACCGACCGCGCGCGGCGGGTTGTCGTCCTGGCTCAGGAAGAAGCCCGGATGCTCAACCACAACTACATCGGCACCGAGCACATCCTCCTGGGCCTGATCCACGAGGGTGAGGGTGTCGCCGCCAAGGCCCTTGAGAGCCTCGGGATTTCGCTCGAGGCGGTCCGCCAGCAGGTGGAGGAGATCATCGGCCAGGGCCAGCAGGCCCCGTCCGGGCACATTCCCTTCACCCCCCGTGCCAAGAAGGTCCTGGAGCTGTCGCTCCGCGAGGCCCTTCAGCTGGGTCACAACTACATCGGCACGGAGCACATCCTGCTCGGCCTGATCCGTGAGGGCGAGGGCGTCGCCGCCCAGGTCCTGGTCAAGCTGGGCGCTGATCTCAACCGGGTGCGGCAGCAGGTCATCCAGCTGCTCTCCGGCTACCAGGGCAAGGAGACCGCCACCGCCGGCGGCCCTGCCGAGGGCACCCCCTCGACGTCCCTGGTCCTCGACCAGTTCGGCCGGAACCTCACCCAGGCCGCTCGTGAGTCCAAGCTCGACCCGGTCATCGGGCGCGAGAAGGAGATCGAGCGGGTCATGCAGGTGCTGTCCCGCCGTACCAAGAACAACCCGGTCCTGATCGGTGAGCCCGGCGTCGGCAAGACCGCCGTCGTCGAGGGCCTCGCCCAGGCCATCGTCAAGGGCGAGGTGCCCGAGACCCTCAAGGACAAGCACCTCTACACCCTGGACCTCGGCGCCCTGGTCGCCGGCTCCCGCTACCGCGGTGACTTCGAGGAGCGCCTGAAGAAGGTGCTCAAGGAGATCCGCACCCGCGGCGACATCATCCTGTTCATCGACGAGCTGCACACGCTGGTCGGTGCGGGTGCCGCCGAGGGCGCCATCGACGCGGCTTCCATCCTGAAGCCGATGCTGGCCCGCGGTGAGCTGCAGACCATCGGTGCCACCACCCTGGACGAGTACCGCAAGCACCTGGAGAAGGACGCGGCCCTGGAGCGCCGTTTCCAGCCCATCCAGGT
Source organism: Streptomyces sp. NPDC001507 (assembly GCF_042894765.1). NCBI lineage: Bacteria > Bacillati > Actinomycetota > Actinomycetes > Kitasatosporales > Streptomycetaceae > Streptomyces > Streptomyces sp. NPDC001507. The sequence goes on from NZ_JBIAVV010000011.1 coordinate 412,707, forward strand.
CGCCGAGCCGTCCCTGCCGCACACGATCGAGATCCTCAAGGGTCTGCGTGACCGGTACGAGGCCCACCACCGGGTCTCCATCACGGACGAGGCGCTGGTCCAGGCCGCCACCCTGGCCGACCGGTACATCTCGGACCGCTTCCTGCCGGACAAGGCGATCGACCTGATCGACGAGGCCGGTTCCCGGATGCGCATCCGCCGGATGACCGCGCCGCCGGACCTGCGCGAGTTCGACGAGAAGATCGCCGCCGTCCGCCGGGACAAGGAGTCCGCGATCGACTCGCAGGACTTCGAGAAGGCCGCCTCCCTCCGCGACAAGGAGAAGCAGCTCCTGGCCGCCAAGGCCAAGCGGGAGAAGGAGTGGAAGGCCGGCGACATGGACGTCGTCGCCGAGGTCGACGGCGAACTGATCGCCGAGGTCCTCGCCACGGCCACCGGCATCCCGGTCTTCAAGCTGACCGAGGAGGAGTCCTCCCGTCTGCTGCGCATGGAGGACGAGCTCCACAAGCGGGTCATCGGCCAGGTCGACGCCGTCAAGGCGCTGTCGAAGGCGATCCGCCGTACGCGTGCCGGTCTGAAGGACCCGAAGCGCCCCGGTGGCTCGTTCATCTTCGCCGGCCCGTCCGGTGTCGGTAAGACCGAGCTGTCCAAGGCCCTCGCCGAGTTCCTCTTCGGTGACGAGGACGCGCTGATCTCCCTCGACATGTCGGAGTTCAGCGAGAAGCACACGGTGTCGCGGCTCTTCGGTTCGCCCCCCGGCTACGTGGGCTACGAGGAGGGCGGCCAGCTGACCGAGAAGGTCCGCCGCAAGCCGTTCTCCGTCGTCCTCTTCGACGAGGTGGAGAAGGCCCACCCGGACATCTTCAACAGCCTGCTGCAGATCCTGGAGGACGGTCGCCTGACCGACTCCCAGGGCCGGGTCGTGGACTTCAAGAACACGGTCATCATCATGACGACCAACCTCGGCACCCGGGACATCTCCAAGGGCTTCAACCTGGGCTTCGCGGCCACGGGTGACACCAAGTCCAACTACGAGCGCATGAAGAACAAGGTCCAGGACGAGCTCAAGCAGCACTTCCGGCCCGAGTTCCTCAACCGCGTCGACGACGTGGTCGTCTTCCCGCAGCTGACGCAGGAGGACATCCTGCGGATCGTCGACCTGATGATCAGCAAGGTGGACGAGCGCCTCAAGGACCGGGACATGGGCATCGAGCTCTCCCAGTCCGCCAAGGAGCTGCTGTCCAAGAAGGGCTACGACCCGGTGCTGGGCGCGCGTCCGCTGCGTCGCACGATCCAGCGCGAGATCGAGGACACGCTCTCGGAGAAGATCCTCTTCGGCGAGCTGCGCCCCGGTCACATCGTGGTCGTCGACACGGAGGGCGAGGGCGACACCAAGACCTTCACCTTCCGCGGCGAGGAGAAGTCGGCCCTCCCCGACGTCCCGCCGATCGAGCAGGCGGCCGGCGGTGCCGGGCCGAACCTGAGCAAGGAGGCGTAAGCCTCACGGCTTCGCCCTGAGGGGGCCGGTGCTTTTCGGAGCACCGGCCCCCTCAGCGTTTCACCAGGCTGACGTCCACTGCGGGGAAGCACCAGGAAAACCGGGACGTGGGAAAATCGTGCCCCGGCATGTTCTGCAGGATCACGGCGCGCACCGCGGGCAGCCGGCGTGCCAGGACGGAGAGGTCCTCGGTGCCGAGCAGCCCGGGGACGCGCAGTACCTTGACGCCGGAGAGCTCCGGCATGCGCTCGACGGACAGCGGCAGCTCCCGCAGGATCCGCGCGTTCAGATGCAGGGTCCGCAGCCCGGACAGCCCGGCCACCGCCTGCCAGTCGGCCGCCGTCAGCTCCGCGGTCAGTGGTCCGAGACTGAGATCGGTGAGGCTGCTCCAGTGCTCCAGGCCGCGCAGCCCGGTGCGGTTCGTGCTGTTCCGGCCGAGGAAGAGGAACTCCAGTGCCGCGTCGACGGGCAGCACCTCCTCGAGGCTGTCGCCCGGGAGCTCCTGTTCCACGGTGAGCCGGACGAGTGAGCCCAGCGACCTCAGGCCCGTGACGTCGGCGATCTGCCCGCAGATCAGCTCGGCGAGCGGAAGCTCCGAGAGCCGCTCCAGGCCGTGCGCCGCCGGACAGCGGGCCAGCAGCAGATCGTGCAGAGCCCCGAAGGGCGACAGATCGCCCAGGTCGGTGAGGAGCGGGTTGTCCCGCAGGTCGAGGAGGGTCACCGCCCCGGGCTCGCGGACCGCGTCCAGGATCTGGCCGACCGAGTGCCGGCCCAGGAACGCGAGACCGCGCCAAGGCCGCATCCTGGGCAGGGCGGCCCGCTGCTCAGCGGACTCACAGGTGAGATAGAGGCCGGTGCGAGGCAGCTCGTCCAGCACCTCCGACGCGTAGGCCGTGGCGTCGAAGCGGCTCCAGGTCCCCACCAGCTGCCGGCGCACGGTGAGGTCCGGGTGCTCGCGGAACCTGCGCAGCACTCCGAGGGCTCCCTCCGGCTCGTCGGCGCCGAGCAGGGAGGCGGTGACGGTGACGCTCCGTGCCTCCTGCCCCGTCAGCCCCTCGGGCCCGGGCAGCAGCTCCAGCACCAGGGGCCCGGCCTCCGCGAGCACCTTCGCGTCCTCCGTGGTCCGCGGCGGGATCAGCTCCGCGGCCCGCCGCTCCACCTCCGCCCGCACGCCCGCGTCCAGCGCCACCGCATGCTCCAGGCAGGCGAGCGCCAGCAGCGTCAGCCGGGGCGACCGAGCGGCGAGCAACCGCCGTAGCAGCGAGGCCCGTTCCCCGGGCCGGGCGTGGGCCACGGCCATGCGGATCACGTCCTCCCACTGGGTGTCCTCCGCGTGGCCGGCGAGGACGTCCAGATGGCCCTCCTCCACCGCGTACCGGGCGCCCAGGTAGTCCTGGAAGGTGCGGTGGACGAAGTCCAGGACGCCGTCGGCGGGCTGCCGGACCAGTCCGCTGCGCAGCAGCAGGGTGCGCAGCACGGTCCAGGCGTTCGGGTTGCCGGGCAGTGCGACGACCGGCAGGCTGCGGTCCACGATCGCCTCGGCCGTGTCCAGGTCCATCTCGGTACGGCCGCTCAGCACCAGCGCGTACGCGAGCCGTTGCAGCAGCTCCAGCTGGGCCTCCTCGCCCAGCTCCACCTCGTCCACCGCCGCCAGGCCCCGCTCCCGGTCCCGGCGCGTCAGCAGCATCGTGAGGGCGGCGTCGTACAACTCCTTGCGCCCGGTGGGGAGATAGCCGCGCCGCTCCCGGTGCAGGGCGCAGATCAGGCCGCACATCAAGGGGTTGGTGGCGAGGCGGGCCAGGTCGCGTTTGGTACGCAGAGAGTCGAGGAGCGGGCCCTCGAACTGCGGGGCGTCGGCCGCCGTGTGCCAGCGGTGGACGAAGGTCGTCACGTCCGCGCGGCGCATGGGGGCCAGGGTGAGCTCGCTGAAGCCCTGCGCGGCGAGCCAGTCGGGGCGGACCGCGGTGGGACGGGAGGTCAGCAGCCAGCGGTTGCCCGGGAAGGCGTGGACGAGGGAGAGCAGCCAGTCGCGGACGCGGTACCGGTCGTTGGCGGGGATCTCGTCCAGCCCGTCGACGAGGATCAGGCCGCGGCCCGCGGTGAGGACGCGTTCCGCCCAGCCCTCGGGCGCCGACAGCGGGCCGCCCACCGCCGTCAGGAAGGCCGCTGGGGCGGGGAAGGGGTCCGCGCCGCGGATCACGGTGCGCAGCGGAAGGACGTACGGGATGTGCGTGCCCTCGCGTGCCGCCGTCACCGCCAGCCACTGCACCAGCGTCGTCTTGCCGGAGCCCGCGTCGCCGCGCAGCAGGACGCGGTCGTGGGTGAGCAGGGCCTCCTCGGCGGGGAGCTGGACGGTGACCGGGGCCGCGCCGGGGCCGTCACCGGGGACGGCGCTGTCGTCGGCGGTCGTCGCCTCCAGGCTGAGATAGGCCACTTCGAGCGGCCAGCGGTCGGGGGAGTCCCGCAGGTCGATGCCGTAGATGGTGATGTGGTTGTGGCGTTCGGCGACGTGGGCGCGGTAGCGGCGCTCGAACGCGGTGTCGCGGGAGCCGGGGCGCGGCGAGCGGGCGAGCAGCTGGTCGACCTTGGCGATGAGTTCGGCATCGGCCCGGGCCTGTTCCACCAGGGTGCGGGCCACGAAGGTGGAGCGGCGGGTGAAGAACTCCAGGATCTGCAGGCAGGCCCACTCGGTCGCGGAGTCGAGGAAGTGGCAGGCGTCGGAGGAGAGGCCGTCGGGCGCGGGTGCCGCGCGCGTCAGCTTCGCGGCCAGTTCGACGTGGCCCAGCCGTACCGCCTGCACGTCGTCCATGTCGAGATCGCCGAACGCGAGCAGCCTGCGGGCCAGTGCGTCGGCGACGGCGATCTGTTCCCCGGTCCGGAAGGGCGGTTCACCGGGTGAGTCGACCGCCTGCCGGACCAGGTGTTCGGCGAGCTTGTGCACGTCCTTCTCGACCAGTGCGCGTTTCTCGCCGCGGAAGGACACCAGGCTCTTCAGCCGCACCGGCCGGTCCACCAGCCCCGCGCCCGGCCCGTCGGCCACGAACAGTTTCTTCAGCAGCGGGCCCATCAGGCTCGACGCCAGCTTGCCGCCCAGTACCGCCGGCTCCATCCGCCCACCCCCGTGATTTCCGTGAACGGATGGAGCCTAGCGGTGGGTCAGGACAACTGGCCGTTGTAGTCCGGCAGTTTGAACGTCTTGTCGGCGTGGCCGCCCGAGAGGTCGGTGGCGCTGTTGCCGATGTTCGCGATGATGTCGTAGCCCTTGTTCTCGATGTCGACGCGCTGGGCGGTCTTGTAGGCGGCGACGTCCTTGAAGAGGTCGAGGAAGCCGCGGACGTAGAGGCCGGAGACCTGGTAGCCGTCGTGTTCGAGGTTGTACTCGGTGGGCAGGTAGATGATGCCGGGGCGCGCGGTGACGAAGAACAGGGAGACGCCGTGCTCCTGGGCGTACCTGGCGACGTTCAGGACCGGCTTGTTGGCCGGCTGGGGGTAGCTGAAGCCGAAGTCGGTCTCCAGGGTGGTGTTGTCGATGTCGAAGACGATCGCCTGCTTCTCGCCCGGCTCGGCGGCGGCGATGCGCTGCTTCAGGTAGGGCAGGGCCTGGTCCATCACGGACTGGCAGTCCTGTTGCCAGGTGGCGTAGTCGACCGTGGTGGAGCTGCTCTCCGTCGCGGCCTGGGCCGGCGCGGCCAGTCCGGCGAGCGCGGCCACGGAGACGGCGGTGACGGCTGTGCGGCGGATCCAGGTGCCTGTGGTCATCGGTGTGGGGTGTCCTCTCACGTCCGTAGGCGTGCCGGATGGCAGGTACATGATCTGAGGCCCGGGTGGCGCGGGGGGAACTGCGGGGTTACCGGAGGGTAATCCGGGCTGAGAGGCCGATCACACGGTGCGGGCCGTGGACGTCACTCGTGGTTGCCGCGGCGGGCCGCCGCGGCAACCCGCACCGACACGCCGGGGAAGAGCTCGGTCAGCAGCCCGCTGTCCTTGCGGGGGTCGTAGCCCGGCCGCAGCAGGAGGCGCAGCACGCGCAGCGCCGGGAACGCGGCCGGCAGGGACCTCAACTGCCGCTCCGTGCCGAGGTCGTAGACGTGGAGAGTGGTGACCTGGGGGAGGACGAGCCCGGCCTGCGCGGAGACGGCGGCATGCTGGGCCGACAGTCCGGCCTTGGCGAGCAGCGGCAGCTCCGCCAGGCCGGCGAGGAAGACCTCGGGCGGGCACTCGGTGACGTACAGCGTCTCCAGCAGGCGGAAACGGGTCAGGACCGACAGGTCCCTGACGGTGCCGCGCAGGTCGAGCCGGGTCAGCTGGTCCCGGTCCAGATGGGCGGTCAGGTCCTCCGGGGCGAAGTCGCCCTCCAGTTGCATCCAGCGACGGCCGCCCATCGCACGTACGGCCGCGAGTTCGGCGGCGGAGTGCGCGACCAGGTACAGGTCGTCGTGGCGGAGCCGGGCGATCACCTCCCGTCCGTACACCTCCGTGTCGAACCGGTGCCAGGAGCCCGAGAGCTGCTTGCGGACCTGCCAGGAGGGGTGCTCGGCGAACTCCGCGAGGTACGGGATCGCCGTGTCGGTGCCGATCAGCGAGGCGGTGATGACGCAGAGGTGGGCCGCCTCGACGGCGCCGTCGGCCCCGCGGGCCTCCGCCCCGGAGGAGGCGAGCTGCTCCGGGGCCGGCAGGAAGTCGAGGATGAGAGGGCCGACGGCCGCCAGTTCGTAGGCGGCCTCCAGGTCGCGCGGGGGTACCAGCCCGGCGACACCGTTCTCGATGGCGGTGCGCACCGACGGGTCCAGTTCGGTGGCCTGCTCCAGGCAGGACGCGGCGAGCAGCAGGGCGCGCGGGGAGTCCGCGCGCAGCAGCTCGCCCAGGACCTGACCGCGCTCGCGCGGCCGGCCCTGGGCCACCGCCATGCGGATGACGTCCTCCCACTGGTCGTCGGCGGCATGTTTGTGGACCATCCCGAAGGTGCCCTCGTCGAGCAGGGCCCTGGCTCCCAGGAAGTCCTGGAAGGTGCGGTGGCAGAAGTCGATGGTGTCGGTGGACGGGGCGCGCAGCAGACCGCTGCGGTTCAGCAGATGGGCCAGCACCGTGTCGGCGTCGCCGAGCGCGGCCGCTTCGGGCAGGGCGGGCAGCGCCTTGTCGATCTCGGCGACGGCCCGTTCCCGGGCCATCTCCGTCCGGCCGTCCTTGATGAGCCAGTACGCCAGCCGCTGCAGGATCTGCAACTGCGGTTCCTCCCGCAGCTCCGGGCTCTGCATCCCGCGCTCCCGGTCGCGGCGGGCCAGCAGCATGGTGAGGGCGGCCTCGTACAACTCCTTGCGGCCGAGCGGGAGGAAGCCGCGGCGGTCGCGGTGCAGGGCGCAGATCAGCCCGCACATGAGGGGGTTGGTGGCGAGCCGGCCGAGATCGGGTTTCGTGCGTACGGCATGGATCAGCTGGGCCTGGTAGCGGTCGAGGTCGCTGTCGTCCCCCGGCGCGGCCGGCCGGGCGGCGGTGTGCCAGCGCCGGACGAAGGAGACCACGTCCTCCGGCCGCATCGGGGACAGCACCAGTTCGGTGAAGGCCTCGTCCGCCAGCCAGTCCTCCCGGACGGCGGACGGCCGGGAGGTGATCAGCCACCGGTTGCCCGGATACGCGTCGACCAGGTCCACGAGCCAGGCCCGGGCCAGTGCCCGCTCGGCCTCGGGCACCTCGTCGATTCCGTCGACGAGGACGAGCCCCCGGCCGGCGGCCAGGACCCGAGCCTCCCAGCCGGCCGGCTGCTCCCCGGCGATCGCCGCGCCCACGGCGTCGAGGAAGTGCTGCGGCGCGGGCAGCCGCCCCCCGTGCCGGGTCAGGGAGCGCAGCGGCAGGACGAACGGGATGCGGTCGCGCAGGTACGTCATGCGCCCGCTGTCTCCGGTGGGGCGGGCGGCGGAGACGGCCAGCCACTGGATGAGGGTGGTCTTGCCCGATCCGGCCTCCCCCCGCAGCATGATGCGCTCGTGGTCGGCCAGGGCCTCGTCCGCCGGGAGCGGGATGCGGGAGGTCTGATGCAGGGCGGCCAGGGAGGCGGTGCGGTAGACGGCGTGTTCGAGGGTGGCCCTGGCCTGGTGGACGCGTTCCCGGGCGGTCTGGCCCTGCCCCGCGGTCGCCGCCTGCCGTAACGCGTTCTCCGCCGCGATGAGGGTCCGTTCCGCGGTCCGCCGGGCCGTGTCGAAGTAGACGATCTCCTCGGCCAGGCCGCTGGGCGCGGTCGCCTGCAGGCTCAGGTACGCGGCGTCCAGCGGCCAGCGGCCGGGCGAGTTGATCAGGTCGATGCCGTAGATGAACAGCTTGCTGTGCTTCCTGGCGAGGTACGCGAGATAGCGGCGCTCGAACGCGCTGTCGTGCCCGTCCCGGCGGGGGGTGCGGGCGATCAGCTCGTCCACCCGGGCGATCAGTTCGGCCTGGCCACGGACCTGTTCCACCAAAGTGCGGGCGACAAAGGAGGAGCGCCGGGTGAAGAAGTCGACCACATGCACGCAGGCCCACTCGGTGGCCGAGTGCAGGAAGTGCCCGGCGTCGGCGGAGAGCTGCTGCGCCGGGCCCCGGCGCAGCAGCTCCCGGGCGAGTTCGCCGTGGCCCAGGCGGACCGCCTGGACGTCGTCCATGTCGAGGTCGCCGAGCGCGAGCAGGGTACGGGCGAGGGCGTCGGTGACGGCTGTCTCCTCGTCGGCCGGGAAGGGGAGCTCCCCCGGGGACCGGAGGGCCTGGCGGACGAGGACGCCGGCGATCTTGTACACGTCCGCTTCGGTCAGCGTGCGCTTCTCTCCCCGGAAGGACACCAGGGCGGACACCCGTACGGGCCGTTCCACCAGGCCGGCGCCGGCCGCGTCACGTACGAAGAGGCGCTTCACGAGCGGAGCGACAAGGCTCGACGCGAGCTTCGTGCCGAGTACCGCCGGATCCATCCGCGCCCACCCCCGCAGTCGTGCGAATGCCGGTCAGCGTAGTGCCCGTCACATTTCGGTGGGTGCGGATCACGGGGACCGGTGACATACCGCACGGGTGAAACGGCCCTTACCAAGAGGGATAGTAGAGCCCGATATCGGGTCGGAAGGAGCTTTTGCCCGGAAGGTGTCGGCGAGGAGCCGAGGTCGGGGCGGGGGTGGTGGCCCAAGCGGCATATGTCAAGAAACAGTCAGTTTTCGGTTTTCTTACTAGCAAGCCTCGTAGCTGCGGGGGCTTGGGCGAAGGCCTGCCTCCGGGTTACCAAGAGATGCCCCGTTCGGCGGCCACCCCTGTGGGCCGGTGCCGTCGGAGGGGGGTCCTGCTGCCTACTCCACGAGGTTCCGATGTCCCTGCGCGCCACTCTCCGCTCCCCCCGTACGTCCTCGCTCCGCAGGCGGGCCGCCGTTCTGGCCGCCGGTGCCGGGGTCACGGCCGTGGTGGGCTCGGGGGTCGCGTCGGCCGCCACCTCCAGCGCCGCCGCCTGGGTCGACCCGGTGAAGAAGTACACGCTCTCCGCGACCTTCAACCAGGCCGGCGGCATGTGGTCCGCCCGGCACAGCGGTCAGGACTTCGCGGTGCCGAGCGGCACCGAGGTCGTCGCGGCGCACGGCGGCACCGTCGTCAAGGCCGGCGGCAACGGCGCCGGCGACGGTCCCGCGTACGGCAACGCCATCGTCGTCAAGCACGGCAACGGCCAGTACTCGCAGTACGCCCACCTGTCCCGCATCGACGTCAGGGTCGGCCAGATCGTCAAGACCGGTCAGCACATCGCCCGCTCGGGCAACACCGGCAACTCCTCGGGCCCGCACCTGCACTTCGAGATCCGTACGACCCCGAACTACGGTTCCGCGGTCGACCCCGTCGCCTTCCTGCGCGCCAAGGGCCTGACCGTCTGAGCGGCGGTCACGCGGGGTGTGAGCCCCGGTGGGCCTGGGTCACCAGGTCCACGGCGACCTCCAGGACGGCCTCGCGCTTCTTCCTCGGGTCGCCCTCGATGTCCTGCATCACGAACATGCCGGCGTGCAGCGTGAAGAGCGCGCTGATGCAGCGGATCTGGTCGGTCAGCGCCGCGTCCGGGTCGATGATGATGTTCCGCAGGCCGCGCATCCGGTCCTTGAAGGTGTCGCCGATCTTCAGCTCGCGGACCGTCGCCTGGTTCTCCTGCATGAACCGGAACAGCGGCTCGGCGGCGCCCAGCGCCGCGTGGTAGCGCCGTACGATCTCCTGCTTGGTCTCCAGGGTGTGCGGCTGGCCCTTGCCCCACTCGATCAGGTCCTCGATCGGCCGCGTCAGGTCCTCGAAGACGCTGACCAGGATCTCTTCCTTGGTCTTGAAGTGGTAGTACAGGGCCGCCTTGGTCACGTCGAGGTGCTCGGCGATCTCCCGCAGGGAGGTCTTCTCGTAGCCCTGCTCGGCGAAGAGTTCGAGCGCCACGTCCTGGATGCGCTGGCGGGTGTTCCCGCGGCGCTGCTGCTTGGTGCCGTCCATGGTGACGCTCATCCTCTTACTCCTCGCACTCCCGCGAAAACTTGCTTGCCGCCCGGCTAGTAAACTTACTTGACGCCCGGCTAGTAACGGGTCTAACTTCCGAGTGTACTGAACTAGCCGGGCGGCAAGTAAGTAGCTGTCGCCAGGGGGAGTGGGAGAGATGGCGGACACCCAGGCGGCCGAGACCGGCCAGGAGACACCGGAGGCCCCGGCAGCGGCCGAGACGCCGCAGAAGGAGCCCAAGAGCGTACGGGTCGTGATGCTCGCGCTCATGGTCGCGATGATGCTCGCGATGCTCGACAACATGATCGTGGGCACCGCGATGCCGACCATCGTCGGCGAGCTGGGCGGTCTGGAGCACCTGTCGTGGGTCGTGACCGCGTACACCCTCGCGACCGCGGCGGCCACCCCCCTCTGGGGCAAGCTCGGTGACATGTACGGGCGCAAGGGCGCCTTCATGACCTCCATAGTCATCTTCCTGATCGGCTCCGCGCTCAGCGGCATGGCCCAGGACATGGGCCAGCTGATCGGGTTCCGGGCCGTCCAGGGCCTCGGCGCCGGCGGCCTGATGGTCGGCGTCATGGCGATCATCGGCGACCTCGTGCCGCCCCGCGAGCGCGGCAAGTACCAGGGCATGATGGCCGGCGTCATGGCGCTCGCCATGATCGGCGGCCCGCTGGTCGGCGGCACCATCACCGACAACTGGGGCTGGCGCTGGGCCTTCTACATCAACCTGCCGCTCGGCGTGGTCGCGCTGGCCGCCATCAGCGCCGTCCTGCACCTGCCGAAGAAGCGGAACAAGACGCGCATCGACTACCTGGGCGCCGCGCTGCTGACCCTCGGCATCACCTCGATCGTGCTGGTCACCACCTGGGGCGGCTCCCAGTACGCCTGGACGTCCGCGCGGATCATGGAACTGATCGCCATCGGCGTGGTCGCCCTGATCGGCTTCGTCTTCTGGCAGACCAAGGCCGCCGAGCCGGTCCTGCCGCTGCACATCTTCCGCAGCCGCAACTTCACCCTGATGTCGATCATCGGCTTCATCGTGGGCTTCGTGATGTTCGGCGCCACGCTGTTCCTGCCGCTCTACCAGCAGTCCGTGCAGGGCGCGTCCGCGACCAACTCCGGTCTGCTGCTGCTCCCGATGCTCGGCGCGATGCTCGTGACCTCGATGGTCGCCGGCCGGGTCACCACCAACACCGGCCGCTACAAGATCTTCCCCCTGGTGGGCGGCGTGCTGCTCGCCATCGGCCTGTACCTGCTGTCCACCATGGACACGGACACCACCCGGTTCATCTCCGGTGTGTACATGGCCGTCGTCGGCCTCGGCATGGGCTGCCTGATGCAGATCACCATGCTGGTCGCGCAGAACAGCGTGGAGATGAAGGACATGGGCGTCGCGTCCTCGTCCACCACCCTGTTCCGTACGCTCGGCTCGTCCTTCGGTGTCGCCATCATGGGCGCGATCTTCAACGACCGGGTCAAGGCGGTCATGGCCGAGCGGGCCGGCTCGCTGGGCTCGAAGATCACCGAGCAGTCGGCGCAGCTGGACGCGAAGAGCCTGGCGAAGCTGCCGGCGGCGGCGCGCGAGGCGTACCAGCACGCGGTGTCGGCCGGTACCCACTCGGCGTTCCTGCTCGGTTCCGTGATCGCCGTGCTGGTGCTGGTGGCGGCGGTCTTCGTGAAGGAGGTCCCGCTGCGGGGCGGGCCGCAGAAGGCGGACGAGGCGGCACCGATGCCGGCGGTCGAGGCGGTCTGAGACCGGGTGCGGGGGTTCTTGGGGCTGCTGCCCCGGGGCCCCCGCTTCGTCGTTCCCGGGCCGAGAATTGACGGCGTGGACAAACTGCGGCAGCTGCGCCTCGCCAAGGACGCCATGGACCGGGACTGGGCCGACCCGGCCCTGGACCTCGACGCGGTCGCCGCGCACGCCGGGTACTCGCGCTACCACTTCCTGCGGGCCTTCAAGGCGGCGTACGGCGAGACCCCCGGCCAGTACCTGACGCACCGCAGGATCGAGCGGGCGGAAGAGCTGCTCCGCAGCGCGGACCTCGGCGTCACCGAGATCTGCCACCTGGTCGGCTTCAGCAGCCTCGGCACCTTCTCGGCGAGGTTCAAGGCCCGCACCGGGCTGAGCCCCACCGAGTACCGGACCGAGCACGTCGGCCGCGGTGCCTCCCTCATCCCCGGCTGCTACGCCCTGCTCTGGGCCGGCGGGTTCCCGGCCAGAAGCGCAACTTCCGAGAAGCGCGCCCCGGACCCGGCTGCCTACGGTGACGGACAGGAACAGCGACCGTCCGGCGGCTGAAGCCGAGGCCGGGCAGGCAGGAGAGCGGACCCATGATCCAGGGCCTGGCCATCACCACGGTGTGGACCTTCGACCAGCAGCGCACCAAGGCCTTCTTCACCGAGAAGCTCGGCTTCGAGGTGCGCGACGACATCGCGATGGGCGACATGCGGTGGATCACCGTAGGCGCCAAGGATCAGCCCGGTGTCGAACTCGCCCTGATGCGCCTGGACGGACCGGGCCTCGACCCCGAGTCCGCCGAAGCGCTGCGCAGGCTGGTCGCCAAGGGGGTCATGGGAGCCGGCGCCTTCCGCACGGACGACTGCCGCGGCGACTACGAGACCTTCAGGGCGCGGGGCGTCGAGTTCGTCCAGGAGCCCAAGGAACGGCCGTACGGCATCGAGGCGATCTTCCGCGACGACAACGGCAACTGGTACTCGCTGACCGAGCGCAGCGAAGAGCTCGACTTCTCCAAGGAGTTCTGAGCATGCCGGCGGAGACCGGGCCCGACCACACCGCCGTCCGCACCGCGCTGTGGTGGGCGCTGCACCTGCGCGCCGACGCGCCGCCGCACGTCATCGAGGACGAGGCCGGGCTGCGGCTCGCCGGCCCGGACGCCCCGGACGGCCGGGGCTGGCGGGCCCGCCCGGACATGGACGTCGAGGCGACCCGGCGGACCCGGGCGCCGATCGTGGCCCGGGCGCGTTTCGTGGAGGATCTGGTGGTGACCCAGGCCGGGCGCGGGGTGCACGTGAGAGTCAGCGGTTCCCCGTCTGGGTCGGGCCCGGCAGTATCGGGTAGCTGCCGGTGGCCGTCGGGGCGTGCTCCGGGAGCCACAGGACGGCCACCGCGCCCTCCGCAGGGATGTGCGCGGGTGCCCCGGCCGGGCGGATGTTGCGGAAGGTCAGGCGGGCGCCCAGGACCCGGGCCTGGCCCGCCGCGATGGTCAGGCCGAGGCCGTGGCCCTGGCCTGCCCGGTCCTCGCTGCCGGTGCGGAAGCGGCTCGGCCCCTCCGCGAGGAGTTTCTCGGGGAAGCCGGGGCCGTGGTCGCGGACCCGGATGACCCGGCCCTCGACGGTCACCTCGATGGGCGGCCTGCCGTGCCGGGCCGCGTTGGCGAGCAGGTTGAACAGCACCCGCTCCAGCCGGCGCGGGTCGGTGGTCACCTCCGACTCGTGCACCACCCGCACCTCGATCTCCGGGTCCTTCGCGGCCACCCGCCGGGCCACGAACTCGCCCAGCATGATGTCCTGCAGCTCGGCCCGCTCGGAGGCGCTGTCGAGCCGGGCCACCTCCAGCACGTCCTCTACGAGGGTGCGCATCGCCTTCGCCCGGTCCAGGACCAGTTCGGTCGGACGGCCGGGCGGCAGCAGCTCGGCCGCCGTGAGCAGGCCGGTCACCGGCGTACGCAGCTCGTGCGCGATGTCGGCCGTCACCCGCCGTTCGGCCTCAAGACGCTTTTGCAACGCGTCCGCCATGGCGTCCACGGCCCGCGCCAGGTCGTCGGTCTCGTCCCGTACCACCCCGCCGATCGCCTCCCGCACCCGCACGTCCGGCTCGCCCTGGGCGACCTGGTTGGCCGCGGCCGCCGCCTTGCGCAGCCGGACCGACAGCTGGCCGCCGATCAGCACGCCGAGCGCACTGCCACCGAGGACGACCGCGATGGACCCGATCACCAGAGCCTGGTCGAGGTCCTTCAGCACATTGCTGCTGCGGTTGGCGAACGTGCTGTGCAGGGAAAGCACCCGCCCGTCCTTGGCCTGCACCGCGGCCCAGATGTCCGGCGCGCCGCTGCCGTGGTCGACCACGTCGGTCGCCCGGCGGCCCGCGTCGACCCGCTCGCGCAGGGCCCGCGGCAGCCGGGGGTCGTCGACCTTGACGTCGGGGAAGTTCGCCCTCCCGTACAGCTCGTAGTTGCGCTGGCCGATCTGCAGCCGCTCGTTGGCCAGCTCGCGCGCGTTGTCCAGCATCGAGACCCGGGCGGCGTTGTGCACCACCAGGCTCAACGCGATCGCGACCAGCGCGCCGACCAGCGCGATCGCCGCGCTCAGCTTCCATCTGAGTCCGGTGCGCAACCCCGGACCCCGGTACCGGCTGGAGAACCCCCGCATGACCGCCTCGCTCAGGCCTTCAACTTGTAGCCGAAACCGCGGACCGTCTCGATCCGGTCCTGGCCGATCTTGGTGCGCAGTCGCTGCACGTGGACGTCGACGACGCGGGTGTCCCCGCCCCAGCCGTAGTCCCAGACGCGTTCGAGCAGCTTGTCGCGGGAGAGCACGGTCCCCGGCGCCGAGGAGAACTCCAGGAGCAGCCGCATCTCGGTGGGCGTCAGCGCGACCGGCTGCCCGGCCCGGCGCACCTCCATGCCCTCGGTGTCGATCTCCAGGTCGCCGAAGGTGAGCAGGCCGCCCGTCGCCTCCGCCGCGTCCTCGTGCGGCTTCTCGCCGCCGCTCGCGTGCCCGAAGCGGCGCAGCACCGCCCGGATCCGGGCGACCAGGACGGCCCCGTCGAACGGCTTGGTGACGTAGTCGTCGGCGCCCGCCTCCAGGCCCAGCACCACGTCGATCGAGTCGGCCCGCGCCGACAGCATGATCACCGGGACGGTCGACTCGTCGCGGATGCGCCGGCACAGGCTCACCCCGTCCAGGCCCGGGACCATCACGTCCAGCAGGGCGATGTCGGGCCGGTCGGCGCGGAAGGCCTCCAGGCCCGACAGGCCGTCGGGCATGGCGGTGACCGCGAAGCCGTCCCGCTCCAGGGCGAGCTGGGTGGCCTCGCGGATGACGTCGTCGTCCTCGACGAACAGGACGTGGGTCTGGTCTGCCATCCCGGCTCTCTCGGTGGTCGGTGGTCGGTGGTCGGTGGGGGGATCAAGTGGGTACGGCCGGTACGGCCGGTGCGGCTGGTTCAGCCGGCCGCGGAGGGCACCGGCGTGGGCTCGTCGCCGCTGCCGGACGCGTTGCCGTAGTCGGTGTGGTGGAAGTCCTCCTGGACGAAGCGTCCCCCGGACCAGCCGTAGGTGATCACGTTCTCGCCGGAGGGGCTCGACACCGGGTCGCCCTTCTCGTACACCTGCTTGGTCACGCTCAGGTCGCCCCGGTCTATCTCCGCGTAGACCGGGGACTCCTCCGCCTTGAAGACGTTCTTGTACGCGCCGCTCTCCCTGCGGTAGACGTACGCCCCGACCCCGACCGCGTCCCCGCAGGTCAGGACGTTCACCACGATGTCCTCGACCGGGCCGCCGGTCAGATCGCCGTACGTCACGTCGACGGGGTACTCGTCGCCCGAGCACGGCTTCAGGTCCCGTTTGACCGTGCCCGAGACCGCCGGGTCGGCCTTCACCAGGGCGACCGCGTCGACCTTCTCGTACGTCTGCGACGGGTTGGGTGAGGGGGACTTGGCGGCCGGGGCGGGCGCGACCGAGCCGGCGTGCGCCGGGCCCTCGTCACGGGCTCCGGTGCCGCCGGTGCCGCACGCCGCGGCGAAAAGGGCGACGGCGGCGAGCACGACCGTCGCCGTGATCACCGCCTGTGCACTCGCCGGGCCCCTGCTGGACCCCGTGCCGGTCAGGCCGCGCAACGCTCCCGCTCCTCACGCTCCAGCGCGCGTGCGTCGAGGTCGCGTGACTCCAGCTCCTCGCGGAGCCGGGCGAGCGCCCGGTGCAGCGTGCTCTTGACCGTTCCGGCCGACATGCCGAGGGCGGCGGCCGTCTCCTCCGTGGACATCTGCTCCCAGTGTCGCAGCACCACGACACTGCGCTGCTTCGGAGCCAGCACCTTCATGATGTCCATGAGGAGAGCGCGGTCCGCGTGCTGCTCGGTGGAGTCCTCCACGCACGCGTCGGGCAGCTGCTCGGTCGGGACCTCCTCCAGCTTCCGGGCCCGCCACCACTCGGTGCGCGTGTTGATCATGACCCGGCGCAGGTAGGCGTCCGCGAGCTTCTTGTCCTCGATGGTCTCCCAGCGGCCGTACGTCCGGACCAGAGCCGTCTGCAGCAGATCCTGGGCGTCCGTCGGGTCGGGGACCAGCCGGCGGGCGCTGCGCAGCAGCGCGTCCTGTCGAGTGCGGACGTACTCCTCGAATTCGAGCACCTCGCCCTGCGCCATGATCAACCGCCTCCCGATCCCCGTTTTCCCCGGCCCTGTGCCTGAGTTACTGCCGTCCCGCGGTCCTGGCGGGCACAGAAACGAAGCTACGGACCCGTTGTCACGGGGCTGTGCGGAGCAGCCTGCGGGTAGCAATCAGCTGTCCGTCGGTTGTGTAACGGAAGTAGGTTCGGGGTAAGCGGGCGCAGTCTTATGCCCGAGTATGTAGGTATTTGCCGCACGGATGGGGCCGTAACAGAGCCCCGTCTCCTGTGATGTGCCTGTACGTCAGCTCAGCGGAAGCCGGTACAGGCCGCCCGCGAGCGGCTCCACCAGCCCGTCCGAGACCAGCCCGTCCAGCGCGCGGGCCCGCTGCACCGGCTCGTGCCACACCCGGTCGAGCGCCGTCTGCGGCACCGGCGCGTGCGCCTCCCGCAGGACGGCCAGCAGCTTGCCGCGCACCTGCCGGTCGGTACCGGCGTACGTCTGCCCGCGCCGTGGCGGCCCGTCGTGCTCGGGCTTGCCCGCCAGCCGCCAGGCACACTCCCCGGCGATCGGGCACCGCTGGCACGTCTCGTTCTTCGCCGTGCACACCAGCGCGCCCAGCTCCATCGAGGCGGCGGCCCAGCGGGCGGCGGTCTTCTCGTCCGGGGGCAGCAGCTCGCGGGCGAGCTTGCGCTCGGCGGCGGTGGTGGCGTTCGGCGGGTACTGCACACCGGTCACCGCCCGCGCGAACACCCGCCGCACATTGGTGTCCAGGACGGCGTGCCGCTGCCCGTACGCGAACGAGGCCACCGCGGCGGCGGTGTACTCGCCGATGCCCGGGAGCGCGAGCAGCTGCGCGTGATCCGTCGGTACGTCGCCGCCGTGCCGTTCCGTTATGGCGACGGCGGCGCCGTGCAGCCGCAGAGCGCGGCGCGGGTAGCCGAGCCGGCCCCAGGCGCGGACCGCCTCACCGGGTGCCTCCGCGGCGAGGTCAGCGGGGCGCGGCCAGCGGGCCAGCCACTGCTCGTACACGGGCAGGACCCGGTTCACCGGGGTCTGCTGCAGCATGAACTCGCTGACCATCACACCCCACGGGCCCGCCTCCGGGCGGCGCCAGGGGAGGTCGCGGGCGTGGGCGTCGAACCAGGCGATCACAGGGGTGTGAAGCTTCTCAGTCATGGCACTTCCGATCCTGCCACGTCCGGCGACGGGTGGGGTGGACGTGGTTCGCGGCGAGGGCGCGGCGGGGTCGGGTTGACACCGCGCCCGGCGAAGGGTGGCCGTGCCGACGGGAGTTGCCGAAATGATGATCCGGAAAAGTTGAGGTTTGGGCGGCGGGTGGGGCGAGGAACTGCACGGATCTCTCGTACAGTTTGCGCCGTGGGATCTCTGCGCAATCCGGTCGGGCCGCTTCCCTCCTCCATCTACTGGCGACGGAGGGTCGTCATGGTGTCCGTGGTCGCCGTGCTGGCGCTGCTGATCGTCTGGATCGTCACGTCCGGCGGCGGAGGCGGCAAGAAGGGCGACAACGGGGCGAACGGCAAGAATCCCGTGTCCACGATCACGCCGGGTCCGTCGGGCAGCGGTCCGGCGATCAGCCAGGCACCGGGCGGCCGGGACGGGTCGGGCGGCAGCGGTTCGGGGGGCGGTTCCGGTTCGAGCCCCGGTTCGACGTCCGGTTCCGGTGACGCCGGCGGGAGTTCGGCCGGCTCGGGCGGCGACACGTCCGGCAGTTCGGGCGGTTCGGGCGGTTCCTCCGGCTCGGGGAACGACGTGACGTCCGGGTCCGGCGGTACGGTCGCCTCGCTGCCGGGGACCTCCTCGCTGCCCAACTGCACCGCCGGTTCGGTGGCGTTGACGCTGCGGAGCCTGCACAACTCGTACTCGCCCGAGCAGACGCCGACCTTCGAGTTCACCGCGAAGAACACGTCGTCCAGCGACTGCAAGATCGACCTCGGGCCGAAGAGTGCGGTGCTGACCATCACGCAGGCCAGCGCGGACGACACCTACTGGTCGTCGGCGGACTGCCCGAAGGCGGCGGGGAGCCGGTGGTACCGGGTGCCGTCCGGGAGCAGCATCACGTACACCCTGAAGTGGGACCGGAAGCCGAGCGCCCCCCAGTGTGCGACGCCTCCGGCGGGGTCGGCCGGGGCGGGCACGTATCTCCTGGAGGCGACGGCCCCGGGGTACGCCAAGGCCCAGGCGTCCTTCGTGCTGGCGGCGGACTAGCGCCCCGTAAGGGGCGCTGGGGGCACCCCCGGCCGAAGGCTGGGGGAGGAACTGCGCGACCAGCCCCACGGCCCGCGGCCGACTGCGGCACGCCTGCCCGCAGCTGTGGAGGACACGGCTGGGGAACGCCCCAAGGGGGCGCGAGGCACTGCGCGACCAGCCCCATCCGGCCCGCAGTCGCCGCAGAACGCAGCGCCCCGAGCTAACCGGCGAACTCAGACATACCGCTCAAGAATCGACGACTCCGCCAGCCGCGACAGGCCCTCGCGGACGCTGCGGGCGCGGGCCTCGCCGACGCCGTCCACGGTCTGCAGGTCGTCCACGCTCGCGGCGAGCAGCTTCTGGAGGCCCCCGAAGTGCTCGACCAGCCGGTCGATGATCGCCCCCGGCAGCCGCGGCACCTTCGCCAGCAGCCGGAAGCCGCGCGGCGACACCGCCGAGTCCAGCGCCTCCGGCGATCCGGTGTACCCCAGCGCCCGCGCCACCGTGGGAAGTTCCAGCAGCTCCGCGTGGCTCAGAGCGTCCAGCTCATACAGCGCCTCGTCGACCGTGCGGGAGCGCTTCGCCGTCGGCTCGGGGACGTAGTCCCGGACCACCAGCTCACGCTCCGGCTCCACCCCGGCGATCAGCTCGTCCAGCTGGAGGGCGAGCAGCCGCCCGTCGGTGCCCAGTTCGACCACGTACTCGGCGATCTCCGTGGCGATCCGGCGGACCATCTCGAGGCGCTGGGCGACCGCCGACACGTCGCGGACCGTCACCAGGTCCTCGATCTCCAGCGCCGACAGCGTCCCCGCGACCTCGTCCAGGCGGAGCTTGTACCGCTCCAGGGTCGCCAGCGCCTGGTTCGCGCGGGACAGGATCGCCGCCGAGTCCTCCAGGACGCGGCGCTGCCCCTCGACGTACAGCGCGATCAGCCGCATCGACTGGGAGACCGAGACCACCGGGAACCCGACCTGTTTGGAGACGCGGTCCGCCGTGCGGTGGCGGGTGCCGGTCTCCTCCGTGGGGATCGTCGCGTCGGGCACGAACTGCACGCCCGCCCGGAGGATCTTCGACAGGTCGGAGGAGATCACGATGCCGCCGTCGAGCTTGCACAGCTCGCGCAGCCGGGTCGCCGTGAACTCGACATCCAGGACGAATCCGCCCGTGCACATCGACTCGACCGTCTTGTCGAAGCCGAGGACGATGAGTCCGCCCGTGTTGCCGCGGAGGACCCGCTCCAGGCCGTCCCGCATGGACGTGCCCGGAGCCACGGCGCTCAGCGAGGCGCGCATCAGGCCATCGGAACCGGCACTCCCACCGGACTTTCCGGGAGCTCCTGCCCGGTCGTTGGCTGCCACTGCACTCCTCCGGTCGCAGGTTCTGAGGCGCTGCCGTCCCCGCACTCGGTTCGTACGGACGGGCGAGACCAGGGCAAAGTCTACCGGCGCTCCTCCGCCTCCCGTGGGGCCTCTCGGCGACGGGAGCGCGGCAGCACCCGCAGCGCGTCCCCCATGTCGGCGACTTCCAGGACCTTCATGCCCGCCGGGATCTTGCCGGGATCACCCGGTACGAGCGCGTGCGTGAAGCCGAGCCGGTGCGCCTCCGCGAGCCTGCGCTGGACCCCGGTGACCCGTCTGACCTCGCCCGCGAGGCCGACCTCGCCGATGGCGACCAGGTTCTTCGGGAGCGGGGTGTCGCTGGCGGCGGAGGCCAGCGCGAGGGCGATGGCCAGGTCGGCGGCGGGCTCCGAGAGCTTCACCCCGCCGACCGTCGCGGAGTAGATGTCCCGCTTGCCGAGCGCGCTGATCCGCCCGCGCTGCTCCAGGACGGCCAGCATCATCGAGACGCGGGAGGTCTCCAGGCCGGACGTGGTCCGGCGGGGGGAGGGAATCTGAGTGTCCACGGTCAGCGCCTGGACCTCGGCGACCAGGGGGCGGCGGCCCTCCAGGGTGACGGTCAGGCAGGTGCCCGGAACCGGTTCGTCACGCCGGGTCAGGAAGAGTCCGCTCGGGTCGGTGAGGCCCGTGATGCCCTCGTCGTGCAGTTCGAAACAGCCGACCTCGTCGGTGGCGCCGTAGCGGTTCTTGACGCCCCGGACCAGGCGCAGCCGGGCGTGCCGGTCGCCCTCGAAGTGCAGGACGACGTCCACGAGGTGTTCGAGGAGCCGCGGACCCGCGATCGCGCCGTCCTTGGTGACGTGGCCCACGAGGAGCGTGGACATGCCCCGCTCCTTCGAGGCGCGGATGAGGGCGCCGGCCACCTCGCGGACCTGGGCCATGCCGCCCGGGGCGCCGTCGATCTCCGGGGAGGCGACCGTCTGGACGGAGTCCAGGATCAGCAGCGACGGCTTCACCGCGTCCAGGTGGCCGAGGACGGCGGCGAGGTCGGTCTCCGCGGCGAGGTAGAGGTGGTCGTCGATGGCGCCGATGCGGTCGGCGCGCAGCCGGACCTGGCTCGCCGACTCCTCGCCGGTGACGTAGAGCGTGCGGTGCTGGTCGCTGGCCGCCTTGGCGGCCACGTCGAGCAGGAGGGTGGACTTGCCGACGCCGGGCTCGCCGGCGAGCAGCACCACCGCGCCGGGGACCAGGCCGCCGCCGAGGACCCGGTCCAGCTCCGGCACGCCGGTGGTGCGGGCGGTTGCCTGCCGGCCGTCGACCTGGCCGATGGGCACGGCGGAGGTGGTGACGCGGCCGGGGGCCGTCGTGCGGACCGCGGGCGCGCCGTACTCCTCGACCGTCCCCCACGCCTGGCACTCGGCACACCGGCCGAGCCACTTGGCCGTCTGCCAGCCGCACTCGGTGCAGCGGTACGACGGACGGTCCTTCGCGGTCTTGGTACGGGCAGCCATGCGGAAACCGTAGCCCCCGCCACTGACAGTGGGGCCACGGTGGCCCGCGTGACGGGTGTGGGTGGACCGGTCTCGGCCAGCTGGGGACGGGTACGAGCCCGGGTGGAACAGGCTCCTGTCCCCGATTGAGGGATCGTTTCACCCGTACGGATTAAAAGAGCTCAAGCCGCCAGAAGGGGCCATACTGCGCCGCCTACGGTCGCACGGGTGATGAGCAGCAGTCCGGAGACCTCGGCCCGAACGATCGGCGCACACCGGGCGCACCGGGAGGCGCGCACGGCGCGTGACCGCGCGGCGGCGCGTGCGCTGGCGCAGCGACCGCCGACCCGCTACGAGCCGTACCTGGACGGGCTGTTCACCTACTGCCTCTCGGTGCTGTGCGACCACGACGCGGCCACCGCCGCGCTGGGCGACGTCCTCGCCCTCGCCGAGCGGCGCGGCCAGCGCGTTCCGGAGGCCGCCGGGGACCGCAGGGCCTGGCTGTACGCACTGGCCCGCTGGGCCTGTCTGCGCGGGCTCGCCCAGGCCAAGCAGAAACGTCAGGCCACCCACGCGGCGGGCCGGCACCCCGCCCCCGCCGCCGACCCCGTGGTCCCCGCCGACACCCAGGAGGAGCGGCGCCGCGAACTCGCCCTGCTCGCCTGGCCGGAAGCCGCCGGCACCACCCCCGAGCAGCGCGAGGCGCTCGAACTCGCGGTACGCCACCACCTGGCCGCCCACGAGGTCGCCGCCGTCCTCGGCATGGACCTGGCCGGTGCCCGGGAGCTGCTCGCCTCCGCCGCCTGCGAGGTCGAACGCACCCGCGCCGCCCTCGCCGTCGTCGAGACCGGCGGCTGCCCGAGCGTGTCCCACCTCACCGGCGACAGCCAGCTGGTCCTCAGCAGTGCCCTGCGCCGTGAACTGGTCCGGCACGTCGACGACTGCCCGCGCTGCCGCCGTACCGCCGAGCGCGCCGCCCCCGGCCGGTGGCCCGGCGCGATGACCACGCCCGCCGAGCTGCCCGTCCTGGAGGCGCCCCGCGCGGCCCTGCACGTGGCCATGGCGCACCAGCCACGCGCGCGTGGCGCCGCCGCCCCGCGCTTCGACCGGCGCGGCTTCCCGATGGACCCCAAGGACCACGCGGCCCGCCGCGACCGGCTACGCGCGCGTGCCGTCACGACGACCGTCGTCGCCACGGTGGTGGCCGCCCCGGTGCTGGCCCTGTGGGCGGCGTACCGGGGCTCGCCCGCGGGGGAGGGGCACGACGGGCCGTCCGTGACCGCGCGGGAGGCCGCAGGACCCGACGCGCTCGACGGCGACACGGGCGGGGGCTACCAGAACGCCGGCAACGCCAGCACCAGACCCGGGCCCCGCATCGGCAAGGACGGCAAGGCCGACGTGTCGGTGGAGGTGATCGGCGTCACGGGAGCCGACCGGAGGAAGGTCGGTGCCGCGCACCTCGCCGTGACCGCCGCGAACGACGGCGACACGACCCTGATCACGCTCACGGCGTCCGGGGGCGCGGCGATGCGGTGGTCGGTGTCCACCTCGGCGGACTGGCTGTACTTCTCCAGGCCGTCGGGAACGCTCCGGCCGGGCGAGACGTTCACGATCAAGGTGTACGTCGATCACCTGCGGGAGCCGGCCGGGCGCTGGAGCGCGCGGGTGGCGGTGGCGCCGGCGGGGGCGGTGGTGTCGATCGACGGCTACGGGATGGCCCCGCCGACGCGCCGGGGACCGAAACCGCCCCCTGCGGGGGGGCCGACACCGACACCGACGGCAACCGACCCGACGACCCAGCCGACAGCACCGCCCACCGACCCACCGACCTCACCTTCGCCCACACCGACCCCCACGGACTCCGACACCGCGAGCCCGACGCCACCGGCTTCACCGACAGACCCCGGCAGCCAAACCCCGCCACCGGCTTCGTGAGTGCCGCGGGGCCCGCTACGGACTGCGGGTCCGCGCAGTTCCCCGCGGGGCGTCAGCCCACCGGGTCGGCCGGGTGCGGTGCCACCAGTGGGAGCTGGGAGGCGAGGCGTGCCTCGCACAGCTCGGCCAGCCGGTCGTAGCCGGCCTTGCCCATCAGTTCGGTCAGTTCCGGGCGGTAGGACACATAGACCGGGTCGCCCGCGCCGTGTGCCGAGGTCGCCGAGGTGCACCACCAGTGCAGGTCGTGGCCGCCCGGACCCCAGCCCCGGCGGTCGTACTCGCCGATCGAGATCTGCAGGACCCGCGTGTCGTCGGGGCGGTCGATCCAGTCGTACGTCCGGCGGATCGGGAGCTGCCAGCAGACGTCCGGCTTGGTCTCCAGCGGCTCGCGGCCCTCCCGCAGCGCCAGGATGTGCAGCGAGCAGCCGGCGCCCGCGGCGAAACCGGGGCGGTTCTGGAAGATGCAGGAGCCCTGGAACGGGCGGGTCTGGCGGGAGCCCTCCTCGTCCTCCGCGATCCAGCCGCCCCGCGTGCCCTCGTCGTGGTGCTGCCAGATCTCCGGCGTGAGCCTCGCCACATGATCGGCGACCCGCTTCTCGTCGTCCTCGTCGGAGAAGTGCGCGCCCAGCGTGCAGCAGCCGTCGTCCGCGCGGCCCGCCTCGATGCCCTGGCAGCCGCTGCCGAAGATGCAGTTCCAGCGCGAGGTCAGCCAGGTCAGATCACAGCGGAACACCTGCTCGTCGTCGGCCGGATCCGGGAACTCCACCCAGGCCCGTGCGAAGTCGAGACCCTTCTCGTCCGCGGCGAGAGTGGTCTTCGGCGGCTTCGACTGCTTCGGTGGCTTCGCCCGCGAAGAACCGTCGGCTGATTTGGCGGCCTTGTGGTCCTTCGTCTTTTTCGTCTTTGGCACCCGTCCAGGGTAAGTCGCCGGCGGCCACTCCGGGGACTGCTCGGGGACCCCTGTCAGCAGTGTTCCGTACAGTTCCGTACATGAGACTCGGTGTCCTCGACGTGGGATCCAACACAGTGCATCTGCTGGTGGTGGATGCGCACCCCGGCGCGCGCCCGCTGCCGGCGCACTCGCACAAGGCGGAGTTGCGCCTTGCCCAACTCCTCGACGGCAACGGGGCGATCGGCCCCGACGGCATCGAGAAACTGGTCGGTGTCGTCAACGGCGCCCTCCAGGCCGCGGAGGACAAGGGCGTCGAGGACCTGCTGCCGTTCGCCACCTCCGCCGTGCGCGAGGCCACCAACGCGGACGAGGTCCTCGCGCGCGTGCAGGCCGAGACCGGTGTCGAGCTCCAGGTCCTCAGCGGTGCCGAGGAGGCCCGGCTGACCTTCCTCGCGGTCCGCCGCTGGTTCGGCTGGTCCGCCGGAAAGCTGCTGGTCCTTGACATCGGCGGCGGCTCCCTGGAGATCGCGTACGGCATCGACGAGGAACCCGACACGGCCGTCTCGCTGCCGCTCGGCGCCGGCCGGCTCACCGCCGGCTGGCTCCCCGGCGACCCGCCGTCCTCCGACGACATACGGGCACTGCGCCGCCACGTGCGCGCCGAGATCGCCCGTACGGTCGGCGAGTTCACCCGCTTCGGCGCCCCCGACCACGTGGTCGCCACGTCGAAGACCTTCAAGCAGCTGGCCCGCATCGCCGGCGCGGCCCGCTCCGCCGACGGCCTCTACGTCCAGCGGGAACTCAAGCGGGACTCCTTGGAGACCTGGGTCCCGAGGCTGGGGGCCATGACCACGGCCCAGCGCTCCGCACTCCCGGGAGTGTCCGAGGGGCGGTCGGGCCAGCTGGTGGCGGGTGCGCTGGTGGCGGAGGCCGCGATGGACCTCTTCGAGGTGGAGAGCGTGGAGGTGTGCCCGTGGGCGCTCAGGGAGGGCGTGATCCTGCGGCGCCTTGACCACATGGGTTCCGCTTGAGCGCCCCGAAAGGAGCGCGGGGCCGTATGCGGCATGCGGCTCCGCCGAGTGGGCGCGGCAAGCCGCGAAGGCGCCGCACGCGCCGACGCGACCCTCGTCACAACGGCGAGTAGGCGCCCCCTTCCCACTCCTCCTCACCCCGTAACCTGTCCCTCGTGGCAAACCCAAGGGACGTCGTCCGCATCCCGGATGCGAAGGTCGCGCTCTCCACGGCCTCCGTCTATCCGGAGTCGACGGCGACGGCCTTCGAGATCGCCGCGCGCCTCGGTTACGACGGCGTCGAGGTCATGGTCTGGACCGACCCGGTCAGCCAGGACATCGAGGCGCTGCGCCGGCTGAGCGACTACCACCGCATCCCCATCCTCGCCGTTCACGCCCCCTGTCTGCTGATCACCCAGCGGGTCTGGTCCACCGACCCCTGGGTCAAGCTCCAGCGGGCCCGGGCCGCCGCCGAGAAGCTGGGCGCGAGCACGGTCGTCGTGCACCCACCGTTCCGCTGGCAGCGCCAGTACGCCCGCGACTTCGTCGAGGGGATCTGGCGCATGGCGAACGAGACGGACGTGCGGTTCGCGGTGGAGAACATGTACCCGTGGCGCTACCGCGACCGCGAGATGCTCGCGTACGCCCCCGACTGGGACGTCACCAAGGACGACTACCGGCACTTCACGATCGACCTCAGCCATGCCGCGACGTCCCGCGTCGACGCGCTCGCCATGCTGGACCGCATGGGCGGCCGGCTCGGCCACGTCCACCTCGCCGACGGCCGCGGCTCCGCCAAGGACGAGCACCTGGTGCCAGGACGCGGCACCCAGCCCTGCGCCGAACTGCTGGAGCGGCTCGCGGTCACCGGCTTCGACGGCCATGTCGTCATCGAGGTCAACACCCGGCGCGCGATGTCCGGCGCGGAGCGCGAGGCCGACCTCGCGGAGGCCCTGGCCTTCACCCGGCTGCACCTGGCCTCGGCGGTGAAGGTGCCCCGCCGGTGAGCGACACCCCGGCCGGAGGCGGTGCGGGTACCCGGCGCCGCGGCCGCCCCCCGCGTGCCGAGTCGGCCGACACCCGGGAGCGTATCCTCGTCGCCGCCCGCGAGGAGTTCTCCGAACACGGCTACGAGAAGACGTCCGTACGTGGCATCGCCAAGGCCGCCGGGGTCGACTCCGCCCTGGTCCACCACTACTTCGGCACCAAGGAACAGATCTTCGAGGCCGCCATCGCGGTCGCCTTCGCCCCCACGCTCAACGCGCCCGCCGCCATCGCCGACGGCCCGCCGGACGGCGTCGGCGAGCGTCTGACTCGGTTCATCTTCGGCATCTGGGAGAACCCCACCACCCGTAAGCCGCTCCTCGCGATCGTCCGCTCCGCCGTCAACAACGAGACGGCCGCCGCCGTCTTCCGCCGGCTGGTCGCCGCCCAGCTGCTGCGCCGGCTCGCGGAGCAGCTGGGACACCCCGACGGAGAGCTGCGGGCCGAGCTGGCCGCGGCGCAGCTGGTGGGATGCGCGATGCTGCGCTACGTGATCAAGCTGGAGCCGCTGGCGTCCGCGGACCTGGAGCAGATCGTGGCCAGGATCGCCCCGGTGGTGCAGGGGCATCTGACCGGTCCGTGAGCCCGGCCGTGATCCTCGACTCGTCATCCCTGCGCGTGCGAGACCCTGCCCGTGCGAGACCCTGCCCGTGCGAGACGCGCGTCCCGCATTCCGGACACCTCGTCCCGAGGCCTGAACAACGGGCGTACGCTCGTTAGCAGCCCTATCTGTCTGAAGGAGCGAGCGACGATGCCCGAGCTGAGGTCCCGCACAGTCACCCACGGCCGCAACATGGCGGGCGCCCGCGCCCTTATGCGCGCCTCCGGTGTACCGGGTGCGGACATCGGCCGCAAGCCGATCATCGCCGTCGCGAACTCGTTCACGGAGTTCGTGCCGGGCCACACCCATCTCCAGCCGGTCGGCCGGATCGTCTCCGAGGCGATCAAGGAGGCCGGCGGCATCCCGCGCGAGTTCAACACGATCGCCGTGGACGACGGCATCGCGATGGGCCACGGCGGCATGCTGTACTCCCTGCCCTCCCGCGACCTGATCGCGGACAGTGTCGAGTACATGGTGGAGGCGCACTGCGCCGACGCCCTGGTCTGCATCTCCAACTGCGACAAGATCACCCCGGGCATGCTCATGGCCGCCCTGCGCCTGAACATCCCGACGGTCTTCGTCTCCGGCGGCCCCATGGAGGCCGGCCGCGCGACCCTCGTGGACGGCACGGTCCGCACCCTCGACCTGATCGACGCGATGGTCGAGGCGGCGAACGAGAACGTCTCCGACGAGGACGTCCTCAAGATCGAGGAGAACGCCTGCCCGACCTGCGGCTCCTGCTCCGGCATGTTCACCGCCAACTCGATGAACTGCCTGACGGAGGCGATCGGCCTCTCCCTCCCCGGCAACGGCTCGGTGCTGGCCACCCACACGGCCCGCAAGCAGCTCTACGTCGACGCGGCCCGCACGGTCATGGACCTGACCCGCCGCTATTACGAGCAGGACGACGAGACGGTCCTGCCGCTGAACATCGCGACCTTCGCCGCGTTCGAGAACGCGATGGCCCTGGACATCGCGATGGGCGGCTCCACGAACACGATCCTCCACCTGCTGGCCGCCGCCCAGGAGGCGGGCGTCCCCTTCGGCCTGGAGGAGATCAACGAGGTCTCGCGCCGGGTGCCCTGCCTGGCCAAGGTGGCCCCGAACGTCGCGAAGACCCGCACGTACTACATGGAGGACGTGCACCGCGCCGGCGGCATCCCCGCCCTCCTCGGCGAGCTGCACCGCGGCGGCCTCCTCAACGAGGACGTGCACTCCGTCCACAGCCCGTCCCTCGCGGACTGGCTGAAGACGTGGGACGTGCGCGGCGGCTCCCCGTCCCCCGAGGCGGTCGAGCTGTGGCACGCGGCCCCCGGCTGCGTCCGCTCCGCCGAGGCGTTCTCCCAGTCAGAGCGCTGGGAGGCGCTGGACGAGGACGGGGCGGAGGGCTGCATCCGCAACGTCGAGCACGCGTACTCCAAGGACGGCGGCCTCGCGGTCCTCAAGGGCAACCTCGCCGTCGACGGCTGCGTGGTCAAGACGGCCGGCGTCGACGAGTCGATCTGGACCTTCGAGGGCCCCGCGGTCGTCTGCGAATCGCAGGAAGAGGCCGTGGAGAAGATCCTCAACAAGCAGGTCACCGACGGCGACGTCGTCGTGATCCGCTACGAGGGTCCCAAGGGCGGCCCCGGCATGCAGGAGATGCTCTACCCGACGTCCTTCCTCAAGGGCCGCGGCCTCGGCAAGACCTGCGCGCTGATCACCGACGGCCGCTTCTCCGGCGGCACCTCGGGCCTCTCCATCGGCCACGCCTCCCCGGAGGCGGCCTCCGGCGGCACCATCGCCCTCGTCGAGGACGGCGACCGCATCCGCATCGACATCCCGAACCGCACGATCGAGCTCCTCGTCGACGAGGCCGAACTGTCCCGCCGCGAGCAGGCCCTGAACGGCGTGTACGCCCCGAAGAACCGCGACCGCAAGGTCTCCGCGGCCCTGCGCGCCTACGCCGCGATGGCCACCAGCGCCGACAAGGGCGCGGTCCGCGACGTGACGAAGCTGGGCTGAACCACACCGCAAGCAGGCAAGGGGCAAGGGGCCGCCTCCCGCACGGAGGCGGCCCCTTCTTTCCGGCGCCGCTACCAGTCGCCGGGATCCCCCGCGTCCACGGCGAAGACGGTGCCGTCGGGGGCGGTGGCGTAGACGTGGGAGTCGAGGAGCAGGGGGGCGGGCAGGGCGGCGGTGACCTGGCCCGCGTTCGTGCCGAGGCGCGCGGGGGTCTGGCCGACGAGGGTTCCCCTGCGTCTGTCGACGGCGAGCAGGCGTCCGTCGGCGGCGGTGAAGTAGACGTGCCGGTCGTCGGCCACGGGCGCCGATCCCCGGCTCACCGACGTCTGGAGCTCCCAGAGCTGTTTGCCGCTCTCCAGGTCGACGGCCTCCAGAGAGCCGCCGGCGGACAGCAGATAGACGACGTCGCCGCGGACCGTGGCACCCGGAGCCACCCGGGGAACGGGCAGCGCCACCCGGCGGGTCGCCTGCGCCTCCGGTGTGTAGCGCACCACCGCGTCCGTCTCCCCGGCGGTGGTGTCCACGGACAGCAGGAAGAGGGACCCGCCCGCGCTTCCGACCGGCCTCAGATCCCCCGCCATCCTGACTTTCCAGCGCTTGGCCCCGGTGACCGGATCCAGCGCGGTGACCTGGGTGCCCGTCCCGTCGGCGGCGGTGCCGGCCGCGTACACCAACGGGTCCCCGGCGAACGAACTCAGGGACGGCGTGCCGCCGCCCGAGACGGGCAGGGTCCACCTGCTCCGGCCGGACCTGCTGTCCATGCCGGTGATCACCCCGTTGGCCCCCACGGCCAGCAGCATGCTCTTGGTGAACTCCATGACCTGGTTCGCGGGCATGTCCTGCTTCCAGCGCGACGCACCCGAGGCGGGGTCGAGCGCCTCCACCTTCCGGCCGCCGTGTGTCGGCAGCAACAGGAGGCCGCCGGACAAGTACGGCGAGCCGCTCGTACGTTCGTCCGCGACCCTGTGCCGCCACAGCAGCCGGCCGTCCGCCGGATCGAAGGCGGAGGCCAGACCGGACCGGAAGCACAGCACCTTCCCCGCACCGGCGACGCACTGGGGCATCCCCGAACCGCCCTTGGCCACCCCCTCCGCTTGCCACGCCTCGAACGCGGCCGTGGAGCCGTGCACCGTGCTGCCCACCGGCGTCGGATCGCCGCCCCCGAGCCACAGTGCCGAGGCGACCACACCCCCAAGGACCAGGACGCCGGCCCCGACGGCGACGGCCATGCGCCGCATCGTGGTCTTCCGCGCCTTCCCCGCCTTCGCCTTCTGCTCGGGCACTGCGGCAGACGACTCCTCCTCCGGTGAGTCCCCGTCGCCGTCGTCGACCATGACCCGCTGTGCCGGTATGAACGCCTGCGTGTCGTACGACGCGGACAACGACCGCAGTTCCCGCATCAGTTCGTCGGGCGTCGGCCGGTCCTCGGGCTCCTTGGCGAGGCACCGCAGCACCACCGGAGCGAGTTCCTCCGGTACGCCGGTGAGGTCGGGCTCGTCGTGCACGACCTGGTAGGCGACGACGTACGGGCTGTCGGAGTCGAACGGCCCCCGCCCCGTCGCCGCGTGCACCAGCACCGACCCGAGCGCGAAGATGTCGGCGGCGAACCCCACTTCACGCGGCCGCCGGAACTGCTCCGGCGCCATGAACGGCGGAGTACCGATCAACTTCCCGGTCTCGGTCCGCAGTTCGCTGTCTTTCGGCCGGGAGATGCCGAAGTCGATCACCTTGGGACCGTCATCGGCGAGCAGCACGTTGCTCGGCTTCAGATCCCGGTGCACCACACCGACCCTGTGAATGTCGCGCAACGCCTCCGCCAGTCCGGCCATCAGCCGGCGCAACTGGGCAGGAGGCATCGGACCGCTCCGCTTCACGTGCTCGGAAAGGGTCGGGCCGGGGATGAAGAGGGTGGCCATCCAGGGCCGTTCGGCCTCGGGGTCGGCGTCCACGACGGGGGCGGTGAAGGCGCCGCTGACCTTGCGCGCGGCGGCCACCTCCTGCCGGAAACGGCCCCTGAACTCACGGTCCTTGGCGTACTGGGCATGCACGACCTTCACCGCGAGCTTCAGCCCCGAGGTGCTGCGGGCAAGGTGCACCACGCCCATACCACCGGAGCCGAGGCACGACTCCAGACGGTAGTGCCCGGCATACTCGGGAAGTTCCGCTTCCGCGCCCGCTCCGGTGTTGCGCTGTGGCGTCAAGGGACCACCCCCGTGCTGTTTCCGCGGAGCGCGACTCACGGAGCCTAGTCGATGACTCGTACGAGACAGAGGCGGCTTGCTAGCCTCCGCGTGCGAGTTACGGACATGTGTTTCGCGGCTCGAATGAGGGGAATCAACGGGACTCCATGGAACTCATGGGGCCAGTGGGGGGAGCGGTACATGTCTGTCGATCACGTGCAGGAAGCCGAGAACAGCGGCGAGGGGGAGGCCGTCTCGACGCTGGCCGCAGCCGTCAAGACGTACGCGGTCGCCCCGGGCGTCCGCCTCAACGTCCGCAGCGGTCCCGGCACGAGCTACGCCATCACGCGGACCCTTCCCGAGGGCACCCGCGTCCCGATCTTCTGCCAGACCCCCGGCACGACGGTGTCGGGCTACTACGGCACGTCCAAGATCTGGGACAACATCGACAACGGTGAATACGTCTCGGATGCCTACATCAACACCGGCAGCGACGGCTACGTGGCCGACCGCTGCGCCTGATCCTGTTTCGCGATCTGGTTTCGCGATCCGGTCTTCGGACTCCGGAGGACTCGTATGACATCGCTCAGACGCAGATCCATCCTCTTGTCGGCGGCAACCACCGGCAGTGCCTTCCTCATGCTCCTAGGCACCGCCGCCACGGCGAACGCTGCCGCGACCGTCCGCTACTACCCCATCGCCCCGGGCGTCCGCCTGAACGTCCATGACGGGCCGGGCACCAGCTACAGCATCACCCGCGCCCTGCCCGAGGGCGCCCAGGTGCCGATCTACTGCCAGACCCCGGGTTCGACCGTGTCCGGCTACTACGGCACCTCGAACATCTGGGACAACATCAGCAACGGCGAATTCGTCTCGGACACCTACGTCCACACGGGCAGCGACGGTTATGTAGCCGACCGCTGCGCCTGACCCGACCGGTCCGACCCGACCCGACCCGGAGCCCGCGGGCCCCCGGCGCCATAATCGTCCCGTGAGCGACGAACCAGGCACCCCGGACACCCCCGCGGGCTCCACCGGCGGGCCCCGCCCCGAGCCCCTCCGTTTCTTCGGTACGTCCTGGGTGAACCACGACGACGGCTACACCGCCCGCCGGATCGGCGTGGCCGTGGGCTCACTGGCCGCCGCCGTCGGCTCCTGCCTGGTCCTGCGCCTCGCCTACGAGGGCGTCCAGCTCGCCGACACCGGCGCCTTCGTGACCGTCCTCGTCGTCGCGATGTTCGCCATCTGCAGCGCCCTGGCCTTCCGCAACACCTGGGAGTCCTTCGGCAAGCGCCCCGACCCCGAACGCCAGGCCTCCCTGCGCGGCCTCCTGGCCATCGGCTTCGTCGGCTCGCTCCTCGCCTACTTCTTCCGCTCCCTCGCCGAGGCCCCCGGCGAGAAACTCCACCGCGCCGAGTACGACACCGCCGTCCGGGAACACGAACGCCGCACCACCCGCCGCTCGGGCAACCCGTCGAAGAAGAAGCGGAAGTCCTGAGGCCGGCGCACCGGATCCGGCCCACCTCTCGGACATCCCTGTCATCCCCGCCCCGCCCCCGGGGACCATGGCCGCATGACCACAGGCCAGTCGCAGTCGCACCCCCGGAACCCGGGCCCGAACCCGACCCCCGCCCCCTCCCACGCCGCACGCGCGCGCTCCTTCAACGCCGCCGCGGCCCAGTACGCCGCGAACCGCCCCTCCTACCCGCCCGCTCTCCTGGACGCCGTCGAGGAGGAGGCCGGCCGCTCCCTCACGGGCGCCCGGGTGGTCGACGTCGGCGCGGGCACCGGCATCGCGACCGCCCTCCTGCACACGCGCGGCGCCGAGGTGATCGCGGTGGAGCCGGGGGAGGGCATGGCGGCGCAGTTCCACGCCACCCGCCCCGGCATCCCGATCGTCCGCGGCAACGGCGACGCCCTTCCGCTCGCCGACGCCACCGCGGACTTCGTCACCTACGCCCAGGCCTGGCACTGGACCGACCCGGCCCGCTCCGTGCCGGAGGCGCTCCGCGTGCTGCGTCCCGGCGGGGCGCTGGCGCTGTGGTGGAACACCAGCGCCCTCGACGTCGGCTGGATCGCCGACGCCTCCGAACGCATCAGCCGGTTCTTCGGCATCGACAACGCGTTCGAGCAGCGCAAGGGGGCCGACCGCACCGAACTCGCCGACCCCAGCGGCAGGCTCCGCTTCACGCGCCGCGAGGTCCGCTGGAGCCGCCGGGTCCCGGTCGACACCCACCTCGCCAACATCGGCAGCCACTCGGCGTTCCTCGTCACCTCCGAGGCCCGCCGCACCGAGTTCCTCGCGGCGGAACGCGCCCACCTCCTGAAGATCTTCCCGGACGGCGTCGTCGAAGAGACGTACGACGTCCTCCTCCTCGTAGCGCTCAACGCCTGAGCGCTCCCGACGACACCGGCCCGCGGCAGCGACTCGGCCGTGGGCCGGTGGGGGTCGATCGCGCAGTTCCTACTCCAGCCTTCGGCCGGGGGTGCCACCAGCGCCCCTTGCGGAGCACGTCCCGGCCGCCCGCAGCGCCCCTTGCGGAGCACGTCCCGGCCGCCCCCAGCGCCCCTTAGGGGCACGTCCCAGCCCTCGGCAGTCGTGCCGTTGAGGGCTGCCCGGGCGGGCGCGGGCGGCACCCGGCCAGCGCCGGTAAAGCCTCCCTGCCTCCCCGCCACCGCCTTGCCCCGGCCCTGCCACGCCCTCCCCTTGACGACCCACTCCCTCCCGAGCATTATTCATCGCATGGTGAATTACTCGCCGGAGCCGCCCCAGGCCCCCGGTAACCCAGCCCTGCCCCCCGCCGTCCAGGCCGCCGGACTCACCGCGGTCCGCGGACCCCGCACCGTCCTGCGCGGACTCGACTTCACCGTCCCGCGCGGCCAGATCACCGGCCTCCTCGGCCCCTCCGGATGCGGCAAGTCCACCCTGATGCGCTCCATCGTCGGCACCCAGGCCAAGGTCACCGGCACCCTGAACGTCCTCGGCCGCCCGGCCGGACACCCCTCCCTGCGCACCCGCATCGGCTACGTCACCCAAGCCGCCTCCGTCTACGACGACCTGACCATCCGCCAGAACCTCGACTACTTCGGCGCGATCCTCGACCCCACCCGCCCCACCGCCGCCCGTCGCGCCGACGTCGACCGTGTCCTCGGCGAAGTCGACCTCGCCGACCACGCCGACGCCCTCGCCGGCAATCTCTCCGGCGGCCAGCGCAACCGTGTCTCCCTCGCCGTAGCCCTGCTCGGCAGCCCCGAACTCCTCGTCCTCGACGAACCCACCGTCGGCCTCGACCCCGTCCTGCGCCGCGACCTCTGGAACCTCTTCCACTCCATCGCCGCCAGCCGCGGCGCCACCCTCCTCATCTCCTCCCACGTCATGGACGAGGCCGAACGCTGCCACCGCCTCCTCCTCATGCGCGAGGGCGAGATCCTCGCTGGGGGCACCTCCCGGCCGGAGGCTGGGGGAGACACCCCCGAGGCCCTGCGCACCCGCACCGGCTCCGACACCGTCGAGGCCGCCTTCCTCCACCTCGTCGACGAAGCCGCCGCCAACTCCCGCACGAAGGAAACGGCACGATGACCACCCAGACCACGACCACCACCGCCGACACCATCCCCGTCGGCGCCCTGAACCTCTCCCGGACCACCGCAACCGCCGCCCGCGTCCTGCGCCAGCTCCGCCACGACCCCCGCACCATCGCGCTGCTGATCCTCATCCCCTGCCTGATGCTGGTCCTGCTCCGCTACGTCTTCGACGGCAGCCCGCACACCTTCGACAACATCGGCGCCTCACTCCTCGGCATCTTCCCGCTCATCACGATGTTCCTGGTGACCTCCATCGCCACCCTCCGCGAACGCACCTCGGGCACCCTCGAACGACTCCTCGCCATGCCCCTCGGCAAAGCCGACCTCATCGCCGGCTACGCCCTCGCCTTCGGCATCCTCGCGATCATCCAGTCGGCCCTCGCCACCGGCCTCGCCGTCTGGCTCCTCGGCCTCGACGTCACCGGCTCCCCCTGGCTCCTGCTCCTGGTCGC
Source organism: Streptomyces sp. NPDC001507 (assembly GCF_042894765.1). Classification (NCBI taxonomy): domain Bacteria; kingdom Bacillati; phylum Actinomycetota; class Actinomycetes; order Kitasatosporales; family Streptomycetaceae; genus Streptomyces; species Streptomyces sp. NPDC001507. The sequence goes on from NZ_JBIAVV010000011.1 coordinate 447,757, forward strand.
CCTGCTCGACGCCCTGCTCGGCACGGCCCTCGGTCTCTTCGTCTCGGCCTTCGCGGCCTCGGAATTCCAGGCGGTCCAGTTCATGCCCGCGGTGATCTTCCCCCAGCTCCTCCTCTGCGGCCTCTTCACCCCCCGCTCCGAGATGCACCCCGCCCTCGAAGCCATCTCCGACGTCCTGCCCATGTCCTACGCCGTCGACGGCATGAACGAGGTCCTCCACCACACCGACATGACCGCCACCTTCGTCAGGGACGTCCTGATCGTCGCCGGCTGCGCCCTGCTGGTCCTGGCCCTGGGAGCAGCCACCCTGCGGCGACGCACCGCGTAACCCGCCGCCGGCGTCCGTCCAGCGGACAACCGGCCCCCGCCCGCACCCCCGGTGCCAGACTGAACCGCATGAGTCAGAAAGTCGCAGTCCTCGGCACCGGCAAGATCGGCGAAGCCCTGCTCAGCGGAATGATCCGCGCCGGCTGGGCCCCTGCCGACCTCCTGGTCACCGCCCGCCGCCCCGAACGCGCCGAAGAACTCCGCGCCCGCCACGGAGTCACCCCGGTCACCAACCCCGAGGCCGCGAAGACCGCCGACACCCTGATCCTCACGGTCAAGCCCCAGGACATGGGCACCCTCCTCGACGAACTCGCCCCGCACCTCCCTGCCGACCGCCTGGTCATCAGCGGCGCCGCGGGCATCCCCACCTCCTTCTTCGAGGAACGCCTCGCCACCGGCACCCCGGTCGTCCGCGTCATGACGAACACCCCCGCCCTCGTCGACGAGGCGATGTCCGTCATCTCCGCCGGCACCCACGCCACCGAGGCCCATGTCGCCCACGCCGAGGAGATCTTCGGCGCCGTCGGCAAGACCCTCCGGGTACCCGAGTCCCAGCAGGACGCCTGCACCGCCCTCTCCGGCTCGGGCCCGGCGTACTTCTTCTACCTGGTCGAGGCCATGACCGACGCCGGCATCCTGCTCGGCCTGCCCCGCGACAAGGCCCACGACCTCATCGTCCAGTCCGCGATCGGCGCCGCCGTGATGCTCCGCGACAGCGGCGAACACCCCGTCAGACTCCGCGAGAACGTCACCTCGCCCGCCGGCACCACCATCAACGCCATCCGCGAACTGGAGAACCACGGCGTCCGCGCCGCCCTCATCGCCGCCCTCGAAGCCGCCCGCGACCGCAGCCGCGAACTCGCCTCCGGCAAGAAGGACTGACGGCCCCCCGGGGGTGGTCACCGCGCCGCCGCCACGATCTCCCTCGTGGTCAACACCCGCGCGAAGCCACCCCCGTGCAGGGACACCGCCGACGCCTGCGCCAGCTCCTCCGCACCGCGCCGCCAGCCGAACGGCCCCACCAGGTCGAAGGTGTACGTCGCGTCGTACGCCACCAGCACGTCGTACCCGAGGTTCCCGCCCATCCGGGCCGTCGTCTCGACACACATGTTGGTCTGGATCCCGGCCAGCACGATCTGCCCGACGCCCTGCCCAGTCAGCCAGGCCCCCAGATCCGGCGCCCCTAGAAACGCCGAGTTCACGGACTTCGTGACCAGCAGCTCGGCACCGCCCCCTCCGGCAGCCCCTTTCCCTCTCCTCTCCGCCACGTACTCCTTGAAGTCGTTCCCCTCCTGCCCCGGCCGCAGCGGGGACCCCGGCTTCGACGAGTCGTGCCGGACGAAGACCACCGGCCGCCCGGTCTCCTGCCACACGTCGATGAGCGCGGCGATGTTCCCATCGGCCCCGGGGTTGTTCCGCGGCCCCCAGAAGCCGAGCTCCTCGAAGCCCTTCTGCACGTCGACGACCACCAGAGCCGCGTCGGCGGCGACGGCAGGCACCGAGTTCCCCGCGGTTACCGAGTTCTCCGAGTTGAGCGAGTTCTCCGTGGTCTGCGTGCTTTCCATGTCGTTTCCCATGGGCACGATCCTGTCGCCGTGGGCCGCCACGCCCCAGAGCGGCAAAAGCCAGCGATCGATGGTTTACTGCCAGCCATGCCGACCACGGCCCCCGCACAGCGCATCGCCCTCGTCGCCTTCCCCGGCGTCCGAGCCTTCGACGTCTCCGTCATCACGGAGGTCTGGGGCGCCGACCGCACCGACCGCGGCGCCCCCGCCTTCGACCTGCGCAGAGTCGCCGTGGACAGCACCCCCATCCCGATGCGCGGCGGCCTGGCCCTGCACCCCGACCGCACCCTCGCCTGGCTCGACCGAGCCGATCTCGTCGTCGTCCCAGGCCTCGACGACGACCTCACCCCCGCACCCACCCCCGTTCTCGACGCACTCCGCCGCGCGCACGCCCGCGGCACCACCCTCGCCGCCCTCTGCGGCGGCGCCTTCACCCTCGCCCAGGCCGGCCTGCTCGACGGCCGCCGCGCCATCACCCACTGGAACCTGATCGACCTCCTCCGCACCCGGCACCCCCGCATCACCGTCGTCCCCGACGCCCTCTTCATCGAGGACGACAACATCTGGACCGCCGCCGGCACGGCCGCCGGCATCGACCTCTGCCTCCACCTCGTCCGCCGGACCCACGGCGCCGAAGCCGCTGCCACCATCGCCCGCTCGATGGTCACCGCCCCCTTCCGCACGGGCACCCAGGCACAGTTCATCGAGCACCCCACCCCACGCGCCGACCGTGACGCCGACACCCTTGCCGCCGTCCGTGAACACGCCTTGCGCCACCTGCACGAACCACTGACGGTCGCCGACCTGGCCGCGCACGCCGGCATGTCCCCGCGCAGCTTCGCCCGCCACTTCACGGCGGAGACCGGCACGACCCCGCTCCGCTGGCTCCTCGACCAGCGCCTCGCCGCGGCTCAGAAACTCCTCGAACGCACCGACCTGCCCATGCCCGAGATCGCCCGCCGGGCCGGGTTCGGCAGCGAGGTCACCATGCGTCAGCACTTCGCATCGCGCCTCGCCACCAGCCCCCGCGCCTACCGCGCGGCGTTCAACGCCGGCTCGGCCGTCACCGCGCCCGAGACGGTGCGCGAGTCCGAGACGGTGCCCGGCGGCAACAGCCCGATCGCCCGGTAAGCCGTATCGACGATCGGCCGGGCGATCGCCCGGGCCTTCTCCGCCCCATGCCGCAGCACCCCCTCCACATATCCAGGATCGGCACACAACTCCTTGTGCCTGGCCCGCACGGGCCTGAGCGTCTCCAGGACCGCCTCCGCGGTGGCCTGCTTCAGCGCGCCGTACGAATCGTGAACGGTAGCCAGTGACTCAGGGTTCCCACCCGTGCACGCAGCGAGGATCTCCAGCAGATTCGCGACCCCGGGCCGCTCCTCCCTGTCGTACACGACCTCCCGCCCGCTGTCCGTCACGGCCCGCATGACCTTCTTCCGGATCACGTCCGGCTCGTCGAGCAGATAGACGATCCCGGGACCGGAGTCGTCGCTCTTGCCCATCTTCGACGTCGGATCCTGCAGGTTCATCACCCGCGCCGCCACCGTCGGCACGGTCGCCTTCGGCACCACGAACGTGTGCCCGTACCGCTGGTTGAACCGCACCGCCAGATCCCGCGTCAGCTCCACGTGCTGCGCCTGGTCGTCCCCGACCGGCACCTCGTCCGCCCGGTACGCCAGGATGTCCGCCGCCATCAGCGCCGGGTACGTCAGCAGGGACAGCCGCACACCTCGCCCCCGCGCCCCCTCGCTGGCGACCTTCTCCTTGTACTGGATCATCCGCCGCATCTCACCGTCGGTCGCCACGCACTCCATGACGTACGACAGCCGGGTGTGCTCGTCGACATGGCTCTGCACGAACACGGTGCACAGCTCCGGATCCAGCCCCGCCGCCAGCAGCAGCGTCGCCGCCTGCCGGGTGAGCCTGCGCAGCCGGGCCGGATCGTGGTCCACGGTCATGCCGTGCAGATCGACGACGCAGAACAGCGCGTCGGACCGGTGCTGGTCCACGGCAGCCCACTGCCGCATCGCCCCCAGGTAGTTCCCCAGTGTCAGGTGCCCGGTCGGCTTGATCCCGCTGAAGACCCGTGTCATTCCCTCTCCACCTCCTGGTCGAGGCCGCCGTCCCCGGCGGCCGGCCCTCAGGGGTTCTGGAGGGAGATACACGAACGGCCGCCGAAGCGGCGGCCGTTGAATACGTACGTGAGGGCGGCCGCCGTCAGGCGGGCCACCACTGCTGGGAACACGTACGCGTAGTCATGGCGCCCACCATACGCCGCCGGGGTGCCGTCCCGCCGCGAGTTGACACGCCCCAACCGGATACGTACTGTTCTCCGAGTTGTCCGACGTGAGCGCCGACCCCGGTCGGTCCCCGGACAGCCACTCCGCAAGTACCTACCGGCAATCGGCGATACGTCGTCGACGGCTTCTGCGTGCGTATTTACGGAATGAGGAATCCACGTTCGAAAGGACGCGGCCCCCGATTAGCTCGGAGGCCGGGAATCCGCTAAAGTCTCACTCGTCGGAACGGCCCAACAGCCGCGAAGGCGACACCCGCTGACCGGGAATCAGACGCCGAAAGGATCTGATAGAGTCGGAACCGCCGGAAAGGGAAACGCGAGAGCGGGAACCTGGAAAGCACCGAGGAAATCGGGTCG